>CAWJMT010000031.1:0-156636 GCA_963844035.1 uncultured Gemmatimonadales bacterium
CCGCCGATGGTGGCGTAGCGGAAGCCGAACTCCTTGAGCGCGTCCAGGAACTGCACCGTGGCCGACAACCCGGCGCCGCGGTAGCTCTCGAACACCAGCTCCGACAGGTCCTTCTTGCGCATCACCTGGTTGCGGAACCCTTCGGCCCGCAGCGTTTCCGGCAGAATGCTGTTGATGATCACGCGACCCGCGGTGGTCGGCACCCACTCGCCAACGCCGTCGGCGCTGCCGGAGGGCACGAACCAGAACTGCACGGGCGAGTGATACTCCAGCCGCTTGACGGCGAGCATCATGTCGAGCTCCGCCAGCGACGAGATCCGGTGCGCCTTCGCAACGAGCCGCTCGAAGTCGACGGGCTCCTTGGTGAGGAAGTAGCACCCCAGCACCATGTCCTGCGACGGCTCGGCCACCGGCCGCCCATCGGACGGCTTGAGGATGTTGTTCGACGAAATCATCAGCGTCCGCGACTCGATCTGGCTCTCGAACGACAGCGGCACGTGCACCGCCATCTGGTCGCCGTCGAAGTCGGCGTTGAACGCCGCGCACACGAGCGGGTGGATGCGGATCGCCTTGCCTTCCACCAGCACCGGCTCGAACGCCTGAATGCCCAACCGGTGCAGCGTGGGGGCGCGGTTCAGCAGCACAGGATGATCCTGAATGATCTCCTCGAGGATCTCGTACACCTCGGGGCTCTCCTTCTCCACGATCTTCTTGGCCCGCTTGACCGTCTCGGCGATGCCCTTCTCCACCAGCTTGTGGATGATGAACGGCTTGAACAGCTCGACGGCCATCGCCTTGGGGAGCCCGCACTGGTGCAGCCGCAGCTCCGGCCCCACCACGATCACCGAGCGGCCCGAATAGTCGACGCGCTTGCCGAGCAGGTTCTGGCGGAACCGGCCCTGCTTGCCCTTCAGCATGTCGGACAGCGACTTCAGGGGACGTTTCCCACGTCCCCGGATCGCCTTGGACCGGCGGCCGTTGTCGAACAGCGCGTCCACCGCTTCCTGCAGCATGCGCTTCTCGTTGCGCAGGATGACCTCCGGCGCGCGGTGCAGGATCAGCTTCTGGAGCCGGTTGTTCCGGTTGATGACGCGCCGGTACAGGTCGTTCAGGTCCGACGTGGCGAACCGGCCGCCGTCGAGCGGCACCAGCGGCCGCAGGTCCGGCGGAATCACCGGGATCACGTCGAGGATCATCCACATCGGGTTGTTGCGCGCTTCGCCCGCGTTTCCGGAATTGCGGAACGCGTCCACGATCTTGAGCCGCTTGAGCATCTGCTTCTTGCGGTGCTGGCTCGTCTCGGTGCCCACCGTTTCGCGCAGCTCGTCGGCAAGCTTGTCGACGTTGATGCGCTCCAGCAGCGCCCGCACGGCCGGGGAGCCGATGTCGGCCTTGAAGGCCCCGTCCCCTTCAGTCTTGGCCTTGGCGCGCAGCTCGAGGAACCGGTCCTCGTCGAGCAGCTCGCGCTCGGCCACTTCCTGCTTGCCGGGGTCGATCACCACGTAGTTCGTGTAGTAGATCACCCGCTCGAGGTCCCGCAGCGTCATGTCGAGCAGGTTCCCCATCGGCGACGGCAGCGTCTTGAAGAACCAGATGTGCGCCACGGGCACGGCGAGCTCGATGTGGCCCATGCGCTCGCGCCGCACCTTCGACAGCGTCACCTCGACGCCGCAGCGGTCGCAGATGACCCCGCGGTAACGGATCCGCTTGTACTTCCCGCAATGGCACTCCCAGTCCTTTACGGGACCGAAAATGCGCTCGCAGAACAGGCCGTCGCGCTCCGGCTTGAACGACCGGTAGTTGATCGTCTCGGGCTTGGTGACCTCGCCCCACGACCACCAGGTGCGCTGCCCCTGCAGCTCCAGGCGCTCGCGCTCCTTGGAGTCGCGGGGGCCCCGGATTTCCTCCGGGGAGGCGATGCGAATCTGGATGTAATCAAAGCTCGAGCTCTTGGGCTCGCGTCCGCTCCGGAAGTCGATCATCGCGGTTCCGTCCTCACTCTTCCACGTCGTCGGTCGTGCCCAGGGTCACCTTCAGACCCAGAGCTTGGAGTTCCTTCACCAGCACGTTGAAGGACTCCGGGATGCCGGGCTTCGGCAGGTTCTGCCCCTTGACGATCGCCTCGTAGACGCGGCTGCGACCGTTCACGTCGTCCGACTTGACCGTCAGGATCTCCTGCAGCGTGTGCGCCGCACCGTATGCCTCGAGCGCCCACACTTCCATTTCGCCGAACCGCTGGCCGCCGAACTGGGCCTTGCCGGCGAGCGGCTGCTGCGTGACCAGCGAGTACGGGCCGATCGAGCGCGCGTGAATCTTGTCGTCCACCAGGTGCGACAGCTTCATCATGTAGATCAAGCCCACCGTGACGTCCGACGAGAAGTACTCGCCGGTGCGCCCGTCCCGCAGCCGCGCCTTGCCCGTCGGCGACAGCCCCGCGACGCGCAGCAGCTCGTTCACGGCCTGATCCACGTCGGCCTCGGACTTCGGACCGAGCAGGCCGGCCAGCGCCGGCAGCCCGCTCGCTTCCAGGACTTCGGCCGGCTTGTTCTGCTCGAGCTGCTTCTCGATGTCCTTGAGCGTGGCCTTGAGCGTCGCCTTCTCGCCCTTGGGCAGGTCTTCGGCCTCGAGGCGGGCGCTGTGGATCTCCCGCTCGACCCCGGTCTGGTCCCGCTCGCGGTCGGCCAGCGTCTTGGCCGCGAACTTGAGGAAGTCCACCACGCTGCGATACACGTCGCGCGTTTCCTGCGCGAGCGCCCGCGAGGCCAGCAACGCCACGCCGGCGGTGGTGAGATTCGGCCGGGTGCCGTTGGTGACGGGGAGGCGCCGCAGGTCCTCCATGATCTCGCGCACCGTGTCGGACGTGATCTCCGGCGGCCGCTGCTCGAGGCGCAGTGCCTCGGCGGCCCAGGTGAGCGCGGCCAGGCGCAGCAGCACGCCGATCTCCGTCTCGTCGGCGCCCTGGAACACGGGCGTCTTGGCCTCGAAGCCCAGGATGCGCGCCGCCCAGCCGAGGTGCGTCTCGAGAATCTGCCCCACGTTCATACGCGAGGGCACGCCGAGCGGGTTGAGCACGATGTCCACCGGCGAGCCGTCCGGCAGGAACGGCATGTCTTCCTCCGGCACGATGCGCGCGATGATGCCCTTGTTGCCGTGCCGGCCCGCCATCTTGTCGCCCACCGAGATCTTGCGCTTCTCGGCGACGTACACCTTGACGAGCTGGATCACGCCCGGCGGGAGCTCGTCGGGCTGGAGAATCTTGTCGATCTGATCCTCCGACTTTTCCTCGATCTTGGCGCGCTCCCCCTGCGCGGCATCGAACACCGCCCGGAGCCGCTCGTTGACGCCCTTGCTCGCCACCCGCAGCGTCTTCAAGTCGACGTCGGTGAATACGATCTGCTCGAGCTGCGGCGCCGTGAGCTTGGTGCCGGCCGGCAGATACTCCTCGACCGTGCCCGCCTTGAGCATCAGGCCGACTTCCTGGCCCGCGAGCATCTCGCGCAGCTCGGAGACCATCGCCTCCGAGATGCGGCTCTTTTCCTCGGCCTCGAGGCGGCGGACTTCGCCGATGCGCTCGCCCCGGTCCTTTTCGACGACGTGGTCCTCGATGCGCGAGAAGATCTTCACGTCGATGACGACGCCTTCCATCCCCGGCGGCACCTTGAGGGACGAGTCCTTCACGTCCTTCGCCTTCTCGCCGAAGATGGCGGTCAGCAGTTTCTCTTCGGGCGAAAGCTCGGTCTCTCCCTTCGGCGTGATCTTGCCGACCAGGATGTCGCCCGCCTTCACGTGGGCGCCGATGCGCACGATCCCCCGCTCGTCGAGGTCGACCAGCGACTCCTCGGCAACGTTCGGGATCTCGCGCGTGATCTCCTCCCGGCCGCGCTTGGTGTCGCGGACGTGCAGCTCGAGCTCCTGGATGTGGATCGACGAGTAGACGTCGTCCTTCACCAGGCGCTCGGACAGGACGATGGCGTCTTCGAAGTTGTGCCCGTACCAGGGCATGAACGCCACCAGCACGTTGGCGCCGAGGGCCAGCTCGCCCCGGTCGGTGCCGGCGCCGTCCGCGATGATCTGGCCGGCCTTCACCTTCTGGTTCAGCGTGACCAGGGGCCGCTGGTTGATGGCGGTGTCCTGGTTGGTGCGCCAGAACTTCTTGACGCGGTAGCGGTCATGTTGCTTGAGGCGCGCGAGCGGATGATCGCCCGTCTTCACCTCTTCATCGCCGGTGTCGACGATGATCTCGTCCGCCGTCACGCGCGTGACGACGCCGCCGCGGCGCGCGATGACCACGGCGCCCGAGTCGCGCGCCACCTTGTCTTCGAGCCCGGTGCCCACGAGCGGCGCCTGCGGGAACAGCAGCGGCACCGACTGCCGCTGCATGTTCGACCCCATCAGCGCGCGGTTGGCGTCGTCGTGCTCGAGGAACGGGATCAACGCCGCCGCGATCGACACGAGCTGTTCGGGCGCGACGTCCATGTAGTCGATCCGGGCCGGCGTGAGCAGCGGGTAGTCGTCCCGCTTGCGGCACAGCACCAGCTCGTCGGCGAACCGCCCGTCTTCCGTCAGCTTGGCGTTGGCCTGCGCCACGGCGAAGTCTTCCTCTTCCGAGGCCGACAGCCAGCGCGTCTCGCCCGTCACCTTGCCGTCCTTCACCACGCGATAGGGCGTCTCGATGAAGCCCAGGTCGTTGACCCGCGCGTAGCACGAGAGGCTGGTGATCAGGCCGATGTTCGGACCTTCCGGCGTCTCGATCGGGCACATACGGCCGTACTGGCTGTAGTGCACGTCGCGCACCTCGAACCCGGCGCGCTCGCGCGTCAGGCCCCCGGGGCCGAGCGCCGAGAGTCGGCGCTTGTGCGTCAGCTCGGCCAGCGGGTTGGTCTGATCCATGAACTGCGACAGCTGGGAGCTGCCGAAGAACGCCTGGATCACGGCGCTCACCGTCCGCGCATTGACCAGATCGTCGAGCGTGATCCGCTCGGGATCGTTGTTGATGCTCATCCGCTCCTTGATCAGCCGCGCCATGCGCGAGAGACCCACCGAGAACTGATTGGCGATCAGCTCGCCCACCGAGCGCACGCGCCGGTTGCCGAGGTGGTCGATGTCGTCGGTGTAGCCCCGCCCTTCGGACAGCTCGATCAGGTACCGCACGATCGCGATGAAGTCGTCCTCGGTGAGGACCGTGTTGTCCTTCGGGACGTTCACCTTGAGGCGCTGATTGATCTTGTAGCGTCCCACCCGTCCCAGGTCGTAGCGCTTGGGGTGGAAGAACAGCCGCTCGAGCGCCTGGCGCGCGGTCTCGAGATTCGGAGCCTCGCCCGGACGCAGCAGGGCGTAGATCTGCTCGAGCGCCTCGGCCTCGGTGTGGGTCGGGTCCTTGAGCAGCGTGTTCTTGATCAGCGGCGACTCGCTGCGGCCCGGCGGCAGCAGCACGTCCACCCGGGTGACCTTCGCCTTGAGCAGCTTCTTCTTCATCGCGTCGGACACCTCGCGGCCGCCTTCGGCGAGCACTTCGCCCGTCTCGGGATCGGCCACGTCGAACGCCAGGATGTGCGGGCCCTGGCGCTCGCGGGTCGTCGTCGGCATTGCCTCGTCGCGCAGGTCGAGCGAGGTGTACCCGGCAAACACCCGGACCTTGGCGATGCCGGCCCGGCGGAACTGGTTGAACCGCTCGAGGCTCAGCTCGTCGCCGACGCGGCCCAGCGGATCGCCCTTCTTGTTCTCGGGATCCGGAACGTCCACCGCCAGCAGCGTGCCCAGGACTTCCCGCTTCTGGGCGCGGCCTTCCAGCCGGCCGGTGATGTCGATCTCCTTGGTCGCGTAGAACAGCTTGAGGATCTCGGCGCTGGTGCCGTAGCCGAAGGCGCGCAGCAGGGCGGTCGCCGGGAACTTCTTCTTCTTGTCGATGTGGACGTAGATCACGTCGTGAATGTCGATCGTGAACTCGACCCACGACCCGCGGAACGGGATGATCCGGGCGGAGAACAGCCGCTGGCCGTTGGGGTGGATGCTCTCCTCGAACACGACGCCGGGCGACCGGTGCAGCTGCGACACGATGACGCGCTCGGCGCCGTTGATCACGAAGGTGCCGAGCGGCGTGAGGATCGGGAGCTCGCCCAGATACACTTCTTTTTCGATGATGTTTTTCGGCCGCTTGGTCTTGACCGTTTCGCCGACTTCCTCCATCACGACGAGCTGCAACGTCGCCTTGAGCGGGACGGAATACGTCATGTCCCGTTCGATGCACTCCTCGACCGAGTACTTCGGCTCCCCGAGCGAGTACTTCACGAACTCGAGCGAGTAGTTGCCATTGACGTCCTGGATCGGGAACACGTCCTTGAACACCCGCTCGAGCCCCATATCCGCGCGCTCACCCTTGCCATACGGCTGCAGCAGGGTTTGAAACGCGCGCGTCTGGATGTCGAGGAGATGCGGCATCGGCATCCCCGTATCGAGCTTGGCAAACGACAGGACCGGCAGCGCTTTCGTCATGTCAGACCTCGGGGTAACGCAAAAGGCTCCGCCCTCCCCGTCTTGCCTCTGCAAGAGGGGGGAGGACTGAGGGGCTCGTACAAGCGAGCAGGAGTGTGGCGAATCCGCGCATGTCGTCGACCAAAGGAGACGGGAGTCGCGCCGACGGGCCCCAATTGGCCCGCGGCGTCAAACTCGGCGTCTACTTCAGTTCGACGACTGCGCCCTGCGCTTCGAGCTTCTTCTTGATTTCTTCGGCTTCTGCCTTGGACACGCCTTCCTTCACGGTCCCGGGCGCGCCTTCCACCAGGTCTTTGGCCTCTTTCAGGCCCAGGCTGGTGATGGCCCGGACTTCCTTGATGACCTGGATCTTCTTCTCGCCGCCGGCCTTCAGGATGACGGTGAACTCCGTCTGCTCTTCCGCGGCCGCGGCCGCCGCGCCGCCGCCCGCTCCACCTGCCGGAGCCGCTGCCGGAGCCGCGATCGTCACGCCGAACTTGTCCTTGAACTTCTCGATCAGCTGCGCCAGCTCGACCACGGACAAGATTCCCGATTGCGTCAAGCAGGTCGTCAGTGCTCAAGGTCTGCGTCGCCATAGTATCTCCCACCCGGTTAGGAAGCAGCGCCCTCTGAGCGCTTGGTCCGGAGCGCCTCAAGGGCACCCATCATCATGTACAGCAATCCGTTCAGCGTGCCCACGAATCCTGCCATCGGCGACTGGAGCGCCCCGCCAAGCTGGGCGAGCAGCTCCATCCGCGACGGCAGCGCCGCGAGCTGTTTGACCTGGTCGGACGTGATCATCCGTCCTTCCACCAGCGCGCCCTTGATCGCGGGCTTCTGGTGTTCCTTGGCGAAGTCGGTCAGCACCTTCGCCGCCGCCATCGCGTCGGCGCCGCCGAGCACCAGCGCCGTGGCGCCCGTGAGGTGCGGCTCGAGCCCGCTGACCTGGGCCTCGAGCAGCGCCCGCCGCGCCAGCGTGTTCTTGACGACCACGTATTCGACGCCCGCCGCCCGCAGCTTGCGCCGCAGATCGGTGAGGTGCGCCACGTTCAAGCCGGTGAAATCCGTCACATAGACGGTGGGCGACCGCCGTAGCCTGGTCACCAGACCCGTCACGACGTTCTGCTTCTGCTCTTTAGTGCGGATCATTGATGATATCCCGCCGGGTCTACCGGCACCCCCGGCCCCATGGTGCTCGACACGGTCACCGAACGGACATAGTGCCCCTTCGCCGCCGCCGGCTTCGCCTTCACGATCGCCTCCATGAAGGCGTGCAGATTCTGCTCGAGCGCCTCCGCGGAAAACGACTTTTTCCCGATCGGGGCGTGGACGATCCCGCTCTTGTCCACGCGGAACTCGATCTTGCCCGCCTTCAGCTCCTTCACCGCGCGGGCGACATCCATGGTCACCGTCCCGGCCTTCGGGTTCGGCATCAGACCCCGCGGGCCCAGCACCTTACCGAGCTGCGCCAGCTGGCCCATCACGTCGGGCGTGGCGACGATCACGTCGGTGTCGAGCCAGCCATCCTTGATCTTCTGGATGTACTCGATCCCCACGAAGTCCGCCCCGGCGGCCTCGGCCTCCTTCGCCTTGTCGCCCTGAGCGATCGCGAGCACGCGCAGCTTCTTTCCCGTCCCGTGCGGCAGCGACACCGTGCCGCGGACGATCTGGTCCGCATGCTTGGGATCGACGCCGAGACGCACCGCCACATCCACCGATTCGTCGAACTTGGCGAACGCGGTCGCCTGCACCCGGTCCACCGCCTCGCGCAGCCCGTACAGCCGCCGGGCGCCCAACGCCGTGACGGCGGTGTTGTACTTCTTGCCGTGCGTCCGCATCAGTCCACCACCTCGAGGCCCATGGAGCGGGCCGTGCCCGCCACCATCTTCATCGCCGACTCGATCGAGTCGGAGTTGAGATCGGGCATCTTGAGCTCGGCGATCTTGCGGATCTGCGCCCGGGTCACCTTGCCCACTTTCGTCCGGTTCGACGTGGCCGATCCCTTCTCGATGCCGGTTTCCTTCTTGAGCAGCACGGCGGCCGGCGGCGTCTTGGTAATGAAGGTGAAGGTGCGATCCTTGTAGATCGTCACCACCACCGGGGTCACCATCCCGGCGGCCGCCTGGGTCCGCGAGTTGAACTGCTTCACGAAGTCCATGATGTTGATGCCGTGGGGCCCGAGCGCGGTCCCGACCGGAGGCGCCGGCGTGGCCTGCCCGGCGACGACCTGCAGCTTCACCAATGCGGTAATCGGCTTTGCCATAATCTCCCTCGTTGGCGCCGGGATGCGTCACCGGCTCCCACTAGACGCCCCGTGGTGGGGGTGGCTTCAGTGCGCCTTGAGCTGCAGGTAGTCGAGCTCCACCGAGGTCGGACGGCCGAACAGGGAGACCGACACTCGAACCTTCCCCTTGTCCGCGATGACCTCTTCCACCGTGCCGCTGAAATCCGAAAACGGCCCTTCGGTAATCTCGACCACCTGGCCGACGAGAAACGGAATCAGCTCCGTCGGCTCTTCGTCCTTGGTCGCTTCTTCGATCCCGAGCAGGCGGTTCACCTCGTCCGGGCGGAGCGGCATCGGCAACCGCCCGGTGCCGACGAACTTGATCACGCCCTGGATCCCGTTGATGACGTGGATCGTCTCCTGATTCAAGACCATCTCCACGAGCACGTACCCGGGATAGATCTTGCGATCGACCGTCACCTTCTTGCCGTTCTTGATCTCCACCACTTCCTGG
The DNA here is from genome assembly GCA_963844035.1 of uncultured Gemmatimonadales bacterium. Lineage (GTDB taxonomy): Bacteria > Gemmatimonadota > Gemmatimonadetes > Gemmatimonadales > GWC2-71-9 > AG25. The sequence goes on from CAWJMT010000031.1 coordinate 9,210, forward strand.
ATGGGGACCAAGGCCTGCCGGATCGGCTTCTCCTCGGTCGGCCGCAGATCGTCTTTGATCCGCCGCTCGACCAGGGAGCGCACTTTGTTTTCGTGTCCGGCCGTCGTCTGAATCGCGTACCAGCGATGATCCGACATCAGAACAGTTTTGCCAGGCCGACGACGAAGATCTGCTGCAGCAGCCAGTCCATCCAGCCGATGACGAGGCCGAGAATCGCGACGAAGATCACAATGACGGTCGTCGCCTTCTTGAGCTCCGGCACGGTGGGCCAGGAGACCTTGCGGATTTCGGTGCGCACCTCGCGGAAGAATTCCACGAGACGGACGACCCAATTCCGCTTGGGACTGTCGACTGCCTCCGTCGCCACGGCTACTTCGATTCCTTGTGCAGCTGCTGTTTGTTGCAGCGCGGGCAGAACTTCTTCCACTCCACGCGCTCCGTATGCTTGCGCCGGTTCTTGGTGGTGAAGTAGTTCCGGGTCTTACAGGTCGTGCACTCCATGATGATGTTCTCGCGCGGCATTGAGACCTCGAATGTCGGGCGGGTGGGCGGGTGGTCGGGTAGGCGGGTGGTTCCCGCCTGCCCGCCTGCCCGCCATCCCGCCTATTTGTGGATCTTCGTGACGACGCCCGCCCCCACCGTGCGGCCGCCTTCGCGAATCGCAAACCGCAACTGCTCCTCCATCGCGATCGGCGTGATCAGCTCGATCACCATCTTCGTGTTGTCCCCCGGCATCACCATCTCCACCCCCGCCGGCAACTCCACCGTCCCCGTCACGTCCGTCGTCCGGAAGTAAAACTGCGGCCGGTACCCCTTGAAAAACGGCGTGTGCCGCCCGCCCTCTTCCTTGTTCAGCACGTACACTTCCGCGTCAAACTTCGTGTGCGGCTTGATCGACCCCGGCTTCGCCAGCACCATCCCCCGCTCCACTTCCGCCTTCTCCACCCCGCGCAGCAACAACCCCACGTTGTCCCCGGCCTGCCCCTCATCCAGCAGCTTCCGGAACATCTCCACCCCCGTCACCACCGTCTTCTTATCCGTCCCAAACCCCACCATCTCCACTTCCTCCTGCACCTTCACCTTGCCGCGGTCGATCCGCCCCGTCGCCACCGTCCCCCGGCCCGTGATCGAGAACACGTCCTCGACCGGCATCAGGAACGGCTTGTCCACCTCGCGCTTCGGAATCGGGATGTTCGTATCGAGCGCGCTCATCAGCTCCAACACCTTGTCCACCCACTGCTTCTCGCCCGCGATCGCCTTCAGCGCCGAGCCCCGGATCACCGGGATGTCGTCGCCCGGATACTCATACTTCGAGAGCAGCTCCCGCACCTCGAGCTCCACCAGGTCCAGGAGCTCCGGGTCGTCCACCAGATCGCACTTGTTCAGGAACACCACGATCGCCGGCACGTTCACCTGGCGCGCCAGCAGGATGTGCTCCCGCGTCTGCGGCATCGGCCCGTCCACCGCGCTCACCACCAGGATCGCCCCGTCCATCTGCGCGGCGCCCGTGATCATGTTCTTCACGTAGTCCGCGTGGCCCGGGCAATCCACGTGCGCGTAGTGGCGCGCTTCCGTCGAGTACTCCACGTGGCTCGTCGCAATCGTCAGGATCTTCGTCGCGTCGCGGCGGCCCTGCGACTCCGACGCCTTCGCCACCTGGTCGTAGCTGATGTAGGTCGCCGAGCCCTTTATCCGCCGCCACCTTCGTCAACGCCGCCGTCAACGTCGTCTTCCCGTGGTCGACGTGCCCGATGGTCCCGACGTTGACGTGGGGCTTGGTGCGCTCGAACTTGGCTTTGGCCATAGATCTTTCCCTTAAGGTGTCAGGTGTCGGGTGTCGGGTGTCAGCGGTTGCCGTACTGACACCTGACACCTGGGACCTGACACCGCCTTTTGTCTCTCCCAGAGCTCGCGACCGGGATTGAACCGGTGACCTCATCCTTACCAAGGATGCGCTCTACCGACTGAGCTACGCGAGCGAGAGCGGGCGACGGGATTCGAACCCGCGACCCTCAGCTTGGAAGGCTGACGCTCTACCAACTGAGCTACGCCCGCGCGCCGAGTGGTGGGGGAAGGATTCGAACCTTCGTAGGCTGACGCCGGCAGATTTACAGTCTGCTCCCTTTGGCCACTCGGGCACCCCACCCAGCCAGCGTCCCGGTCCGATCCCGCACTTCTCTCGCCCCCATGACAACGCACCCCGCGTTCCCAAGGCGCGGGGTGTGTTGGTCTCGTCGTACGTCGGGGCGTCAATGTATCTCCTCTTCGGCAACGTGAGCTGACGAAGGGACTCGAACCCTTAACCTGCTGATTACAAATCAGCTGCTCTACCGATTGAGCTACGTCAGCTGAGCCAAGTCCGTTGGGCGACATGAGCGACCGACGCCGGAACTTCTTAGACGGGTAGGATAAACGCGGGGATGCATTAGGGCAAGGGACGTGCCGCGAATGACTTAGACCACCCGCCACTTGGTTCCGGCGGGGGTGTCTTCGATTTCCACGCCGCGCTCGCGCAGCCCGGCCCGGATCCGGTCCGCCTCGCGGAAGTCCTTGGCCTTACGGGCCTTTTCGCGGGCCGCGAGCTGCTCCGCGACCCACGCCGTGAGGTCGGCGGCGACCGTCTTGGCGCTCGGCAGGACGTCCAGCACGGTCATCGCCCCGTCCAGCGCCCCGAGCGCCCGCCGCACGTCCGGCGTCACCGCCGCCTGATCGAGCTCCCGGTTCACCGCGCGGACGAAATCGAACAGCGCCGCCACCGCGCGGGGCGCGTTGAGATCGTCGGCCAGCGCGGTGCAGAAATCCGTTTCGAACTCGAGCGCGAGCGCGTCGAGCGCCGAGACTCCGGCCGTCGTCGTGCGGTCACCGCCCGGAGTCGGCGGCACCTGTGCAAGTCGCGCGTGAAATTCCCCGAGCCGCCGCACCCCTTCGCGCGCGCCCTCGAGCGCTGCGTCGTTGAAATCGAGCGCCTGGCGATAGTGCGTCTGCCAGAACAGAAGACGCACGGCCGCGGGATCGACGCCCTGATCGCGCAGATCACGCGCCGTGAGAAAGTTGCCGAACCGTTTCGACATCTTGGTGCCGCGCACGTTGAGGAACTCCGCGTGCAGCCAGTGGCGGACGAACGGCTGTCCCGTCGCCGCTTCGGACTGGGCGATCTCGTCTTCATGGTGCGGAAACACGAGATCGATTCCCCCCGCGTGGAGGTCGAGCGTCTCGACGCCAAAGCGGCTGCGGATTTCCGACAACGACATCGCCGAGCATTCCAGGTGCCATCCGGGGCGGCCGCGCCCGAACGGTGCGTCCCACGCGGCGCCCACCGTCTCGTCCACGGGCACCGCGCGTTTCCAGAGCGCGAAGTCTCTGGGATCGTCCTTGGCGTATTCGTCGCTCGCCACCCGCGCTCCCGCCTTGAGCTCGCGGGTATCGAGCTGCGACAGGCGGCCGTAGCCCGGAAACTTCGCGATCGCGAAGTACACTGACCCGTCGTCGCCGGCGTACGCGATGCCCCGCTCGAGCAGCCGCTCGACCAGCTCGACCATCGCGGGCACCGTTTGGGTGGCGCGCGGATACACGTGGGCCGGCTTGATCCGCAGGTAGTCGCGGTCTTCGAAGAACGCCGTGACGAACGGCTCGGTGTGCGCCGCCAGGCGTCGTATTCGCCGCCGCCGCCGCCTTGATGGTACGGTCGTCCACGTCGGTGAGGTTCATGATGTGGAACACGTCGTAGCCCGCGAACTCGAGAAAGCGGCGCAGCAGATCTTCGAACAGAAACGTGCGGAAGTTGCCGATGTGGGCGTAGTTCCACACCGTCGGCCCGCAGGTGTAGAGCGTCACCCGGGGAGACTGGAGCGGGGTGAAGGGCTCGACGCGGCGAGTGAGCGTGTTGAACAGCTGTAGCGGGGAGGGGAGCGGGCGTAGCATGGCGCGGCCGTAACGTAGGGGGGCCGCGGGAACGCGTCAACGCGACGACAGGCACGTCTCCGCTGCGGCCTCACGCTCGACCCGCAGGGCCTCGTAAACCACCGGCCCGTGCGCAAACACGACGACGCGCGTCTCGCGCCACCGCGGCAGCGTCGGGTCCGCGGGATCGAGCAGACCGCGACGCACGAGGCGTGCGGCGACATCGGAGACCACGAGGATGGGGCGGTTCAGGCCCCTATATAGAGGAGGGGAAAGCCACGAATGGGTACCGAAATCGCCGCGGCGGTGCCCCGGGTGTTGCGCTAGCGGGCGCGGGCTGGCCAGAGCCGGAGCGCGTAGTCGGCGTTGGGCTTGAGCAAAGCGAACGCGTCACCGGTCAATGCGCTCACGTCGTTGCGAAGCACCACAACGTCGCCTCGTGCCCCTGCGACGTCCCCTCGGCCGAGGGCTCGTTGCGCGAAATTGAGCCTGTCCCGTAGCATGCCGCATTGGGTCGGGGTGAGCCAGCCGAGATCGCAGGCGCGGTCGGTGAGCGTGCGCAGCCGGCCGAGGAGGAATTCGGGCGTCGAGTCCGATGGGAAGGGGACGATGCCGACCGTGAATCCGGGGACGGAGTTCACCCAGAAGGACGGAGGTGTCTGGACCAGCGCGCCCTCGTCGACCTCGGGAAGGGGGATAATCTCCCGCGACGCGATAGGCAACCGGCTCGGGAACTCCTACCGCCGCGAACTGAAATCCTCCTAGGCTCGTGCCCGGCTGGATGAGCGTCCTGTCGAGTCTCCGCGGACCAGTGGATCGCCGACGAGTCTTGCGTCACGCCGATACTTCCCCACCAGAGCGTCGGTGATCGCACCTCGTACTGCGGCAGGAACGTGCGCACGACGAACGCCTCGGCCGGCTGCTCACTGTTTGGCGCGTTCGTCACCGTGTACTCGATGCGCACGGTGTCGCCGGCGCTGGCGAGCAGTCGCGCCGTCACCGAGACGGACAGTCGGTCGCCCCTCGGCCACGGGATGCTGTCCTGCGCGTGTCCCGACGTCGGGAGACCGAGCGCTGCCGCCATGACCAACGGAGTAATCTTACCGATGAATGCGCGCCACCTCACGCGGCCACCGTCGGCGCGACGGCAGTCAACGAGAGCGGGCACTAGACCAGACTCGGAGCGCGTAGTCGGCGTTGGGCTTGAGCAGGGCGAAGGCATCACCGGTGAATGTGCTCACGTCGTTGCGAAACGCCTCAACATGGCCTCGCGCACCTGCGATGTCGCCTTGGCCAAGGGCTTGCTGCGCGCGATCGAGCCTGCCCCATAGGGTGCCGCACTGGGTCGGGGTGAGCCAGCCGAGATCACAGGCGCGGTCGGTGAGCTTGCGCACCCGGCCGAACAGGAATCTCGGCGTCGAGTCCGGCGGGAACGGGACGATGCCGACCGTGAACCCGGGGACGGAGTTCACCCAGAAGGACGGAGGTGTCTGGACGAGCGTGCCCTCGTCCGCCTCTGGGAGCTCGTAATATCCGGCAACGCGATAGGCGACAGGCTCTGGCAGGCCTACGGCCGCAAACTGAAACCCTCCCAGATTACCGCCTGGCGGGATGAGCTGCTGCGACTTTCGGCGGACCAGTGAGGCCGCCGAGGAGTCCTGCCGCACGCCGATACTCCCCCACCAGAGCGTCGGCGATCGCAGCCGGTACTGCGGCAGGAACGCACGCACGACGAACGCCCGGACTGCCTGTTCACTGTTGGGCGCGTTGGTCACCGTGTACTCGATCCGCACGCTGTCACCTACGGCTTCGAAGGCAGACGCGCTCGCCACCGAGACGGACAGTCTGTCGCCCCTCGGCCAAGGGATGCTGTCTTGCGCGCGTCCCGACGTTGGGAGGCAGACGGCCACCGCCATGACCCATGGAGTCAAGGATCGGTCCAGCGTCATGATAGGATTCGCTCCACCTCCTTCACCACCGACACTGCGCTAGCGGGCAGCCAGCGCCCCGCGCACCACCGCTTCGACCAGCGGCTCCACTCCAAACCGCACGGGATCCGTGGCCGGCAGCCCGGTCTCCTGCATGGCGCGCCGCACCGCGGCGCGCGCGACATCCTCGTCCAGGTCGAACGTGTTGAGCGCGATGCCGATGACCTGCGTCGGCCGGACCGGCGCCATCGCACTCTCGTAGATCTCGATCATCTCGGAGAGCGGCGGAATCCGCACCCACGGCTCCCGGCCGTGGTAGTCGCCGATGTGGTCGCGGGTCACCTGGTGACACAGGATGAGCGCGTCGGGACAGGTGCCGTGCAGCAGGCCGAGGGTCACGCCCGAGTAGCCGGGGTGGATCAGGCTTCCCTGCCCTTCCACGAGCACGATATCGGCGCCCTCGGCGCCCTGGAGCACGAGCCGCTCCGCGGCACCGGCGATGAAGTCGGCGACCACCGCGTCCACGGCGATGCCCCAGCCCTCGATGAAGATCCCCGTCTGTCCCGTGGCCACGAACCGCGCCCGGTGGCCGCGCTGGGTGAGCGCGGTCCGCAGCTCGAGCTGGGTCGTCATCTTGCCGACGTTGCAGTCGGTGCCGACCGTGAGAATCACGTACGCGTCGACCTCGGCCGCGCGACCATCCGCGATCCCCAGGTCGGCCGGCGGCTTGCGCGCGTCGAGCACGCGTACGCCGCGCGCGCGGGCGAGTGCGGCCGAGCTCCGGATCGTCGCCGATGAAGGTGTGCAGCCCGCTCCAGATCTCGAGGCCGCGGCCGATGGCGGTCTTGAGCCAGCCGCGCCATTCCGGCGGCAGCTGGCCGCCGGTCGGGGCGATGCCGATCAGCACCGCCGTAGCCCCGCCCCGAGCGCGAGGCCCTGCTCGAAGTCCCCGACTACGGGGATCGCGCCGCCGAACCCGAGCACGTCCTGCACGGTCCGACCCGCATGCGTCGCGGTCGAGCACGCCTACGATCCGCTCCGGGAAGTAGCGGATGCACGAGTTCGCCGTCTTGGACTTGAGCGGGCCGAACTCGCGATCGGCGATGACCAGGAAGCGGTGCTGCCGCGCCTCGGGCATCAGGCGGGAGCGCGGTGGAGGTACGGACTCGGCATGGCGACGATCCGCGCCGGAGCGACGTTCGCCGCGCAGCACGGCCGACTCATCCGGTGCGCGATGTCGCCGTAGATCTCACCCTGGACGATGTGCCGCACGAGGACGATCGTGAGCGCCAGAATCGGCACCGCGACTACGAGCCCAACGGCACCGAACAACGTCCCCATCACGAGGACGCTCGAGATCGTGAGCACCGGCGGGAGCGACACCTTCTTCTCCATGATCAGCGGAGCGACGAAGTTGGCTTCGACCACGTGCACCACGACCCCGAGCAGCAGCACCGCCGTGACTTTGATCCAGTCGCCCGTCCCCACCACGAATAGCGCCGGCAACACGGTCGACACCAGCGTGCCGAAGAACGGCACGACCGCCGCCACCCCCGCCAGGACGCCGAAGGCCAGCCAGTACGGCGTGCCCAGAATGAGCAGGCCGATGGCCGTGAGCACGCCGAGCACGAACATGGCAAGCAGCTGGCTGGCGACCCAGGCGCGGAGTGTCGCCCGGGCGTCGTCCAGGATGCGCATCGCGACCGGCCGGGAGCGGGGCGGGACGAGCGCCAGGATGTTGGCGCGGTACTGCGCAGGATTGCGCGCCAGGTAGAGGCCCATAACGATGACGCTCGCGCCCTCGATGAACCCCTTCCCGCCGGCCCGCAGGTAGGGCAGGATCGAGGCCCGCAGAAAGTCCGTCGCGTCGTTGATGAATTGCGCCACGAAGCCGGACGCCGGGTTGGCCAGCTCGGTGCGGCGCAGCACGGGATATTGGCTGGCCCAGCCGGCCAGCACGTTCTGGATGTCGGTCAGGGTCTGGGGGAGCGTCGTGATGAGCGCCTGCGTCTGGTCGATGACGGGCGGGAGGATGAGCGCACCGATGCCCACCAGCCCGGCGACCGTACCCACCACCGAGATCGTGATGCCGGCCCAGCGGGGTACCCGGAACCGGTGCTCGAGCTGGTCGGTGATGGCCGCGAGATAGGTCGCCACCAGCACCGCCAACAGGACGAGCAGCACGACCGCCGACACCCGGGCCACGAACCAGACGACCAGGGCAGCGACAAAGAGCGCCACGAACGTGGCGCCCAGTCGTGAGGGAGGGGGAGAAGGAGCTACTTCAGGGCTCAGCGGGGTGGCTCTGCCTCGTCGTCCTCGATGACCTGCGCATCGGACGCGCCCTTACCGAGCTGCTTGGAGCCGCCCGGCGACCCCGCCGACAAGATCCCCATCTTCTGCTTGAGCTCCAGCAGCTGCTGATCCGCGTCCGCCTTGACCTCGATCTGCGCGAACTGCTTCACCAGCGTGTCGCCCGAAAGATCCTCGTTCACCTCGGCGGCGGCCAGCAGCTTGCGCTCCTCATGCTCGATCTGCTCGGCCATCCGCTCGAATGTCTCGAAGGCGCTCTTGTCGCCGATCGAAGACATCGTTTCCTGGATCCGTTTGTGCGCTTCCGCCCGTTTCGCGCGCGCGATGAGGATGTTTTTCTTGCGCTTGGCCTCTTCGATCCGTTCGTTCAGCTGGCGCAGCGACAGCTTGAGCTTGTCCGTCTCTTCGCGATGCTTCACCCAGGCCTCGTGCAGCTGCACCGCGCCTTGCGCGTGCTCGTTGTGCCGCAGCAACGCCTGCTTCGCCAGGTCGTCGCGCCCTTCCTTCACCGCCAGCACCGCCCGGCGCTCCCAATCCTCAGCGCTCTTCTTTTCCTGTTCGACCTGCGATGAGAGGCGTTTCTCATCCGCGATCGCCGCCGCGACCTGCAGCTTGGCCTTCGCCAGCTGCGTCCGCATATCGACGATCAGCTGGTTGAGCATCTTTTCGGGATTTTCCGCGCGGGAGATCAGCTCGTTGATGTTGGAGCGGATCAGGGTCGACAGGCGGTCAAAGATTCCCATGAGGATCCTCTAGGTACGGGTCGCCGCTCGGCGGGCATCCGCTCCGCCAAATCTAATAGCGGCGTTAGGCCGCATCAGCGCGGTGGCGGCGCGAGCCGCTCGGCATCGCGCGCCTTGGCCAACAACCGCTCCATGAAGTCCATCCGCTCGACCAGCTCGGCAAGCTCGCGGCGCACCTCCTGCAGCTCAGCCTGCAGGTCTTCCGCCGCACCGGCGCCCGCCGCCGCCGGACGTCCCCGGATGCGCTCCGCCAGCGCGCGGCCCACCGGCGACACTGATAGAAGGAACAGGGTACCGCCACCAAACAGCAGGACAACCGCAAGCACGCCTTCCATTTCACCACGCTCCCGGTCAGGTCCCGATGGTGGTCCGTCCCTCCAGCTTCAAGCTACGGCTCAGTCTCCGGGCTGCAACACCTTGGCGAGAAATTGGCCGGTCGAGGAGCCGGCCACCCGCGCGAGCGCCTCCGGGGTGCCTGCCCCCACCACGAGGCCGCCGGCGTCGCCGCCTTCCGGCCCCAGGTCGATCACCCAGTCGGCGGTCTTCACCACGTCGAGGTTGTGCTCGATCACGACCACCGTGTTTCCTTTGTCAACGAGCCGGTGCAACACCTCCAGCAGGAGGCGTACATCCTCGAAGTGCAGGCCGGTGGTCGGTTCGTCGAGGATGTACAGGGTGCGGCCTGTGTCACGCTTCGCCAGCTCGGTCGCGAGCTTGACGCGCTGCGCTTCGCCGCCCGACAGGGTCGTGGCCGACTGGCCGAGGTGGATGTACCCGAGCCCTACGTCGTTCAGCAGGTCCAGTTTCGTATGAATGCGGGGCTGCGGCTGAAAGAATTCCAGCGCGTCGGACACCATCAGGTCGAGCATGTCCGCGATGCCCTTCCCTTTGTAGCGGACCTCGAGCGTCTCCCGGTTGTAGCGCCGGCCCTTGCAGACCTCGCACGGCACGTAGACGTCGGGGAGAAAGTGCATCTCGACCTTCACCAGGCCGTCTCCCTGGCACGCCTCGCAGCGTCCCCCCTTCACGTTGAAGGAGAAGCGCCCCGGGCCATACCCGCGGATCTTGGACTCGGGCAGCTCGGCGAACAGCTCGCGAATCGGCGTGAACAACCCGGTGTACGTCGCCGGATTGGACCGGGGCGTGCGGCCGATGGGGCTCTGGTCGATGTCGATCACCTTGTCGATGTGCGCCAGACCCTCGATGCGGTCGTGCACGCCGGGCATCACCTTCGCGCGGTAAAAATGCCGGGCCAGGGCCTGGTACAGAATGTCGGTGACGAGCGTGGATTTCCCCGAGCCCGACACGCCGGTGACCGCGATAAAGGTGCCGAGCGGGAAATCGACCGTGAGATTCTTGAGGTTGTGGTGGCGCGCACCCACCACACGGAGCATCCGCTCCGGGTCGACCCGCCGCCGGACCCCCGGCACCGGGATGCGCAGCTCGCCGCGCAGGTACCGCGCCGTGAGAGACTCGGGGTGCGCCAGCACATCGGCCAGTGTTCCGGCGGCGACCACCTCACCCCCATGGCGCCCGGCCCGCGGCCCGAGATCCACGACGTAGTCCGCCTCGCGGATCGTGTCCTGGTCGTGCTCGACCACCAGGACGGTATTCCCGAGATCGCGCAGTTCTTTCAAGGTCGCGAGCAGCCGCGCGTTGTCGCGCTGGTGCAGGCCGATCGATGGCTCGTCCAGGATGTACAGCACGCCCACCAGCCGGCTCCCGATCTGGGTGGCGAGGCGAATCCGCTGCGTCTCACCGCCGGAGAGCGACGCGGCCGACCGGCCCAGCGTCAGGTAGGCGAGGCCGACGTCCTTCAGGAACCGCAGCCGGTCGTTGACCTCCTTGAGAATCGGGCCCGCGATCTCGCGATCGAGGCCGGGCCCCCGGTCGGACCGCAGCACCAACCCGTCGAAGAAGCGGACCGCGTCTTCCACCGACAGCTCCACCACGTCGCCGAGGCTCTTCCCGCCCACGAGTACTCCCAGGCTCTCCGGACGCAGCCGTTTCCCCTGGCAGTCGGGACAGGGTTGCTCGACCATGAACTCCTCGAGCTGCGCGCGCACGCTGTCCGACGCCGTCTCGCGATAGCGGCGCTCGATATGGCGCAGGACTCCCTCCCACGTCGATTGATACTCACCGTGGGCGCGCGCGCTGTCGTACTGATACGTGAGCGTGCGGCCGGCCACCCCGTTCAGCAGCGCCTTGCGCACCGGCGCCGGGAGGTCCTGCCACGGCGCTTCGAGGTTGAACTTGAACGTTCGCGCGAGGGTCGGGAGGATCACTTTCCGGAGGTAGCCACTCGGCTCACCCCAGGGGAGAATCACCCCTTCCAGAATCGAGAGGCTCGGGTCGCCGAGCACCAGGTCGGTGGCGACCTCGCGCCGCGTGCCAAGTCCGGAGCAGGTGGGACACGCTCCGAACGGCGAGTTGAACGAGAACTGCCGCGGCTCGAGCTCGGGAAGTGAGAGCCCGCAGGTGGGACAGGCGTACCGCTCGGAGAACATCGTCGTCTTCCCCGGACGTACGACCTCCACGACCCCGTCCGCTGCCTTGAGCGCCGTTTCGATCGAGTCGGCCAACCGGCTGCGATCCGAGGCCCGGATCACGAGCCGGTCCACCACGACGGCGATCGTGTGATTCTGGCGACGGTTCAGCTTCGGGACTGCCGAGAGATCGTGGATCTCGCCGTCCACGCGGACCCGCACGAAGCCGCGCTTCCGGGCCGACTCGAACACGTCGCGGAACTCGCCCTTACGCCCGCGCACCAGCGGCGCGAGGATCTCGACCTTCGTCCCCTCGGGCCATGCGAGCACGAGATCGGTGATCTGCGAGGCGCTCTGACGCGCGATCGGGGAGCCGTCGTTGGGGCAGTGCGGCGTGCCGAGGCGCGCCCACAGGAGCCGCAGGTAGTCGTAGACCTCGGTGATCGTGCCGACGGTGGAGCGCGGATTGGCGCCGGCGGTCTTCTGCTCGATCGAAATCGCCGGGGAGAGACCTTCGATCGCGTCGACGTCGGGCTTCTCCATCAGCCCGAGGAACTGCCGGGCGTACGCCGACAACGACTCCACGTAGCGCCGCTGGCCTTCTGCATAGATCGTGTCGAACGCCAGCGAGGATTTGCCCGACCCGGAGAGACCCGTAATCACGGTGAGGGTATGCCGGGGGATCTCGACCGAGATGTTCTTGAGGTTGTGCTCGCGGGCGCCGCGGACGATGAGCGTGTCGCTGGACATAGCCTCGTAGCCTAGACGGCTAACGGTTCCCAGGTCAACTCCTCTCTTGCCCATCTCCCATCCTTTCCCTACGTTAGCCTCCCCCATGGAGCGCTCCGCGCTGGTGGTGTTGACCACCTTGAGTAGCGAGGCGGATGCGCGCCAGCTGGTGAGCGCGCTGCTCCAGGCCCGCTGCATCGCGTGCGGCACGCTGCTCCCCGGCGCCCGCTCGATGTACCGTTGGGAAGGCGAGATGAAGGAAGAGACCGAGGTGGTCGTGCTGCTCAAGACCGACGTGTCGAGATGGGAGGCGTTGGTGGCCGCGATTCAACAGTTGCATCCCTACGAAGTACCCGAGCTGTTGGCGCTGCCCGTGGAGCGCGGGCTCGACTCCTACCTGTCGTGGCTCGCGAGCGAGGTGGCGCCATGATCCGCAAGCGCGAGCCCCGGTGGCAGTCGGCCGCCGAGCGGGCCCAGGTGGCGGCGGAGTTAATGGAAGAAGCGGAGTCGCTCACCGCCCGCGGGATCGCAACGCCCGCCGAGGTGTGGCGGGCCCAACTGCCCCCGCCGTTGCAGTGTGGACCTCGCACGCCGCGCCGGCGCGCCCGCGGACCTTCTCGCGCCGATGCGCCCCCCTCCTCCGCCGCCCCGCGCCGCCGGCACTCGCGCCGCATTTGGCGGCCCACGAGGCGGCTGCCCGCGGTGACCGAGACGGTGCCCTGGCGCTGCTCAACGTGTCGCTCGCGGCTGCGCCCGAGGACCCACGGCTGCTGCTCGAGCGCGCGGCTGTGCTCACCGCCAGCGGCCGCTACGCGGGCGCACGGCGTGATCTCGAGCGTGTGCTGTTTGCCGAGCCCGGCCATATCGACGCGCTCATGACCCTCGGCGTGCTGTTGTCGCGGCGCGGTCTCTGGAACGAAGGCGTGACCTACATCCGGCGTGCCGTAGAGCTGCAGCCCGGGTACGCGGACGGCTGGTACCAGCTGGGCGAGTCGTTGAACCACCTCGACCACCTCAGCGAGGCGCGCGCCGCCTACGAGCGTGCCATCGAGCTCGAACCCCAGCATTCCCGCGCGATGTACGGTCTGGGGATCGTGCTCGACCGCCTGAAGCGGCCGGATGACGCCATCCGCATGTATCGGCGTTCTCGGGAGGCAGCCGGCCGGTGATTCGGGTGGTGGTGGACGACCTCGCGTTCCTCGAGACGGACGCGATCGTTCGTCCCGCCACCGCCCGCCTCGATCCCACCACCCCAGCGGTTCGCCGCCTCGAGACAATCGGCGGCGCGGAGTTCCTCAACCAGCTGCACCTCCAGAAGGAACTCGCCGTCGGCGCGGCGGTCGTGACCGCGGGTGGCGGCGGCTTGCCGGCCGAGTTCGTCATCCACGCCGTGATCCAGAGCGACACCGAGCCCGTGACCCGCGAGGCGGTCGCCCGTGCGTGGCTCTCGGCCCTCGAACGGGCGCGGGAATGGGAGTTCGACCGTCTCACCGTTCCCCCGATCGGGATCGGAGCGGGCAACCTCGCCCTGGAAGACGCGGCCTCGATCATGGCCGCGGTGCTCAAGGCGCATATCGGAGAGGCGCCCTACCCGTCCGACGTCCGGATCGTGGTCGAGACGCCGGAGGATCGCGAGGCGTTCGAGGCGGCGCTCCGGATCGCCGGAGCCGCCCAGTCGTGACCCGCCGGCGTTGGGGGGTGGTGATCCTCACCGCGTGGGCCGTGTCGGTTGCATGGCTCGTGAAACGCGAGTTCTTCCGGACCACCGGCGAGCGGCTCGCCGAAGCGGCGCTCTCGGTTCCCCCCGGCACCGTGTACTACCGGTTTGATCAAGCGGGGCAGCAGGTGGGGTTTGCCTCCACCACCATCGATACCGTGGGGACGCTGTTGGACGTGATCGACATACGTCTGCTCGAGTTCCCTGTGCTGGGCAAGCTGCATCGCACCCGGGTGCGCAGCCGCGCCATCGTGAACCGCGCGTTCCGCCTCCAGACCCTCGACGTCGTCTACGACGCCGACGAAGGCCACCTGGTGGCGCGTGGGCAAGTCCAGGGCGACTCCGTGCTGCGGATGACGCTCACGTATGCGGGCGACTCCCAGACGACGCGCCTCACGCTGCGCCAGCCGATCGTGCTGACGACGCTGCTCCCCTTACGCCTCGCGTTCGGCGGCGCCTTCAAGGAAGGGCGGAAAGTCGAGACCAGCGTGTTCGATCCGGTCCGGCTCGCCCTGCGTGATGTGCGCGTGACCGTGGTGGCCGAGTCGACCCTGATCGTGCCCGACAGCGCGGGCTTCGACTCCACCACCATGGCGTGGGCTCCCGTGCATTACGACACCGTGCGGGCGTTCCAAATCGAGGAGCAGTCGGAGGGACTGGCGACGACGACGTGGATCGACGCACAGGGCCACGTGGTACGGGTGGCCGGCCCGGTCGGCCTCACCATGGAACGCACCGAGTGGGAGATCGCCTACCAGAACTTCCGGCAGGCGCGATGTCACGCGACTGGTGCGCGCCAGCGCCGATCCTGGGCGTGGTGCCGTGATCCCGACAACCGCGCTCGCGGCCGGCGCGGCGCTCCCCACCCGGGTGCGGGCCGAGTACCGGGCCGTGCTCTCGGGGGCGGACCTCCGGGGCCTGGTGCTCGCGGGAGGCCGCCAGGAGTTCTCCGGCGACACGCTGATCGTGCGCCGGGAGTCGACGACCGCGCTCGTCGCGGCGTTCCAGCTTCCGGCCCGCGAGCCGCGGTTCGCGCCATGGCTCGAGCCGGAGCCCCTGATCCAGAGCGGCGACCCCGCCATCCGCACCGCGGCGCACCAGATCCTGGGGGACGAGACCGATCCCGCGCGCGCGGCCGAACGCCTGACGCATTGGGTGGCGGCGAACGTGCGCAAGGCGGCCGGCGTGGGGATGCCGAACGCGATCCGCGTGCTGCGGCAGCGCCGCGGCGACTGCAACGAGTTTACCGTCCTGTACGTCGCGCTGGCGCGGGCGGCGGGCCTGCCCGCGCGGTCGGTCGCGGGGCTCTTGGAATCGGGCGGGCGCTTCTACTATCACGCGTGGCCCGAAGTGTACCTGGGACGGTGGGTGGCGGTGGATCCGCTGCTCGACCAGTTCCCCGCGGATGCGGCCCATCTCCGATTCGCGGTCGGTAGTCTGGCGCGGCACGTCCAGTTGATTCGCTATCTCGGACGCCTGAAGGTCGAGGGGTTATGATCCGGCTCGAGCAACTCACCAAGTTGTACGGCAGCTTCGTGGCGGTCGACGACATCTCCCTCGAGATCCGCAAGGGTGAGCTGTTCGGGCTTGTTGGGACCCAACGGAGCCGGCAAGACCACGACCCTGCGGATGATGGCCGGAATCCTGCGGCCGAACGGCGGGCGCGTGTGGATCGGGGAGGACGACGTGCACGCAAACCCGATTGCGGCCAAGCAACAGCTCGGCTTCATCCCCGATCGGCCGTTCGTATACGACAAGCTGACCGGCGCGGAATTTCTGCGCTTTGTCGCCGGGCTGTACGGACAGGACGGCCCGGGCGTCGAGCGGCGCATGAACGAGCTGCTCGAGGTGTTCGAGCTGATGAGCTGGAAGGACGAGCTGGTCGAAGCGTACAGCCACGGCATGCGCCAGAAGCTCATCATCTCGAGCGCCCTGATTCACCGGCCGGCGTGCATCGTGGTGGACGAGCCGATGGTGGGACTCGACCCCAAGGCCGCGCGCCTGCTGAAGGACATCTTCCGCCAGTTCGTCGAGAAGGGCGGGACGGTCGTGATGAGCACGCACACCCTCGAGGTGGCCGAGGCGATGTGCGACCGGGTGGCGATCGTCCAGCACGGCAAGATCGTGGCGAACGGCACCGTCGCCGAAATCCGCCAGCAGAATCGCGCCGGGGATGCGAGCCTGGAAGACCTGTTCCTGAAACTCACCGGCGGCGCCCATGTCCGCGATCTGATCGAAGTACTGGGCGGGAATCCATGAAACAGCCGTCGATCCTGAACGTCCTCCAGCCCAAGTGGCGCACGATCCTGCAACGCGTGCGCGAGGAGCGGGCCCGCGGCGGCCGCGGCAAGCTCATCATTCTCGTGACGGTGGGCTGCGTCTTCTGGATCGCCGTATTCGGCGTGCTGTACCGCATCCTCAAGTATTTCCGCGGCGTCGAGGAGCTGGGCCCGCTGCTCGCCGGCAAGCTGCTCGGCCTGGTGTTCCTCTCGTTCATCTCGATCCTCGTGCTCTCGAACGTGATCACGGCCCTGTCGAGCTTCTTTCTCGCCAAAGATCTCGACCTGCTCATCTCGGCGCCGGTGGACTGGCTCCGGCTCTATCTCGGGAAGCTCACCGAGACGCTGGTGCACTCCTCGTGGATGGTGGGGTTGATGGCCGTACCGATCCTCGCGGCGTACGGCGTGATCTATCGCGGCGGCGTGTGGTTCGTGCCGTTCGCGGTGCTGGCGTTCGTCCCCATGCTGGTGGTGCCCGCGGTGATCGGCTCGGCACTCACGCTCGTGCTCGTGAACCTGTTCCCCGCCCGCCGCACCCGCGATCTGCTGTCGCTCGTCGCCATCTTCGCGGCCGGCGGGGTGATCCTGCTGTTCCGGATCATCCGTCCCGAGCGCCTCGCGTCACCGGAAGGGTTCCGCAACCTGCTGGACTTCATCACGGTGCTGCGCACGCCGACCTCGCCGTTCCTGCCGAGCGAGTGGACCACCAACGCGATCATGAGCTTCCTGTTGGGGCGTCCCGATCCCCTGCCCCTCGTGCTGCTGTGGACGACGGCGGCGGCGTTCGTGACCCTCGGCGCCTGGCTGCATCGCGAGCTGTTCGCCACCGGATTCACCAAGGCACAGGAAGGGGCGGAGCGGTTCGTGCGGGGCGGCATGTGGAGCTGGACCGTCGGAACGCTGCTCAAATCTCTGCCGGTGGCCAAGCGGGAGTTCGTGCTCAAAGACATCAAGCTGTTCTTCCGCGATGCAAGCCAGTGGAGCCAGTTGATCCTGTTGGCGGTGCTGGTGGTCGTGTACCTCTTCAACATCAAGGCGCTGCCGCTGCACCGGGGCGAGGAGGTGGGGTTCTTCTACGTGACGCTGGTGTCGTTCTTGAACCTCGGCCTGGCGGGGTTCGTGCTGGCGTCGATCGCCGCGCGGTTCATTTTCCCGGCCGTGTCACTCGAGGGCCGGCACATGTGGCTGTTGCGCTCGAGCCCGCTCGATCTGCGCGCGCTCTTGTGGTCCAAGTACTGGGTCGGCACGCTCCCCCTGCTCGTGCTCGCCCTGCTGCTCACCGGCCTCACCAACGTGCTGCTGCGGGTCGGGCCGTTCATGATGGTCCTGGGGCTGGTGACGATCTGCGGCCTCACGTTCGCGATCGCGGCGATGGCGCTGGGGTTCGGCGCGCTGTACCCGCAGTTCGAAACGGAGAACGCGGCGCAGATTCCGACGTCGTTCGGCGGGCTGGTGTACATGATGGCCACGGTGGCGCTGCTCGGCGCCGTCATCTTCGCGCTGTGGCAGGCCGTGTATGTGTACGTCCGGGCCGTGTACCAGCGGGTGCCGGTGGGGGTCGACTCCGGAATGATCTTCTGGTTTGCCGTCGCCGCCGGGTTTTGCGCGCTGGCGACGGTGGTCCCGCTCCGCGTGGGGTTGCGGAAGATGGAAACGTTCGAGTTCTAGAGCGGGACGCTCAGTCCGCCCTGGATCTGGAACGTCGTGCCGTTGCCGAAGATCAGCCGCGCTTCCGCGTAGGGCCGCAGGTTCCCGCGCCGTCCCTCGACGCCCGCGAACAGGTTCACATTCGTGTCCGTCTCGGTCTGGTGCGTGAGGTTGATGCCGCCCCCGATGTAGCCGTTGCGATTCGCCACTTGCGGCCGCAGGCGCGCATCGAAGTTCAGCATCCAGAGCGTCTGGTCGGTGAAGTACCAGTCGAAGGAAGGATAGAAGTCGACCTTCTTGGCGACGGGAATCGCCAGCTGCGCGCCGGCGAAGGCGACCTCCGCATCGAAGTTGTAGCCCGCGTGCCCGCCGATCTCAGGGCGCGCGGCCGCCCCACCCCCTCGACCCCTGCGCCCGCCGCGCCGCTGTGCATCCGCCGCCGTGGTGACGACGGCGAGGGCCAGGAACGCAACCAGGATCTTCAGGGCAAGCGATTTCACACGCGTCTCCTCAAGGGGGAACAAGGGCACACTGATAGGAAATCCGGGCGGGAAAATCAAGGTCACACGGCACACAGATTCGGGACCTACGACGGCGCCGGCGTTTGCGAGGGGTTACGCCGCGACGCGCGTCCCGCACCCGTTGCAGTAGCGAGCCTCGCGCTCGAGCGGGGCGCCACAGTGAATGCAATAACCTGGCGCCGTCCCCAGCCGCCGGCCGCAGTCGGAACAGAAGACGGCGTCGGGCTCGGGACGGGGACCGTGTGTCGGACAGACGGGACGGGAGACGGGTGACGGGTGACGGGGGGATGTCGCAACACGGGCCTCCTCGGCGCGCGACGCCGCGAGCGCCTCCTCCGTGTACTTCGCTTTCAGCCCATCGTAGTCCGAGTCCGAGAGCTTCCCGGTAGCGCGATCGAACTCGATTTCGCGCAACGCGCGCACTGCAACCGCGCGTTTTGAGAAATCATCGTCGGGATCGTCGCCTTCGTCCTCGAGCGCAAACCCCGGCGCGACGCCCTGGGACTCGAGCCCCGGCCGGAAAATCGGCAGGAGCACGAACCATACGGTCGCGGCGGCGAACAGCACGCCGACGACGAATTCAATCAACACCGCTTCAGTCCGGGTACTGGCGGAGCTCGCGGTTCAGCCGCTCGAGCTCTTCGGGAGAGGCGACGACCGGGGGGGCGCTGATCCCAACGGGCGCCGGCGTGGCGCTGCGCGTCCAGCGCCGCAACACCATGAAGAGCAGCGCCGCCGCCACGAGGATCAGCACCCCGGGCGTGAAATAGCCCGCGAGATTGAACCCTTTCTTCGGGGGCGCCATGAGAATGGAAAGCCCGTTTTCACTCACGAACGCGTCGAGGATCTCCTGCGCGCTCTTGCCTTGATCCTCGAGCGCGAGCACCCGCTGGTGCATCTCGGGGCTGGTCGTGCACGTGAAGTCGGTGGTGCGGCAGGTATACACGTCGAGACTGCACCCGCAGGTGCAGCGCAGCTTCTTCTCGATCGCCTGCGTCGCCTCGGCGTTGTCCCGCGCGGTGACAGGCGGGAGCGGCCGGCCGGCGCGAGCCGGATCCCAGA
This sequence comes from uncultured Gemmatimonadales bacterium, assembly GCA_963844035.1. Taxonomy (GTDB): domain Bacteria; phylum Gemmatimonadota; class Gemmatimonadetes; order Gemmatimonadales; family GWC2-71-9; genus AG25. The sequence goes on from CAWJMT010000031.1 coordinate 28,535, forward strand.
GCTTGCCGGAGTTGTGGAGGGAATCGGGAGTCTGGGCGGGAAGGCGGGAAGCCGGGAGGGCGGGAAGCAAAAGCAGTCCCGCGGCAAGGGTAATGCACCCGCGCATCAACCTTACCGCCTTCCCGCCCTCCCGCCTTCCCGCTCCCGCCTTCAAGTCTCCGCCACCAACTTCACCGCGTACCCCGCCTGCGTCCGCTTGGCTGCCGGCACGCCGCCGCCGGGCCACATGACGATCAGGCCGCCGACCACCAGGAGGATGCCGCCGTACCACACCCACCAGACCAGCGGATTGATCGTGAACCGCAGCACCGCCTGCTCCGTCCCGTCCACCACGCCGCCCAGCACGATGTAGATGTCCTCGCGCGCGTCGCTGTGGATGCCGACTTCGGTGGACGGTTGGAACGTGTTGCGGCCAAGCGCATCCACATGCTGGCGCTTCTCGGTGGTCAGGAGCCCGATGCGTTTGCCGTCGCGCTTGATCTCGATCGACGCGGCCGTGACCTGGCGATTCAGCTGGTCGTACTGCGAGATACCGAGGTGCGTGAATGAGTAGGTCCATCCGTAGGGACTCTTGAGCGTCGCCGACTCACCGGTGCGCAGCGTCGCTTCGGTCTCGGTCTTGAACGCCATCCCAGCAAAGGCACAGAACAGCACCACCATCCCCAGGTGCACGACGTAGCCGCCGTAGCGGCGCCGATTGCGTCCCACGAGACGCGCCAACGCGAGCAGGTACCCTTCCGAGTATTGCCGATGGCGCGCGCGCGTCCCACGCGTGAACTCCTGGACCACCGTGCCGAGCACGAACCCGCCCAGCGTCATCGCGATGAGGGGACCGACGTCCCGCATTCCCCCGATCAAGAGCGCCAGTCCGGTCACGAGACCCACGGTCACCGGGACCGCGAATTGACGCTTCAGGTTCTCCACCGAGGCCCGGCGCCACGCGATCAGCGGGCCGACGCCGGTGAGCGCCAGCAGCGCGAGACCGAGCGGGATGTTCACCTGATTGAAGAACGGCGGCCCGACCGTGATCTTGGTCCCCTTCAACCACTCCGACAGGATCGGGAACAGCGTCCCCCAGAGAACCGAGAAGGCGATGCCGACGAACAACAGATTATTGAAGAGGAAGGTGGCCTCGCGGCTCACCATCGATTCGAGCCGCGCCTCGGCGTCGAGCAGCGGGAGGCGCCGGACGTACAGGGTGACGCTCGCCGCCGTGGCGACGATCAGGAACGCGGCGAAGTAGTAGCCGACCGGCGACTCGGTGAACGAGTGGACGCTCGAGATCACGCCCGAGCGCGTGATGAAGGTTCCCATGATCGACAGGAGGAACGAGCCGATCACCAGCGCCAGGTTCCACTTCTTGAGCATGCCGCGCTTCTCTTGAATCATCACGGAATGCAGGAACGCGGTCATCGTGAGCCAGGGGAGGAGCGCGGCGTTTTCCACCGGGTCCCAGGCCCAGTAGCCGCCCCAACCCAGCTCGACGTACGCCCACCACATGCCGAGCAGCAACCCGACCGAGAGGAACAGCCACGAGAGCAGCGTCCACTTCCGGATCGCGGTGAGCCAGTCGGTGTCCAGCCGCTTCGAGATGAGGGCCGCGATCGCGAACGCGAACGGGATCGTCATCGCGATGTAGCCCAGGTACAGCATCGGCGGGTGGAACACCATGCCGGGATTCTGGAGCTGCGGATTGAGCCCGGTTCCGTCCATGGGGGTGTACGGCAGCCGCGAGAACGGATTGGCCGCGAACAACATCACGCTCACGAAGAACGTCGCGACGACGCACACGATCGCGGCGACGTACGGCAGGTAGCACCCGGTGACGCCGCGACGTGAACAGCAGCGCCAGGGAGCCGAACATCGACAGGACCGTCGCCCAGAACAGCAGACTGCCCTTCTGCCCGGCATACAGCGCCGACCACGTATAGAAGACCGGAAGGTTGCGGCTGGTGTAGGCGGCGACGTACTCGACGTTGAAGTCGTGGTGGAACAGGGCCCACTCGAGGGAGAACACCGCCACCGCCAGCGCGCCGAACATGGCGTAGACGGCGTTCTGGGCACTGCGCTGGAGATCGGCCCGATCGCGTAAACCGCCTATGAAGCCGACCAGCGCCCCCCAAATCCCGATGAGAAACGCGATCCAGAGGGAGAGGTTGCCGAGCAGCGTCATCTAGGCTTTAGGAACCGCTTCGTAGCGCGAGCCGCACTTGGCGAGCACGTTGGTCGCGTAGATGACGCCATCGGACTTGAGGCGACCTTCCACCACGACCTCCACCGAGTCAGTGAAGGTGTCGGGCGGCAGCCCGTGGAACGTCACCGGATAGGTGGCGGCACCGTCACTGATGTGGAAGCGGAGCGTCTGGGTCGCGACGTCCTTGGTCACCGTCCCGCGCACCACGTGCGCGCCCACCTTCATGCCCACGTTCATGAACGAGGGGTCGCCCGCGACCTTGCGCGACAGCTCGGTGGGCGTAAGGAAGTACTGCCCTGTCTGCTTGATCCCTGAGGCCATCAGGTAGCCGACCGACCCGACGATCAGCACGGCTCCGATGACGAATTTGGTACCGGCGGTGGTTTTCATAGTTCTGAATGATACATCCGTTTCGGGAGTATGTTGCCTGTCGGGAGCCCTGATTTTAGCGTCGTTTTCGCGCTCCCAACGTTGCCCAGTGCAACGCCGTGTCCACCGCGCGCCGCCATTCCGCCTCGCGCGCCCGCACGGACGCCTTGGCCTTCCCGGGCTTGAAGTGCGTGAAGGTGCGACCCTGCAGGAACTCCTCCGTCCCCTTCCACACCCCCACACCCAATCCTGCCAGCGCCGCGGCTCCCAGGACCGTGACCTCCAGCACGTCGGGGCGGGCCACCGGTACGCCGAGCAGGTCGGCCTGGAATTGCATGAGCAGGTCGTTGGCGGACACACCACCGTCCACCTGCAGGGCACGCAGCCGCAGCTTCGAGTCGGCGATCATCGCGTCGAGCAATTCCTTGGTGCTGAACGCCATCGCCTCGAGCGCCGCGCGGGCGATGTGCGCGCGCGTCGTGCCGCGCGTGAGTCCGACGATGGTGCCGCGCGCATTGGGCGACCAGTGCGGCGCCCCGAGCCCCACGAAGGCGGGCACGAAGTACACGCCGCCCGTGTCCGGGACCTCGCCGCCAGTGCTTCGGTCTCGGCGGCGCGGGCGATCATCTTCAAGCCATCCCGCAGCCATTGGATGGCGGCGCCGGCGATGAACACGCTGCCTTCGAGCGCGTACACCGGCTCGCCCTTGGGGCCGCACCCGATGGTGGTGAGCAGACCATGGGTCGAGGTGGGTCGCCGCTTGCCGGTATTGAGGAGCAGAAATGCGCCGGTCCCGTACGTGTTCTTCGCCTGCCCCGGCTTCACGCAGCCCTGCCCGAACAACGCCGCCTGCTGGTCCCCCGCGATGCCGGTCACGGGGATCTCCACCCCCAGGTGCTCGGCCGCGCAGACGCCGAACATCCCGCTCGAGTTGCGGATCTCCGGCAAGGATTCGCGGCGCACGCCGAACAGCTTGAGCAGCTCGTCGTCCCAGGCGCGCTTGCCGATGTCGTACAGCATCGTGCGCGACGCGTTGGTGTGATCGGTCGCGAAGCTCGCCCCGTTGGTGAGGCGGAACAGCAGCCAGCGTGTCGATCGTGCCGAACACCGCCTCGCCCGCCGCGACGCGCCGCTTCAAGCCCGGCACGTTCTTCAGCAGCCACTCGATCTTCGTCGCGGAGAAGTAGGGGTCGAGGACCAGCCCGGTGCGCTTGCGGACCATCGCCGCCTTGCCCTGGCGGGTGAGCTGGCGGGTGCGCGGCTCGGTGCGCCGGTCCTGCCACACGATCGCCCGGTGCAGCGGCCGGCCGGTCTTCCGCTCCCAGACGCACACCGTTTCGCGCTGGTTGGTGATCCCGAGCGCCACGGGCGTCACCTTCGCCTGCGCCATCGCTTCACGCGCGGCCTCGAGCACCACGCGGAACGTTTCCTCGGGATCGTGCTCCACCTCCCCGGGCTTCGGGAAGTACTGCGTGATCTCGCGGTAGCCGCGCCCGAGTACGCGACCGTCGGCGGCGAAGACCAGCGCCCGCGCGCCGGTCGTGCCGGAATCGATGGCCAGGACGGCGCTCATGAGTTCGCTCCGAAGGGCGGCTGGACCACACCGCGGTCGGTAATGAAGGCGCGCACGTAGCGCGCCGGCGTGACGTCGAACGCCGGATTCAGCACCCCGGCTGCGGGGGGAGCGATGCGACGGCCGGCGAACGCGGTCACTTCTTCCGGGGCACGTTGCTCGATCGGGATACCCTCACCGGTGGCAACAGCGGGATCGATCGTGGATGAAGGCGCGGCACAATAGAACGGCACCTCATGATGAAGGGCGAGGACGGCGAGCGCGTACGTGCCGATCTTGTTGGCGAAATCGCCGTTGGCGGCGATCCGGTCGGCGCCCACAAGGATGACGTCCACTTCCTTTGCCCGCAACAGCGCGCCGGCCGCTGCGTCGGCGAGCACGGTACAGGGCACCCCGGCCTCCGTCAGCTCCCACGCGGTGAGGCGCGCCCCCTGAAGCAGCGGCCGGGTCTCGTCGACGTACACGTGCACTCGGCGGCCGGCTTCGTGCGCGAGGTAGACGGGCGCGAGCGCCGTGCCGATCCCCCCGGTGGCCAGCGCCCCCGCATTGCAGTGCGTCAGCACGCTGGTGTTATCGGGAATGAATGGCAGGCCCGCTTCGCCGATCCGCCGGCACATGGCGCGGTCTTCGTCCAGTATCGCCGCCGCCTCCGAGGCGAGGCGGTCCCAGATGGCGCCGCCGTCACCGGGAGCCTCACGGGCCGCCCGGCTCATGCGCTCGAGCGCCCAGCCGAGGTTCACCGCCGTGGGTCGAGTCGCCCCGAGCAGGCCGGCCACCTCAGCCAGCCGCGCCAGGAAGACCTCGCGGCGCTCCTGCCGGTGCGGACGCAGCGCGGCCACGAGCCCCATCGCCGCCGCGATCCCGATGAGCGGTGCCCCACGCACCTGCAGCGTCCGGATGGCCATCGGCCACGTCGTCCACGGTCTCCAAGTCTCGCTCGACGCGGGCTTCGGGGAGGGCACGCTGGTCGAGGATGCGGACGGCGCCGGAGGGGCGTCCAGGAGATCGCTTGGACGGGCATGGGCGAAAAACTAATGCGGTGTCAGGTGTCAGGTGTCAGGTGTCAGAGGCACGATGTCAGGTGTCACCTGACACTCGCACCTCTGACACCCGACACCTGACACCTGACACCCCGTCGGTTACCATTCTGTAGATGACCTACCAGACGCTCCTCTTCGACCTCCGCGACGGGATCGCGTTCGTCACGATCAACCGCCCCGAGAAGCTGAACGCGCTCAACGACCTGGTGATCAGCGAGCTGTCCCTCGCCGCGGAGCGCATCGCCAACGAGCAGGCGATCCGCGGAGCGATCGTCACGGGGGCCGGCTCGAAGGCGTTCGCGGCCGGCGCCGATATCGCGGAGCTCGCCCAACAAAGTCCGTTTGAAGGAAAGGCCCGGGCGCTGCGGGGACAGGCCGTGCTGCGGCAGCTCGAAACGTGCGGGAAGCCGGTCGTCGCCGCCGTGAACGGGTTCGCGCTGGGGGGCGGCTGCGAGCTGGCGCTCGCCTGCCACCTGCGGGTGGCCAGTGAGACCGCCAAGTTCGGGCAGCCCGAGGTGAAGCTCGGCATCGCGCCGGGGTACGGCGGTACCCAACGGCTCCCGCGCCTGGTTGGGAAAGGCGTTGCCCTCCACCTGATTCTCAGCGCCGAGATCATCGACGCGGCCGAGGCCTACCGGATTGGCCTCGTGAACAAGGTCGTCCCGGCCGGCGCGTTACAGGCCGAAGCGGAGCGGATGCTGCGAGGCATCCTGCAGATGGGACCGCTCGCCGTGCAGCTGGCGCTGGAGGCGGTCGAGCGGGGCCTCGACATGACGCTCGACGAAGGCCTGCTGCTCGAAGCCAACCACTTTGGCCTGCTGGCGGCGACCCGGGATATGAAAGAGGGGCTCACCGCTTTTCTCGAAAAACGGGCGCCAAAGTTCGAGGGACGCTAGACTTAGTAAGTCTTGACCTGACAATGACTTCAGTGTATCTTATGGGGGGTTGTCGCGCGCTACGGGACACCCCGTGGCGCTTCTTTTGTCGGGGGATCTCCGGGGTGAACAAAAGGCCACCCGGCAAGCCGATGGCGATCGGTGACGTGCTGCAGCGCTATCTCGCCCGTTCCGGGCTCGCGCCGCGCCTCAAGCAGGCACAAGTCATCCCAGAATGGACCGCACTGGTGGGGCCGCAAATCGCGGCGGTCACTCACCCCGAGAGCGTGGCGCTCGACGGGACGCTGTTCGTCCGCGTAGCCACGAGTGCCTGGATGAACGAGCTGCAGCTGATGACACCAGAGATCATGGCCCGCGTCAACGCCGGTCGCGGGCCCGGCCGCATCCGCACCATACGCTGGCTTCTCGCACAGTGAAGGTCTAATGGCAAAATCGAAGCCCGTTGCACCGAAGCCCAAGGATAACGGCGACTACCAGGCCGATTCGATCCAGGTCCTCAAGGGTCTGGAGGCGGTGCGGAGACGTCCGGCGATGTACATCGGATCGGTCTCCGGCCGGGGCCTTCACCACCTCGTCTACGAAGTCGTCGACAACTCGGTGGACGAGGCGCTGGCGGGCGCCTGCACGCGGATCGACGTCACGATCCACCCCGACAACGCCATCACCGTCGTGGACAACGGGCGCGGGATTCCGGTGGACATCCACAAGACGGAAAAGAAGCCGGGCGTCGAAGTGGCGCTGACGATGCTCCACGCCGGCGGCAAGTTCGACAAGAGCACGTACAAGGTCTCGGGCGGTCTGCACGGCGTAGGTGTGTCGGTGGTGAATGCGCTCTCTGAAAAGCTGGAGGTGTGGGTCGACCGGGACGGCAAGCGCCACCACATGGCGTTCAAACAGGGCGACACCACCAAGAAACTCGAGGTGATCGGAAAGGCCAAGGGCACCGGGACGACGATCTGGTTCAAGCCCGATACGTCGATCTTCACGGAGACGCGCTTCGACTACGCCACCCTCGCCAACCGGCTGCGGGAGCTCGCGTTCCTGAACAAGGCGCTCACCATCACACTCAAGGACGAGCGCAAGGGGCAGCTGAAGGACGAGACGTTCTTCTATAAGGGGGGCCTCGCCGAGTTCGTGAAGTATCTGCTCGGGAGCCGGAAGCCGCTGCACGCCAAGCCGATCGTGTTCGAGGCCACCAAGGAAGGCGTCGAAGTCGAGGGCGCCATTCAGTACGACGAGGGCTACAACGAGAACACCTTCTCGTTCGTCAACAACATCAACACGCACGAGGGCGGCACCCACCTCACCGGCTTCAAGGCGGCGTTGACGCGCACCATCAACGAGTGGGCAAAAAAGGACGGCACCCTCAAGAAAGAGGACTTCACCCTCACCGGCGACGACATCCGGGAGGGCCTGACGGCCGTGCTGCACGTGAAGGTGAAAGAGCCGCAGTTCGAAGGGCAGACCAAGACCAAGCTCGGCAACTCCGAAGTCGAAGGCATCGTGAAGACCGTGGTGAACGACGCGCTCGGCGATTTCCTCGACAAGAACCCGAGCGTCGCCCGCACCATCATCGCCAAGGCCGTGAGCGCGGCCCGCGCGCGCGAAGCCGCCCGCAAGGCGCGGGAGCTGGTCCGGAAAAAGAGCGGGCTCGACGGCGGCATGCTCCCGGGCAAGCTGGCCGATTGCTCGCTCTCGGACCCGGCGCTGTGCGAGGTATACCTGGTCGAAGGTGACTCGGCGGGCGGGTCCGCCAAGATGGGTCGCGACCGCATGTTCCAGGCGATCCTGCCGCTGCGCGGCAAGATCCTCAACGTGCAGAAGGCGCGGATCGACAAGATCCTCTCGAACGAGGAGATCCGGGCAATCATCACGGCGATCGGCACGAGCGTGGGTGAGGAGTTCAAGGTGGACGAGGCGCGCTACCACAAGATCATCATCATGACGGATGCCGACGTGGACGGAGCCCACATCCGAACGCTGCTGCTGACGTTCTTCTACAAAGAAATGAAGCAGCTGATCGACGCGGGCTACATCTACATCGCCCAGCCGCCGCTGTACCGCATCGCGAAGGGCAAGGAGGAGTACTACGCCTTCGACGAGAAGGAGCGGGACGGGTACGTGAAGCGGTTCTCGAACGGAGCGGAGACGCACGGGAACGTCATGGTCCAGCGCTACAAGGGGCTGGGCGAAATGAACCCCGATCAGCTGCGCGACACGACCATGGACCCGGCCAAGCGCACACTGCTCAAGGTGACCATGGAGGACGCGGTCGAGGCCTCAGAGCTGTTCGAGACCTTGATGGGCGATGAGGTCGAGCCGCGGCGGAAGTTTATCGAGGAGAACGCGAAGTTCGTGAGGAATCTGGACGTCTAGCGGTCGAGGGCGGTCGAGTGTTGCACTTCAAGGTTGATATCAGGCAGCACCGTCATCCTCCGCCAAATCGTCAATGCCTGCAGCACCCGCAGGCCATGCGTGGTAAGTGACGGCAATCCCATCCTTCAATGCCTGCTCGAATCGCGCCCGACTGCGATGACCCTGAGGAAATGCGTCGAGTTCGACGGCGTACGCTTTGTCGAGTTCCCCGACATCCCACCCAGCCTCGTCCATGAATTCACGTGCAGCGGCTTCAGCCGCGCCCTGAACCACTTCGTTCACAAAGACGGCGGCGAGTGCTCCACCCACCTCATCGTATGCTGGGTGCGAAGGCTTCGGACGCGTTTCGAATGTGAGAAAGAACATGGGGATTCGCTATTGAACGGATTCGTTGGTGCTGTCTAACGAACGGGCCGCAACATGTGACTTCGGTTCACGCGCTCGACTGACAAAGGGAGCCAAGAGTGCGTTGATCACAAAGCACGATACCAGCAGCACTGAGTACTCCATGCCGTTGCGCCCGCCACCCACCACAAACCAGCCTTCCGGCGCATGCACCAGGATGATGCCGGTAAGGAGTTCGACCGCGAACCAGACACAGAGCGGGATGACCAAGAACCCCGCCGCCAAGCTCAGGCCGCCCAGCACCTCGACCACAGAGAGGGTCCAGGCGACGGCGCCGCCGAAGGGGATGTGTTGTGAGCTGAGGTACGTGCCGAATCCAGGGACACCGCCGCTCGCGATGCGCGCTGTACCGTGCACCACAATGAGGAGCGCCGGAATGGCGCGCAACGCATTCAGCGCGATGAAGGTCTGCCGGGTAACCTGAGAGATAGGCTCCAATGTGCCTCCTGGCTAACGGATCGCGAGGTTCTTCCTCTAGGACGACAAAAGCCCGACCGACTCATGACGACCCTTGATCGACCGCAGCAGGACGTCGCGCAATTCGTCCGGCGTGAGCACCAAAGGGTTGCCCTTCATGCTGCTGGTCCTCGCACTCTCCTCGACCAACACGGCAACGTCCTGCTCACTGACCCCATAGACGGCAAGAGGCGGGATTTCAAATTCCGCGCAAATGTCCCGCGCCCAGGAAATCCCGTCTTCGGCAGTCGCACCGGGCCGCCCCGTGAGCATGCGTCCGACCTCCTCGTACCGGCGCAGCGCCACGCTTTGCGGGTCGCGGTCACGCAGGGCGCGGAGGTTCACTTCCATCCCGTAGGGCAGAATGGCTGCGCAAATCGCGCCATGCGGCGCGCGGAACCGACCGCCCACGGGAGCAGCGAACCCGTGTACGACGCCGAGACCGGCGTTGGCGAGGGCCATCCCACTCAAGAGTGCCGCGAGCGCCATGTCGTGCCGCGGTTCAGGCTGCTGGCCATGGTGAAACGCCCGACGCAGCGAACGCGCGACCAGCTGGATGCCCTGGACGCAGAATCCATCGGTCACAGGATTCGCGCGAATCGACACGTAGGCCTCGATCAACTGCGTCAGCGCGTCGAGGCCGGTGCGCGCGGTTACGGTCGAGGGCAGGCCGAGAGTCAGTTGCGGGTCCACGACCGCGAGGCGCGGAAGAAGGAAGGGGCTGCGCAGACTGACCTTGACTCCGTTCGGCCCTACCGGCACACCCAACACCGCGTTGCGGGTTACCTCTGACCCAGTCCCCGCGGTCGTGGGAACGGCGATGAACGGCGCGGCAGGATTGAGCAGGGGTTTGCCCTGGCCCACCACCTCCAGATATGCCATGACCTCGCCGGCATTCGTCAGGAGCCCGGCAATGGCTTTCCCCGTGTCGATGACGCTGCCGCCTCCCACGGCGATGACCACGTCACACCGTTCCTGGCGCGCCTCCTGTAACCCCCTGCGCGATCAGCTCGACGGTGGGTTCACCGGAGACGGCGAACGCGAACGTCAGAGCGCCTGCAGCCTCCAGGTCCGCCCGGAGCCGGTTCCCGAACGCGGGAGCGGATCCGGTGACCACCAGCACCCTGCGTCCCCACTGGGTGGCCGCAGGTGCCACCTGCTGCACGGTGCCTTCGCCGAAAATGATGCGCGCCGCGGTGGAAAATTCAAACAGAGACATCGGTGTACTGCACGCGCGTCCGTGGCGCGGCCATCAGCGGTTCCGCGCGCTCGCGCCACGCGGCGTAATGGGCGGTCTCCTTGTGGGCCACGGTGGCTTCCACGCTCCGATACACCTCGACGAGCACAAACCGCGTGGGGTCATCGTGCTGCTGAATGACATCGAAGCGCGCGATGCCCGGCTCCTTACGACTATTCCGCGCATTCTCGATCGTCGCTTGCTTGAACGCCTCAATGCCATCGGGCTTCACGACAATGTGTACGTGAATAATCAGCATGACCTGTTCCCTTCCTTGTGGTGCCTCGCTGTCGTGTAGTCGTGGCGTTCGTGGCGCTCAACTATTAACTAGACCGCAATGTGATTCCCTCGTCCAGGACAGGCTGGTCCCCGCATGCTCCATCGAAGCAGGCGAACCATCCGCACCACGTTCAGTCCCGGGACCCCGCCTTGCGGACCACGCGCGGCGGCCGCGTAAGCGGTCAGCTCCTCGACCCCCGCCTTGGTCACCCGATGGGAAATGAGCGGCAGCGGCGGATCGACGAGACGGTCCGCGACGACGATCGCCTCCGCCAGCGCGTTGCTCCCGAGCTGCGCGCCGCCCGCGTCCCGGGCGTAGATCGACGCGATCGGCTCTCCCGCCAGCACCTTGTCCCCCGGCTTCACCGAGATGACGAACCCGACGGTGGGGTCGATCGTGTCGTCAACCTTGGACCTCCCCCCGCCCATCGCCACGATGGCGCGGCCGATGGTACGCGGCTCCACCTGGGCGACGACGCCGGTGCGCGGCGCGGTGTAGACCTCCACCACCAGCGCCTGGGGCAACACACCCGGATCGTCGAGCACGCGGGGGTTCCCGCCCTGGGCTTCGATGATCTGCTCGAATTTTTCGGCGGCGAGACCAGACCCAAGCGTGTTCTCGAGGCGCTTGCGCGCCTTGGTGGTGGCTCGCTCGACGCCGGCGGCGAGCAGCATCTCGACGCCCAGCGCGTAGACGACCTCCATCAGGTCGGGGGGGCCCTCGCCGTGCAGCGCCAGGATCGCTTCCTCGGTTTCGAGCGCGTTGCCGCAGGCGCGGCCGAGGGGCCGATCCATCGCCGTGAGCAGCGCCGTGGTAGGGCAGCCCCGGTCTTCGCCCAGGGCGATCATGGTGCGGGCCAGATCGAGGCCCTGCTCGAGCGACGGAAGGAACGCTCCCGTCCCATGTTTGACGTCGAGCACCAGCGCGTTCAGCCCCTCGGCCAGCTTCTTCGACATGATGCTCGCGGCGATGAGGGGAATCGCCTCCACCGTGCCGGTCACGTCCCGCAGGGCGTACAGCCGCCGGTCCGCCGGCGCGAGCTCCGGGGTCTGGCCGATCAGCGCGCATCCGATGCGGAGCACCTGGGCCTTCGCTTCCGCCAGCGACAGGCCGGTTCGAAACCCGGGAATCGCTTCGAGCTTATCGAGCGTGCCGCCGGTATGACCCAGGCCACGACCCGCCGTCATCGGGATGGCGACGCCGCACGCCGCCACGAGCGGCGCGAGCACGAGCGACACCTTGTCCCCCACCCCGCCGGTCGAGTGCTTGTCCACGCGCGGCGTGGCCCACCGGTCGAACGAAAGCCGCTGCCCGGAGGCGATCATCGCGTCGGTGAGGGCCGCGAGCTCCTGGCGCTCGAGGCCGCGGAACACGATCGCCATCAGCAGCGCGGCCATCTGGTAGTCCGGAACCCGGTCCGCGGTGTATTCAGCGATCAGGGCCGACCACTCTTCGGGCGGTGAGCGCGGCGCCATCGCGCTTGCGCTCGATGAGCGGCGAGACGAACATTAGCGATCAGCCCCCACACGGAGTCCCGCATGCGCTGTCTGATCACCGTCCTGGCGTTGTCGCTCGCGTCGCATCCGCTCACGGCGCAGGATTCGTCGGTCGCCGAGCCGGCACGCGCCGGTCGAGGTCGCCAAGCCGGCATCGCCGGCGGTCCTGGCCGAAATCCACGCCGGGGACAGCCTCGAGACCGCGCTCCAGCCCGATTCGGCGCTGACGCGCTTCCGCGCGGCGCTGGCGCTCGACCCGACGAACTACGATGCCAATTGGAAGGCGGCGCGCTCGATCATGAACGTCGCGAAACAGATCGACAGCGACGAAGACGCGCTCAAGAAACGCCGCGACAGCATGTACGTGCAGGCCCGCGTATGGGCGGAGGAGGCGGTCAGCACCAACCCGAAGGGCGCATGGGGACATTCCACCCTGGCGCAGGCGATCGGGCGCCTGTCCCGTACCAAGGGGGGCAAGGAGCGCGTCCGCTTCGCCAAGACCATCTACGACGAAGCGCTCATGGCCACCGAGCTCGATTCGACCAACGACCCCGCCTTCCACGTCCTCGGCGCCTGGCACGCGGAGATCAAGCGCCTGTCGGGGATGACGCGCTTTTTCGCCAAGACGCTGTTCGGGGCCGATTTCATGAGCAAGGCCAACTGGACCGACGCCGAGAGGTACATGAAGCGGGCCGTCGCCCTCAAGCCCGAGAACATCTACCATCACCTCGAGCTGGCGGAGGTGTACGTGGACGTCAAGAAGTACGACAAGGCGCGGGAGCAGCTCAAGTTGGTCCAAGAACTCCCCATCTCTGATGTGCTCGATCACAAGCACAAGAGCGAAGCCGCGGATCTGCTCGAAGAGATCAAGAACAAGAAAGACTACACCTAGGGCGCCATAAGGCGCTCGATCGCGTCCGTGGTGCGCGGCAGCTGCGCCGACAGCCATTCCGCGCCGGTCGCCGTCACGAGCACGTCGTCTTCGATCCGGATCCCCAGGCTCTCCTCCGGCAGGTAGATCCCGGGTTCGATCGTCACCACCATCCCCGGCGCGAACGGCGCATCGTCGTCTCCGGGATCGTGCACGTTCATCCCCAGCCAGTGCCCCAGGCCGTGCACGAAGTACTCGTCGCAGGTGCGCTCCCCGCACAGCTTTCCCGAATGGGCCTCCATGTAGTTGCGGGCGATCCGGTTCAGATCGCGCCACCGGACGCCGGGCCGCACCGAATCGAAGGCGGCCCGCTGGGTGGCAAGCACGAGATCGTAGAGCGCTTTTTGTCGCGCTGTGAAGCGCCCGCTCACGGGAAAGGTGCGGGTCACGTCCGCCGTGTACTGCCCCCATTCCGCTCCGGCGTCCACGGCCACGAGCTCCCCAGCCCGCATCTGGCGGCGATTGGTGTCGTAATGGAGTGTGGGGCCATTCGGCCCGCTGCCCACGAATGACGGGTACCCGACCCGGTCGGCGCCGTTGCCGCGGAAGGTGGCTTCGATGACGGCCTCGAGCTGGTACTCATACATCCCGGGCCGGACCGCCCGCATTCCGGCCCGGTGACCCAGGAGGGTGATGTCGATCGCCATGCGGAGGCGGCGGAGCTCGTCGGCATCTTTCACCATGCGCAGCGAGTCGGCCAGGGGATACAAATCCCGGAGGTCGCGCCCGGCGAGGGCGGCGCTCATCGCGCGTTGCTCGTCGGGTGACAGCGCGTCGAGCGGGAGATAGATGGGTCCGGTATCCCGTGCGGCGCGGGTGAGGCGTCCGGCCAGCGAGTCGAGAGCGATCACGTCGCGGATGCCCGTCAGGCGGGCAGCGACCGAATCGGGTCCGAGCTGGATGCCGGTCCAGCGCTCTTCGGAGGTGTCGCGCGCGGGAAGCAACAGCGTGACATGCGCCGAATCGGGCGCGGCCGCCAGGAGCAGCCAGGCGTCGTGGGTTTCGAGTCCGGTGAAGTAAAAGAACGTGTCGTCCTGGCGGAAATCGTTGTCCTGCATGTGATCGCGCTCGATCTCGCGGGTGTGGGCCGCGGGAATCAGCGCGATGCCCCGCCCGATGCGCCGCAGCAGCGCGCGGCGCCGCGCCGCGACCGCCGCCGTGTCCACGGGCCGGCCCATACCCGGCAGCTCCGGAAGCGGCGTCCAGCGGCCCACAGGCACCGCGGGGATTGCGACCATCGTCGGACCGGTGGGCGCGCGACGCGGAGGCGCCGCCTGCGCGGAGAGCGTCGCGGCGCAGGCGAGCGACAGAAAGATGAAGGCGCGCATCGGGTCCGAAGCTACTTCGGAACCAGAGAGGCGGCAAACCGCTTGACGGCTTGTCCGCCGGTGACGCAAACTACGTTCATGACTATCTCCTCAACCGCCACTCACGCCGATCCGGAGCGCCTCGCGGCGCGCGTCGGCGAGCTGGAGCGCGAGCGCAAGCACTTGCTCGCCGTGATCGAGATTCTCAGGGAAGTCTCCACCTCGCTCCACTTCATCGACATCCTCCAGGTCATCGCCCGCAAGCTGGGTGAGACGTTCGGGCTCGACCGCTGCTCGATCTTCCTGGCGGAGCGGGGCGGCAAGACCGTGCGGCTCGTCGCGTCGTACGAGGATCCGACGATCCGCAACTACGTGGTGGATCTCGAGCGCTATCCGGAGCTGAAGCGCGCGATGCAGGGCGGCGAGACGGTGTTCATTCCCGACGTGGCGAACGATCCGAGCCTGAAGCACGTCAAGGGCGAGATGATCAACCGGAACGTGAAGTCGATCACCGTCGTCCCGATCACATGGCGCAAGGTGGCGATCGGCGCAATTTTCCTCCGCACCTTTCGGGACGGTTCGACCTTTTCCGACGAGGATCTCCGCTTCGTGCAGGTCGTCGCTTCGCTCACCGCCCAGGCGCTCCGCAACGCCCACCGCTACGAGCGCCTGGCGGGGCGGCAGCAGGAGATGGGAGAAGTCATGCGGCGGATGGAGCTCGAGCGCGTGGCGCTGCTCGCGTTTCTGCGGCGGCTGCTCGACGCGTTCGGGTCGCGTGAGGGCGCCTGGGCCGAAGGGCTGCTGCCGCGCGCCAGCGACGACGAGCTCGACCGGCTCGTGGGCGTCGCCATGGCGGTGATCCAAGAAGAAGCCAAGGGGCGGTGAAGCAGCCCGCCGCGCGGGCCGCCGAGCTGCGGCGGCTGCTCGAGCGGGCCAACCACGCGTACTACACTCTCGACAAGCCCGAGATCTCGGACGCCGAGTACGACCGCCTGTTTCGCGAGCTGCAGGAGCTCGAGCGGGTGGACCCCGACCTCCGCACCCCCGACAGCCCCTCGCACCGCATCGGCGCCGAACCCGCCGCCGCATTCCGCAAACACCGCCATCTCGTTCCCATGCTGTCGCTCGCCAATGCGTTCAACGATGCGGAGCTGCTGGAATGGGAGGCGCGCAACGCGCGTCTCGTCCCGGACGTGAAGGAAGCGGGCTACACCCTGGAAGTGAAAATCGACGGGGCCGCCGTGAGCCTGACCTACGAGGACGGCGTATTGGTGACCGGCGCCACCCGCGGCAACGGGGTCGAGGGGGAAACGATCACCGCCAACCTGCGCACCGTGACCGACGTGCCGCTGCGGCTCCGGGGCAAGGGCTGGCCCAAGCGGATGGAGGTGCGGGGGGAGGTGTACCTGCCCAAGTCGCAGTTCGAGGAATTGAACCGCGAGCGAGCCGACGCCGGCGAACCGCTGCTCGCCAACCCGCGCAACGCGGCCGCGGGATCGCTGCGGCAGCTCGATCCCAAGATCACCCGCCATCGGGGGCTGCGGATCTTCTGCTTCCACATCGAGGCGCCGGGACGCAAACTCCTCGCCGAGACGCAGGACGACCTGCTCGGCCAGCTCACCGAGTGGGGGTTCCCGATCGAGCCGAACCATCGCCTCGCGCCCGACCTCGCGCGCGCGCACGCGGGGGTGGCGGAGCTCGAGGCCCTGCTCCCGACGCTCGACTACGCCGCCGACGGCGTCGTGCTCAAGGTGAATCCTCTGGCGCTGCACGGTGAGCTGGGGACCGTCGGGGGCCGCGAGCCGCGCTGGGCCGTGGCGCGCAAGTTCGCGCCCGAGGTCCAGGTCACCAAGCTCAAGGAGATCCGCATCAACGTCGGGCGCACCGGGGCGCTGAACCCCTACGCGGTGCTCGAACCCGTCGAAATCGGCGGGGTCACGGTGTCCACGGCAACGCTCCACAACTTCGATCTCATCCGCGCGAAGGACATCCGTGAGGGCGACTCGGTGGAGGTGACCCGGGCAGGCGAAGTCATCCCGCAGGTGCTGGGCCCGGTGATCAAGCCGGGCGCGCACCGCGGCGGACCCGTACGAACCGCCCGACCGCTGCCCGGTCTGCAAATCGAAGGTCGAAATGCCGACGGACGAGGTGATGGCGTATTGCTCCAACGTGTCCTGCCCGGGGCGGATCCTCGAGAGCATCGTGCACTTCGCCGCGCGCGACGCGATGGACATCCGGGGCCTGGGCTACGAGCGGGTGCGGGCGCTGTTGGACGCGAAACTCATCAAGGACGTGGCGGATCTCTACGAGGTGACGGCGTTGCAGCTGCTCGCGCTGGAGGGGTTCGCCGAGAAGTCAGCGCACCAGTTGGTGGAGGCGATTGCAGCATCCAAGGCCCAGCCGCTGTCGACCCTGCTGTACGCCCTGGGCATCCGTCATGTGGGCGCGCAGAGCGCGCGGCTGCTGGCCCGCCACTTCGGCACGATGAAGGCGCTGCGGAATGCCACCGTGGAGCAAATCAGCCAGGTCCATGGCGTCGGCCAGGCGATCGCCGAGGCGGTGTTTGGGTTCTTCGATGAAGCCAAGAATCGCAAGGTGGTGGAGCGCCTCGGCAAGCGCGGCCTCACGTTCGACGAGCCGGTCGTGGTGAGCGCGGGGCCGCTCGCCGGCCAGACCTACGTGATCACGGGAACGCTGCCAACGCTGTCGCGCAGCAAAGCCTCGGAGCTGATCGAGAGCGCCGGGGGCCGGGTGACCGACAGCGTGTCCAAGAAAACCACCGCCGTCGTGGTGGGCGCCGACGCCGGGTCGAAACTCGAGAAAGCGAAGACGCTCGGCGTACCCGTGATCGAAGAGCGTGAACTCTTGCGCCGCGTGCGGCGGAAACCCTAAGTTGCGGTCCCCTATGAGCACTCCGCCGAGCACCGACATCGAAGGTCTGACCATCGGCCGCGCCGCGCTGCGCCAGCTGCACACCAGCCTGCTGCGCGACGCCACCGATCACGCCATCAACATCCTGCAGGACGCGGGGTTCGCCGCCGGAGCGGGAGTGTTTCAGGCGTTCTGCGCCTGGCTCCCCGATCACGCCGGCGTGGCGCGGCCCGAAGACCTCGACGCCACCCAGCTCGGCGGCGTGCTCACGGAGTTCTTCCAGTCGAGCGGCTGGGGCGCCCTCACCGTTAGCCCCGTGGGCGGCGCGGCCCTGGCGCTCGACAGCACCGCATGGGCCGAAGCCGAGCCCGGGACGGCACAGACCCCGATGTGCTTCTTTTCGGCAGGGATGCTGGCCGACTTCCTCGGCCGCCTCTCGGGTGAGCCCGTGGCGGTCATGGAGGTGGAATGCCGCAGCAAGAACGACGAGCGGTGCCGCTTTCTCTCGGCGTCGCCGGCTACGCTGAATGCGGTGTATGAGGAGATGAGCCAGGGACGGAGCTATGAAGAGGCGCTGGGAGGGTGAGAAGCGGCGGTCAGGCGGTCGGGCGGTCAAACTAAAAAGCGGCGGTCAACGTCCGGCGACCGAGACGCCTTCCAGAAGCAACGACGGTGTCGACCTCCCCCCATACCAGCGTCTGTCGTTCCCAAAGCCGCCAATCCGCTTCAATAATTCGTAGCTGTTTCCCGCGACCGCAGCGTCCTTCACGCGGCCAGTGATCTCCCCGCGCTCGACCCGGTAGGCGAGCGCCACGGGATGGCTGAACGCGCCGCCAATGATGTTCCCCTGCCCCACACCGATCAGGTCGTCCACGAGGAGGCCGTCCTTGATGCCGGCGAGTAGGCCGCCGCCCAACGCCCCGTCCCCCGTCCCCCGTCCCCCGTTCCCGAAAATGATGTTCGTGTATCCCGGCACCGGCTTGGAGAAAATGCCGCGCTGACCGTGGCCAGTGCTCGCGGCCCCCGGCACGCGCCGCCGTCTCCAGGTCGTACATGAACGCCTTCACGACGCCCCGCTCCACAAACGCGGTCGTGCGAGAGGGCACGCATTCGTCGTCGATCGGGCGCGAGGCGGAGCGGCCCGGGGTCAACGGATCGTCGGTCAGGGTGAAGGCGGGATCGAACACCTGCTCGCCGATTTTCCCGGCGAGGGGCGAGATCCCCTGGAGCACAGCCTTGCCGGAGAGGGCCTGCGTGACTGGAAGGAACAGGGCCGAAACGCCCGCCGGCGTGAACACGACCGGAAGCGACCCGTCGGGCGAATTCACGATCTTGAGCGCCGGCTCGAGTCGCGATTGGATCGATCGGACCAGCGCCGTGACGTCCTCGGCGGTCGGCAGGTCGGCCCCCTCGTAGCCGTCCCCGATCGCCAGCACGTCGTTCCCCGCAATCCGCCACACCTCGGCGCTGACGGCGACCCCGGTCGACTGATACTCCCCCTCGGCGCCCGCCAGGTTCGCCACGCGCGTGGAGGCGATCTCCCGCTCCACCGTCACGTTGACCTGGCAACCCTCGCGCGCCAGGCGCTCCACCAGCTCACGTCCGATCGCGATCAATGCATCGAGGGGCGCATTGGCGGCGCGCTCGCGTGAGGTAGCGATGCTCGGTAACGGTGCGCGGGTGGGAAACGCCAATGCAATCGGCTCGCCCAGGCCCGCGGCAGCCACCGCACGCTCGACCAGCGCCGCGGGCGTCGCGTCCATGGCGGTGGAGCCGGCGACGCCGACCCGCCCGCCACTCACCACCCGGAGATTGATGCCCGCTTCTTCGGTGACGCCCGCCGCCTTGAGCCGCCCCGATTCGAGCGAGACCGTGGTGCGCTCGGAGCGGCGCCAGAGGCAATCCGCCCCCTCGGCGCCCGCGCTCCGGCGTACGAGATCGAATAGTTGTGGGATCACTACGCGGGGACGTCGCCGCCGACGAGCGCCTCTTCGATGCGCACGTGCGGCGCGCCTTCGGTGACGGCGAGCGGGAACTGCCCGCCCTTGCCGCATCCACCGCCCATCTGATTCCAGCGGAAGTCGCCGGCGATGCGGTCGATCCGGTCCAACGTCTGGAACAGGTTGCCCGCAATGACCACGTCCTTGACCAGCTCGGCCACCTTGCCGTCGCGGATCATGTAGCCGTGGGCAGCGGTGAACGAAAAGTTCTCGAGCATCGTCTGGCCGCCGAACGCACTACAGGCGTACACGCCCAGCTTGATGTCCCCGATCAGGTCCTCGAACGTGCCCTTCCCGTTCCCGATGTAGGTGTTCGTCATCCGTACGATCGGCGGGTGGCGGAACGACATCGCGCGGGCGTTACCGGTAGGCTGCTCGTTCATCGCGGCGGCGGTCTCGCGGGAATGCAGCCGGCCCACCAGGATGCCCCTCGCGGATCAGCGGCGTGTCGCGCGTCGGGGTGCCTTCGTCGTCGTACGGAAGCGTGCCGCGCAGGCCCGGCGCGGCGCCGTTGTCGCCCACGTTCAACGACCGGCTTCCCGAAGCGGCGGCCCAGCGTCATCATCTCGCGCGCCTGCGGGTTCTCGTACACGAAGTCTGCTTCCGAGAGATGCCCGAACGCTTCGTGGATGAATACGCCGGCGAGCTCCGGATCGAGCACGACAGGATAGGTGCCGCCCGCGACGCCGGGCGCATCGAGCAGGGCCACGGCGCGGCGCGCCGCGTCCTCAAACCCCGGCGCGGCATCCTGCACGCTGCGCCAGCCGCGCCGCAGGCCGATCGACTCGAGTCCCTTTTCGATCACGCCGTCACGCCGCGCCACCGCGGTGCCCGACAGCGTCACCTCGGGCCGGACTTCGTGGAGCAGCGCGCCCTCGGAGTTGACGTACCAGTACTCCGACACTTCGTCGTGGTAGCTCGCGTTGGTGTCCACCACCCGGCCATCCACGGCGAGCATCGCGCCGTTGTATGCCTCGATCAACCGTTTCTTTTCGGAGAGCGGGATCGCGCGGACGTCGCCGTCCAGATCGAGGGCCACATCGGCCACCTGAGGAGGGACCGCGCCGAGGCGGATCGGCCGGTCGAGCTGCACGGCGCGGGACAGCTCGCCCGCGCGGGCGACCATCCCTGAGAGCTGGTCGAGCGAGGTGAACGCGGCGATTCCCCAGCCGCACCCGTGGTGCAGGGCGCGCACGAACCCGCCCTGGTCTTCGCTTGCGGTGGCGGTCTCGAGCCGGCGCCCGCGGAAGGCGACGTGCGAGGTCCAGGTGCGTTCGAGGCGGATTTCGGTGTAGTCGGCGTGCGACGCGCGCAGCGCGTCGGTCAGACGGTCCTTCACTCCCCGAATTCCCTCAGCTTCTCCGCGTAGTCGGGGCGTATCACGATCTCGCCGTCGACGATGACCTCGCGGTCCCAGGGGAGAATGATGAAGTTGGTGCTCTCGAGCGCGTAGTAGTCGGGCTTGTAGTCGCCGGTGCGGAACGAGACGGCGGTCTTGACGGCCGCGGGGTTCAGCTCGCGCACGGCCGACAGCGCCAGCTTCATGGTGTCGCCCGAGTCGCACGTCTCATCCACGATCAGCACGCGCTGCCCGGTGACGATGCGGGAGGGTCCCGCGATCACCGTGGGACGCGCCCCATCCGCCTCGCGGGTGATGGCGATGGACGCGAAATTTCGCTGCAGGATGCTCGCGACCACGGCGCCGGGGATGACGCCCGCGCGGGCGATTCCGATCACAAGCTGCGGATCGTAGTCGCGGAAAATCTTCAGGGCGAGCGCCCGGCACAGCTCACCGAAAAACGGCCAGTCCACCTGGAGCACACCGTGCGGGGCCTTGTGCACCGGCCGACCGGCCCGGCGCTGGGGCGGCGGTGGGGGGAACGGGGGCATCGAGCGGGAAGGCATCGTATCGGAACCTACATTGCTAAACGATGACGCCGCAAGCTATTTTCGGCACATGGGTTTTTGGCGCCGACTGTTCCGCCGCTCAGTAGGCGACGATCTCCAACCCAAGCGTCTCGACTATCTCAACGAGGCGCTGGCCCTCGAGCGTCAGGGCGATTACGAAGCCGCCCTCACCTCGTACCGGTTGGCGTTGCGCGACTACCCGAACGACGCCCGTATCCTCCAGAACATGGCGATCGCGTTCACCAAAACGCGGCGCATCGACGAAGCCATCCGGCACTATCGGCGGGCACTCGAGCTCGATACCAGCCTCGCCGGGGCGCACTACGGGCTCGCTTTCCTGCTGCTCAAGCGCGGCGACCCCGACGGCGCCGAGCAGCATCTCAAGGCGTTCCTGCTGCACCCGCCCAAGGGACCGGACGCGCAGAAGTGGGTGGAGCACGCCATGCAGGCGCTACGGGACCTCGGAGCCGGGCCGCCGCAGGCGCTCTCGGCGGAGGCGCCCTGAGCCGCTGGCGCCGGGCCGGCACCGGCCTGCTCATCTTATCGGCCGTGGGGGTATGGATGGGAGCATGCAGGATCAATCCCGATCTCGATGCGGTCATCCAGATCACCGTCGCCGTCGCCGATTCGGTCGAAATGACCGATACTCTGCGCGCCCACGCCAGCGCGGGCACGGCGCGAGGCGACACTGTGCCAATGACGTTCACCTGGACGAGCTTTGACACGTTGGTCCTCGCGGTGGCCGATAGCGTGGCGGGCGTGTTCGTCGGCCGGCAGGTCGGCGCGACCCGTATCCAGGTCCACTCAGACAACCTGTACAGCAACCCGATCACGATTACCGTGACGCCAGCGACACCGTGAGCCCCGCGACCAAGGGCACCCTCACCCGCCTGTTCTTCGACGCGCTCGAGCGGCATCGGGGGCTGCCCGCTGCGCTCCGGCACAAGGTCGGCGACCGCTGGGTCGCCCTGACGCACAGCGAGGTGGAAGAGAGGGTCCGCGCCGTGTCGCTCGGCCTGCGCGAGCTCGGCGTGAGCCCAGGGGACCGGGTGTCGATCCTGTCGGAGAACCGCCCCGAGTGGGCGATCGCCGACTACGCCTGCCTGTGCGCGCGGGCAGCGGATGTACCGATCTACCCGACCCTGCCGGCGAAGCAGGCGGAGTACATCCTGCGCGACGCGGGCGCGGTGGCCGTGTTCTGCTCGACCGCCGCGCAGCTCGCGAAGGTGCTCGAGGTGCGGGCCAACCTGCCGGCGCTGCGGCACATCATCGCGTTCGATCCCGCCACCCAGGACGGGGTGATGAGCTTCGCCGACCTCGAGGCGCGCGGCCGCGCCGCGGTCGGGAAGTATCCGCAGTACCGCGCTGAGGCGCTCGCGGTCGAGCCCGACCAGCTGGCGACGTTGATCTATACGTCGGGCACCACCGGCGACCCGAAGGGCGTGATGCTGTCGCACAACAATCTCTGGTCGAACGTGCTGTGACTCGCTCCAGACCATGACGGTCGTCCCGGGAGACGAGTGCCTCTCCATGCTGCCGCTGTCGCACGTGTTCGAGCGGATGGTGGGGTATACGATGTTCCACGGCGGCGTGATCATCAACTATGCCGAGTCGTTCGACAAGGTCGCCGACAACATGCGGGAGGTGCGCCCCACCGTCGTGCTGTCGGTGCCCCGCTTCTACGAGAAAGTGTACGCGCGGGTGCTCGAGAACGCGCTCGCGGGGAGTGCGGTGAAGCGCAACATCTTTTTCTGGGGCAAACGCACCGGCGACGCATGGGCCACCTATCGCCTCGCCGGGCTGGCCGTCCCGGCGGGGCTCAAGTTCAAGCACGCGATCGCCGACCGGCTGGTGTTTTCCAAGCTGCGCGCCCGCACCGGCGGCCGCGTCAAGTTCTTCGTGTCCGGGGGCGCGCCCTTGTCGGCGGAGATCGCGAAGTTCCTGTTCAGTGCGGGTCTTCCCGTGTGCGAAGGGTACGGCCTGACCGAGACGTCCCCCGTGCTGACGATCAACCCGGTCGAGCGCATCAAGGTCGGCACGGTGGGCGCGGCGATTCCGGGCGTGCAGCTCCGCATCGCGCCGGACGGTGAGATCCTCGCCAAGGGACCGGGGATCATGCAGGGCTACTACAACAAGCCCGAGGCCACGCGCGAGGCGATCGATGCCGAGGGGTGGTTTCACACCGGCGACATCGGCGAGCTCGACGCCGACGGCTATCTGAAAATCACCGACCGCAAGAAGGATCTGATCGTCACCGCCGGGGGCAAGAACATCGCGCCGCAGCCGATCGAGAACCTCGTCAAGCACAACAAGTTCGTCGCCAACGCGGTGATGCTGGGCGACAGGCGCAAGTTCACGATCATGCTGGTGGTGCCGAATTTCGACAACCTGGAGCGGTGGACGGCGGAGCGGCGGTTGTCCGCGAGCACGCGCGCGGCGCTGATCGCGCTGCCCGACGTGCAGGCCAAGGTGGAGCGCGAGGTGATGGGCGAGCTGCGCGAGCTGGCCAAGTACGAGATGCCGAAGCGGGTGCTGCTGCTCGAGCACGACTTCACGATCGACTCGGGCGAGCTGACGCCGACGCTCAAGGTCAAGCGGCGCGTGGTGGAGAAGCGCTACAAGGAGCTGGTGGATCGCGCGTACGCCGAGGGGGATCCGCTCACGGCGTCGTTGGAGGGTTAGAGCGGCGGTTCGCCGCTCATAGAGGGACCGCGTATCCCTGGATATTGCTCGCCACGAGCCAGCACGGCACGCCAAGCTGGGAGAAGCGCTGCAGCAGGACGGCACGATCGGCGGCGGTCGGCGCGCCAAACTGCAGCCGGTTGTTGGACTCGTGAATGTCCGTGTAACTCACTCCGACAGGCAGTCCCGCCACCAACAGGATGTAGCGGTACCAGTCGTGGAGCTGGACCCAATTCCAACGCACCGGGCGCACCACCACCGAATCACGAGCGAATGAGGGATGCGACCAAGGATAGTGAGCGTCCAGTGAGTCGAGCGCGTCCGCGATATGGGTGGTGTCGACGAACATGAGTACGGGGGTGCTTCGCCCATTGACCGGGGTGAGGTACATGCCGGCCCATCCGCCCGGCACAAAGGCCGAGAGGTTGTACCACGCATCGTCAATGGTGAGGGAACCCGTCTGAGGCACAGGAGGGAGGGAGCTACGGCGCGCCGCGGAGAGGCTTACGGCGGGCGCCGCGGAGTCACATCCAGGAGGATTGGCCCACACGAATGACGGATCCGCGTTGGCATCCGACACCGGGTCGGAACAAGCAACCCAGATCAGAGCGAGAGGCACGGCACTCAGGAAGCGACGCATCAGCCAGCCCTCCCTTCGGATCCCTCTTTCATAGGCGCTTGAACGAGTAAAGCGATGTCACTCGGACCGATCCGTGGGGCGAACGCCTTCCTTCCTTGGTCAACCTATGGTGCGCGTCCTATTGGACGTATCCCGGGCTAAAGCCCGGGCTCGGCGCTTGTGCGCCCTGTAAGGGCGCACCCTTGGGCCGAGCGCGCCCTCTCAGGGCGCGTCCCCACCCTGGCATACCGGCTAAACCTTGCCCCCCGGGGCCGTAACCCCAGGGGGCAGGTGTACACCATGCGGGCAGGGATGTCTTAGTGGACCGTTAGCAGTCCTCAGGCACCCACACGTTCTCATAATATCCGGTTTCTTGCCAGTCGCCATCATAGATGGGCACAACCTCCCAATGTCCGCACTCAGGAGGAGGAGGAGGAGGAGAAGGAGGTACGAAACCAAAGTCGTTCAGCCTCCAGCTTTGCGGGGATGAAGTTCCCTCACCAAACGATGAATCGTACCAGCCCCGGAATCCCAGATCGGTCCAGAAGCATTCAAATCGTCCACCGGCGACGCCCGGCCACCACACCCCGGCCGCGTCCAGGAACTGTTTCTGCACGCAGTCGGCGTAGCGCACGGCGTAGCTGCCGATGTTCCCCGATGCTCCATTGGGCAGGTACGTTTGTACCCGCAAGGACTGGTCCGCACCCTCGCACGTGTCAAATCCCAACGTGCCGCCCTCATTGCATAAAGCTTGGCTTGAGTAGTTCGCATGTTTGCTCGTTGCGACCCAGGCTCGGGGATAGGTGCCTGGATGCCCGGGATAAGTAAGGTTCTCTGGGTATTGCGGGGAGCCGGGGCCCGTCCAGAATTCCTTGGAGAAGAAGCCGTAGTCGTAGTGTGCAGAGTAGTGGGCTTCATCCAGGACCCAATGCTCGGTATTGCTCTTGTAGTAGACCACTAGGGCGATCACTTCAGAGTCGCCGTAGTGGGGCTCGATGTGATAGGTGACGTCGCCGTTGTCTATGCGGTACGACAACAGGTACAAGATGATGACCTTGCCGGGACCGTATGCTTGAAGCCCCGCCGGCCGAATCGGCTTCTGGTCGCTGGCGGCAGTCGGCCTCGCTGCCCAGCGTGGCTCACGTTCCATGTAGAAACTGGATTTGTACCGCAGCTCCGGCGCAAATGCGTCGGCGAGTGTTTGTTCGCAGAGGTCCGTCAGGCCGTCCTGGTCCGTGTCCGGCCCGGTGGCGCCCATTGAAGCGAGGCACGAGTTCACACTGAACCCGAGGTACACACCGTACGCCCCCGGATACGGGTCCACGGCTTGTGGTCGGTCTATCCGGGCAAGCGGGCCGGTGGATTCCTGGGTGCAGCTCGCGAAGAGGAAGAGGACCGCGGCGGGGAACATCAACAATCGCTTCATGGGGCACGTCCGTTAGGAAGTGAGAGGTGAGATGTGAGAGGAGGGGGGTGAGAGGAGGGGGGTGAGAGGAGAGCGGTCTACCATTTCACAGTACGGCGTGGCACCTGTTGGCGCCATCAGGTGCACCCCTAGCCCTTCTCCCCCGCCCACAACCCCTGCCCCACCGCCAGCCGGTTGATCCCCGCCGGCGGCACCAGGTCTTCCCGCTCGACCACGAACCGCCGCCCGCGTAGCAGCACCCGGTGCGCCTCCTCGAGCCACACGGCATCCGATCGATCCGCGCCGAGCACCACGCCGCGCGCCATCGACGGACGCAGCGGAATCGTATTGCGCGAACGCAACAGGCTCAGCACCGGCGATTCCTCGACGCCCGCCGGCGCATCCACGCCGACGAAATGGATCCCACCCATCAGTGCGGCGAGCCCGGCCGCGTGGCGCGTCGCCGCGCCCAGCAGGACGACGAAGCCGCCGGGACCGCTTAGATCCAGGAGGGCTTGGAGGGTTTGAGCATCATGGGGAAGGGGGACAGGGGACGGGGGATGGGTCTCAGCATCAGCCACCCTCCCCCCGTCCTCCCCTGAAGTCGACAATTCCCTTCGCTATCGGATACTCGCGTTTGCATATCGGACATCCGACAATTCCCGACCGCACCATCCGGCCTAACATCTCGCCGGTCGAGAGCACCAAGACATCGAGCGGATGCTCCTCGGGACAGCGCAGCATCTCCGTCAGCTCAATGTGCATCGAGCCGAAAGACCACCCACGTCAACGCATCCTCCTGGACCCGCACCCGGCGCGTGAGCTGCCGCCCACTCACGTCCACGGTGAGCGTGTAGTCACCGGGCGGCACGTCGCTCACGGCAAAGTGCTCGTGATAGGCGGGGTCGGGGTGATTGTGCTCGCCGTAGGTCTCAGCGTACGCGTAGGGCGTCTCCTGCGGTTCGGCCTTGCGCAGTCCATACACACGCGCCTGTGGCACCGGCCGCCCCTCGGCATCCCACACCTGTCCCGCGACAACACCCGTCCCCGGCAGCGGGGCGATCCACAACTCCGGATTGACGGTGTAGCGCGGGTATCGCTGGTTCGGATCGACGATCAGCGAAACGGAGTCGGAGGGCGACGCGTGCACCTCAAGGTGCAGGTGGTCGTTGGTGGCGCGCCGGTGTTGCCGACCTGCGCGATCACATCGCCCTGCTTCACCCGCTGTCCCGCCGACACCAGCAGCGCGCGATTGTGATAGTAGGTTGAGAAGAGAAACAACGGCTCCCCCTTCGGCCCCTTGGCGCGGCGGTCATGGCGGATCGCCACGGTATTCGAGCCCTGCTCGGCGAGGCCGGCGAACACGACCACTCCGTCGCCGATCGCGTGGACCGCCGTGCCGTCGGGGTTGTTGAACTCCACTCCCTGATGCTGCTGGAAGTTGCCGCCCATCGTGGAGCCGTAGCGGTAGGTCTGGTCGATGTACGGCTGGTCGTCGAGGGCGATCGGGCGCGCGAACCAGCTGTGCCGCAACCCGGACGTCGCGGTATCGGGGCGCTGTGGGACGTTGACGCTGAGCGAGCGTTCGCTCCCTGATCGAACCGGCAGGACGCGAGCCCGCTGGTGCGTCCGATCGCGTACGCACCCGTTGGGCGAGCGGCAGGAGCGCGGTGGCGAATGGCGCGGCGTCGCAGCTGTTCAGCGCAGGGCCGTCGGATCGGCCGATGCCTTGAGGCGTCGCCGCGTATAGCTCGCCCGACGGCGCGCGCGCCAGCGCCTGGACCGGGGGGAGATCACGCCGGTCGATCCACGCGCCCCGCGCCGGATCGAAGCGATACAACCCCCGCTCGGTGCC
This sequence comes from uncultured Gemmatimonadales bacterium, assembly GCA_963844035.1. Classification (GTDB taxonomy): domain Bacteria; phylum Gemmatimonadota; class Gemmatimonadetes; order Gemmatimonadales; family GWC2-71-9; genus AG25. Next base: position 56,435 of record CAWJMT010000031.1, read on the forward strand.
GACCCATGCCGTACCGTCGGCGTTGACGGCGAGCGCCCGCACCCGCGCGGGCGACGGATATTCGCGCCAGCTGCGCCCTCCGTCCTGCGAGCGGGCGATACCGCGGAGGTGGCCGGCCCACAGGCTGCCATCGGGCCCGGCCCCCAGTGCGTTGACATACTGGCTCGCGATTTTCCCCCACACGTGCGTCGCCGAGCCCGTGCCGATAGAATCGGTGATCTCGGCCCAGGTCGCTCCACGATCGTAGGACAGCTTGATCCCGTCTGCCGTCGCGATGTACACCGTGTCGCCGCGCGTCGCGATCCCATTGGGCGCGACGTATTGCCACTCGGGACCGAGCTGCTTGAATTCCCAGTTCGTCCACGTCTTCCCGCTGTCGGTCGAGACTCCCCAGCCGTTCCCCACGGTGCCGTACCAGATCTCCCCATGCGCGCCGAATGCGAAGGCGTGCACGAAGTCCCAGGAGATGGAGTGGGCTGCGCTGTCTTTCGAAAACGCGACGTGCTCCCACGCTGCGTCCCCGGACCGTAGGACATAGATGCCCTCCCCGTACGTTCCCACCCACACGGTCCCTCCCGGCTCCGCCGCAAGCGCAAGCACGTGCACGCCCGCGCCCATCGGGATTGGGGAGCGGCGGCAGTTGCTGAGCGACAGCGGGCGACGCGGCGAGGAGCACGGCGATGAGTGGTCGCATTCTCAGCCTCTCGGCGTGTAGCTGCCGGGCATCAACCGCATTTCCGTGACGTCGACGCGCGGCGGGCGTGTGACGGCGAACAGCACGGCGGCGGCGACGTCGGACGGGTGCAACATGTCCTTGCGCTTGGTGAACCCGGGCTTCGAGTCGGGGTCCACCGTGTCCCAGGCCGCGGTGTCCACGGCGCCCGGCGAGATCAACGTGGTGCGCACGCCGCTCCCCGCCAGCTCCGCGGCGATGACGCCGTGCATGCCGCGCAGCCCGAACTTGCTGGCGACGTACGCCGCATCGCCCGCGAAGGCGACGTGATCGGCGATGCTGCCGATGGTGACGAGGTGACCGCTGCCGCGCCGCCGGAGCAGGGGCACGAGCAGGCGCGCGAGCAGGAAGGGGCCGGTGAGATTGGTGGCGATCGCCTGCGCGAACTCGGACGCGGTCGTTTCCTCGATCGGCTTCACAAAGAAGACGCCGGCGTTGCTGACGACGACGTCGGGGACGCCGCGCTCGGCGGTCACCCGCGCCACGACCCGCTCCACCGCGGCCGGATCGGTGACGTCGCACTGCAGGTCGGTCTGGCGCTCGGTGGCGCCGTCCTTCAGGCTGCGCGCCAGGCGCACGACGTGCGCGCCGGCCGCGCGCAGCTCGTCGGCGACCGCGAGGCCGATGCCGCGCGAGGCGCCGGTGACGAGCGCGAGTTTTCCAGCGAGCGGCGGCGGCGGTCACCTCAGCCGCGGCCGCCGTGCACCAGGCGGAGGAACTCGTCGCGCGTCTTGCCGTCCTCCAGCAGGGCGCCGCGCAACGCGCTCGTGACCGTCTTGGAGTTCTGCTTCTCGACGCCGCGCATCATCATGCAGAGGTGGTACGCCTCGATGACGACCCCCACCCCGCGCGGCTCGAGCACGCGCATCAGGGCGTCGGCCATCTGATCGGTGAGCCGCTCCTGCACCTGCAGCCGGCGCGCGAACACCTCGATCACCCGCGGGATCTTGGAGAGGCCCACCAGCCGGCCGTTCGGGAGATAGGCGACGTGCGCCTTCCCGAAGAACGGCAGCATGTGGTGCTCGCACAGGGAGTAGATCTCGATGTCGCGCACGCACACCAGGTTGTCGTGCGGCTCATCGTAGAGCGCGTCGCCGATCACGTCTTCGACGGAGATCCCGTAGCCGCGCGTCAGCCACTTGAGCGAGGTCTCGACGCGCGTCGGCGTACGGCGCAGACCTTCCCGTGTCGGGTCCTCGCCGAGCTGGACGAGCATCTCCCGCATCAGCCCGTCGAAGGGCAGCGCCGCGCCCGACGGCCGGGGCGGGGCCGCCTGCGAGCCGTGATCGTCGTGGAAGCTGTGCCGGCTGGCGGACTTCATCTTGTCACGAGCCATCGTAGTCCACGTAGTTGCGCTCCGTCTCCCACAGACGGATCCGCTTGAGGGTCGCCGGCTTCAGCGCGGGCGCCAGGACGCGCCACGATACGACGGCGATGTTCTCCGCCGTGGGATTCAGCTCGGCAAACCAAGGAACGTCCAGGTTGAGATTCTTGTGGTCCAGGTGCCGCAGCAGGCACTCGGTGGCGATCTGCTTGATGCGCTGCACGTCCATCACGTACCCCGTCTCGGGATCGATGTCGCCTTCCACCGAGATCTCGAGGTTGTAGTTGTGGCCGTGGTAGTTGGGGTTGGCGCACACGCCGAACGTCGCCTCGTTCTCCGCGTCGGAGAGGCGCCGGTCGTACAACCGGTGCGCCGCGTTGAAGTGCACGCAGCGGGTGACTACGCAACGAGGCATCGCTTGTTGGGCCTCCGGGGCAGGACTATATTCGGCTCGCGTGAGACTAAAGGTACTCGCATCGATCACCGCAGCGGGAGGCTCCGCCCTCTCGGCCCTGTGGACCTTCCCGAGTCTGCTCGCGTCCGCGTTCCTGGTCGCATGGGGCGCGGAGGCGGCCCAGTTCATCATTTCGCAGGGCCTCGCGCTCGCGCTGCTCGCGTGGCTCCAGACGCTGCCGGAGTTCGCGGTCGAGGCGGTGATCGCCTGGGACGCCGGCGCCGATCCCGAAATCGCCCACCTCGCGATCGCGAACCTCACCGGCGCGATCCGCCTGCTGCTCGGGCTCGGCTGGCCGATGATCTACTTCGTGTTCGCGGCCTTCAGCCGGACGCGCGGGACGGAGCGCCTGCCCGTCATCCAGCTGCACCCCGAGCACGCCGTGGAGATCGTCGGCCTGGTGCCGCCGCTGCTCTACTTCGGCGTGATCCTCGCCAAGAGCCGCTTCAGCTGGGTGGACGCGATCGTGCTCGTGGCGCTGTACGTCGCCTACCTGTGGGTGCTGTTCCGCAGCCCGCCGCACGAAAAGGAAAAGGTCGCCGAGGCCCCGATTGTGTCCCAATGGGCGTACAACCAGCCGGGATGGCGCCGCTACGCGGCGATCGGCGGGCTGTTCGTGGGCGGCGGCGTGCTGCTCATGATCACGGTGCATCCGTTTCTCGAGTCGATGCTCGCCGTGGCCACGACCCTGGGCGTCAGCCACTTCGTGTTCGTGCAGTGGGTGGCGCCGTTCCTGTCGGAGTTCCCGGAAAAGGTTTCCGCGTTCTACTGGGCCCGGCGCGTGACGCACGCCCCGATGGCGCTCATGAACATGGTGTCGAGCAACATCAATCAGTGGACCGTCCTGGCCGCGATGATCCCGCTGGTGTACGGGTACTCGACGTGGCACCACCATGGCACATGGATGGACTTCCACTTCGACGACGCGCAACGAGCTCGAGATCCTGCTGACGCTGCTTCAGACGGGCGTCGGCGTGATGCTGCTCGCGAACATGAAGTTCGACTGGATGGACGCCACCATCATCTTCGTGTTGTGGCTCGCGCAGTTCCTGCGGCCGAGCCTGCGGGAAGAGATCGCCGTCGCATACGGGCTCTGGATGGCGATTCTGGCCGTGGGCTTCGTGGTGCGTGGACAGGCGCTGCTCGCTCCGAGGTACTTCTGGGACGTGGTTCGCCGCCGCATGTCCTGAAACGCGATCGGCCGGACCCGCGTAATGGAGCCCGGCCGACCGGTTACAAGGACGAAGAGGGATATTGAAGCCCGAAAGGAATCATTGGCCCTCACCGTAGCGTCTGTCTTCCCCGCGAAGGGGCATGACATAGGTTACAGTATGCGGGACCTCGGTCGAGCTGTTGGCTCAATAGTGAAACTCTCCGCCCCGCCAAAGCATTACACGGTGGCGCGACGACGTCAAGGAGATCGGTCACATCCATGAATCTCACGCTGCTGGCGGCGCTCGCTTGCCTCATCGCCTGGCTCGTCCTGGTGTTCGTCGCGCACATCGGCAGCGGTCCGGTGCAGCTGCTCTGGGCAGCCGCGGTACTGCTGTTCGCGCGACGCGTGCTCACCGGCGCTCCCCGGTTCCGCTCCTGAAAGGGATCTCCACGATGATCCGGCGTTCCACGCTCGTCGCGGCGCTCGCGGTCCACGGCGCCGCGCTCACGCTCGCCGCCCAAGCCCCCGCCCCCGCCAGCGCGCAGCACGGCATCAACCGGGCGTACATGGATACGACCTGCCTGCCGTGCCGCGACTTTTTCGGCTACGCCAACGGCGCCTGGCTCAACTCGGCGACGATCCCGGCCTCGTACTCGAATACCGGCACCGCCCGCGAGCTGTACGACCGCAATCAAGCGACGCTCCGCCGGGTGCTCGATCGTGCCGCGGCGGCAGCCGACACCACGCACGATCCGGCGCTACGCAAAGTCGGCGCGTTCTACGCGAGCTGCATGGATTCGGTGCGAGCCAACCGCGCGGGGGCGGCGCCGATCGCCAACGAGCTGCGTCTGATCGCCGCGATCAAGACCACCAGCGACCTCCAGCGCGAGATCGCCCGGCTCATGCAGGTGCAGGTGTACGCCCCGTTCTACTTCTCGGCGGAAGTCGACCCGAAGGAGAGCAGCCGCTACGTGGGACAGCTGTACCAGGACGGGCTCGGCCTGCCGGATCGGGAGTACTACTTCAAGACCGACCCCGCGTCGGACTCGTTGCGCCGGGACTACGTGGCGCACGTCGCCCGGACGCTGACCTTGCTCGGCACGCCGGCCGCAACGGCCGGGCAGGACGCCGCCCGGGTGCTGCGGCTCGAAACGGCGCTCGCCGAGTCCTCGATGACGCTCGTCGCGCAGCGCGACCCGACCGCCGTGTACCACAGGATGACGGTGCGGGAGCTCCAGGCGCTGGCACCGGCGTTCGAGTGGCCGGCGTTCTTCGGGATGGTCGGCGTGCCGGCGTTGGGATCGCTCGACGCCACGCTCGACGTCTCGCAGCCCGCGTTCCTGCGACTGGTGAGCGATCGAGCCGCCTACGGGCCGCTCGAGGACTGGCGCGTGTACCTGCGCTGGCAGGTGGGGCAGACCATGGCGCCGGCACTCGGCGCCGCGTTTTTCGCGGAGCATTTCCGGTTTGAGTCACGGCTGCGCGGCACCAAGGAGCCGCTGCCGCGCTGGAAACGCTGTGCCGCCGCGACCGATAACGCGCTCGGGGAAGCGCTCGGCAAGGCGTACGTCGAAACCGAGTTCCCTCCCGCCGCCAAGGCGCGGGTGGTCGGCATCGTGGACAATCTGCAGGCCGCGTTCGCGGAGCGGTTGCGGCACCTGACCTGGATGAGCGACTCGACCAGGGCCCAGGCTCAGGACAAGCTCAGCAAGGTGCTGCGCAAGATCGGGTACCCGGACACGTGGCGCGACTACTCCCTGCTGACGGTCAAGGACACGGCGGCGTTCGCATCCAACGTGATCAACGCGCGCGGGTTCGAAGGGCGGCGCCAGCTCGCCAAGATCGGCACGCCGGTGAACCGCCTGGAATGGGCCTTTAGCCCGCCGACGGTGAACGCGTTCTACAATCCCAATACCAACGAGATCACCTTCCCCGCCGGGATCCTGCAGCCGCCGTTCTTCGATGCGGCGGCGGACGACGCGGTGAACTACGGCGGCATCGGAGGGGTGATCGGCCACGAGCTGACCCACGGCTTCGACGACGAGGGGCGGCAGTTCGACGCCGCCGGCAATCTGCGGGACTGGTGGACGGCGGAGGACGCAGCGCGCTTCTCCGACCGGGCGCGCCGGGTGGTCACGCAATTCAACGGCTACGTCGCGGTCGACACCCTGCATGTGAACGGCGAGCTGACGCTGGGTGAGAACATCGCGGACCTGGGCGGCCTCGCGATCGCGTTCGACGCGTTCCAGCGCTCCCTCGCAGGGAAGCCGGCTCCGCCGGCGATCGACGGCTTTACCGCCGAACAGCGGTTTTTCCTGGCGGCCGGCCAAGTGTGGCGCAGTCTCACGCGGCAGGAAACGGCGCGCCTGCGCGCCCTGACCGATCCCCATTCACCGCCCCGCTGGCGGGTGAACGGGCCGATGTCGAATATCCCGGCGTTCGCGAAGGCGTTCGGTTGCAAGCCGGGAGATCCGATGGTGCGACCGGACAGTGTGAGGGCGGAGATCTGGTAGCGGCTACCGCAAACGACGAGCGGGGCAACCGGGTGTTACCCGGTGCCCCGCTTGCAAACAACCGAAACCGTTTTCCTTAGAAGCCGAACGCCAGGCCGAGCGTGACGGGAAAGAACGTCATGTCGCTGCCGCCGTCGTTCATCACGCCGATGTAGCGCGCTTCGGCGAACAGATTCATCCCGCCGAGGCCGAAGGTCAAGCCACCGCCGGCGTTATAGCCCATCTCCGAGCTAGAGCCAGCGCCCACGTCCACGTTGTAGATGCCCACGCCACCGAGCACGTAGAACTTGACCGGCACCGCCGGGGCGCCAATGCGATAGACCAGGTCGGCGGAGCCACCGCTCAGGGTGGTGCTGCCGCTCAGGATGGTCTCGTCATGCGTGGTCTGGGAATACATGCCGTCCACGCGCACACCGAGACCCGTCAGGGGGAGGCCGACTTCGACGGCGCCCAGCACGTGCCAGCCCGCGTTGTCCAAGGTGGAGTAGTCACCGGACGGCAGGATGCCGCCCGCACCGACACTGACCTTGACATGCTGCGCGCTCGCCGTCGAGGCGACGATAAAGCCAAGGGCCAAAACGCTCAAGAAAACCCGCTTCATGTGATCCTCCCTAAGTCGTTGATCTCGTTAATGTGCCGTGAACGGGAGGGAGGATATCAGCACTGTCAAAATAACGACGTGATGCAGATCACACACGATACTTAATAGCTTGTATTACAGCGATTTACAATCTAGTGCGTAGCGACCAAAACTACGACACCACAGCTATGGTGAGGATCGTGACGGGCACTCCGATAACGGCAGCCGCTGGACGGCGATGAGCAGGTAGGTGACGGCGAAGATGAGGAGGCCGAGCATGAAGACGAAGGCGGTGTCGGGTGTCAGGTGTCAGGTGTCAGGGATTCGCCGCAGTGCCTGACACCTGGCACCTGACACCTGACACCTCTTTCATATCTCCCAGTTCGAGAACAACACGCCCCCGGACACCTCCGGCTCCGGGTACCCCTCGTAGGTCATGCGCAGGTCGGTCCACCGCACCCGGTATCCGCGCTCGACGAGATGCCGAAACGCCTGCGTGTGGCGCGTCTCGCACCGCACCGCGACGCGGCGGATGCCGGCCCGCGCCGCCGCGGCTTCGGTCGCCGCCATCACGGCACGGAAGGCGCGCTCGTCGCGGGCGGCCAGCTTGAGGATGCGCACCTCTTCCTTGGGCCGGCCCTCGGCGAGGGGCGCCGCGTGCCACACCACGAGCCCGTCGAGCCCGGTGGAGCCTTCGAGCAGCGTGGTGTCGCCGAGCCCGAGCTGCGCGGTGAGCAGGATCTCCCGCGTGAAGTCGGGGCCGCGCGCGAGCTGCGCAACGAGGCGGCTCGCCGCCTCCGTGGCCGCTAGCCGGTCGGCAGGCTGGCGCTGCGACATGAGCGCCGGCGCGGTATGACCCCGCGTCCCGATGTCGAGCGTCATGGTGAGGGTGAGGTGGCCGGGAGTGAACCCCAGACGGGCGTAGAACCCGATGTTCTCGACCGTGCGCGGCATGGTCTCGAGTCCCAGCGTCGTCACACCTTGATCCATCAGCCAGTCCGCGGCGGCGCGCACGATCCGCTTGCCGATCCCGACGCCCTGCTGGTCGGGGCGCACCGCGAGCGGGCCCATCCACCCCTCGGCGCCCGAGCGGTGCGCGATGTTGAACGCGGCGATCTGGCCGGCGTCGTCACGCCACACCATGGCCCCGTCCCCCGCATCCTGCAGCGCATAGCGCCAGATCTGGGGATTGAGGTACGGGACGCGCACGCCGACCAGCCCGTCGCGCCGGTAGCGGTCCGTGAACGCGTCCGCGAACACGCGGTTCAGGCCTTCGATATCGCGTTCCTGGGCGCGCTCCGGCCCGGAGACGTGCCGCTCAGGCAGCCACGCCCGCATCGGCAGCCCCCAGGGTAGCGGTATCGTCCCGGACCACGCTCGTGCCTCGGGCGGGGTCGAAGTCCACGCGGATCACGCGATCGAGTCCCTCCCGTACCTGCTCGATGTGCGTGATGAGAATGACCTGCGGAAAGCGGTCGGCCAGGCGCCGCAGCAGCCGACGACGTGCTGGCGGCGGCTCTCGTCGAGCGAGCCGAAGATCTCGTCCAGCACCAGCAGCGAGAGCGGCTGGCCGGCCCGCTCGGCGATCATCTGCGAGATCGCCAGGCGCAGCACCAGGCTGGCCAGGTCCTCCTCGCCGCCCGAGATCACCGGCTTGGGAACGCCGTCGTCGAGAATGGTGACGTCGTAGTCCTCGTTCAGCTCCAGCTCGTGGTAGCGGTCGTCGGTGAGATCGGCGAGAAAGCGCGACGCGATCTCGCTGATCTCGGGCCGCATCGCGGCGTTCAGGTCGGCGCGCAGGTCGGAGAGTCCGCGATCGAGCTCGTTGTGCAGCCGCTGCCGGGTCTTGAGGACGGCGATGTGGCGCTCCTGCGCGGCCCGCTCTTCCTCCCGGCGCCCGGCCTCGCGCACGTCGCTTTCCGCCCGCACCAGCTCGCCCCGCGCCTCCACCAGCGCCAGATCGGCCTCGCGCAGCGCGCCCAATGCCCGATCGTACGCGTCCTTGGCGAGGCGGTACTCCTTCTCGGAGTATCCCTCGGCCGCGAGCGCGTCCGCCAGCTGCTTCACGCGTCCCTCCGCCTCGGACAGGTCGCGCTCGGCCGCCTCCGCCTCGCTCACCAGGCTGCTGGCACGCGCCGCCCGCTCCTCCAACGACGCCGCTTCGAGCGCCACCGGCTCGAGCTTGAGGAGGCTGGCGCGCACCGCGTCGTGGTGGGCGACGTCGTACCCCGTGCGACGCGTCGCCTGCTGCCGCTCCACGGCGGCGGCGCGCTCGCGCGCCGTTTCCAGCTCGCGCCCGGCCCGCACCCGCTCCTCGGCCCGCGCCCGCAGCTCGCCCGCGCGCTCACTCGCGCGCCGGCTCTCGTCGCGCAGGGCATCGCGCGCCGCCTCAGCCGCCACCACCGCGGGTGGCGCGCTCGCGAGCTGATCCAGGCGCTGACGGAAATACTTCCCGTCTTCCACGATCGCCTGCAGCTGGCGGTCGAGCACGCCGAGCACCGCGGCGTGCTCGTCGCCGAGCGGGCGGCGGCAGGTGGGACACTCACCCTGTGACCCGAGCTGTGCGATCTTGTCGCGCTGCTCCTTCACGTCGTCGTATTGCGTGAGCAGCTCGGTCCGCTTGGTCTGGGCGTACTCCTTCTCCCGAACCCACGCGGCGCGCTGCTCCTCCACGGCCCGCGCGGCGGCCTGCCGGCCCGCTTCCAGCTCGCGCGCCTCCTGCTCCGCCTGTGCCAGCGCCGCCTCCGCGTCGGCCAGCTCGCCGATGCGCTGTTCCAGGCGCTGCATGGTGCGCGCCAGCTCATCGAGCTGGGCCTGGTCCGCACGCCGCGCGGCATCGGCCTGTAACAGCAATTCGAGTTCGGCGAGCTCCGCCTTGAGGCGCGCGACGGGAGCCAGCTCCGCCTCGAGCTCTTTCAGCTGGTCGCGGGCGCGCATCGCATCGGCCATCTCTTTGTCGAGCCGTTGAAATTCGTGGCGGCGGGCCAACACCCCGTGTTCCGCCATGCGGCGCTCGCCGTCCAGGGACAGCGTCCGCTCGCGCCGCGCCACCCAGGCGTTCCAGAGCGGCTCCTCGCGCGCGCACGATTGCTGGGCGGCGTCCCGGACCGCGCCCGCCTGCTTGGCCGCGCGGCGCGTGGCCGCCAGGCGTTCTTCCGCGCCGCGGCGCTGCTGGGCGAGCGCCTGCGGGTCGGGCAGCGCGGTCTCGAGCCCCCGCAGCTCGGCGGTGAGCGCGTTGCGTACCTCGCGCACCCGCTCCTGCGCGATCCGCAGGCGTTCGTACCCGAGCACCTGCGAGAGGAATGCGGCACGCTCGGTCTTGCCGAGCGACGCCATCACCGCCAGCTCCTTCTGTCCGGTGAAGTACGTGTTGAAGAACTCCGCGTGCGTCATGCCCAGCGTGCGCTCGAGCTTCTCCGTTACCGCCTTGAGCGAGTTCGCGACGGGCTGGCCGTCCTGGTACAGGACGGCGTTCGAGAGCCCGCGCGTCACGCGGTACTCGTGCGCGCCGAGGCGGAACTCGAGCTCCACCTCCACGCTCGCGCGGCCTTTCGCTCCGAGCCGGCGCACCGAGTCTTTGTCGCCCCGCACGGCCTGGAGCCCGTAGATGGCCCAGGCGATCGCTTCCAGGATGGTCGTCTTGCCCGAGCCGTTGGGTCCGAAAATCCCGGTGATCCCCGGCCCGAACTCGATCTCGGTATCGGCGTGCTGCCGGAAGTTGGTCAGATGGAGGCGGCGCAGCTCCATCAGCTCGGCTCCTCCCGCCCCGCCTGCTCTACGTACTCGACCCCCAGCCGCACGAATTCCGCGCGATCGAGATCGGCGTCGAGGGGGCGACGCTCCAGGAAGTCGTGCACCGTCTCGGGGAGGGTCTGGCGCTGGCCGGAACCGCCCGTGGCCGCGACGCGATGCACCGCAGGGCGGCGGAGATCGAGATGGAAGTGCAGCGCGCGGGACTTGAACCCGCGGATGGCGGCGTGGTCCAGCTCGCGCGCCGTCGACCGCGAGACGTCGAACACGAGGAGCCGGACAACTTGATCGTCGATCGCGGGCTTCGCGGCGGCGACGGCGGCGGCGATGCGCTGGTCCAGCTCCTTGGGAGTGAGTCCCTTCCCCTGGATCGGGGGGAGGTCTACATGACGGCGCACCGGCGCAATCGGCCGGACGGTCACTCTGGCTCCCGGTAGCTCCACCAGCAGATAGCCTTTGCCGATGCGCCCCTTCTCTTCCTCATCCTGCAGCTGGCCCCAGGGGTTGGGCGGAAGGTACTCGAGGGTTCCCGAATACCAGGCGTTCGCTGCCACCTGCTGGACCTCGTGGTAATGACCGAGCGCCACATAGTCCCACTGCGCCGGAGCGAGATCCTGCAGATCGATCGGTGCGCCCCCGTATTCGGCTGTGCCGCGAGTCTCTCCAACCCCGGGGAGCTGCGCGTGAACGACGAGGACGTTGCGCGTCGTTCCCCGCTGGGGGCGCAGGGACGGACGCTCCGCCTGCATCAACGCCTGATGCGGCACTGCGAGCACCGCACAATCGAGCTTGGGGTAGGTCAGCCGTCGCGCCTGGTCCACGACGACTTCCACGCCGAGCGCTTCGTACAAGCGCAGGATCGTGCCTGTCTCGACCGAGCGCGGCGTGTCGTGGTTGCCCGCGATCATGACGACGGGCGCATCCGGCAAATCCGCGCGCAGGCGCTGCAGCTGTTGAAACAGAAACAGGATCGCGGAATTGGTGGGCCGGACGGAGTGAAAGATGTCGCCCGCCAGGACGATCAAGTCGGGACGCTGGGCGATGAGGTCGTCCACCGCGCGCCGGAATGCCTCCGCGATGTCGGCCTCGCGCTGGTTACTCCCCCGTGGCGTCTGCCGCTCGTACTGGCGGAACCCGAGGTGCAGATCGGCGAGGTGGGCGAGCTTCACCCGCTCACTTCGCCTCGCGCAGCTCGAGCGTGGTCGACTGCTTCGCGGTCACGGTCGTTCCGTCCGCCATGCCCCCCCGGATGTGGATGCGCACGGTCCCGCTCCTCGACGAGCGCAGCACGGCACCCCGGCGCACGGAGAACCGCTGTTCCCCGGTCAGGCGTCCTGACAACTTGAGGGTGAGGACATGACCCTCCTGCATGACCTTGATCGGGTCGCTGGGGAACGTGGTCTCGAGTGCGACCCGCAGCGTGGTGTCGAGCTCGCTGGCTTCGATGTCCTTCACTGTGAGTTTCGTCTTCGCCTTCAAGGGGCTGCCGCCGGTCATCTCCCCGAGTGGCGCCTCGACCTCCACGGTCCACGAGTCCCCAACGCCGACGGCTCGGGTGGGCAGGGGGAACGCCGCCTCCTTCAGACTCTTGCCGAACTGCTGGGCGAGGGGCGAGGGCTGCGCGCCGGCGTTGAGCAACTCCGCCCGCACGACAGTCATGCTGGAATCGTACACCACGGCGCTCGTGAGCCCCACGATGTTGTTGAGGGCTCGCCGAGCCGGATTCGCCGCCATCAGGGGCGAGTCCAGACGGGTGGAATCCACCCTGGCGGTGACTGCGATGCCCCCTGTGGTCGGGCCATTCACCGTCTGGGTGAATTGCATGTGCATCGCCATCTGCTGCTCGGGTATCTTCGCGGTCGAGTCCCCTTCGAACGTGATGTCGAAATACTGATCCAGGTTGTAATGATAGACTGCCCCCGCCGGCGGGTGGTACGTCAGGGTCACCTTGGTCGCGTCGCCGCCGCCGCACCCCACTGGCAGCCGCGAGGGCCGGAAGGATGGCGGCGAAGAGCAGCCAGCGCGACGCGAGCGTGGAGCGGTCCCTCAGATCAGTACGGGTCATCGCCGATCGGATTGAGCGGCGGCACGGCCTCGCGCGGCCGGTCGGGCGCCGCGGCGGCCACCCGCTGTCCCAGGGCGCGCCGGAACACACCGAGCGGATCGTCGGAGCGCGCCCGCCGGGTCGAGGCGAGCGCGCGGCGGACGTCGTCGGGCGTACGGTCCGCGATCAGGTCCTTGATCTGGTTCGGCCGCGCCCGGGAATCGAGCCGCACGAGCTGGCGCACCACGGCGTCCTCGAACGGCAGGTCGGTGGCCGGCGGAAACCGCTCCACGCCGTCCCGGCCGCGCAGCACCGCGGGCCGCGGAAACCGCACGAAGATCGGCTGCGTGAAATGGGGATGGCGCACCATCAGCTCACCCACGGGGAGCGTGGCCAGCTTGATCTTGATCGCGGGTGACAGCACCTGGTATCCCGGCGTGGCCAGCTCGTCGTAGTCCATCCGGCCGTACACGGTCGTCGCGGCGTTGCCGACCACGCGGCGGTGGATTTGCGAGCGGAATTGCTCGGCGCCGAAGAGCACGAGGCCAAGGTAACGTCCGCGCTCAGAGATATCGAGCAACATCTTTTTCACGTACGTCTCCGGTCCGTCCGCCGATGCGTACTTGTTGAGCTCGTCCACAAACACCACCACCGCATCGACTCCCAGGTCGCGCCGCTCGAGGTGCTCGCGCAGTTTGGAGACGACGCGCGCAAACACGAGGTCCTGGCCGAGCAGATCCACGTTCGCCACGTCCACCACGTACACGGTGCGGTCCTCGAGCGAGCCCCAAGGCAGATCGTTCGACGGCCCGTCGTCGGCAACGAGACCCTTGCAACGCGTCGAGATGTTCGAGAGGCGGTTCCGCACCTTGCGGATCGTCGCGATATGGTGGGTGCGCCACATGTCGCCGCGCCCCGCCGACTCGAGCCCGTCGAAGATGGCGCGAAACAGCGCGTCGAGATCGGCGAACGTCTGCACCCGGTGGGTGCCGCCGAAGCCGTCGGCGAAGTCCTTGTTGAGCACGCGGTCGGAGAGAAAGTCGATGAACGCGTCGGCCTTCGCGTCGATGTCGTCTCGATTCAACAGCACTTCGGCAAAATCGAGCACTTCCTGGAGGCCCCACACCAGCGGCTCGACATCACCCACCAGCTCGGGGTGGGTGCGCAGCGTATTGAGGTTCACGCCGTCGGCCTTGAAGGGCGCGTAGTAGCGCACGCCGGCAAACGGCTGTGGCGCGATGCCGAGCCGTTCGTAGCGGCGCCGATCGGCATCGTCGAGGCTGCCCGGCTGGTCGAGAAAACAGAGGTCGGGCCCTTTGACGTTGAAACAGACCGCGGCGACCTTGCCCTTGTGCGCCGGGAAGTGCTGAAAGATGGAAGAGAGCAGGAACTCGACCGCACTCGTCTTGGTCGCGAGCCCCGACACACCGGAGATGTTCAGGTGCGCCGCTTCGGGACCGAGCAGGAAGTCCGCATCGAGATAAACGGGAGCCTCGAGCCCCCCGGATGTGTAGAGGCCGAGCGGAATCCCGGTGGGCGTGGCGGAGGTGAGATACGCGTCCATGCGGAGCGCTTGCGCGACGTCTGCGTCCGTCGCCACGAACACCTGCCCCAGCGGCACGGGTTGCAGCGGCTCTTCCGGCTGCTGGCGCAGCACCGCGGCGGTCCACAGGCGGATTTCCTGGCGCATCGTGGGATTCTCGGCAGCGCGGGCGGGGTCCCCCTCCGCGCCGATCACGTCGTGCAGCGGGGTCGCCAGATCCGAATACGCGAACCCGTCAGTCACCACACCGTGCACCACACGTTCCCCGTTGCCCGTTCCCCGTTCCCCGTCTTCGACGCGGACGATGGCCCCGATGCCGATCGTGGTCTCGGTCGCGGTCCAGAAATGGAATTGATGCGGCGTGGCGGGCTTGAGCTCGGTTGCCACGACGCGGCCGATCGGGACGGCACTGCTGCGCTGGATCACGTGCCCGTCTTCGGAAGGCGGGAGGTGGACCGCGGGAGCAGATCCCGGGGGGCGCGGGTCTTCAGATACGTCTCCACATCATGAATGGGGTAAAGTAGCCGGTCCCAGCGCGGGTCGGGGGTGGAGATCGGCGCGCGCTCGCGCACCAGCCAGCCGCTCGCCCGGGACGCGGCGGCCACGCCCTCGTCGCGCGCGCACGCTTCGATCCGCAGCAGGCCGAAGAGCAGGTCATTCCCTTCCCACGGCCACAGCCGCAGGTACCAGGAGAAGACCTGGTGCCGCGCCCGGCCGCGCGGCCGAAACACGCTCGTGCGGTGCAGCGCCGGAAGGGTGAGCGCGCGGGTCAGATCGTCGCCCTCGAAGTACTGCGCTCCGTGGCTCTTGATCACACCGAGCGCGCGGGGGTGATCGGCCAGGACGGCGGACTCGGAGAGCACGCCATCCACCACCAGCCACTCTTCCGGCGCGAGCGAGCGCACGTGCCGCTCGCCCACGCTCTTCTCGACGGCGACGCGGATGTTCTCGACCGCGCGCCGCGCCGCTTCGAGGGCGCGTCCCGGTTGCGCCGCCTCCTCCGCAACATCCACCAGCTCGATCCCGCTGGCGTCGAGCGCGGCCCGCACGCCGGGGCGCAGCGCCTGGAGTGAGGCGACGTGGAATTCGCGCGTCGCTTCCACCACGGTGCGGAGCCGCCGTCCGGCGGCGCGGCGCCGCACCGCTGCGGCCACGTGGGCCCGCACGATCGGCACGACGCCGTCGTAGTAGGTCACCTTCCAGCGCTGGATACCGTCGAGGAACGACACGACCGGAGGAGGCGATGCCGCCGTGTCGACGGCGTGCACCCGGAGCTCGGCGTCCTCCACCAGCTCGGCCCCCGCGACCTCTGTCAGATCGGTCCGCCCCAGGCTCTCGTCCGGGACGTGCGACGCCGGCACCGCACCCGCCGCCACTAACGCGTCGGTCCAGCGCGCGGCCAGGGTCAGCGGGTCCTCAGGGCCCAACCGATGTAGGTGACCGTCGTGTCGTCGATGAGGGATCGACTGCCGTCGCCCGCGCGCCCCACCCCGCTCATCTCCTGCACCACCATGCCGTGACGCGCGAGCTGTTCGGTCAGATCGGCGGGCGGGATGAAGCGGGCGAAATCATGGAAACCCTCGGGCATGGTGTGCTCCACGTATTCCTCTTCCCAGATCAGCCGCAGGAACGCGGCGATCGTGCGGTTGTGCGTCAGGAAGCCGAGTCCGCCCCCGGGGGCCAGCACCGTGGCGATGGCGGCCAGGGTGCGGTCCAGGTTGTCCACGTGCTCCAGCACGTCCACGGCGAAGACGAGGTCGAAGGTGCCTTCGATCCCCGTGCCCGTCAGGTCCTCGCCGGTACCCCGGTAGTATTCGATCGACAGTCCGGTCTGTGCGGCGTGGTCCCGCGCGGCCGCCAGCGATTTCTCCGACGGGTCGACCCCGGTCACCACCGCGCCTTCGCGGGCGAGGGCCTCCGACAAGATCCCGCCGCCGCAGCCGACATCCAAGACCCGTTTACCGCCGAACCCGCCGAAGGCGTGGCGAAAGTACTCCACGCGGATGGCATTGAGCTGATGCAGTCCCGCGAACGGGCCCTCGCTGCTCCACCATACGCCGGGCGTGCGCTCCACCAGCCGCTCGTACTTGGCCGCCTCCGGGAGCCCGCCCAACCGCGGTAGGGGATCGCTCATGAGCCCACCTTCACCGCGACCACCACGCCGTCACGGATCGGCACGACGGACGAAACGAGCCGCGGGTCGGAGGCGGCGAGCAGGTTGAACGCGCGGACACCCGCCGTGTCGGGAGACTGGTCCGCGGGATCCACCACGGCGCCGTGGAAAAACGCGTTGTCGCACAACAGCAGTCCGCCGGCGCGCAGCAGCTTGAGGCTCCACTCGAAATACTGAGGAAGGTTCGCCTTGTCGGCATCCAGGAAAATGGCGTCGAATCCGGGCTTTAGCGTGGGCAGCACGTCGAGCGCCGCCCCTTCGAGCACCTGGACCTGCGCGCTCAACCCGGCCTCAGCGAACGCCTGGCGGGCGAGCGATGCGTGGCGCGGGTCTTTCTCGATGGTGGTCAGGCGGCCGCCCGCCGGTAGCGCGCGTGCCAGCCAGACGCCGCTGTACCCGGCAAGCGATCCGACTTCGAGCACCGTGGTCGCCCGCACGGCGCGCAGCAGCACGTGCAGCAGTTTGCCTTCGTCCGCGGAGATGTGAATCGGGGGGAGCTTGAGCCCGGCCTGGCGCGCGCGGATGGTGGTGAGAATCGCGTCTTCGACGGCAAACAGCTCGGTGGCGTAGCGCTCGAGCCGTTCGTCCACGTTCAGGCGGTGGCCTCAAGGTTGGGGAATGGCGGCACCTCCGCGAGCCACAGCCCGGCGATGCGGGCCTGTTTGTCGACTTCGACCAGGAGGTGGTCGGCCACCCGTACGACGCTGACCGGACGCGGGCGCCCGAACCGCAGGTGGAAGACGGTTTCGCCGGCGTTCTTCTCGACCGTGAGCGCCGTGTCCACCTCGACGGCCGCCACGCCGGGCTGCGATTTGCGGCTGGGGAACACCACGCGGCCGTCCTTCGCGGCGGCGGGCGTCGCCAGGTCGGGCATGGTCCGCACCTCGTCGGGCCAGGCCACCACATCCACGCCGCGCAAGCTGCCGCCCGCGACGTCGATGACCACGAACGAGCCGTCGGCGCCCGACAGGTCCACGGTGCCGTTGAGCCCCTTGGTGGTCGCGCCACCCTTGCAGGCGACCGAGAGGATGTCGGTTTCCGGGTCCCAGCGGTAGGTCACCTTGGGAAGGGCTCCGGACAGTGGCTCAATGCGCGCTTCGAGGTTCATATAAGGGGCGGGTAATATAGCGCCAGACTCGGGAGGAGCGCGATGCAACGGCGGGAGTTTGTGACGGCGGCAGGAGCGGCGCTGGTGTCTGGGCGGGAAGGCGGGAAGGCGGGAAGGCGGGTGAATGATCCCGGCCTCCCGCCTTCCCGCCTTCCCGCCGTTCTTCCTCAAGAGCCCACGCTCGGCCCGGCGATATTCGCTCAACGCATCGCGCGCGCGCAGGCCGAGCTCACGACGCGCAAGTGGGACATGCTCATCGTCGTGCCCAGTGCCAACTATCGCTACTTCACCGGTGACCACCCGGGTACGAGCGAGCGCCTGATCGCGCTGATCGTGCCGGCGGCGGGCGATCCCGCCATCGTGTGCCCGGCATTCGAAGTGGACCGCATCAAGGCGCATGCGGGCATTCGCGACATCCGCGGCTGGGAGGAGCACGACAACCCGTACGACCTGGTGAAAAAAGTCCTCCGGGCCCGGAAGCCGCGCGGCACCGGGACGATCGCCCTCGAGGCATCCACCGCGTTCAGCACATTCGTCGGATTGAAGGATGCGCTCGACGGCTGGAAGTTCGAGGACGCGACGGGCGTGACGACGCGGCTGCGGCTGATCAAGACTCCGGAGGAAATCGCCTTGATCCGGCGCGCCATCGCCATCACCGAAGAGGCGCTGGCGGCCACGTTCGCACAGCTCGCGGTCGGGATGAGCGAGCAAGACACGGCGCGGTTGCTTGCGAATGAGATGGAAAAGCGCGGCGCCGAGGGCGACGGCCTGGTGCAGTTCGGCGCGTCGAGCGCCTTGCCCCATGGCGGACCGGCCGGCGCCACCCTCGAGCGGGAGTCGCCCGTCCTCATCGACTGCGGCTGCCGGGTGGCGGGCTACACCTCCGACATCACCCGCACGATCTGGTTCGGGGAGCACCCCACCCTCGAGTTCACGAAGGTCTACAACCTGGTCCACGACGCCCAGACCGCCGCGATCCAGCTTGGGAAGCCGCTGTTTACACCCTGCCAGGAGATGGACCGGGCCGCACGCCGGGTGATCACGGAAGGCGGGTTCGGGCCCCAGTTCACCCACCGTCTGGGCCACGGCATCGGCCTCGACATCCACGAGCCGCCGTATCTGGTCGAAGGAAACGAAACCCGCCTCGAGCCCGGGATGGTGTTCACCGTGGAACCCGGGATCTATCAGGCGGGGAAGTTCGGTGTGAGGATCGAGGACGACTGCGTGATGACCGAGAGCGGCGTGGTGGTGCTCAGTCAGCGACCGGCGAAGCTCTAACCTGGAAGATCAGTCCCTGAGTTTCTTCGCAAACTCCACGATCTTGCCAAGCGCCCGTTCAACGTCGTTTGTCGCTGCGGCATAGGACATCCGCACGTAGCGATCGTCTCCAAAAGCGGCGCCCGGAACCATCGCTACACCGGTGGTGGTAATGAGCCGCGTACAGAACTCCGTCCCGCTGATGCCCCCGAACGAGTCCACTCGAAAGAAGAAGTAGAAGGCGCCCAACGGATCGACGAACTCCACGCCGGGGAGGTCACGTCGGAAGCGCCCGACGACGATATCGCGGCGCTTGCGGAATTCGGCGACCATCCGTAACACGTCTTGCTCCACCCGCTCGTCGGCGAGCGCGGCCGCGGCGGCGTATTGCGCCGGATGATTGGCACCGGTCGTCGTGTGCGACTGCAGCGCCGCCATCGTCTTGGCCACCTTCGACGGGGCGAGCGCCAGCCCGATGCGCCATCCCGTCATCGCGTACGCCTTGCTCACGCCGTAAATCACGATCACGCGCTCGAGCATCTCGTCGGGCAGATCCAGGAACGACGGCGCCGGGCCGGGGCCGTAATGGATCCGCCGATAGATCTCGTCGGCGATCACCCAGACCTTCTTCTCCATGGCCCACTGCGCGATCGCCTTGATCTCGCCGTGCGTGTAGACGCCGCCGGTCGGGTTGCAGGGAGAGCACAGGATCAGTCCCTGCGTGCCGGGCACCACCCGATCGAGGTCGCGCACGCCGACCTTGAGACTCCACTCCGGGTCCCCCGGCACGAGCACGGGACGGGCGCGCGCGAGGTGGACGATCTGCGGATACGACACCCAGGCCGGCGCCGGAATCGCCACGACGTCGCTCGGGCCGAACAGGGTGAAGCAGACGTTGAAGAGCGACTGCTTGGAGCCGTTCGAGACGACGATGTTGTCGGCGTTGACGGGGCGGCCGCCCGAGAGCACGGAGAGATGCTTGGCGGCTGCGGCACGCAGCTCGAGGATCCCCTCGTTCGCGGGATAGTGCGTCTTGCCGTCGCGGATCGCCCGCATCCCCGCCTCGGTGGGAATCGACGGCGTGGGAAAGTCGGGCTCGCCCGCGCCCAGGTCGATCACGTCCTCCCCGGCGGCGCGCCGCCGCTTGGCTTCCTGGGAGATCGCGATCGTTGCCGAGGTTTCGAGGTGCTGCAGGTTGGGTGAGAACCCTTGGCTCATGCGTCAATATCCCCACGCGCAATGTGTGCGGGCAAGGCATGCCTTGCCCCTACCCCGCCCGGACGCTAGCATCCCGCCAGCACAAGAACCGCCCTTTGACAATCGAGGATCGTGTGACGACGGTAGATGAGGCCCGGGCCGCGCTCGAGCGCGGCCGCCCGGTGGTATTGGTGACGCCCCCCGCGCCGGATCAGGCGGGAGCACTCTGGGACCTGGTGGGCGCGCCGGGGGAAACCCCCAAGGGAAGTCCCGCGCTGGTCATCGTGTGCGCTGGCGAGGGTTTGCCCGCCGAGTGGGCCGCCGCGGCACCCAGCGACCGTCGGCTCCACGCCGTCACCGGCCTGCGCCGCAGTGAGCGCTGTCTCCGCGACCTCCCCATCGGCGCGCTCGCCGGCACCGTCGCCGATCTCTCGGCGCTGCTCTCCCGTTCCGCGCTCAAACTCGACACCGTTTCGACCATCGTGGTCGCCTGGCCCGAGCTGCTCATCACCACCGAGCAGGCGGGCGCGCTCGACACGCTCCTGAGCGCCGCCACGAACGCCCGGCGTGTGGTGCTGAGCTGGAATCCCGGCATGCTCAGCGACTTCCTGGAGCGGCACGCCCGCCGCGCCGAGGTGGTGGGAGGGGCGCCGACGTACGACGGCGCGCCCCTGTCGCCCATCGGACCGGCGCGCTACGTGGTCGCGTCCCGTTCCCGCCACGCCGCGTTGCTCCAGGACGCACTCGATCTGCTCGATCCGAAGCACCCCTTTCGTCTGGGACGGAGGTCCCTGCGATGCGGGCGATGCTCCCGACGCCGTGTTCTGCCTCCGGCTGCCCACCCGCGAGCAATTCGCGCTCTTGTCGCAGCGGGGCGAGCCGATCGTGTTCCTGGACGCCTCCCAGCTCCCATACCTCCGTTCGATTGCGGCGCCGCTCACGCCGGCGCGGCTGCCGTCCGCGGCCGATCGGGCCCAGGACCGCGCGCAGGCTATGCGCACGCGGATCGCACAGCTGCTCGAGACGCGGCAGCCCGACGGCGAGCTCGCGGTGCTGGCGCCGCTGTTCGAGCGTTTCGATCCCGCCGAGGTCGCGGCGGCTCTCCTCGCGATACTGGGGGACGAGGGACGGGGGAAGGGGGAAGAGGGCGTTCCCGCCGCCGCACCAGCCACCGGTGGCTCAGTGCGGGTGTTCGTCAACGTCGGCACGAAGGACCGCGCCAGCGCCAAGGACCTGGTCGGCGCGCTCATCAAGGAAGTAAAGATCGGCAAAGGAGAGATCGGCCACATCGACGTGCGGGAGACGTTCAGCGTCGTCGAGGTCGCCGCGGGGGTGGCGGAGCGCGTGGTGCGGGACCTGTCGGGCGTGACCATCCGCGGGCGCCGCGCGATGGCGCGTCTGGATCGCTACAACTCGCCCGCGTGATTCGAGTCCCCAAACACTGACGGGCCGCCCAGCGGGGCGGCCCGTAATCAGCGCAACCGACGTCTGATGTCTGACGTCTCTACTTCTTGTTGTTCACCGCCATCTTGAGCTGCTTGCCCGCACGAAATGCCGGAGCGATGGACGCCTTGATCTGAATCGCGCCACCGGTCTTGGGATTCCGTCCCATGCGAGCGGCGCGCTTGCGGGCCTCAAAGTTTCCGAATCCGGTGATCTGCACCTTCGCACCCTTCTTCAACTCGACAGCAATGATGCCCTTGTCATCGAATAGGGCTTCGATTGTCCGACTCGCGTCGGCCTTGGACATCTTGGTCCGCATCGCCAGCGCCGAGGTCAGCTCAGCTTTGTTCACAGAAGGTCTCCTTGATGAGAGTGGGGCGAGAAACCGCAGGCCCCACGGCCACTATCTGATGGGTACAGCGGAAAAGCCTCATAACTTGGGCACAATATGGGGATATCCCCCGAGAATCCGCAAGATACGGGCACTCTTGGGGGTCAGGTGTCGGGTGTCAGGTGTCAGGTGTCAGGAAGGCAACCCTAGCACCTGACACCTGACACCTGAGCACCTTGTCCCCCCATGCTCAACGTCGCCCTGACCGGAAACATCGCCGCCGGCAAGTCCACCGTGGTCGGGTTCTTTCGCCGCTGGGGCGCAACGATCATCGACGCCGACCAGCTGGCGCGGGAGGCGCAGGCGCCGGGCACCGAGGTCCTGGCGGCGATCGTTCGGCGCTTCAGCCAGGGTGTGCTGGCGAGCGACGGCTCGCTCGACCGCGCCGCCCTGCGTTCCAAGGTGATGGGGGATGAGGCGGCCCTGAGCGACCTGAACGCGATCGTCCATCCGGCGGTGCAGCGGCGGCGCGAGGAGCTGCAGCAGGACGCCGCACGGCGCGGCGACTTGCTGGTCGTGAACGACATTCCACTCTTGTTCGAAGTCCTCGACCCCACCGAGTTCGACGTGGTCATTCTGGTGGATGCGCCCGTCGCGGTGCGCCGCACCCGCCTGCGCAACATGCGGGGGCTCTCCCATGAGGATGCCGACCGGATGATCGCCGCCCAGATGCCCGCGGCCCGCAAGCGGCCGCTCAGCCAGTTCGTGATCGAAGACGCGGGCACGCTTCCGGAGCTCGAGGCGCAGGCCCGCACCGTCCTGCGGGAGCTGCGGCGCCGCGCCGCTACGGAGGCTCTGGGACGGCCCGCGCAGACCCTGCTCCTGGTCGCGGCCGACGGCAAGGAGAAACCCCCGGCGTTCGCGGAAATCGGGGCACGCTACGTGGAAGCGGGACTCACGGTGGAACGGGCCGCCGCCAAGGACGCAGCCGCGCTGACGGCCCGCCTGCGTCCCGACGCCATCGTCGCGACGTCAGGGGCAGCGGCGGCAGCGCGCGCGGCGTGGGAAGGGATCGGGCGGCCGGGAGCGCTGCTCTACCTGAGCGAGGACCCCGACCCGGTGGCCGTGCGGTTGGATCTGCGCCTGTGGGGCGGCGAGCGCGTCACGCTCGTCGAAGAGGGTGCCGCCGGTCTGGCGCCGCGGTCCGACCTGTTCCCGGCACCCGACGGATCGGCTTGACACCCATTCTTGGCCCCGGTAACCTTCCGCGCTCACCGCACACCCCAGACGCGAGCCCTCGGCGACCCTGAATGTCGAAGATTCCCGACGATCTCCGTTACACCGAGGACCACGAGTACGTCAAAACGTCCGCCGACGCGAACGTCGTGCACGTGGGGATCACCGACCACGCGCAGAGCGAGTTGGGCGACGTCGTGTACGTCGAGCTCCCCAAGGTCGGTGCCACCCTCGCCGGCGGCGAAGCGTTCGGAACCATCGAGGCGGTGAAGGCGGTTTCGGATTTGCTCACGCCGGTCGCCGGAACCGTCACGGCGGTCAACGATGCGATCGCGGGCGACCCCGCGGTGGTGAATCGCGATCCGTACGGCGCTGGCTGGATGATCAAGCTCCGGGTCAAAGATCCGGCGGAGCTCAAAACCCTGCTCGGCAGCGCGGAGTACAAGAAGCACGTTGGAGAGTAGGTCCCTCCTGATGCCTCGCCACGAGGTCTAGTCGTATGCCCACAGCACACGCATCCCTGCTGGCTGCTGATTCGTTCGAGCTCCGTCACCTAGGGCCCCGTCCCAGCGACGTGGACGAGATGGTCCGCACGCTCGGCCATAACACGCTCGACGAGTTCATCGCGGCGGTGGTGCCGGAGGACATCCGGCTGAAGCAGCCGCTTGCCCTGCCCCCGGGCCGGGGTGAGGGCGAGGTGCTCCAGGCGCTGCGCGGGATGGCGTCGCAGAACAAGGTGTTCCGGTCGTTCATCGGGATGGGCTATTACCCCTGCTTCACGCCGCAGGTGATCCAGCGCAACGTGATGGAAAACGCCGGCTGGTACACGGCCTATACGCCGTACCAGGCAGAGATCGCGCAGGGGCGGCTCGAGGCGTTGCTCAACTACCAGACGATGGTGTCCGACCTGACGGGCCTGGAAATCGCCAACGCCTCGCTGCTCGATGAGTCCACGGCGGCTGCCGAGGCGATGCATCTCACCGAAGCGGCGACCAAGCACGACGGGGATCTTGTGTACCTCGTGTCCGCAGGATGCCACCCCCAGACGATCGCTGTGGTGCGCACCCGCGCCGAGGTGCGCGGGATCAAGGTGGTGGTCGCCGACCCGGCGACGTTCACGTTCGGTCCCGGTGTGATGGGCGCGCTGTTGCAGTATCCCGCGACCGACGGCAAGGTCTCGGACTACCGCAAGTTGTGCGAGGCGGCGCACGCGGCAGGCGCGCTCGTGGCAGTCGCCACCGACCTGCTGGCGCTCACGCTGCTCATGCCTCCCGGAGAATGGGGAGCCGACATCGCGGTGGGGTCGAGCCAGCGGTTCGGCGTACAGATGGAATACGGCGGCCCGCACGCGGCGTTCTTCGCCACGCGGGACGCGTACAAGCGCCACCTCCCCGGCCGCATCATCGGCGTGTCGAAAGATCCGGAAGGGCGGCCGGCGCTCCGCATGGCGCTGCAGACGCGGGAGCAGCACATCCGCCGCGAGAAGGCGACGAGCAATGTCTGCACGGCGCAGGTGCTGCTGGCGGTGATGGCGAGCATGTACGCGGTGTACCACGGCCCGGAGGGGTTGCTGCGCATCGCGCAGCGCGTTCACACGCTGACGGTCCTGCTCGCCACGGCGCTGAAGCGCCTGGGCTACCGGATCGTGCACACGGCGTACTTCGATACGCTGTGCGTTGAAGTCGAGCGGTGGGCCTTGCCCCGGTTGCTCGACGCGGCGCGCGCGCGCGGCATCAACCTGCGTACCATCGACGCCACGCACCTCGGCATCGCCCTGGACGAGCCCACCACCCTGGGCGATCTGGCGGACCTCGTCACCGTGTTCTCGCTGAACGAGGTGCTGCCGTTCATGGTGGAGGACCTGGGCGCCAAGGCGAGCACGGCGATCCCCGAGGTGTTGCGGCGGACGTCGCCCTACCTGACGCATCCGGTGTTCCACAAGCACCGCTCGGAAACGCAGATGCTGCGCTACATCGAGCAGCTGGAAGCCCGGGACCTCTCGCTCACGGTCGCGATGATCCCGCTCGGCTCCTGCACCATGAAGCTCAACGCCACGTTCGAGATGGCGCCGGTCTCGTGGCGCGAGTGGAACCAGCTGCATCCGTTCGCGCCCCGCGAGCAGGCGCAGGGCTACCAGATGCTGTTCCACCAGCTCGAGGACCAGCTCTCCGAGATCACCGGGTTCCCCAAGGTGTCGCTGCAGCCCAACTCGGGCGCCCAGGGAGAGTTCGCCGGGCTGCTGGTGCTGCGCGCCTACCACGCGTCGCGCGGCGAGGCGCATCGCAACACCTGCCTGATCCCCGTGTCGGCCCACGGCACCAACCCCGCGAGCGCCGTGATGGCGGGGCTCAAGGTGGTGCCGGTGCAATCGGACGAGCACGGCAACATCGACGTCGCCGATTTGCGCGCCAAGGCCGCGAAGCACCGCGACACGCTGGCGGCGCTGATGGTGACCTATCCGTCCACCCACGGGGTGTTCGAGTCCACGATCCGGGACATTTGCGCCATCGTGCATTCACACGGCGGCCAGGTGTACATGGACGGCGCCAACATGAATGCGCAGGTGGGACTGTGCCGCCCCGCTGACTTCGGCGCCGACGTCTGCCATCTGAACCTGCACAAGACGTTCTGTATCCCGCACGGCGGCGGGGGCCCGGGGATGGGGCCGATCTGCGTGGCCGAGCATCTCGGGCCGTTCCTGCCCGACCACCCGGTCGTGCCGCTGGGGCATGCGCAGTCGTGCGGCACGGTGTCCGCCGCCCCGTGGGGCAGCGCCGCGATCCTGCCGATCTCCTGGGCCTACATCGCCGCGATGGGACGCGGCGGGCTGGCGCAGGCGACCAAGGTCGCGATTCTCAACGCCAACTACATCGCGCGCCGGCTCGCCGGTCATTACAACCTGCTCTACTCCGGCCAGCACGGGTTCGTGGCGCACGAGTGCATCATCGACACGCGTCCGTTCAAGCAATCGGCCGGCGTGGAGGTAGAGGACATCGCGAAACGCATCATCGACTACGGCTTCCACCCGCCGACCGTGTCGTTCCCGGAGGCCGGAACCCTGATGATCGAGCCGACCGAGAGCGAGTCGCGGGAAGAGCTCGACCGGTTCTGCGACGCCATGATCGCGATCCGCGAGGAGATCCGCGAAATCGAAGAAGGACGGATGCCGCGCGGCAACAACGTCCTCACTCACGCGCCGCACACCCTCGAAGACCTGGTCAGGGACCAGTGGGACCGGCCCTACTCGCGGGAGCGAGCCGGCTTCCCGGCACCTCACAATCGCCGCCACAAGGTGTGGCCGGCGGTCGGCCGCGTGGACGCCGCGTCGGGCGACCGGAATCTCGTGTGTGTGTGTCCGCCGATGGAGACGTATACGGAAGAAGCGGCGGTAGGAGACTAGGCGGGCAGGCGGGCGGGCGGGAAGGCGGGAAGCATGGCGCAGCAGGTTCTCACCGCAGCACAATGGCAAGTCGTCATCGACCCTGCCGGCCGTTCGGGCGCCGAGAACATGGCGATCGATCAATCTCTGCTCGACGAGGCCGAGAGATCCGGCTCCGCCACGCTGCGCCTGTACCGCTGGGACCCGCCCTGCCTTTCCTTCGGTCGCAACGACGCCGCGACCGCCCTCTACGACCGCACCAAAATAGAAGAGCTCGGGATCGACGTAGTGCGGCGGCCCACCGGCGGCAGCGCCGTGTGGCACGAGCACGAAGTCACCTATGCCGTAGCGGCCCCGATTGATGCGTTCGGCTCGCTACGCGACGCCTACCTCGCGATTCACCGGCGGCTCGCCGCCGCGCTGCAATCCCTGGGCGCCGACGTCACGCTCGCACCGAAGGCACGACCCGCCCTCCCGCCTACCCGCCCTCCCGCCTGCTTCGCCTCACCCGTCGGCGGCGAAATCCTGGTCCGCGGCCGCAAGCTGGTCGGCTCCGCGCAGGTCCGGCAACGCGGCGCGTTCCTGCAGCATGGGTCGATTCTGCTGGATGGATCGCAGGAAATGCTTAAAGCCGTCAGCCTTCAGACGTCAGACGTCAGCGGCGCCGTAACGCTGTCTGAGGCGCTTGGCCGAGAGATCACGTTTCAAGAGGTCGCGGAGGCGGTCGTCGCGGCATTTTCCGACCGCCTGACCGCCGCCTCATCCGACCGCCGCTCCACGCGACCGCCGCATGGCCCCTTTCTCGACCCCTCCTGGACCTGGCGCCGCTAGAGCGGCGGCACAATCTTAGGCGCCATGCCACAACGTGGGGGCGCCGCACTGCTGGGCTTGCTCGCCCTGGTCCTCGCCGGATGCGAGCGCAAGGCCGGCTGCACCGGTGAATACTGCGGCACGCTGGTGTTCGCCTCGATTGGCGAGCCCGAAGCACTGCTCCCGCCGGTGGTGCAAACGAGCTCGGGCCGCGACGTCAGCGACCAGCTGTTCCTGAAGCTGGCTGACTTGGGGCTACTCACCAACACGGTCGGCGACGAGGATTTCACGCCGCAGCTCTCCGATCGCTGGGAGTGGGAAGGCCCCCTGACGCTGGCGTTTCACATCGACCCGCGGGCGCGCTGGCACGACGGCCGGCGGGTGACCGCGGCGGACGTCGTCTTCACCTACGACGCCTACGTCGATCCGCGCGTCGGCTCCCCATTCCGCACATCGCTGCGCTGGATCAGCGCCGTGACGCTGCGCGACTCGCTCACCGCCGTGTTCCGCTTCCGGCGGCGCTACCCGGAAATGTTCTACGATGCCGTGTACCACATGCGCATCCTCCCCGGGCACCTGCTGCGCAACCTGCCACGGGACCAGTGGCAGACGGCGCCGTTCGGACGCGCCCCGGTCGGAGACGGCCCGTATCGCTTCGCGGCGTGGAAGGCGGGTGAAAGCCTGGAGCTCGTGGCCGACTCGACTTTCTATCTGGGGCGGCCGTACATCCCGCGCCTGATCTGGCGGTTCACGCCCGACCTCCAGGTGGCGGTCACCCAGCTCGTCGCCGGCGAGGCGGACGCGATCGAAGTGCTGGTGTCGCCCGACAACGTCGCCCGGGTGAAAGCGGCGCCGCATCTCGCCACCTATCCCTACAAAGGCGCGGCGTACGGCTACCTGGGATTCAACCTGGCGGCGAACGGCGACTCGACCAAGCCGCATCCGTTGTTCAGCGACCGGGATGTCCGGCGGGCGCTGACCATGGCGACCGATCGCGGGCGGCTGCTCAAGAGCGTGTTCGCGGACAACGCCAAGGTGCCCCCCGGCCCGATGTCGCAGCTGTGGTCGATCTGGGACCCCGAGATCCGCGAGCTCCCGTACGACACGTCGCAGGCAGGTCGCGTGCTCGCGACGAAGGGGTGGATCGACTCCGATGGCGACGGGATCCGGGATCGCAACGGTGCGAAGCTCACGTTCCGCCTGCTCGTACCCACGAGCAGCGCGGTACGGCGCGGGTACGCCCGGCTGGTTCAGGAAGAGTTCCGCCGCATCGGGGTCGAGGTACAGATCGACGAGGTGGAGTTCAGCGTGTTCGCGCAGCGCGCGCAGGCGGGCCAGTTCGACGCGCTGATCCAGACGTGGAACACCGACCCGACGCCGTCATCCGGCATTAACCAGACCTGGACCCAGGGCGGGATCGGGAAGTCCAACTACCTGCGATACGCCAGCGCCCAGTTCGACCGGCTGGTCGAGGAAGCGGGCACGACCTTCGACCGGGCCGCGGCGCAGCGCAGCTGGCGCGAGGCGATGGAGCTGATCAACCAGGATGCCCCGGCGATCTTCCTGTTTGCCGTACAGAATGTGGCCGCGGTTCACCAGCGGGTCAGCAACGTGACGATCCGTCCCGACTCGTGGTGGGCCCTGGTGCGCACCTGGCGGATCCCCCCCGACCGCCGGATCGACCGCGACCGCGTGGAGCGTTAGGTGAGCACGTGGCTGCTGCGGCGCGTCGCCGCGTCGTTGGCCATCGTGTTCGCGGTCGTCACCCTCACCTTCGTCCTGGTTCATCTCGCACCGGGGAAGCCGTTCCTGCCCGGCGCCGAGACGCCGATCGACCCCGAAGTGGTGGCGCACCTGGACACCCTGTACGGACTCCACCAACGGATCCCGGTGCAGTACGCCAAGTACCTCGCCGCGCTCGCGCGTGGCCAGATGGGCCAGTCGTTCGCGCTGCACCGCCCCGTCGCCGATGCGCTCGCCGACGCGATCCCGAATACGCTCGCGCTGACCGGCGTCGCGCTCGCCATCGATCTGCTGCTCGGTCTCGCGCTCGGTGTGTACCAGGCGGTGCGTGCCCGCCGCCTCCCCGATGCGGCGCTCGGATACGCCACGCTGTTTCTGAACTCGGTGCCGACATTCTGGCTCGGGCTGCTGGTCCTGCTGGTGTTCGGCGAGTGGCTGCACTGGTTTCCCGTGGGGGGCGTGGTCGACCCGGTGCTGCACAGCTCGCTCCCGTGGGGGGGCCGGGTGGCCGACCGGCTCTGGCACCTCGCGCTCCCCGCGCTCACGCTGGGGTGCGTCGGCGCCGCCGGCACCGCGCGCTATCAGCGCGCCGCGGTCCTCGAGGTCATCGCGCAGGACTACGTGCGCACCGCGCGCGCCAAGGGCCTGCGCGAGCGCCGGGTGGTGCTGGTCCACGCGCTCCGCAACGCACTGCTGCCGCTCGTCACGTTGTTCGGACTGTCGTTCCCGTTCCTGTTGACGGGTGCGGTGCTGGTGGAAACGGTGTTCGCGTGGCCGGGGATGGGGAAGCTGGCGGCGGACGCCATCTTCCGGCGCGATTATCCGGTGGTCATGGCGGCCGCGATCTGCGCCAGCTGCCTGGTCGTCCTGGGCAACCTCCTGGCTGATGTGCTGTACGCCGTCGCGGACCCCCGCATCCGGGTGCAAGACGGGTGAGCACCCGCTCCATGATGGCACTGCTCGGTGCCATCGCGCTCGCATTCTTCGTGGTGGGGACGGTGCGGCGTCGCACCGCGGCCAGCTCCGCCGGGCGGCGCTTCTTCAATAACACGCCCGCCGCGTGGGGCCTGTTCGTCTTGACGTTCTTCACCGCCGTGGCACTCGCCGCCCCGTGGGTGGCGCCCTACAACCCCTCGGTCCAGCTCGAGATCGTGACGCTCAAGAACCAGGCCCCTTCCCTGCTCCACCCCCTCGGCACCGATCTCTACAGCCGCGACGTGTGGAGCCGGCTCGCCTACGGCGCGCGCGTCTCGCTCGGCATCGCGGCGCTCGCCATGCTCGTGGCCATCACGCTCGGCGCGCTCGTCGGCGCGGTCGCCGGGTACGTGCGCAGCTGGGTGGACACCGTATTGATGCGCGCGGTGGACGTGGGGCTCGCGATCCCCCGCATCTTCCTCTTGTTGATGGCGATCGCGTTGTGGGAGCGGCTGCCGCTCTGGTTGCTGGTGCTCGTCATCGGCGTAACCGGCTGGTTCGGCACCAGCCGGCTGGTGCGGGCCGAAGTGCTCACGCTGCGCGAGCGCGACTTCGTCGCCGCCGCGCGCGCGCTCGGCGCCGGGCCGATGCGCATCATCATGCGGCACGTGCTCCCCAACGTCGCGGCGCCGATCATCGTTTCGGCGGCGCTCGGGATCGGCAACGTGATGTTGCTCGAGGCCGGTCTCTCATTCCTCGGCATCGGCGTCCAGCCCCCGCTGCCGAGCTGGGGCAACATGATCGCCGACGGCGCGCCCCAGCTCTCCACCGCGTGGTGGACCACCCTGTTCCCCGGGGTCACGATCGCGTTGGTCGTGATGTCGCTCCACGCCGTGGGTGACGCGCTGCGCGACGCCTTGGACCCGCGCCGGGCTGCCGCGTGAGCGAACCGCTGCTCCGCGTGCGCGACCTCAAGACCTACTTCGTCACCGACCGCGGGGGCGGCACCGCGCGCGCCGTCGACGGAGTGTCGTTCGACCTGTATCCCGGCGAGACCCTCGGGATCGTGGGCGAATCGGGGTGCGGCAAGACGGTCACGTCGCTGTCGATCTTGCGGCTCATCCCTGAGCCCCCCGGACACATCCGCCCGGGCAGCTTGATCGAGCTGGAAGGCCGTCACCTGCTGACGCTCGCGCCCAAGGACCTGCGCGCCGTGCGCGGCAACGAGATCGCGATGGTGTTCCAGGAGCCGATGACCTCGCTGAACCCGGTGTTCACGATCGGCGATCAGATCGCCGAGGTCGCGATTGTGCACCAGCATCTGTCCCGCAAGGCGGCCCGCGCGCGCGCGATCGAAATGCTCACCCTCGTCGGCATGCCCGAGCCGGAGACGCGGGTGGACTACTACCCCCACCAGATGTCGGGCGGGATGCGGCAGCGCGCCATGATTGCGATGGCGCTGGTGTGCCACCCCAAGGTATTGATCGCCGACGAACCGACCACCGCGCTCGACGTGACGATCCAGGCGCAGATCCTCGAGCTGCTCGACCGGTTGCAGGCCGAGCTGGGCATGGGGGTGCTGCTGATCGCGCACGATCTCGGCGTGGTGGCGGGCACCGCCGACCGCGTGCTCGTGATGTACGCCGGGCAAGTCGTCGAGACGGCGTCTACCATCGAGCTGTTCGCGCGTCCCAAGCATCCCTACACCGAGGGGTTGCTGGCGTCGATTCCGCGGCTCGACACGCCGCGCGGCCGCCTCAAGAGCATTCCCGGGCAGGTGCCCGCCGCGACCGACTGGCCGGCCGGCTGCCGGTTCCATCCGCGCTGCCCGTATGCCTGGGATCGCTGCACCACCGAGCAACCGCCGCTGCTCGATGCCGGCACCGGCGAGCCCGCGAGCCACATGGTGCGCTGCTGGCTGCTGGCAGAGCCGCAACGGCGCGACGTGAGTGTCCGCCGGTGAGCGAAGCGGCACCGCTCGTCGTCGTCGAGGATCTGGTGAAGGAGTTTCCCGCCACGCGTGGGCTGTGGGGCTTCGGCCGGCCCCGCGGGACGGTGCGCGCCGTGGACCACGTCTCGTTCCGGATCGCACCAGGCCAAACGCTCGGCCTGGTGGGCGAATCGGGGTGCGGCAAATCCACGGTGGCGCGCACCGTGCTGCGGTTGCTCGAGCCCGACTCGGGCCGCGTGGTGGTGGACGGCGCCGACGTGCTCGCGCTGCGGCCCGCGGAGCTGCGGGCGCTGCGGCGGCGGATGCAGATCGTGTTCCAGGATCCCTACGGGTCGCTCAATCCACGCATGACCGTACGCCAGACCTTGGTCGAGCCGCTCGTGATCCACGGGCTGGCGAGCGGCCGCGGACGCCAGGCACGGGTGGCGGCGCTGCTCGAGGAGGTGGGTCTGGACCGCCAGCTCGCCGACAGCTACCCGCATGAGCTGTCGGGCGGGCAACGCCAGCGTGTCGGGATCGCGCGCGCCCTGTCGGTGCAGCCCAAGTTTCTCGTGCTGGACGAGCCGGTGAGCGCGCTCGACGTGTCGGTGCAAGCGCAGGTCTTGAACCTGCTCTCGGACCTGCAGCAACGCCACCATCTCACCTATCTCTTCATCGCGCACGACCTCGCGGTGGTGAAATACAGCGCCGACCACGTGGCCGTGATGTATCTCGGCAAGATCGTCGAGCAGGCGCCGGCGCCGGTGTTGTACAAGGCCCCGCGCCATCCGTACACGAAATCGCTGCTCTCGGCAGTCCCGATCCCCGACCCGCGCGTCGAGCGCCAGCGCATCGTGCTCACGGGCGACGTGCCGTCTCCGTCGAACCCGCCGCCGGGATGCGCATTTCATCCCCGCTGCCCCCATCCGAAAAAGGACGCGCGCTGCAGTACGGAGGTACCAGCGTTGCGGCAGGTCGCACCGGGGCAGGTGGCGGCGTGTCATTTTGCTGAGAGTCCGATGTAAGCAGGCGGGTGGGCGGGCAGGCGGGCAGAGAATTCCGAGGATGGTGATATGGGACTACCTGCACAGCGATTCGCTGCGATGCTCCGGGACCCGCAATTCTGGGTTCCCGTCGTCGTACTCGTCGCCGGTCTTCTGGTGCTGCAGTGGATCCGGTAGCGGCCGTTCCGGTCGACGCAGCGCGGCTGCGACGGCTGCAGCTCGTCGGATTGGCGAGCGGGTTCACCGCGGGCGCCTGGCTCGGCGCCGCCGAGGCGCCCACCAAGATGGTCACGCTCGGCATTTCGCCGGTCGTCATTTCGCTCATGATGGTGGTCGGCGTGTTTCTCGCCCGCTGGAGCGTGCCCGCACTGCTGCGCGGCACGGCCGCGATCGGCGCGACGTGCGCCAGGCGCCGCACCTCGTGGTGTGGGCGGTGTTGGCGGGCTGTCTCTGGGCGGTGGCCAACACGCTCACGATCTTCGCGATCAAGGACATCGGACTGTCGATCGCGTTTCCGCTGTGGAACGCCAACAGCCTGCTCGGCATCCTGTGGGGGTTCGTGTTTTTCAACGAGCTGCGGGGTGCGGGGCGGGCGCGCTGGGCGGGAGTGCTGGGTGGTGCGCTCGTGATGTTCGCGGGCGCGTGGCTGCTCGCGACCGCATCGTCGGCGCATGCGACCGGTGGTCATGCGGCGCGCGGGGTGGCGGCGGCGCTCGCGGCCGGCGTGATGTGGGGGACGATGTACATCCCCTACCGCAAAGCCTACCTCACCGGCATGAACCCGCTTTCGTTCGTCACGTTTTTCACGTTCGGCGAGCTGGGGATGATGGGCGCCATCGCCGTGGCCGACCGCGGCGGCGTGGCGCCGCTCGTCGCCGAGCTGGTGCGGGCGCGCGACGTGCTGTTCTGGCTGTTGTGCGGCGGGTTCGTGTGGGTCGTGGGCGATCTGTTTCAACAATACGCCGCCAAGTATGTCGGGATCAGCCGCGGCATTCCCCTTTCCAACACCAACCAGCTCTGGGGCCTCGCCTGGGGCGTGCTGGTGTTCGGCGAGCTGCAGGGGACGGGCACGGCCCTGCCGCAGGTGATCGGCGGCTCGCTGCTCATGGCGGCGGGGGCGGCGGCGATCGCGTTCGCCACCGCGACGGCCGGCGAGCACCGCCGTTGGCAGGATGCCGCGAGCCGTGAGGGCGCGCGCTACGCGATCGATCCTGCGTTCACCCGCGCCGCGCTCTCCGGTGAGGCGAGCGGTGGACCCCGCCACAAGCGTAGCTGGCTCGATTGGAGCATCATGCTCGCTGCCACCGCGGTGTTTGTCGGATTCGCGCTGGTGGCTCGGGTGCCCGAGCTGGCGGTCCACGGTGGGCCGCTCATCGCGCTCGTGGTGGCGTCGGTCGCGTTGCTCGCAGGGGCGGGATACGGGTTGTGGAAGGTGACGGGATTCAACTGATGAAATTCCTCTTCGTCTCGATCGACGGCTTGATTGCCGACATCGCCTGGCAGGTCGTCAAGGAAGACCATTCCGTCAAGCTCTTCATCGAATCGGAGAGCCAGCGCGAGATCGCCGACGGCTTCGTCCCTAAGTCCCTCGACTGGGAGCGCGACGTGGCGTGGGCCGACGTGGTGGTGTTCGACGATGTGCTGGGCCATGGGACCAAAGCGGCCCGGGTGCGCGCGACCGGAAAGCTCGTGGTCGGCGGCACGCCCTATAGTGATAAACTCGAAGATGACCGGGCGTTCGGGCAGCAGGAGCTGAAAAACGCCGGTGTCAGCATCATTCCGCAAGACAACTTCACCTCGTTCGCCGACGCCATCGCCTTTGTGAAGGCCAACCCGCAGCGCTACGTGATCAAGCCGAGCGGCGAGGCACAGAATCTCAAGCAGCTGCTGTTCGTGGGCGAGGACGAAGACGGCAAGGACGTGATTCAGGTACTGGAAGACTACCAGCGCGCCTGGGCGGATCGCATCA
This sequence comes from uncultured Gemmatimonadales bacterium, assembly GCA_963844035.1. GTDB lineage: Bacteria > Gemmatimonadota > Gemmatimonadetes > Gemmatimonadales > GWC2-71-9 > AG25. The sequence goes on from CAWJMT010000031.1 coordinate 91,027, forward strand.
AGGCGTTCCAGCTGCAGCGCCGCATTGTGGGCGTCGAGGTGGCGGCGGGCGCGTTCTTCAACGGCACGGAATTCGTGCTGCCGATCAGCATCAACTTCGAGCACAAGAAGCTGTTCCCGGGCGACATCGGACCGTCCACCGGGGAGATGGGCACGACGATGTTCTGGAGCGCACCCACCCGCATCTTCAACGCGACGCTCAAGAAGATGGAAAGCCGGCTGCGGGAGGAGCACTACGTCGGCTACATCGATGTGAACTGCATCGTCAACTCGAACGGGATCTATCCGCTCGAGTTCACCGCGCGGTTCGGCTATCCCACGATCAGCATCCAGCAGGAAGCGATGCTGACGCCGATGGGAGAATTCCTGCACGGGCTGGCCGAGGGCTCGCTCAAGACCTTCAAGCCCCGCAGCGGGTTCCAGGTCGGCGTGCGCATCGTGGTCCCGCCGTTCCCGTTCAACGACCGCGAGACGTTCGAGAAGAACTCGAAGGACGCGGTGATCATCTTCAAGAAGCCCGGCCGCGACGGCGTCCACATCGAAGATGTGAAAGCGGTGAACGACGAGTGGGTCGTGACCGGGAACGTCGGGGGTGGTGCTGGTCGTGGTGGGCCTGGGTTCAACGATGAAAGCCGCGCAGCGCCAGGCCTACAGCCGGATCGACAACATCATGATCCCGAACATGTACTATCGCAAGGATATCGGGGACCGGTGGTTCGAGGACTTCGACCGCCTGCACACCTGGGGGTATCTGCGCGACTAGAGACAGCGGCAATGAACTGGCGCACAACCTTCCGGAGGTGATACGTGGGGGACGGCTTCCGCTCGACCGTGCTGCGTTGGATCCTGGTTGGAATTCCGGCCGTGCTCCTCGGCATCCAGTTTGTGCCCGTGAACCGAACCAATCCGCCGGTCGAGGCCGAGGTTCCCGCGCCGGAGAACGTGCGAACCATCTTACGGCGGGCCTGCTATGATTGCCACTCCAATGAAACGACCTGGCCTTGGTACAGTCGGGTCGCCCCCTTCTCTTGGCTGGTCGCGCGGGACGTCATCGAGGGGCGTGAGGAGCTGAACTACTCCACCTGGAATCGCGTCAGCACGCAGGAGCAGGTCAAGAAACTGAAAGAGAGCTGGGATGAAGTCGCGGAGGGGGAAATGCCCCCTTGGACCTACTTGATCATCCACCGCGACGCAACGCTGTCGGCCGAGGATCGCACAGCGCTGCGCCTGTGGGCGTCGGGGCCGATGGCCAAGTAGCGCGGATGGCGCCGATTCCATGCTTTCCCCTCCGGATGGACTGGCCGAACGCCCCCTTGAGATTGGCTTGAGAGCCAGGGGCGACCGTGGTCCTGAGCCCAAAGCAGGTACTGCCGGCCCATGGACCCCGGAGGAAAGAGCCAATGAAGCGGACGATCACCTTCCTCGCCTCGACCCCCTTCCTGCTCGCCGCGTGCGGCTTGGCGACGAAGGGACCGCCGGCGGGACACGAGAAGATGATGACGGGGTTCTCGTGTACTGAGAGCATGGCGGCTCCAATACTCGATCTGCTGGGCGGCTTGGCCGGCATCTGGGTCGTGGGAGAGGCCGAAAAGCTCGACGAAGGCTATCCGAAGTCCGACGCGGGGACGTACTGGTCCATCGCCTTTGGCGGAATCTATGGAGTCTCTGCCGTCGTCGGTTTCGATCGGGTAACGAGATGCCGCGAGGCCAAGCGAGACCTCAGGGCACGGCAGGCCGAGGCAGCCGCCGCTGTGGCCGCCCGCAGGCGCAGCGCGGACCTCATCGCCGTTCAGAAGGTGCTGATCACGGGCGGCCGCGACACGATGACGGTGGGAGAGCGGACGCAGCTCGTCGCGACCGCGTACGACTCGACCGGCGCCGTGATCGTCGACAAGATGTTCGCGTGGTCGTCCTCGAACGACACGATCGCCTCCGTCACCACCGACGGGCGTCGTGCGGGCGCTGGAAGTCGGCACCGCGGTGATCACGGCGAACGCGGGCAACGTGACCGGGACGGCGAAAGTCGTTGTGGTGCCGGACCGATGAAGCGCACGATCGTCTTCCTCGCCTCGACCCCCTTCCTGCTCGGCGCGTGCGGCCTGGCGATGACGCAGGGCCCGCCGGCAGGACACGAGAGCATGCCATCGTTCCAATGTACTGAGGACCGGAGGGGCCCCGCGCTCGACATCGTTCTCGTCGTGTGGAACACCCTTCTTCTTACCAGCAGCGCCGCAAGGAACCAGCTCGGTTCTGGTGAACAGGCCGCGTTGGCTATCGGGACGGCCATTGCCGCAATCTCCGCCGGCGTAGGCTTCGACCGGACACGTCGATGCATCAAGGCTAAGGGACAGCTCGCGGTACGGCAGGCCGAGGTGGCCGCCGCCCGCAGGCGCGCCCTCGACCTTATAGCCGTTCAGAGAGTCCTGATCACGGGCGCCCGGGACACAATGACGGTGGGAGAGTGGACGCAGCTCGTCGCGACCGCGTACGACTCGAGCGGCGCCGCAATCGTCGACAAGACATTCACCTGGTCGTCCTCGAACGACACGGTTGCTTTCGTCCGCCCCGACGGCATCCTGGAGGCGGAGGGACCTGGCACCGCGGTGATCACGGCGCAGGCGGCCAACGGCCTTGGCACGGCGAGTCTCGTGGTACTGCCATGAAGCGAACGCCAACGGGTGAAACCACCAACAAGGAGCTCCACGTGGCATCGATCACACGTTTCCTCTACGCAGCGTTGGTCGTCCCGACCCTAGCCTTCGCCCAGGGGAAGCCAGTTGTGGAGATTGGCACCGACCTTGGTCTCACGATCCTGAGCAGCGGCGGCGAGTCGTATACCCTCTTTAACATCCCGGGCCAAGGAATCCTCGGCCAGCCCACGATTCGTGCTACGTTTTTTGCCGGTCGGTCCCTCACCATAGAGCCGCAGCTCGCGCTCACATGGCTTTCGGGCGACGGCGGGACCCAGACACGAGTGGGCCTGGGCGGACAGATCGGCTATCTCTTCAACGGCTCTACCGCAAAGTCGTTTTATTTGGCTGGATCTCTGGCTTATTACTCAATCTCCGACGAGATCACCGACGGCGACTTTGGGGTTGGGTGGCAAGCTAGGGGTTCGCGTACCGTGGGGCTCCAGTGTTGGCGTGCGGTTCGAGGGCGGCTACCGCCGATGGTTCGATCACGAAATCAATGAGATCACACTCGGCGTTGGAGTGGGGGGCATCGTCCATCGCACTAACTGAAGCGCCGCGCCCTCGACAGGCGCGGGAATCCTCGACATGATCACTGGGCGAGAAGGGAGGGTACCGATGCAGATCGAGGCACGCCTGGCCGCCGCGGGACTCACGCTCCCGAGGCCAGTAGTGCAGCCGGGCCCCACGAAGGTGCCGGTGGCCTGGGTCCGCCTGGCGGGCCATCGGGCCCACGCATCCGGCCATGGTCCGCTCGCCCCCGACGGATCCCTTGCGCTACCGCTCGGGCGGGTCGGCGCGGAGGTCACGCTCGAACAGGCGCAGCACGCCGCCGAGCTCGCGCTCCTCGCGCTGCTCGGCAGCCTGCAGCGGTGCATCGGCGACCTGGATCGGGTGACGGCCTGGTTGACTATCTCGGCCTTCGTCCGCGTCGCGCCGGGGTTTACTGAAACGCCGGCGGTGCTGAACGGTGCGTCGGCCCTGCTGCTGCAGCTCTTCGGGCCGAAGGCCGGCGGCCACACCCGCACTGCCATCGGCGTGGCCGACCTGCCGCTCGGTGTGCCGGTGGTGGTCGCTGCCGAGGTAGAGATCGCCTAACGAGCAGGGGTCGGCGCCGTCCTTCAACACATCTCCCAGCACCCGCACCAACGCCGCCAGCGTAAACGGCTTGACCAGCACCGGAGTCGCCGGTGAGGCCGGCACCCGGGCCAGGACCACCGGATCCGTGTACCCCGACATGTAAATCACCTCTGGATGGAGCCCGCGGACGGCCAGGCGCTTGATCAACCCTGGGCCGTCCAGCTCCGGCATGACCACGTCGGTGAGAACCAGGTCGATTCGCTGCGGGCAGGTGTCGACCACCGCGAGCGCCTCCAGACCGTTTTCCGCGGTCAGCACGGAAAAGCCGATACTGAGAAGCAAGCGCGCGATTGCGGGCCGTAACGTATCGTCGTCCTCCACGACGAGGATCAATCTCGCCGTGTCCCGGAAGGACCGGGGACACGGGGGCGCCCCCCTCTGGCGGTGTCGTCGGTCGGGGCCTATGGTCTGTCAACAGGGGACCTCCCAGCGATGATGCTGCGTTGTTGTAAGGGCTTCTAGCTGGGACACTAGCGAGCACGCCGCAAGCGATGCCAATACCGATTAGCTGGGGTTCCCATGCGCGACGCGCATGGCAGAAAATGGAGCGTCCGTCTCGGTGGACTTGCGGGATCTGCAGTATTTCGTCGCGGTTGCGATCACGGGGAACTTGAGTCGCGCGGCCCGCGAAGCGCGCGTCGCACAGCCGGCGCTCTCCCGTCACGTCCGACGGCTCGAGCGCGAGTTGGGCGTCACCCTGCTCACCCGCCATCCCAAAGGCGTCACGCTGACTCCCGCCGGCGCGTCGTTCGCGCAGGGAGCCCAGGAGTTGCTGCACGGCGCGGCGGCATCGCTCGACCGTGCCGCCGCGACGGCCGCAGGGCACCGCGGCAGGGTGGTCCTGAGCGCCACGCTGGCGGCGATCGCGCGCGGGTTCCCCACGGCGGTGCAGGACTCGCTGCGCCAGGATCATCCCGAAATCACCGTCGCCATCCAGGACTTCGACCCGCCGGACTCGTGGGAAACGGTCGCGGATGGAAGAGCGGACATCGCGGTCTGCCTGGAGCATGGGCGCGCTACGCCGGGCTCATCGCCGAGCCGCTCTGGGTCGAGACGCTGGATCGCGCCATCGTGCCCCGTGACCATCCCCTGGCGACTCGCGGCACCGTGTCGCTCCCCGAATTCGGAACCCTGCCCTTCATTTTCGCCCGCAGCACCATCAATCCCGGGACGTTCGATCGCGGGGCCGACGCGATGCGCAACGCCGGAATGCAGTCCCCCGTGGTGGCGCTCGAGGGCGATCTGCGCGCCGTCCATCTCGCGGTCGCCGCCGGCCGCGGCTGGACGTTGATGTCGCGCGCACGCGCCAGCGCGCCACCCGAAGGAACCGCCGTGTTGACGGTCGAAGGCTTCCACCTGGCTGCAACGCATGATGGTGGAGTGGCGCCGGGGTGAACGGCGTCCCGTGGTCCACACGGTGTTGCGCGGATGCTCGAGGTGGCCGGCAGCTATCCCGAAACGCAGGTGCGCGCGACCCCGGCCCTGCCCCCGCCGTCTCGCGCCCACCCGCCCGCGCCGCCCGCCGGGCACGGTGCCGCCTGGCGTGGACCTGCGGCACCTGCGCGCGCTCTTGACCGTCGGCGCCGCGCAAACCATCGGGCGCGCGGCGGCGCATCTCGGCCTTACTCAGCCCGCCCTCTCGCGTCAGCTGCGCGAGATGGAGCATGCGCTCGGCTTCACCCTGCTCGAACGCTCGGCGCGCGGCGTGGCGCTGACGCCCGCGGGAATCTCCCTCACCAGCGACATCCCGGTGTTGCTCGCCGCGGGGGAGCGCCTGCAGCGCGAAGCGACGCGCGCCAGGCGCGGCAACGAGGGACAGTGCGTCATCGGCGCGGTGGCGACCGCGGCGTCGAGCGAGCTGCTGGCGCGCGTCACCGCCCAGTGCGCTGCCACGCCACCCCGCCGTCACGCTGGTCATCCAGGAAATGACCACGCCCGCTCAGTGGGCCGCGCTCACCCGCGCCGAGATCGATCTGGGGCTCGCCAACGCGCTCCCCACCGCGCGACGCACGCCGGCCGGTGCCATCGTCGCCACGCGCGTCCACCACGATCGACTCGATACGGCGCTGTTGGCGCGGGACCACCCGCTCGCGGGGCGCCGCCGGATCGACGCGCGCGAGCTGGCGGACGTGCCCTTCCTGTTCATGGACCGCGCGTTCCATCCGGCGTTCTACGATCGGCTCTATGCCGCGTTTGCCGCGTTGGGGCTGCGGCCGCGCGTCGATTCGACCTATGACGGGCTGCAAACCGTCTGGGCCCTCGCGGCGCAGGGCCAGGGATGGGCGGTCGGCTTCCACTCCCAGCTCGCTCGCCCCCCGGCCGGGACCGTGGCGGTCCGGATCGCGAAGTTCAGCCTGCCCTTTGGACTCGACCTGTTGTCACGGCGGGGGGAGACCAGCCCGACGGTGCGCGCGGTGACCGCCGTATTTCGGAAGCTCGGGCGGAAGGCGACGACGCTAGCTACATTCCTCCACCTATGCGCCCACTCACGGAATGGTCCGATGCCTCGCGTCGTCACCACGGCGTGGGGCTGGGTCGCCTGCATCCTCGTGATCGCGTTCCTCACGCCCACCGGACGGTTTCTGCTCCGCCTGAACGCGATGCTGCGGGAGTCGGGAAACGCACAGGTCGATCTGCCGATCGCCGCCCTGCGCGTGTGGTTCGTGCTCACGCCGCTGTGCGCGTTCGTGCCCCCATTTGTGCTGCTGTTTGTCTGGTGGCGGACGCAGAAGTCGAAGCCGCCAGGCGGAAGGCCTTCGGCAGCGCGCTGAGCGGTTTGAAGGGGGGGGCCGGGCCGGGTGCTGCTGCTCATCAAGAATCTGATCTTCACCATACTCGTCCCGGGTACGGTCGCGGGATTCCTCCCCTACCTCATCTCGGCGCGGGCGACTCCGTCCATGCTCGCGGTACCTGGTCGGTTGTGGCTGGGCGGGCTCCTGGCGCTGGCCGGCGGGGCGGTGTATGGCTGGTGCCTGTGGGACTTCGCGACCCATGGCCGAGGCACTCCGGCGCCGATCGATCCACCGAAAGAGCTGGTAGTCCGGGGCCTGTACCGCACCATGCGGAATCCGATGTACGTGGGCGTGCTGCTCATCATCGCAGCCTGGCTCGCGCTGCGGCCGTCGTGGGCCTTACTCGGGTACGCCGCAACCGTGGGGCTGCTGTTCCATGGGTTCGTGATCGCCGTGGAGGAGCCGATGCTGCGGCGGCGGTTTGGCGCGGCGTACGACACGTATTGCCGCAAGGTGCGGCGCTGGTGGCCGGGGCGGCCGCGGCACCTGTCGCGCCGCGAGCGCGCCGCCCGCGAATTCGGGCTCCCCGCGTGGGCCCAGGTCGGCCGGAGGCGGCGGGAGCACATCGAGCGCGTCGTGGCGCTGCTCGAAGAGTGGGCCGACGACATGGACGTATCGGACCGCGAGCGCGACCGCTGGGTCAAGGCGGCGTGGCTGCACGATGCGTTGCGCGACGCGCGTCTTCAGGGCGCCGCGCACGGCGAGGCTGCGGCCGACCGGGCTGCCAAGGACGGCGAAACCGACCGCGGTGTGCTCGATGCGGTCCGCTACCACAGCTCGGGCTACGCCGGCTGGGACGATGTGGGCAAGATGCTCTACCTGGCCGACTACCTCGAGCCCGGTCGTAATGACAACCGCAAGGAGCGCGCGAGCCTCGCCACGCGCGTGCCGCGGCAGCGCGACCGGGTGTTGCGGAAGATCGTGGCGTACGAAATCCGCTGGCGGGTGCGCGCCGGCCGCCCGGTTAATCCCCACCTGATCGCCTTCTGGAACGCGCTCGCCGGCTGAACGGTCATCCCAGTCATCACTTCCTGCTCAAGTTCGAATAGGATGAAAACGCGACCGCGTCGCCGGGCCGAACACCCAGACGACGCGGTCACTTGTCCAGCGCGAGCCCGGCACGATCGTCTGCCGGCTCTTACCTGTGGCGCAAATCGCGATTCGGTACCGGTCAGCTACCGATCAGGCGATCGCTTGCCCATGCCAGGTCGCGCGGGGATCTGTGGCTAGACAATGGATCACCTCCTTGGTTGATGTGGTGGTTGGGGCGGAGAACTCGCCTATAGTAGAACCGATCGCTCGCCGATGCAACGGGCGTGCTGGCGCGGTTCTATCTGTGACGTAGGATTCCCCTCATGGCGAACGATCCCACGGTGCGAATTGAACAAACGCCCGACTGCCTGCTCGTGTCCGCCCGCGGAACCATGAGCGTGGCCTGGTTCATCGCTCTGGTCGGCCGGATCGCGCAGGTGGTACGCGACACTCCCACAAAGAGCGCCCTGATAGACGTGCGCGAGGTGGTGGGATCGCTGTCCGACATGGACCGCTACGACATCGGCGTGGGCGCCGCGTCGTTCGGGATCAGAGTGCCGGTCGGGATCGTGGGAACGGAGCCCCTGATCGAACCCGATCACCTCGGCGAGGTGGTCGCCCGCAACCGCGGCATGAACGTGCGCGCCTTCACGGATTACGACGCGGCGTCCAGGTGGCTCCATGAGGAGCGAGCGCACGCGTCCTCGCGCGAACCCGCCTAGGGCGCGACGACGATCGTGGCGTGCTTGACGTAGTCGAGCTTGGGAAAGTCCTTCGTCAGATAGGCGTTCCCCTCACTCTGGATGCGGCCCTGATCGGGGCCGCGCCCGCGCGGCGCGCCCTCGCCGTAGTCGGCATACAGCTTGTCCACGACCTCCATCCCCTCGATCACCTTGCCGAACGGCGCGAAGCCCATGCCGTCGAGCGAGCTGTTGTCGCCGTAGTTGATGAACACCTGGGTCGTGCGGGTATTGGGGCCCGCCGTGGCGAAGCTCACCATGCCGCGGGTGTTGCTCTGCCGTACGGGATCGTCGAGGATGTTTCGGGAGCGCCAGGTGGCCGCGACCTTGGGATCGCCGTGAATGCCGAACTGCGCCATGAAGCCCGCCAGCACCCGGAAGAACCGCTGGCCGTCATAGTAGCCGCTCGACACCAGCTCGTGGAACCGATCCGCACCCTGCGGAGCCCAGGCGCGTGTCACCTCGATCACGAAGGTGCCCGCGCTCGTTTCGAAGCGGGCGCGATACGTCGGCGGGCCCCCGTAGGTCGCGGCGGTGCTCGAGGGATCGGCGGTCGCGGCCGCGGCCGTGGCGGGCCGCTCCCGGCTGCAGGAGGCGAGCAGGGCGAGGGCGATCAGCGAAGCGGGGTTCCAGAGACGTGTGCGCATCGGTCCGTCCGTCATGAAGTGGAGCAGAAACATAACCGGGAATGGTGAGCCAGCGCACTGTGGACCGGCGGCGCACCCGGTTATTCTCCGCGGGTGGACAAGACCATGGAAAAACTTCGCGCCCTGCTCGCAGACTTTTCCAAGCGCACCGCGAGCGCCCCCACCCCCTCTAAAACCGGCCAGCGCGCGGGCGATCGTAAGCGCCTTGCCTGCGCCGAATGCTTCCAGAACGTCGTGCGGCCCGTGCTGGAGAAGTTCATGGCCGAGCTCAAGGAAGCGGGCCACGACGCCTCGACCCGGGACAACACCGCCCGGGACGACGCCTATCCGAGCGTCGCCTTGTCGTTCACGCCCCGCGCCGGCGACGCCGAGCCGGCGCTCGCCTCCGCACTCCTGTTCAAGTACGATCCGCGGCGCGGGGTGCTGGTGCAGCGCGACGTCAAACCGTCACCCACCAAGGGACGAGCCGTGACCGCCACGAGCGACCGTCTCGGGACGATCGGCGTGGACGCCCTCTCGACCCAATGGGTCGAGACCAAGACTCTGACGTTCGTCGAGGATGTCCTCAAGGTGAACTGATGAAGACACCGGTCGGTGTCGGTGGCCGCCGCGACCGTGAACTACTCGGGCAAGGACGTCCCCGCCGGTGCCGGTCACCGCTACGTCCTCGTGGACTGCCGGATCGAAGCGCCGGTCGACAGCGTGGATTTCGAAGACTTCCAGCTCGTGCGCGACCGCGCTGTCCTGGGATACGAGACCAACGTGGGCGACCACGAGGACGACGACTATTTCTATTGGTCCTACCTCGATGGGTCGGGTCGTCCCACCAGCACGGTTCCCATCGGCACCGGCCCAGTGGCGGCCCGGCTGGCGTTCAAGGTTCCGGTCGACGCGGCGCGCGGCTACCTGTTCTATTGGGGCCTCTACTGGGGCCCGTTCGACTTCCGCTAGTCTGGACAGCCCGCCACCGCCCTGCAGATTTGTCCGATCAACCTTCCACTGCCAGAGGTGTGCGATGGCTCTCTCACTTGGCGATATCGCCCCCGATTTCGAGGCCCAGACCACCGAGGGCCCGATGCGCTTCCACCAATGGATCGGCGACTCCTGGGCGGTGCTGTTCTCCCACCCCAAGGACTTCACGCCCGTCTGCACCACCGAGCTCGGCTACATGGCGAAGCTCAAGCCGGAGTTCGACCGGCGGAACACGAAGATCATCGGCTTGAGCGTGGACGCCGTGGACAACCACAAGCGCTGGGCGCAGGACATCAAGGAGACGCAGGGGCACGCGCCGAACTATCCGATGATCGGCGACACGGACCTGAAGATCTCGAAACTGTACGGCATGCTGCCGGCGACCCTCGAAGGAAGCTGCGAAGGGCGAACCCCGGCGGACAATCAGACGGTGCGCAACGTGTTCGTGATCGGCCCTGACAAGAAGATCAAGCTCATCTTTATTTACCCGATGACCACCGGCACGGAACTTCGACGAGGTGCTGCGGGTGATCGACTCGCTGCAGCTCACCGCCAAGCACAAGGTCTCGACGCCCGTCAACTGGAATCAGGGGGACGAGGTGATCATCGCGGGCTCGGTGTCCGACGACGACGCCAAGAAGATCTACCCGCAGGGGTGGAAGGCACCGCGGCCGTACATCCGCATCGTGCCCCAGCCCAAGTGATTCAACTGGTTCACGGGAGGACCCGATGCCCCCTCGCATGCGTAGGCTGCTCTCGACCTTGAGCGTGACGTGTCTGCTGCTGGCCGTGCTCCCGATCTACCGGGAATTGTCGCGGCCGGAGCGACATCTGGTGGACGCCATTCGCCATGCTGGTTCCGTTCACCGATGCCACGGATCGAGTGGAGGTCTACGTGCGCGGCGAGCCGCTGACGGCGCTGCTTCACGTCGGACGCCTGCGGCTCCTGGAGGACGGTAGGGCCAGCGTGGTGGCGGCGAGTGACGTCGGCGTGCGGTTCGACAATTCGGACCGGGTGAGGGCCGGACGCCTCCCCCTTCTGCTCGCATGCGCCGCAGTGGCCGGCGCAACCGCGCTCGCGTTGCTACTGGTACTGACGGGACGACTCGCCTACCGGGACGAGGCGACGCGCTCGTAGGCGACCCGCGCACTGTCGAGCAGCGGCCGGAACTCCGGATCGCAGTCTTTCCACAGCTTGAGAAAGCGCTCGTAGTGCGTCGCCGCGGCGGGCGTATCGCCGAGCCGCTCGAATAGCTGGGCGCGCCGCAAGTGGGAGGGCGCGGCGTAGATCAGCGCGTACCCTGAGAACCCCTCGAATCCGCTGAACAGCGCGAGCGCCTGCCGCGCCTCCCCGTGGGCCGCTTCCAAACCGGCCCGGCGATAGCGTTCGCGCGACCCCGCCAGGAACGGAGACGAAAAGTGGTACTCGTACCACGTCTCGCCGACCGTCTGCCGCAGCGGGGCCAGCGCCAGTGCGGGCGCGCCCTGCACGATCGCCGCTTCGGCCCGGATCTCGAGCGCCAGGTCGCGGGGCAGCGTGGCCGCCGCGGATGGGCCGGTCTCGCGCGCCAGCGCGGCCGCATACCGCTCCGCCGCGACAAGATCTCCCAGGCGCGCGTTGACCAGCCCCAGCAGGTAGGGACGCAGCAGGTGATGGAACCCGTCGTGCGCGCTGAAATACACCGCGGAGTGGGCGCTGGGAGGGACGTCGGCGACGGTGAGCCGCTCGAGCGCCCGGCGCGCCTTCTCGAGCACCGGACGCGACGGCTCGAGGAACGGCGTCACCTCGAGCAGCGTGCCGTACTCGAGCGCACGTACCGAATCCTTCAGAGCCGCGCGCGCGAGCTCGCCCCGGGCCGTGGCCAGCTTCCCCTGCGCCAGGGCGAGGTACGCAAGCGTCACGTGCCCGGCCGCCTGTGCATCAACTGAGCGAGTCGGGTCGGTCAGGAGGCGGGCAACCGTCTGGGCTCCCTCCAGGTCACCGGCAAATACCGCCACGTCCCAGACCGGCAACGTGAGCGTCGCCTCGGACGCGTGCGGGAGCTCGGCCAGGACCTTCCGCTGTGCCTGCACATCGCCGCGCGCGAAGGCGCGCAGCACCCGCATCTCGAGCTCGCGATCGCTCGACGGGCTCAGCTTCTCGATCAGACCTACGATCGAGTCCAGGTCGGCGCCGCGGCCTTCCAGCGCCGCGATCCGCGCGAGGTGCACCAGGGAGCTGACGTACCCAGGATCGAAGTACAGCACCCGTTCGAACGGGCCGCGCGACTCCGCGATCGAGCGTCCCTGCTCCGGGCCGTAGTGAAACAGCACCTCACCGAGCTGACTCCACGCCTCGATGTCGTCCGGGTAAGTGCCGAGGATCTGGCGGTACAGTCCTTCCGCCTCGGCGACCGCGCCGCGGCGCGTCGCCAGCAGCGCCCGCAACAGCAGGCGGTCGTGATCGGTAAGCCGGGCGCTATGGCGCACCGCCTGCTCCGCGGTGCGCGCGATAAACGACCCCGAGAGCGTGGCCCACTCGGACGCGACGCTGAGGCGGTAATAGGCGAGCGCGAATACGGTATCGAGGCTCACCGCCCGCTCGAACGCCGTGACCGCGGAGTCGGCCCGGCCGGCGCGGAACGCCGCTTCGCCGTCCAGATAGGCCTTGTACGCCGCGAGCGACGACGTCGTCACCGACGCGACCAGCGTGACCCGGCCCGTGGGACCGCGCGTGGTTCCGGCGAGCAGCTGCGTCGCCAGCGCATCCACCAGCGAGAACACCTGTCCGCCGCTCCCGTCCACTGTGCCGCGCGCGAGCGGTACGGCGCGATGATCGCGATCGAACAGCGACGCGGTGATCTGCACGCGTCCAGCCGCCTCGACCACGTCGCCGAGCACGTACAGCCCGGCCCCGAGCCGCTCCGGCGACCTCGGCCGCGCTGGCCGGGTCGAGCAGCCCGGACCCGCGGCGTTGCACCACGCTGAACACGGCATGCGGATCCACGGCGCGCAGCGCCCCCGCTCCGTCGAGACTGGTGCTCAACAGGCTCACCAGCCCTTCGCCCATGTACGTCACGTCGCCGCTGCCGCGCACCGCGAACGGCAGCACGGCCACGAGCGTCGGCGATCCGGCGCCGGGCGCGCGCCCGCGCCACTGCGTCCACCCGGCGACGAGCCCGCCCGCCACGAGCAGCGCCGCCACCGCCGTGCGCCAGCGGGGCGCGCCCCAAGCCCGCGGCGCCGCCGCCCCGCCGGTCGACGCGCCTTCGATCACGCGTTTCAGGTCGTCCGCCGACTGCCAGCGGTCCGCCGGGTCCTTTTCCAGACAGCGCATCACGCTCGACGCCAGCAGCGCCGGCACCTCGGGGCGGAGGCGCGCGACCGACTCGGGACGATTCATCACCTGTGCCGCGAGCACCCGCTGCACGCCCCCGCTGAACGGGGGCCGGCCGCCGAGCATCTCGTAGGCCAGGACGCCCGCGGCGTAGACATCGGAGCGATGATCGACGGTGGGGTCACCGGACGCCTGCTCCGGCGCCATGTACGCGGGTGTCCCGAGCGCGATCCCAGCGGAGGTGAGGTTCCCTTCCCCTGTCGCCTGCGTCAGTGCTTTGGCCACCCCGAAGTCCAGCACCAGCGCGTGATCATCGACGAGCAACACGTTCTCCGGCTTGATGTCGCGATGCACGACGCCCCGCCGGTGCGCGTACGACAGCGCATCCAGCACGTCGCGCAGCACGCGCATCGCATCGGGGACTTTCAGCTGGCCGTCGCGGGAGAGCCGCGCGCGCAGCGTTTCGCCGTCGATGAACGGCATCGTGTAGTACAGCAGGCCGTCCGCTTCGCCGGCCGTCAGCAGCGGCACGATGTGGGGGTGCTGTAGCGACGCCGCGAGCTGCACTTCGCGGCGGAACCGCTCAACGCTCAGTGCGGCGGCGAGATCGGGCGGCAGCACCTTGACCGCCACGCGCCGCTCGAGCCCGCGCTCGAGCGCGACAAACACGCGGCTCATCCCGCCCCCGCCCAGCTCCCGCTCGACCGTGTAACGGTCGCCCAGATGCTGTCTGCAAGCGCTGGAGGAGATCGGTCATGGAGGGAGATAAGATACTGCGGACGCGAGACGTCAGACATCAGACATCTCCTATCACCATCCCGCCTGCACCGCCAGCATGATCGTCCTGCCCGGCAACACCGTGACGTTGTCCGGCTCACCGGTCTGCACGTTCAGAAGGTTGTCGCCCCGTGCCGTGAGCGTGAGGCGGGGACCCAACGTCCAGGACGCCGTCGCCCGCAGGTGCGTGACGCCAGGATAGGTCACCCAGTAGGACCGCAGTGCGGGTCCGACCAGATCACCACCGTTCCCGGCCTGGAAAGCCTGCGCGAGTGCCAGGCGGTCGTAGTAAATCCAGTCCTCGGCGCGGTACGCGGTCACCGAGCTCGCCCAGCGTGCTCCCGACCACGCCGCCGTAAGACTCATCATGCGCGCCGGGACCTGGAGCATACGGTCCCCCGGCGCGAGGTCCCCGGTGTAGCCGGTGGCGAGCTGGTGCACCCGGCTGTCCACCAACGAAAAAGTCCCAATGACGGAGAGACGGCCGCGCCCGAGCGCGCCTTGAAGCTCCCAGCCGCTGTTCCCGATCTCACCGACGTTCTGAAATTCATAGCCGATGCGGCGGCCTGGCGCCCGCCTCCGCCTCCTGGCCCTGGTCCACCGCCGCTCGAGTCCCCGGGGACGCTGACCCACTGAATCAGGCCCGACGCCGTCTGGTCGAAGCGCGTGACTTGAAGCGTCAGCGCGCGGCCGACGAGCAGATCGAAACCCCCTTCAACACCGGACTGCCGCTCCGGAGTGAGCCCGCCAGTGAGAGTCCCAGGACGAACCTCGGCGACAAATGCCTGGCGTGGCGTCGTCTGGGGCCAACGTATGCCGTCGCCGTAGGCGGCCCGCAGCTTGAGAGTGGCAGCGCCGCGCGAGATGGCCCACGCTCCCCCCACCATCGGGATCGTCGTGGTCCCGGCTGCGGTCGCGCCCTCGAACCGCAGGCCGCCGCTCACAAACAAGCGTTTGAGCAGCGTGGCGGTCGCCAGCGCGCTTACGCCGCTGGTACTGCGCCACTGCGCCTCGTTGGGGCGCTGGCCCTCGGCCAACGGCGCCGAGTGGGCAACCGTGATTTGGCGCAACACCGACTGCTCGGCGAGGACCGTCAGGTCCGCGGAGGCACGTGCGCCCAGCCCGACGCGCGCGCTGCTGCTCAGGCGCAGTGTCCCGCGGGTGGCGTCGCCACGCGCGGCGCGCAACGCGGAGTCCGCCGCCGCGGGGATCGGTGTCCGATCGTCCGGCACGCCGTCGAGCGAATAGCCGTCGATCCCGGCAACGATGGTGTGGGTCCAGCGATCGTCGGGCACGCTCTTGTACGTGCCGCCGACCGTGTATTCGACCACCGACTGCGTCCCCGGCGCGCGTTGGAGCGCTGCCGGGCCTCCTGAATCGGCCAGGGAAAGTGAATCGATGAGGATCGGACTCAGGGGCGATGCGGCGCGCGCGGCGTACAATCGCCCGGTACCGGTGACGATGCTGTGCGCGGCTACGCTGCGAGCGCTGCCGGCGACATCGAGTCGGCGGGCATAGGCACCCGGGATGAATGCTCCGTCACTTTCGCCAACCACGGTGAGACCTGCCGACTGGGTGTTCGTACCCGACCGCAGCGCGAGCCGGTAGCTCTGGGCCAGCACCGGATCGGTGGAGAAGTCGCTCGACGAGAGACCCAGCCCGGTCTCGAACCGGACTCGCGACCCGGTGCCATCCGGCGCCCCGATGCGGGTGATGATGTTCGTGACGCCACTGATCGCGTCTGCGCCGTACAGGGCCGCGCCCTGCGGACCGCGGATGACTTCGACGCGCTCGATGGCGTCAGGGTCAATGTGGGTGAGGAGCAGCGGGTTGGCGACTTCGATGCCATCGATGTAGACCTTGGGATAGCTCAATCCGAACGAGCTCGCGCCGCGGATGCTGCCGTATCCGGCGACCAGGTTCGATGGCGACTGCTCCCAGAGCCAGATCCCCGGCACGGCGGCGTTGATTCCCTGACTCATCGTGCCCACCGAGCGGGCCGCGAGATCCCGCCCATCCATGACATCGATCGCGACGGGCAGGGGCCGTTGGGCGGCGCCCGACGCGCTGCCGGTGACAACGATGCGGTCGAGGACGATCGGTGAGTCGCTATCGGGCGGCATGTCGGACCGGGGCGGCGCCAGTACCACATGATCTGCCCCCGCAATCACCGGGGTGACCGTCGCGCCCTCGAGCACCCGGGCCAGCGCTTCGCCGAGCGGGACGGAGTCGAGGGTGACGCACACGGCGCGGTCCAGGGGAAGGGACTCGGGACTGTACGACAGACGCACCTTCCCCACTGCGGCCAGCCGGTCGAGCGCTTCGCGCAGCGAGATGTCCCGGACGTGAAAGGTGACGATGCGATCGAGCGGCGGCTCCCAACCGGTGGAGACCGCGAGGGCGCGGGCGGCCGTGACGCACGTCGGTGCGCCGCTCGCCGCCGCCGGGGCTCCGAGCCAGAGGACGCCGAGCGCAAACAGGAGCGAGCAGAGCGCCGACCGTGAGCCGGCGGCGGCGCTCACCGGCGCGGGACGTGCCTCGGCGTTGCGTGGATCACGGCGGTATCTCCCCCGGCGCGTAGCTCGATGGTCACCCCGAGCGCGAGCGCGATGACGTCCAGGACCTGCTTTGCGGACTCGCCCGCGAACGATGCCGTCAGGTGCCGGCTCGCGACGGTCGAATCGTCGATCTGCAGCTCGATGCCGTACCAGCGGCGCAGCTCGGCACGCACCCGTTCGAGCGTCGCATCGGTAAACACCAGGCGGCCCTGCGTCCACGCGAGGTCCTCCTCGGTCGCGACGCCGCGGTCGGCCAGCACCCGACCGTCGGTATGTAGCGTACCCCGGTCGCCGCGCTCGAGCAGCACCCCGCGATCGGCCGGCGCGTTCGCGCTGCGCAGCAGAACGGCACCCGACATCACGACGACGTGCACGGCATCGGCTGGATCGCTGCGCACGGTAAACGTGGTGCCAACGTCGGAGATCGTGGCGGAGCCGGCTCGCACATGGAACGGCTGCCGCTCGTCGTGGCGCACCTCAAACAGCGCCTGGCCCAGGAGCTCCACGTCGCGGCGCCCATCACCGTAATGCGCCGCGACGCGTCAGCTCGCTCCCCGGCCCGAGCAGCACCCGGGTCCCGTCTCGCAGCACGAGGGAGTCGCTCCGTCCCACCGGCGACCGATAGGTCTGCGCGGCAAGGTTGGTCGAGCCGCCGCTCATCGCGCGCCACAACAGCGGCGCCGCCGATCAGCAGCGCGACCGTGGCCGCCGCCGGAAGCGCGAGTCTCCGCCACGGAGTCCAGACCGTGTCCCGGAAGCGGGAGGACGCATCCGGCGCCGGGAGCGCATCGCGCCGCGCGGACACCTGCCGCAAGGCGGCCTCGACGTCCAAGTCGCGTGGCGGGGTGAACGCGAGTCGCCCCGTGGTGCGCGCCAGGACGGCCATCAGCTCCGCTCGGTTGGGATCGCGCGCCAGCCATTGACGCACCGCATTCAGCTCGGCGGGTGGACATTCGTCCGCGATGTAGCGCGCGAGCACCTCCCAGGAGGGAGGAGACGATTCGAACGGGGCGGGACCGTTTGCGGGTTCGTGGGGCATATCAATACTCAGACACGCGAGACGGGCGATCCCCTATCCTCGTTGCCGGGCACCGCACCCACGGGTACTTTGACCGATCCCCATACCGTCATGCCGCGCAGAGCGTTAGATCCTTGGACGATAGCGAGATCCTACAGCGGTTTCGCGCCCGGGACGAGGGTGCCTTCGACACCGTATTCCGGGCCTACTACGCCCAGCTCGTCGGGATCGGCGTGGGGCTGCTGGGGGAACGCGCCGCCGCCGAAGACGTCGCGCAGGACGTACTGCTCGAGCTGTGGCGCCGGCGGGAAAATATAGTGCTCGAAACGTCCCTCCGCGCTTACCTCATCCGGGCCACCCGCAACCGCGCGCTGAACCAGCTTCGTCACGAGCGCGTGGCCCGCGCGGCCGATCCCGAAGCGCTGGAGCGGGTCGAAGCACCCGTGGCCGATCGGGACCTGATCGAGCAGGAAATGGACGCCGCGATGCGGCGCACCGTGAGCGAGCTTCCCGCACGGTGCCGCGAGGTGTTCGAGCTGAGCCGCGTCCACGGGCTCCCGTACGCGGAGATCGCACAGGTGCTCCAGATCTCCATCAAGACCGTGGAAGCGCACATGGGTAAGGCGCTGCGCGCGCTGCGGGAGGGGCTCGCTCCCTGGATTCGGGACGGCGGCGGGATTTAGGGTCGCACTCAGCAACGTAGGGGTGCCGGACGCTTGGCGTGTCTCTAGGATTGACGTCGGCGGGCTGGTCGAACGGTTCGCCCCCCCCGGCCACACACGGAGGACCTGTTCATGAAACGCACGATCTCCCTCGCAGCAGTCCTCGCCTTGGGCCTAGTCGCATGTATGGATTTCGGGGCGCCGTCCGGGTCGTCGCTCTCGAGTGCCTTTTCGTCGCTGCCCCTCGGCTTCCAGTTCGTGCCAAGTACGTTTGCCGGCGGCTCGGCCGCCGATTCGAACGGCTGGGCACCTGGGGACGGCCAGGGCTTTGGACGATTCGGTGAGGGCGAAGGCCACGGTGGGCCCGGCATGCCGGGGCGCGGTGGGCCTGGCGACGGGTCGATGATGTGCGGCGGCATGGGCGGCGCATTTCACGGCGACGGGAAGGGCTTCGGATTCGGGCCCGGGTTCGACCGCGGGCTGTTCGGAGGCATCTTCGCGGGCACTTCGCTCCCCGGCACCTGCGCGTACGACGCGGGCTCGGGGCGCGTGGTATGCGATCCGGCCACGCACAACGGCCTCACCATCGTGCGCTCGGCTGCCTACACGGACGCGGGCGGCAACGCCCAGACGGCGTTCGACAGCCTGACCACGAACGCGATCAACATCCGCGTGCGCGGTGAGCGGCACGCGGGTACGCCGGGATAACGACACGAGCGTCGTCGAGCACCACAGCGACCGCACGGTCACGGGGCTCGCGCCCGGGAGCACGCAGCGCACCGTGAACGGCACGTCGGCGGGAACGGAGAACATCACCGGCTCGAACACGACCGGCGCCTTCACCGCCCTGCGCACCATCGGCGACACGATCACGGGCGTCATCATCCCGGTCGTCGTCGACCGGCAAGCCGTTCCCGACGGCAGGAACGGTGATTCGGTCAGCGCAAGTCACGGTCACCTACGCGGGACAGACACCCACCACCTCCTCGCGCCGTGAAGTCATCACGTACAGCGGGTCGGGCAACGCGACCGTCACGATCACCCGGGACGGCGTGACGCAGACCTGCACCCTCGCGCCGCAAGCGATGCCGGTGTGCCAGTAGTCGCTTCCCTCACACGGCGCGAGCTGCTGGCCCGCACCGCGAGCGTGGTGGTGTCCCAGGCGCTGTTCGGGTGCGGCGACGACACGATCGCAGCGGCCAGCGCAAGCGGAGCCTGTGTGCTGACCGCCGCGCTGACCGAGGGTCCCTTCTTCGTAGACGAAATGCTCAACCGGTCGGACATCCGGAGCGATCCGACAAGCGGCGTGGTATCCGCGGCGTGCCCCTGC
Source organism: uncultured Gemmatimonadales bacterium (assembly GCA_963844035.1). GTDB lineage: Bacteria > Gemmatimonadota > Gemmatimonadetes > Gemmatimonadales > GWC2-71-9 > AG25. The sequence continues at coordinate 110,700 of CAWJMT010000031.1, forward strand.
TCCTCACCTTCAATGTGTTCCGGGTGGCGAGCGGCGGGTGCACACCGCTCACCGGGGCCTACATCGATGTCTGGCATTGCGACTCGGGAGGCGCGTACTCGGATGTCTCGGGTGCGGGCAGCGGACAGCGCTTCCTGCGGGGCTATCAGATGACCGACGCCGAATGGTATCGCCCGGTTCACGACGGTGTATCCCGGCTGGTACCAGGGGCGCGCCGTGCACATCCACTTCAAGCTGCGGCTGTTCGCCGGCGCGACCAAGACCTACGAGTTCACGTCGCAGTTCTTTTTCGAGGATTCACTCACGGACACGGTGTACGGGCAGAGCCCGTACAGCTCCCGCGGGACGCGGAGCACGCGCAATTCGTCAGACGGGATCTACGACTCGCTCTCGAACGCGGCGAAGGGCGCGCTGACGCTGCAGACCACGGTTGACGGCAGCGGCTACGCCGGCGTGATCAATCTGGATGTGAATGTGGGATGAGACAGGTGTCAGGTGTCAGGTGCCAGGTGTCAGGTGAACGATCCTAGCACCTGACACCCGACACCTGACACCTGCTTCACGTCAGTTTACTCCCCCCATCAACCCTCTCACCGGTTTTATCAGCAGGAACATCACCACCGCGGCCACCAGCGTGACGGCGGCGGTGGCGCCGAACAGCGTCGGGAGCGGCACCGTGCTGATGAACCCCGCCGACCACCCCGCGAGCTTGTTGCCGACGGCGTTGGACAAGAAGAACACGCCCATCAGCAGGCCGACCAGCCGGACCGGGGAAAGCTTCGTTACGAGCGACAGGCCCACGGGGCTCAAGCACAGCTCTCCCAGCTCCTGAATGAAATACGCGGCCACGAGCCAGAGCGGCGAGACTTTGACCCCGCCCATCGCCAGCGCTCCCGCCGGCATCAGGAGCACGAAAGCCAGCCCGACGAACATCAGCGCGAGCGCGAACTTCGCCGGACTGGACGGCTGCCGCGGGCCGAGCTTCACCCACAGCCAGGCGAACCCCGGCGAGAGCAGGATGACGAACGCCGCCTGGATCGAAACGAACCACGACGCGTAGAGCTTGATCCCGAAGAGCTCGAGGTTGACGTAGCGGTCCGCAAACAGGTTCAGCGTCGAGCCCGCCTGCTCGTAGGCGCCCCAGAACAGCGACGCGAACACGAACAACACGACCACGGCCGCGATGCGCCGCCAGTCGTCGCCGCTCAAGCCGGGGGCTGCCGCGGTGCCCGTCGATTTGGGGCGCGCCGCCAGGCGCTCGATCGCGGGGTCGAGCCGCCGGCGCCCGAGGATGTACTGCGTCAGGCCGAGCAGCATCCCCACGCCCGCGCACGCGAACCCGATGTGCCAGTCCACACCCTCCGCGAGCTTGCCCGCGATGATCGGCCCGAGGAACGCCCCCAGGTTGATTCCCATATAGAAGATCGAGAACCCGGCGTCGCGCCGTTCGTCACCCTGCTCGTACAACGCGCCGACCATCGTGCTGACGTTGGGCTTGAGGAGTCCGGTCCCAATCACGATGAACGTCAGGCCGGCGTAGAAGAACGGCAGGGCGTGGAAGGCGAGCGTGAAGTGGCCGAGCGCGATGATGCAGCCGCCGAGCAGCACGCTGCGGTACTGGCCCAGCCAGCGGTCGGCGATCAACCCGCCCAGGATCGGTGTGAGCCACACGCTGCCGACGTAGTTGCCGTACACCTGGCCCGCGTGCTGGTCGGTAAAGCCGAGCGCCTTGGTCATGTACAGGATGAGGAACCCGCGCATCCCGTAGTAGCTGAAGCGCTCCCACATCTCGGTGAAAAACAGCGTGGACAGGCCGGCCGGGTGGCCGAAGAATCCTTTGGGTGCTGACTGCGGATGGCTGTCAGCTGATGGCTGCATCAGTCGAACAGCTCGTTTTGGGCGACGGTCTCGGTCGCCTGCGGGGACCGCAGGATTTCCCCCAGGCGCTGCTCCCAGCGGTCGATGTCGAAATGGTGCTCATGGAGCAGGGCCCGCCGCAGCACCGGGGACAGCTCGTGGAACGCGCCGAGCAGCTCGGTGATCGCTTCGCGTAACGCCTGCGCCTGGAACCCGGACTCCGTGGCGCCCATGTCCTCGAGGATGCTCTGCTCGGTGCGCGACGCGACGATCGCCTCCGCGCGCCCGTGGACGAACACGTTGGTGCGGCGTTTGGGCCCGCGATCGTCCTCGATCGGCATCAGGCCGACGATGCCGTCCGACCGCCAGTACTTGCCGTAGCCGAGAAAGACCATGCGGTCGTGCTTGATTTCCATCGTGCCTCCAGAGCGCCGCGCGCCGTCCGCTGCCCGTGCCTCTCCGTACGCGTCGCGGAACCAGCCCATCACACGTTCGACGACGCTCACGGGTTCCGCCGCGCAAAGATGTCGTCGAGCACCACCTTGTCGATCTTCCCATCCATGCGCACGCGCACGTCGTAGTTCTCCCAGTACATGAAGTTCGCGAGCGCGTTCAAGAATTTCGGGTTCGCCACGCCCTGAGGCGCGTCGAGCCACTTCTCAGGCTGATTGAGCGGCTCGCGCAGCAGGATCGGCTCGAGCCGCTTCACGATGGCCGGCGTGATGGGAAGCAGGTCCTCGGGCCGGCTCGTGAAGAAATAGAGCCGGTGCAGCTGGTAGAGGCGGGACAGCTCGCGCAGCGGATTGGTGTCGTCGTACACCCGGATGTCGATGTAGCGGTCGTTCAGGCCGAGGTAGCCCGCCGTTCGGGCGCACCACCAGTAGCGCGGCGGACTCCATTCCGCGCTTATCCCCGCCGCCCGCCTGTCCCGCCACAAGCGCCGCCATCAGGCGGTCCGCGAGCGCGCCGGGCGTGCGCTGGAACGCCTCCGCCATGTTCTTCACGGTCTGGTCCGACACCATGATGTTCGCCTGCGCGGCGAAATATTTGCCGGCGATCAGGGCGCCCTTCCCGCCTGCCCGCCCTCCCGCCTGCCCGCCTACTCTCCCTCCCGCCCAATCAAAGCACGAGTCTCCCGTCCAGCTCGCCGCGTTGCCCCGGGCGTCCACCATCCCCACCTGGCGTTGCGCCGGCCGCGGATCGCCGCGCATCACGATCGCCATCACCTCCGGGGCGGTGGCGCCGCGCGCCATGAGATCGAGACCCTTTTCGCCGTAGTCGGTGTTGCCGAGTGACTGGGTGGCGACCGCCCCGACGCCCGATCGGGCCCAGGGGACAATGCCGCCGACGTTGGGGAATTTCGACTGCACCGCGACGCCCAGGTCGCCGGTGGCGGAATCGTAGGCGACGATGCTGTAGGTGTGCGCGCGCTTGAGCAGATCCGGCGGGCGGGCGGACGGGTGCTGCACCATGAGTGCGGCGAGCAGGATGAGCACCGCTACTCCTTCTTCACACGCTCTTTGAGATCCTTCAGCTGTCGCTCCGCAGCCGCGTCCCGCGCCTTGGCGTCCAGGTCGGCCCGCAGCAAGTCCCCCTGGAGGTCGGTCCCGGGACGCTCGCCCCCGCCCGCCTGTCGCAGATCGCTCCACGCCCGCGCCGCACTGCGCTCGGCTTCGGTCGCGGGCTGATCGCGCTCGGCACGACCCAGGTCGGCCCGCATCTCCGCGCGATCGCGCTCCGCCAGCGCCAGCTCGTCGCGCTGCGCCGCGAGCTTCCGCTCGAGCACGCCCACGCGCTCGCGATGCTTGGCCGCGAACCGCTGGGCGACGTCCACCGTCTCGGCATCCTGGATCTCTGCGGCGAGGCGGCCGCGCCGCTCCGCGTCGGCCAGCCGCTGCCGCTCCGCCGCGAGCTCGCGCTCCGTGCGCAGCGCCCCCTCGCGCATCTCCTGCACCGCCGCTCCGGCTTCGATCACCGCCTCGCGCATGCGGCGCGCCAGCTCGCGCAAGTCCCCCGGTGACGCCGCGTCCAGGGCGGCGCGCATTGCTTCGCGCAGACGATCGAACACGTGCTGGCTCCCTCCGACGCGCCGGTCCCGGTCGCAAGTCTTCGTAACGCCGTCAACGCTATCCCCGGCGTTTGGGGGGGTCAAGTTGACGCCGCGAGCTTGAGTCACAGATTGGCGTCATGCGCGCACGTCGGTGGAACGCGATCGCCGCAGGTTTGGGCGCCGCGCTGGCCTGCAACGGAGGTCTGCAACCGACTCCGGCGCCGACGAGCTGCCCCACCGGGTTCGTCGGGATCTGCGGCACCGTGACGTTCCGCGGAGCGATCCCCGACAGCACCGCGGGCGTCTACATCGTCGCCTACGCGCACTTCCCTCAACAGGTGAGCGATCTGCTCACCTTCATCCCGTTCCCGCCATCACCACTCCCGCTGCCGGGCGACTCGACAACGTTCTACATGGTGCCACTCCCCAACGGGCGCTACGAGTGGGTCGTTGCCGCCTGGCGGAAGCAGGGCACGTTCAATCCCAGCGGCAGCAACGCGGATTCGCTGTTCCGCGAAGCCGGGTTCTATCACGACGGCGCCGACACCACCACGCACGGCTCCGGCATCGTGGTGGTGAACGGTACCGGCACCGACTCGATCGATATCGTGGTCGACTTCGACAACATGCATCGGATCTCGGACTACTTCCCGTGATCAATCGCGCCATGGCCGGTCTCGGCACCGCGCTCGCGCTCATGCTGGCGCCGGGCCTCGCGGCCCAAGGCACCGCCGTCGTGCACGGCACCGTGCGCGACTCGGCGACCGGGGGCCCGCTGCAGGGGGCGCAGGTCACCTTGGGTCCCACGCTCGCAGCCACCGACGCCGCCGGGCACTACATCTTCAAACGCGTACCTGCCGGGAAGGTCGTGATCGCGGTTCGGCGCCTGGGCTACGACTCGGCCTCCGCGCTGCTGACGCTCGCTGCGGGGGACTCGATCCGCCGGGACTTCACGCTGGCGCCCCACTCGGTCTCGCTCGAGCCGGTGGTCGTGACCGCGGGAAAGCGCTCCCAATTGCTCGATCAGGTGGTCACGAGCATCGCGATCGTCTCGGACACCGCGATCGCCCGCCGCGCCGTGAACACCGTGGACGAGGCCGTGGACAAGGCGCCCGGCGTGCAGATGCTGAATGGCCAGATCAATATCCGAGGTTCGAGCGGATACGTCCTGGGGTTCGGCTCGCGCGTGCTGCTGCTCGTGGACGGTGTGCCCGCGAACCAGGGCGACCGGGGCGGCATCGATTGGGACTTGATCCCGCTCGAAGAGATCGAGCGTGTCGAGATCGTCAAAGGCGCGGGCTCCTCGCTGTACGGCTCGGCCGCCCTGGGCGGCGTCGCCAACCTCATTACGCGCGAGATCCCGAGGGGCATGCACGCGCGGGTGCGCGCCACGGGCGGAGCGTTCGCCAACCCGGCGGATGCCATCTGGGCGTTCCGCGACAAGACCGGAGCGCAGGGAGGCGTACAGGTCAACGGGTCTTACGGCGGCCGGGCGTTACGGGGCAGCCTTTCGGGCGGCGCCCGCCACTCGGACGGCTATCGCGAACAAGACCGCAACGACAGCTGGAATGTCGTTGGGAAGGCCGAGTGGCTCCAGTCCGCAGCCACCCGGCTGGCGCTGACGGGCTCGCATGTCGACCGCGAATACCAGACGCCGCTGCTGTGGTGCGAACAGGGTGGCTGCGACGATCGCGGTCTCGCGTACCAGCCGTACAGGATCGACACTGCGCAGGCGGGCGCATACACGCGCTCGGACAAGACGTTTGTCGCCGCCACCCTGCAGCATGCCGCGTCGCCGCGGATGACGTGGCTGGGCCGGGGCTCCTGGCTGCGGACCGATTTTACCAATCACCGGCCCGCGAGTGGAGAGTTCAGCGTGACGGATCGCTACGGGCTCGAGCTGCGCGGGGAGGCACGCCGCGCGGACGCGCGCGTCGTCGTGGTCGGGGCCGAGGGCGCGCGCACCGCCCTCACGAGCGACATTTTCGGCATCCACACCGAAACCGCGTTCGCCGGGTTCGCCGAGGCCGAGCAGCCGCTCGAGCTCCGCCCGGCTCACGGCCGGCGCGCGGCTCGACTACGTGGAGACGGATGGCGGCGGGCTGAGCGCGGTCGTGAGCCCGCGCATCGGCGTGGTGCTGCCGCGTAGCTCGGTGGTGTGGCGCGCGTCCGTGGGCCGCGGGTTCCGCGCTCCGTCGCTCGCCGAACGGTTCGTGCAAACGTCGATCTCGGGCGTAACTGCCGTCCCGAACCCCGACCTCGAGCCCGAAACAGGGTGGACGGCCGAGCTGGGCACCGGGATCTCGACGCCCTCCGCCATCCACGTCGACGCCGCGCTGTTCTGGACCGAGGCCAGCAACTACATCGAGCCGGCCGTGGATCCCGCGACGCTGCTGATCCAGTTTCGCAACGTGCAGCGGGCCCGTCTGATGGGACTGGACCTCTCGGTCAGGTCGGCCCCCATCGGATCGCCGCTCAGCCTCTCGCTCGCCTATACCTTCCTCTCGACGCGCCGCCTCGACACCATGCCGAGCCAGCCCCTCCCGTTCCGCCCCACCCACCTCCTCACGTTGGGGGCGGACTACGGCCGGGGACCGGTTTCGGTCGGGGCCGACTTCCGGTTCATGAGCCGGTACGAGGCGCCGCCCCACCGGCCCCCTCGTGTCTCCCAAGGTCCTCGACCTGCGCGCCAGCCTCCACCGCGGGACCGGTCGCCGCACAGCTGCTTTTCACCAACGCGCTGAACTACGTCTACAACCTCGCACCACGGACCCTCGCACCGGTGCGGACTTTCACGCTTGCGGTGTCGTGGAAGTATTAGATTGGCGCCATGCTTCGTCACGTTCCCCTGCCCCTGACCCTCCTGTTCGGAGCGGCAACCGGCTGGGCGGGGTGCGCGGGAGACCGCAACCGGTCCCCGATGTGCGGCATCGCGCAGCTCGCGGGGCCGGCCCTGATCCAGCAGCAGCTCGTCAACCTGCCGTCCGTGCTCACCGAGGCACCCCGGGGACTGCCGACCTCCTTGCCTGCGCGGGTGGTGTTCGTAGGGGAAGGCCCGAAGCCAGCGCCGGGCGAGGTGCTGACCGCCTACAACGGACCCCAGCTGGTGATGGGGTACCAGGGCGACGGGTTTCCGGCCGCGCCCGGCGGGTACGGCCTGCTGGTGGTGGACGACTCGACCCGGCGGGCGCAGGGCGTCCTGGTCTACGAGTCCACGGTCCCGAAGAACTATCCCGAGCTCGGGACCATCAGTGGCGCCGACCGCAGCATTCCCTTGTTCGGCGTGCGGGTGAACTGGGCCGGCGTGAACAACCCACGCTGCCCGTTACTCGGACCCGCCACACCGGATGCGGCCCCATGAGCGCGATCGTCGCCGTGTCGTCCCCCCGGCGGACCGACGAGGGCCGCGAGCGGGTGGCGTTGAACAGCGCGTACGTCGTGGCCCTGGTGCGCGCGGGACTGGTGCCCGTTATCGTCCCGCCGCTGCTCGAGCCGGACCGGGCGCCCGAAGTTCTGGACCACGTCGCCGGCCTGGTGCTGACCGGGGGCAATGACGTCGATCCCGCGCGCTACCACGCCGCCCCCCATCCCAGGTTGGGCGAGACCGACTCCGGCGCGCGACGCCGTCGAGCTGGCGCTGCTCGCCGGAGCAGAGGCGCGCGGCCTGCCGACCCTCGCCATCTGTCGCGGGATTCAGCTCCTGAACGTGGCGCTGGGTGGCACGCTGTACCAGGATCTTCCGAGCGAGCACCCCAGCGCGATCGACCACGTCGGCCCGGGCGCGCGTCACCCGCTGCGGGTGCAGCCCGGCTCTCAGATCTCGCGCGCGGTCGGGGCCGGGTCACAGCCCGTGATCAGCCGGCACCATCAGGCGATCCGTGATCTCGCGCCGGGCCTGCGGGCGACCGCGTGGGCCTCGGACGAGGTGATCGAAGGTGTCGAACGCGCCAACGGCGGACCGTGGACGCTGGCCGTGCAGTGGCACCCGGAGGATGACGTCGAGACCGGGTTGTTCGCGATGTTCGCGGAGGTGGTGCGATGAACCTGGCATTTCCGTCGTCCGAGTGGATCGCGGCGTACCGCGACCAGATCAACGCGAGTACGACCTACCGCCAGGCGTCCACCGAATGGACCCACGGCGCCGTCGCCCTGGTGGTGAACCCGCAGCCGGCGATCGGGCTGGCCGAGGCAGTCGGGATATGGCTCGACCTGGAGCGCGGCGTCTGCCGCGCGGCGAACGTGGTGACGGCCAGTGAGGCACTGACGGCGCCGTTCGTCCTCACCAGCGACTACGGCCGCTGGAAGGAGGTCATCCGCAAGGAGCTCGCGCCGGTCGCCGGCATCATGCAGCGGAAGATCGTTCTCCAGGGCTCGCTCGCCATCGTGGTGCGGTTCATCAAGTCCGCCGAAGCGCTGGTGGAAGCAGCGACGCAGGTGCCGACGCGATTTCTGGACGAGTGAGAGCTACAACGGCGGTGTCAGGTGTCAGGTGTCAGGTGTCAGAGACGACTTACATGCTCCGCAGGATCTTGTCCGGCGTCGTGACGTTCGGGAAGAACACGCGGTCGCTCAGCCGGTTGAACGCGACCCGCAGCGCCGGGAAGCGATCCGCCGCGGCGCGGAAGATGGCGGCGACGCCGAAGTGGTCCGCGAGCCGGTGACGCGACGCCAGGTCGTAGCCGTGGCGCCCCAGCTCGTCATAGTAGGGAAGATCGGGACCGCCGGCGCGGCTGCGCCGTGCCGCGATGTAGTCCGGGAAAAGTCCCGCGAGCCACAAGGCGTAGTTCCCGAGGTGCATCTGGAGCAGGAATCCCCGCTCGCCGCCTTCACCGGACTCAGCCAGGCCCGCCACGATGTCCACCAGATAGTGGTAGGACGCGTCGTCGGCCTGTCGAATCCGGGCATGCCGGTCGTGGCTGCCGAACTCGAGCAGCAGCGCCGCGAGGTAGTCCGCGAGGTCGCGATCGTCCACGCCCCCGGCGAGCAGCGTGTGCCGCACCGCCACGTACGCGAACAACGGCGGCGACGGCTGAACGAGGGAGCGCACCGCCAGCAGCGCGGCGAGCAGCGCCGGGTCGTCGAGCAGGCGATCCGGGCCCTCCTCCAGGAGCAGGCGCTCGCAGCGCGCGCGCCGCGCGGCGTCGCCGCGCCCGAGCGCAAGTACGACCAGCCGCAGGTCCACGGCCCGCAAACGGCTGCGCAGGTTCGCTAGAATCATGACCACTCCTTCCACCGGTTCAGCACCGCGCGACAGCTCAGCCCTGCTGACGCTCCTCACCACGCTGTCCCAGGAGCTCACGGGCGCCTACCGCCCGGCGACCGCCGTGGAGCTGGCGGCGCGCACCCTGGTCGAGGTCCTCGCTCCCAGCCGCATCACGATCGTGTTGCTCGATGCGGAGACCAACAAGCTAGCGGTCGCCTACGATTCGGCGCCCGAGCCCGCCGCCGTCGACGATCCCCTGCTCCAAATGGCCCTCCGGCGCGGGCCGCTGCTGCTCGCCCGCAACGTCGCCGCCGAGGCCCGCAAGGTCGGGGTGGCGCTCGGCCCCGACGCGCCGGACTCGTGGATCGGCGCACCGCGTCGTCGCCGCGGGACAACTCATCGGCGCCGTGTCGGTGTCCGCGGGGCGAGTCCCACGCATTCACCCAGCGCGACTTGCTCATCGTCGGCGCGGTCGCCGCCCAGGTCGCTATCGGGCTCGAGAACGCCCGGCTCGTCGAGCTGCTCTCGAGCGCCAAGCGCGAGTGGGAGCAGACGGTCGACGCCATCACCCAGGGCATCTGCATCATCGACGCGGAGGGACTCGTGCGCCGCGCCAACCGCGTGTTCGCCGAGCTCGTGCAGACGCCCGTCACCGCGATTCCCGGCCGCCCCTGGCTCGCCCTGCTGCCACCAGGGTGGGCCGATCCGGTGGGCCGCGCGGTGATGGAGCGCACCCCGAGCACCGTTGAGCTGCGGGCGGGCGACCGTCCGCTCATGCTTTCGACCATTCCGCTCGCCGACCGCAGCGCCGTCCTCGTCTTCGAGGACCAGACCGACAAGCGCCGGCTGCAGGATCAGCTCATACAGTCTGAGAAGATGTCCGCGATCGGTCAACTCATCGCCGGCGTGGCCCACGACCTCAACAACCCGCTCGCGTCGGTGGTGGGGTTCTCGGACTTCCTCATGGACGCGCGGCGAGGTTCCCCCCGCGCTCGTCGAGCCGCTGCAGGTGATCCGCCAGGAGGCCGAGCGCGCCGCCACGATCGTCAAGAACCTGCTGTCGTTCGCGCGCAGCCAGGAGGGCGAGCGGAAGGTCCAGCCGATCGGACCGATCCTCGAGTCCACGCTGGCCCTGCTGCGCAACCAGCTCATGGCCCACAAGGTCGAGGCGACGCTCGAGATCGAGCCCGACCTGCCCGAGCTGGAAGTGAGCGCGAATCAGATCAAGCAGGTGTTCGTGAACATCATCAACAACGCCGCGCAGGCGATCGCCAGCGACCAAGCGCAGCGGCCGGATCTGGATCACCGCCAAACGCTGGCTCGACGGCGTGGCCATCGCCATCGCCGACAACGGCCCCGGCATCCCGGAGGCGATCTCGCAGCACGTGTTCGAGCCGTTCTTCACCACCAAGCAAGAAGGCGAAGGCACGGGCCTCGGCCTCTCGATCTGTCAGGGCATCGTGAAGGAGCACGGAGGCAGGATGACGCTCGACACGCGGCCGGGCGCGGGAGTGACGTTCACGGTCGAGCTGCCGGGCGGGTTCGACCACGCCGCGCCCCTCCCAGGCGATCGAGACCCTCGTCGACACGCCGCCCGCTGCGCGTGCTGGTCGTGGACGACGAGCCGCACATCCTCTACTACATGCGCTCGACGCTGGAGAGCTGGGGCCACACGGTGGAGGTGGCCACCGATGGGGCGTACGCGCTCGAGCGGATCCTGGCCGATCCGTTCGACGCGATCATCTGCGACCTGCGCATGCCCCACCTCGGCGGCCGCGAGATGTATCACCGGCTGGCCCAGCAGAACCCGCAAGCGGCCACAACGGATCATCTTCGCCACCGGCGACACGGTCCGCGGCGATACCCTGCATTTCCTCGAGGCCCTGGGACGGCCCTACCTCCATAAGCCGTTCACCCTCGCCGAGCTCCGCCACATGCTCGGGCGGGTGGTGGCCCAGCCGCACTGAGCGACCTCTGCGGGTTCTCCAGATCGACTCCGGCCGCCAATGGCGCGGCGGACAGAACCAGGTGCGATTGCTCGCGCGCGCCCTCCGGCAGGAGCATGGGATCGAGCAGCGGCTGGTCACGCGGCGGGGCAGCGAGCTCGCCCGCCGCGCCGCGCAGGACGGCGTCGCCGTCCGGGAAATCGCGTGGGCGATGGGGCTCGACCCGCGCGCCTGGTGGCACCTCGTAACGGAAGGCCGCGACTTCCGGCCCGACGTGATCCACGCGCACAACAACCACGCTCTCTCGCTCGCGCTCTGGGCCAGGACCGCCCTCCGCCGCCGGCCGGCCGCCGCACCTCGTCGTCACGCGCCGCGTCCTGTTCCCCGTGCGGCCCGGAAGCGCCCTGTTCCGCGCCGATCGCATCATCGCGATCTCGGAAGCGGTACGGGTCGCGCTCGTCGCCGCCGGGATACCGCCGGCGCGTATCGCGCTCGTCCCCTCCGGCATCGACCCGGACGATGTGCGGCGCGCCGCCGCCTACCCACTCGGGATCCGCGAGCGGCTCGGCCTCCCCGCGGCGACGCCGCTGGCCGCGAACATCGCGGCGCTCGAACACGCCAAGGACCAGGCCACGCTCATCCGCGCCGCGGCGCTCGCCCATGAGCACCGCGCCGATCTTCATTGGGTGATCGCGGGTACAGGACCGCTGCGGCCGGCGCTGCTGGCCGAGGCGGAGCGGCTGGGCCTGACGGACCGGATGCACTTCATCGGCTGGACCGATCACCCGGAGGCATTGATGCGAGAGGCCGATGTCTTTGTGATGTCGTCCCGCACGGAGGGTCTGGGGACGATCGTGCTCGACGCGCTGGCACTCGGCAAGCCGGTGGTCGCGACGAGCGGAGGCGGCCTGTCGGAAATCGTCCCGGCGGAGTGGCTCGTCGGCGTGGGCGACGCCGCGGCCCTGGCGCAGAAGGTCGTTCGTGCGCTGGAGCGACCCTTCCCCCTTCCCCCTTCCCTCGCAGTACACCGCCACGGCGATGGCGCAGGGCGTGTTGGCCACGTATCGCGCCCTCGCCTAGCTAGATTGCAAGCCTCATGATCTACGTCTGCGTTCCGGTCCACAACGAAGCCCGTACCGCGGGACTCGTCCTGTGGAAGGTGCGACAGGTCTTCACGACCTACCCGCGTGAATACCACCTCCTGGTGTGCGACGACGGATCGACCGACGCCACCGCCCAGGTGCTCGCCGCGTATGCCAAGGTGCTGCCGATGAGCATCGTGACGCATCGAGAGCGCCGCGGCTACGCCAAGAGCCTCGAAGAGCTGCTGCGCCTCGCGCTCCAGCGCACCGACCGGCCCAAACGGGATTGCGCCATCACGCTCCACGCCGATTTCAGCCATCCGCCGGACGTGATGGTAGAGATGGTACGACGCCTCGAGTCGGGGTGCGACGTGATCGTCGCGGAGCTGACCGACGAGGGGAAGCACGTCCAATCGCATGTTTCGCTGGGTGCGGCGCTGGGCGCCCCGGCTCCTGTCGGTGCCGGGGGTGCGTGACACCCTGTCGGGCTACATCGCCCTGCGGCTGATCGTGTGGCGCCACGCGCAGCGCGCCGGACGGGACCCCGCTGCTCACCACCGACGGCTGGAGCGCGAATGCCGAGCTGTTGGCGCGGCTGCTGCCGCACGCCCGCCGCACGGAGACGGTGGCAGCGGCGGCGCGCTTCGATCTGGCGCAGCGCCCGCCGCGCACCACCCCGTGGCAACAGCTGGTCGGCGCCTGGCGGTCCCGCGCCGCGATCCGCGCGGCGCGGCGCACCGTCGCGCTGTTGCTCCTCTGCGCCCTGCCGCGGTTCGGCGGTGCGCAGGACGGCACGCCCCCGCTCCATCCCGTGCCATTTCCCGTGGGGGAGCGCCTGGTGTACGCCGCCCGGTTGGGGGTGTTCAGCGTGGGCGAGGCCACCATGGAGGTGGCGGGGCTCGATACCGTGCGCGGCGCCGAGAACGGTGCACCTCCGCTTCCACATCGCGGGGGCGCCCTGTGGTACCATCTCGACCAGACGCTCGAGTCGTGGGTGGGAAAGGCCGATTTCCGGTCCCGCCGCTTCGTGAACCACACCGAGGAGAAGGACAAGAAGTGGGACCGCACGTTCGACATCTTCCCCGACTCAGGGTTCTATCGGGAAGCCGGGAAGGACTCGACGAAGCCGACCGTCCCTGATCCGCTCGACGATGCGGCGTTCCTCTACTGGATCCGCACCGTGCCGCTCAAGGTCGGTCAGAAGTACGAGTACCGGCGCTACTTCCGGATGGAGCGCAATCCGGTGATCGTCGAAGTGCTGGGACGCGACAAGGTGAACGTGGCGGGGCGAAAGTGGGATGCGATCATCCTGCGACCGAGGATTCCCAACGGCGGCGGCATCTTCGCCGAGAAATCGGAGGCCCGAATGTGGCTCTCCGATGATGCCGACCGCTTGGTGCTGGGGTTGCAGTCGAAGTTCTCGTTCGGCATGATGACGCTGAAGCTCAAGGAGTACTCCGTCCCGGGGCGTCCATGACCGACTACCGCGAAGCGGACCTGTCGCGCCTCAAGACCGTTCCGATTTCGCGGCGGCCCAGCAAGGTCGAGCCCTCCCTCCTCGCCCACCCTCCCGGCTCGGACGCGACCTTCAAAGCGTTCCTGCAATCACTCCCCGACATCCTGGCGGCGCGGGACCTGCACTTCGTCGTCGATCAGCTGGTGCGCGCCGGCGGCCGGCGCGCGGTCGTGGCGATGCTCGGCGGGCACGTGATCAAGGTCGGCCTCGGACCGCTGCTGATCGAGCTGATGCGGCGCCGCGTGATCACCCACGTCGCGATGAACGGCAGCGCCGCGATCCACGACTTCGAGCTGGCCGCCTACGGCGGGACGAGCGAGGACGTCGTGGCCGGTCTGGCGGACGGGTCGTTCGGCATGGTCGAGGAAACCGGCCGCGACATGAATGCGGCGATCGTCGAGGGCGCGCGCGACGGGCGCGGCATGGGCGAAGCGCTGGCGGAGCAGCTGCGGCGGCGCCGCACGCTCGTCGCCCCGCAGGTGTCGGTCCTGCTGTCGTGCGCGACGCTCGGCGTCCCCGTCACGGTGCACACCGCGATCGGCGCCGAGATCATCCACATGCATCCCACCGCCGACGGTGCCGCCATCGGCGCCACGAGCCAGCGCGACTTCCTGCGCCTCGCCGAGGCGCTCCCCGCGCTCGACGACGGCGGCGTGGTGCTGAACCTGGGAAGCGCGGTGATCATGCCCGAGGTGTTCGTGAAGGCGCTGAGCATCGCCCGCAACCTGCACGGCGGCAAGCCGACGAACTTCACCGCGTGCGACTGCGACATGCAGCGGCACTATCGTCCGCGGGTGAATGTCGTGGAACGGCCGACCCTCGCGGGCGGCCGCGGGGTGCAGCTCACCGGCCATCACGAGCTGCTGATCCCGCTGCTCTGCTGGGCGGTGCTCAATCGGCTGGACGAGCGGTAGGCGTGCGCGCTACGTACGGTCCGCCTGGACGACCGAGGATCAACTCGCGCACCTTGGCGGCGGTCCCGGGACTGATCAGGCGCAGACCGAGATAAATGATAAAGCCGAAGGCGGCCCACACCAGCACCGTCATCGCCACGCCGATCACGATACCGAACAGTGCGAAGAACAGCTTGATCGCCACGAGGGCCACGACGGCGAAAATCGCGAACCCGAATATGCTCCGGAACATGGTCTTCTCCTTGAAACCCCGGTGTTGGGGCGTACGTGGCAATCTAGTAGCGGGTTTCAACCCGGTGCCAGCACGTGCGCACGGTGTGACGTCGCGGTGATCGGCGGCGGCGTGGTGGGCGCGGCGTGCGCCCGCGCCGCCGCGTTGCACGGGCTCGCCGTCGCCGTGTTCGAGCCCGGTCCCACCCCGGGCGCCGCGTCGCCCGCGTCGGCGGGCATGCTGGCCGCGCAGATCGAGCCGACCGACGCCGACACCTTCAGCCTCGCCGTCCGCGCGCGCGACCTGTACGAGCCGCTCGCGCCCCAGCTGCGTGACAGCCACGGGCATCGACATCGGATTCTGGCGGCCCGGCATCGCGTCGCTCGCGTTCGACGACGCGCGCGCGGGAGCGGCTCAGGAACGAAGTCGGCGCGCAACGCCAGGCCGGGCCTGCGGTGCGACTGGCTCGAGCCGGACGACGTGCGCGAGCGCTGGCCCGGAACAGCCGCGGAATGCCGGGGCGCGTTGTTCGCCTCGGAGGACGGCGCGCTCGATCCCCAGGCGCTCGCGCGCGCCTGCCTGGCCGATGCGCGCCGCCTGGGCGCGACGCTCGTCCCCGAAACAGGTCGAGTCGGTCACGGTCGCGGGCGGGAAGGCGACCGGCGTGACGACGGCGCAGGGCCCGACGAGCGCCGGGCACGTCGTGATCGCCGCCGGGGCGTGGTCTCCCACGATCGGCGCGCTGCCGCGCGCGCTCCCGGTCGAGCCGGTCCGCGGGCAGATGGCGGCCACGCCGTGGCCCGCCGGTACGCCCGCCGCCATTCTGTACGACGGCGAGGGCTACGTGTTGGCGCGCGGGGACGAAGCGCTGCTGGGCAGCACGATGGAGCACTCGGGGTTCGACTGCCACGTCACCAACGAAGGCCTCGCCCAGATCTTCCGCGGCGCGGCCCGGCTGCTGCCGGCGCTGATGCCGGCGGTGGTGCTGCGCACCTGGGCGGGACTGCGCCCCCTCACACCGGACGGCCGGCCCGTGGTGGGCCGCGATCCCGAAGCTCGATCACCTGTGGTACGCGACCGGACACGGACGCAACGGCGTGTTGCTCGCCGCGCTGACGGGAGAGGTGATCGGCGACCTGCTGAGCACGGGCAAGACCAGCGTCGACGTGGCCGGCTGGCAGCCGGGCCGCCTGCGCGCGGGCGAGGCGTAGCGCCATGTACCGCACCTGCGCGTTCTGCAATGCGGCGCTGCGCGGCGACGGCGGTCCGTCAGGCCTCGGCGTCGGGCGGCGCATCGCGTTCGACGAGTGGCGCAGCCGGCTCTGGGTGGTGTGCCCCGCCTGCGCCCGCTGGAACCTCGCGCCGCTCGACGATCGGCTGGACCGGATCGAAGCGGTCGCCCGGGCCGCGCGGGACGGCCAGGTGCTCGCGGCCTCGCCCGCAGGTCGCGCTGATCCGCTGGCAGCACTACGACCTGGTGCGGGTGGGCCAGCCGCCGCGCGTGGAGCTTGCCGGGTGGCGCTACGGCGAGCGACTCAAAGCGCGGGAGCAGGAGCGCGCGCGGGTCGTGGTGCCGCTCACGGTCGCCGCGGTGGGTCTCGGGCATCGCCGCCAACGTCGCAGTGGGCGGCTCGTTCGGCGTCGTGATCTGGAATTTCGGGCGGGTGGCCGACGCCGCGTACGTCGCACTGCTGGGGAATCGACGCGTGGCGTTGTCGGAGCCGCTGCTGTGCGAGGCGTGCGGCACGCGTCATGCCGCTGCGCGCGCGCCACGTCCAGCACGGGCGGCTCACGCAGGAGACGGGGGCCGACGTCGCGTTGCTGCTGCGCTGCCCGAGCTGCGCGCGGAGGGCGCGCTGCTCACGGGAGCGGACGCGGCGCTCGCCCTGCGCCGTGGGCTGACGTTCCTCAACGCGAGGCGCGCCGCGCGGCGACGGGCGGAAGCCGGCGGCGGGCGAGGTGGACCGCGCGGGCGGTCCCGAAGGCCTGATCCGGGACACGTCGCGCGGCGCGGCGTCACGCTGCAGCTCGCTCCGCCCGGACCGGCGTCTGGCGCTCGAGATCGCCGTTGACGAGGTCGCGGAGAGTCGCCGAGCTCGAGCGGCAGTGGAGTCGACGCCGAGCAGATCGCAGAGATCGCCGACGGGATGCTGTCGACGACCCCTGAGCTGGACGACCATTTGCGGCGGCTCAAAGCCCAAGCGCGGGGCGATCAACCGGACGGTTGAGTTGTCGCGCCGCGCTGCTACCCCGCCTCCTCCTTCGCGGCTATCTTCCTGTTGCGCCGACCTCTATGCCCTCATCCCTCGTCCAGCTCGCACCGCGCATCGGGCGCGACGCCCTCCCCGGCACCCCGGCGCCGGCCGCAAACCGGCGTGGCTCAGGGTCCAGGCGCCGGGCGGCCCGAACTACGTGGCCCTGAAGCAGATGATGCGGGAGCTCGGGCTGCACACGGTGTGCGAGGAAGCGCACTGCCCGAACGTCGGGGAGTGCTGGGAGCACAAGGCCGCGACGTTCATGATCCTGGGCGACGTCTGCACGCGCAATTGCTCCTACTGCGCGGTGGCGCACGGGACCCCGCAGCCGCTCGACCCCGGGGAGCCGGCACGCCTCGCGGTCGCCGTCGAGCGCATGGGCTTGAAGCACGTCGTGATCACGAGCGTCGATCGGGACGACCTGGCGCACGGCGGCGCTGAGAGCTTCGCCGCCTGCATCGCCGAGATCCGCGGCAGGCTTCCCGAGACCTCGATCGAGGTCCTGATCCCCGACTTCAAGGGCGACGCCGAGGCGCTCCGGATCGTCGTCGACGGCGCGGCCCGACATCCTGAATCACAACCTCGAGACCATCGAGCGGCTCTACCGCCTCGCACGGCCCGGCGGGCGCTATCCGCGCGCGCTCGAGCTGCTGCGCCGCGCCAAGCAGCTCGACCCGACCCTGCTCACCAAATCGGGAATCATGTGCGGGCTGGGCGAGGAATGGGACGAGCTGATCGCCGCCATGCGCGATCTGGCCGCCCAGGGCGTGGACATCCTCACCCTCGGCCAGTACCTCCGCCCCTCGGCCGACCATCTGCCGATCGCGCGCTACTACACGCCCGACGAGTTCGCCGAGCTGCGGGATCTGGGCCTGGCGATGGGGTTCCGGCACGTCGAGGCGGGTCCGCTGGTGCGCTCGAGCTACCACGCCTGGGAGCAGGTCGAGCGCGCGACCGCGCCGGCCTAACCGCGAGGCTTCGATCGCCACCGCCACCGCTCAGCCCGTCGCCGATCGAGCGATAGGGGACGCCGACCGCACCCTGCTGCGGGCCATGCTGCTGGTCCGCCGCTTCGAGGAGAAAACCGCCGAGGCCTACGCGCTGGGCAAGATCGGCGGTTTCTGCCATCTGTACATCGGTCAGGAAGCGGTGGCGGTCGGCTCCTCCGCCGCGCTGCGCCCCGACGACTACGTCATCTGCTCCTACCGCGAGCACGCCCAGGCGCTCGTTCGCGGCGTCCCCCCCACCGCCGTGATGGCGGAGCTGTACGGCAAAGCGACCGGGTGCTCCAAGGGCAAAGGCGGCTCGATGCATCTGTTCGACGTGTCGCGCCGCTTCATGGGCGGCCACGCGATCGTCGGCGGCCACCTCCCGCTCGCCACCGGCATCGGCCTCGGCATCAAGTACCGCGGCGGCGACCAGGTGTGCGTCTGCTACTTCGGTGAGGCGGCCGTGAACATCGGCGCGTTCCACGAGGCACTGAACATGGC
The DNA here is from genome assembly GCA_963844035.1 of uncultured Gemmatimonadales bacterium. Taxonomy (GTDB): domain Bacteria; phylum Gemmatimonadota; class Gemmatimonadetes; order Gemmatimonadales; family GWC2-71-9; genus AG25. The sequence goes on from CAWJMT010000031.1 coordinate 129,224, forward strand.
GTCGGTGTGGAAGCTCCCGGTGATCTTCCTGTGCGAGAACAACCGCTACGGCATGGGGACGGCGTTCGAGCGGGTCGCCGCCGTGACCGACGTGGTCGAGCATGCGTGCAGCTACGACATGGCGGCCGAGATGGTGAATGGGATGGACGTGCACGAGGTACAGCGCGCGGTGGAGCGGGCGGTGCAGCGCGCCCGTTCGGGCGGGCACCCCACCCTGCTCGAAGTCCGCACGTACCGCTTCATGGGGCACTCGATGTCCGACCCGCTCCATGGCGTGTATCGCACCAAGGAAGAGGTGGAGGACCAGAAGAAGCGCGATCCGATTTCGCAGCTCGCGGCGCAAGCTCCAGGAGGCGGGCATCCTCGACAAGGCGGGACTCGACGCCCTCGACGCTGAGGTCCGTGCCGAAGTCGAGGCGGCGGTCCGGTACGCCGAGGAGAGTCCCGACCCCGACCCCACCGAGCTGTACTCGCACGTGCTGGCGGACTGAGATGCCGACGCTCACCTATCGCGATGCGCTGAACCAGGCGCTGCGGGAGGAGATGCAGCGCGACCCGAACGTGTTCCTCATCGGGGAAGAAGTCGGCGTGTACCAGGGCGCCTACAAGGTCAGCCGCGGCCTGCTGGAGGAATTCGGCGCCCGGCGCGTGGTGGACACGCCGATCGCCGAGCTCGGGTTCGCCGGCGTCGGCGTCGGCGCGGCGATGACGGGGTTGCGGCCGGTGGTGGAGTTCATGACGTGGAACTTCGCGCTGCTGGCGCTCGACCAGATCGTCAACTCCGCCGCGAAGATGTGCTACATGTCGGGCGGCCAGCTCCCCATTCCCATCGTGTTCCGCGGCCCGAACGGCGCGGCGCTCCAGCTCGCGGCGCAGCATTCGCAGGCGTGGGACGCCTGGCTCGCCCACGTCCCCGGGCTCAAGGTCGTCACCCCGGCCACGCCCGCCGACGCCAAGGGTCTCCTCAAGTCCGCGATCCGCGACAACAACCCCGTGATCGTGCTCGAGGGCGAGATGCTCTACAACACGAAGGGCGACGTCCCGGACGGCGAGCACCTCGTTCCCATCGGCTCGGCCGAGGTCAAGCGGCCCGGGGACCGACGTCACGATCGTGTGCCACTCGAAGACGGTGGCGCCGTCGCTCAAGGCCGCCGAGCTGCTCGCGGGAGATCACGGCGTGAGCGCCGAGGTCGTGGATCTCCGCTCGCTGCGGCCGCTCGACGAGGCCACGATCCTCGCGTCCGTCACGAAGACGGGCCGCTGCGTCGTGGCCGAAGAGGGATGGCCGCACGGCGGCATCGGGACCCAGGTCGTGGACGTGATCCAGCGCGAGGCGTTCGACTCCCTCGACGCCCCGGTGCTGCGCGTCACGCAGGCCGACGTCCCGATGCCCTACAACAAGGTCCTCGAGCGCGCCGCCAAGCCGTCGGCCGAAAAGATCGCGGCCGCCGCGCGCCGGGTCCTCTACCTCGACTGACCATGGCCACCACGGTGTTCATGGAGGCGCTCTCACCCACGATGGAAGAGGGGCGCCTGGTCAAATGGGAGAAGCACGAGGGAGACACCGTCAAGGCCGGCGACACGCTCGCCGAAGTCGAGACCGACAAGGCGATCATGGACCTGGTCGCGCGCGCGGACGGGGTTCTCGGGCAGATCTCGGTGAAGGATGGCGAGACGGTGGCGGTAGGGAGAGGCCATCGCAGTCATTGCGAGCACCTGGAGAAACCGTGGGGAAGGGGGAAGGGGGAAGAGGGAAGGGTAAGTCCATCTGCTCACTGTCCGCGCCTGAGCCTGCATCCTGCCCCGGTGCTCCCTCCTCCTGCCACGGTTGCGCCTCACCCTTCCCCCTTCCCTCTTCCCTCTTCCCCTCCGGCCGCCGTCTCCCGCAGATGCAACCCGCGTGAAGGCCTCCCCGCTCGCTCGCCGCATGGCACAAGAAGCCGGCGTTGATATCAGAGCGGTCGTGGGATCCGGACCGGGCGGCCGAGTAGTGAAGAAGGACCTGGAAGGGAGCGTGGCAACGCCGCAGACTCGGTACCGTCACCCGCGGCAGCTGCCGTACCCTTCCCTCTTCCCTCTTCCCCCGTCCCCGCTCCGCGCAGCGGAGCCGCCTACGACGACGTCCCGCTTACCCAGATCCGCAAGACCATCGCGAAGCGTCTCGCGACGTCGCTCGGTCCGGTGCCGCACTTCTTTCTCACCACCGAGGTGGACATGGAGCGGGCGGCCGAGGCGCGCGACGCGCTCAACCGGACGCTCGACGCGGAGGGCAAGGTCGGATTCAACACCCTGATCCTCAAGGCCACGGCGGCCGCGCTCACCAGACACCGCGCCTGCAACGCCTGGTTCGCCGAGGACCACATCCGTTACTGGAACGAGGTGCACCTCGGGATGGCGGTCGCGGTCGAGGACGGCTTGATCACGCCGGTGATCCGGGACGCCGCCGTGAAGTCGCTCAGCGAGATCGGGCGTGAGGCGCGCGAGCTCGCCGAGCTGGCGCGGGCGCGCCGGTTGCAGCCGGCGCAGTACACCGGCGCGACGTGCTCGGTATCGAACCTCGGCATGTTCGACATCGATCAGTTCACCGCCGTGATCAATCCCCCGGAGGCCGCGATTGTGGCGGTGGGAGCGATCGTGGCCAAGCCCGTCGTGATGGATGGCGCGGTGACCGTACGCCGCCGCATGCGGCTCACCATGAGCTGCGATCATCGCGTGATCGACGGCGCGACGGGGGCGGCGTTCCTGAAAACGTTGAAGGAGATGCTGGAGAACCCGTTGGCAATGCTGTTATAACGGGCGGTAGACGGTCAGGCGGTCGAACGATCGCTACTCGGCCGCCTGACCGGCTGACCACACCGCGGGGGAAAGGTGCCGAATCAATTTGATGTCATCGTTCTCGGCGGCGGCCCCGCCGGCTATGTCGCCGCCATTCGCGCCGCGCAGCTCGGTATGGCCGTGGCCGTGGTCGAACGCGACAAACTGGGGGGGGTGTGCGTAAACATCGGGTGCATCCCCACCAAGGCCTTGCTGCACTCGGCGTACCTGGCGCACGCTCTGCGCGACGTGACCCAGTTCGGCATCGAGGTCGGCGAGGTGAAGACGAACTACGGCACGGCCATGACCCGGTCCCGTCGCGTGGCCGACCAGAATTCGAAGGGCGTCGACTTCTTGATGAAGAAGAACAAGGTCACGGTGGTCAAAGGCGCCGGCGTCCTGCAGCCCGGCCGCAAGGTGAAGGTCGGCAACGACGTGTACGAGGCGCAGAAGGCGGTGCATCGTCGCGACCGGGTCGCGGGTGAAGGGGATCCCGCAGATCGGGCTCGAGATCAACAAGACGACCGTCATCTCGTCCGACGAGGCATTGGTCCTCGAGAAGGCGCCGGCCTCGATGGCCATCATCGGGGCGGGTGCGGTCGGGATGGAATTCGCCGACATCTTCAACGCCTTCGGGACGCAGATCACGCTGATCGAGGCGCTCCCGCGGATCCTGCCCCTCGAAGACGCCGAGGCATCGGACACGCTCACCAAGAGCTTCAAGAAGCGAAAGATCGAAGTCCTCGCGGGCGCGACGGTGAAGAAGGCCACCGTGGGGAAGGACAAGGTCACGCTCGACGTCGAGTCGGGCGGCGCCGCGCGCAAGGTCGAGGCGGATGTCGTGCTGATGGCGGCGGGCCGGGCGGTCAACACGGAGAACATCGGCCTCAAGGAGGCCGGGATCGAGCTCACCGACCGCGGCTTCATCAAGGTGGACCAGCATCTCCAGACCACGGCGCCGGGCTACTACGCGATCGGAGACGTGGCCGGCCCGCCGATGCTGGCGCACAAGGGGAGCCGCGAGGGCGTACATGCCGTCGAGCACATCGCGGGGCTGAACCCGCATGCCATCAAGTACGACAACGTGCCCAGCGTGACGTACTGCCATCCGGAAGTCGCCAGCATCGGGCTCACCGAGGAGCAGTGCAAGGAACGCAAGATCGAGCACGTGGTAGGGAAGTTCCCCTTCTCGGCCAGCGGGCGGGCGCGCGGCACGGGGGAAACCGAGGGGTTCGTGAAGATCATTCGCGGCAAGAAGTACAGTGAGATCCTCGGCGCGCACATCGTGGGGAGCCACGCCTCGGAGCTGATCCACGAGCTGACGGTGGCACGGGAAAATGAATACACCGTCGAGGAGATCGAGCTGGCGATCCACGCCCACCCCACGATGTCCGAGGCGATCGCCCAGGCAGCGCTCGATTCCCTGGGGCGGGTGATCGACCTGTGAAGGACCCACTCGCCGTCGGGCTGGGCTCGCTCGCCTGCGGTGCGGGATTCGGCGGCGGCACCATCGTCAGCGCGCTGGTCATCGTGCGCACCATGGCCCGCCACGTAAGCCCCGACACTTACCAGGAAAGCGCCGCCGACCCGGTGCTGATCGGCGCGTTCGCCGGGCTCGCCGTCGCGGCAAGCTTCGGCTGGCTGCGGAGCGGTGCGCTCGACAACATCTGGCAGCGCGGCGTCGTCGCCATCCTGGCCGCCGTAGGTGCCTTGATCATCGGCTTCATCGCCTGGCCCGTGGACCAGCTGCTCGGCCGGACCGGGCTCATCGTGTGGGGCGTCATGAGCGTCGTCATGGGTGTCGCCGGGAGCCGCTGGGCCAGACGGGGCAGCCGCGAGGATGCGATCATCGTGACGAGCGGGGGAACGGCGGTGGTGAAGGGACGGGAGACAGAGGAGTGAGGGGACGAGGGACTGGGGAGCGCCTTCTCGAAGTCATCGAAGCGGGGCTCGTCCCTTACGACGCCGCCCTGGCCTGGCAGCGGGAGCTCGCCCGGGCGCGGCGCGACGGCGAGCTCGGGCACGATGTGCTGCTGTTGCTCGAGCATCCCCCGGTCGTGACGGTGGGGCGGAGCGCGCGCGGCCCCTCCCTGCCCCACCCCGGTACCATCCCGGTCGTCGAGGTTGAGCGCGGCGGGGACGTCACCTACCACGGACCGGGGCAATTGGTGGGGTATCCCATCCTCGACCTCACGCAGCATCAAGACCGACCTGCACTGGTACCTGCGGACGCTCGAACAGGCCCTGATCCTCGCTCTCGCCCACCTCGCCATTCCCGCCGGGTGCCGGCCCGGTTACACTGGCGTCTGGACGCGTGGCGGCAGCCGCAAGATCGCGAGCATCGGGGTGCACGTGAAACGGTGGGTGACCTGGCACGGGTTCGCGCTCAACGTCACGACCGACCTCGCGCCGTTCAGCCGCATCGTCCCGTGTGGAATTCCCGGAGTCGAAATGACGTCGGTTGAACGGGACGGCGGCCGCGGAACGGAGGCGGGTCGCTCTGGGACAACGCTATTCGTTCCGTAGTCAATGGTTTTGAGCAGGCGTTTGGAGTGACTGCGCGGCACCGCGAACTCAGCGAGGAGACCGTCGCTCGATCCGCGCCTACAGCACCATACCCATAAGGGAGTCAATCATGTTGCTCCGTTCGATCGCCTGTATGCTTCTCCTGTCACTCACGGCCTGCATGGGCTGGTACAACAAAGAGGGCCGCTACACGAAAGAAGTGGTCACCGCCGAGCACCCGACGAAGATCCGGGTGACGCTCCGCGACAGCTCGGTCAAGGTGCTCGAACACCCGAGCATTGTTGCCCTGGGTGACAGCGTATCGGGTGAGGTCGAGGGAGCGATGTCTCGTGTGGCGCTCAAGGATGTCACGCAGGTGGGGATCCGCAGGGTCAGTGAGAGCCGGACGACCATGGTCTTCTTCGCGGTCGCCATCGGCGCGATCGTCGGGTTCGTAACGCTCCAGGACTAGGTCAGGAGGTCCGCCACCTCCCGGGCCGCCGCCTCCTGGCGGCGGCCTTCGTCGTCCAACTCCCGGGTGAGGGCCGCGAGTGCATCGCCCTCCTCCCCCTCGACGCCCCGCACCTGCCAGCCGCTCAAGGCCGCGCTCGCCTCGAGCAACCGCTGCGTCAAGCGATCGCGCCCTTGCTCGCAGCGGCTCAGCGCATCGAGCCACGGCGCCGGGGCATCGGTCAGGCGATCGCGCCGCGCGTCGAACGCGGCGAGATGCTGCTCCAGCGCCGCGAGATCGCGCGCGGCTCCGCACGCGGCCACGATCAATTCGCCCAGCTGCGCACGCCGCCGCTCCACCGTGACCGCCTTCGCCCGTCGAAGGAGATCGACCAGCAGGCCGCGGGCTGCACCGGCCGGCAACGCCGCCAGCGTCCGGACCGCAGCTTGTTCGGCGTCCTCCGGCAACGACGAGCGGCCAGACTCGGGCGGATTCCAAACCGGCGTGCGCCGTAGCAGCGCCGCTGCGGCCACGAGTCCACCCGCCACGAGCGGGCTGGTGATCAAGAGCACCGGCGTCGCAGCCGCGAATCCCAGCGTGGCTCCCGTGACCGCCACCACCCCGGCGAGCACGGCGATCGGCCCCGGTACGCTGGCTCGGCGCAGGGCACCCGTCGGCTCGGTGCGGGCCGGGAGACCGTGCGCTTCGAGCAGCTCGAGCACGCGCGGCGCGGCGTCGAACGGGATGCGCATCAGCGGGCGCTCCCCCGCAGCCGCGTCCCCGCGCGCCGCCGCCGATGCATCGCCCCCGATCCGCTCGTCCAGCACCTCGTGGACCGCGCGCCGCGCCGATCCCGCGGTGGTGCGCTCGAGGAACACCAGCACGTCGTCGCCGGCGCCGGCGCGGCGCGCACACCGCGGACAGATGCCGATACCGAACGGCTCGAAGGCATGGCACAACGCGCAGCGCTCCTTGCCGGGGACGACGGGTACGAGATCCGCATCGTCGTCACGCAGCGCCAGTGCGCCGGCCAGCAACCCAACCGATGGAAACCGCTCGGCGGGATCGGGGGCGGTGGCGCGACCGACCACCGCGTCGAGCCACGCGGGCACCTCGGGCCGCCGGTCCCGGGGCCGCAAGCCGGCGCTCCCTGCGCCTTTCCCACGGCGGGGGAGCTCGGCGGTCAACGCGTAGTACAGAGTGACGCCCAGGGCGTAGACGTCGGCGCGCGCGTCGCCGCGCCCGCCGGCCAGGACTTCCGGCGCGGCGTAGTCGATGGTGCCGACGACGCCGCCGGTCTGGGTCACCGTTTCGAGGCCGGCCAGCCGGGCGGATCCGAAGTCGGTGAGGCGCGCGCGGCCGTCGGGGGCGAGCAGGATGTTCTGCGGTTTGACGTCGCGGTGCAGGATGCCGTGCCGGTGCGCCGCCTCGAGCGCGGCGGCGATCTCGCCGCCCAGCCGCGCCGCGGCCTCCGCGTCGAGCGGCCCCCGCTGGCGCACCCGCACGGCGAGGTCGGGGCCCGGCACGTATTCCATCGCCACGAAACTCCACGCGCCGGCGTCGGCGACGTCGTACACGGTCACGATGTTAGGATGGCTGATCTGGCGCACCGCCTGCACCTCGCGGCGCAGCCGCTCGCGCGCCAACCGCGCCGCGGCGGGTGGGGGGACGAGCAGCTTGATCGCTACGTCCGTGCCGACCCGTGTGTCGCGAGCGCGGTACACGACGGAATACCCGCCGCGCCCGATTTCCTCTCCGATCTGGTAGCGATCCTGCAGGACGACGCCCGGGGCGAGATACGTGGGCTCGACCACGGGGGCTCGGGGACGGCTAGCGGAGGCGCGCGAGCACGTCGCGCGCGTTCTGCGTCCAGCCGTCGTTCTCGCGGTAGTAGGTGAGGAACGATTCGAGGTGCTCGCGCGCGAGGTCGGGCTGGCCCAGCGCGTATTCCGACATCCCGGCGTGGTACAGCGCCATGTAGTGATTGGGGATGTAGCCGACCACCAGCTCCATGATCGGGCCGGCCGAGCGGTCGTCGCCCGCGTCGGCGACTGGATGCGCGACGTTGAACACGATGTTCGCGGCGAGGGCCCGGTCCCCCGAGGGAAGCCGGTCGATGGTCGCGCGAGCTTGCTCGATCTTGCCGCCGAGCGCGTAGCAGGCGGCGCTGTACCCCTGCCCTTCAGCGGTCGCCGGCGCCGGGCGATTGCGCTGCGCCAGCTCCGCTTCGACCGCGTTGCAATACTGCTTGTTGGCGGCGAACCACTCCTGCCCGGAACTGTACTGAACCTGCGCGGCAGGGTGGTTGGGCTTCACGGCTGTGGGGGTCCGGTGCTTGAGAACCCAGACCCCTGAGATCGCGAGGTACCCAAAGCCGACGAGGAACAGGGAGCGCTGCATGGCGTCAATATAGGAGACGTTCGGGACCCGATGCCGTGCACAGGATCACACCCTGGAAGGCACTGCCTTAGAACAACTTCGAGATGCCGCGCCTTCGAGCCGCCGCTCGCCTTGCTGGGCCAGCGCCGCCGTCAGACGAGCGGCTCTAAGGCTGAGCGACATCTGCAGCACCTCGCTAGGCTGAACGGCTCCGCAACGCCTTGAGGGCCCGATCGTGCACCGCGCCGAGGGCCAGCTGGGCGGTGATAGCGCCGATCAGCGCCATGAACATGTCGGACTGGGTGTCCCACACGTCTCCCTGAGTACCCAGAAATGCGTCGGCCGATTCGCCGCCCGCGAGCGCCGTCCACCATTCGATGAGCTCGTAGCAGGCACTGAATGCCAGGCACAACGCCGTCACGAGCACAAACAGCCAGCGCCCCGGGACCAGAGGAGAGGTGCGCAGCAGGATCTCGCGCGCCAGGATGGCGGGCACGAACCCCTGCGCAAAATGGCCCAGGCGGTCGTAATGGTTGCGGGCGAGACCGAACGCCTCCTGTGCCCAGAAGCCGAGCGGCACGCGGGCGTAGGTGTAGTGGCCGCCCACCATGAGAATCAGCGCGTGGATGACGAGCAGCGTGTACGTGAGATTGGTGAGCGGGAAGCGCCGGTAGGTGGCGACGAGCAACGGTGCGCCGATGAGGATCGGGGCCACTTCCAGCCACCAGGTGAAGCGATCGTACGGTCCAACCCCTGAGATCACGAGCGCGAGCAGCGTCGCGACTATAGCCACGAGCGGGTAGTTCTTCATTTCACCGTCCACGCCACGCGACTGCGAGCGCCACCAGACCGACCGATGCCCCCGCCGGGCCGAACACCCAGACGCCGGCCGCGCTACCGAGCAGCGCGGCGCCGAGGGTCAGCGGCGTGCGGGCGCGCCGCACGACGCCGAACCCCACGAGCGCGAGGCCGGCGAGGGTGACACCTGCGAACCCAACAACAACCGCGTCACCCACGTCGATCCGTCAGGCCGCCGGTCCATACGACAGCAGGATATTTCCGTTCTTGAAGGTCCGCGTCTTGTTGAGCTTCAGCGCCAACTTGTGTTTCACGCCCTCGAACAACGTTCTCCCCGTGCCGAGGGCGAGGGGATTGAGCACGATCTGGTATTCGTCGATCAATCCCTCGGGGGCCAATTGCGCCACAATCGTCCCGCTCCCCAGGATGACCAGGTCCGGTCCGGATTGGGCCTTGAGCTTCCGTATTTCCGCGGCCAGACCGCTCTTGAAAAGGGTTGTGTTGCTCCACGACACTTTGTCGAGCGTGCGTGAGAATACCACCTTCGGCAGCCCGTTCATGCGCTCCGCCACCGCCGGATCGTTCTGCTTCGCCATCGGTGTCGGCCAATAGCTCGCCATCATCTGATAGGTAATCCGCCCGAACACGAGCACCCCGCCGCCGCCGGCATTCTCGGCGACAAACGCGCTCCACTCCGCATCCCCGCTGTCCTTGTGAGCCCAGCTCATGTCGCCGTTCGCGCCCACGAAGTAGCCATCGAGCGTCACATGATTGAAAACCGAGAGTTTGCGCATGTGTCCTCCTACCTCGCAGTCGCCAGTCGACGGCGTATCTCCGTGGTCCACGCCGCCTGCTCCCTGGTGCGGAGCCCGTGGGTCGTCTCGGCATCGTAGCGGCGCTGCTCCTCGCGCTCTTCGCGGGCGAACCGGTCCGCCAGGGCGTCAAGCTCTTCCTCGCTGCGGCGGCACGGGTTCGTCAGCTCCCGGTAACGCCTGCCGCATGCGGCGCGCGTGCACCTCTCCCAGGTCGAAGTGCGACTGTTCGTGCTCGAGCACCGTGCGGCGCTGCACGCTGTCGTTCAGCACCTGTGTCTTTACCCACGACTCCCGCGTCCGGAACGCCACCGTCACGCGGTATTCGAAGGCCTGACCCTTGCATTTCCAGAGGGAATACAAGACGTACGCCGTTTTCGCACCCTCCGGACCCGACGAGGGCGGCCGGCCCTGAAAGTCCCTCCAGGTAAGGGGCCGCGTCGCCGACCAGGGGAACGCGTGGTCTTGAGCCAGGTCCTTCCGCACCAGCTCGTCGAGCGTCCCGGATCCGCCCGCGGGCGAGGCACCGCCGCGCGGCTCGGGTGCCGGGGAACGCGGGGGTGGGGACGCACAGCCGAGGGCCGTGACGAGGAGGAGCACGGACGCTGCAGGGACGTTTGGCATTGGGCCTAGTCGGCAGGGTGCCACGAGAACGAGTCCCGCGCGCTGTACTGCGTCTCTCCGCCCCCGGAGCGAACCGTGATCAACGTGGACAGCACGGGGGTGTCGAGGCGCTGGGTTGCCAATCGGCTCAGGAAGCGACCTTCAACGGTCACCGTCCCGACCTGCGGAAAGTCGCACTTGAGATGCACGGCGGTAGCGCTGATGCGGGGGTCCTCGCAGAACGCCTGGTACTCGTTGCCCCCCTCCCGATCGACAAAGGTCAGCACCGCGTCCGGTCTGAGCTCCAAGCGGACGAAGCGGAACCGGTTCACCGTGAACTGATAACCCGGGACGTAGTAGCCCAGGGCATCCGCCTGTAGCGGCGGCTTCGGCCGCTCGGCGCGCGGCGGCGGGGGCGGGGGCGGGGGCGGCGGCGGGGGCACCGGCGTGAGCACCAGAAGCACGACGAAGGCAGCCACGAGACCGAGCACGACGTATAGCGCGATGAGACCTCTGCGACGCCTTCGGGGCCTGGGCGCAGGGGGCCTGGGCGGTTGGGACCTGGGCGGACGTGGCGTGGGCATGGCGCGATTGGTCCACAAGATGTTGATCGGGGGTGGCGCTCGCCACTAGGCGCCTGGGTTTCGCTGCGAAACTGCTCCGTGTCGCGTGCGGTGCGCTTCCTTAGTTAGAATAGGCCGTCATGGCGACGGCCCCGGCGCCGCGGTCGTCGGGCGCATTTCAGGTCCCGACCGCGGGCATCCCAATTCAACTCACGACGTTCATCGGCCGCGAAATGGAAATCGCGGCGGTGGCCGACCTGCTGCGATCCGCGCGGCTCCTGACGCTGACCGGCGTCGGTGGCGGCGGCAAGACCAGACTCGCAGCCGAAGTGGCGGCCCGCACCGCACCGCTGTTTGAAGCCTCAGGCTGGGTGGACCTCGCCACCCTCTCCGATCCCGCACTCGTAGGCCAGGCCATCGCCACCACGCTCGGCTTTCGCGAAGAGGGCGGAAGACCCGCGGTGGAAACGATGGTGCACCACCTGTGCGAGCGGACGACGTTTCTCATCCTGGACAGCTGCGAGCACCTGGTCGACGCCTGCGCCCCGCTCGTCGAAACGCTGCTCAAGGGTTGCCCGCGTCTTCGCATCCTCGCCACGAGCCGCGAGGGTCTTGGCGTGCCGGGCGAACAAACGTGGCTCGTGCCTCCCCTGTCCATGCCGGCAAGCTCGACCGCGGACACCGTGCTCCAGTCCGAGGCCGGGCGGCTGTTTCTCGAGCGCGCCCGCGCGGTCGCGCCGGCGTTCGCACTCGATGACTCGAACGCCCAGGCCGTGGGCCAGATCTGCCGGCGGCTGGACGGCATTCCCCTCGCCATCGAGCTGGCGGCCGCGCGCGTGCGCGTCCTGGCCCCCGACCAGATCGCGGCGCGGCTGAACGAGACGTTCAAAGTGCTTGCCCCTTCGACCCGGTCCGCCGTGCCACGCCACCGCACGCTGCGCGAAACGATCGACTGGAGCCACGCCCTCCTCGACGCGGCCGAGGCCGCCCTGTTCCGCAAGCTTTCCGTATTCGCGGGGACCTTTTCCCTCGATGCGGTCGAGGCGCTCAGCCCCGACGACGTCCTCGATCTGCTCTCCGCGCTGGTCGACAAGTCCCTGGTGATCATGGAGTCGACCGGCAGCGAAGCACGCTATCGCCTGCTCGAGACCCTGCGGCAATATGGACGCGAGAAACTGGTCGCCGCTGGCGAAGATGCGGCGCTCCGCCAACGGCACGCGCAGTTCTTCACCAACCTCGTCGCGGCACGGGAGCGGGAAACGTTCGGCGGAGCGGGTGACCCGGAGTGGACCGGGAGGCTTGCGGCCGAAGAGGGCAACCTGCGGGCCGCGGCGGATTGGGCGGACGAAACCGGAGACTACGCCACCGCGCTGCGGCTCTGTACGGCGCTGCACTGGCATTGGTTCGCCCGCGGACATTTTCGCGACGGGTGGGAGCGGCTCCAGGCCGCGCTGAGACATGCCGACCACGCACGCCCGAGCGACGCGGGGAAAGGCTACGCGGCGATGGCAACCATGGCGTTCTGGCTGGGGAAGTTCGACCATATCGTCCCCAATGCCCAGAAGGGTGTGGATCTCCTGCGCGAGGCGGGCGATTCCTGGCACCTCGTCTACGCGCTTGTCTCGCTCGCCGTCGGTCGTTCGCTGACGGACCCGGCCGCCTCCGAACCGTTACACGTCGAGGCGACCGCGCTGGCGCGGGCGCATGCCCCGCGCAGCGTCTTGCTCTCCTATGCCCTCTATTTCCACGGACGCTCGGCGCTGGAACGCCGCGACCTGGATCAGGCCGAGCGGCTGCTGGCCGAAGCGCATGCCCTGGGCGTCGCTCTCGGGCACCCACCCGCGATCGCTCATCCATTGTTGATGCTCGGCCTGGTGATGATCGAGCGCGGTGCGCTCAACACCGCGGCAACCCATCTGCGCACCGCGCTACGGGTACACGAGAGCAACAGCGATCTGCTGGGATGCCTGTGGTGTCTCGAGGGGCTGGTGCGGATCGCGCATCGCACCGGGGGGTTGGAGCGCGCCGCGCAGCTGCTCGCGTTCCTGCGCCCCGAGCGGGAGCGGATCGGGGCGACCTGGTCCCCGCCCGAGCGCCTGATGTATGAGGCCCTCAGCACCGACATCGAGACCCGCCTGGGCACGGGGACGTATCGGACCGCGGCCCGCCGCGGCGAGACGATGACCCTGACCGACGCCATCGCGTGGGCGCTCGAGGCCGACACCGGCACCTGGGTCGCTCCGCCCCCCTCCCCTGCTCCGCGTGCGCCGCCGCTCATTCCGACGCTCACCGTGCATACCCTGGGGCCGTTGCGCGTGTGGCGCGATGAGGCGCCGCTCGACCGCCAAGCGTGGACTTCGGCGAAGGCACGCGAGCTGCTGGTCCTGCTGCTGTGCCATCCGGCAGGGCGCACGCGCGAGCAAGTGGGCCTCGCGTTTTGGCCCGATGCATCGACCGAAGAAGTGCGCAACAACTTCCACGTCACGCTGCACCGCTTGCGCAAGACGTTGGGCGGCACCCAATGGGTCAGGCACTCCGGCGAGCAGTACCTACTGGACACCGGAATGACCGTGTGGTTCGACGCCACAACCTTCGAGCGCGACGTGACCGCGGGGGCGGCACGGCTCAGGCGCGATGGGGATACGACGCTGCTCGAATCCGCGATCACCCTCTACGGCGGAGATTTTCTCGAGCACGAGGCGGCGGGCGACTGGCATCTGGAGCTACGCGATCGGCTGCGCCTCAAGTACGAGAACGCGCTCTCCGCTCTTGCCGACCGGCACATGAAACAGGAGCGCTGGATCGAGGCGGGCGACCTGTGGCGCAAGCTCATCGGTCGCGATGAGCTGGACGAGGGAGCCTACCGCGGCCTTATGACCTGCCACGCCAAATTGGGCGAGCGATCCCAGGTCCAGCAGGCCTACAAACGCCTGGAGCAGGCGCTGCAGCGCGAGCTCGAGGCCAAACCGGAGGCCGAAACGGCACAGCTGTACCGCACCCTGGTCACGTAACACTCCGCGACACTCCCGGTCCTGTAAGCGGTGTTGTAAGCCGCCCGTAAGCCCTCCCTCGCAGGTTTGCTCCCAGTTCACTGGGCACCCTGGGAGGCAACATGTTGGAGCGCACGAGTGGATTTCTTGTCGCAGCCTTGGCCCTTGTGGGCCTGGCCGCGTGTCAGAGCACATACGGGACCGGCACGGGTGATGGAGGCGGGACACCGCCGCCGCCGACCGCCGTGGCGGTCGCCTACTGCAGCGGCCTCGAGCCGAACTGGGTGGCGTTCCAGGACGGCGACGGCGCGTGGACGCGGATACAAGGGTCGCCTGCCGGCGGCAGGGTTCGGTTTAGCTCTCTCTTCTCCGCCACACGCGGCGCGGTCGCGACGCTGAAGCACTCGGCAGACCTCACCATTCTCTCGGTGCTGTACGGCACTCCGACGGAGCTCGCGACGGTCGGAGATACCAATCCACGTGATTGCGGTCCGTTCGTCGCGAAAACCCTGCTCGGCACCGCCGCCGGGCTCGGCACCGATGACGTCGCGTTCGTGAGCGGGCCGTTTTTCTCGCGCGTCCGGGTCCGCGTCGACAGCACGTTCGAGATCAAGGCACTGCCCAGCGGGCCACGTGATCTCCTGGGAATTCTGACCAACGGCAGCAGTGCCGTTACCGGCTTCATCCTGCGGCGCGACGTCGACCTGCCGGACAGCACGACGCTGCCCGTGCTCGACTTCGCCGCCCCCGAAGCGTTCGCCCCCGCGGTTGCGAACGTGTCCCTCGCGGGGCTGGGTGGGGAGACCGCGACCACCGGCACCCAGTTACTGACAGACAACGCCGAGATCGCCATCGCGTTGCAGACCAATGCGTCCACCGATGTAACCAGGGGCTACGTGGCGCTGCCCGAGACGCAGCTCCGCCCGGGCGATCTCCAGCTTCTCTCGGCCAGCGTGTTCTCCGCCACCGGCAGTCCCCGCTCGGCGAGCGTCTACTTCCGCGCACCCATCGACCGCACGCTCACGCTGGGCGCGCCGCTCATTGCGCCCACGTTCACCACCGTCGCGACTGCGCCGACGTTGCAACTGCGGGCGCATTTCGTCCCGCAGAGTGACTACGACCGATCCGCGGTGGTCATCTATCAGGAAGGCCAGGAGACGATCGTCACCATCTCGATGACCGCGGCCTATGCCGCGCTGGGGGCAGGATACGACCTCCTCGTCCCCGATCTGTCGAGCGCCGCCGGCTTCGACCCGGCGTGGACGCTCCACGCGGGGGCGACGCTGTTGTGGACTGCGGTGCGGGTCGGCGGGACGCTGGGGTACGGGCGGGACGCTGCCGTAAGCGACGGAACCACCCGACGGTCGGCGACCAGTACCGGCACGATCGCGGCGCAGTAACACCCTCAACACTTTGACGGAGAGATTGCCATGACTTCGAAGAGCATGCCGGCCGCCACCTGGTCCCCGATCGGACAGGAACACCGCGCGAACGCCCTCGCCACTCGCTTGGAGCAAGGGGCCCGTGCGCTCGCCGCCTTTGCAACCGCGCTCACCGATGCGGAGTGGCAAACCCGCATCCCGAAGGATGGGCGCAAGATGGGCGTGATCGTGCACCACGTCGCGACGATGTACCCGATCGAGATGCAGCTGGCGCAGACGCTGGCCGAGGGCAACCCGGTGGTGGGCCTGACGTGGGACACGGTGCACGAGCTGAATGCCGCGCACGCCAAGGAGTTCGACGGCGTGACGAAGCAGGCGGCGCTCGATCTGCTGCGCCAGAACAGCACCGCCGCCGCGGCCGCCATCCGGGCGATGAGCGACGAAGAGCTCGACCGGGCCGCGCCGGTGTCGCTCAACGGCGATGCGCCGCTCACCTGTCAGTTCATTCTGGAGGATCACGCCGTGCGGCACAGCTACCATCATCTCGCCAAGTTGCGGGCGGCACTGAAGCGCTAGACCCCGAGCCTGGCCCGCACGGCGCGGGGCAGCCTGGCAGCCGCATCCCGCAGCGTCTTCGCACGCATGCGGGATGCGTGCTGTTTGAGAAAGCGCGTACGTGGCCTTCCCGTCGGCCTTCGACGCCTCACGCAGCGCCCACCCGATCGCCGTCTGAATGATCGGGTCCGGATCGGCGAGCAGGGCGGCAGATCTTCAGCGCCGCCGCCACGTCCCCACGGCCCGCATGCGTCAGATCCGCGGCCGTCGCCAGGGCGAAGCGGCGCACCCACGGGTTACGGGCCGCCGCGAGCCGGGTGAGGGAAGCAACGTATTTGGGATTCGCGTGCACGACCCGCGCCGCAACGTTTGCCGCGAGCTGATCGCACACTTCCCAGTTGTCGAGCGACCGGGCCGACCCGCGACGCGCGTCCAGCGCACGCCTTCCACCGCCTTGCCGAAGCGCGCCAGCACGAAGATCCCGACGAGCATTTCTTCACGGATCGGCCGGTTTGCAAAGCGGTCCGGCAGGCGCAGGCAGCGTCGAGCGCGAGCTCCGGGCGCTCGCTGCGAATTCGCGCCGCCACCGCCCGCACCTCCGGGGACCCGCACGCCCAGTACCTCCGCGCCGGGGACGATCCGCTCGAACTTGCGGCGCGTGGCGTCGTCGGCGCTCGCCTCGAGCGCCTGGCGAATCTCCCCGGCGAGCCCCGCCACTAGGGCGCCAGGTCCTTTCGGAAGCAGCGGATTTGCTCAACCTCGGTGATCCGAGCGCGCGATGCGCCGCCGCGCTGTCCAGGTTGTCCGCCTGCGTGTCCGACCCGAACTCGGTGCACCCCTGTTCGCGCCCCCACGCTTCGGCCGCGGCGATGAGGGCGCGTCCCACGCCGCGCCGCCGGGCTTCGGGCACGACGAACCATCCCTCGAGATAGGCGACGCGGCCGCTCGAGCACCCCTCGACGATTGAACGAATCGACAGCTCCGCCATCCCTACCGCCCGACCAGCTCCATCCTCGGCAAGGAGCACGGCGATCGGCTCGAGCGCCCGGCCGGCAAAGAAATCGTCGATCTCCGCCCGGAGCTCCGATTCGGGACTCTCGGGCCAAAGCGCGGCGCAGCCGCAGCCGGCGGCAGCGTCGCGATGGGTGACTGGTCGAATCGAATGCGTCACTGGGACAGGGCTAGACGGCCCGGGCGAAATGGCCGCGGGTGAATGCGCCCCCGCCCCCCGCCGCGATCGATTCGGGAGCTGGTGTCCGGCCCTCCCTAAGGCTGTCGATCAGCGTACGAAACGCCGCGGTCACCTCCGCCACCGGATCGCCTGGCACGTTGAAGACCATGCGATAGTCGCGCAGCCCCGCCCGCCACAGCGCCGGCAGGTAACTCGCGCCATTCACCGGCCGCGAATGGAGCAGCCGGTTGCGGCAGGCCGAGTCGGTCGCGACGGGAAACGCGTAGCCGTAGGGATCGGTGAGCACCACGTTGGTGTGCTTCTGCACGCAGAGATCGCGGCACGTGTAGGGCGCGCGATCGAAGGCGGCTGACAACACGCAGTGCTCGATGGTCATGCCCTCCGGACGGCCGTAGGCGAAGACCTCGAAGCCCCGGCCCCCCCACGGCGCGCTGACCGCCGCCATCTCGTCGCCCGTCAGCTCGATCGACAGGACAATACGGCGTGCCCCCAGCCGGAACAGCTCTGCCGCCGTGAACTGATTGAAACAGTTGACGCCGTAGTCGGCGACCACGTCCCTCCCCTGGGCGGCAAGCTCCGCCACGAGCCCCGCGTGGCCGCTCACCAGCGGCGTGCCCAACGCGAGCCACTTGTCCAGCACCTTGCGCTCTTCCGGACGCACGATGGTGGGCGTGCGGAGCCGGACGGTGATGCCACGCTGAGCCATTTCATCGATCAGCGCCCGGACACGACTCACCGGCGGTGTGGGGTGACGCAGGAACAGGTCCAGCGAGATCTCGGTCGCTCCCGCTTGAGCGGCGGCACGGGCATCGTCCAGGCGCCACACTTCGGCGGTGAGAATCGGCTCCGCCGCTGCGGGCGGCGCAGCCCGCGGGAGACCGGCGAGCACCTCATCAATCGCGACATGCCGCGCCGTCAGGTGCTCTCCCTTCGTGCGGTCCCCTGCCGCCAGCAGTGCCGCCACGGCCTCCTGGCGCAGGTCGTTGAGCACGCTCATCGGGAGGAACAGATCCCCGTCCAGTGCGCTCAGATCCAGCGCACCCAACGTGAACGGCGTGCCTCCCAGCCGGCCGAGCTGCTTGCGCAGGATGGCGGCATCGAGCGGATGTTGCGTCGCCGGGCTGAGCGCGATGGCGCTCGTTACGGTCACCGTCGCGCCGCTCCCGTTCCATGCAAGCGTGAGCGGGGTTCCGGCGCTCCCGGAGGCGACGACGTGCAGTTGGATGGCGCCTTGCCGCGGGGGGAGTACGTCCGCGAACGACGCCCGCGCGCCCTCGAGCAGGCTCGCATGGGATGATCGTACGACCACCCATCCGTCGGGCACGTCGGCGGCGGCGGCAACGGCCTGGGTCACGAGCCCTGCTTTCTCGTGCAGCGTGCGCACACGGCTGACCGTGAAGCCCGTATTACCGCGCGCCGCACCGTCCGGATGCTCGAGACCGATCCCATCGCCCGCACTCAGCGGCCGCGTGAGCGACACCAGCAGTTCCCCGCCCGCCCGGCCGACCACGTGTCCCAGCACCGCGCCCCGGTTGTCCGGGTGGGTGCGGGTCACATACCCGCGCCCCGCTCGCCCACCGTACATCCCGCCGGTGAACCCCCGCGAGAAGATCTGCACGAGCGGCTCGGTCTGGTCCGAAGGAGGAGACGGCTGCCACGTCCCCTTGGCCAGGTCATCCAGGAAGGTGCGATAGCCGCGCGTCGCGGTTGCGACATACTCGGGCTTCTTCTTCCGGCCCTCGATCTTGAGGCACCCGACCCCGGCATCCGCGATGGCCGCCAGATGCTCCCACGCGCCCAGGTCTTTCGCGGAGATGAGAAACCCGCGATCGAGCTCGGCGTTGGTACTCGCGTCGGTCAGCACATAGTCCTTGCGGCATGACTGCGCACAGGCGCCACGATTGGCGCTGCGCTCGGAGATCATGCCCGACATAAAGCACTGGCCCGAGTAGGCGATGCACAACGCGCCGTGAACAAAGGTCTCGAGTCCCAGCGCGGGGACCGCCTACCGGATGACCGCTATATCCTCGAGCGAGTTCTCGCGCGCGAGCACCACCCGTGAGACCCCCATCTGCTGCAATAGCCGGGCGCCGGCCGCGTCATGCACGGTGAGCTGCGTCGAGCCGTGGATCTCGAGATGGGGATAGACCTGCTGGATGAGGCGAATCGCGCCGAGGTCTTGCACCAGCACGGCATCGATCCCGGCGTCGACGCAGGCGCCGAGGTGCAGCAGCGCGTCCCGCAGCTCGGCCGGCTTGAGGAGCACGTTGAGCGTCAGATAGACGCGGACGCCGCGCGCGTGCGCGAGGCGGCAGGCCTGCTCGAGATCTGTGAAGCTCAGCTGCGCGTCGTCGTCGCGCGCGTTGAATTTCTCGACGCCGAGATAGACCGCATCGGCGCCGTTCGCGACGGCGGCCCGCACGGCGTCGAGGCTCCCGGCGGGGGCGAGCAGCTCAGGAACGGGACGGCGCATTCCTACTTCTTCGTTTCGACCATCGGCGGCCCGACATCCCGATGCACGGCGGGGACCGTCTTGAGATAGCGGTACATCGCCCGCAGGTCGTCGTCACCCAAGCGCTGGAACGCCTGCCACGGCATGGGGGACTCGGGGATCACCCGCCCCATGCGAAACCGGGCAACGAACGCATCCTCGGTCAGCGCCCCAAGCCGGCCGGTCTCCGGATCGCTCGTGATATTGGGCGGCGACCACGAGTGCTCCGGGGTCGCGTCGAAGCCGGTCGCGCCGCCGAAGCGCGGACCCACCAGCGCACCGGTGGCCATGTTCCGCTGCGTGTGGCAGGCCCAGCAGTTGGCGACGTGCTCCACCAGGTAGCGCCCGTTCTCGACCGTGGGCCCGCGCGGGGTCGCCTTGAGCGGCGTTTCGCTGGGGCCAACCGGCTTCGCCAGCACGGTCGCCTTGACGATCTTACCGAGCAGGGTGAAGCGATGCGCCGGGACGGGATTGTTCACCGGGGCCTGGGTGCGCAGGTACGACACGACCGCCACGAGGTCCTCATCCGAGAGCCCCTGCACCTCCATGAACGGCAGCAGCGCGCGCCCATCGGGCCCCACCCCATAGCGGACCGCGCGCGCGATCGCTCCGTCGGAGACGCGTCCAAGCCCGGTGCCCGAGTCGGGCGTGATATTGCGGGCATAGATCGCCCCGGGGGGGATGTTCCAGACGAAGCCCCCGGAGAGCGGGACCTCCTGCCCCTCGCTCGCCTCGGCCACGCGCGCCGGGTCGCCGTGACAGCTCCCGCAGTTCGCCAGCTCCCGCACGACGTAGCGGCCGCGGGCGATGACTGCCGTATCGGTGGACGCCGCAATCGCGGGAGCGGGCGTGTCGTATCGGAGATTCTGGCGGGCCGCGACGAAGATCGCGAAGCCCACGAGAACAATGGCGATGCCTGCGACCATCCAGAGAACGATTTTCCTCAACACGGTCTGGTCCTCGGCGAGAGAGCTACGTGGTCATGCGCGGCCGGGCAGCACGCAGAGCACCGTTGCGTTTCCGCAGCCGCTCAACGATCACCCGCGCCTCTGCCTCGTCCACTCCTCCACCAAAGCGAATGGTGGCGGAGCTGTAGTCGAACGCAATCCACCCATTGCCCTTTCTGAACATTCCCAGCGGCGCGATAACGCCGACCACGTCAGGTAAGGGCTGCGCAACCCGCAGTTTCCCGATGTCCGAGAACGCATACGTCCGGTCGCGTCCGATCCCGCGGATCTCGTGTCGCAGCGTGAGTCCATCGGGGCTCACCGCGACGACGTCTCGTCCCCACACGGAGTCCAGGAGGGTGATGAGCGCTCCTGTTCCCCAGAAGAGCAAGACCGCCGTCACGCAAAGCGCGAACGCCAATCCGCGGGAGAGTGCACGTGGGCGAAGAGGTCGCGCGCAAACATGACGGCCAGGACGAGCCAGACGACCAGAATGGAGGCGAAGACCGGCTTGCGAGCCGAGGGAATGCTGACCCGAAGCTCGCCTGGAGTATCGTCGAACGTCGCGCGTGGCAAGGGGGGATTTGTCACCCGGCAATTCTAGCTCGCGCAGGGAACTGACGGAACCGGTCGCGAGAGAATCTTCTCGGGGTCACGCACCGATTTCATAGCAGTCCAGCGCGCCGTGGTGCCCCACGAACAGGTGAGGCCCGTTGACCACCAGGCAGCTGATGCCGGCCTCGAGCTGCTGCTCCCACAGCCGGTTGCCGTCGGGCAGAGTGGCCATATACAGCCAGTCGTTGTACGCGCAGACGAACCTGTCGGTCAGGATCACACTCTTCCCGAACCCATAGTCCTGCGTCCACAGGAGGGCGCCGGTCTCCAGACTGTACGCATGCGCCTTCGGCTCACGCGCGAGGGCGATGCCGTGCTGCGGCAGGCAACGCACAAAGTGGTGTGCCCGGTCACTCTCAGCATCGATCAGCCAACGCACCTCGGCCGTCCGCACGTCGACACAGTACCGGTTGGATGGGAAGAAGGCGCACCACCGATCCCCCAGGTGACAGTGGTCATAGGCGCCGATCGCGGACGGAGGGGCGGAAACATCGATCTCCGTCACGAGACCGTCCAACCGCACGCGCCGCAGCCGTCCAATCGGGTCGGACAGGCAGATCGCCCCGGTTTCGACCTGCCACGCTCCCACCGGGTCGGGCCACGACCAGGCGTCCTCGAGGGTGGCGGGATGCAGTCCGACGAGCCGACCTGCTTGCTCCAACCAGACGGCAGGCGTGGCATCGTCCGCCACGATCAGCGACGGCGGCTCGCCAAACGACCGCTCGGCCACGGTCCGCCCGTCCTCGCGCGCGAGCAGGCGGGCCGACTCCCCCAGGACAAAAATCCGCGGCGCGCGAAAATCGGCAGACACGCCCTCCCGGAATGCGAAGGAGCGGGACCAGAGCGCCTTGCCGGCGAAATCGATCGCCGCAACAACGTCCGCCGCGTTCGTTTTGTACGTGAAGAAGACGCGCCCGTCGGCAGCGTGCGTATCGACGTGCAGACCGAGCCCGTCGTTGGGAAGGTAGTACCGCCATTTCTTCCTGAGTTTCATCCCGCGATTGCTCAGCGTGAGGACCTATGCGTCAAGGCTTTCGCACCCACGTTTCGGTACTGCGGTTCGCCGGCTGGGTACCGGGCGCCCGCGCTGAAGTCATTCTCGACGGTCAGTGTCTTGCCGTCCGCAGAGAGGGTGGCTTTCGACGTACGGGACGGCTGCCCGTTCCACGCCATCACCGTGACCGCGTGATGATCGTCGATACGCGTGATCGCCATGGTCACGCCGCTGAGTGTGCCGCCCAGGAGCATCGGAGCTTCACGGCCGTCGAGCTGCGATTCGACGGTCATCGCGCCTCCGAGCCGCCGCCGTACGTGATGCGACGGCCGCTGCCACCGCAGCACGCCTCGACCGTCATCTCGATCACCCCCGGCGTCCCCCCACGGCCTGTCTCACCCACGTCCCGATTTCGATCTGCGCGTTGAGGGAGTGGCGCGCCGGCCAGTGCGCCGAGCAGCGCGACGACGCGGAGGACACGTGTTGCGGTAACCGTTGTCATGCTGGCCTCGGGTGTTGGGGGAGCGCGACGACATACTCACTTTGCACCAGGCCGCTCTTGTACTGGCGCGTCGCGACGTGCGTCAAGGTAATATCGCGCGACAAGGCGCCGAACAGCGGGATCCCCGAACCGATCAGCACCGGTACGCGCGTGACGATCAATCGGTCAATCAGCCCGGCTCGCAGAAACCGTTGAATCGTGATCCCGCCGTCCACGTAGACATGCCCGATGCCGCGAGTCGCCAGCTGCGCGACGATGTCGGCGGGCTCTCCCGAAAGGCGCTCCACTCTGGCCCCTGGCGGAGTGGGGTTGAGCGGATGAGTGCTGAGCACGAAGACCGGCTTCTTCCCCGTAGGGCCAGGCCTTGAACGCCAGGACAGTCTCGAACGTCTTCCGGCCGATGACCAGGGCGTCCACCGTCGCCATGAATTCATCGTACCCATGGGGTTCGTCGCCGCCTGGGGAAAGGAAGTCGAGCGCACCATCGACTCGTGCGATGAAGCCATCGAGGCTTGTGCCGACAAAGACCGATGCTCGCACCGGCTGGTGCACCCTCACGGACGCCGCCGCATCTGGTCGAACCAGTTCAACGTGACGAACACCGTTTGCGCCGTCCCCTGCACCGGCTGGAGCATCACGAACGTCCTGCCGTCCCGAGTGACGTCGTAGTTCGTGATCTGGGTCGCCGAGCGTGTGGTACGGGCCCTCGAACAGCATGGTGCGCGCGCCGACCTCGAAGGCGCCCGTGGTGCGGACCGTCGCCGCCATCATCCGGTCGCCGTTCCGGTAGAAGATCTCGCGTGCCCGTCGGGGACCACACCGGCTCCGTGCCGCCGTCGAGGGACACCTGCCACCGGCCGCCGGGACCGGGGTACGGCCGGACGTAGACCTCGAACCGGCCCGATTCGTCGGACATGTACGCCATCCAGCGGCCGTCGGGAGAAAGCGACGGATCGTAGTTGTGAAACGTGCTGCCGAGCACCCGGTGGGCGGCCTCCGGCGGCACGATGCCCACTCGCCCGACTTCGCCTTTCGCCTGCTGCAGCGCGGTGCCGTGGTACACGAGACCCCGTCCACCCGGCTCGAAGACCCCTGGAAACCACTGCCCCGGCAGCGTGACGAGCGAGTCCGGCGCGCCGCTGCCGTCGGCCGGCACCCAGTAGATGGCGGAGCCCCGCTGGTAGGCGACGCGCCGGCCGTCGCGGGACCAGGCGGGCCAGGCGGCGGTGGTGTCGAACGTGAGCCGCGTGCGCGTGTGCTGCGCCAGGTCCAGCACCCACACATCCTTGGCGCTGAAGTTGATGTCGGTCCAGCGGCCCACGGCCACGCGCTTCCCGTCGGGGGAGAGGCGCGGCGCGAAATACAGCCCGGTATCCGACTGCACATCGCGCGCGGCGCCGCCCCGGTCCACGAGGACGAGCCGCCTGCCCCCGGTCGTGGCCAGACTGATACGCGACGTCCCCCGAGGCGGAGACGCCGAGGTTCCGGTCGCCGTCAATGCCGGTCTGGAGCTTGTCGGCGAACGGGCACCGCGGCGCCGGTCACGTCGAGGCGACCCGCATCGAACGGGACCGCCGAGACGATGCCCGACGGATCGGAAAGCACGACGTAGCCCGCGGTCACGTAGCGCGGATACCCGCCCGCCTGCGCCAGGCGTTTCACCTTGCCCGTCTTGAGCGTCAGCACCGCGAGGCGCACGGTGCCCTGACGGACACTGGTGAACACCAGCTCGCGGCCGCCGGGGAGCGCGTCCGGCCAGCGGAAGTTTTCCCCGCTATCGGGCTTCGCGATCAGGCGGCGGGTGCCCTCCCGCCGCGGTCACCGCCATCAGCCCCGAGTCCGAGGCGAAGACGATGGTGTCACCGGCGGTCCAGGTGGCACCGTAGGTCTCGCCCTGTGTGTCGCACAGCGGGGTGACCGGCCCACCCGCCAGCGCCACCTTCACGAGACGGGTGCCCTGACGGAATCCGAGCCACTGGCCGTCGGCGGAGAAGAACGGCAGGATGCCGCCGTCCGAACCGGGAATCGGTACCGGATCGAGCTGATCGAGCCCGCGCGAATAGAGGCGCTGGCCCGCGGGCGCTCGTCCGATATAGACGATCCGCGAGCCGTCGGGCGCGAACGCAATGGTCGATCCGGTGGCGCCTACGGGCTGCGCGTCGCGCGGCAGCTCGATTCCGAAGCGCACGATCTGCCGCCGCTGGTCGGGCTTCGAAGGACCGAGCCACGGCCCACAGGGCCATACCGGCGATCGCGCCGAGTGCCAGCGCACCAGCGAGCATGGCGCGTTGCCGTCCGCTCCCGGCCCCAGTTTGCTTCGCTGCCTTCGCGCTCCGGGACAGTGGAGCACTCGCCGGATTGGCGAGCGCCTCGGCGAACTGTGCGGCGCTCGCGAACCGGTCCGCGGGCAGCTTCGAGAGCGCGCGCTCGACGGCCGCCTCGACATGCGGCGGAATGCTCCTGCGCTGTAGCGTGAGCGAGCGCGGCTCCTCGGTCATCACCCGCGCGATGATCGCCTGCGCCGTCGACCCCGTGAACGGAGGCTCGGCCGTCAGCATCTCGTACAGCACGCACCCCAGCGCGTACACGTCCGCTTTGGGCGTGATCTCCTTCTCACCCATCGCCTGCTCGGGCGCCATGTAGTGCGGCGTGCCGAGCGACATGCCGGTCTCGGTCATCCGCGTGCCGCCGTCGGTCCGCGAGACCGCGAGCGCGATGCCGAAGTCGGCGACCAGGGCGTGGCCGCCGTGCAGCAGGATGTTTTCCGGCTTGATGTCGCGGTGGATCACCTTGTGCTGGTGCGCGTAGTCGAGGGCATCGGCCACCTCGCGCGCGATGCGCACCGCTTCGTCCACGGGGAGCTGGTGCTCCCGGTTCAGGCGGTCCCGCAGGCTCTCGCCCTCGACGTAGGGCATCACGTAGTAGACGAGCCCCCCGGCTTCCCCTGAGTCGAACAGACCGAGGATATGCGGGTGCTGGAGGTTGGCGGTGGTCTTGATCTCGGCGAGGAACCGGTCGGCGCCGAGGATCGCGCTCAGCTCGGGGCGCAGCACCTTGAGCGCGACGCGGCGATCGTGGCGGATGTCGTGAGCGAGATACACCGTCGCCATGCCGCCCGCGCCGAGCTCCCGCTCGATCGTGTAGCGGTCCTGCAAAGCGGCGCTTAGCCGCGCGGTTGCGTCGGTCAGATCGTCCTCAGGCAGTGGGGTGAACGCGAAGCTACCGCGTGGGGGGGCATCCGGCCAGGCACCCGGCTCTCGTCAGCCTCGCGCGTTTGTTAGACGATGCGGACGGCCGCGGTGATGGTCTTGCCGGTGGTGATGCGCTCCTTCTGGCGCACCGCCGCCTTGATCGCAAAGAGATAGGACCGGGATTTACTGTCCGGAAAGATGGACGTCTTCCATTCCGTATCGCCGATGCGCACACTCACCGGCAAGGAGCCAAACCCTCGTGCGTCCTCGCCGAACAGCGCTTTGATCTCCCGCGACTGCTTGACCGAGAGGTTCACAAAGTGCCAGCCGCCCTTGCCGGGATAGAGCCACACCTTGGCGCGGACTCTGTACTCGGCCCTCGGCACCGGAGCTATCTCACCGGCGTCGGCGTGTACGTCCAGGTCCAGCCGTTGTCCGTGTCGACCAGGATTATCGATTTGCCGTCCGGTGAGATGGACATTGTCGAGCCGCCCGCGGAGGGCATCCCGAAGTAGATGGTCGGTGGCACGAGCAACATGATGTCGGCCGTTTCGACCTTTGCCGCCGAGTCGTTCCACGCGTCCCCGCAGGTGGACTCCCCCACGTACGGGATGGAACCGGCGGGGTAGCTTCGCTTCGTCCCTACCTGCAAGACGGTGCTCTTCTGTTTCACCGAAAGGATCTCAATATGGTCGTAGGATCCATTGATCCGGGTCGGAGGACAGCCCTGCGACCGGGATCAGGGTGACCCTGGACGGAAAATTCGTGAAGGTCGGCCTGCCGACCAGCGCCGTCTCGTTCTGGTTCCAGTCGAAGCCGAGCTCCACGCGGTCGGTCACACGCGCCTTGCCGCTCGTCCCCTGGGCGCCATAGATGATCATCGTATCGCCCGCATACTCCCCGACGACGGCATAGTGGACCACGGCCACTGCCGACCACTTGGCCATCAGGTCCATGTCAGGAAGCTGCTGAGCGCCGATCGCCGCGGGCAGACAGCCGAGACACATCGTCACCATGAGACGGAGCCAACGCAGTTTGTGCACTAGACCCTCCGATCGAGTGATCTCCCAGTTATGCGGCGCGGGTTGAGGCACGGCGTTGTATCGCCACTCCGCGAACACCACGTTCGGCACCCAACACAGCCACGCAATGATCGGGTAGGCGATGGCGAACTCGATGCCGGCCACGACGGATATGGGGATATACAGGCGCAGCATCACGGCAGCAAACGTCAAGGAGAAGTTGCGCACCATCCATCTTCCGGTGCTCTTGCGTCGCCTTGCGACGAATGGCCAGATACGCGCGCAGTCCGGTGTAGAGCCAGCAGGTGGCCAGCGTGGCAAAGCCCAGCCTTGCTACGACGCCGCCATAGGCGAACTGCGATATGTAGAGGCCGGACAGACCTCCGATCAGCACGCCCACGCCCAGGTACGCGCGCCCGATCCAGCGATGCACGCGCAATCGCGTGCGTCGCAAGCGATCGGAAAACTGAAATGGGCCGAGCAGCAAGGCGACTGCCGCGGCGAAGACGTGGACGTAGACGCCGAAGCGGATGCGCCACGAAGTCCGGCTTCATGTCGGGATGCACGAGGGATCCCAACGGCATGGTCGCATACCCGATGGTCGCGT
>CAWJMT010000032.1:0-65165 GCA_963844035.1 uncultured Gemmatimonadales bacterium
CCGTCCGCACCGGCCGCCCGTCGCGAACGCCTCCTACTGCGCCGAACTGCGAGCCGGCAAACCAGGTCAGCGAGTCGCGCGTCCCCGCGCCGGCGACGGACGCCCTGGCAAACGCGAGCCGCCCGTGCCGCAGCGAATCGAGCGCCCCGTCGAACCGGATGCGGGGGACGGGGCCCGCCTGGTACACCAGCTGGCACGCCCGCCCGGCATCTCCCAATCGCGCCACCGCACGCGCTCTGCGGCGCCGCGCACCTCGATCGTCAGGGAATCGAGCGCCCCACTGCAACGTCAGCTCCACGCGCGCGGCGCCGCGGAGCGCCCGGCCGCGGGGCTTCTCGGTCGTATCGGGTCCCACCAGCCACGTGAGCACGGAATCGAGCGAGGTCAGGGTGTCGGCGGTGAAATCGAGCGCGACGGTACCGCCGGCCGGACGCTTCCACCCCAGGGCGCCGGTCCCCGTCACCAGAAGGCCCGGCCGGCCGACGCGCAGCGAGTCCAGCTGGATCTGACCGTCCGCGAATCGGATGACTGCCCGGCCGGTGTCGAGCTCCACGCCCACCACCCGCGATCGGGCGAGCGTCGCCGCGAGTGCGCCCACCGGGGCCTCCCCGCTGTCCTGCGCCAGGCTCCCCGCGACCGTGAAGCTCAGGCGGGATCCGGGCCCGCCGCCACTCCAGTGCGCCAAGTCGATGTCCCGGGCCCGCAGGGTGAGATCGCGAACGCCGGTGCGCGACTCGAGCAGGGTGACGATGCCGGTTACACCCACCACTCCCGCCAGCTGACGCAAGGTTTGCGTGTGCTTCCATGGCGGCGAGCGTGCCGTCGAGCTGAATCGGCCCGCTGACCGCACCATGGAGCGGCAGTCGCGGGAAGCTGCCGCGCAGTCCGTCGAACGACAGCGAGTCGGCGCGCACGTCGGCGAAGAGGGCGATCGTGTCGGTCCGGGTGTCGAGCCCCACGGTGCCATTCACCACGCTCGGAGGCCGGTTGCCGTCGCGATGCAGCAGCTTGCCGGTGAAGCGGGCGTTGTGCAGCGCGCCAGTCAGCGTCCCCACGGCGCCAAGCTCCCCGTTCAGCGTGACCGCGGGGGCGAGCTTGCGGATGGTACGGAAATCCACCGTCGCCGCCGTCACGAAGAACGGCTGGAAGCGCATCCCGTCCTGATCCCGCAGGTTGATTTCACCGTTCCCGCTCACGTGCGAGCTGGGCCGGCCTGCCACGAGCGAATCGCGAAACGTCCAGTCCACCTCGATCGACAGCGCACGCATGGGGCCGTCGGCAATCGCACGCCCGGACAGCCAGCCGTAGAACGGCAGCGTGTCCACCAGCGTGCGCGGGAAGTCGAGGTCGAAATCGTGGGCGACCAGGTCGGCGTCGCGCACTCCCACCAGGCCGGAATCGGCCAGGCTCAGGGTCGTGAGCCGGCCGCTGAGTGACCCACCGGCGTACCGCAGGTCGAGCGGGTCGAGCCGCACCTCGAGCAGCCGGCCGCTGTGCGAGCGCACCTGCACGCCACCCCGCAGCACCGCGGTGGGGGGCAGGCGCGGCAGCATGAAGCGCACGTCCCCCAACGTGCCGGAATCGGCGCGCACCGTGAGGTCATAGAGCAGCGTATCGCGCGGCCAGCGGACGCTGCCGCGGCCCGCGAGCTTGGAGGCCGGGAGCTCCAGGTTGGCCAGGTCCACGGCGACTGAATCGCCGACCACGTCGACCCGGCCTTTGACGTCGGTGAGGACGAACTCGGGATCGCTGCTCGGTGACGGCGAGGTGCGCGAGCTGGAAATGGATCCCGGGCACCCGGGGCGAAGAAACGACCAGCCGCGCGACCATCGCATCGAGATGCTCGAACCGCCGGATGCGGCGCCGGCCATCGCGGTCCAGATGGTCGATCTCGCGACCCTCCACGCTCGCCGCGCTCCGGTCCTGCAGGCGCAGGGTGAGGGTGCCGTCGCGGATCCGGACGTTGCGGAACAGGATCAGCGGGGGGGCCTTCCGGGGACCGGTGGACGGGCGGCCGAGGCGCAGCACGTTTTCGAAGTTGAGGCGGCCGTTCTTGTGTTGGACGATGTTGATCACGGGCTGGTGCAGGTCGAGGGAGAGCAGCACGAATCGCCCGGCGGCCAGGGAGAACGGATTGAACGTTGCGTCCACCTGCGGCAGCGCCGCGACCAGCGTCGTATCGAGGTCGAACACCCGGACGTTGTTGAGCGTGACGCCCGTCAGGAGCGGGCCACGCACGTCGCCGATTTCCACGCTGCCGTCCACCGCGTGCCGCACGGCGTCGGTCGCGACCCGCGTGAGCAGCTGGCGCCCGGCCCCGGTGCCGACCAGGGCGCTCAACGCGCCGAGAAACGACGCCATGAGGCCCGCCACCAGCCACAGCGCCCCGGCCAGCGAGTGGCGGACCGTCAGAACGCCTGCCCCACCGAGAACTGCACGACGATGCGATTCCAAAACCCGGTCGGACGGGGAGGCTGATACGTACGGCCCGGAATCAGGGTGAGGCTGCTGTCGGTCTTGTTCTGGTAGTAGAGCGGGCCTGGCTCGCCGAGGTACCCATTGTACGCGGCGTCGATGCGGACCGGGCCGAGCGGCGTCGTGAACCGCAACCCCGCGCCCGGCGTGACGCGTACGCCCCGCACGTCGTACGCCTCACCATTCTGCACCCAGACCTGGCCGGCGTCCACGAACAGGGCGACCCGCATCCGATCCGGGAAGATCGGCGTGGCAAGCCGCACTTCGGTGTTGAGCGTGAACACCGAGCTGCCGCCGGTCGGGGAGGACTGCACGTTGGAGAACGTGCTGTCCCCCGCCCCGGTCACGGTCAGCTGGTCGCTGACGTAGACCTGGGGGCCCAGCCCGTTGCGGGGGTAGCCGCGCACCGAGTTCGGCCCGCCGCCGTAGAAGCGCTGATCGGGCGGGACGAATCGTACGGTTTGGCCGGCCAAGGCGATCTCCCGCGCCGGAAAGATCCGACCCGCCCGGACCCGCCAGGCGAACACGCTGCGCCGGCCCACGGGATAGTAGCGCGACAGCTCCGCCTCGACGCGGGAGAACTCATACAGCGTATCCGAGCCCACCCAGCGGGAGGCGTACATCAGGCCCACGGTCGCCAGACCGCCGGTGGTGGGGTCGAGAATCGAGTTCAGCTTGTTGCGGACGCCGGTCAGGGTCAACGCGGCGAAGGGGCGCGACTTGCCGAGCAGCGCCTGGTCCTGCGGCGTCACACAGGTTGAAGACGCTGCAGTACACCGCGGCCGCGGCGATGGTGCGGCCCACCGTGTACACGTACCCGAGGACCACGGGGACGTCGCGCCGGGCATTGATCGTCACCGAGGGATTCACGCCAACGGCCTGGCGGATGTACGCCCGGTATTCGGAGCGGCGCTCGGCGAACACGCCCAGCCGCGCCGTGTTACGCGGCGAGAGAAACGTCGGCTGCCGCAGTGTCAGTCCCACGCTGTAGTTCAAGGTGTCCGACGTGAAGTCCGACGCGAGCGACTGGCACGCGTTGTTCGCGAACCCGAGATCCAACGGGGCCCCCACCCCGATCTTCGAAACGCTGCCGTTCAGGTCCAGGGCCCGTACTCCCCCAAGAAAGTTGTATGCCGTCCAACCGCTCTGGATGCGCAAGCAGTCGATCGTTCCGTACCCCACGCCCGTGAACACCCGATGCCCCGGGCCTTCGCGCAGGTGCACCGCCACTCGGACCAGGGAATCGCTGGGAGAGGACGGGGGCAGGGAGTCCTCGAGCACCACGCTCACCGAGCGGAATACCCCGAGGGCGTAGAGATCGCGCTGCGTCCGATACAGCAGGTCCCGCCGGAACTGGTCCTGCGGCTTGACCCTCAGCAACGACCGGATCGTGGCCGTGTCGAGGCGCTGCAGCCCCAGAATCGCCACCTCGCCGACCTTCATGCGCGGTCCCGGCACGATCTCCAGGGTCGCCTCGGCGCTCAGGGCCGCGTCGTCCTGGTCGAAGTTTCGCAGCACCTGCGCGTAGGGAAAGCCGCGATTGTACAGGCGCCCCACGATGGTGTCCGCGGACGCCTGGAGCCGGAGCCGGCTGAACGGGGCTCCGACCTCGAGGGAGAGATCCTTCCTGAGCTTGGGGATGTTGAACAGCGACTCGGCGCCCACGATGTCCAGCCGCGTCAGGCGCACCGGCTCGCCCTCGTGAATGCGGAACGTGATGAACGCGTCCCGGGGGGTGCGGCGCACGAGCGTGTCGATGACCACGTTCACGTAGCCGCTGCGGCGGAACAGCAGTATCAACCGCAGCACGTCGCGGCGGAACTCGGTCTCGTTCAGGTACTTCTTTTCGCCGAGATGGATCCAGCGCAACCACCACAGGCGGGCAAACGCGCTCGACCGGGTGGTCGAGATCGCGGCGGCCAGCGTGTAGTCGTCGAGGGCGTGATTGCCCTGGAAGGAGAGCTCCCGCACCACTCGCTGCTCCTGCTGCGCGGCGAGAGGAGCCGCCGCGGACAGAGCGGCGAACAGGACGAGTACGCGGGCACGCAAGGGATGAGGTTCGGCTGACTCCGTACAATCACCAAGGCGGGCGGGACTGTCAACCTTTTCGACACTGGAGACGGGGAGGTGGTGGAGGCTGGAGGTGGCGGAGGTGAACCGCCTCGCACCGCCCCCTCGTCTCTAGTCTTCCGTCTGCCCGAACAGCGCCATGTTGCTCGAGTGTCCCGGCTCGACCTTGGCCGTCGGGTTGATGAAGTGCACGGCGTGGTTCACCGCGATGCTCGCTTCCGCGACGCCGGTCGCGATGAGTTTCAGCTTGCCGGGATAGGTGGTGATGTCGCCCGCGGCGAAGATCCCCGGAATGTTGGTCGCCATGGTGGACGCGACCTTGATGTCGCCCTTCTCGAGGTCCAGTCCCCACTCGGCGATCGCGCCGAGCGACGAGAGGAATCCGAGCTGGGGAATGACGGCGTCGAAGGCGAGCGTATCCTCTTCTTTGGTCTTGTTGTTGTAGAGGGTGACGCGCTCCACCGAGTCGGTCCCGTGGATCGCCCGCACCTCCCAGAAGGTGCGCAGCTCCATGCGACCGGCGGCGCACAGCTGCTCCACCTGCCGTACGGTGGCCGCGTGGGCGCGGAAGCCGTCGCGGCGGTGCACCATCACGATGTGCTTGGCGATGCCCTGGAGGTTGACCGCCCAGTCGAAGGCGGAGTCGCCGCCGCCCACCAGCAGCACCCGCTTGTCGGCGAACGCCTTGGGGTCGAGCACGCGATCGAACACCCCGCGCCCGTACCAGCGGTCCACGTCCTTGAGCGGCAGCTTGCGCGGGGTGAACGCGCCGATGCCGCCCGCGATCAGGACCGTGTGCGACGGATACTCGTCCTTGTCGGTAACCAGTACGAAGCGCGGACGCCCGTCGTCCGACTCCTGCGCAGCCCGATCACCTTCTCGGCCAGGTGAACGGGTGCGCGAAACTGGAGCCGCCTGCTCGGCCATGCCCCGCACCAGGTCCTTGGCGAGCACCTTGGGAAAGCCGGCGACGTCGAAGATGTACTTCTCGGGGTAGAGCGCGGTGAGCTGGCCGCCGACCTGGTCGAGGTTGTCGATCAGCCGGCACGACGCCCCGCGCATGCCGCCGTAGAACGCGCCGAACAGGCCGGTCGGGCCTGCCCCGATGATCGTGATGTCTTTGAGTTCCTGCATCCGGGCAACTGTAAGGGTAGAGGTGGGCGTGGAGCAAGCTCCTCGCGCCGCCCTTCCATGGGCGATAGGTTCCGCGCGGTGAAGATCTACACCAAGACGGGCGATGCCGGGGACACCGGCTTGTTGGGGGGGGGCCGCGTCCGCAAGGACGATCCGCGCGTCGCCGCCTACGGCCAGGTGGATGAGTTGTGCGCCGTCATCGGATTGGCACTGGCGCTCGACCCGCAGGATTTCTCGCGCGACGCGCTCGAGCGCATCCAACGCGATCTGTTTACGATCGGTGCGGAGCTCGCCACCCCGGACCCCGCAGCCCTCCCGCGAGTGCTGCCTGGGAAACCGATCGGCGAGCCCGAAATCCATGCCCTGGAGACGATCATCGACTCGAGGGAGGAGACGCTCGCACCGCTCAAGAACTTCATTCTCCCGGGCGGCACGCCGAAGGCCGCCGCTCTGCACGTCGCGCGTACCGTGTGCCGGCGCGCCGAGCGTGCCGTCGTGTCCCTCGGGCGCGGCACGGACGTGTCTCCGGCCGTCGTGACCTACCTGAATCGCCTGTCTGACCTGCTGTTCGTCCTGGCGCGCTCCGCCAATGCGGCCGGCGGCCGCCCCGACGTCAAATGGTGACCATCCGCGTTCCCATCCGCGAGGAGCGCGATGCGTCGTACGACATCGTGATCGGCGGTGCGCTCCTCGGGGACCTCGCCGGGCTGCTCGCCCGTCACTGCCCTGCGGCGCGCTACGCCGTCATCACCGATTCGCACGTCGGCCCGCTGTACGGCGAAGCGACGATGTCCCGGTTGCGCGCCGCCGGCCTCGCGGCGGAGCGGTTCGAGTTTCCGGCCGGCGAATGGAACAAGACGCGGCACGTCTGGTCGTCGCTGTGCGACCAGATGCTCGCCGCGAGGTTCGGACGTGACTGCGCCGTGATCGCGCTCGGCGGTGGCGTGGTGGGTGACCTGGCCGGGTTCGTGGCCGCGACCTACCTGCGCGGCGTGCCGTACGTCCAGGTGCCGACGACGCTGCTCGCCATGATCGACTCCTCGATCGGGGGCAAGACGGGCGTCGACGTGCCCGCCGGCAAGAACCTGCTCGGCGCGTTTCACCAGCCGCGGCTCGTGGTGGTCGATCGCGACGTGCTCGCCTCGCTGCCGCGCGCGCAGCTCGTCGCCGGGATGGCCGAGGCGGTGAAGCACGGCGTCATTGCCGACGCCGACTACTTCGCGTTTCTCGAGGCCGCACACGAACGCGCCCTCGCCCGCGACCCCGCGGCGATCGACCGCCTCATTACCCGCTCGATCGAGATCAAGGCCGAAGTCGTAGCCGCCGACGAGCGCGAGATCGGCCGCCGCGCCATCCTCAATTTCGGCCACACCGTGGGTCACGCCGTGGAAGCGGCGACCCAATACACGCTGCTGCATGGCGAGGCCGTGGCGATCGGGATGGCGTACGAAGCGCGACTCGCTGAAGCGCTCACACTGGCCGCGCCGGGCACGGCGCGCCGCATTCGCGCACTGCTCGAGCGCGTCGGGTTGCCGCTCGAGCGTCCGGCGGGCGCCGGCATCGACGATTTGATGCTGGCGATGCGCCTCGACAAGAAGGCGCGCGCCGCGACGGTGCGGTTTGCGCTGCCGCAAACGGTGGGGGCGATGTCGGGCGACGACGAAAAAGGATGGACCGTGGCTGCGCCGGAGCAACTGCTGCGCGACGTGCTGAGCGACGTGCCGTAAATGGAGCGCGCGCCCGCCGTCATCGGTCGATCACCCTGCGATCAATTGGTCACACCCGCATCAACAACTTCCCAACACGTGTGCACACCTGTGCACAACGCCGATTACCGACAGTTCTCCACAGGGCATGTGGATAGTGGATAAACGGCACAATCTTCCGCAGGCAAACGATTTGTGATGTGGATAACTAGGGGGATTTGCATGGGTGCAAGGGTGTTCCCTATATTCACATCACTCAAGAAGGCCCGCGCGGCGGGACTTTGTCCCGTCTCAATCCACAACCTAAGTCAGTGCACCGTGGGAGTCCCTCGATGGCCCGTTCGAGTGGAGTGAAACCCAAGGCGTTTTTTCGAGCTAATCCGTCCGGCGCATTCGATCAATACCTACAAGACATCCAGAAGCTCCCACTGATAAAAGATCCGGCTGAAGAGCGTCGTCTCGCGCGACGGGTCCAGCGGGGCGACGAAAAAGCTGCAGAGCGGTTGGTCACGGCAAATCTTCGATTCGTCATCTCGTATGTAAAGAAATATCAGGGTCACGGTCTCGATCTCTCCGAGCTGGTCGCCATCGGCAATGAAGGTCTCCTCAAAGCGGTCAAGAAATTCGATCCCGATCAGGGCGTGAAGTTCATCTCGTACGCCGTGTGGTGGGTCCGCCAGGCCGTCCTGAAAGCCCTTGCCGAGCAAACGCGCAGCGTCCGTATCCCGCTGAACCAGAACTCGCAGTTGATCCGCATGAGCCGTACCGAGACCTACCTGTCCCAGGAGCTGGGACGCGAGCCGACCGACAATGAGATCGCGCGGGCGCTCGATGACTCCGTGGAAAACGTTAGAACCGCCCGAAGGATGACGGCCGCCGAGCTATCGCTCGACGCGCCGGTTGATCGCAGCGATCGGGACGCGGCCACCTTGGGTGAACGGTTTGCCGGACAAGAAGGTGGTGAGATCGAGGAACACACCGACGGCAAGCTGATGCGCGATTTCGTCGACCGCATCTTCCACAAGTACCTGACCCCCCGCGAACGCAAGATCCTCTATCTCTACTACGGTCTCGAAGAAGGCAGCGAGGCGATGACCTTGGAGAAGATCGGCGCCCTGATGGGTGTGACGCGCGAACGTATCCGCCAGATCCGGGAGCGCGCCTTCGAGAAGCTGCGGGAGTCGCCGGATGGCCGGGCACTCAAGGGATTTTGGAGAGCGGCCTAGCCACCCAAGGACGTCTGCTCGTACCAGGGGTCAGGAGCACGTGCTCCTGACCCTTTTGCTTGGCGCCGGCCGGCCCCCCGCTCCTCTCCGGGCCCGGTTACTTTCCTAGCCATGCCCCGTGAGCTCCCGATTTTTCCGCTGCCGCTGGTGTTGTTTCCCGGAGCCCCGCAGGCGTTGCACATCTTCGAGCCCCGCTACCGCCAGATGCTGGCCGATTGCCTCGCGGGTGACCGCCGCTTCGGGATCGTCTACGTCCCGGCCCGGACGGCCGCGCGGGGCAGATCCGATGCCGAGCCCGGGCGAAGTCGGTTGCGTGGCGGTGATCCAGTCGAGTCACCCGCTCCCCGACGGGCGGTCCGACATTCTGACCGCCGGCGAGCGACGCTTCCGCCTGCTGCAATGGTGCCCGGACGAACGGCTCTACCGGCGGGCGCTCGTCGAAGAGTTCGACGACGACGCCGCGGCGCCGGAGGAGGCAGCCGCGCTGGCCGCCGCCGTGCGCCGCGGGTTTCGCGGTCTGACGGAGGCGCTCGGCACCCTGGCCGGGCACGACGTCGCGATACCGGTCGACCTCCCGCCGATCCCGCCGCGCTGTCGTTCCGCGTGGCGGCGGCCCTCGAGCTCGAAGCAGCGGCCAAGCAGGCGCTGCTCGCCACCCAGAGCACCACCGCGCGCCTGAGCCAGCTGGCGCGGCTGCTCGAGCCGCTCACCGTCGAGGCGGAGCAGCGCGCCGTGGTGCACGAGCGGGCCGGGCGGAACGGCCGTGGCGGCGCCCGTCCCCACATCGAGCCCGCGACGTGATCGACCGCGCCCTGGTGAACGCACTGGCGCAGATCGTCGGGCCGGCGCACACCCGGACCGCCACCGCCGAGCGCGCCACGTATGCCATGGACGGGCTGACGACCCACACCAGCGTCCCCGGAGTGGTGGTGCTCCCGGGCAGCCGCGACGAGGTCATCGCCATCATCCGGCTGCTCGCGATCCATGGCGTGCCCTTCGTCCCGCGCGGGGCCGGGACCGGGCTGTCGGGCGGCGCGCTCGCGAGCGAAGGCGCGGTGCTGATCGTGCTCACCCGCCTGAATCGCATCCTCACGATCGACCCGGTGAACCGCTTCGCGGTGGTGGAGCCCGGGGTGGTGAACGTCAAACTGTCGGCCGCCGTCGCGCCGCACGGCCTGCTGTACGCCCCCGATCCCGTCGAGTCAGACCGCGTGCACCATCGGCGGCAACGTGGCGGAGAACGCGGGCGGGCCTCACTGCCTCAAGTACGGCGCGACGGTCAGCAACCTGCTCGCGCTCGAGGTCGTGCTCGCGGACGGCCAGGTGGTGCAGCTCGGCAGCCCGGGGGGCGAGCCCTGGGGGCCCGACCTGGTCGGCCTGTTCACCGGCTCGGAGGGAAATTTCGGCGTCGCCACGCGCATCGCCGTGCGCCTGCTCCCGGTGCCGCGAGCGGTGCGCACGCTGCTCGCGGACTTCAGCTCGCTCCGGACCGCGGGAGCAGGCGGTGTCGGCGGTGATTGCGAGCGGCATCGTGCCCGCGGCGCTCGAGATGATGGACCAGTCGTGCATCGGCGCCGTCGAAGACTCGGTGTACGCCGCCGGATATCCGCGCGATGCCGCCGCGGTCCTGCTCACCGAGCTGGACGGCCGGGATGACGCCGCGGTG
This sequence comes from uncultured Gemmatimonadales bacterium, assembly GCA_963844035.1. Classification (GTDB taxonomy): domain Bacteria; phylum Gemmatimonadota; class Gemmatimonadetes; order Gemmatimonadales; family GWC2-71-9; genus AG25. The sequence goes on from CAWJMT010000032.1 coordinate 10,278, forward strand.
CAGGCGGAAGCCGAGAGCGTGGAAGCGATCCTCGCGGCGCACGGCGCCCGGTCGGTGCGCACGGCCGCGGACGCTGGGGAGCGCGCGCGGTTGTGGCAGGGCCGCAAGAAGGCGTTCGGCGCGATGGGCCGGCTGTCGCGCGACCTCGTGGTGCAGGACGCGGTCGTCCCTCGTTCGGCGCTGCCCGACGTGCTCGAAAGGATCGGCGAGATCGCCGCGCGGTACGGTCTGAGGGTGAGCAACGTGTTCCATGCCGGAGACGGCAACCTGCATCCGAACATTTCGTTCGACAGCCGCATTCCCGGGCTCACGGAGCGGGTCGAGGCGGCAAGCGGGGAGATCATGGCGGCGTGCATCGCCGTGGGAGGCACCATCACGGGTGAGCACGGCATCGGGCTCGACAAACTGCGGTACATGCCGCACATCTTCGACGGCGACTCGCTCGCGGCCATGCACGCGGTGCGGCTGGTGTTCGATCCCGCCGAGCGAGTAAACCCCGGCAAGGTGATCCCGATGCATGCGTGTCGTGAGTGGGCTGGAGCACCGGGAGTGCGGAATGCGGAGCGCGGAATGCGGAATGGAAACCAACTCCGCACTCCGCATTCCGCATTCCGCATTGGAACCATGAAGATCGCCGAGCGGGTGCGCGCGCTGCTCGGCGGCGACGCCGTGCTCGAGGATACGGGGAGCCCGGACGGCGTGCCGCGGATCGCCCCCGCGTCGCCGGACGCCGTGGCGCTGCTGCTCGGCACGGCGCGCGCCGAGGGCTGGCGGGTCCGGGTCGAAGGCGCCGGCACGTGGATGCAGGCCGATGCGCCGGCCGACCTCTCACTCACCACGCGGCGGCTGGACCGTGTCCCCTCGATCCAGCCCCAGGACCTCACCGCGACGGCCGAAGCGGGTATCGGCTGCGACCAGCTGCGCCAGCAGCTGGCCGACCACGGCGTCTGGCTGGCGCTCGATCCGCCGGGGCTCGCGGGCCGCACCCTCGGCTCCGTCGTCGCCACGGCGAGCGCGGGCCCGCTGCGGCACGGGTTCGGGCCGGTCCGCGATCATCTGCTCGGCGTGACCTTCGTGACCGGCGACGGGCGACTGATTCAGAGCGGCGGCCGCGTGATGAAGAACGTCGCCGGGTACGATCTCACCCGGATGCAGGCGGGTGGGTTCGGCGCCTTCGGCGTGATCGTGCTGGTGCACCTGCGCCTGCGGGCGCTGCCGCGCGTGGACCAGACGCTGATTCTCGAAGGGTCGCGCGAGGACCTGTCGCGGATGGGCGACGACATCAGCGCGGCCGGTCTGACGCTGGCCGCGCTCGAGCTGCTGTCGCCCGCACTGGCGCGCCGCGAGCGGTGGGCGCTCGCCGTCCGCCTGGCGGGCTCCGCGCCGCTCGTCGCGGCCGAAGAGGCCGGCCTGCGCGCGGCTACCGGTGGGTTGTTCACCGCGCTGCGAGCCGACGAGGCTCACGCCTTTTGGATGCGGGCGGCGGAGACGTTCGCCACCCGGCCGGTCGCGTTCCGCATCGGCGGCCTTCCCGACTCGAGCGACGAGCTGCTCGACCTGGTCCAGCATCAGGTGGGCGACGAGTGGGTATCGGCGAGCCCGGGGGTCGGCGCACTGCGCTGGGCGGGCGACGCGACGGTGGACCGGCTGCGGCGTCTGCGGCGGGCCCTCGCGGTGCTCGAGGTGCCGCTGACCGTCGAGCGCGCTCCCTGGGCCGTGCGGCGCGCGGTGGGACATTTCGGCGCGTACCGTGAAGGCGTCGGTCCGCTGGTCGCCGGCCTGCGGAGCACGTTCGACCCGGGCAACTCGCTCGCGGTCGCGATCGAGAGCGATGGTTGACGCCCGGGGGGGGTTCGCCGCACTCGACACGTGCGTGCACTGCGGCTTCTGCCTCCAGGCCTGTCCCACCTTTCTCGCCACGGGCGACGAGGCCGACAGCCCGCGCGGCCGCATCGAGCTGATGCGCGCAGCTCGAGCGCGGCGAGCTCGCTCCGCACGATCCCGTTCGTCGCGACCCACCTCGATCGCTGCCTCGGCTGCCGCGGCTGCGAGCCGGTGTGCCCGTCTGGCGTGGGCTACGGGCGCGGCCTCGAAGCGGCCCGCGAGCTGATCGCACACTCGCGCCCCCTCCCCTGGCTCGCGCGCGCGGCCTTGAGCGCGTTCACGACACCGCCGGACTGTCGCGGGTCGTGTACGCGCTCGGCCGCGTGCTGCGGGCGACCGGAATTCCCGGGTGCTCGCGGGATGGGGGACGCTGCGGTTCGCGATGGGGATGCTCGCCGCGACGAAGCCGGTTAGGCGGTAAGGCGGTTCGGATCGGTAAGGCGCGCCGGCGATTCCACCGTCCCACTATCCGCCTAACCGTCTGACCGTCTTCCTGTTTCGCGGCTGCATCATGGACGGCTACTTCGCGCACGTCCACGACGCCACGATCCGCACGCTCACGGTGAACGGGTACGACGTGCGGGAGGTGCCCGGACAGGTGTGCTGCGGGGCGTTGCACGTGCACGCGGGGCTGGCCGGAAGGCGCAGGTACTCATGCGCCGCAACGTCGCGGCCTTCGGCGACGGGGACGTCGGCGTCGTCGTCAACAGCGCCGGGTGCGGGGCGACGATGAAGGAGTACGGGCATCTGCTCGACCGCGGGGCGAGGGCGGAGAAGTTCGCCGCGCGCGTCCGCGACGTCACCGAGCTGCTGGCCGAGCGCGGCCCGGCGCCCGGCGCCCCACTCGACCTGCGGGTCGCCTACGATCCCCCCTGCCATCTGCTGCACGCGCAGCGGATCGCGGACGCGCCGCTACGCCTGTTCCAGGCGATCCCGGTGCTGCAGCTGGTCTCGACGCCCGACGCCGCCCAGTGCTGCGGCAGCGCCGGCCTGTTCACGCTCGTCCAGCCCGAGATGTCGCGCGCCGTACTCGGCCCCAAACTCGCCTCGCTGCGCGAGGCGGCGCCGCAGGTCGTCGCGACGGGCAACCCCGGGTGCCTGATGCAGCTCGGTGCGGGGCTCGCCGCCGCCGGCATCTCGGCGCGCGCGCGTCATCCGGTCGAGCTGCTGGACGACTCGTATCGCGCGGCGGGCTTCTATGACTGATGCGGATGGCGCGATCCTGTTCGACTTCAACGGCGTGATCGTGGACGACGAGGAGCAGCATCGCATCACCCTCGACGCGCTGCTGGCGGACGAAGGAATCGCGCTCACCCGCGCGCAGTACTACGAGGAGTACCTCGGCTGGAACGACCGGATGTCGTTCGTGGCGGCGTTCCAGCACGCCGGCAAGCCGCTCGCCGACCGGCGTCTCGACGCGCTCGTCGCCGAGAAGTCGCGGCGCTACGAGCGCCTGATCGCAGAGTCTCTCACGCTGGTCCCGGGTGCGGTGGAGTTCGTCGCGCGCGCTGCCGCAGGCTGGCGACTGGCCATCGTGTCGGGCGCGCTGCGGCGGGAGATCGAGCAGGTGCTCGAGCGCGCCGGACTGCGCCGCCACTTCGAGGTCGTCGTCGCCGCGGAAGACGTGGCGCGCTGCAAGCCCGACCCCGCCGGCTACCAGGCAGCCCTCGCGGCACTTTCCGCGCGCCGGCCCCTGGCCGTGAGCCGCTCGGCCGCGATCGAGGATTCGTTGCCCGGTCTCGCTGCTGCACGCGCCGCCGGCCTGCGCTGCACGATGCTCACCACCAGTCACGATCCGGCGACCCTCTCCGCAGCGGATGCGGTGTGGCACTCGTTCACCGGCCACGACCCCGCCGAGCTGTTCCCGTGGTAAGACTCGGCCCCGACGCGGTCACGCCGGTGCTGCTGACGGCGCTGCAAACGGGAGCGGTATTCGCGCGCGCCGACACCGGCGTCCTGACCCTCGCCGGGCCGGGGGCGGCGGCATCGCTGCAGGGCTTGCTGACCAACGATATCGAGAAGCCGGGGGACGGCGCGTTCATCTATGGCGCGATGCTCACGCCCAAGGGCATGATCGTGGTGGACGGCTGGGCTGCGCGTCAGGGCACGACGGTGACCTATACAGTGCCGGCCGACCAGCGCCAGGCCGCGCTCGCCATCTTCACGCGTTCAATCCCACCGCGCCTGGCGCGCACCCGCGACCGGACGGCGGAGGTCGTGGTGTTCCGGCTCGCCGGGCCCCAGGTGCTGGCGAAGGCCCAGGCGGCGGGCCTCGCGATCCCGCCCGGCCCGGGCCGCGGTACTGTCCGTGACGCTCGGCGACGCCGCGTGCGACGTGGCGCGCGCCAGCGACCAGGCACCGTTCGTCCTGCAGGTCACCGCTCCCGCGGCCGCCGCTGCGCGCGGTGGCTCAACGGCTCTCGGCGGCCGGAATGCTCGCGGCCGAACCCGTGGCGCTCGAATGCGCGCCGGATTCTCGGCGGGTGGCCGCGGGTCGGCGCCGAAGTGGACGAGAAGACGATCCCGCAGGAGGTCCGGTTCGAGGAGCTGGGCGGTGTTTCGTTCACGAAGGGTTGCTACACCGGGCAGGAGACGGTCTCGCGCCTGCATTTTCGCGGCCACGTGAACCGCCACCTCCGCGGGCTGTTGTTCGACGCCGAGCCGGCGGACGGGGTGGGCAGCGTGCTCTACCAGGATCGCGACGCGGGCCGGGTGACCGGCGTCGCATGGATTCCCGAGCTGCGCATATCGGGCGGGGGCCGTTGGATCGGCCTCGCCATGGTTCGCCGCGAGGTGGACGCTGGGATGGTGGTTCGCGCCGGGGGTCGTGACGCCCGCGTCGTCGATCTTCCGTTCGCCCTGCCCTTCACCGGCCCCGCCTGAGGCCAACGAAAAGCCCGGGCGCGAGGCCCGGGCGTCGTGCGCGGCATTGGCTGCTGCGCGCCTGCAGCTACTTCTTCGAGGTGTCCGCCATCATCATCATGTGCGATGTGTCGGCCGACATCATCATCTGGCTGGACGTATCAGGCACTGAGGCGGCGGTGGCGGGCTGCTCGGCCTTCTTACACGCGGCCATGGCCACGACGGCCAGGACGAATGCCGTGCGCTTCATGCGTGCTCCTTCATCTATGGAATGGTGAAGGTGACTGCGGGTGTCGGGCGCGCCGTAACCTATCCGGCGCGCCCTGCACGTCAAGCGCCGCCTACTGTTTCACCCCGAGATAGTTGATCAGCGCCTCAATCTCCGAATCGCTCAGCGTCATGTTCGGCATCTTGAGGCCCTTCGCCTCGGCCGTCATCGCGATCGCGGTCGAGTCTGAGACGCGCATTGCGGCCGGGTCCTTCAACCAGCGCCGCAACCAGCCGCGGTCCCGGCGCTCGGTGACGCCGCCCAGGTCCGGACCCGACTGTTTTCCGCCGGGACGCCGGTGCGGTTCTTCTCCAGCCTTGGCGATGTTATGGCATGCGGCGCACCCCTTGTCCTTATACAGGGTCGCTCCCCGCTCCGCGCTGATCGAATCGGCACTCATGTGAGCGTCGGCCATCATCGTGTGAGAGGTATCGGCCATCATCATCTGGCTGGACGTGTCGGGCACGGAAGCGGCGGAGGAGGGCTGCTCGCCCTTCTTACACCCGGCCATGGCGAACACGGCAAGGACAAATGCCATGCACTTCATACGGACTCCTTCATCATATTGAAGAGATTGGATCGTTAGAGCTGGGGTCGCAGGGCAACCTATGTGTCGGGTCACCCCCGTTCAATGCCGATTTGGAACTACGTCGAACGATGGAGGCGCAACGTTGCGATGACGGATCGTCGCAGTTTCTTGGGTTGGATGGGATTGACGGCGGCCGCCGCGACGCCCGAGGTTCGCGCGACGCGCGACGGTGTTGTCACGGTCGACGCGCGCGCCACGCCGCTGTACCAGCAACCGGACGGCCGCAACAACCTGCTGCGCGTGACCGTTGCCGGGCTGGACGCGCCCGCCGCCCGCGCGCGGGTGATCGACCGCCGCGGCACCCCGGTGGGAACGGCGGGCCTCCTGCCAACCGGTGCTGGAACGGTGCTCGCGGGCGAAGTGTGGGTACCCCTCCCCGGGCCATCCGAGTTTGAGATCGAGGTCGAAGTCGCCAAGAAGCGCGTGGCCCGGGCGCGCGTGCGCGTGGTCCCCCCACGCCGCTGGACGCTGTACTGGCTGGCCTCCAATCGCACCGACATCGGCTCGACCGACCTTCAGGAGCGCTGCATCGAGATCCACCGCTCGAACCTCGATGCCGCTGTCGCCCGACTGCCCGCGCATCCCGCGTCTCGCTGGACGGCCGAGTGCGCCTACCAGGTGCATCTCCTATGTGGAGAATCGGTCCGAACCAGCGGTCGAAGGGCTGTTGCAGGCGATTCGCAACGGCAAGGTCGGATTTCAGGCGCTGTTCGCGAACCTGCTGACCGGATTGCTCGACCACGAGACGTACGCGCGGCTGGTCTGGCCCGCGGGGCGCCTGGCGCGCGAGCGCGGGCTCGCGTTTGCCGGCGCGCAAGTCAGCGGCGTCCCGGGACAGCCGGCCACGTTCCCGAGCCTGCTCGCGGCGAGCGGTGTCCGCTACCTCGCCACGAGCGTGGACCCCGAGCGCGCCGTGCCGTTGCTCGACCCCGACGACGCTGCGCGCTATCACCTCAGCGGGCAATGGACCAACTACCCGCAGCTCTACTGGTGGGAGGGTCCGGACGGGGGCCGCGTGCTCCATTGGCGCGGCGCGCGCACCGGCAGCGGCCTGCGGTTCGGATTCGACCAGGGAGCGGACGTCATGGCCCGGCGCTTGTCCGACTGGCTGATGTCCGATCCGGTGCTGCTGTCGCCGGGCTACCCGTACGACGTGGCGTTGCTCCACGGGGCACAAGGGACGAACGCCTGGTGGACGAGCGGCTGGTGGACAACGTGGAGGAGTTCAACCGGCGTTTCGCCTACCCGAACATCGTGCAGGCGCGGGCGGAGGACTTTTTCCGCGAGATCGAGCGGCGCTACGGCGCCCGCCTCCCGGTGCGGCGCGGTGACACCGGCTGTTATAAGGAAGACGGCGCCGCGTCCACCGCCGCCGAGCTGGCGCTGTTCCGGAGCCTCCAGCTGGCGGCGCGGGCGGCGGACCTGCTCGCGCTGTGGGACGACCGCACCGAGCCGCGCGACGGCACCGCCGGCGTGCGGATTCGGGACCGGGCCGCCGAGCGCGGCACCGCATGGCAGGACCTGCTGCTGTTCGGCGAGCACACCTGGGGCGCGCGGACCAGCGTCTCCGATCCCGAGGGCCGGCAGACCGTGGCGCAGTGGCACTACAAGCAGCGCTACCTCGACTCGGCAAGCGCGGCGGTCGAACAGCAGCTCGCCGACGGTCTGCTGCGCATCGGAAAAGGCACGGAAAAAGGCATGGGGCGCGTCGTGTTCAACGCATCGACTTGGACGCGCAGCGACATCGCCCGTGTGCGCCTCGGCGCGGGCAGGCGCCTTACCTACGGAGACCGCGAGTTCCCATCCGTTGATCTCCCCGACGGCTCGGCCCTCGTGGTGATGCGGGACGTCCCCGCCCTGGGGTATCTCCGCCTCACCGAGAGTGACCGGCCGGCCAGTCTCCCGGTGGATGACGGGGAGACGCTGGACGCCGAGGCGGGCGGTTTTCGCGTCACACTCGACCCAAAGAGCGGGGCCATCCGCTCGCTCAAGGGCCCGGACGGAAAGGAACGGGTGAACCCGACCACGTGGTCGGGTCTGAACCAGATCGTGTACGCCGCAGGTGGCGCCCGCAGCGCTCTCTGGACCGAGGCGGGGGGCGAGGGGTTGAACACGCCACCCGAGCTGCGGATTACCCAGAGCACCCTCGTCAAGGCGCGGCGCGAGCGACTCCCGGGGATCGGCGTGCGCCTCGTGACCGAGCGCGCATTGCCGGGCTTTCCGTCGGTCACCTCGGTCGTGACGCTGTACGACGAGCTCCCCTGGATCGACATCGAGAACCGTTTCACCAAGACGGCGACGCTCGAAAAGGAAGCGCTCTACGTCGCGTTTCCGTTCGCACTCACCAAACCCACTGTGGAGGTCGAGGTACCGCTCGGGCGGATGACGGTGGAGCAGGATCAACAGCCGGGGAGCGGCCGGGATTGGTTCTGTCACACCCACTGGGTGTGGCTGCACGCGGGCGTGGAGGGTGTGCTCTGGAGCGGGCCCGACACCCCGCTCTTCACGCTCAACGACATTTGCCGCGGAGCGGCGCGCCGGCGGATCGATCCCGATGGAACCCTTTTCGCCTATGTGATGAACAACTACTGGGCGACGAACTTCGCAGCGCGCCAGGGGGGCGAGCTGCGGTGCCGGTTCCGTCTCTCGCTGCTCGGCACTGGTGGCGACGCGGCGGAACCGGTGCGCCGCGGCTGGGCGGCGGCCGACCCACTGTACGTGAGCGCCCCCTTTACCAGCGCGGGCACAGGTCCGCTGATCGGGAAGGACAGCGCCTTGTTGCTGAGCGATCCTGGAGCGATGGTGCTCGGCGCCAAACGCGCCGATGACGGCGACGGCGCGATCGTAAAGTTGCTCGACGTGGCAGGCACGTCGCGCCAGGTCGGCGTCTGGCCCGCAGCGTACACCTTTACCCAGGCGCGCCGCGTGGATCTGGTCGAGCGCAACAGCGGCACGCTGGCCGTTGCCGCCGACCGGCATGCCACCCTCAACCTCGGGGCCTGGGGCGTAGCGGCGGCGCGACTCTCGACACCGTCCGGCACGTAACACTTTCATACGGTTGCACCTGGTGACGCCGGTGATTAGTCTCGTCCCAATCCCATGACCAAGCTCGTGATGCAGAGATCACCGCGTGCCGGTGTGTGGCCAACATGGCGTCGCACGGCGCTGGTGACGGCGACGCTCGCCCTGGCGGCATGCTCGGCCGCCCAGGGACAGGCGATCCTGGTGCTCCTGTTCGGCGACAAGTTCGCCTCCGGAGAAAATGCAGGGAGGAATCAAAGTCGACCTCGCCTGGTCCACCCTCTCGGGGCTGCCGAATGCGGAACGCCTGCGGTCATTCGCGGTAGGAGGGTTCCTGGAGCTGAAGCTCGGGACCCGTTTCTCGCTGCAGCCCGAGTTCACCTTCAAGTTCCCGGCGGGCGCCAAGGGGCTGCCGTTCACCCCGACCGGTGATGCTCACGTAGACAGTGCCTTTGCGGTCGCGAGCGATGTGACGGTCGCGCGCACGCTGGGTTACGTGACTGTCCCACTCCTGGCCAAGGTGACGTTCGGTCGCTTGCGCCTGGGCGCTGGTCCGCAGCTCGGGTATGTTGTGAAAGCGTTTGACCATTACACCGGCAGCGTGGCGCGGGAGAACGATCTGACGTACGACGTGGCGTTGTGGTCACGGGTCAATCGCTGGGACGCAGGGGTCAGCGTGCTGGCGGAGTTCGCGCTCTCGGGAAAACCCGGGCTCCAGAGCCTGCGGGTGCGCGCCAATTGGTACCACGCCTTCACTGACGCCTTGAGCGACGCGCCGGGCACGAACGACATTCTGGCACTCGGCCTGGGAATCCCCATCGGCGGACCGAAGGCCGCAGCTCAGCCATGACGCCACATCCGATCGGTCGCTTCCTTGGGCGCTTCCTGGGGCGCTTCCTGGGGGTGATCCTCGCGGGCGCGGCGCTCATCCTGCCCGCGTCGCTCCCCGCCCAGGAACCGGACATGAGCTTGAGCCAGCAGGAGCGCGACAGCCTGCTCAAGGACTACGACCAGATCTTCCCGATCTGGGGCCGCAAGGCGCTCGAGCGGGGGTTCCAGACGCCGCTGCCGCTCGGGTTCAACGTCGGCTTCTACTCCATGAGGCAGGACATCGAGATCTCGAACCTGGGCATCGGGTTCAACAAGCCGGCGCAGCCCGTCAGCTTCATCACGTTCGAGGGCGCCAGCGCCCGGCTGGATCTCGTCAACGCCCGGATGGATTTGTGGCTGTTTCCGTTCCTCAATGTGTACGGCATCGTGGGCACCGGCAGTGGGACCACCACCGTGAGGATCGCGGAACCGGTCGCGTTCGAGACCAGGGCGGACTTCGACGGCGCCAGTCGGCGGATTCGGACTCACCGGGGTGTACGGGATGCGGAATTTCTTCGGCGTGGTGGACTTCAACCATCAGTGGGGCTTCTCGAGTTTGCTCGACAACCCCGTGCCCGCCAACATCCTCAGTATGAGGCTGGGCCGGAGGGTGCGCTTCGGAGGCCACAAGAACGTTCGCGCCACGGTGTGGCTGGGCACGATGTATCAGGCGCTCGAGAGCGAGACCAACGGCAGCATCAAGCTGTCGGAGGTGCTGCCCGCAGGATCCGACAGCCTCTTCAACGGCTACCAGAGTGCCCCGTGGTACATGGACCTCGGCCCAGCCCAGAGAGCCCTGGTGGACGAATTCGTGCAGCGGCTCGGCTCGGGACTCGATACCACGGTCGTGAACTACACGCCTGAACAAGTCGCTCGCCGATCCCTGGAACATGCTCTTCGGCGGCACCGTCGACGTGGGACGCCACTGGGGTGTGCGCTACGAGCTCGGGTTCATCGGGCGCAAGTCCCTGATGGTGATGGGCAACTACCGCATCGCCTTCTGACGAACCGCGCTGTACCGATCTCCTGACCGCCGCTCAATCTCCGCTCCTACTGTCCCGTGTACATCGTCCCACGCATCGCGCCGCCCGAGGGTTTCTGGGCCGTGGTCGTAAAGAACACCACCTGGGTTGTGTAACGGCGAATCGAGGACTTGATGGATGCGGCCGTCGCCGGCGCTACCACCGTGGCCGTGCCGCTCTGGGCGGAGCACGCCGCGACGCCGGAACAGAGGATCGCCGTAGCCTAATTGGGAAGGGCGAGACCGGCGCCGATCTGGTACAGGGCGATCGAATCGATCGTCCCGGGCGGGAGGACCGCGACCGAGTACGAGTAGGCGAACGTGGCGGTGTTGAAGTCGATCAACGCTCTGGCAGACGTGTCGACCGGAGGCCGCACCGGAATGACGTTCGCGCCCCAGGCCACCGCGGTGTAGGAGTCGGTATCAGCCGGGAGGGTTGCGTCGTCACCGCACGCGGCTCCGACCATGAGCGCTGCGCATTTTGCCAAGGCCTTCACTCTTCGCGCGAACAGAGTTCCTCCACCGTCGGGGGTTCAAAAGGTCAATCGTTCGGATTCGGGAGCGACAACCTGATACCCGAAGGGGGGCTCTATTGATCCGGAGCCGGAGGGTCCGACCCCTAGCTACGCCCTCATGGATACTGAAACAGGCGGATAGTGCCGCGCATGGCGCCGCCGGCGGCAAATGGCGCTGCAGCTGTGAAGAAGACCGCTTGCAGACTGTTCGAGCGGAGCAAGGCTCGCAACGTCGCGTGGCGGTGCCGTGAAGAACACCACTTGCAGGCTGTCGCGCGAGAGGCGACGTCGCGGCTGCCATCGAGGGCGGTGCTGCCGCAATTCCGCTTCTCGTGGCGCACGCCTCTGCGCCATCGCATAGAACCGCGGTCGCTAGCGCGGGAAGGGCGTCTGTTGCACCAGCTTGGTAGAGGGCAATCAGATCGAAGGTGTCCGGAGGGAAGCCGAAGATCGAGTACGAATAGAAGATAGAGTAGGAATCGGGCTGTCCGGCGGCGCTGATGAGGCTGACATCCACGAAACCGGTGCCAGAAGGGGTGGGAGGCGAAGCCGGCGGCGGAACGACGTTAGTGGGTGAGACGAATGCCTGATAGATCTCGGGGGAGGGGCGTCGACGTCATTGCATCCCGACAGGAGCAGGACGGTGAGACCGAGCACGCCGTACAGCATGGGCGTTCTCATCGCGCGCGCCACGCCGCTTACCAAGACCTTCGGGAATCGGGCCACCATGGCCGCTCCAAGAAGAAGGCTGGTTAATCTTGGGGCCTCGAACCGACCTTAGCAACTCACGCCTCCGACCCGCCTTCTTTCAAGCGCCCCGGGCTTTACATGGTGTCACCCCGGCGGTTAACCTCGACCCATGACCAAAGCCACTACTCTGGGCGAATTGAAACAGACCGAATGGGCGAGCCCGGCCCGCCGCCAGCGCACCGTGAAGGACGAGATGCGCGACAACCTCGTCTGCCTGCTCGAAAACGGGTCTCCCCTGTTCCCCGGTGTGGTGGGCTACGACGACACGGTGATCCCGCAGCTCGTGAACGCGATCCTGTCGCGCCACAACTTCATCCTGCTGGGACTAAGGGGACAGGCGAAGAGCCGCATCCTGCGCGAGCTGGTGCTGCTGCTCGACGAAGAGATCCCGGTGCTGGCGGGCAGCGAGGTCAACGACGATCCGTTTAAGCCGATCTCCAAGGACGGCCGGGAGCGGATCGCGGAGCTGGGCGACGCCACGCCGATCGCCTGGCTGCCACGCGAATCGCGCTACGTCGAGAAGCTCGCGACCCCCGACGTGACCATCGCCGACCTGATCGGCGACGTGGACCCGATCAAGGCCGCGCGCGGCGGGCATCTCCTGTCGGACGAGCTGACGATGCACTTCGGCCTGTTGCCGCGCGCCAACCGCGGGATCTTCGCGATCAACGAGCTGCCGGACCTCTCGGGCAAGATCCAGGTGGGCTTGTTCAACATCATGCAGGAGGGGGACGTCCAGATCAAAGGGTATCCCGTGCGGTTGAACCTCGACGTGGCGCTGCTCTTCACGGCCAACCCCGAGGACTACACCGCGCGCGGCAAGATCATCACGCCCTTGAAGGACCGCATCGGCTCCGAGATCGTGACGCACTACCCGCTCACCGTAGAGCTGGGTGCCCTGATCACGCAGCAGGAAGCGTGGGTCGAGCGCCCCGGCCGGCCGGTGCGCGTACCCGACTTCATGGCCGAGCTGGTGGAGCGCGTGGCGTTCGAAGCGCGCGAGGACAAGCGGGTGGATCGCCGCAGCGGCGTCTCGCAGCGGCTCCCGATCTCGCTGCTCGAGAATGCCATCTCGAACGCCGAGCGGCGCTCGGTGGTGACGAAGGACAAGACGGTGGTCCCCCGCGTGTCGGACGTGTACGCCGCGCTCACCGCGATCACCGGCAAGATCGAGCTGGAGTACGAGGGGGAGCTGCAGGGGCCGGAGACGATCGCGAAGGACCTGATCCGCCGCGCCGCGGGCAAGACGTTCGAGTCGCGCGTGGGCGGCGCCAACGTGGACGACATCGTCCACTGGTTCGACGAGGGAGGCGCGCTCAAGATCCAGGTGGACGAGCGCGCCGACAATTGCATCAAGGGGTTCAGCGTCGTCCCCGGTCTGCTCGCCCTGGTAGACCAGGTCGGGCTCGCGCCGAAGAAGGACCCGCTGCTGGTCGTGTCGGCCTGCGAGCTGGTGCTCGAGGGACTCGTGGCCTTGAAGCGCATCTCGCGCAGCGAGGAGCTGGGCTATACCCGGGCGCGGGCGGAGCCGAAGGGTCCGGGACATGGCAAGCCGGGCGCGGGACCGGGGGGCGCGGGGCCGAATCTCTTCTCGTGACGCCACCCACTGACCACGGCGATCTCTCGCGCCGCGACTTTGTCGCGGTGTCGGTGGTCGCAGGTCTAGCCACCGCGGCCGGCCTGCCCTTCGTCACGGATACTCCGGTGGTCGAGACCGAGGTCCAAGTCCCGACGCCCGATGGCAACTGCGACGCCGTCTTCATCCACCCGGCCAAGGACTCCCATGCCGGCATCTTGATCTGGCCGGACGCGTTTGGTCTGCGTCCCGCAATGCGCGACCTCGGCAAGCGGATCGCCGCCGTAGGGTATTCGGTGCTGGTGCCCAATCCGTTCTACCGCGTCGCGAAAGCACCCGTTTTCGACGACATCTCCAAGTTCGACTTCCAGAATCCGGCCGACAGGGCAAGACTGCAGCCCTTGAGGGAATCCTTGAACGCCGCGGGCGCGGTGGAACGGGATGCCGTTGCCTACATCGCCTTTCTGGATGCGCAGTCTCAAGTCGACAAGACCGCGAAGATCGGGACGCAAGGCTACTGCATGGGTGGACCCTTGGCCGTCAGGACCGCCGCGGCGGTTCCCAATCGCGTCGGCGCCGCCGCGTCGTTCCATGGCGGCGGGCTCGTCACCGACCAGCCCGACAGTCCCCACCTGCTCGCGCCCAGGATCAAGGCGCGCATGTATTTCGCGATCGCGTCGAACGACGATGACCGCCAGCCAGAGGCCAAGACGGTGTTGAAAGAGGCGTTTGCGGCCGCGCAGGTTCCCGCTGAAATCGAGGTTTACCGCCACGCCTTGCACGGCTGGTGTGTGCCGGACATGCCGGCTCGAAACGGCACGCCGATTTACAGCAAGCCCGACGCGGAGCGCGCCTGGAGCAAGCTCATCGATCTGTACCAGGCGGGCCTCTTCTGACGGCTGAAGGGTTTCGGGCGTAAGTTCGTCCTACACTCGCCCCCTTCGGAGCATCCATGGGTAAGCTCGTCGCCGGTGCCGTGCTGCTGTTCATCGCCTTCGGGATTCTGCTCGCTGCCGCGACGATGCGGTCGCAACGCCCCGGCCCCGTCGTCAACCTGCTGCGATTCCTGGGATACGCGGTTTTCGTCGTGGCCGCGCTGGTGCTCGGCGGCTCGGCGCTGGTCGTCATCGATCCCGGCGAGGTCGGGGTGCGGCGCGCGTTCGGCTACGTGGACCCGCAGCCGCTGCTCTCGGGGATCCGCTTCGTGGTGCCGTGGTCTGAAATCGAGCGCTACTCCACCCGCGAAGAGCAATGGCCGTCACGCGGCGAGCAGGTAGAGACCATCGAGGCGCTGTCGAGCGAGCAAATGGGGATGCGCGTCGAGGTATCGATCCGCTGGCAGATCGACCCGATACAGGCGCCCAAGATCTACACGGAGATCGGCAACGAAGATCAGATCCGCGGCGCCGTGCTCAACGCGATCCGCAAAGGCGTCCGCGACGGGATGGTGCAGTTCTCGATCAACGACATCTCCAAGCGCACCCAGATCGCCACCACGATGGAGCACCTGGTGGACTCGTCGCTCGTCACTACGCCGCGGGTGGGGACCGGCAAGTTCCGCATCGCGACGGTCACCGCGTTCTTCCTGCGCGACCTGCAGCCGCCCGCGCAGGTGATCCAGGCGATCAACAACAAGATCGCGCAGGAGCAGCAGATCGAGACCGAGCGGCACCGCGTCGAAGTCGCGCGGCTCCAGATGGAGCAGCAGCGCCTCTTGAATCAGACGCTCTCGCCCGAAGCGCTCACCAAGCAGTGGATCGAGGCGCTCCACGACATGAAGACCTCGAACAACATGATCGTGTTCGTGCCCACCGAGGGCGGACTGCCGCTGCTCAACATCAACGAGCTGCGGAAAAACCTGCAGCGATAGCCCTGATGGCGTCGCCCGTCATCACCGTCACGCGGCAGTTCGGCTCCGGCGGCTCCGAGATCGCGCGCCTGGTGGCGGATGCGCTCGGCTGGGAAGTGATCGACAACGAATTCGTGGATGCGGTGGCACTGCGCGCGGGCCTGCCGGCCGCCGAGGTGGCGCAACGCGAGGAGCGAGCCCCGGGGTTGCTCGAGCGCGTCGCCCGCACGCTCGCGGTCGCATCACCCGAAATGTTCATGACCGTTGCTACGGCGCCCGCCGTCGAGCGCGATGAGGCGACTCTGGTCAGCATGACCGAGCGGGTGATCGCCGAGGCCGCGGCCCAGGGACGGGTGGTCCTCGTGGGACGGGGCGCGCAGGCGGTGCTGGCGCAGCAGCCCGATGCGCTGCACGTGTACGTGGTGGCGTCGCGCGCGTGGCGGATCAAGCTGGCGGTCGAGCGGCTCGGCGTCGACGCAGCGAACGCCGGCAAGGTGGTGGATGAAACCGACCGGCGGCGCGACGACTACGTGACGACCTACTACGGCCGCGCCCGCCAGGACCTCGCGAACTACGATCTGATCGTGAACGCTGAGAAGCTGGGGTTTGAGGGGGCGGCGGGGATTATCGTCGGCGGAGGCGCGGAGACGAGGGTGGTGAATGACGCTACGACGCCAAGACGCTAAGACGCTAAGGCAAAGGGTGCACACTCTTAACGTCTATGGCGACGTACCGTCTTAGCGTCTTAGATCGGCGCCCGCCACGACGCTATCCCTACGGCGACCAGGCACGCAACTCCCCCCAGCGCAATCGCAATCGGCGCGCCGTGGTGTTCCGCGACAAACCCCGCCTGGAACGCGCCCAGCGGCGCCATTCCCACGAACACGAAAGCATAGAACGCCATCACCCGGCCCCGCAGCTCGTCGGGGACCAGGGTTTGCAGCATCGTGTTGGACAGGGCCGTCGTGATGATCATGGCGCACCCCGCGAGCGCGAGCAGCGCCAGCGCCGGGGCAAAGCTGCGCGCCGCCGCGAACGCCACGAGCAAGATCGAGAATACCGCCCCGCTCTGCACCAGCGCCGGACCCTGCCGCACGCGCCGCCCCGCGAGCGCAAGCGCCAGCGCTCCCAGCATGGCGCCGACGCCGACGCTCGCCATGAGCACCCCGTACCCGCGCGCGTCGGTGTGGACGACGTCCCGCGCGACCACCGGCATCAGCACGAGGAATGGAAACCCGAACACGCTGAACACCGCGACGAGAGTCACGATCGCCGATATGCGGGCCTCGCGCCGGATAAATGCCACCGCCTGGCGAAACCCGACCCAGGCGGAGTATTCGATGTGCCGGGGAACGAACGGCGGGAGACGGATCGCCAGCAGGCCGGCGAGCACGGCCAGGTAGCTCACGCCGTTCAAGAAGAAGCACATTCCGACGCCGGCGGCGCCGATCAGCACGCCCGCCACCGCCGGACCGACGATGCGCGCCGCGTTGAACATCGACGAGTTGAGGGCGATCGCGTTCATCAGGTTGTCCTTCCCCACCAGCTCGACGATGAACGCCTGCCGGGCGGGGATGTCGAAGGCGCTCACGATCCCGAACAGCACCGAGAGCACCATCACCTGCCAGGTCGTCGCCGACTTGGTCCACACCAGGAACGCGAGCGCCAGTCCCTCGAGCATCTGCAGCACCTGCGTCCAGACGATCAGCCGGCGCTTGTCCACGCGATCCACCACCACCCCGGCGTACAGCGTGAACACCAGCACGCCGAGCGAGCGCAGCGCCTGATTGAGCCCGACGGCGAATGCCGAGTTGGTCAGCTCGAGCACCAGCCAGCCCAGGGCGACCGCCTGCATCCACGTGCCGATCAGCGAGATGCCTTGTCCGAAGAAAAAGAGGCGGAAGTTGCGGTGGGCGAGCGCTCCGGTCATTGCGGGAAAGCTCGCAGGGGGCCGATATTTCGAACAGGGCGCCGATGAAATACACGACGTATAGCCGCTACCTGCCCGAGTTGGCCGACACGATCAATCTCCAGGGCCTGCTCGACCAGCTTGCCGACTTTCTCCTCCAGTCCGGCTTCGCCGGAGGCGCGTACTCGCACCCCTTCTGGGGCGAGTTCGGCGAGGACGAGGCGGACCGCTCGCTCGACGCGCTGCGCCAGGCGATCCTCCAGGCGCTGATGGAGTCGGGGCAGCTCACGCCCGACATGCTCAAGGTGTTGCGGGGCGATTCCACCGGGGACGCCGAGCGCGATGGCGACCTCCAGCGCCAGCTCTCCGAGCTGCTCGACAAGATCGTCCAGAAGCTGATGGACGAGGGCTATCTCAACGTCAGCGAAGCGCCGCAGATGCCCGCCGGGCAGCAGCCGCTGCTCGGCCCCGGAGGGATGGCGAAGGAAGCCGCGCAGCAGGTGCAGTTCAACCTCACCGACAAGGGCATCGATTTCCTCGGCTACCGCACCCTCAAGGCCCTGCTCGGCAGCATCGGCAAGTCGAGCTTCGGCGCGCACGACACGGAGTACCTCGCCACCGGCATCGAGGCCGAGGCGGCGAGCAAGCCGTACGAGTACGGCGACACCCTGAACCTCGACGTGAACGCGACGCTGACCAACGCCCTCGAGCGCGAGGGCCTGGGCGTCCCGATCAACCTCGAGTACGAAGACCTGCGCGTGCACCAGGCGGAGTACCGGTCGTCCTCCGCCACGGTGCTGATGCTCGATTGCTCGCACTCGATGATCCTGTACGGCGAAGACCGCTTCACGCCCGCCAAGAAGGTGGCGCTCGCACTCACGCACTTGATCCGCACGCAGTTCCCGGGCGACACGCTGCGCGTAGTGCTGTTCCACGACACGGCGGAAGAGATCCCGCTCGCGCAGCTGGCGCGCGCCCAGGTAGGGCCGTATCACACCAACACGGCGGAAGGGCTCAAGCTGTCGCGTCGCATGCTGATGTCGCAGCGCAAGGACATGCGGCAGATCATCATGATCACCGACGGCAAGCCGTCGGCGCTGACGCTCCCGGACGGCCGCATCTACGTGAACTCGATGGGTCTCGATCCGCAGATCCTCCAGGCGACCTATCGCGAGGTGGCGCTGTGCCGCAAGAGCGGCATCCTCATCAACACGTTCATGCTGGCGCGCGACCGCAGTCTCGTGGAGTTCGTCAAGAAGGTGAGCGCGATCTGCCGCGGGAAGGCGTACTTCACGAACACGATGACCCTCGGGCAGTTCATTTTGATGGACTTCATGCGCAGGAAGACGCGGCGGGTGAGTTAGGGGCGTTGCCGATATGGCTCGACTCTCGTGGGTCCAATCCTGGGTCATCGCCGCGACATTCGCGACGGCCCTAGGCGGGTGCGCCGAGGGGTTTGACAATCCGGACCGCTGCGTCATGCAGCTAGCGGAGATCCTGCCGCCGGGTCCCCAGCTCAACATCGGTGACACCATCACGCTGCGGGCTCAGTTCTACGACGTATCAGCCGACTGCCTGCCACCCGACACCACCGCCAAGAGCCTTCGCTGGGTCACTGCATCTGCGGGTGCCCTGGGTGTCATCGCCATCGACTCCCTCACCGCGCGGGTCACCGCACTCAAGGCAGGTTGGATGTACGTCCGGGCGCAGGCAAGGTTCAAGAACGGGTCGTGGTCGGGGTACTCGGGCGTGGGAATCACCAGCGTGAGTGTGCTCGAGCCCCCCAGTGCCGATACCTTGGTGAGCCGCGTGTCGAACCAGATGCCCGACAGCGCGAGCATAACTCTCGAGGATGCGAACGGCATCGTTCAGCGAACTCAGACTGTGGCCGGCCACGGCTCAACGTGCTGGGTTACCCCGCTATCGGACAGCGTGAGGTACAGTGCATTCGTGCATTCGCCGTCAGGGCCGACTGCACCAGGCGGGACATTGGTTAGCCACCAATCGCTAATGCTCACCCACTCCTGGGTCGTCACCGTGGGGGACACCGGCACAGCGCCTGCGCTCGCTGCAATTGTCCACGCAATTGGTATGAACGGCGACAGGGGTTGCTAGGGGATCACGCATTCCATGACTCACTTTGCCTTGGGTTCGACCGCGCTCTTCGTCGCCGTGCTCACCGGCTGCGCGCGCGCCCCGGACGTGGCCGCGGCGCGTACCGCGCTGATGGACGCCGACCGCGCGTTCAACAAGGCCACCGCCGAGCGACGCGTCGATGGGTGGATGGAGTTCTTCGCCGAGGATGGCAGCGATGATACGCTCCGCCGGCACGATCACGGGCCGGGCCGCGATCCGGGAAGACATGGCGAAGGCGTTCGCCGACACGGCATTCACGCTCACGTGGGAGCCGTTGCAATCGGACGCGTCCGGCGACCTGGGTTACACCAACGGCACATACGAGGCCCGGTTCCGAGATGCAAAGGGGAACGCGATGACGCGCACCGGCCGGTACCTGACCATCTGGAAAAAGCAGGCCGACGGTTCCTGGAAGGTGGTGCGGGACATCGGCGTACAGGACGCACCGCCCGCCGGCCAGTGACAGCGACACCAACGTCGCAGGACGCATCGCAGCGCCTCCTGGCATTCCGCGCCACGCGCGCACTGATCCTCGGCGTCATGGCCATGGGCGCGGCGGCGTGGCTGCTCTCGCTTCCGGCCGTACTCACCGGCCTCGCCTGCGGCGTCGTGCCGGCCCTGCTCATTGCGCGATCCAGAACTCTCCGAACGCCGATCATCGTCACCCTCGCCACCGCGATCGGCGGGGCCGCGGCGGGGTCCCTGGTGTTCGGGCACGGGCCCACGGGAATGCGGATACTCTCCGGCCTGATCGCGAGCCTTGCGGTCGGTCCCTGGCTGGTGGTGCTGGGATTTGTGCTGTGGCTACGCGCCCAGCGCATTCGCGCTGCCGCGCCTTAACATTCGACGACCGCGAGCGTCTGAAGCCTCCCAAGGAGGAAATCTCAACATGCGTATGACGTTCGCTTCACTCGTCGCCGTCGTTGGCTTCATGGCCACGCCGCTCGCGGCGCAGCAACCGTCCGGCCGCTGGGGCATGGACACCACGCTGTACGACCACCTCGGCCTTACGCAGGAGCAGAAAGACAAGGTCAGGTCCATCCGGGACCAGGTGATGCAGCAGAATGCCCCGCTGCGTGAACAGATCAAGCAGGTGCTGGGCGGCAAGTCGCCCCGGGACCTCACGCCGGAAGAGCGGGAGCAGTACCGGCCCAAGATCGAGCCGATCCGCAAACAAATCATGGAGAACCGGAAAAAGGGACGCGATCAGATCATGGCGATCCTCACCCCCGATCAGCGTAAGCAGCTCGAGCAAGAGATGAAGCAGCATCGGGAGGAGCGGGGGGAGGGCCCGCCAAGCTAGCGGCACCGGGCGGCGGCCCAGCCGCCCACCGGCTGTTAGATTGCGGGCGTGAGCGAGTTCGTGTTCGGCACGCACAACGCCGCGTTCGTGCAGGTCATGTACGAGCAGTACCTCCGCGACCCGCAGTCGGTGGGTCCAGAGTGGCGTGAGCTGTTCGACAATGGGCGGCTGACCGAGTTGCCGGTCATTCCGACGACGGCGGCCGAAGTGGGGGTGGCGGCACCGCCGCCGCCCCCACCCTCGTTTCCGCCCGCACCGGTCGCGGCCGCACCGGTCCCTGCCGCATCGATCGCTCCTGCACCGATCGCTCCCATACCGGTTGCTCCTGCAGCGATCGGCGCCGCTCCCACCACCACTACACGTCTTCCGCCACCGATCGTGGCGCCTTGATCGGCGCCTCCGGGCGGCTCGTCCAGAACATGGCGGACAGCCTCACGGTGCCAACCGCGACGTCGTTCCGCGACATCACGGTGGACGTGCTCGATGCGCAGCGCCGCTCCCTGAACAGCGCACTCGCGGCGCGCGGGCTGAAGGTCTCTTACACCCACTTGATCGGCTACGCGATCGTGCAGGCGGCGCGCGCCTTCACAATGATGACGCACGCGTTCCGGGACGTGGACGGCAAACCGTACCGCGTGGATCCCCAGGGGGTGCACCTCGGCATCGCGGTCGACGTCCAGAAGAGGGATGGGAGTCACGCGCTCGTCGTCCCGGTGATCAAACGGGCGGAGGCGATGGACTTTGCGACGTTCCACGCCGCCTACGAAGCCCTGATCCAGAAGGCCCGCTCCAATCGCCTCGTTCCGGACGATTTCACCGGCGGGACCATCACGCTCACGAACCCCGGGACACTCGGGACCATCGCATCCGTCCCGCGTCTCATGAAGGGTCAGGCATCGATCATCGCGACCGGCGCCATCCGGCAGATCGGCCCGGCGAAGGTTATGACGATCACGAGCACGTACGACCACCGCGTGATCCAGGGCGCCGAATCCGGGATTGTTCCTGCAACGGCTCGAGGCGTTGCTGCAGGGGGAACAGGGGTTCTACGGCGCCGTGCTCAACAGTCTGGGTTTTGCGGGAGAAGCGATGCGGGCGCCGCCCGCCGCCACTCCGGTCGAACCGCAGATCGCTGAATCGAGCGTCACGCTCCCGGGTGCCCCACTCGCGTCGCTCGACGACCTGAAGCATGTCGCCGCCGCGATGGCGCTCGTGAAAGCGATCCGCAGCTTCGGGCACCTCGCGGCGCGGCTCGATCCGCTGGGCTCCGAGCCCCCCGGCGATCCGGCGCTCGATCCTGGACCGCTCGGCCTGACACCCGAGAACATGGCGCAGATCCCGGCCGAGGTGCTGCGCATCTATGTCCCGGGGCAGACCTTCGCCGAGGCCTACCCTGCGCTGCAGCACATCTACTGCAGCACCATCGCGTACGAGTTCGAGCACCTCGGGAGCCACCAGGAGCGCCTCTGGCTGCGCCAGGTGATCGAAGCCGGCGAGCATCGCAAGCCGCTCACCCCCGACGAGCAGCGCCGGCTGCTCGCGCGCTTGACGGCGGTCGAAACGCTCGAGCGGTTCCTGCACCAGCACCTACCTCGGCCAGAAACGGTTCTCGATCGAAGGACTCGATGTGCTGGTGCCGATGCTCGACCTGACGATCGAGCTGGCGGGCCTGGCCGGCGCGCGGCGGGTGGTGATGGGCATGGCGCATCGCGGCCGGCTCAACGTGCTGGCGCACGTCGTGGGGCTCCCCTACGAAACGATTTTTGCCGAGTTCGAGGGGGGCAGGCACGTGGAGGAGACCCTCACGCCGGCGGGCGGCACCGGCGACGTGAAGTACCACCACGGTGCCGACGGCGTGTACCAAACCGCGGCGGGGAAGCCGGTGAACATCACGCTCACGCCCAACCCGAGCCACCTCGAAGCCGTGAATCCCGTGGTTGAGGGTCGGGCCCGCGCGGGGCAGACCAATCGGCGCGGCAAGGACGCGCTGCACGACGGGACGGTCGCGCTGCCGGTGCTGATCCACGGCGACGCGTCGTTCGCCGCGCAGGGGGTGGTGGCCGAGACGTTCAACCTGGCGCGTCTCAAAGGGTACACCACCGGCGGGACGATCCACCTGATCACCAACAACCAGCTGGGCTTCACGACCGATTCGAAGGAAGCCCGCTCCACGGACTACGCCAGCGATCTCGCCAAGGGATTCGACGTACCGATCGTTCACGTCAACGCCGACGACCCGGAGGCGTGCCTCGCCGCGGTGCAGCTCGCCATGATGTTCCGCGCGCGGTTCCACGGTGACGTGGTGATCGACATCGTGGGTTATCGGCGCTACGGGCACAACGAAGGCGATGAGCCGGCGTACACGCAGCCGTTGATGTACGAGCGGATCAGGGAGGCACCCACGGTACGCCAGCGCTACCTCGAGCATTTGACGGCGCTCGCGGTGGTGGACCCGGAGCGCGCCGAGGCCGATGCCAAGCAGCTGAGCCAGCGCATGAGCGAGATCCAGCAGGCGCTCCGGGCTCACCTGACCCTGGACGTGAAGGGTGAAGAGCCGCAGCGCATCTCCGGCGGGCAGCAGCTCGTGGCCGAGCCCGACACCCGCGCCGCGGCCCAGCTGCTCACGGGTCTGAACGACCAGCTGCTGACGGTGCCGGCGGGGTTCACGATCAATCCGAAGCTCAAGAAGCAGCTCGAGCGCCGCCGCACCGCCCTCACCGTGGCGGAGATCGAGTGGGCGCATGCGGAAGCGCTGGCGCTGGCGACTCTGGTGCACGAGGGGGTGGCGGTTCGCCTGACGGGACAAGACACCGCGCGCGGCACGTTCAGCCAGCGCCACATGGAGCTGCACGACGCCGTGACGGGGGAGCGCTACGCTCCCATCCAGCACCTGCCGGGCGCGCGCGCGCCATTCGAGCTGCACAACAGTCCGCTGTCCGAGTTCGCCTGCCTGGGATTCGAATACGGATACGCGGCCGCGGCACCCGACACGCTGGTGCTGTGGGAGGCGCAATACGGCGACTTCTTCAACGTCGCCGAAGTCATCATCGATCAGTTCCTGATCGCCGGTCTCGCAAAATGGGGTCAGACCTCACGGCTCACGCTGCTGCTGCCGCACGGCTACGAAGGACAGGGGCCGGAGCACTCGAGCGCGCGGATCGAGCGGTTCCTGGCGCTCGGCGCCGACGGCAACATGCGCATCGCCAACTGCTCGACACCCGCGCAGTACTTCCATCTGTTGCGCCGCCAGGCGCGGCACACCGAGATGCGCCCGCTGGTCGTGTTCACGCCCAAGAGCCTGCTGCGGCTGCACCAGGCGGCGTCGCGGCTCGACGAGCTCACGAACGGCTCGTTCCGCCCGGTGTTGGACGACGTCGCCGTCGGGAACCGCCGCGATGCCGTGCGCCGGCTCGTGCTGTGCAGTGGAAAAGTCTACTACGACCTGGTACTCTCCCCGGCGCGCGAAGCGGCGACCCACGTCGCCGTCGCCCGCGTCGAGCTGCTATACCCGTTCCCGGCGGTCGAGCTGGCCGAGCTGGTCGGACGTTACCCGAACGCTCAAGGAAATCGTATGGGTGCAGGAAGAGCCCCGCAACATGGGGCCGCAGAAGTTCATGATCCCGCAACTGCGGGGAATCGTTCCCGACCAACGATCACGCTGTCCGATATCGGGCGGCCTGCACGCTCCAGCCCGGCGGAGGGATATCCGGCTGCGCATCAGACCGAGCAGGCGAGGATCGTGGCCGCGGCGTTCGCGGGTCCGGCATGAAGACCGGGCGCTACGCACTCGGCCTGATCTTGCTCGTCGGCCTGGCGGCCGCGACGGGTCGCGCCCGGGTGGTCCACCGCTCACCCCCTTCCGGAGCCGCTGCAGGAGATCAACGCCGCGGTGCTCGATGGGAAGATCTACATCGCGGGCGGGCTCGGTAAAGGCAACAGCCCAACGACGCACGCGTATCGCTACGACCCGAACACAGACACCTGGGAACGTATTGCGGATCTCCCCGATGTGCGGCACCGCATGCCGCTCGCGGTCGTGCACGACACACTGTATGCCGTGGGCGGCATGGGGGCCGCCAATCCGTTCATGGGCCAGGCAACGCTGTGGGCCTACCTCCGGGATCAGAACGTCTGGTCGAAGCGGGCGCCACTTCCGATAGCGCGCGGGGCGTCGGGCGTCGCAGAAGTCAATGGCGAGCTCGTCGTGGTAGGCGGCCTCAGGTTCCCCGCGTTGGGAGGCTTGGCGGTCGCAACGGCGATCTACGACCCCGCCACCAACGCATGGCGCAGCGGGAAACCGATCCCCACGCTCCGCGACCATCTCACGGCGCAAAGCGTGGGAGGAATCGTGTACGCCATCGGCGGGCGGCCGGTCGATCCCGATCAGAACTACAGGGTCGTCGAAGCCTACGACCCCAAGACCGACCGATGGAGCACGAAGGACTCGATGCCCACGGCGCGGGCCGACATCGGCTCCGCAGTGGTGGACGGGAAGATTCATGTGTTTGGAGGGGAGTCGCGGGCTGGAGTGTTTGCTGAGCACGAGGTGTACGACCCCGCCACCAATAGCTGGAGCGCCGCGCTTCCCCTGCCCGTTGGCCGTCACGGACTCGGCGTCGCGACCGTCGGAGGGAAGATCTACGTCATCGGAGGTGCGCCGCGTCCCATGTACGGCCAGACGGACGTGGTGGACGTCTTCACGCCCTAGGGGCGCATAGATTTCGCACATGCTCGACTTCCGCCTCATCGCGCGCTGGCTCGTGTTCGCCGTGTTCTGCGGCGCAGTGGTCGTCTCGGTGGCGTCGTGGGTGGTTCGCAGCCGGCGCCTGTCGCCCTTCAGCGCTCTGAACCGCTGGTTGCGGTCGCTGAGCGACCCGATCCTGCGTCCGGTCGAGGCGCGCGTGGTGCGGGCGGGCGGCACCCCGACACAGGCCGGGTGGTGGCTCGTCATCGGCGTCGCGGTGGTGGGCGTCGTGCTGCTGTCGCTGCTCGACTGGGCGACGAGCATCATCCTGCAGATTGCCGCCGCCGCGGACGGCGGCCCACGCGCCGTACTGCGCCTCGCGTCGTACGTGGCCTACAACGTGTTCTTCATCGCGCTGCTCGTGCGGGTGTTCGGGTCCTGGTTCGGGGCGTTTCGCTACTCGCGCTGGATGCGGCCCGCGTACCTGCTCACCGACTGGCTGGTGGAGCCGCTGCGACGCGCCCTTCCGCCATTGGGAATGTTCGACCTGAGCCCGCTTGCCGCCCTGTTCGTCCTGTGGGCCATCGAGTGGCTGCTGCTCTCCTTCATCTGACGCGTGGGTACGGTGGCGCTGCACATCGTCCCGCGCGCGCGCGCGACCGCGGTCGCCGGCACGCATGGTGACGCCGTGAAGATCCGCGTCGCGGCCCCGCCCGTCGATGGCGCCGCGAATGCCGAGCTGGTGCGCTTCCTCGCCGCCCGTCTCAAGGTCGCGGCGGCGCGGGTATCGATCGTTGGGGGCGCGGGCGGGCGCCGCAAGAACGTGCAGGTCGAGGGAATGGAAGCAGCGGAGATCAGCGGAGCGTTGCTGGACTCCGTGACCCGGTGAACCGGCTCAAGTGGCTCGATCAATATGGCGGTCGCGACCGTGGTGGGACGGTTGTCAGCGTTGCGGCCGAGAAGGTGCTCGGCCCCTGGGGAATGATTCTCGGCTTCATTGTGGGCGGACTGGCCGGCTGGTGGGTGGCGCAGCGGTACGTCGACTTCTAGGCGTCAGCCTTCAGCGCTCTCTGAGCGCTGACGCCTGACTGCTGACGGCTTAAAAATTCGAAACAAGTAGTACAGCGACGGAAACAGAATCAGCCCACCCAGCCCGACGGCGCCGAGTGCCAGCTTGAGGGTGATGGCCGGCGCTGCCGTGCCCTCGATGGTGTAGTCGGGCGGAACGAGATAGGGATACTGCGCGAGTGCCCAGCCCCACAGGATGAGCGACACTTCGCCCGCCGCGGCGATACGGGCCAAGCGCCACCGCCGGAGCCAGAGCGCGATGAGCCCGCCCAGGGCCGCAACGCCGGTCAGCAGGTGCAGCGGTGACACCCACGGCGCGCCGAGCAGTCCTTCCTGCAGCGACGGCGCCACGCCGCGCGACAGTGCGAGGGCCACGACACCGGTGACCATCACGGCGATACCGGCAACGATCCCCCGGCGACGGAAGTCGTCCTGCAGCGCGCGATCGTCGGACTCGAGCGTCAGGTATACCGCGGCCAGCAGTGCGAAGCAGGCGAGCGCGAACACGCCCACTGACATCGCGAAGGGACTGAGCCAGGGCGTGACGTAGGTGCCGACGAAACCCGTCCGCTCGTCCCTCTTCCCTCTTCCCCGATCGTTCCCTCCTGCGATCGCTCCCACCGCCATTCCCAGGAGGAGCGGGGTCACGACGCTTGCACCCGCGAACAGCCCGCCCCAGTTGCGCTGGACCTCGTCGCGCTGGCCGCCGTAGCTCCGGAACGCGAACGCCGATCCACGCAGCACGATCCCGATCAGCGCCAGCGAGAGCGGGATGTGCAGCCGGATGCTCAAGTGCGCGAACACCGCCGGGAAGCAGGAGAAGAGCAGCACCATCGCGAGGATCAACCAGACGTGGTTCGCTTCCCACACCGGCCCGATCGCCTCCTCGACGAGGTGGCGCTGCTCGTGTTTGCGCGGCCCACTGGCGAGCAGGTCCCACACGCCGCCGCCGAAGTCGGCGCCGGCGAGCAGCACGTAGGCGTTCAGCGATATGAGGATCAGTCCAGCCAGGAGCTCCGCGAGCGTCACCCTTCCCCCTTCCCCCTTCCCACTTCCCCCGGCGTTGTCATAAACCGCCACACCGACTCCGGCACGTTGGGACTGCGCACGATCTGGCGATACAACAGCCACCCCACGATCACGCCGAGAAAGCAGTAGAGCAGCGTGAACAGGACGAATGGCACCACCAGTCCGGGCATCGGCGTGACGGCATCGCGGGTCCGCAGCACGCCCTGGATCACCCACGGCTGGCGTCCCAGCTCGGTCGTCATCCATCCCGCCTCGGTCGCGATGAACCCCATCGGGGTAGCGACAACTGATCGCCCACATCAGCCAGCGGTTTTCAGCGACAGCACCACCCGTCCCCCCTCCCCCGTCCCTCTTCCCTCGTCTCCACGCCACCCAACCGGCCCACAGCGCCACGACGCGCCATGTAGCTCCCGAGCGCCACCATGAGCTCGAACGACCAGTGCACCGCCATGCACGTTGGGCCAATCGCTCGCGCGGGATCGCGTCCAAGCCCTTCACTTCGGCGTGAGGGTCGTGGAACGCGAGCAGCGAGAGTCCATAGGGGATGCGCAGCGCGAACCGCGTCGTGCCCGTGGCCACGTCCGGCCATCCCCCCAGGACGAGCGGCGCCCCGCGCTCGGTGCGAAACACGAGCTCCATCGCGGCGAGTTTCGCCGGCTGGTAGCGCGCCACCTGGCGGGCGGCCAGGTCCCCGGAGAGCGGCTGCAACGCGGCAGCCGGGAGCGCCGACCAGCAGCGCGATCGCGAGCGCCCGGCGATGGAACGCGTTCGCCGGAGTCCTTGAGCAGGAGGAACGCGTGAATCCCGGCGACGGCGAACCCGGTCGCCGCATACGCCGCCAGCGTCATGTGAATGGTCTGCGACAACGCCGCCGGATTGAGCATCGCGGCGATCGGGTCCACGTTGGTCACCACCCCGTTCACCAGGTCGAAGCCGGTGGGGGTGTTCATCCACGCGTTGGCGATGACGACGGTGATTCCCGATACGGCGCCGCTCACCGCCACCAGCACGCCGGCAAAGAGGTGGGCGCGCGGCGAAATGCGGTCCCAGCCGTACAAATAGATTCCCAGGAAGATCGCCTCCATGAAGAAGGCGAATCCCTCGAGCGAGAACGGCATTCCGATGATGGGGCCCGCGAACCGCATGAAGCCGGGCCACAGCAGGCCCAGCTCGAACGACAGCACCGTGCCCGACACGGCGCCCACCGCGAACAGAATCGCGGTGCCCTTCGCCCAGCGCTGCGCCAGCTCATAGTAGATCTCGTCGCCGGTCGCGAGCCAGCGCCGCTCCGCCACCACCATGAGCGCCGGCATGCCGATGCCGACGAGGGCGAAGATGATGTGAAACGCGAGCGACGTCCCCATCTGGGAGCGGGCGGCGAGGAGGTCGGGCATGCGCACCAAGATAAGTGGGGAGTTACGATTCCCAAGATCAGTTGCTAGATTCGGAATCGACAATTGCTGCTCCGTGGCGATTTAAGGCGTATTGCGGCCACGTAAAACATTCCGCTAAAAAGCCGGCCCGCACGGCTTTTACACGCTGTGACGGGATTTTCTTTTAGGGGAAGAGGGATGGGGGAAGGGGGAAGTGTGGCTGACGTAACGTTGCGAGCGCTGTTGGATGATGGGAAGGTGCACGTCCTCGATGGGGCGATGGGGACGATGCTGTACGGCAAGGGATACTTCCTGAACGTCTGTTACGACGAGCTGAACATCAAGCAGCCGAAGCTCGTGCAGGATGTCCACGAGGCCTACGTCCGCGCCGGCGCCGAGATTCTCGAGACCAACACGTTCGGCGCGAACCCGCTCAAGCTCGCCACGTACGGGCTTGCCGACGACACCGAGAAGATCAACCAGGCGGCCGCCGAGCTCGCGCGCAAAGCCGCGGACGGGCGAGCCAGCGTGACCGGCGCCATCGGACCGCTGGGTGTCCGGCTCGAGCCGTTCGGCCCGACCTCCAAAGAAGAAGCGTTCGCGCTGTTCCAGCGCCAGGTGAGGGGCTGCTCGCCGGGGGCGTGGACGGCTTTGTGCTCGAGACGTTCAGCGACGTGCTCGAGATTCACGAAGCGTTGCGGGCTGTACGCAGTCTGTCCGACCTGCCGGTGATCGCCCAGATGACCATCGGCACCGACGGCCTGACGCACTACGGCACCGAGCCGGCGGCGTTCACGAAGCAGCTCGCCGAATGGGGCGCTGACGTCATCGGCGTGAATTGCTCGGTCGGACCGGCTGGCCTGCTCGAAGCGGTCGAGAAGATGGTCAAGGTCACCGATCGGCCGATCTCCGCCGTGCCGAACGCCGGGCTCCCGAAGGACGTGGGCGACCGCAAGATCTACCTGGCGAGCCCCGAGCACATGGCGACGTACGCGCGCCGCATGATCGAAGCCGGCGCGCGCTTTGTGGGCGGCTGCTGCGGCACGACGCCGGAGCACATCAAGAAGATCCGCGACTACGTCGCGAGCGTCGTGCCGCGCCACCAGCCGGCGGTCGTCTCGCGCGTGACGCGTCGCCGCCCCCGCCGGCGTCGTGGCGGTGCCACTCGCCCAGCGCTCCCGCTTCGGCGCGAAGCTCGCCAAGGGCGAGCTCGTGACGAGCGTCGAGATCGTCCCCCCCAAGGGAATGGATCCGACGCCGATGTTCGAGCAATGCCGCGCGCTCAAAGCGGCGGGCGTGGATGCCGTCAACGTGCCCGATGGGCCGCGCGCGCAGAGCCGCATGGGGGCGCTGCTCTCATCGGTGATCATCGAGCGCGAAGTCGGGATCGAGACGGTCACCCACTACTCCTGCCGCGACCGCAATCTGCTCGGCATGCTGTCGGACGTGCTCGGCGCCGCGGCCGCCGGCCTGCGCAACCTGCTCATCGTCACCGGCGATCCGCCGAAGATGGGTCCCTACCCCGAGGCGACCGCGGTCTTCGACATCGATTCGATCGGGCTCACCAACCTGGTGTATCGCTTGAACCACGGGCTCGACCCGGGCGGCAACCCGATCGGCAAGCCGACGCAGTTCGCCATCGGCGTGGGCGTGAACCCGGCCGCGCCCGACCAGGAGCGCGAGCTGTCGCGCTTCGCGTGGAAAGTGGACGCGGGCGCGGAGTTCGCCGTCACGCAGCCGGTGTTCGATCCCGAGCAGCTCGAGGCGTTCCTGCGCAAGGTCGAGCAGTTCCGCATTCCCATCGTGGCGGGGATCTGGCCGCTGCTCTCGCTCCGCAACGCCGAGTTCCTCGCGAACGAGGTGCCGGGAGTCTCCGTCCCTGACAGCGTGCTGGCGCGGATGCGAAAAGCGAGCGACGGCGGGAAGGAAGCGATGCTCGCCGAAGGCGTGAAGATCGCCCGCGAGATGTTCGGCGCTCGTCAAGAAGGAGGTACAGGGAATCCAGGTGAGCGCCCCGTTCGGGCGGGTGGAGGTGGCGCTGGAGGTGTTCAAGTAGAACCGCGCCGGGAAATCCGATTCACGGAGAAGGACGCCGCACTGCGGGACGACGTTCGCACGCTCGGCGCGCTGGTGGGTGATGTGATTCGCGAGCAGGGCGGTGAGGCGCTGTTCCAGGCGGTCGAGACGGCGCGCGTCGCCGCCATCCGCCGGCGTGAAGAGGAAGACGGGGGCGAAGCGGAGCTCGAAGCCACCGTCGGCGCGCTCGAGCCCAAGGCGGCAGGTGAGCTGGTCCACGCCTTCGCGACGTACTTCGAGGTCGTGAATCTGGCGGAGCGGGTCCACCGCATTCGCCGGCGCCGCGACTATCTGCGTGGTGCCGGGACGGCGGGAACCGCGGCTCCTCCCCAGGAAGGCAGTCTCGAAGACACGTTGCGCCGCTTGGCCGCCGCGGGACTCGGTCCCCCCGAGGTGCGCCGGCTGCTCGAGCGCCTGCGGTTCGAGCCGGTCTTCACCGCCCATCCGACGCAAGCCACGCGCCGCACGCTGCTCGAGAAACAACAGACCATCAGCCGGCTGCTCGTCCGGCGGCTCGACCCGTCCTTCACACCCGACGAGGAGCGGGCCACGCTCGCTCAAATCCGTGAAGAGATCACGGTGGCGTGGCAGACCGAGGCGCAACGCGCCCAGCGCCCCACCGTGCTGGACGAGCTCGATCACGTCCTGTTCTTCGTGACCGACGTCGTGTATCGCGTGGTGCCGCCGTTCTACGAGGAGTTGGAGGACGCGCTCGGCGCGGTGTACGGACCCGCTGGAAAGGACATTCCGGTCCCTCCCATCCTGCGGTTCGCATCGTGGGTGGGCGGGGACATGGACGGGAACCCCAACGTCAACGCCGACACGATCCGGGCCGCGCTGGCCCGCCACCGGGCGCTGGTCCTCGAGCGCCATCAGCGAGAGACGCTGCAGCTCGCGCAGCGACTCACCCAGACCCGCTCGCGTGTGGGTGTGGACGATGCCGTGTTCGAGCGCACATCCGACTACGCGCTACTCTTTCCCGCCGCGATCGAAGCGATGCCAACGCGCTATCGCGACATGCCGTATCGAATGTTGCTGCGGCTCATGGCCGCCCGGCTGGGCTCCACCCTGAACGACGAAGCAAACGCGTACCGCGGCCCCGACGAGTTTGCCGACGATCTCCGCCTCGTGACGGCAAGTCTCGGCGCGCCACGGCGGTATCCACGCGGGACTGTTCAGTGTGCGGCGTCTGCTGCGGAGGGTCGAGACCTTCGGCTTTCACCTTGCGGCGCTCGACGTGCGACAGGACGCGTTGACCCACCGCATGGCGACAGGCCGTCTGCTCGGCGACCCTGGCTGGCTCGAACGCACCAGCGCGGAGCGGGCGGCTCGGATACGGCGCGCGCTGGCCGGCCGCGAACCACCCGCTGTGGCGCCGGACGAAGACGCCGCGCGTCTGCTCGCCGTGTTCCGGGCGATCGCGGAGTGCCGGACGCGCTACGGTCCCAACGCGATCGGCCCCCACGTCGTCAGCATGGCGCAGGGGGAGGACGACGTGCTCACCGTCCTGCTGCTCGCGCAGTGGGGCGGGCTCGGCGTGAACGGACACGTGCCGCTCGACGTCGCCCCGCTGTTCGAGAGCGGCGATGACCTCGCGGCAGCGCCGCAGGTGCTGGCCGCGCTCCTGGCTGACGCGGCGTACCGCAGCCACCTCGAACGCCGCGACCGCCGCCAGGTGGTGATGATCGGGTATTCCGACAGCAACAAGGACACCGGCATCGCGGCATCGCGCTGGGCGCTGCAACGGGCGCAGGCGGCGCTGGCCGCGACGTTCGAGACGTCCGGCGTCGATCTCACGATCTTCCACGGGCGCGGCGGAAGTGTGAGCCGTGGCGGCGGTAAACTCGCACGCGCGATTCTCAGCTCACCCCCGGGCACCGTGCGCGGCCGCCTGCGCGTCACAGAGCAGGGCGAGGCGATCAACGCGAACTACGGACTCCGGGCGATCGCGCTGCGCACGCTCGAGCAGGCGGTGGGCGCCATCGCGCTCGCCACCGCGCTCCCCGCGCCGGTTGACGCGCGCGCCGCACGTTGGAGCAGCGTGATGGACGAAATCGCCGCGTCGAGCCAGGGCGCCTACCGCGCCCTGGTGTACGATGATCCGCGCTTCGTCGAGTACTTCCGGCTGGCGACGCCGATCGATGTGATCGAGCGGATGCCCATCGGTTCGCGGCCGCCGGCGCGCCGCGCAGGCTCAGGAATCCACCAACTGCGCGCTATTCCCTGGGTCTTTGCGTGGACGCAGAGCCGCCAGGTGTTGCCGGGCTGGTACGGCGTCGGGATCGCGCTCGAGCAGGCAGTCGCCCGCCACGGCGAGACGCTCGTGACCGAGATGTTGCGGGGCTGGCCGTTCCTCAGGGCGTTGGTGGACGACATCGAGATGGTGCTCGCCAAGGCCGACATGGGCATCGCAGCGCGCTACGCGCGGCTGGCGGGATCGCTCGAGCCTGTCTACTTCCCGGGGATTCGGGCTGAGTTCGAACGCACGGTCGAGTGGGTATTGCGGCTCAAGGGGACGACCGCGTTGCTGGACGAAGATCCCGCGCTCCAGCGCTCGATCCGGCTGCGCAATCCGTACGTGGACCCGATGAGCCTGCTGCAGGTGGAGCTGCTCGGCCGTTGGCGCGCGGCCGGGCGCCCGGACGACGATCTGTTCGAGGCGCTGCTGGCCACCGTGCGCGGGATCGCTCAGGGGTTACAGAACACCGGCTAGCGCCTCACCACCGCTCCATGTTCACGTCAGCCAGGACACCGTGCAGCTCGTTGAACTTCACGTCCCGGGCCGGAGCCGGCAGGAGCGGGCTGGTGTACTCCGCCTGCGTGCCGCGCACATCAACGCGGAAATGCGCGAAGCGCTGCTCTCCCAAATCGACCGACACGACGACCGGCATCCGGAAGTCGGGGGGCACGTTCTGCTGGGAGACGCGCAACCGCACGGCGTACTTGCCGCCGCTCGCCGGCTCGTTGGTCCACGCCACGCGGTATGCTGGGATCCCCGTCCCCTTCACCCACTGGTCGAAAAACCAGTCCATCGGTATGCCGACGTGCTGCTCGACGACCCTCTGGAAATCCTCCGTCGTGGCAGGTTTACCGCGGTACGACATGTAGTAGTCGCGCATCATCGCCGTAAAGCGATCCTCGCTCTTCGTTCTGAGATCGAGCATCAGGATGCGGAGCATATGAAAGACCCATGCGCCTTTTTCGTAGATCATGACGGCGTACCCCGCCTCGTATACGGTGGCCGATCCAGATCGGGCCGGTCGTCGTCGCGTGCCGACCTTGAGATTCGCCTTGTACCGGTCGAGAAACTTGAAGTACTCGTCGTTGTGCTTGCGCTCGGACTGCAGGTACCACAGGCCGGAGAACGATGCCAATCCTTCGGTCAACCACACGTCGCGATAGGACGCCGGGCTGCACGCCGTTGCCCCACCATTGGTGCGCCACTTCGTGCGCCCGGAAGAATTCGTCGAAGCCGTCGAATTCGGTTGTCTGGAACGTGCGTCCAGGACAGATCGATCATACCGGGAAAGGACACACCCTCGCCGAAGGGAATTTCGGTCACATAAAAGTGGTGGTAGAAGCAGTCGCCGAAGAGATGCGTGAACAGCTTCAGGCTGTTCGCCACGTCCTGCGGACGTTCTCACGCTGCCTCAGCATGTCTCTCTGCTGACGGCAGTCCGAGCGCGCGATGCGCCTTCTCGGAGATCAGCACGTCGAGCGGCGGAGCGCCCGGCAGCTGCGTGTGGTAGCTCTCGAACAGGCCAAGGTTGAACGTGGCGAAGGGCGTCGGCAGCCGCGTGATCCAACGCGTCGTGAGGACCTTGCCGGCTGACGGTGGAATCGGTGCGTTCGCCGACGCTCGCGAGCGGATACCAGCTCGGGGAGTGACATACGTGACGTCGAAGTTCGCGAGGTTCTCGCCCTGCCCGTTTCTCGGATACCACGCGGCTCCGGGGTCGATGAAGAACCAGTCACCGTACGCGGTCGATCAGGTCACCGTGATCGGCCGTGGTAGGAGAGTCGTGAGACGCAGGGAGTCGCCGGTTCGAGCCGGCGCGGAGCGCGCACCCAGACGTCACGGCTGTCGTTCGCTTTGAAGACCGTTGGCGGGCTGCGCCCGACCCCAGCGGGCCGAGTCCACCAGCACGTTTCGAATGGAGCGCGAAGAGCAGCCATGGTCCGACAGGCTCATTCGGCTCTCAGAGCCAGGGTCGCGCTTGCGGCGAAATCGAGGTCGGCGCGCGAAGGTCGGCGTGAGACGAACGTCCATCCGGTAGCTCGGCACGCTCAGCCGCTGGCGATATGCCCAGGATTCCGCCGTGCCCGGGAGAGGCTGCCTGCAGCAGGGGAACTGTGGTCACGACCGCCCAGGTTCCGCCCCACTCAGCGTCCGGCGCACGGGGCGGATCAGCTGCACGGCCTCGTCTTCCGTCGGGATCGATCTCGAACAGCACGGGCCGCCTTCGCGTCCGCTCCAGGCGCGCGAGGAAGAAACCCGTGGCCTCGCCGTTCAGCAACGGGCCGATCACGTCGCTTCGGAGCGAGCCCTCCTTGCCTCCTCGAGCGAGTTGAGCAGGTCGTGCACGTGGTCCGCAGGTCTGCCGGTGCGGCACCCCGGGGCGAAAGGCAAGCGCGCCTAGCTGATCCGCCGTCGAGTCGGCGAAGAACAGAATCGCTTCAGAGAATGCGTCGTCGAGCGTCGGGGAGCCGGCGAACGCGCTGGAGCTCGGCCTGCTCGACCGGACTCCGGCGGCGTGAACCGGAACCGGCCCCGGCCCTGAAACACCGCAGCCACCGTGCGGCCGGCGACGTGGCGCGAGCAGGATACAATCCCGTGCTCGAGGGTGAGCTGGCCTGCGTCCCGCGTGAGAACCAGGTGATCGACAGTGGCGACCTGGGCGCCGGACGCGCCGAGCTGCATGACTTCGCGGTGGCGCTCGAGATATGTCGCTGCCGGAGACGGTGGGTCGGATGCCGGACTCTGAGCACCAGAGCACAACGGGACACAACGATCGGGAGAGCGCGCGGCTAGGAGAGCGCGCATAATCACCTCGCCTGAGGTATCGGGCCGTGGAGGCGGAGCTAGCAGCAACGCCGTCGCGGCAAACGGGGTAGCGCTGGCGCGTTAGATTTCTCCTCGCATACCACCGTCCACTCTAAAGGAGTCATCATGGCCGACAAGAAAATCATCGCGGTACGTCGGGGCCACCGGCGCCCAGGGCGGCGGCCTGGTCCGCGCCATCCTGAACGACAAGGGCGGCCCGTTCACGGCGCGCGCGCTGACGCGTGACGTCAACTCGGCCAAGGCGAAGGCGCTGGCGGCGTTGGGCGCCGAGGTCGTCGCCGCGAACGTGGACGACCGGGGAGTCCTTGAAGCGCGCATTCGCCGGTGCGCACGGCGCCTTCTGCGTCACCTTTTTCTGGGATCACTTCTCCCCCGAGAAAGAGGTCGCGGAGGCCCGCACCATGGCGCAGGCAGCCAAGCACGCCGGCGTCAGTCACGTGATCTGGTCCACGCTGGAAGACACCCGCAAGTTCGTGCCGCTCAGCGACAACCGCATGCCGACGCTCCAGGGCAAGTACAAGGTGCCGCATTTCGACGGCAAGGGAGAAGGCAACGCGGCGTTCACCGAGGCGGGCGTACCGACCACGTTCCTGCTGGCGTCGTTCTACTGGGAGAACATGATCTACTTCGGCTCGGGCCCAAAGAAGGGCCCGGACGGCACGCTGGCGCTCACGTTCCCCATGGGCAACGAGAAGCTCGCCGGCATCGCAGCCGAAGACATCGGCAAGTGCGCGTACGGCATTTTCAAGAAGGGCCGTGAGCTGATCGGTAAGTCGATCGGCATTGCGGGCGAGCAGTTGACGTGCGCGCAAATGGCGGCGGCGCTCACGCGGGCACTCGGGAGAGAGGTGCGCTACAACGACGTGCCGCCGGAAGTGTACCGCGGATTCGGCTTTCCGGGGGCTGACGATATCGGCAACATGTTCCAGTTCTATCGCGACTTCGCCAAGGTGGTCAACACCGCACGCAGCCCCGATGTCGCCCGCAGTCTCAACCCGGCGCTCCAAGACTTCGACGCGTGGCTCGCAGTGAATAAGGGGCGCATCCCGCTCGAGTAGAGGAGTCCCTCGGGAGTTGGGACCGCGCCCGCCACGTCGTATGTTGTCATAACTCGAACGGCGGGCGGCACGGGTGGAGCAGCTCCTCGTCCTGAAGGACCTCGCAGTCATCTTCGCGATCTCCATGGTCGTGATCCTCGCATTCCACCGCTTCAAGATTCCCGCCCTCCCCGGATTCATCGTGGCCGGAGTGCTCGTCGGCCCGCACGCGCTCGGACTGGTGTCGGACGTGCATCGCGTGGAAAGCCTCGCCGAGGTCGGGGTGATCCTGCTGCTGTTCACCATCGGCATCGAGTTCTCGCTCAGCCGCTTGCGCGAGATGAGGAGTCAGGCCCTGGTGGGTGGGGGCCTGCAGGTGGGGCTGACGGTCGCCGCGGTCGCCGCGCTCGCCGTCGGCTTCGGGCAGCGCTGGCAGGTCGCCGTGTTTCTCGGCTGCCTGGTCGCGCTCTCCTCGACCGCGCTCGTGTTGAAGGGGCTCACCGACAAGGGCGACATCGACACGCCGCACGGCCGGCTCGCCACCGGCATCCTGAT
Source organism: uncultured Gemmatimonadales bacterium (assembly GCA_963844035.1). GTDB lineage: Bacteria > Gemmatimonadota > Gemmatimonadetes > Gemmatimonadales > GWC2-71-9 > AG25. The sequence goes on from CAWJMT010000032.1 coordinate 47,718, forward strand.
CTTCCAGGACCTGTGCGTCGTTCCAATCATGCTGCTATTGCCGTTCCTCGCGGGGCGCGGCAGCGGCGGCGCGGCCGGGCTGGCGCTCGCGCTGCTCAAGGCCGTCGCCATCGTGGTCGCGGTCGCCGTGGTGGCCCGCACGCTCGTGCCCCGCCTCATGGCCGAGATCGTCAAGACGCGCAGCCGCGAGCTGTTTCTCATCGCGGTCATCCTGCTCGGCACGCTCACCGCGCTTGCGACGGCCCAAGCCGGCGCCTCGCTCGCGCTCGGCGCGTTCCTCGCAGGACTCGTCATTTCCGAGTCGGACTACGGCCATCAGGCCCTCGCCGAGCTGCTCCCGTTCCGCGACGTGTTCATCTCGTTGTTTTTCGTGGCGGTCGGCATGCTGGTGGAATTCGACTTCATCCGCGATCACCCGGCGCTCACGCTGTCCGGGGTCGCCCTGGTGCTCGGGGGTAAGACCGTCGCCGCCGCCGCGGGGCCGGCGGTGCTGGGCTACGCCGGCCGGGTGGCACTGCTCGCCGGGCTGCTCGTGTCGCAGATCGGGGAGTTCTCCTTCGTGCTCGCGAAAGAGGGACGCGCGCTCGCGTTGATCCCCGAGGCGATGTACCAGGGGTTTCTCGCGATCGCCGTGTTCACCATGATCGTCACGCCGTTTCTGCTCCAGAGCGGCGGGCAGCTGGTCGGGGTGCTCGAGCGGGTGCTGCCGCTCGACCGCATGTTGCCGGGATTCCGCGCGCCGAGCATCAGCGCCGCCGAGCAGCCGCTCACCGACCACGTCATCGTCGCCGGCTACGGCCTGAACGGTCGCAACCTTGCGGCGGCGCTGCGCTCGATCCAGGCGCCGTACCTGATCGTCGAGCTGAACGCGCAGACGGTGCGCCAGGCACGGGACCGCGGCGAGACGGCGTTCTACGGCGACGCGACCCGGGAAGAGATCCTGCGGGCGCTCGGCGTGGAGCGGGCCCGGATGCTGGTGGCCGCGATCTCCGACGCGGCAGCCACGCGCCGCATGGTGCGCGTCGCCCGCGCCCTGAACCCGGCGCTGCACATCATCGCCCGCACACGCTACGTGGTCGAGATCCCCGAGCTGATCCGCCTGGGCGCGAACGACGTCATCCCGGAAGAGTTCGAGACGTCGATCGAGATCTTCGCCCGGGTGCTCGCGCACTACGGCGTGGCGCCGAGCGAGGTGGACCGGCTGGTCCATCAGATCCGCGCGTCGCACTATCAGGCGTTGCGGGGCGGCATCCAGCCGACGCTCGGCACCGTGGCCGGAGTTCCGCGGATGGCGATGGAGCGCATCCGCCTCCCCGCCGACTCGGGGATGGTCGGCAAGACGATCGCGCAAAGCGCGCTCCGCACCAAGACCGGCGCGCTCATCCTCTCGGTGCGCCGAGGCACGGACGACATCGCCACTCCTGACGCGGAATTCCAACTCGCCGCGGACGATGTGCTGGTCGTGGTCGGCCAGCCCGACCAGGTCCGGGCGAGCCACGGAGCTGATCACCAGGCCCCGGTCGCTGTGACAGACGGACCCATCACGGATCTCGAGCGACCGGCGCGCAAGGCCCTCACGGTCGGGCTGGCGTTGTACGGCGCGTTTCTCGCGTTCAACCCCGAGCACTACAGTCTGGTGGACTCGCTCGACCTCGCGATCCACGAGGCCGGCCACCCGCTGTTCGGCATCTTCGGCGAATTCATCGGGTTCGCCGGCGGCACGCTGATGCAACTGCTCGTCCCCGCCGTGTTTCTCGGCTACTTCTGGCGCCGCGCCGACCGCCACGCGGCCACGGTCATGCTGTGGTGGATCGCGCAGAACTGCTGGAACATCTCCCGGTACATCGCCGACGCCCAAGCCCAGGACCTGCCGCTCGTGGGCGGCGGTGAGCACGACTGGGCCTACCTGCTCGGCGAGCTGGGCCTGTTGCGGCAGGATCGCGCGATCGCCGGCGCGGTCCGGTTCGTTGGCGTGTTCCTCTTCATTGTGTCCTGCCTGTGGGGCTGGATCTACGCCTCGGCCAAGACGGAGCCTGGGGCGCCGGCCGAGAGCGCGGCACGACTGACGGCGCTACTGGCGAGCGCCCGGGTTCGTGCGACATTTCACCAGGATGACCACCCGATGGATCGTCGCCGCGCTGCATCTCCTGGCGCTCGGCATCGGACTCGGCGCCGTCTGGGCCCGGGGGCGGGCGTTCCAGGGTTCGCTCGATACCGCGGGGCTGCGCCGCACCTTCGCCGCGGACACGTGGTGGGGCATCGCCGCGGGCGTCTGGATCACGACGGGACTGGCGCGCGCCTTTGGAGGCTTGGAGAAGGGCGCGGCGTACTACCTGCACAACCATGTCTTCTGGGTCAAGATGGCCCTGCTCTGCCTCATCCTCGTGCTCGAAGTCGTGCCCATGCTGACCCTGATCCGCTGGCGCGTGTTGCTCGGGCGGGGAGAGCACCCCGACACCGGTATGGCGCCGCGGCTCGCCACGATCAGCTACGTCGAGGCGGTGCTCGTCGTGCTCATGGTCCTCGCCGCCACTGCGATGGCGCGAGGCTACGGAGCGAATGGAACCGTTTCGCACGTCTGAGCCGTATAGCAAGCATGTTCGCGATTCGCCCCGCCGATTCCCCAGCCGAGATCGCGACCGTACGCACCTTGTTCCGCGAGTACGCCGATTCGCTCGGGATCGATCTCTGTTTTCAGGATTTCGAGACGGAGCTACTGACCCTCCCTGGCGCATATGCACGCCCTGCGGGCGCTCTGCTCCTCGCCGAGCGAGCTGGGGAAGCGGTCGGGTGTGTCGCGCTGCGGCCGCTCGAGCCGCCGACGATCGCGGAGCTCAAGCGGTTGTACGTGCGACCCGCCGCGCGGGGAACGGGCCTCGGAAGAACGCTCACCGAAGCGGCGCTCGTGCTGGCGCGTCGAAGCGGGGTACGCGCACATCCGTCTCGATACGCTCCCTTCAATGACGGCCGCTCAGGCCCTGTACCGGCACCTCGGCTTTCGCGAGGTGGCGCCATATCGCGTGAATCCGATCCCCGGCGCTCTCTATATGGAGCTCCACGGCCGATGCGCCGTGCGCCACGATCGGCGTCGGGTATGACCTGAATGTGCACTCTCGGGTCTCACCGATTCTGTGGATCAACGTCCTGGCGAGCTCCACCGTGGCGCTGGACTATCACTCGGTTTGGTTCCAGCCGCCCTCGCCCCCTGATATCAGCGTCAACCTCGTCCAGGGCGGCCTAGCAGTCACTTGGCACTAGGTGCCCGATGGAGTGTGATCTCTCATGATGCTCGGACTGCGAACCGCCATCTACCACGTCCCCGACCTCGCGAAGGCCAAGGCCTGGTATCGCGACGCGTTCGGCGTCATGCCGTACTTCGACGCGCCTTACTACGTCGGCTTCAACATCGGAGGGTTCGAGCTGGGGCTCAATCCCGACACCAAGACGATCGCGCCCGGTGCGCGCGGCGTGGTCGCGTACTGGGGCGTGGTCGACGTGAACGGCACCGTGGACAACTCGCGGGCCTGGGTGGGACGGTGCTCGAGCCGGCGCGCGACGTGGGCGATGGCATCGTCGTGGCAACCGTCGCCGATCCGTTCGGCAACCCGATCGGGTTGATCCACAACCCGCACTTCAAGCAGTGAAACCGGTCGGCGACGTCATCGCGGCGCTCGAGCGCGCGCCCGCGATCGTGATTCCGCTGGTGCGTCAGGCCGATCCCGCGGTGCTCAAGCGGCGGCCGCCGTCGGGGAAATGGTCGATCCACGAGCACGCCTGTCACCTGGCCGTGGTCAACCCGCGGTTCATGCAACGACTCGAGTTGATGCTCACACAGGACAATCCGGCGATCAAGGGCTACGAGCCCGGACGGGACGATCCCGATGATGCGATGCTGAAGTTGGACCTCGACGAGGCGCTCGACCAGTTCGCGCGCGACCGCGCCGCCATGGTCGCGAGGCTGCGCACGCTCGGGCCGCGGGATTGGGACCGAAAAGGGAACCACGACGAATACAACTCGTACTCGGTGTACATCATGTTCCGCCACGTGGCGCTGCACGATTTTTTGCACGCGTACCGCATCGAGGAGCTGGTGTTGCGCCTCGACTGGCCGGCACCATCCGACCTGGACTTGATGAGGGGATAGCATCAGGAATCGCCTGACAACTGGCCCTCCCGCATGTCCTTTTGCTTATGTTGGGTGGGTGGCCTGTCTCAGGATTCCCACTCGGCAGCGAGGTCTCCAATGCGCGCACTGATCGTCGTCGCCACACTCCTGGCTTGTGCGGGCAACGCGGTGCACGCTCAATCCAAGCCCAACGATCGCAAGGGGTTCTGGATCGGTCTTCGGACTGGGGGGCGGGTCACCTAGGATTCGACTGTGACCTGTGCAGCGACGAACGGTCAAGGGCGGTACCGGCTATCTCCGACTCGGCGGCACCCTGATCGCGCACTTCCTCCTCGGGGTCGAGACCAACTGGTGGGTGAACTCACCGGACATCATCGTTTTCAGACGGATCGATCACCACCTGAACGAAGCCACCGGGTTTGGTTCGTCGTGCCCTCTGGTACCCGAGCGCGACGGGCGCATTTTACCTGAAGGTCGGTCTCGGCGGGATGACGTATGCCGCGGCTTTGGACGATGGCGGGGATGAGCTCGACGGCGACGGCGCCGAGCTATCTCGCTTGGCGCCGGATACGAGTTCCGCGTGGGCCGCAACATGTCTCTGGTCCCCTACATGAACACCCTGGCCAGCTCATCCGTGGCAGTGCACAGCGGAGGCGTCTCGGTCGACACAGACTTCACCGTCTGAACATCTTCGAACTCGGGCCTCGGCCTCACCTGGCACTAGGATGTGAGGGCCGATCTGCACCGGTTGGCCGGGAAGCGTGTATCAAGAACCATGCGTTTGGCGATTCTTGGCCTCATTGCGGTCCTCGCGGGATGTAATTCCGCCGCCGCGCCCGGTTTGGGCGACGAATTCACGCTGCGCGTCGGTGAAAGCGCCGCGATCACCGAGCTGGGCCTGTGGATGCGGTTCCACCGGGTGGTCGACGACTCGCGCTGCCCGACGGGCGTCGTCTGCGTTTGGGAAGGCGACGGCGCCGTCCTGCTGGAGATCGCGCCCCTGAACGGCGATTCCAAAGAGAGCGTGCTACACACCAGCGTCGAGCCACATGCCATCCCGGTCGGCCGCGCGGAGCTGCGCCTCGTGAAGCTCGACCCCTACCCTGCGGCGCCCGGATCCATTGATCCCGCTGCCTACGTCGTGACGCTCACCACGCGGCTGGTCCCCTGAGCTACCCGGCGCCCTAGCGGCTGCCCGGTTCCGCTGCATTTTCAGCAACCCCCAACGAATAACGGAGACGGTGCGATGAGTTTGGGTATCCGTCGTTGCCTCACGATTCTCGTCCTGGCGAGCATCGCCCCGCCTCTGTCCGCCCAGGCGCCCGCAGCGGACAGTACCGTCGCCGCCGCCCGGCGCTTTCTCGACGCCGCCGAGCGCGAGCTGGTGATCAGGAACGTCACGGCGAGCCGGGCGGGCTGGATCAGCGAGAACTACATCACCCACGACACCGAGATCCTGGCGGCCGAGGCACAGGCGGATTTCGCTGCCGCGCTGAAACGTTTGGTCGAGCGGGCACGGAAGTTCGACCGCGCGGTCCTGCCGCCTGACGTGCGGCGCCGCTTTGTGCTCCTCAAGCTGCAGCTTCCCGCGCCCGCTCCCGCCGATTCCGCGCAAGCCGCCGAGATGGCCCGACTGGCCGCCGGCATGAGCGCCGACTACGGCCGCGGCCAATACTGCAAGCCGGGCGCGGACGGCAAGCCGGCGTGCCGCAACCTGGACGAGCTATCCCGTTTCCTGGCGCAATCTCGCAACCCCGATTCGCTGCTCGACGCGTGGACCGGGTGGCAAGCGGTCGGCGCACCGATGCGGGATCGCTACTCCCGGTTCGTGACGCTCGCGAACGCCGGCGCCCGTCACGTGGGCTTTGCCGACGCCGGCGCGATGTGGCGCGCGGGGTACGACATGCCGCCCGATTCGTTCGTCGCCGTGGTGGACAAGCTCTGGACGCAGGTCCGCCCTCTGTACGTCCAGCTGCACGCCTATGTGCGGCGCCAGCTGGTCGCACGGTACGGCTCCGCGCTCGTGCCGCCCAACGGCATGCTCCCGGTGCAGCTGCTCGGCAACATGTGGGGACAAAACTGGAGCAACATCGCGGACATCGCGCTGCCGGCTGCGGCGCCGGGGGCGGGCGCCGGTGCGAGCGTCGATCTCAGCGCGATCCTGAAAGCGCGCAATGCCACCCCGCTCGAGATGTTCCGCATGGGCGAGCGGTTCTACACCTCGCTCGGCTTTGATTCCCTGCCGGCGACGTTCTGGGAGCGATCCCAGTTCTCGAGACCGCGCGACCGCGACGTCGTGTGCCACGCGAGCGCGTGGTACATCGACGACCTGAGCGACCTGCGCGTGAAGATGTGCACCGAGCAAACGGAGGAGGATTTCCGCACGATCCACCACGAGCTCGGTCACGACTTCTACTTCCGGGCCTACAAGGATCAGCCGTTCCTTTATCAGAACGGCGCCAACGACGGCTTCCACGAAGCGATCGGCGACGCGATCGCGCTCTCGGTCACGCCGCGCTACCTGCAGCAAATCGGGCTGCTCGATTCCGTCCCCGCTCCGTCCGGCGATACGCTCCAGCTGCTGCGCCTGGCGCTCGATCACGTCGCGTTTCTCCCGTTCGGGATCACGATCGACAAGTGGCGTTGGGAGGTATTCGCGGGCAAGGTGACGCCGGCCGAATACACGACGCGCTGGTGGCAGCTGCGCGGGTCATATGGCGGCGTGATGCCCCCCGGCGCGCGCAAGCCGACCGACTTCGACCCGGGCGCCAAGTTCCACGTGCCGGGGAACGTCCCGTACATGCGCTATTTCCTCGCGCAGGTGCTCGAGTTCCAGTTCTACCGCGCGTTGTGCAATAGCGCGAGCTACAGCGGGCCACTCTACCGCTGCTCGTTCTACGGGAGTAAAGAAGCGGGAAAGCGTCTCGGCGCGATGTTGCAGCTTGGCGCGAGCCGCCCGTGGCCCGAGGCGCTTCAGGCGCTCACGGGCAAGCGCGAGATGGACGCCACGGCGCTCATCGACTATTTCCAGCCGCTCATGGTGTGGCTCGAGCGTCAGAATCGCGGGGCGCCGGTCGGGTGGCAATGAACCGGCCGACGCCGGCCACGGACTCGTTATACTTAGACACGCGCACAACCCTTTTCCGGAAGCGAGCATGAAATCGACGAATCCTGTGTTGAGCACGAAGGCGCTTGAGCAGTTCGGCCGCCCCGGCCAGATCCAGTCGGGCGACGCGATGACGGTGGAAGGCGCCGTCAACAAGACGGCGTTCTTGACCTTCCTGCTGGTGGTGCCGGCGGCGTGGGTGTGGAGCCAGGTGGCGCACGGCGGCGTCGAGGCAGTGGCGCCGTGGATGATCGGCGGCGTGTTCGGCGGCTTCATCGCCGCGATGGTCACGGTCTTCAAGAAGGAGTGGGCGCCGGTGACCGCGCCGATCTACGCGATGCTCGAGGGCCTGGCCATCGGCGGCCTGTCAGCGCTGCTCGAGGCACGCTATAAGGGCATCGTGATCCAGGCGGTCGCGCTGACCTTCGCCGTTTTGGTCACCATGCTCGTCGCCTATCGTACGGGGCTCATCAAGGTCACCGACAAGTTCCGGACCGTCGTCGTCGCCGCCACCGGGGCGATCGCGTTGCTCTACATCGTCACCATGATTCTGTCGCTGTTCCACGTGACCGTGCCGTTCGTGTTCGGCGGAGGCGGAACGCTTGGGATCGTCTTCAGCTTGGTGGTGATCGTCGTGGCGGCCCTGAATCTGGCCCTGAGCTTCGACTTCATCGAGCAGGCGGCGGGTGCGGGTGCGCCAAAGTACGTGGAGTGGTACGCGGCCTTCGGCATCATGGTCGCACTCGTGTGGCTGTATCTCGAGATGATCCGGCTGCTGAGCAGGCTGCGGTCGCGGTAAGGCACCATCAGCTGTCGGCAGTCAGCTGTCAGAGGTCAGCAACTCGGCCGGCACGGTGATGCCGGCCGTTTGCGTGGTGGCCGGAAAGGTGGACGTCCATGGCATCACGTGATCGTGCAACCACCGCGCTGCTGCTCGCCCTGTACGATCAGGCGTTCGAGCGGCGCGCCTGGCACGGCACGCCGCTCGCGGGCGCACTGCGGGGCGTGAGCGTCGCGGAAGCGCTCTGGCGGCCGCGGCGCGGCCGGCACAACATCTGGGAGATCGTGCTCCATACCGCGTATTGGAAGTACATCGTGCGGCGGCGACTCACCCGCGACGCCGAAGCCGCATTCCCGCGCAAGGGAAGCAACTGGTTCGCCTTGCCTGCGACCCCCGACGCCCGGTCCTGGAAGCTGGACTTGGCGCTGCTCCGGGACGAACACCGCCTGCTGCGGAACGCCATCGCGCGGTTCCCCGCAGCGCGCCTCGCCGCCCGGGCCTGGCGATCCAAATGGACCAATGTCGCCACGATCTACGGCATCGCGTCCCACGATCTGTACCACGCGGGGCAGATTCAGCTTCTCAAGCGCCTGCAGAAACCGTAGTGGGGGCGCGGCATCCCGCGCCCCTACTCGACTGGTGCAGGCCCCCCTTAGCTTGCATGCCCTATGAGCTCATCGCCCCCTCCGACAATTCAGCTACCGGAGCGCATCAGCGCCCTGCCGGCACTCGCTTCGAATATTTCCTGGAGCTGGAGCCGCCGGGCGCGCGCGCTGTTCCGCGCCATCGACTACCCCTTGTGGACGCTGACGCGGCACAACCCGATCGAGGTGCTCCGGCGCGTTCATCCTGACGCACTGGTGGCGCGCGCGGGGGATCCGGAGTTCCTGCGACTGTACGATGCCGCGGTGGCCGCCGCCGCCCGCGAAGCCTCGGGGGCACAGACCTGGTTCGCGCAGCAGTTCGCAGGGCTCGAGGGACGAACCGTCGCCTACTTCTGCGCCGAATTCGGCCTGCACAACTCGGTGCCGATTTATTCGGGCGGCCTGGGCGTGCTGGCGGGGGACCACTGCAAGACCGCGTCGGATCTCGGCGTGCCGGTCGTAGGCGTCGGGCTGCTGTACACCCAGGGCTACTTCGACCAGCGGGTCCGGTCGGATGGTTGGCAGGAGGACGCGGCCGAAACCTTCCATCCTGCGTTCATGCCGCTCGAGCGCGTGCACGGCCCGGGTGGCGAGCCGTGGGTCGTGCGGCTACGAACCTCGGGGCGCGACGTCGGCGTCGGGGTGTGGCGCATGATGGTCGGCCGGGTACCGCTGTACCTGCTCGATACCGACCTCGAAGAAAACGACCCCGCAGACCGGGCGTTGTCGCACCGGCTGTACGGAGGCGGGCTCGATCTGCGGCTGCGGCAAGAGTGGATCCTCGGCACCGGAGGCGTGCGCGTGCTCCGCGCCCTGGGTCACGCTCCCGCCGTATGGCACGCCAACGAAGGGCATCCCGCGTTCATGTTGATCGAGCGCCTGCGCGAGCTGATGACGCAGGGGGTGTCGTTCGCCGACGCGGTTCCTCGGGTGCGGGCCGACAGCCTGTTCACCACCCACACGCCGGTGCCGGCCGGCCACGATGCGTTCTCACGCGCTCAGGTCGAGGAGTGCATCGGACCGATCTGGGAGGAGATGGGCATCGACCGCGACGCGTTGCTCGATCTGGGACACCACCCGGGTGAAGAGCGGGGCCGGTTCCATATGGCGGTCACCGCGATCCGCCTGTCGCGCTGCGTGAACGGCGTGTCGCGGGCACACGGCGAGGAGTCGCGCCGGTTGTGGAGCGCGATGTGGCCGCATCGCGACGCCGCCAAGATCCCGATCGGGCACATCACCAACGGCGTGCACCTCACCACCTGGATGTCCCACCATATGGGCGGCCTGCTCAATGCGCATCTCGGGGACGACTGGATGACGCGGCTGGATGAGCCCGGGTTGTGGGATCGCGTGCTCACGCTGGACGACGGGAAGGTCTGGTTGGTGCACGCCTGGATGAAGATGGCAATGCTGCGGGCGATCCGTGACGAGGCGCGGCGCCGCTGGACGGATCAATGGAAGGAGGCGCTGCACCTGGTGGGCGCCGGCACGCTGCTGGACGAGCGCGCGTTCACGATCGGGTTCGCGCGGCGGTTCGCGACCTACAAACGCGCCGACCTGCTGTTCCGGGACGTGGACCGCTTGCAGCGGCTGCTGGTGAACCCGTGGCGGCCGGTCCAGATCGTGTTCTCCGGCAAGGCGCACCCCGCGGACGAACCCGGGAAACACGTGTTGCAGCGGGTCTATCAGATGTCCCGGGACCCCCGGTTCGAGGGCCGGATCGCCTTCGTCGAGGATTACGAAATGCACCTCGCCCACCGCCTGGTCCAGGGCGTCGACCTGTGGATGAACATGCCCCGCCCCCCCCTCGAAGCCTCAGGAACGAGCGGGATGAAAGCGGCGCTGAACGGCGTGCCGCAGCTCAGCACGCTCGATGGCTGGTGGGCCGAGGGGTACGACGGCGGAAACGGGTGGGTCATCCCGCCGGCGACGCCCGGGGAGGACGGCGACGCCGCGGATGCCGAGCAGCTGTACCGGCTGCTCGAAGAGCAGATCGTCCCTCTATATTACGCCCGGGATGCGCGCGGTGTCCCGATATACTGGACGGAAAAGATGAAGGGCGCCCTGCGCGCGGCCGGACTGCGGTTTACGGCGCAGCGCATGGTCCGGGAATACGCGACGCGGTACTACGTCCCCGTGATGCGGCGCGAGCTGCCACCGGATGATCCACCATCAGCATGAATGAAGGGTCCGCTCCGTTCCTTCACAACGTAAGTCCTCTGTAGCCCGCTCGGGACGTCCCCGCCGCAAGAATCCAGCGGCGGTGGGCCCGCAGGTGCGCCCCGGCGACAAGGGCGTCTCCGTCGTCCATCTGACCGCGGAGTACTGGCCCCTCGCGCGCACGGGCGGCCTCGGCGAGGCGGTGAACGGCCTCGCCACCTTCCAGGCCGTCGCCGGGCAGCCGACTGTGGTGGTGCTGCCGCTGTACCGGGCGGTGCGCAATACCGCGCCCGATCTGGAGCGCGTCGGGCCGTTCAGCGTCACCCTCGGACTCCGCACCGAGCAGGCCTGGCTGTATCGCATCCCCGAAGTCGAAGGCAAGCCGCACGTGTTCCTGATCGAGCACCAGGAGTTCTTCGATCGCGACGGGATCTACGGCGCCGACGACGCGGACTATCCCGACAACGCCCGCCGGTTCGCGTTCTTCTGCCTGGCCGCGCTGACCGTGCTGCCGCAGATCGCTCCCGACGCCGAAGTGCTGCACGCGCATGACTGGCATACGGCGCTCGCGCCGGTGTTCCTGCGCCGCGCCTTCGCGGGGCAGCCGTACCACGATCGCCTCGCCGCGGTGCTGTCGGTCCACAACGCCGGGTTCCAGGGACACTTTCCCCCCGAGACGTTGGCCGACCTGGGGATCGGGCCGGAGCTCTATACGTCGGATGTGTTCGAGTGGTATGGCCGGATGAACGTATTGAAGGGCGGCCTCGCGTTCTGCGATGTCGCGGTCACCGTCAGCCCGACGCATGCGCGGGAGCTGTGCACGCAGGAAGGCGGCTTCGGCTTGCATGAGCCGTTCATCGGTCTCGGCGATCGCTTGGTGGGAATCCTCAACGGGATCGACCCCACGGCGTGGAACCCGGCCAACGACCCCGCTATCGCCGCTCCCTACTCGGCCGGTGACCTGTCGGGAAAGGCCAGCTGCAAAGCAGCCCTGCAACAGGCCCGTGGCCTGCCGCAGCAGCCGCGCACCCCCGTGATCGGCATGAGCGCCCGTCTCGTCGCCCAAAAAGGGCTCGACATCGTGCTCGGCGGCGACCTGCTCGCCATGGAGGACGTGCAGTTCGTGTTCCTCGGGTCGGGCGAGCGCCGCTACGAGCGCGCGCTTGCCGCCCTGGCGCTCGACGCGCCACACCGCATCGCCGTCGAATTCAACTTTACCGACCGGTTGGAGCACCGTCTCCTGGCGGGTGCCGACGTCCTGCTGATGCCGTCGCTGTACGAACCGTGCGGGCTGACACAGATGCGGGCGCAGCGCTACGGGACCATCCCGATCGGCCGGCGCGTCGGCGGCCTGGCGGACAGCATCGCCGACGGGACCACCGGGCTGTTGTTCGATGAATACACGCCCGAAGCGCTGCTCGCGACCGTCAAGCAGGCGATCGACCGCTACCACACCAAGGCGCCCTGGCAGGCGCTGATCCGGGGGGCCATGGAGCAGCAGTTCGGGTGGGATAATTCCGCCAAGCACTATCTCGAGCTGTACCGTCGCGCACTGCGCGAGCGCCTGGTGTCGTCGTGAAGACCAGTCCAGTGGATTTCGTGCTCGCGCTGCACAGCCACTTGCCATACGTGCTGAACCACGGCCGCTGGCCGCATGGAAGCGATTGGCTATGTGAGGCAGCCCTCGACACCTACCTCCCGTTGCTCGAGACGCTCGACGGGCTGGCGGCCGCGGGCGTTCCCGCTCCGGTCACGATCGGGTTCACGCCCGTGCTCGCGAACCAGCTCGACGATCCCGGGTTCGGGCGCGAGATGGACGCGTTCTTCGCCCAGCGGCTCGCCGCGTGTGACGATGCCAGCAAGGCCCTCCCGACGGGGGGCGATTCGCTGCTCCCGCTGGTGGGGTTCTGGAGAGAGCGGTTCTGCAAGCTGCAGGCGCGATTCCACGCGATCGATCGCAACATCGTCACCGCGTTTCGCAAGCTCGAGCAGGAGGGACGCCTCGAGATCATCGGGTCGGCCGCGACGCATGGCTACCTGCCGCTGCTCGGCCGGGACGAGAGCATTCGCCTGCAACTCGCGGTGGGACGCGGCGAGCACCAGCGGCTGTTCGGGCGTGATCCGGTGGGGTGCTGGGTTCCCGAATGCGCCTATCGGCCGCGCGGGGTCTGGGGCCCGCGTCCCGGGAAAGCGCTCGTCCGCCGCGGCACCGAGGAACACCTGGCCGATGCCGGGTTCCGCTACTTCTTCACCGACGCGCACGTCGCGCGGGCGGGCGGCGTGCTCGCGGGCTATAGCGGCGTTCCCGTGGGAGCGGCGCAGACCGACGAGGAGCGACACGAGGAATTGTCCCGTCCGGCAGGGCAGCCGGCCCGCTCGCCGTATGAGACGTATCGCGTCTCGCCGATTCGCGCCGGGAAGTCGGTCGCGGCCCTGGTGCGCGATCCCGACTCGTCAATGCAGATCTGGAGCCGGGACCGCGGGTATCCGGGGGACGAGTGGTATCTCGAGTTTCACAAGATCCGCTGGCCCGGCGGCCTGAAGTTCTGGCGGGTGAGCGGGCCCAACGTGGATCTCGGCGCCAAGCGACCCTATGAGCCGGCCACCGCGTTCGCGCGCGCCGCCGACCATGCGGCTCACTTCGCGCACCTGCTCGCTACCGTCACTCCGAATTCCGGACGGCGAGGAAACGGAGTGGTGGTGGCGCCGTTCGACACGGAACTGTACGGGCACTGGTGGTTCGAAGGGGTGGAATTCCTGGGCGCGATGTACCGGCGCCTGGCGCAGCAGACCGCCGTGCGTCCGGTGACCGCGCGCAAGCATCTCGAGGACCATGCCCCCCGAGCCGCGCTGCGGTTGGCGGAAGGATCGTGGGGCGCCAACGGTGACCACAGCATGTGGTTGAACGATCGCACGGCGTGGATGTGGCACCGCCTCTGGGCGCTCGAGGACATGTTCTGGGACCTGGCTCCCGCGGCGCTCGCTTCCTCCGCGGCGCGGCCCGTGCTCGCGCAGGCGGCGCGCGCGCTGCTGCTGGCGCAGGCCTCCGACTGGGAGTTCATCGTTTCCACCGGGGTCGTGGCGGACTACGGCATCCGCCGCTTCGAGCTGCATTGCCACGACGCGGAGCGTCTGGTCGCCGCGCTGGCGCCGGGCGGCTCCCTCGAGACCGGACAGCGGCTTGCCGAGGAGCTGTCGCACCGGGACAACCTGTTCCCGGACATCCTCACGAGCGTGGCTGCGGCGTTGAGCGTGTGACCGCCGCGCACCGCTCGGTCGTCATCCACGGTCACTTCTACCAGCCTCCCCGCGAAGATCCGTGGCTCGACGAAGTGGAGACCGAGCCGTCGGCGGCACCGTTTCACGACTGGAACGAGCGGATCGAGCGGGAATGCTACCGCGCCGTGGTGGCCGCCCGCCGCTACGCCCCTGACGGACGGATCGCGAGCGTGGTCAATACGCTCGCATCGATCAGCTTCAACTTCGGTCCGACGCTGCTCGAGTGGATGGAGCGGCACGCGCCCGCCACGTACGGCGCCGTGCTCGAAGCCGATCGCGTGAGCAGTGCCCGCCACGGCCACGGCGGCGCCATCGCCATGCCCTACCACCACGCCATTCTCCCCCTCGCCTCGCGGCGCGACAAAGTGACGGAGGTCCGCTGGGGGATCGCCGACTTCCGGCGCCGCTTCGGGCGTGAGCCCGCCGGGATGTGGCTGCCCGAAACGGCCGTCGATGCGGAGACGCTCGATGTCCTCGCGGCCGAAGGGATCCGGTTCACCATTCTCGCGCCGCACCAGGTGGAACAGGCACCGGCCCATGGATCTCCCGGAACGTACCGCACCACCGGTGGCCGAACGATCGCGCTGTTCGTGTACGATGGCGGCATCTCGCACGACGTGGCGTTCGGCGGCTTGATTCGCAACGCGCAGCAGTGGGCGGAGCGGCTCCTCGCCCCCGACCGGGGTCGCCGCCTGGTGGCGGTCGCGACCGACGGGGAGACCTTCGGCCACCACCACCGTTTTGGAGAGGTGGCGCTGGCGTGGCTGCTGGGCGAGCTGGAGCGGCGCCACGCACGCGTCGAAAACTTCGCGGCGTTTCTCGCACGTCACCCGCCGGAGCAGGAGGTTCACATCGTCGCGCCCAGCGCCTGGAGCTGCCCGCATGGCGTGGAGCGATGGCGCGCCGACTGCGGCTGCCGGATCGCGCCCGAGCGTCCCACCAACCAGCGCTGGCGCGCCCCGCTGCGGCAGGGCCTGGATTGGCTCGCCGGCGAGCTGCACGCGGTGTTCGAGCGCGAGGGTCACGCCCTGCTCGGCGACCCCTGGGCGACGCGGGATGCCTACGGCAGCGTGGTCGCGAGCGATGGTACGGCGATCGGCCCCTGGCTGCGGGAGCGCATCCCTGCCCTCGGGAAGGGCGACGCCACGGTGCGAGCCAGAGAGCTGCTCGAGCTCGAGCGCAACGCACTGCGGATGTTCACATCGTGTGGCTGGTTCTTCGACGACATCGCCGGAATCGAAGCGATGCAGGTGCTGCGCTACGCCGCGCGCGCCATCGAGCTGGCCGGAGCAGGCTCGGCACAACTCGAAGCCGGCCTGCTCGAGCGCCTGGCGAAGGCTGAGAGCAATGATCCCAGCGTCGGGAGCGGGCGCACGCTGTACCTCACCAGTGTGAAGCCCAAGGTGCCGGCGCCGCTGCGGGTGGCCGCTGGATACGCTTGCTTACGTCACGTGACGGCCGAAGCGCAGGAGCAAGTCGGCGGCTACGCAATCCAGAGCGAGGGAGACTGGCTGCAACTCACATCCCGCCGCACCGGGCGCGAGCACGCCGTTCGAGCCGCGGTGACGCGGGAGAGCGCCGGGCAGCTGACGATTGACGTGGCGTCGTCCGACACGCCGGCTCCGAGACGGCTGACGCTGGCCGATCTTCCCGAGCGCCAGCGGTTGGCCGTCACGGGGGCGCTGCGGCGTGAGATCATTGCGCGCCGCTTCACTCCGCCCGAGGTCGCGGAGTTGTCCACTGGTGCTGTGGACCTGCCCCACGTCGCGGGTCGCGCGCTGTTGCGAGCCGTGGGGGCGCTCGAGCACGACCGATCGAGCGACGGATCCAGCGCGGTCTGCGATCTCGCGGATCTGTTTTACCTGCTGCACCTGTCGATCCCCTTCGACGTTCAAACCGCGTTCTATTCGCTAAGAGCGAAGGCTCCCCGTGAAGTGGCGCGGCGGCTCGGCTTCGCGGAGGGCGCCTAGCTGGACCCGCTCCATTTCGTCTTCGGCGTCCACTTCCATCAGCCGGTGGGCAATTTCGATCACGTCTTCGAGCAGCACGTCCAGGACGTATATCGGCCGTTCCTCGAGCGTCTCCGCGAGCGGGAGTTCCTGCCGATCGCACTCCACATGTCGGGCCCGCTGCTCGAATGGCTGGAAGCCCACGACGGCGCGTACCTCGATCAGATCGGACGGCTCGCCGCCGATGGCCGGGTGGAGCTGTTGTCGTCCGGGTTCTACGAGCCCGTGCTCGCGGCCCTGCCCCGTCAGGATCGCCTCGAGCAGCTGGCGTGGATGCGTGAAGCGATCCAGCGGCGGTTCGGCGTGGAGCCCACCGGGTTGTGGCTCACGGAGCGGGTGTGGGAGCCCGATCTCGCCGCCGACCTGGCGATGGCGGGCATACGCTTCGCGCTGGTCGATGACCGGCACTTCCTGGTGAACGGATTCGAGCGCGACGCGTTGCACGCGCCCTTCTGGACCGAAAGCGACGGCAAGCGACTCGCGCTGTTTCCGATCGACGAGCGGCTCCGCTACCTCGTGCCGTTCCAGCCACCGGCCGCCACCGCGGCGTACCTGCGCGATCTCCACGCCGCGGGCCGGCGGCTGGCCGTACTGGTGGATGACGGCGAGAAGTTCGGCGGATGGCCCGGGACCAAGCAATGGGTGTACGAGCGGGGCTGGCTCACTCAGTTCCTCGACACCATGGGCGCCCTGTTCGCCACCGGCGAGGTGCGGCTCTCCACGCTCGCAACCGCGCTCGGCGCCGTACCGTCGGGCGGGATCGCCTACCTCTCGACCGCGTCCTACCGCGAGATGGAGGCCTGGTCGCTGCCACCCCGGGCGGCGGCGCGACTCGCGAACGTCGAACGCGACTTGGGGGAAGAGCGCGTCGCCGGGCCGGACGGCGCCATCGTCCGGGGCGCGCACTGGAAAAACTTCTTCGTCAAGTATCCGGAGTCGAACCGGATGCACAAGAAGGCGCAGGCCCTCTCGGCGCTGTGCCGCGCGCGCGGCAATCCCGCCGGGGCCCGGCGGGCGATCGGCCGCGCCGAGTGCAACGACGCCTATTGGCACGGTGTGTTCGGCGGTCTGTACCTGCCGCACCTGCGCGACGCGATCTGGCGCAACCTCGCCGCCGCCGAGGGTGAGCTGCGGGCGGGTGAAGGGCTCGCGGCGGAGGTCGTGGACCTGGATGGCGACGGCTTCGAGGAGGTGTGGATCCACTCGGCTGCGTTCTCCGCCCTCGTCAGCCCGCGCCGGGGCGGCGCCATCGAGGAGTACACGCTGTTCGATGCGGGGATCAACTACGCCAACACGCTCACCCGCCGGCGCGAGGCGTACCATGAAATGGCCACTGCCGCTGC
>CAWJMT010000033.1:0-5979 GCA_963844035.1 uncultured Gemmatimonadales bacterium
CGCCGCTCACGATCACGAGTTGGCGAAAAGTGGCCATCGGGACATGGCGGACCGCGACCGACGCCAGCATCTATCTGATGCTCGAGGTCAACGCCGAGCCCGCGCTGGCCTATCTGGCCACGCTCAGCGCCCGGACGGAGACCCGCGTCACCCTGTCGTCCTTCGTCGGGAAGGTCGTGGCGGAGACGCTGCGGCGGCATCCCGAGATCAATTGCGTGCTCCGGTTCGGCCGGCTCTATCCGAGACGGACCGTGGATCTCTTCTTCCAGGTCGCGACGGACCCGCTCGGACAGGATCTGTCGGGCACGACGATCCGGCAGGCCGACACGAAGTCCGTCGAGACGATCGCCGCCGAGCTGCAGGCGGACGTGGCCCGGATTCGGCGGGACGGGGATGTCGCCTTCAAGCGGATGAAGGGGCTGATGGGCGCGCTGCCGGGCGTCCTCGCGGGACCGCTGCTGCGCCTGTCAGGGTTCTTCTCATACACGCTGAAGCTGTGGACGCCGCTGCACGGCACGCCGCGCGATCCGTTCGGCAGCGTGATGATCACGAACATCGGCTCGCTGGGGCTCGAGGTGGCGTTTGCACCGCTGGTGCCCTATTCCCGCGTGCCCCTCGTGATCGCGATCGGCGCCCTGCGGGAACGGCCGACCGTGGTGGATCGTCAGGTGACGGTGGCCAGGGTGATCACGCTGTGCATGACCGTCGACCATCGCTTGGTCGACGGCGTCCAGGTGGGTCGAATGGCCAAGACCGTGCAGGACATGTTTGCGAACCCCGAGCGTGAGCTCGAGGGGCGAGTCGGCGAGCCAGCGCCGGTCGGCTCGTTCGCGGTGACTCGGTTCTCCACGCGCTCCAAGCGTGTTCGTCCGATCGCGCCTCCGGTTTTGGATCGCTTCGCCGGCCGCGGTCGGATTGGCGTTGTTGGCCACGGGTTGCGTGCCGACGATCAATACCATCGGCGGGCACGACGAGGCGGAGCTCAGGCACTGGGCGGAGGAGGCGCGGGGCGTGTGCCTACAACGCACGGGGCAGGAGCCTTCGTATCCGTTCACTACGGACGGCTGCACGCTTTCGCCCGATGGCCCCTGGCAATCCTGCTGCGTCGAACACGACATGGCGTACTGGTGCGGCGGGAGCGCCGAGGAGCGCCGGGTGACGGATGCGCTGTTCCGCGAGTGCGTCACGGATCACGGGGGGCGCGCGCTGGCGGCCCTCCTGTATTGGAGTGTTCGTGTCAGCGGCAACCCGTGGCTCCCGGTCTATTGGAGGTGGGGGTACGGGTGGGCCTGGCCGCGCGGCTACACGGACACGCGGGAGTGACGTTGCAGAACGAGCGCTGCCCCCGCCTCCCCTGGGTCCTGTGCTGCCACGGCGGAAGCTGATCCTATCCGTGTCCCGACCGAGAACTCGAGTTTCAACTCCTAAGGAGGTGCGCTAGCAGATGGTCACTCCATACGAAGCTGCCCGCCATCTGCGCGACAGTCTCATCAGCTATCTGGGAACGGCTTACAAGCTGAGTCACCCCGACCTGGCGGCCGAACGACAGGCGCTGCTCGGAAGTTGTCAAGGGGGATGAGACAGTCGGCATCGGAAATTTGTGAGCAGCCGTCATGAGCCGATCCCCTCTGGCACGGCAAGCGCCGGTGCCGCGGGAGGCTTGTTGATCCACGCCGCGGTCGGCAGCGGCGGCGGGACTGGCACCCCGCGTGGGAAGCGCTCCGGGTGGGCCGCATAGGTGGCGCGCAGGACCGCGGCGCGTTGCTGCCACTTGGCCGCGGCCAGGCCGTAGTGCATATCGTGGGGCGTCATTAGGCCCAGGGCGCCATGACGATGCTCGCGGTTGTACCACGGGAAGAACTGCTGGCCGAACGTCTCGGCATCCTCGTAGGCGCCGAACCGATCCGGGAAGTCCGGCCGGTACTTGAGAGTCTTGAACTGCGCCTCGGAGAAGGGGTGGTCATTGGAGACGTGGGGGCGGGAGTGGGACGGCACCACGCCCAGGGTCGCCAGCAGCAGGGCCACGGGCTGCGAGGTCATCGACGGGCCGCGGTCGGCATGAATGGTGAGCTGGTGGTCCGGGGTGATGCGCTGGCGCTCGCAGCTCTCGGTGATCAGCACCTTGGCCAGGGCCGCCGATTCCTGGCGAGCCAGGAGCCAGCCGACGACGGAGCGGCTGAAGATATCGAGCAGGACGTAGAGGTAGTAGTAGGTCCACTTGACCGGCCCCAGCAGCTTGGTGATGTCCCAGCTCCAGACCTGATTGGGCCCCGTCGCGAGCAGCTCGGGCTTGTGGTACGCCGGGTGCCGGAGCTGGTTGCGGCGCTCGCGCACTTCGGCGTTGGCCGCCAGCACCCGGTACATCGTGCGAATCGAACACGGCGGGACCTGGCCGGCATCAAGCACCTGGGCCCAGACCTGGGCCGGCGGCAGATCGACGAACCGCGCCTCGTGCAGCAGGGCCAACACGCCGTCCCGCTCCGTCCCCGCCAGGGCCTGGCGGGGCGGGCGCCGCTCTCGCGGGGCCGTTGGCCCGGGCGGCGGGCCGCCCCGCCGTCGGTAGAACGTGGCGCGGGCCAGCCCCAGGGCCGCGCACAGCGGGGCGATGCCGAGCTGAACACCGCGCTCCTCGACCAGGGCGATCATGACCGCGCGCTCGCCCCCGGCCGGCCGAGCAGCGCCGCCAAGTTTTTTTGGGCATCCACCAGGGCCTCGGCCCGCTCCGCCCGCCCGGACATCTCCGCCAGCTGCCGCTCGAGCTCGGTGATCTTCCGGTCGCGGGCATCGACCGGGGTCGGCTTGCGCCCGCGCTTCCTCGGGGTCAGGGCCGCTAGCTCGCCGCGCCCCCGGGCCCGGCGCCACACCACCAGATGTGACGAGTACAGTCCCTCGCGCCGCAGCAACGCCCCCACCGCTCCCGGCGTCGTGCAGGTGTCCGCCGCCTTCAGAATGCGCCGCTTGTACTCCGCCGTGTACGTCCGCCGCCGCGGCTTCGCGACCACCTGCACGTCCTCCGCCACTACCGCCACCTGCGCGTCCATGGAGTCATCCCGTCTCGCCCTCATCAGTAATTTCGGGGGTAGGCACTGTCTCACTCATCCTGGCACAGAGGGGCTTTCGCGCCCCGGCTCCGTCGCGCAGGTCCCATTCCTGGAGAGCACCCCGGCTTATCCGGACGGCCGCATGTTGAGCGAGATCTGCAGTGAGATTCCGGACCACCTGCCGGTGGAGCTTGTTGACCTGATTGGCTTTGGTTCTGCCGTGGCGAGGAGACCGCTCTGGATTCACCAGGAGCGGGCTCTGATAGCGTCCGTTGGCGACGCACCGAACCTAGTTGTAGCCACGGGGACTGGCTCAGGTAAAACGGAGATATTCTTTCTGCCAATATTCGCACGAATTCTGCGTGAGGCACGTATCTGGCCTGCTCCACGCGGTCCTCTGGTTCATGGTGAGCCCACCCCCCACGGTGCCTGGCGACCATCACGCATCAACGAAGCTCCGGGAAGACGCCCGGCAGTTCGTGCGATGGTTTTGTATCCGATGAATGCGCTAGCCAATGATCAGATTCGTCGGTTGCGACGCATCCTCGGGAGTCAAGAGTCCGAGCAGTGGCAGCGTACTCATTTGAATGGGAATACGATTCACTTTGGTGTGTATACAAGCGGCACGCTCCCCACGGGGCACTGGTCTAACAACAACCGGGTGAGCGATTGGCGAAACGCCCGCATAGCCAATGAAACTTCTTGGAATGACATGCCGGAGCGTGAGCGGGAAATGGGCGGCTGGCCACGCGTTGGAGGGCCCGAGATGCTCTGCCGCTGGGACATGCAGCACGCGCCCCCCGATGTCCTGGTAACCAACTATTCGATGCTCGAATACATGCTTGTTCGGCCCCTTGAGAAGCACATGTTCGCGTTAACCAGGCAATGGCTCCGTGAATCGAGGGAAAACGTCTTTACTCTTGTACTGGATGAGGCGCATACGTACCGTGGGGCACGCGGCACCGAGATCGCCATGCTGATCCGCAGACTTCGAGACCGACTGGGCGTTGAACCTGACTCCGGTCAGATTAGGTGCATCGCGACCAGTGCGAGCCTACCCGCGGATCCTCAGAGTGCCGAGCATGTAAGGGAGTTCGCAGCGCAGCTTTTTGCGATTCCGACAGAGTCTCTCACTGTGGTGGGGCCGCCTCCCATCGTCCAGCCTTCGTATGCGCCCGCCACCATGGCTGAAATGGAAGCCTTTCGAGTGTATCAAGAGGCTCTTGGCATTAATCCGGAGGCCGCGTTGGACTCGCTCGCGGCATCGCTGGGCTTACGACAGCCTGATCGTTCTCTGGACGTCGCTGTCCGTGCGTTCGCCTCCTTTCAGCGTAGCCCACGTGTGGGCCAGATACGCGATATGACGGCCCGGAACGCTACGCGACTTGACGTGGTAGAGGAGGGCTTATGGAATGGACTTGGTACTGCCGAACAACGGCACGCCGCCACGGCCGGAGTGCTGGCGGTCGGGTCGTTGGCACGCCCTACGACCGATCCCTATGCTCAGCCGCTTATATCGAGTCGGCTGCACACCATGTTCCGAGGCATAGCTGGTATTTGGGCATGCATGGATCCGACATGTTCAGAGGTGGTGTCCCGACTTTTGTGGAAAAGAGAAAAGGCGCATTCTTCCGGAGAGATGTACACCACACACGGGCCGTCTTGGCGGACGGCCTCCGGAGGAATGCGCCATGGGCAAGCATACCAGGAAGTCGCAGGTCGCAGGTGAGCCGGAGCGGAGCACGTTGGGCGAGCTGATCCACGCCGCCGTGCGCCGCGCGATCGAGGTGGCGGTCGAGGAGGAATTGGCGGGCGCGCTGGGGGCGGAGCGCTACGAGCGCGAGGCCGCTCGGCGGGGCTACCGCAACGGCACGAAGGAGCGGACGCTGACGGGGCCGACCGGGCCGGTGCCGCTGACCCTGCCGCGGGCCACGGTGACCACGCCGGCCGGGCGCAAGGAATGGGTCTCGACGCTGGTGCCCCGCTACCAGCGCCGGCTGCCGGAGGTGAACGCGGCGGTGCTGGCCACCTACCTGGCGGGGGCAACACGCGGCGGCTGCGCGGGGCGCTCGGGCCGCTGCTGCACGGGGCCCCGCTGTCGCGCAGCGCCGTCTCGCGGATCGTCGCCACGCTCAAAGGGAGCCTGGACGCCTGGCTGACGCAGCCGCTGGCGGAGCGCGAGGTCGTCTTCGCGTACCTCGACGCCCTCATGCTGCGGGTGCGCAGCGCCGGCAAGGTCGTCAGCGCGCCGGTGCTGGCGGTCGTCGGGGTCCTCGCCGACGGCCAGAAGGTCCTGCTGACCCTGGAGCTGTGCAGCGGGGGCGAGTCCTACGAGGCGTGGAAGGGCTGCCTGGACGGGCTCCGCGCCCGCGGGCTCAACGCGCCGCTGCTCGCCATCATCGACGGCCACGCGGGGCTGCGGCGCGCCGTCGCCGCGGTGTGGCCCCGGGCAGCGGTGCAGCGCTGCAGTGTCCACAAGCTGCGCAACATGGAGCGCAAGGCCCCGAAGCACGCGCTGGCCGAGGTGCGGGAGGATTTTCATGCGATCGTCTACGCCGCCAGTGCCGAGGCGGCGCAGACCGCGTGGGCGAAGTTCGAACGGGTCTGGGGCAAGCGCTGTCCCGGCGTCGTCAAGAGCCTGCAGGAAGGGGGCACGGAGCTGCTGACGTTCTTCAGCTTCCCCAAGGCGCAGTGGAAGACGCTGCGCACCACCAATGTGATCGAGCGCCTCAACGAGGAGTTCCGGCGCCGCGTGAAGACGCAGGGCGCCTTGCCGACCGAGGACAGTGCGCTCATCCTGCTCTTCGGTCTCGTCGCCACCGGGCAGATCACACTCCGCAAGCTCGACGGCTACAAGCAACTGGCGGCGGTCATCCGTCAGCGGATGCGGCCGGCCGCATGAAGATTCCGCCGAGGCGCCTCGAGGCCGAGGGCCGTA
>CAWJMT010000034.1:0-46866 GCA_963844035.1 uncultured Gemmatimonadales bacterium
CAGCCAATCGCCGCGGACCATCGTCGAAGCGGCTCAAACCTCGGTCCAACCCCATTGCCAAATCGCAAGCCAACGTCCGATCCGAAAGAACGCCGCCCACTGGGATGCGCACTTGGGCGAGCCTGGACGGCAAGTTTACGGTCGCCGCGAGATTGAAATCGTTCGACGGCGCCGAGGCGCTGACTCGAGAAGAAAGATGGCAGGACGATTCGCGTGCCGATTGAAAAACTTTCCAACAAAGATCAAAAGTTCGTCGATCGGTGGCAGCATGCGTCTGCCGACTCGGAAGACGCGGCGATTGTCGGCAAATAGCAAGTCAATGCACCCGCTGCCCGGGACTGCGCCGGAGTCGGGGGAGAGTAGATAGACTTCTTTGCCGCCGGGGCCGCCGGCGGTGACCATGCCTTCGCTGAGGCCGAACTTCATCTTCCGCGGGGCGAGGTTGGCGACGCAGATCACCAGCCGGCCGACGAGGTCTTCGGGCTTGTAGGCCCCCTTGATGCCGGCGAACACCGTGCGGGTGCTGTCGCCGCCGAGGCTGAGCGTGAGCTTCAGCAGCTTCTTGGCCTCGGCACGTCTTCGGCCGCGATGACCCGGGCCACGCGGAGATCGACCTTGGCGAAGTCGTCGATCGTGCACTCGGCGAGCGGCTCGGCGGCGAGGGCGTCGCCGCGAATCGTTCCGTTGCGGACGAGGCGCGCCGCTCGCTGAAGCGAGCTCGCCGGGCGTCGGCTGGTTTGCTGGCTTCGATCATCGCTTCGACGTCCTTTTCTTCGACCCGTTGCATCATGTGCTCGAACTTGCCGACCGGCGTGCCCACCAGCGGCGTCTGCGATTCGTCCCAGTGCTGGATCGGCTCGCCGAGCAGAGCTCGCCGGTCTGCTCGGCCAGCCGCGGCAGCACCGGCGCCAGGTAGACGACCAACTGGCGGAACAGGTTCAGGCCGATGGTGCAGACGTCCTGCAGCTCGCCGGCGCGGGCCGGGTCCTTGCGGAGCTCCCAGGGCTTGCGCTCTTCGACGTACTGGTTGGCCCGGTCGGCGAGCGCCATGATCAGCCGCATCGCCCGGCTGTAGTCGCAGGCTTCGTAGGCCTCGGCGATCTCCTCGCCGTCGGCGGCGGCCTGCGGCGAACAGCCCGCCGTCGTCGGGATAGTTCGTGCGACAGGCCCGTCGTCTCGACGAACTTCGCCGTGCGGCTGGCCAGGTTCACCACCTTGCCCACCAGGTCGGCGTTGACCTTGGCGACGAACTCGTCGAAGTTCAGATCGAGGTCGTCGACGCGCGGACGAGAGCTTCGAGGCGTAGTAGTAGCGCAGGTACGCCGGGTCGAGATGCTCCAGGTACGTCGACGCGCGGACGAACGTCCCCTTGCTCTTCGACATCTTCTCGCCGTCGACGGTCAGGAAGCCGTGGATGTGGACCTTCGTCGGGCAGGCTGAAGCCGGCCGTCTTGAGCATGGCCGGCCAGAACAGCGTGTGGAAGTAGGTGATGTCCTTGCCGATGAAGTGGTGGATCTCGGTCTCGCGGGCTGCGCCACCAGTCGTCGAACTTCTCGCCGTGCCGCTCGCACCACTGCCGCGTCGAGCCGATGTAGCCGATCGGCGCGTCGAACCAGACGTACCAGTAGTTGCCCGGGCTGTCGGGAATCTCGAAGCCGAAGTACGGCGCCGGCCGCGAGACGTCCCAATCGCGCAGCGGCTCGCCGAGGAAGTGGCCCTTCAGGTAGTTGGCGACCTCGGGCTGCAGGTGCTCGCCGCGCTTGCGTCCACTCGTTCGAGAAAGCCGTGCAGCTGTCTCGATGTTCGACGAACAGGTGGTCGGCCGTGCGGATCTCCGGCTTCGCTGCCGGAGAGCGTGCTCACCGGGTCGATCAGGTCGGTCGGGCTGTAGTGGCGGCCGCACTTGTCGCAGCTGTCGCCGTACTGGTCGGGCGACTTGCACTTCGGGCAGGTGCCCTTGACGAAGCGATCGGCCAGGAACGTGCCGGCCTGCGGCGTCGTAGAGCTGCGTCGACCTCCTGCTCTTCGACCAGCCCGGCCTTGCGCAGCGACGGCCCAAATCTCGTCGCAGAGCTCGCGGTTCTCCGGGCTGTTGGTGCTGCCGTAGTTGTCGAACTCGATGTCGAAGCCGGCGAAGTCGCGCCACGTGGGCCTGCTGCATCTCGGCGATCAGCTCCTCCTCGCTGACGCCCTCCTGCCGGGCGCGGATCATGATCGCCGTGCCGTGCGTGTCGTCGGCGCAGATGTAGACGCACCGCTGCCCGCGGAGCTTCTGGAAGCGGACCCAGATGTCGGTCTGGAGGTACTCGACCAGGTGGCCGATGTGGATGTGGCCGTTGGCGTAGGGCAGGGCGGTGGTGACGAGGATGCGGCGCACGATGGAAGGTGATTCGGTGGGGCGGGGGTGAATCGGAAGCTAAACCGCAAGCGGCAAATTGGCCGCTAGCAAGCGTAAAACCTTGGCGAATGTGGGCGATTGGGCCGTTATTGTAGCCCGCTCGGCGGGATAGCGGGAGGTCGAGACGGCCGGGCCGTGAGCTGGGGTTGAACGAATTCGGCAAACTCAGGGACATTACCCGCCCCGTGGCGTCTGTTTCGAACCAAACAGGACAGACGCCTTAAGACCACCTTCGGTTCAGAGAAGATTGCGGAGCACGACAGGCGAATCGACTGACGGCCGCGCGACGCGATTCGGCAGGATGCTGAAAAGTTCGCGCGAGCTCGATCCGCTCGACTGACGACTCCGCTGGGACGGCCCACCACATCGCACGCCGCTCGCCCGCAAGCGAGCACGGCGTGACGATGCCGAACCGACTGACCACGCATCCAAGGAGGGATCGGATGGTCAAGTTTGCGATTGCTGCACTACTAGTCGCCGCCGCGACGGCTACGAGTGCCCACGGCAGCGACGTTCAATTGCTCGACTTCTCGTCGCCCTACTGCGGACCGTGCCAGTCGATGGTCCCGGTGATCCAGAGTCTCGAAGCGCGCCGGCTACCCGATCCGGCGCGTCGACACGACCCGCGAGCCGGCGTGGCACAGCAGTATCAGGTGACGCAGATCCCTTGCTTCATCATGCTCGTCGAAGGGCGCGAGACGGAACGCATCGTCGGCGCGACGGGGCAGGATCAGCTAGTCGAGATGTTTCAGCGGCGCGATGCGGCTGCGGACGCAGTCGCCGGACGTACGGTCGCAACCGGCTCAATCGCGCCGCAGGCGGTGACGCAGCCGGCTGCGACGCAAGCGGTGAATGATCCCTGGAGTGGGGTTGGTGCGGCGAGCGCGGCGACGCCAAATCCCGGGGGCGGGGACGCCCCGGCTCGCGAGGCGCGGCCGATGACGCACACGGCGCCGATCGGACCGCGCGAGCCTCTGCAGGATGCGTTTGCGAACGAACTGATCGGCTCGAGCGTGCGACTGCGCGTCGACGACGCGACCGGCCACTCGTACGGCACGGGCACGATCATCGACTCGCGCAGCGGCGAAGCGCTCGTCATCACCTGCGGCCATTTGTTCCGCGATTCGAAGGGCAAAGGCCCGGTGATGGTCGAGCTGTTCTCCGGCGACGCCGGACGGCGCGCGCGTCGTCGCGCAGGTGCCGGGCCAGATCATCGACTTCAACCTCGACCGCGACATCGGCCTGGTGAGCATTCGGCCGAACGGGCCGGTGCGCGTCGCGCCGATCGCGCCGACGCAAACGATCATCGAGCGCGGCGAGCGGCTCACGAGCGTCGGTTGCGACCGCGGCGAGAATCCGACGGCGCTCGCCACGCGCGTGACCAATGTCGACCGCTACCAGGGACCGCCGAACATCGAAGCCAGCGGCGCCCCGATCGAGGGCCGCAGCGGCGGCGGGCTTGTTCAACTCGGCCGGCCAGCTGGTGGGCGTCTGCTTTGCCGCCGACTACGAAGGCAACGAAGGACTCTACACGGCGCTCGAATCGATCCACGACGAGCTGGATCGACTCAATTTGAGCGACATTTACCGCAAGCCGGGCGGCACGGCGCCGACTGCGAGCCCGTTGGCCGCAGCGCCGCCGGCGACCACCGCGACGCCGCCGATCGTCCGCGGCCAGGAGCCGATGCAGCCCGTGATGCCGCTGCCGGACCGCGACGGCCGCGACGCCGGCTGCGCTCGTGGCGGTCGACTCCGGCAACAGCCGCCGGCGGCGGCACCGGCCGGACTTGAATCCCGTCGAACAGGCGGCATTCGAAGAGATCATGAGCCGTGCTACCGACTCGGAAGTCGTCTGCATCATTCGGCCGCGCGACCCGGCGGCAAGAGCGAAGTGATCACGCTCCAGCAGCGTCTCGCCGGAATTCGTGCGGGCGCTGGCCGAGCAGGTCGCGCGCCGCGCACGGCGACGACGACGCGCTAAATCGGCCGGCTTTCGCAGCGCTGACTCGATCGCTACTCGCGGCGCAAGCGGTCAAAGGCGTTCCAAATCGTCCTGCCGACGGCTCCGGCAGAGCCGTTCGTCGCGGCAGGTGAGGTACGGTTGTGTGTGATTTTGCACACCTCCGACCGGAATGGGCCGCACATGCTCTGGTACGTCGCGTTCATTGCCGCGATCAATTTGGGATTGGGCTATCTGTGGGGCGCGTACGTCCGGCCATGTCCCCGCTGTGCGAAGGCCCGCGCGATGGGGTTGTCGCTGCTTTCGCCGACCTCCGCGATGGAGACCGAAGTGCAAACCGAGCTCGCCGATGCCGACGACGGCGCCGCTTTCGCCGCGGCAGAACCTGCATCGCCCACAGCTCGCGCAGGTCGAAGCGTACCGAAACGTCGGACGCCATTCCGCTCGATCCGACCACGGGCCTGGTGACGCGGGAACACGCCGAGAAAATGTTGACGAAGCTGGCGGCTGCCGACGCGAGCCAGTCGCCGGTGACGGTCGCGCTGGTGGAGCTGGCGCCGATCGACTGGATCGGTCAAACGCCGATGCGGTGATCGACAAGCGACTGCGTGTGCGGCGTATCGAACATCGTGCGGCAGTCGCTCGCGGCGGATCATACGCTCGCACAGTTTTCGGAGCAGCAATTCTTGGTGTTGGTTCCGCAGCGAGGATCTACCAGCAGGTGACGCGGCGGGCCGAGGAATTGCGGCAGCGCGTGGCAACGACGGAGTTCGTGGCCGACGGCCGCTCCTATCAGACGACGGTCACTTGCGCCTTGGCCGAAGTGTCGAGCGAGCAGGTCGGACCGCGGCTGTTCGGATTCCTGCAAGAAGCGCTCGACGAAGCGAAGCGCTACGGCGGCAATCGCACGTTCATGCACGACGGCAAATCGCCGTCGCCGGTGGTGCCGGCCGAGCTGCCAGTGACGCCGCAGCAATTGGCGATCTAGAGCAACTGGCTCGGCAGGAGCCTCACCCTCCCGGTCTATTCTTCGACTTCGAAGATCGCGTCGATTTCGACGGCCCAGCCGGCGGGCAGCGACGGTGCGCCAAACGCGCTGCGGGCCGCGACGCCGGCGTCCGGCCCGAACACGTCGCGCATCACTTCGCTGAAGCCGTTGATCACGGCCGGATGTTCGGTGAACGTCGGGTGTCGCCTGGACCAGGCCCATCGTTTTCACCAGGCGGCGAACGCGGTCGAGGCTGCCGCAGCGGTTGCGGAGCGTGGCGAGCGCCAAGCAGCGCGGTGCGGCGGGCCGCTTCGTAGCCGGCCTTCACGTCGAGGTCGTCGCCCAGCCGGCCGCAGATCGCGGTGCCGTCGACGCCGATCGGACCGTGGCCCGAAAGATAGGCCAGCGAGCCGACGATCACGACGGGTTTGTAGAGTCCCAGCGCCCGCGGAGGCG
Source organism: uncultured Gemmatimonadales bacterium (assembly GCA_963844035.1). Taxonomy (GTDB): domain Bacteria; phylum Gemmatimonadota; class Gemmatimonadetes; order Gemmatimonadales; family GWC2-71-9; genus AG25. Next base: position 5,804 of record CAWJMT010000034.1, read on the forward strand.
TCGGCAATTCGAGATTGAGTTCCTTGAGCCGGGCTTCGGCACTCATCGGTTGCTCCTCTCGCTCTATTCGGCAGTGGGACGGTCGTGTTCCACGCAGCCCATCAAGTCAGTTCTGCTTTTTACCGTAGACCGCGGCCGGATCAAAGACCCTCTCCGCGATGGTTTTGAGCCCTCCGGCCGTCGCCTCGCGGAAGAAACAGGAGGCGTATCCTTCGTGGCAGGCGGCGCCGCCCACCTGGTCGACCAGGAGCAACACGGCGTCGCCGTCGCAGTCGACTCGGACCGAGCGGACGTGCTGGACGTTGCCGCTTTCTTCGCCCTTGCGCCAGAGCCGGCCGCGGCTGCGGCTGAAGTAGACGGCCCGGCCGGTGGCGAGCGTTTCTTCCCAGGCAGCGCGATTCATGTGGGCGACCATCAGCACTTCGCGGGTCGCCGCGTCCTGAGCGACGGCGGTGACCAGGCCGTCGGGCCGGGAGAAGTCGGGAATCGCAGGTGGAGTGTTGGCCATGGAATACAGCGGTCCCCAAAAGCCGCATGCGGGTTCACTCTGGCGTCAGCATAACGGGCGGCCGAAATCGGTCGCTACCCGTCGTCGTGATCGACCACTCGTACAACCGCTACAACGCGGTGACGACCGCGGCAGAAACGCTACACCCTGCTCTGGCTCGTGCGACCCTTGAGGATGGCAAGGGCCGCGTAAACCTCGCTCGACTTGGATCATTTCAGAAGCCTGGTCGAGTTCTCCGATTTAGGAAAGGACATGGCTTCTAGAAAAAGACATTGTTTCTGGCAGGACATGGGCTTCTACAAATGGGGCGAGACCCGCCACCGGGAATCCACCAGGCACATCGCCGATCGCCAATCAAAGGAGCCATCGTGCCGAATAAATCGTTAACGATCGTGCTGCCGGTGCACAACGGCGAATCGCGGCTCGCCGGCAGCGTCACCGAGATGCTGGAATTGGCCAGCGACTTGACGTCGCGCTTCTCGATCATGATCGTCGACGACGGCTCGACGGACGACACTTCGGCGGTCGCCCACGAGCTCTCGACGCGCTATCCGCAGGTGACGCGTCCAGCGCCAACGGCAGCAGAGCGGCCTGGGACCGATCATCAGCATGGTCCGGCGGCGCGTCGATTCGGACGTGGTGATCGTGCACGATGGCGTGACGCCGATCGACGCGGTGCAAGTGCGCCGCCTGTGGCGTCAGACGCGACGCGCAGGCGTCGCCCGCGAAGCTCGCGACGAAGCGCGACATCAACGACCTGGCCGCAGTCCGCGCGACGCACAACGCGATGGCGCTGGTGCACGGTCGCGTGATGGGCTTCCAATTGCTCGAGCCGATCGCGCAGGACGAGAAGTCGTCGCCAGCACCGCGCGCCCGCGACCAATCGGCCCGCGCCGCAGCCGCGGCCGAGCGATCGCACGGGCGTGGGCCAGATTCCGACGTTGCCGCGGCCCAATTTTCTCTCCGCGCTCGCCGAGTTCACGCTCGGCGAATAACACGCGGGACAGCAAAACCACGTGTCCAGTCTGTCGCAGTCGAGTTGACGGTGCGGAATCGTCGCGGTCGCGCAACTGCGCTGTTCCGCTGCAAGAGGGTGAGCGATTTTGCTCAAGCACTTAACAGCGCCCGACAAATCGCTGCGCCGTTCTGCAACGTTCTGCAAACGCTTACAGCGCCGGGAGATACGCGAAAAAATCTTGCGACATTTCACTTGTCAGGCGCGACAATCCGACTTACCATAGCCGATGTTCAAGCGCGTGCGTACAAACAACGCGTGAAGTTAGTCGCGGACCTGAACACAGCACTCTGGGCAGACACGCCCAGGGAGCACCCTTTTCAGCGACTCTGATTGCGACACGGAACATTTAGGCTTGTGTTAGAGTCTCCGCGGAGGACGCCCGCGGAGGGTTCGCGGCAGCATGAGATTCACCCGCACGGCACGCGGTGAAGGCTGCGCCATTCGAGGCATCTGACTGCCGACCCGCAGAACTTGCATGGATTGTGGCGGCTGCCAGTGCGTAGATAGTGCGCGTAGGTAGTCTCGTCTTGCGGAACAGAGCTTCTCATCTTTTCTTAGGCGGTCGCTCTCGACCCAACTCTTTCGAGAGGAGGTGGCGGTATGAGTATCGCTCACAATTTCAGTAGCAGTATGGAAAACGGCTTCACCGGATCATCGGAAACGCATGTGCCTGTCGGCACGGCCAGCAACGTCCCTTGCATCGCATCGCCGACGCCCGGCGCCGGCAAGGTGTGTCGCTGCGCAGCGTGGCGCGGCGGTTGAACAAGTCGGCCGAACAGGTTCGCCGGCTCGAAGAACCCACCAGCGACATGCTCGTCTCGGAACTCTACGAGTGGCAACAGGCGCTCGAAGTGCCGATCGTCGACCTGCTGGTCGACAGCGACGCGCCGCTTTCGGAACCGGTGCTCACCCGGGCCCGGTTGCTGAAGATCATGAAAACCGTGCGGGCGATTCGCGAGACGACCAAGTGCGTCTCGATCGACCGCATGGCCAGCATGCTCGAGCAGCAACTGATCGAAGTCATGCCGGAGCTGAAAGAAGTTTCGGCCTGGCACTCGGTCGGACAGCGGCGCTCGCACGACGAATTGGGCCGCACGGCCGAACGCGTGATTCCCGATTCGTTCTTCACCGACGGCTCCAGTTACTAGCAGTTCACGATTTCTGCAGTTCACGTCTCTGCCCGGCCCCGCGGACCAGTGCGGGGTGAACTCGACGTGCACACCAAGGCACGGCGCAAGCAACAACGCAACGCGACCCAGACCGGACGATGGCAAGACTATCTTTGAGCTGACTTCAGAGTTTCGCCAGTTCCTCCGGAATCGAGCTCGGTTGGTTGGAGCTGTCGTGCCTTGGTGATTTTCTTTCGCGGACGACTGCGCCGCGGCGAGCAAGAGCCAGGCTGACGCGCGGCGATCACGAGGCCGACGACGCTCGGCCGCAGCCAGGCCCAGGCGACAAGTCCCAGCACGAGGCCCGCCGCTTCCGGCCAATTCTCGGCCAATTGCTTGGCCGGAGGATTGCGGACGAGCCAGACGGCCGTCGCCGCCACCGCGGCCAGAGTCGCCAGCAGTACGAAGCGCGTTTGGCCGTGGTCAATCCATCCGGCACGAACTCGACGAGGGCGTCGTTTTGATTGCCGTCCGAGATGAAGCAGACGCGGTCGTCCGTGCCGGCTCGGCATCCCGCCAGGGATCGAGGCTGGAAGTGCCGGTGGGTTGGGATTGGGAAGCGGTCCATTCCGTCGCGGCAAAGATCTCGGCGATTTGCTCGATCCAGGCGTCGCAGCGGGTGACGGCGTCTGACGCCAGGTCGATCGTCTGCGGTACGCGGATTTCCTCGGTCGAACCAGCGGCCGAACGACGTAGCGAGTTGGCCACGCGCTGGACGTCTTCCAGGGAGTGCACCCAATCGGCAAACCAGCTACTACCATCGACGACCGGCGATTCGATCACCGAACGGGTCGCGGACTGCGAGATGCTGACCAGACGATCGAGCCGCGTGGCGGCCAGTTCGGCCGGCGTCACCAGGGCCCCGCCCGTGACGCGAGCCGATTCGCCGCGTCGAGCGATATACAGTGTCCACAGGCTGAATTCGACGGGGATTGGTTGTCCCGACTGCTCAAGCGCGGGCCGACGCATTTCGATCAACTGCGGCGAATCTTGAGATCGTTCGATCGTCCGCGTGACGACGTCGAGCGTTTGCGGCAGATTCGGCGGACCAAGCTGGACTTGCACTCTGCGCGGATCGAGCTGTGCGCGAGTGCTGGGTGGCCATCCAACGTGATTCGGACCAGCCGTTCGCCGGCCGGGAGCTTCACGACGCACTGGTCGAGCCCCTCGGGGGCGAGGACGAATCGCGTGAGGGTGAGCATTCCGTCGGCTGAGCCAACATGGACGGCCGTTTCCGCCAGGCGGATGCTGGCGGAGGATGCACGGTTACCGCGCGGACGAAGCGTGACATTGATCGAGTCTGCGGTGATGCGAAAGGTCTCGTCCGGTAGTGGACTTGGCGAATTTGACCGTAGTCCGCGCGGCAGCTCAGCAGGTTCGATGCCACGGTGCGTCCAATCGGCGGGGTCCCCTTCAATGGAGTTCGGCAACGCCAGATAACTCGTGCGCGATCCGGAGTGGAGTAGCACGATTTGGGGCGCAGCGGGCATATCTCCATCGGCCAGCGCGAGTGGCGAACGGACTTTCAGCCTGATCGTGTCGCCGGGCCGCACCGACTGCGGCAATTGAATCGCGAGCGTCGATTTCCCGTCACTCCTGCCGGAGGCGACGACATTCGCTTTTGCCGCGGGCGTGACTGCAAACGGCCCAGCCCAATTTGACGGAATCTGCAGTCGCAGCGCGTCGAGCTCGCCGCGCTCGACTCGGAGATCGCACTGGAAGGTCGCAGACCAGACGTCGTTTTCGCGGGTGACGCTCGTGAGTGTCTCGCCGGATACGGTGGGCTGATTCGGCTCGACGAGGAGGTATGCGTCGACGGTCGTCTGAGCGTCAACGTTATAGGCACGAATGAAGTGCGAATCCTCGCCGAAGGGCGTTGATTGCGTGGTGCTACTTTCCGGCCAGGAAACTCCGCCGGCGAACTGCCATTTAGCGAGCACATTTGAATCGCGATAGAGGGCAACGGTTTGCATGCTCTGCGGTTGGCCGGCCCACGTAATTCGCGGCAATCGCGTTCGGCCACTGGCGGCTGACGGCAGGCTACCGAATAGATGCAAACGGTAAGGACGGGAAGCAGCTCGCGCAAAAAAAGCGTCGAGCCGAGTTGGCGTGGAGCGGACCCAATCGAGTGGAATCGTTTCGCCGTCCGTCGTTGCCGTGAGACTGTGGACCGTCAGCTTTGCTGGCACGGAAAGCGACCAGCCAAAGCAGTCGGCACCCTGTGGTGAAACATCCGCGCGATAATCGATGCGAAATTGGTCCTTGCCGGCCGCGAGCGACAGCAGGTCCCGGCAAGTCGAAGACTCCGCATGGGGCCGCACGTGGAGGAACCAATCCGCGTCAAGTCGGGCCGCGTCGAGAAGAATCTGCGGTGCCGGCACTCCGTTCGCACCCCATTCGTTGGCGAAGTCCGCTGGCGGGTTGGCGTTGGCGGGTTGTGGCCATGAAGGAATGCATTCGAACGCCGAGTCCCACCCAATCGCGAACCAGCGATTCTCCGCCTTCAGCGACAACAACTCCACGTTCGGCATCCGAATGCGACCGAGCGTCGATGAATCGCGCGCGCGAAAGCGCAACGTGAGCTTGCGATCGTTGTCGGTGGCGGGCGTCGGTCGAAAACGGAACACGCGCCGTCCGTCTGGCAAGTGTTGCAGGTCGTCTGCCGGCGGATTGGCATGCTCGGAAAGCGGTTCAAAGCCGGTGTCGACCGCGACGTCGATTGTCGGGGGCCATTCGGCGACGTTACTTACCAGAAACGTGGCGTCCAAGACGATTCCGTCTGGTTGAATGCGGAGCGTGCAAAGCTCGTTCACTCGATAATTGCGATCATTGCTTGCGGTCGCGAGACTGGCCGTCCAATTTGCGGTCAGGCGCCCCGCGGAATTCAAGTTGCCAAGCCACACAGTCCGATTCGGTTCGTCGCGGCGGGAATATGTGATCAAGTCGCCCTGCAGTTCGTTGAGCGTCGCCGGTGTTGCGATCGACAGTCCGGCTCCCGTGATCTGCGGGAGACTGAGGGCGAGCTGCTGCCGCCCGCCCACTTCTTCGAGTCGCGGAACGAACAAAATGGTCAGCCGGCTGTGTCCGGGCTCGGCGATGCGAACCTTGCAGCCGCGGCTGGAAGTGTCCCATTCGATCGGAATGGGAATTCCGTCGAGCGATGCGTTCGCGGACCAATCGGCCTCGCGTTTCGCGAGCGGCAGTTCGACGGCAGCATCCCGGGCGAAAGTTTCAATTTCGCACGCCAGCTTCCAGCTCCCGGCCCGCAGTCCGGCTTGTTCCTGTCGCGGAACGAGCTCACCGTCGCAGCGCATGTCCGTGATGAGCCAGGTGCGGTCTGTGGGAGTTTTCGCCGCGGCGCCAATTAGATGGCGGAGGAAATCGGTGCTGACGAAGTATTTGGTGCTTGCAGGTTTGCCGGCGGAATCGACTGGAATGAGCACGCGTTCGATGGCAGCGGATGGCTGTGCCGCATGGGCCGAAGCTGAGACGACGACAAAGAGTGTGGCCAAGAGCGCCACCGCTGGCCGACTTTTGTCGATCAATCTCCGCGACCATTGCCAAAGCAACGCCGCGACGAAGCCCAGCGTTGCGGCCGTGGCCCAGGGGACGTACAGCACCGGCAGGAACAGACTGCATGCTGCTGCTGCGAGCGAGAACAGGACGACCGTCAGTCTGCGCAGACCGCACAGCGGCACGCCGAAGGCGCAAACGAGAAAGATGGCCAGTGCCACAGCAGCGGTCGCCGGTCGATGTGCCAGCGTGATCGCGGCCGGCGGCCCAGCGACAAAATCGACGCGAAATGAATCCCAGCCGGTTGGCAGCGGCGGTTCACTATTAGTCGAATTCGTTTGGGCCTGGGCAGGTGTCGTCACCGCGCGGCTCAGATCGGCCCACAGCAGATTCCAAGCCTGTCCATTCAGTGGGTTAAACCGGCGGTTGCTCTGCAGACGAGCCAGCGGCCCGAAAAGACGCTGGCGCCAGTCGAGTCGCGTCGTAGTCGAACCATCGGTTGCGTCGATCACCGCAAATCCATGCGGTAAGGAAATCGACCACTGGCCGTCGAGAATCGTCAGTGGTCCGGTCGGCAGCGGCGATGGCAATTGATCGCCGCCGACCAAGAGTGGATATCGGCTGGAAAGTTCCAAGTCCAACACTGACTCGGGCCGCCAAGAGGACAACGGAACCGTGATTTTCTCTTGCCGTTTGTTGCCCACCGGTTGGCCGTCGAGGCGTGCCGCTTCGAGCCGCACATCTCGCGGCAGCGTCAACTCGAGTGAGTTAGCTCCTAGATTCTGCAATTGATAGGACACATGGTGCACACCGCCACCATCGGCTGAGAAGCGCGACTCGATGTCGACGTGGGTGGCCAGCACATGCGTGTCGTCGGGATCGGCGGGCGGAGGCCCGATCCACAATTCGGCCGCACGATCGGCGTCGTAAAAGCGGGCGGGCTGAAAGCGATAGACGGCACGGATGGCCAGCGTCGGATCGCCGACCGCCGAGTTCAGGAGGGCAATCGGCAGCGGTGCTGGCGACATGCGCTGTGCCACAATCGTCGGCAATTCGGCGCCACCGCTGGCGACGATGACACGGCCCCGCTGCATGTTCGCGTCCGGAAGCGAGACAAGCGGCACGCGGCGGCGGCCGGTCCACGGCGTCGACCAGGTTGCGTAGAGCGCGACCGGACGAACGTACAAGCGGCGCATGTCGAGCAACCAGAGTTCGCCGCCCCGCGGCAGTCCGGGGAGTCGCGGATCACTCGAGGGCAACCGCTGCGCTACGAGCGGCTCATCGGAAAGGGCTTCGAACCAACGGAGCGGTTCCGGCAGCCGGCTCCGAAAGAAAGACCAGGACATGGTCGATGCCGCTGCCGCGCGGACGACACTCGACGCGATAGGTTTGCTGCAGACGACCTTGGCACAAGGCGGAGTCGAGCTGAACGGTCGCGTCGTAGGCGCCTTTTTTCGGCGCGAGCCGGATGGCCGCATCGGGAGTATTTGCGGCCAAATCACAGAATCGCCCCGAGATCAGATCGCGAAACGACGAGCGCTCCGGCGCGGTCAAGCCATTGGTCGCGAGAAATTGCAACTCGCCTGATGGTTCCAGGTCAAATTGTTCTGCTGCCCGCAACTGGATCAGATTTCGCGTGACCGACAGGCCGCGCCATGCGAGCGGTTTTAGTTCGGTGAGGGGCAGCGGCTCGAGCGACGCGGTGCGTTCGAGACTTCCCGTAACCACAACGCGGACTGGCGCACTAGACGTGACGGCACGATTCAACTGCAACTCGATCGTTTGCGGTTGATCTTCTCGATCGACGTACCACTCACCGAGCGCGGTGGCCGGGACTGTTTCCACGGCGTCGATGGTCCAGCCCGGCTGCACGTCGGCCCTCAACTGATGCAACGTGCCGCGTTCGACGCTGACGTCGGCAACCAGGTGGCCGGCGACGTTCGGATTGCCAACGTCGAGCGTGGTGCCCATGGCCACGCGGCCAACGACCGGTCGATGGGCGAACACAACCTCCACGGCTGCGGACCGAGTAAACGCAGCGAAAGTCAATCTCCGGCTTGTTTCGCTCACCGCTACACCGGCGTCGGCAGCCGTCTGAACGCAATCGATGGGGGCCAGTTTGTTGAGTTCCAGCGAGTCGTCGAGCGTGAGTTGGATGTTACCGGACGTCCAAAACGCGTCGTCGACGGCGAGCATTGGCAATCGCAGCGGCTCGCCCACGGAATGTGATCGCCAAGCCTGCAGAGTTACGGTCGTTTGCCGGTTCGATGGGTCATGTGGCATTTGAATCGTCACCCTGGCGGGGTCCGCGGCCTTGTCCGCCGCCGTGGTGTGCCATGTCAGTTGCTGGTCGCCGATGGCGGCTTCGATCAATTGCCAATCGGCGGGCAAGGCAACGACCAACTGCTTACCCGCGGATGTTACATCCGCCAATCGCAGATCTGCCTGTAGTTCGACGCCGCGTTTACTGACGACGTAATTTAAGTCCTCACGAAGTGCGGTCGCAAACGACGCCTTTTTCGGAGCGGCAGCCGCATCTTCGTATCGCAATACGGCCGACGCCGCCGGACGCAGCACGAACTCCCAGCGTCCCCCGTTTTCCGGCTGAGGCGGCGATTCGCGCAATAAGCCACCGTCGAGCACGGGACGTCGGCCGGACGGCATATTGAGCACAAATTCGGTGCGTGCCGCGACAGGCATTCGTATAGGAAACTCCGGTGAGCGCGGAGCGGTTGCCGCAGCCGTCAGCTGCCAGTCAAATTCGAGCTCGCCAGAGCTAGGCACTTCGAGCGCGTAGTTGAGCGATCCACCGTCGCCCGCAGGCCACCAACCAAGACGTGCCGGCTCCGCCGGAGCACCGCGCCAGCGGGCGTTGTGAAAAGCGAACGACGTATTTGCTAATGGAATGAGTGCCGGCTGATTGCCGCGAAGTTCAACCTGCCAACTTCCCCGACCGCCCACAAGCTCACACTCATCGAGCTCGTTGTCCACGAGCCGTGCCTCGTATCGAGCTTCGGTGATGTTTGCCGTGGATGGAGGCTCGTTGGCTGCCGCGACCCAGGCGTCAAAATCGCGCGATTCGACGGGCAAAAATGCCGTATCTTCCCGCGGCCAGGTCGAAGGGCTGTCGGCGGGAACAAGGATGCGGCGATAGGCGATCGGCGATTCGCCCGCTGCTGCGACACTCGCCAGAAGTGCCAGGAGTCCGAGCACGATCGCACGCGCCACCTGTTGCGAATCGATGACAATGGAATCGCGTAGCGTCATCGGTCGACTTCCGGGAGGACGACGAGTGGGGCGGTCGGCGTCCCGCTCGTCGACTGGGCAAGCGGTGGCGCGAGGTAAGGATCGGTACGGAGCGAGGAGCGCCTACGCACATTGGTGCTGCCGGTCGTTGCACTCTGGCGTGGAACCACGCGAGAACTCGTCCAATGCCGAAGTGCCAAGGCGACGGCCGCCAACACGACGCCAAGCACCGACGCCTGTCCGACCAGCACCGCGGCCTCGGGATACGAGATCGCCAAACCGGCAATAATCGCGGCCATTAGAAGCGCAATCCAGCCCCGGCGCGCGAGCGGTACGTACATCCAGAGACTTGCGATTGCCAGCACGGCGCTCGAGGCCACGAGCACGATCAGCCAGCGCGGCGCCGTGAGCAATTCGATCGAAGAAGCGGGCGAGAGTCCGCCGAATAGATATGCGTTTTGAGTCGTCGCTGGCCCGAGCTGGCTGGCTGGCGCCGGCCCAGGTTTCCAAATCGGACTGCGGCCTGGTCGCGGCTCGTCCCGAAAAAACTTCCAGCCATTGCCGTGGATCGACGGGATCTAGCTGAGCCGGCGTCTGAACAATATGCCGATCGCCGGGTAACACGATCTGCCAATAGATCTCGCTCAACGTGGAGGTGCCGACCAGTTGCGGCGGAGTCAGTGCGTGACGGGTGAGGAGTCCGATCGGAGCGGGTCGCCGATAACGAAGCTCCAAAGTGTGCGAGACAGCGGATTTGCCCGTCGTGTCAGGCTTTGGGAGTTCGACGGTCAAACGGCCTTCCTGTCGCTGAACCACCCGAGCCAGTTCACCGTCGATTAAGATCTCGACATCGTGAGCGGAGGCAAGAGGCGGCAACTCGATGACGACTTCGGTGCTCGCTGTGCGGAATTTGATCGCCGCGCGGTCTTGAATTGTGCTGCCGGCTTGCCATGTTTGCAGCCAAACGCGCTGGACGGTCGTATCCTGCGGCTGGTCGCGCGGCGCCGCTGCGACGATCAGCGGCAGAACTTCGACTGGTGCGGTTGATATTAACGACAGCGCAGACGTTGATTCCGCATCGATGCGTGGCTGCCAGGTCGAGTTGGCAGACGTGTCGAGAGCAATGGCCACATTCGGAACGGCGGTCACCGCGACGCGATGGGCGACGACTCGTGCGGTCGCCGGTCGGGGCAGCGACAATTGATTCTTGCCGAATTGAAGCGCTCCAGTCGTTTCATCGACCTGATACGTGACGCGAACTTGGAACTGCCCGAGACGTGGTTGCGGCAGCACCGCTCGCGCGATGCGAGCAGGTTGTCTGGGCTCGGTCCGTACGGGCAACAAGACTCGGTCTCGGCGCCGGGAGCGGAGGTCGAGATGGCGATTTGATCGCCGACAACCGACCAGCCGTCGGGCAGCTCGAGCGCCAATTCCGCAAGCGGCTGATACTTGACGCTGTAGGCGACGACCTGTGTTACCTGAAGTCGCTGCCAGTCGACGGTGAGTTGCGTGTCGACTTCGGCTGTCGAGTCGCGCGGGCGAAGAGAACGCTCGGCGGCAAAAATTGCACCGGGAACGTCCGCTTGAAAATAGAACGACTGCTTTCCATCCGCGGCTGCCCGAATCGTATCCTGGTCGGTGACCGGGGTGGGCGACAGACCGCGCGACACCGACATGTTTGGCGACAGCTCGATCGCCGCATCGGCATCGACGACGAGCTGGGCGACTGCCACGGTGTCGGCCACGGGAACCGGCAGCGGCAGTTTGAGCGTCGACGCGCTGCGGTCGAGCGAACGACGAAGGGTGAAGTCAATTGCCGCTCGCCGCGACGACGCCTGGGCGAGCGGCAATTCGAGCACGCCGTCATGCGAAACCAGTACGCGATCGCGATCCACCAGCCCGTTCGATTCGATCGGTTCCGCCGTCAATTCCCAGCCGGCAAGCTGAACGCGGAAATCGAACGCCCGCGCGCCGGGGACCTGATAGTCGAGGTGCACGTGGAGCCGCGCTTCGTCCGGACCCAATTCGAGCCGGTAAATGGGGGTGACGTGGATCACCATTGGGCGCATGACCAGCTGCGCGTGCATCGACCACGGCTGGCGGTCGTACTGGAACGCGACGGACGGCTGCGCGTCGCGCAGCGCGGACGGCAAATCGGCCCGTTCGACCTGGCGGACGTAGGGCCCATTTTCCCAGCGCAGTTGCCAATCGTCCGCGACGGAGATGGCGACATCGCCGAATTGACGGACGGCCCCGAGGACGGCGAAACCGGCAAGTTGTACGGCCCGTTCCGCGGTGGGCAAGCCGAGCGGTTGTTCCGTCGATAGATCGACTTCGACTGGCCCCAATTGTTTCCGTGCGAGTTCGACCGTGACGATTTGCGATCCGTCGTCGCTCGGCGAAGACACGTCAGCGGGCAGCAATCGATAGCCGGGTGCGGCGGTTCCCGGCTCCGCTGGACGATCTTGAACTAACTGCGCTCCGGGAGGCAGGCGGACGCGGAATCGATCGAAGGACCCGCCGTAGCTGTGGACGGTCAGATGCGCGTCGGACCGAATGCTGTGGCCATCGATGGTGACGGCGACGGCTCCCGTGGCGCTGAGCACGGTCGAGAGTTCGGGCCGTTCGTCGACGGGTGTGCTCCAACTCATTCGAAAGTCGCCGCTGGGGCCCGTGACTTTGAGCCGCGTGCCGCCGCCATTCGTGGACTGCGTCTCCACGAGTCCGCCGGGCGTGGCCGCGTCGACGACGGGCTTCGGGACGCTGAACGAAAGCTGGCTGACGAGCGCACGTGGAAGATTCAACGCGAGGTTCATTTCGTTTCCATTGCGCACCAAGGGCCGCAGAATCTTAAATGTCAGTTGATGACGTTGACCGGCCACGCCGTCGATCCAGACGACGTATCCGCCTGACTGCGGCTCGTAGCTCACCAGCAATTGGTTCGCCGCGGCTGGAGCTGCCGCTTCGAGTTGCTTGAAGCGCGGCGGTTGCAGCAAGATTGCATCGGCCATTCCGAGCGGTACTTTGAGCGTGCCGTTGACACGCGATTGAATGTTTAGCTCGACGTCGAGCTCCGCATGATCGTCGCGGGCATTGCCGGCAATGCGGAGCTCGTCGATTGTGAATCGAGGCTCCGCACTATTGGCCTCGACGTTTTGGAGCTTCTTCCAGGCGGCCACGAACTCTTCATAACTCATGCCCAGCACAGGCTGCGGCCGGCCCTGCGCGTCGAGGAGCAGGTAGGTGTCGGGACCGACGTATTCGATTTTGCCTTCGACTTTGGGAGGTTCGGTCGGCGCCGGAGTCTCGCCGGTGGCCCGCGCCAGAGACCGGCGGAGAATATCGGCACGAGGATCGCGAGCAGGATTGAGTGCCGGCGGTGATTCATGGCATCCGACGAGCGGCAAGAAACGTGAAAGCTGCCACGATCAGGCGAAGAGAAGGATGGGCATTTGGCGAAGCGGGTTACCGCCCGGTTCCGTACCTGCACGGCTTCAAGGCAGAAGGCCAGCGGGCCCGAACACGATCGAGTACAAGATCGGCGAGATCTTCGGCGAGATCAAGAACAAGATCCAGAGCGGCTACAACCTGCGCGAGATCATCGACCACATCGACGAGCTGCGCTTCCGCTCGCAGGCCGAGAAGCACGAGCTCTCGCACCTCTACGAGGCCAAGATCCGCAACATGGGCAACGCCGGGCGCAACGGCGGCGAGTACTACACGCCGCGCCCGCTGATCCGCGCCATCGTCCAGGTCGTGGAGCCCAAGATCGGCGAGACGCATCTACGACGGCGCCGTCGGCTCGGCGGGCTTCCTCTGCGAGGCCTACGACTACCTGAAGGCGCGAACCCCGAGCTCACCACCGAGCGAGGACCGCGACCCTCCAGGAGCGCACCTTCTACGGCAAGGAGAAGAAGTCGCTCGCCTACGTCATCGCGATCATGAACATGATCCTGCACGGCATCGAGGCGCCGAACATCCTGCACACCAACACGCTCACCGAGAACCTCGCCGACGTCCAGGAGAAGGACCGCTACGACGTGGTGCTCGCCAATCCGCCCTTCGGCGGCAAGGAGCGCAAGGAGGTCCAGCAGAACTTCCCGATCCGCACCGGCGAGACCGCCTTCCTCTTCCTCCAGCACTTCATCAAGATGCTCAAGGCCGGCGGGCGCGGCGGCGTGGTCATCAAGAACACCTTCCTCTCGCAACACCGACAACGCCTCGGTGAGCCTGCGCAAGCTGCTGCTGGAGAGCTGCAACCTGCACACCGTGCTCGACTGCCCGAGCGGCACGTTCCAGGGCGCGGGCGTGAAGACCGTGGTGCTGTTCTTCGAGAAGGGCGCGCCCACGCGCAAGGTCTGGTACTACCAGCTCGACCCCGGCCGCAACCTCGGCAAGACCAACCCGCTGAACGACGACGACCTCGCCGAGTTCGTCGAGCTGCAGAAGACCATGGCCGACTCGCCCAAGAGCTGGAGCGTGGACGCCGCCGACATCGACCAGACGACCTTCGACCTCTCGGTGAAGAACCCCGAACGGCGGCGAGGAGGTCGTGCACCGCAGCCCGCAGGAGATCATGGACGAGATCGCGGCGCTGGATGCCGAGAGCGCGGAGGTGCTGGCGAGCGATCAGGGCGCTGCTGTGAAGAACGGGTGGCAGACAAGGACGCTCGGCGAAGCTCTGCGACGATCGAACTGGCGGAACGCCGAGACGAGCGTCACGACGCTCGTGGCGGACGGCATGCCTGTATCACATCGGCGAATGGCAGCTCGAGCGAGACGTCGTCGACGACGAGCGGACATCTCGCTGACGGAGGCAGCTTCACGTACGTCGCCGACGGTGACGACATGCTCGGCGATCATCTCGCTCGCGTGCGACCATCGGGCAAGCTCGCGATCTGCACCAAGCGATGGCGATCAGTCGGCTGCAGCGATCTCGTCGTCGACCAGCGGACTCGACGCACGAGTTCCTGTTCTACTTCCTGCACAGCATTCGATCGAGCATGCTCGACGCATCTGGCACGAGGGCGACGACCGGCAGCGTCGATCAGGCGAAGCTCATCGAGCAGACTTCCAGATCCCGTTCCGCCGCTCCCCGAGCAGCAGCGGATCGTCGGCATCCTCGACGAAGCGTTCGAGGGCATCGCCACCGCCAAGGCCAACGCCGAGAAGAACCTCCAGAACGCCCGCGCGCTCTTCGAGAGCCACCTCCAAGTCCGTCTTCACCGAGCGCGGCGAGGGATGGGTGGAGAAGCCGCTCGGCGACGTCTGCGACGATCATCGACGGATCGGCGTCACGATCAGCCACGAGCAAGATCGCGCCACGATGGCGTCGCCGTTCATCACGGTCGACAACATCGTCGGCGATCGACGATTGACTTCGTGGACACGTCGACGATCGACGCGAGCACTTCGACGCTCGAGACTGACGCGAAGCCGTCTGACGAGGCGACGTCCTGCTCACGCGTGACTCGGTCGTATCGGACGATGCCGATCTGCGGTCGACGAGCTGACGGCGCGATGCTGCTTCCGACAGCACATCGGATCGTCCGCTCAGAGCCGAGCGATCGATCAGCGCAGTTCCTCGAGTACCTGCGCTTCGTCAGTCGTCAAGGCCGACGTGCAGGCACTGGCACGGGCAGCCGCACAGCCGAACATCAACGGCAGACGCTTCAAGGCTTCGATGTCCCGATTCCGCCGCTCGACGGAGCAGGCAGCGATCGTCGACGAGCTCGACGCGCCTCGCGACGAGACCCAGCGCCTCGAATCCATCTACCAGCGCAAGCTCGCCGCGCTGGAGGCGTTGAAGAAGTCGCTGCTCCACCAAGCCTTCACCGGCCAACTCTGACGGACGCAGCCGCATGAACGAAGCCGAGACCAGAGCCGAGCACATCGACCCCGCGCTCAAGGCGGCGGGCTGGGGCGTCGTCGAGGGCAGCCGCATCCTGCGCGAGTACCCGATCACGCCGGGCCGCATCGAAGGCCACGGCCGGCGCGGCAAGCCGCTCACCGCCGACTACGTCCTCGTCTACCGCAACACCAAGCTGGCCGTGATCGAGGCCAAGGCGTGGGACAAGCCGCTGACCGAGGGCGTCGGCCAGGCCAAGGACTACGCCGACAAGCTGGCCGTCCGCTTCACCTACGCCACCAACGGCCAGGGCATCTACGGCATCGACATGGAGACGGGCACGGAGGGCGAGCTGCCGCCGCTACCCCTCGCCCGACGAGCTCTGGGACGCTGACCTTCGCCGAGGCGAACGCCTGGCGCGACCGCTTCGCCGCCGTGCCGTTCGAGGACAAGGGCGGCTCGCACCCGAGCCGCTACTACCAGGACATCGCCGTCGAGCGCGTGCATGGAGGCGATCGCCGCCGGGAAGCAGCGCATCCTGCTCACGCTGGCCACCGGCACCGGCAAGACCTTCATCGCCTTCCAGATCGCCTGGAAGCTCTTCCACAGCCGCTGGAACCTGAGCCGCGAGCCCACGCGCCGCCCGCGCATCCTCTTCCTCGCCGACCGCAACATCCTCGCCGACCAGGCCTACAACGCCTTCTCCGCCTTCCCCGAGGACGCCATGGTGCGCATCAGCCCGGCGGACATCCGCAAGAAGGGCAAGGTGCCCAAGAACGGCAGCCTCTTCTTCACCATCTTCCAGACCTTCATGAGCGGCCCGCCGAAGGACGGCGAGCCCTCGCCCTACTTCGGCGAGTACCCGCCCGACTTCTTCGACTTCATCGTCATCGACGAGTGCCACCGCGGCGGCGCCAACGACGAGAGCAACTGGCGCGGCATCCTCGACTACTTCGCGCCGGCCGTGCAGCTCGGCCTGACCGCCACGCCCAAGCGCAAGGACAACGTCGACACCTACGCCTACTTCGGCGAGCCGGTCTACATCTACTCGCTCAAGGAGGGCATCAACGACGGCTTCCTCACGCCCTTCAAGGTGAAGCAGATCTCGACCACGCTCGACGAGTACGTCTACACGCCCGACGACACAGCTGGTCGAGGGCGAGATCGAGGCGGGCAAGATCTACGAGGAGGAGGACTTCAACCGGATCATCGAGATCAAGGAGCGCGAGGCGCTACCGCGTGCAAGCTCTTCATGGAGCAGATCGACCAGCGCGAGAAGACGCTCGTCTTCTGCGCGACCCAGGACCACGCCCTGGCGGTGCGCGACCTCATCAACCAGATGAAGACGAGCAAGGACCCGCAACTACTGCCAGCGCGTCACCGCCAACGACGGCGAGCTCGGCGACCAGCACCTGCGCGACTTCCAGGACAACGAGAAGACGATCCCCACGATCCTCACCACCTCGCAGAAGCTCTCGACCGGCGTGGACGCCCGCAACATCCGCAACATCGTCCTGATGCGCCCGATCAACTCGATGATCGAGTTCAAGCAGATCATCGGGCGCGGCACGCGGCTCTACGACGGCAAGGACTACTTCACGATCTACGACTTCGTGAAGGCGCACCACCACTTCAGCGACCCGGAGTGGGACGGCGAGCCGCTGGAGCCCGAGGCCTGCGAGATGTGCGGCAAGTACCCTGCGAGTGCATCAAGGAGGTCTGCCCGAGTGCGGCGAGCGGCCGTGCGTCTGCCCCTGCCCGGACTGCGGCGAGCACCCCTGCGTGTGTCCGTGCCCGAAGTGCGGCAAGTACCCGTGCGAGTGCCCGTGCCGCAGTGCGGCGAGTGGCCGTGCGTCTGCGAGCGCAAGGGCAAGGCGCGGGTGAAGCTCGCCGACGGCAAGGAGCGCACCATCCAGCACATGATGTGCACCACCTTCTGGCACCCCGACGGCACGCCGATGTCCGCCCAGCAGTTCATGGAGCTGCTGTTCGGCAAGCTGCCCGACTTCTTCAAGACGAGGCCGAGCTGCGCGCCCTCTGGAGCGAGCCGGACACGCGCAAGAAGCTGCTGCAGGGGCTCGCCGAGAAGGGCTTCGGCGGCGAGCAGCTCGCCGAGATGCAGAAGATCATCGACGCCGAGAAGAGCGACCTCTTCGACGTGCTCGCCCACGTGGCCTACGCGCTCCCGCCCGAGACCCGCGAGGAGCGCGCCGCGCGCGCCAAGGTCGTCATCGCACGCCAGTTCAACGAGCAAGCAGCAGGCCTTCCTCGACTTCGTGCTCTCGCACTACGTCCGCGTGGGCGTGGAGGAGCTCGACCAGGAGAAGCTCACGCCGCTGCTCAGGCTGCAGCTACCACGACTCCATCGCCGACGCCGTCGCCGACCTCGGCGACGCGACGACATCGGCCGCATCTTCGCCGGCTTCCAGAAGTACCTGTATCAGCCGCAGCCGTCAGCTGCGGCGTAGCATGGACGCACTGGCGATCCACTGCTAGGACGCAGTGCAAGGGTGTGCTAGACGAGCGCGTTGGCCGCAGTGTGATTTGGAGGCGCTTCCGAGGAGGAGCCATGTCGGTTTCCGATGGGTCTGGCGAAGATGCGCGACGACTGTCTTGGTGGCTGGAGGACCAGCTGCGTGAGGCTCGGGGTTCGGACCTCGATGGCGACCGCCTAGCGCGACTTCTTGCCGAGGCCGAGACCCGCGGACTCGATACCTCCTGGCCGTCAATCTATCGCTGGGCGTCCGTCTCGCCGACGCTCGCGCGTGGCACGATGTGCCTGCCGCCGCTGTATGTGCTTGAGTTCCTGAGCGGTCTCTTCGAGCAAGCCAAGCCCAAGCGCATGCTCGATCCATGGGCAGCCGGCGGCATCCTCTTGGCGTCCCTGCTTCACCGTGGCGTTGCCGCTGCGGGAGTCGCGGTCGTCCGCCAAGAGATCAGTGGTCTGGAAGCCCTTCTTCCGAGCAGGCCCGCTACCGACTTGGTCCATGGCGACCCGCTTGCCATTCTCGATACTGACCTCGGCGAATTCGAGGCAATGGTCTGCGTGCCGCCATTGGGTATGAAGCCAGCCCTCCATGCCCTTCAGTCGGACGACGGCCCCGTGGAGCTCAGGGCAGACCCGGCGGTGCTGGCCCTAATTGCAGGGAGCAGACTCCTCACAAGCGATGGGATCGGCGCGGCCGTGGTGCCCTGGAGAGTGCGCCAGACTCTGGTCGCAGAGCTACCTCGATTTGACTTCCATGTGTCTGCACTCGTTGCGCTGCCTCCGGCGACCCGCATCGGATCTGCTGCGGTTCCGCTAGAAATCGTCGTCTGGTCGCGCGAGGTGCGGGAGTCGGTCTTCGTTGGTCGGCTCTCTGCGGAAGCCGGCAATGCTGCGCTGCTGGACAATCTGACTGCGCGCAAGCCCGGGGACGCTCCGGAGATCGGCCGACTTGTTTCCCCTGAGGACTACGTTTCCTTCGACCGTCTTGTCCTCGATGAGGAGATGCGCCGAAGTGCTAATGAGTCTGGCGGCAAGATTGTGGGTCTGGGCGAAGTCGCCATCGAAATGAACCTTGGCAAGCGATCTGAAGACGGCGGCTTTGAGTCACTACCCAATGCCGTCTACCTGCCGCTGATCGGCGAGAGTCCCGTGGTCACGTCGATCTCGGACCTTCGCATCAAGCCGCAGAACTATGTCCAAGTCGTGCTTGATCCAGAATGCGCTCTCGCCGAATATGCGGCTGGGTGGCTGGACTCCGAGATCGGTCGCGCAGTTCGCCGGGCGGCGACGAGCGGCTTCATTCCGAAGCTGTCGAAGGGAAGCCTTGAGCACGTTCGGGTCGTCCTGCCTACGGTCGAGGTCCAGGCCGAGACCGTACAGGCGCACCGCATGATCCTCGAGGTTGAGCAACGCTTGCTCGATCTACGTCATGGTCTGTGGGAGCGTCCGGGCGCCGCAGACGCCGTCGGAGAGGAACTCCGGGACCAAAGCGAGTCGAGCTTCGACAGCTGGGTGGAGTCACTGCCGTTTCCCATCGCATCGATTCTGAGGCGGTACGAGATCGACCTCACGGCCGAGCATAGGGTTGAGTACCTTCGCCGGTGCTTCGAGGCCACAGCTCAGTTCACTGCAATCGTGCTCTTGAGCGGTTTCAGCTCCGATTCGGACTACTTCTCTCTCAACCGTGCGGCGCTCATAGGTGCAGGATACGAGGCGCCCGAAACAGGGACCTTCGGGAGCTGGTTGCTGCTCGTTGAGCGGCTCGCGAAGCGAGCACGTCAGATGCTCAACGGAAGCGACGAGGAAGTAAGGGACCTCTGCCTCGACCTGTTCAGGGCGGATCGACGCAACTTGCTCGACGCGATCTGCTCGAAGGACCTGACGCGCACCCTGGGCATTGCCAAGGGCTACCGGGATAGGTGGGAAGGGCACGGCGGTACGGCAAACGAGGAGGAATGCGCGCGCCGATTGGTCCCTCTTGAGGCTGAACTGGTGCGACTTCGGCGCACTCTTGCGGAGGCGTTCGACGGATGGACTCTAGTGCAGCCAGGCGGGTTTGAGTTGGAGCATGGTGTCTACGTGTGCGAGGTCGAGTGTCTGACCGGGAGCAACATCATGTTCGCCTCGCGCTCCGTGAGGCTCCTGAGACCCATGGACAAGGCGCACCTCTACATGCTGGACCTCAAGGCGGACTGGCCCCGACCGATTCGCTTGGTGCCGCTCGTTCGCATGACCGCCGTGCCGCGTACCGAGGATCGTGCGTGCTACTTCTACAGCCGGGTCCTCAGCGCAAAGGCGTCCGAGATCCGCTGGATCTCGCATCACTTCACGCCAAAACCGGAAGACGATACCTGCGACCCAGACGTGCTCGAACTGGTTCTCAGTCTCGGGACGGCCGTCAAGCGCACGTTTGGTAGCTGAGGCGGAGCTGAGGGTCGCGCGTGAGGTCGGCATTGCGTCGGCACCGTGGGGCAAACGCCTGCTCGCGGCGGCATTCTCGGCGCCAAGCACGTCTTCTTCACCTCCAACACTCCTCGGAAGCGTGGGGCGTCGGCATGCGGTCGGCAGGCGCTGAGGAATGCCTGCACGTCGGCACTTTCGCTCGGCAGGGCACGTTCTCAAGACCTCCATCACCCCTGGCCTTTGTGCGCCGGCTCACCTGAACCTCGTAGAGCTCGTCGCCGGCGCTCGCGCACGCTCATGGCGCGCTACAACCGGGCGAACCGCTCTCACCCGCGCGATGCGCTGACCGCCTATGGGGTCGAGGCCGACCGTGTCAATGTCTGGCAGACCGTCGGCAAGCTGCGGCGCCGGCACGGGCTCGTGCTGCGCGGCGAGTTACGGGAGCCCGGCGAGGCGCTCAGTCGGCGCCGATGACACTAGTCCAGGTGCAGAGCAGACAGCAGTTCATCCATCACAGCTACTTGTCGTTCCGGAGGCCACTTGCCGGGATTCTCAACCGCGCCGATGCTGATTCCGTGCGCGGCGGCGCGGAGTATGTCGACGACGAGCTCCTGCTGGTGCGTTTCGACTAGGCCGTCGAGATGACCCCTGATCATGTCTCGCATCCAGGTGTCCATATCGTTGCGAAGCTTTGCCCCGACCGGCGACATCTCACCGATTGCGGAGGCGACCATCTGAAACCACGCCCGCTCTTCTAGGAGACCTTCTTCATCAAGAGGCAGCATCCACATCAGGGTGCCTCGAAGTGCTGCTGCGGCGTCGGGGATCGCATCGAGCGAGTCCAGGTCTGTCTGCCAGCGCGCTAGCAGCGCCGGCCCGATGTCGTCGAGGAGTGACTGTCGCGTCGGGTAGTAGTGCGTGACCATTGTGACCGTCCCGCCTAGCCTCTTGGCCAACGCGCGCATCGTCAGGCCCTTGACCCCCGCCTCACCCATGAGGGCGACCGCTGCCTCGGCGATTTCCGTGCGCCGTTCGTCGTGATTCACCTGGCGTGGCACTCGCGTCCCCTTCCGTGGCCGAGCGGATTGTACGGCGTTTCATGCTTCAGAAAAAAGACGCCGACTTAGCTTGACTTGGTATAACAGCCGTAATATAACACCTGGAATAAATAACCGCTAGGGGGAGCGCATGAGCCTTGTGCCTGCAGTCCAGATGGCCTCGACCGAGCGAATGCTCGCGTGGGTGGACGCTCTTGTCGCGCTCAGCCCAAGACTCCCGACAACTGAGGGAGGGCAGAGAGCCTGCCGGTACCTGACTGAGGAGTTCGAGCGTGCCGGGCTCGAAGGGGTCACTGTCGACGAGACACCGACGCTAGTTTGGACGGCGCGTGCCTATGGTCTAGCCGTCGAGGGGCGCGACTTTCCTTGCCACCCGATGACCCACAGCTTCTCGGACGCTCGGCCTGGGGAATTCGCCACCCCGACCGGAGGCCTGGCCGCTCCCTTCGTCTTCATCGGAGACGGGGGGCTGGAGGACTTCGAGAACACAGACGTCGAGGGCAAAGTCGTAGTCGCGCAGGGGAGATTCGAGAAGATCTATGCGGATGGCCGGTCCTACCACTTCCAAGGCCCCTCGCCCGCCGGCCGCGGCGAGGACTTCGTGCTGGACGTCTACTCGCCGAACACCTTCCCGGCGAACTACTACAGAGCGGTCGAAGCCGGAGCCGTAGGCTTCGTCTGCGTCCTCTCTGATTACTATCGCGATCGGGACAGCTACTCGAACGAGGCCTACGACGCCTACAATGGCTCGCCGCTGACGATTCCCGGTCTATGGGTGAGCCCTTCGACGGGCGAAGCGCTGCGTGACGCCATTGAATCTTCCGGAGGCGAGGTAGACGGCAGGCTGCTGCTGGAGGGGTCGTCGCATGAGGCGACCAGCCGGACTGTCCTCGGCCACCTCTCCGGGTCGGGACCCAACCGCCACGAGACAATTCTCATCGAGTCGCACTACGATTCGGCTACGCCAGGCGCCGTCCAGGATGCATCGGGCATCTCTGCAGTGCTGGCCATCGCGGACTACTTCGCCCAGGTTCCGCTCGAGAGTCGCAATCGCAGCCTGCTCTTCTGCGCCTTCGATACTCACTCCGGCGACTACGCTGCTCATCACAACTTCGTTGAGTCGCACCTCGAGCAGGACAACGTTGTCTTCGTCGCCAGCATCGAGCACATCGGCCTGGACGTTGTGGACGGGCCGTCGGGGCCGGTCGTGACCGAGTACAGCGTCCCACGCCTGTTGTGGGTGTCGCCAGTCGATCAGCTCATCGAGATCGCCATTGACGCGGTCAAAGCGAACGAGGTGGAGCGGACCAACATCTTGCCGGCCGACTACAACCCGGACGAGCTCCCGTGCGACGCGGATCACATCTATCAGGCCGGGGTGCCAGCGCTCAGCCTTGTCGGAGTTCCCGTGTACATCTACGACGAGATCGACACGACGGACAAGGTGAACCGGCGACAGCTCCGCCCCACAGCGCAGGCGTTTGCCGACGCCGTTGCCCGCATCGACCGATTGCCGGCGGACGTCTTGGCTCAGGCCAAGCGACCGCCAAGAGACACATCAGCGCGGCGAACATGGAGGTCGCGATGGCACGCGACAACTACCGTCTCGCGCGACTAGTAGTTCACACTGACCAGGGAATCCGTTCAAGGGGGAAGACGATGAGGCGCATGCAGAAATCCTGTTCCGCGCGCAGTCACACGGCCGTTGTTGTGTTGATGGCGTTGACCATCGCGGCCGCAGCTGCTCTGCTTCTGACGGCCTGTGGCAGCTCCAGTGGTAGCACATCGACCACGAGCAGTTCGCCGACAGCCTTGGCGGCAGTGGTCGGCGAGGCCGCGGGCGACATTGACCAGCTCACATGGGATTCTCCCTACGGTGAGCCAGACACTCTCGATCCAAGAAACGCCGTCTGGTATCCAAATCTGCTCCTCACCGGCAACTTGGTCGACACGCTCGTCCGTACTACCCCTGAAGGCGAGATGGCACCTGGAATCGCGGAAAGCTGGAGCCAGCCGGACGACAAGACCTTGGTGCTCAAGATCCGCGAGGACGTGAAGTTCTGGGACGGCAATCAGCTCACCGCCGCTGACGTCGTCTATTCACTGCAGCGCGCAGGAGCGCCTGACTCGTACACCGCCGCCAACTACACGTTCGTCAAGGCGATCAAGGCCACCGGCGACTACGAGGTCACTGTGTCGTTCAAGAGCCCGGACGAACTCTTCCTCAAGGAGATGGCGACCGGCTCAGGCGGCATCATCGAGAAGAAGTGGGCGGAGAAGGCGGGGAAGTCAGTCGGAACGCCCAAGGGCGGGATCATGGCGAGTGGGCCTTTCAAGCTTGAGAAGTGGACGCCAGGTCAGAGCATCGAGCTCTCCCGCAACGACCTCTACTGGGATTCCGCCTATCGCGCGCACGCCGCGGCGGTCTCCGTCAAGTTCGTGTCCGACTCCACAGCTCTGGCACAGGCTCTCATCGCAGGCGAGATCGATGGAGCGTACGAGGTGCCAGCGTCCATCATCCCCCGTCTGAGCGACTCCTCGACCGGCGCACTGCAGCTCGGTCCGTCCCAGCAGTTCCTCGAGTTCGGACGCATTCGGCCCGATGGGCCGCTGGCTAACGCCAAGCTCTGCGAGGGCCTCTTCAAGGCCGTGGATCGAGAAGGCCTGGCAAAGGTGATCTTCAACGGCGCCGCAGAGGCGAACTACACCATGCTCTCCCCTGGGATCTGGGATCCGGAGGCATATGACCAGTGGAAGCAGGCGTACCAGCCGTACGTGCAGGCGAACGCCTACGATGTGGAAGCGGCCAAGAAGCTCGTAGCAGAGAGCGGATACTCGGGAGAGCCGATCCAGCTCGTCATCCAGGCCGGCGATTCCACCCAGGAGCAGACCGGGCAGCTGATCCAGGAAGAGGCCAGAGCGGTCGGTATCACGATCGAGATCAAGACTCTGCAACCACTCGAGTACTCGAATATCTGGATCGATCCTCAGGCGCGGAAGCCGTACGACCTCTACGTGGTGATGGCCTTCAACGGACGGCCTGATCCCGTCGAGTTGCTCAACTTCGTCTTCGTGACGCCGGTGTACAACTACACTGAGTACAACAATCCCCAGGTCACCGCTCTGATCGAAGAGGCGAGGGCGTCATCAGATCCAGCAAAGCGCACCGACTTGCTGATTCAGGCGCAGACCATCTATGAGCCCGACAATGTGCTCACCAGCCTTGTGATGCCGTACGAGATCAGCTACCTGAACGGCGACTACACCGGCATGATCACTTCGTTCAACTATGCGTTCCTGCCGTCACTCGCCACGATCGGCTCGGCGAAGTAGAGGGCGAAAGGGACAAGGCGATCGGTGTCAGCCGCGGCGATGAGCAAGTCGATGGCAGGTAGAGGCGGACGAGGCGCCCTGAGGTGGGTGGTGGCTCCGCTCGCCACGATCCTGGTGGCATCCTTCATCGTCTTCGCGGCAATCGCCGCCGCGCCGGGCGACCCTGTGGCCCGGATGCTCGGGGCCAAGTCGACCTTGGCGCAGCGAGCTGCGCTACGGCATGAGCTTGGCCTCGACCAGGCTCTCGTGGAGAGGTACTGGCACTGGCTGACCGGCCTCGCGCAAGGCGACCTTGGCTCGTCCCTCACCTACAAGGCGCCCGTCACGACTCTGCTCTCCGGTCGGGTGTCCGTGACGCTCTTCCTCGTCATCTACGCAGCCATCTTGGTGATTGCGGTAGGCGTGGGGCTCGGCATCGTGGGAGGCGCGTTCAGGAAGATGGGCTCTCCGGTCGCCGGCCTCACAGCCGTCGGAGTCGCCGTGCCCAGCTTCGTCGCGGCACAAATCTTGGTAGCTGTCTTCGCGCTCGGACTCGGGTGGTTCCCGACGATTGGCGCGGGCGACAGTTTCGGAGACCGCGTCTGGCATCTCACACTGCCGGCCATTGCGCTTGCGATAGGGGCGGGCGCCTACGTCGCGCAAATCACACGCGCGTCCGTCTTCGAGGAGCGCTCTCGCGAGCACGTCGAGGTCGCCCGCGGACGTGGCGTCCCTGAATCCGTCATCTTCCGTCGCCATGTGCTGCGGAACGCCTTCGTGCCCATCATGACGGTCTCCGCTATGACTGCTGCTGGGCTGATCGCAGGGGCTGTGGTCGTCGAGTATGCGTTTGGTCTCAGTGGGCTCGGCTCACTGCTGGTCGAAAGCGTCTCGAACAAGGACTACGACGTGGTCCTCGCAATCGTCATGTTCCTGCTCATCGTCTTCGTGGCGACGATGGCATTGATCGACATCGTGCAGATCCTCGTGGATCCCCGTTTGCGCGACAGGGGGACGACCTCATGAGTCAAGTGGCCATGCCCCGCCCCAGACGCCTTTCCTTGGGAGCGCGTCTTGGCCAGACCGTCAAGGAAGACCCGGTGCTCCTCATCTCCGGCGCTCTTTGTCTCCTGCTCGTGCTGCTCATCTTCGCAGGGCCTCTCTTGGCGCCCAACGACCCGAGACAGACGGATATCCTGAATGCGAATCAGGGGACCTCCGGTGCGCATTGGTTGGGGACCGACCAACTTGGACGAGACATCCTGTCCCGGGTGCTCTACGGGGCGCGGGCAAGCCTGGTGGGCGCTGCGGTGGTCGCTGTCTTCGGAGCTGTACTCGGGACAGCCATGGCGATCGTGTCCGCTTGGTACGGCAGGTGGGTGGACAGCGGTTTGATGTACTTCGCGAACATCCTGTTCGCGGTGCCGGCCATACTCATCGCCATCGTGGCCGTCGCGGCGTTCGGAGCGGGCCTTCTCGCTCCCGTGATCGCCCTGTCGATCGCATACGCGCCCTACTACGCGCGAGTCATGCGCGCCATCGCCGTTCAGGAACGGACGAAGCCCTACATCGAGGCGAACCTCTTGGCGGGGTTCTCGATTCCGCGCATTTGGCTGTATCACTTCCTGCCGAACATGCGGCCCATCCTGATCGCGCAGGTGACGGTCTGCTACGGGTTCGCCCTCCTCGATCTCGCGGCGATCTCATTCTTGGGCTTCGGCGTCCAGCCGCCCACTGCCGAATGGGGTCGCATGGTGTCGGAGGCGCGCTCGGCTCTTCTCAATGGCTACCCGCAGGCGGCGCTTTCGGCCGGGGCCATGATCGTGCTTGCGGTGGTCGCTTTCGTCGTCTTCGGCGAGAGGCTCTCGGCCCGAGCCAAGAGGGACGCATGAGTGATCAGGCTCGCGGGCCGCTGCTCACCGTCGAGCATGTGAGTCTTGCTCTCAAAGTGCGTGGCGGGATGCGGAGGATACTGCAAGACATCTCCAGCTCCGTTCGCGCCGGTGAGTCTGTCGGCTTGGTCGGCGAATCCGGCTCCGGCAAGAGCATGACCATCAAGACGATACTGAGGCTCCTCCCCCCCGGTGCCCAGGTTGTCGGGAATGTGACTTTCGACGGTCAGCCCGTGCTTTCGATGACCGGGTCGGCTCTCCGACGCTATCGTGCCCGCGACGTCGCGATGATCTATCAGGATCCCCGAGTGAGCGTGAATCCGCTGCGCACCATCGAAGACTTCCTGCTCGAGGGGCTGGTGACGGTGAATGGGATTGCTCCAGCGCAGGCCAGAGAGGCCGCCATCGAGCAGCTGCTTCAAGTCGGGATCCCCGACGCCGGGCGCCGGCTGCGGCAGTATCCGCACCAGCTGTCCGGTGGGCTGCTGCAGCGCGTCGTGATTGCCGCAGCGCTGCTGACTCAGCCTCGACTCATCCTTGCCGACGAGCCTACTACGGCCCTCGACGTGACCACCCAGGAGGAAGTCGTAGCCATCCTCGACGAGCAGCGCCGCGAGAGAGGCCTCGCCATGCTGTTTGTGAGTCACAATCTCGATCTCGCCGCCGCTGTGACGGACCGCATCGTCGTCATGTATGCAGGCGCGATTGTGGAGGACGCATCCTCCGCCGGCTTCTTCGAGACCGCGCTTCATCCGTATGCCAGGGGTCTGCTGGCGGCGCGGCCGGGGATTCGTCGTGTCGATCGCCTCGCCGTAATACCCGGTCGGCCGGCCGCGGCGTTCGAGGTCGGTGACGGTTGCGTCTTTGTTGACCGCTGCGCCTATGCCGACGATCGCTGCAGGATGACGCGACCGCAGCTGCGCCCCGTCGCGGACCACCTCGTCGCCTGCCATCGAGTCGAGGAGCTCGTGGGGCAGGGACTCTATGAGGGAGTGACGATCGCGTGAGCGCCCTGCTGAAAGTGGACTCACTCCGCAAGGTGTTCTCGGTGCGCGGCCGCGATGGCGGGGCCGAAGAGCTCGTCGCAGTTGACGACGTCAGCTTCGTGGTACCGCACTCAGGATCGCTCGCCATCGTCGGCGAATCCGGTTCGGGCAAGACCACTGTGGCGCGCATCATCGCCGGCTTGGAGACGTCTACGGCGGGCGTCGTCACAGTGGAAGGGGCGCAGCGTGAAGGCGGTCGTCTGTCATCAAAGACGCGCCGACTCCAGGCACGCCAGATCCAGATGGTGTTCCAGGACCCTTACTCGTCACTGGATCCCCACCAGTCCGTGGACGCCGCCATCTCTGAAGTGCTTCGCGAGCATCTCGGCCTCGACCGCAGGGCGCGCAAAGAGCGCGTGACCGAGATCCTCGAGATGGTGGGACTGGACGAGCGGCACCTGGCCGCGCTGCCACGCGCGCTCTCAGGGGGACAGCGGCAGCGCGTCGCAGTCGCCAAGGCCCTTGCCGTCAGTCCTCGCCTCCTGATCCTTGATGAGGCGGTCTCCGCTCTGGACGTAAGCGTGCAAGCCCAGGTGCTCAACATGCTCGCCGATCTCCGCACTACGCTCGAGGTCGCCTTCCTGTTCATCTCCCATGACCTCGGTGTGGTGCGGCAGATCAGCGAGGAGTGCGTGGTCATGTACCACGGAAGAGTCGTCGAGGCGGGGGCCACGGACGAGGTTCTACGCAGTCCGACCGACCCGTACACGCAGCAGCTTCTTGCGGCCATTCCCGAGCCCGGCTGGCGACCGCAGCGGCACAATGCCGGTGGACGGCAAACGACAGAGGGGCGGACGGCATGACGACTACTGGGGGCGACGACCTCTGCTACATGACCGCGACCGAGTTGGCCAGAGCGTTTCACTCGCACACGACTTCCCCGGTTGAACTAGTCACGGCACTTCTCGATCGCATCGAACGCCTGAACCCCAAGGTCAATGCATTTGTCACGCTCCTCGGCGAGCAGGCGCTCGCACAGGCTGAAGCCGCGGAGAGACGCCTGATGTCCGGAGAGACGGTGGGACCGCTCTGCGGTCTTCCCGTGATGGTGAAGGACTTGACGCCGACCGCAGGCGTGAGAACGACGTTCGGATCATGTCACTACTCGGAGTATGTCCCGAAGGAGGATGCTCCCATCTGGGCGCGGCTGAAGGCCGCGGACGCCATCCTCCTCGGCAAGACGACGACCCCTGAGTTCGGAGAGCACTCGATCACCGAGAGTCCGCTCACGGGCGTCACCAACAACCCGTGGGATCTCTCGCGTACGGTGGGTGGCTCGAGCGGCGGCTCTGCTGCAGCACTGGCGGCAGGATTCGGACCTCTCGCCACCGGGAGCGACGGCGGCGGCTCGATACGGGTGCCATCCGCCTTCTGCGGCGTCGTCGGCCTCAAGCCTTCGCCGGGTCGCATACCGCTGGGTCCCGAAGGTTCTCCTTACGACACCGTGTCAGTGGTCGGCCCCATGACACGGACGGTGGCCGACGCCGCCCTGCTGCTGACCGCGGTCGCAGGCCCCGACCCGTACAATCCGGTGTCCCTCCCCGAGCAGGGGGTGGACTACCTGGCCCTGCTCAAGAACGCCTCTGTCAAGGGTCTGCGAGTCGCATTCAGCCCCGACCTGGGCAACCCTCCCATCGAGAGTGGTGTGAGTGCTGCACTGGAGCGCGCAGCAGAGGCGTTCGAGCGGGAACTCGAGGCGGAAGTCGAGGAGGTCGATCTTCAGCTGCCGGACCCCTTCGACTACTTCGTGCATTGGTGGGCGCCTCAGATCGCCCTGGAGTTCGATGAGTTCGTCACTTCGATTGGCGCCGACCCAAGTGGAAGCCATCCTCTCTTCCAGGAGGTCGTCGCAGAGGGCCGAGCCATGTCAGCCGTCGAGTATGCGCAGGTTCAATACAGGCAACGCGCCAGGATCCACAAGGCGTTCGCAGAGGTATTCGCTGACTACGACCTGCTCCTCATGCCGACGACGCCTATGGCAGCCTTTCCTCATCCAGGTCCAGAGGGAGGACCGCTTGAGGTGGCGGGCAGATCCTCGAATTACCCAGCGCTTGAGAATCAACGCTGTACCGAGGCCATTGCGCACGCCGGCTACCCCGCCATTACGGTCCCCTGTGGATTCACGCAAGAGGGCCTGCCTGTAGGGCTGCAGATCGCCGCTGGCCATGGGCGTGACGCAGACGTTCTCCGCGCCGCAGCAGCATTCGAGCGGGCCACACCCTGGCAATCTCGCCGGCCCCTGCTTTAGACCTGCGCTTTCTGACAACGCCAGACGCGCCGAGCTGCCTTTGTGTGGCGGGCGTGAGGGGTCACCGTTATCGGCGCGACTACCATGATCATGGCTAGCCGCTCGGCTGCCGACATGCTGCTGACGAGACGTCTCGCCACGGCTGAGTATGCGCCATCGCTCGAGGTCATCGCCCCTCGCCAGAACCTTGGACTGTGCAGCACTTTCGCGTCCCGGCCACCACCCGGCGACACCGCAGTCTGACGACTGCAAAACCTCCATCAGCGGTTCGACTCCGCTCGCCGCCTCCAACAACTTCCCTGCATCTGGCGATTTCCGGTCGTGCGCACCTGCGCACAGAACTTCCGAATCGGCAGGACTGCCGACATTCGGCCGACGAGACTCGGCGGCATACGGTGGTACTGCTGCGCATGAGGCGCATGAGGCGTGACAGTCAGGGCGACGTTCCCCACCCGCGCGGACTGGTTACACTGCAGGGACGAGCTCTGCCTGGGGCGCCGTGCCGGCTCTCCCGGTAGAGTGCGCGTGAGACCTGGAGGTGGCGTTGGCCTCGATCCCTGCTGGAACGTTGGTCCGTTTCCGCGCCAAAGAGATGGCGCGGCTGCGCTTCCCGCCTCCTTGCGCCGAGGCGGGCATCGCCGTGCACCCCGACGCCCTGCGTGCGCCGCAGAACGGACTGACGCTTGCCGCGTGCGCAGATGCCGCACGCTGCCTGCAGTGGGTCGGCGCCGTGGATGAGCAGATGCTGCTGCCCACCGCTGAGCGGGGCGCGTCGCTGCGCGCGGCGATCCTTGAGCGACTGCTCGTCGGCGGCCGCAGCTGGCAGGTGGTGCGGCCCGGACTGCTCACCACTGCCGGCGTTGGCGATCCCTACCTGACGCTCTACGCAGGGGAGCGGCCCTGGGTGGTGCTCGGCGAACTCGAGGATGGCCAGCTGCTGGCCGCTCCTTTGAACGGTGTTCTCGGTAACCCGAAATGGTTCGCCCCGCAGGTGGCCGCGCGACACCTGCTGTTCCCCGGCGCCAGGGCCGCGCAGCTCGAGCTCGCGCACCTGTGGTCGCTTCCGGCGACGCTCCGGAGCAGCGGCGTGGTCCACGGCGATGCCCACGCCGATCTCGGCTGGTCGCTGATCGAGTACTACGCGGCGGACTGAGGCCGCGCTCACTGCTAGCGGCCACAAACATGAGGGGCGTCGCATCACCCGGCGCGTGGCTTCCCGTGCTGCCGCCCTCCCCGTGCCCGCAGAGGTCAGTCGGCCGACTCTCCTCCTCGAGGGCCTTGCCGTCCACCGAAGCCTAGCCCGTTGCCGGCGTGTAGGGGTACGCCGCGAGTCTGGCTTTGACGGTCAGCAGCCGGTGACCCCTGTAGAGCTTCACCGTGACGATGTCGCCCGGCTTGTGGCCGTCGAGGACCTTGTTGTACTCGCCCTCCGAGCGCACGGCTTTGCCGTCGACAGCGACGATGATGTCGCCACCGGTGACGAACTGCCATTCGCCGAGGTAGGGATGCGTGACCATCTTGACGCGCGTCCCGCCGCGGATCCCCGCTCGCGCAGCGGGCCCCCCGGGGTCCACGATCTCGACAAGGAAGCCCCGCGAGACCGGCAGCCCGAGGGCTCTTGCGTTTCCAGGGGGATTGTTGACCGTGGCGCCCTCGAAACCCAGCCACGTCTTGCGCCCGCCGAGGCTTTGGCTCGCTAGGTAGATGAAGTCGTGGATATACCCGATCGCCACGGCGGAGTTGGCGACAGAGCTTGAATGGTCGCCGGTCGGGTCGTTGAAGCGCAGCCACGGGATCGGGCCGACCCAGCCGATCACCTTCCCGCTGGTGGCGATCAGCGGTGCGCCGATGCTGTAGGCGTCGAGTTGGGAGTCCGTGCGCAGCGCCGTGACGGTCTTGGCGCGGGTCGACCCCGTCAGTTCCTGGTGCCACACCGCGGTCAGGTGCATCGGGGTGCTTTCCAGCGTGGGGAACAGACCGAAGCGGCGCAGCATGACGACCGGCTCGCCGACACGGGCCTTGCCGGCATCACCCTCACCCAGTGGGATCGGCACCAGGTGGACCTTGCGCGGGTCGACGGCGATGAGTGCGCAGCCGGTAAACGACCCTTCGTCGTGGATGACGAGGCCCCTCACCTTGGTGTACTGGCCGTTTGCTCCCCAGAACTCGCAGATCACCCACAGGGGGTGGATGGGGAGATAGACGTTCCGCACCATGGGGCCGTGCCGATACGAATCACCCACGAGTGCGGTGCTGGTGGCGATCAGGCCACTCCTGGAGATGACGAAGCCCGTGCCCTGGACCTTCTTCCATCTGAGCCTGCCGTCGACGGCAAGCAGGACTCTGGACGTGATCTGCACCACTCCGGGGCCGTACTTGTCCCGGATCTGGCTGGCCGTCATCCTGACCGGCCCCGGTGCGTTCGCATGGTCGAACCCGAACATCCAGAGCGCCAGCCCCGCGGCTGCCGACGCTGCGAGCACAGCGACTGCCGCCACGAGTAGTGGGGCGCGGCGCCTGAGCGTGCGCCGGGTGCGCCGCGAGAGCAGCCAGCGGCGCCTGGGGCGCTGGGCCTCCGCTGCCACCCGCTCGGCTCGCGCGAAGTGGGCCGCGGCGGCCGTGGCGTCAAGGGGCGCCGCGCGGCCGCCCGCGAGCTCCAGATAGCGGGCGGTGGGCTCGGCGAGTTCGTCCTCGAGCTCGAAGAGGCCCGCGGCGGTCGCCATCTCCAGGGCGGTGCCGTAGTGGAATGCCAAGATCTCGGCGAGGTCCTCGGTGCGGCCTGCAGTCCGTTCCTCCAGCCATCTCGCGAGGCGGGCGTGCTTGGCCGCCCTGTCCGCGAGCGTGAGCTGGGAGTAGGCGACGTCGCGGACCAGGGCGTGCACGAAGACGAACTCGGTCTCGCCTTCGATCGAGGAGGCGCGCTCGGGACGCACGAGCTCCTTGGCGACCAAGTCGTAGAAGCCCTCGAGGACGTCGGCGAACTCATGCGGGCCCACCGCTGCGACCGCCCCGGCCCAGAAGCTGCGACCGACCACGGCAGCGTCGGCGAGCAGCGCCTTGCGCTCCGCTGACAGCAGCTCGAGGCGGGCGGCGATCAGCGCGCCGATCGAGTCGGACACCGGCAGCTCGGCACCCTCTTTGAGCGCGACGGTGCCGCCGCGCCGCACGAGCAGGTCGCGGTCTTCCAGCAGCCGCACCAGTTCCTCGGCGAAGAGGGGGTTGCCGCCGGAGGCCTCGAGTAGCTTGGCCTGCAAGCTCACCGGCAGCGACCTGGTGCCGAGACGGGTCAGGAGCAGCTGAGAGGTCTCCTCGCCGGAGAGAGGGCCGAGGACAAGGTGGGTGGCCGCCGCCACGAAGCCCGCGCCGGGGCCGCCAAGCTCCGTTACCTCTGGCCGGGCACTGGCCAGCACCAGCAGGGGCAGCCGCGCGGTGCTCTTCGCCAGGAAGTCCATAAAGGCGAGCAGCGCCTCGTCAGCCCAGTGCAGGTCCTGGACGACGATGATGGCAGGGCCGGAGGCGGCGAGGCCCTCGAGGAACTCCCGCCAGGCGGCGAAGTTCTCCTCGCGGCCCGCCTCCTCTGCCTCGAGGCCCACGAGCGGCCGCAGGCGGGCTCGCAGCCGGTCACGGTCGCTCGTGTCGGGCAGGACGCTCTCCAGGCGCGCCTCGGCCCGAGCTACGTCGTCGCTCTCCAGGATGCCGGCCGAGTCGCGCACGATCTCGGAGAGAGCCCAGAAGGTGACGCCGGGGCCGAAGGGCAAGCAGCGGCCCTCACGCCAGGTCACGACTTGTGGCAGGTCGTTCAAGCGGCGGGCGAACTCGGCCAGCAGGCGGCTCTTGCCGATGCCCGGCTCGCCGACGACCAGGGCGAAGCGGGGCTCGTGTTCGCCGATGGCTTCATCGACCAGAGCATGCAGGGCGACAAGCTCATCTTCGCGGCCGACGAAGGGAGAAGCGAAGCTGCGCAGCTCGGAGCCGGTGCGGGCCAAGGGCGCAGTGGCGATCCAGGCAGAGAGGGGCTTGGACTTGCCCTTGAGCGTGACCGGGTGGCAAGGCTCGAAGGAAAAGACCCTCTCAGTGGCTACGTGCGTGAGTTCGCCGACCGCCACCGCCATCGGCGGGGCCGCGGATTGCAGGTGAGCGGCGACGTTGACGGCGTCACCGGTGAGAAGCCCCTCGCCGGAAGCGGGGTCGACGTCCAGGCGCACCAGCGCTTCGCCGGTGGTGATGCCGACCCTGACCTCCACCGCCTGGCCGCCGATGCCCGGCAATGCGTCGACCTCGTCGATCAGGCGCAGACCGGCTCTCACCGCCCGCTCGGGGTCATCCTCGTGCAGGGTGGACACGCCAAAGACGGCGACCACGGCATCGCCGATGAACTTCTCCAGCGTCCCGCCGTACGACTCGATCGCCTCGCGAGCCACGGCGTGGTAGCGGCGCAGAAAGCCGTCGATAAGCTCGGGGTCGTTGCGCTCGGAGAGCGACGTGAAGCCGACCAGATCGCAGAAGAGGGTCGTGACGATCCGGCGCTCCTCGGAGCGGCGCGCAGTGGGCTCCTGCCGGCCGGGCGAGGACGATGGCGTGTCGGGATCCACCTCGTGCTCCTTGGGCTAGCGTGGAGCCCGGACCTGCGTCGGGGTGAGCCTGTCGGAGGTGTCGCCAAGGCCGAGTTGGCCGAAGCGGTTGAAGCCCCAAGCCCAGAGGCTGCCGTCCTTCTTCAACGCCAGGGTGTGGTAGGAGTCGGCGCCGCCGGGTGCGATCGCCGCCCAGTCGCGGGCGCTGCCGACCTGCGTCGGGCTGGACCTGTCGGTGGTGTCGCCCACGCCGAGCTGGCCGTGACTGTTCTCGCCCCAAGCCCAGAGGGTGCCGTCCTGTCTTCAGAGCCACGCTGTGGTGGCCAAGGCAGTAGGCCGCCGCCCAGTCATTCGAACTACCCACCAGGGTCGGGACCCTTCGCTCGATGGTGTCGCTCAGGCCGAGCTCACCGAAGTCGTTGTTGCCCCAGGCCCACAGGGTGCCGTCCTTCATGAGAGCCAGGCTGTAGCCCATGCCGGCCGAGACGGCTGTCCAGTCTTGGGCGCCCCCGACCTGGGTCGGGCTGTGTCTGTCAGTGTTGTCGCCAAGGCCGAGGTTGCCGTAGGTGTTGGAGCCAAATGCCCACAGAGTGCCGGACTTCTTGAGCGCCAGCGAGAAGTCACCGCCACCCGCGGCCGACGCCCAGTCCGTGTCGTGACCGACCTCGGCCGGGGACCATCCCCAGTCGGTGTTGCCCACGCCG
The DNA here is from genome assembly GCA_963844035.1 of uncultured Gemmatimonadales bacterium. GTDB lineage: Bacteria > Gemmatimonadota > Gemmatimonadetes > Gemmatimonadales > GWC2-71-9 > AG25. The sequence continues at coordinate 40,828 of CAWJMT010000034.1, forward strand.
AGAGCGCCGTACCAGTTGGGTCCCCAGGACCAAAGGGTGCCGCCCTTCCTCATGGCGAGGCCGTGCTCGTAGCCGGGGAAGACGGCCGTCCAGTCGTGGGCGTGGCCGACCCGGGTAGGGGTCCATCTGTCGACGCTGGTGACGAAACCTGGAGCTGGAGCCTGTACCCGGCCGCGGCCAAGGCCGAGGTTGCCACCCCAATCGCTGTTGTTGCCCCAGGCCCAGAGGGTGCCGTCCTTCTTCAGGGCAAAGCTGTCGGCATAGCCGCCGGAGACGGCCACCCAGTCGTGCGCTTGGCCGACCTGCCGGGGGGTGGCGTGCGCGGTGAAGTCCAGGTTGCCTTGGCCGAGCTGACCGTAGTCGTTCAGGCCCCAAGCCCAGAGGGTGCCATCCTGCTTCAGGGCCAAGGTGTTGTAGGAGGCGGCGGCCACGGCCGCCCACTCCCCTGTTCCGATTGCCGGGCTCGTCGCCGGTGCGAGACTCGTCGCCGGCGCGGCGCTCGTCGCCGGCTCGGCCGCGGCCATCTTCTGCGCACAGCCGGCCAGCAGAAGCACGCCAGCAAGCAGGACTAGTGCGCCAAGACGCTTCACAGAAGCTCTCCCGCCAACCTGCTGAAAGGTGGGCGTGGCCGGTAGGGTGCCTTCGGCGGATCAACGGCTTCCTTGCGGACCGTCGCTCCGCATCTTATAGCCACCTGTACCTCGCGCGTCGCCAGTCCAAGCGGCGGTGCTGTTGGCGGGATGAGCCGGGAGGCAGGGTCACGAGGAAGGCTGGAGAGTCGACCGCACACAAGGCGATGCTGGCATGCCGGCATCAGCATCATCACGATCGGAGACGACAACCAAGGTGAGAATAGCCTCCGAGGCGACAATTAGTGGGCCACCAGCGACACCCGGGTCCCGCGTCACGGGGACGATAGCAGGCGATTCGGGTTGGGCCATGTGCGATCTGCGACCGACCCTACAGATCTTCCTCATCAAGTGTGAGTGATTGCCCTGAGGGGCCTCGGATATTTGACTGTCGGCAGACCCCTGCAGGTACGTGGGCCGGCTCCAATCGCTGAATCGGCAAGGAGCGGGCTCAAGACAGACGTTCGAGGCGAGGGCCGCCTTGCTGGGCCATCGTCTCGGCACCACCGCCACTGCCGACGCATTGCTGACAAGCGGTGTCGTCACAGTTCAGTACGGCTGGGTCGACCACGAATGGTGGCCGTTGGGACACCAGGACCGTGCAGCACAATCGCATCTGGCTGACTACAACTGCGCATCGCCAACCGACGTCTGCAAAACCTCCATCACCGGTTCGACTCCGGTCGCCGCCTCCAATCTTCTTCCCGCAAATGAGCGCTTTCTGGCGGTTGCCCTGCGCCCATTCCCTTCCGATTCGGCACGGTTGCCGACATTGCCGACGAGAAGCGGCAGCATCCAACGTGCAGGCGCAGACGGGTCAGCACGAAGCCTCCGCTCAGGTCGGCGCCATCCCCGGAGACGCTGGAGTCCCAGCGTGCGCGGGCTCCAGGAATGATCGACTGCCAGACTGGGGGCAAGGCTGGTGCCCGGCCCACCGGTCATGTTGCGCTACCATTGACCACATGAGCAGCGATCCACCCGAAACGACGACGCCCGGGGATGACGTCCTCCTGATCGCCTGCCCGGCCGTGCTCGGCGAGCTTGCCGACGGTGCCACCGACGGCGTGCGCACCGCGACGCTCGAGGCGCAGCTCCACATCAGCCCGGAGCGTCTCAAGGTGGCAATGAGGGCCGCGGTGGCCGACGCCGACAAGCCAGGAGTCACCATCGTGCTCGGCTACGGCCTGTGCTCGAACGCCGTGCTGGGCCTCAAGACCGAGCACGCCACTCTTGTGGTGCCAAGGGTGGACGACTGCATCGCGATGATGCTGGGCTCGAACGAGGCGTTCGCCGCCGAGTCGGCCAAGGCGCGCGGCTCCTACTACGTGGCCAAGGCCTATCTGGACGAGTGCGACACCATCATGAGCGAGCACGAGAAGCTCGTGGAGAAGCGTGGGGTCGAGCGCGCCGAGAGGATGATGCGCCTGCTGCTGGAGCACTACACCCGGATCGTGCTGATCAATACCGGCCGCTACGACGTGGAGCCCTCCCGGGCGCGGATCACCCCGTTCGCCGAGACATTCGGCCTGGAGATCGAAGAAGTGGCCGGGACCACGCGCATCCTGGACGCGCTGGTGGAGGGCGGCTGGGACGACGATTTCGTTGTCGCCCCTCCGGGTCATGAGCTCACGCTGCGGGACTTCCGGCCCGAGCTGTTCGCCGGCGACTCCTGAGCTCGGCAAGGTCTCCGCCATGCGAAACGCGCTCGCGGTCTGAGGTCAGACCTCAGGCTCGTCGCCCGCCGATTCACGTTTGCCGGCGACCACGCGCTGGCAGATCCTGACGCCCTCCATGGCGTTTGAGCTCCAGGAGTCGGCGCCGACGTAGTCGCGCACGGCCTCGTCGACGATCCCGCCGCCCAGGATCACGAACGGCGGCGGCGCGAGCTTCGGCTCGGCCTTCAGCAGGGCGGTCGTCCCCTTCATGCTGGAGAAGGACGCCGTGATCAGGCCAGAGAGGCCGACGATGTCTGGGCGCCACTCGAGGGCCGCTTCGACGAACGCGCCCGGCGGCACGTCGATCCCGATGTCGTACACGGTGAAGCCGAAGCTGCGCAGCATCGTCGCCATGAGGTTCTTGCCGATATCGTGGATGTCGCCGGCGACGGTGCCCAGCAGCACCCTGCCCGACGCCTCGCCGACCAGCTCGCGCTCGAGTTGCGGCTGGACCGTCGCCAGCACTTCGCTGAAGATCTCGCCGGCGAGGATGAGGCCGGAGAGGTAGTACTCCTGTCGCTGGTAGCGCTCACCGATCACGCGCATGGCCTGATCGCAGGCGTGGACGAGCGAGAGCGATGGCTCGTCCCGAGCGAGCGCCTCCTGCACGAGTCTGAGCGTCTCGTCCTCGTCCAGCTCGATGAGAGCGTCGGTGATCGCCTTCAGCTGATCCATGGCGCCTCCTCGGCCACCGGGTGGCCGGGCCCCACGTGCGTCTCAAGAGACACCTGGTCGGCGCGGCAGAGGAACCATCCCCAGCTCACGGGCCGTGCGTCGAAGTCGTAGAAGACGTGCTCGAGACAGAGGGCGGCGGCGCCGGTCTCCTCATCGAGCGCCGCCGCCGCCTTGTCGTCCAGATTGACGGCGCTGATGCGAAGCCGTCCCCAGCGAGAAGCCGTCGCCGCCGGAGGTCTGCAGCAGGCCCTCGAGCGACGTGATCTGGAGCTGGGATTCCACCAGCGGCCGCCGGGCATCGAACACCACGTGCTCGTGGTGATAGGCGAGCGGCACGCCTCGCCGCGACAACAGGCGCCGGAGATACACGGTGCGGCGGCCGACGGGAAGCTGCAGCACGCCGGCGACCCGCTCGCTGGCCCTCGCGGTGGAGGCCGCGAGGAGACGCACGTCCACGGAGCCATCCTGCCACTGACTCGTGATCTGGTGGAGGCGGAACGTGGCCACGCCGAGGTCCAGCGAGCGCACGAACGTGCCGCGGCCCTGCTCGGCGCTCACCACGCCGCGTTCCTCGAGCACCGCGAGTGCGCGCCGCAGGGTCATCGGGCTGACACCGAACTCGGCGCAGAACTCCGATTCGGAAGGCAGGCGGTCGCCGGGGCGGTAGTCGCCGCGTCCGATGCGCTGCCTGATGGCATCGGCGATCTGCATGTAGGGATGCGTCTTGACAGCTCCGTCGGCGCCAGGTCTCGCGGCCTGCTGCCGCCTTCGCCGCCACTCCTGTCCCCATCAGCCGTCGTCACCCAGATAGTCGGGTCACTGTTGCTAACTTCTCTAGAGAAGTCTATTCTGCTGCGCACAGCGCCCGCAACTGTTGCGGGGGCATCCTTCCACGGAAGGTCGAGCGAAGGGAGGCACCGCATTGGGCACGACGGATCTTGCCCAGGCCTTGGGTGATCTGCAGGAGTCCGAAGTGATCGCCGGTGTCGAGGCGGAGCTCTCCGCCGGCAAGGATCCGATGGCCATCCTCGCAGAGGTCCAGGCGGGCATGGAGATCGTAGGAAAGCGGTTCGAGGACGGCGAGTACTACCTCTCCGAGCTCCTCTACGCCGCCGACATCTTCAAGAAGGTCAACGCCCCGCTGGCCGAGAGGCTGCAGGGCCGCAAGAGCGAGACGCTGGCCACCATGGTGCTCGGCACCGTGAAGAACGACATCCACGAGTTCGGCAAGGACATCGTGGCCACGATCCTGACCTCCAACGGCGTCGAGGTCATCGACCTGGGCATCGACGTCGACTACGACAAGTTCGTCGCCGCCATCCGCGAGCACCGGCCCCAGTTCGTCGGCCTCTCCTGCATGCTCACGACCGTCTTCAGCGACATGAAGGCGACCGTCGAGGCGATCGAGCAGGCCGGCCTGAGGGACTCGGTGCAGATCTACATCGGCGGCGGCCCCGTGGATGAGTCGCTGGCGAAGCACGTCGGCGCGGACCTCTATTGCCGCACCGCTCAGGACGCGGTCGTGGGCATGAAGAAGTACCTGGGGGTGAGCTGACGATGGCTGACGCAGCCACACAGCAGCTGCTCGAAGTGCACGAGCGGCGCATCCGCGACGCGGTCGCCCTGAAGACCCCGGATCGCGTCCCCGTGGTGCCGGTCGGGGACGCCTTCACCGCCCATGTCGCCGGAGTCAAGGTGTCTGAGTTCTGCACGGATCCGGTCGTCGCGTACAAGACGATGGTCGAGGTCTTCACCGGCCTGGGCGAACTGGACGGCATCCAGCACGCCGGCTACAACGTGAACCTGCTGAGCATCATCTGGCTGTCCAAGGTCAAGATCCCCGGCCGCGATCTCGGCGAGAACGATGACTGGCAGGTCCAGGAGTCTGAGTTGATGACGGAGGCGGACTACGACGCCATCATCGACGAGGGTTTCGGCTCGTGGGTGGAGCGCTACTACGCGGAGCGACTCCCCGGCGTGGCGGAAGGGTTCGGCGGCTTCGTCCAGTCCCTGCCCGACGCCTTCGCGGCGTGGCGCGATAAGGGGGTCGTCGTCTTCAGCCCCGTGGTCACGACGATTCCCTACGAGTACTTCTGCGGCGGGCGCTCCATGCAGAAGTTCATGCTCGATCTGCACCGCCGACCGGACAAGGTCCAGGCCGCCATGGATGCGTCGATGCCCTTCCTCAAGGAGCAGATGCGCCAGCTCATCCGCGGCTTCTCGCTCACGGGTCTGTGGCTCGGCGGCTGGCGCTCGGCGAGCGAGTTCCTCTCGCCGCGCCTGTGGGAACGCTTCGTGTTCCCGTACTACAAGGAACTGGCCGATGTCGCCGTCGAAGAGGGCGCCATCCCCGTCCTCCACTTCGACGCCGACTGGACGCGCGACCTCGAACGCTTCAAGGAGTTCCCCAAGGGGAAGTGCGTCCTGTCGCTGGACGGCAAGACCGACATCTTCAAGGCCAAGGAGGTGCTCGGCGACCACATGTGCCTCATGGGCGACGTGCCGGCGCGCATGCTTTCCCTGGGCACCCCGCAGGAAGTGACCGACTACTCCCACCGGCTCATCAACGAGGTCGGACCGGGGGGCTTCATCCTGGCGCAAGGCTGCGACATCCCGCCGGACGCGAAGTACGAGAACGTCAAGGCGATGATCGAGGCCGTCCTGTAAAGCGAAGGGAGCGCCGCGGCGCCCGGCCGCAGCCGGGCGCCGCGGCGCCGTGACTCTCCATGGACCTTCTGCTCTTCTCGGGTTTCCTCGGGTCGGGGAAGACGACCCTCATCCTGGCCTTGGCGCGAGAACTCGCCGCGCAGGGACGGCGGACGGCGTTCGTCGTCAACGAGGTGGGCGAGGTCGGCGTGGACCAGGCCGTGATGCGCGACGACGGCCTCACGGTCTACGAGATCACCGCCGGCTGCATCTGCTGCCAGCTGGGCGTCGATCTGGTCAAGACCCTCGAACTGCTGGTCGAGCAGGAGCGTCCCCAGACGGTGATCGTCGAGGCGAGCGGCGTGGCAACGCCG
>CAWJMT010000035.1:0-322763 GCA_963844035.1 uncultured Gemmatimonadales bacterium
GTTGACGGCGAACATCGCTTGGTGCACCATACAGTGTTCGATTGGGGTGGGACCTTCTCGCCAGCGTTTCCCCGTACCAGGTGCGCGAGCTGCAGCTTCGGTTCTGAAGCGCCAGTCGCCGCGAGCTCTATGTGCCGGTTTCCATCGCAGTGACCGAAGTCACGAAGCAGCGGCTCGACAAGCGGTAAGGGGGATCCCAACGCACACGCGCACGGCAACTTCAGCGCCCTAGTGCGGTCGAACGGAAGAACATCGGCGCGACACATCTCGTCCGGGCGGGTCAGCTCCGACGTCGTTCTCTTCGCTCGCCCGGCTACGTGTGTCGGCGAGCTTCGTCTATCAGGTTTGCGTCGTTCGGCTCACGCGTCACTGCTCCTGCGCGGCGGCGGAGGCGTTTGGCATGCAAACCGGATCGGTTTCTCCACGTACGCTCCGGACCCGCTCCGTCGTCACTCCCAGCGAACGGCGATAGATCGTTCGGCGACTCAGGTGACTTGTCTCGGCCATGATTTAACCACCCTGTCCCGACGCGGTCGCGCGCGCACGCCGCGCCATCAAGCCCCCACATGTCCTCGACGACGGCTATTGTTTCATTCACTTTTTCCTCGGTCTCGTCGGAGGGCGCCTGTTGTGGCATCGCCACCGACGCGGAGCACTTCGCATTTCTCCAGGTGCCGATGTTTTCGACCGTGGACGAAGCCGCCGCGCACCGCACGCTGCGTTCTGTTCGGGTGACCGCGGAACACAGAGGTGCCTCTCCTGTGGCCGCGTCCGTTCACCCACTCGACCAGTGCCGGCTGTCAACCACCCCCCTCCTGCGCATCTCCAAAAACAGACGAGCGTGCGCCGTGACATCGACGAGGCGTTGTCCGATGTGGCACCGGTACGAGCAGCACCGCACAGCCGGACACGACGGTGGCCCGGCTCTGACCGCCGTGCGGGGTGTAACTCGCTCGAGTGGCACCTGGATGCGACGCGACCAACGCTGGCACGCCTGGAACCCGGAGAGGTCCTGGCCGAGTTCCGCCCGCCCCCTCGCGTGGAGCTGGCTCGACCATGACCGGCTCTGTGCTTCGCCGTATGAGGATTCCTGGCTCGCGTACTGGTTCGAGCCGCGGCACCCGACTGATCCGGTGTCAGCCGCTGCTCTTCTTCGGTTTCCTGTTCATCGTCTATGTCCGCGAAGATTTCAGCGATGGGATTGGTATCCGGGGTCTTCGGATGCCGATCTTGGGTCTTCGAACGGTTCGGTCTGCCGGCCCTTCAACACCGAAGGCCTTGCTGTGCTGCGGTTCTGGTGGAAGGTGGCACTCGCGATGAGCGCCGTCGGCTTGTGGACACGCCTGGGCATGGCGGCGTTTTCATGGTTGGTGCGTATCTTCTGGCGCTGCCGCACAACTTCGGTCACACCTACCGCTTCGACGCGCTGCTCGTGTTCGTGATGGGTGTGCTCGCCGTCTCTCGAGCGGGAGACGCGTGGTCGATCGATGCGCTCGTGGCCGCCTACCGCAGTCCCCACACGGATCGGCCAGTCACAAGCGGGGAATTCACCTGGCCGATTCGCGCGGTGTGGGTCCTGATGGCACTTGGTCTTCCTGGGCGCCGGCCTTTCGAAGCTGACGTCACGCCGGAATTGCGTGGGTGCTGTCCGACACGATGCGGACGACGCTCGTGAAGGCGCACTACAGTCTGTCGGACGCCGATCCGCTCGTCTCCTGGGGATTGGTCCTTGCCGGCTGGTGGTGGGCGCCTCGTGTGATCGCCGCCCTGTCCCTCACGACCGAGCTCTTCTTCCCGCTCGCACTGGTCAGCACCAGGGCGCGCGCCGTCCTCGTGCCCGCCGCAGCCGGCATGCTCATCTCCATCCGCATGCTCATGGGCCCGACGTTCGGCGGGTTCCTCATCGCGAATGTCTTCTGGGTTCCGTGGCGTGCAATCGGAGCCCGTGTGCGCGCGCGGCTCGCCCAGCGCGAGCCAATGGTGGTGCTCTTCGATGGCGGCTGCGAGACCTGCACGGCGACCGTGGCGATCCTCAGCCGGCTCGACCTGCTTGGACGCGTCAGCTTTCTGGACGCATCGCGGAACTGGAGCGCGATCCGGCAACGGTTCGGAATGCTGGATCGGCGCGCCAGTCTCGACGAGATGCATGCCGTGACGAACTCGGGCGAGACGCTCTGCGGGTTCGATCTGTACCGGAGGCTGGCTAGGGTCTTGCCGCTCGGGTGGATGCTTCTGCCGGTGTTGGGCATGCCCGGCGTGCCGCGTCTCGGCCAACACGTCTACGGAAGGTTCGCCACCCGCCGTCATCAGACCGCGTCCCCGATGCCGTAGTTCACGGGCGGTTCGGCCTAGCTGGCCCGTGGCGCGACCGAACTCGAGCATCTGACCGACGGTCTCTTCCCCTCAGCGCTGGCGCTCTTCGATGATCGTGACCGGTGTGCGAAGCGTGAAGCTCAGGTGCGACTCAGCGCCGATAACGACCGGGTCACCGCGTGTCGCGAGCACGGCACCCGTGCCCGCGGCACCGCCCACGCCGGCGCCGATGGCGGCACCCTTGCCACCTCCGGCGATCGCGCCGATTGCCGCGCCGACTCCGGCACCGACGCCGATCTTGGTGGCGTCCTTCTTCTTGGTCGTCTTGGCCTGATGCGTGAAGTGGGACGTGGCCAGCCGCACGGTGCGGCCGTCCGCGAGCGTCACGGACTCCAGCGCAACGGTGATTGACGCCACGCCCTTCACCTTGTCGCCGGGGTCGGAGTCGATGATGACGCCTTCCACCCGCGCGCCTTTCTTGGCGATCACCCAGTCGTCATCCACGATCGGCTGGGCCAGGGTCGCTGAAAACTTCTCGCCCGACTGGTTGGTCTTCGTCGATAGCGTCGATGTCGTGTAGACCGAGATCGCGCGGCCGCCAGCGAGCGTGAATTCGCGCGGAGGCGGCGGCGGTGGTGGCGGAGGAGCAGGTGCGGGTTCCGGAGCGGGCGGCGTCGTCCTTGCAGCCGGGGTACCGGACGCGGTTGCCGACGAAGCGGGTGACCCCGAAGGGTTTGCTGCGCGTTGGCGCCGGCCCGCTCGGGGCCGCCGCCGCGCCTGGTGCCGCGCCTCCTCGGGCTGCAGCCGCCGGCGGTTGCGCGGTACTCTCGGTGCAGGCGACGAGCATCCAGCCGCCGTGCACGCGATCGCCACTGCCAGCAGTCCCACACTCACGACCATTAATTGCGGGAAGTTGTGTTTCACATCGCCCATTATAGGGCCCTTCCACGCGCTGAAGCTCTACCAGAAGACGCGCTGCAGCCCCGTCGGATTCTTCCTCCGCATCGTCAGGTAGATGATCAGCCCCGACACGGTGAGGAACGCGAGCGTCGTGCCCCAGAGCATCGCGAAGACCAGCCCACCGTCGCCGAACGCCTCGCCGCTGTGGACGCGGTTGATGAACGCCTTGTCGACGTAGGTGTCGGTTCGCAGCAGCGCGCCGCTGCGGGCGTCGACCACGAGTCGTCTATCTTCGCCGCCGCCGGGCTTTCCGAGAAAGACGTCAACCGTGGGCTGCGGGCCCTTGAACTGAATCTGGATCTTGTCGATCGGTACGCCCGGTGCTTCGCTCGCGGCGCGCGCCAGCGCCCGCTCGAGCGGCTGCTGCCACGTCGCAGCGGCCGAGTCGGTCCTGACCGGGCTGACGACGTTGCGCGTCGCTTCCCTTAGCGCTTCCTCCGCGCCGAAAAACTCCGTCATCGCTGTGATGACGCCGGTGACCGCTGCGAAGAGCAGGAAGAGGGTGGCGGGGAATGCGATCCACCGGTGCCATTTTCGCCAGAAGGCTGGGGTCATTGTGTGTATCTGCTCGGGGAGTGTGGGGACATTGGGTCTAGATTCTACTTGCTGCCCATAAGATCAAAAGGCGGCTCGCTGCTCGCTGCTTGCTGTTGCCAACCCGAGCGTTCGGCTTGGAACCGCGAGCCGCGAGCCGCGACCGCCAACCGCGAGCCTCCCGTGTCATAACCACCACATCCCGAAGGGCAGTGTCAGCAGCGTGACCGGCACGCCGACTTTGCAATACTGCCAGAAGGAAATCTCCACGCCCTGGCGCCGCGCGCCTTCGAGGACGATCAGGTTGGCGATCGATCCGACGAGCGTCAGGTTGCCGGCGAGTGTGCTCGACATGGCGAGCGTGAGCCACGACGTTGCCGGATCCGGCAGCTCCTGGACGAGTCGCGAGAGGAGCATGACGGCGGGTACGTTGCTGATGACATTCGAGACGATGGTCGTGACGGCGCTGAGGCCTGTCACCGTATGGAGTCCGATCGGCGCCAGGAGATCAAAGAGTCGCCGGGCCAGGCCCACCTGTTCCACGCCGCCGATGACGACGAAGAGGCCGATGAACATGACGAGAAGATCCCAGTCGATCTGGCGGTAGATCTTCTGCGGGTTGACGCGCCGGGTGATAAGGAGCGCGGCGGCCGCGACGGCGGCGACAAGAGCCGGGTCCATCCCGAGAAGGAACGCCGCGAGCACGAATGCCGTGACGAGCAGGCCCTTGATCGTCATCGCGCGGTGAATCGGGCGCGGCCGGGGACCGGCAGACTCGAGCGGGCCCGGCCGGAGGTCATCGCGGAACATCCACGTGAGGACCAGTGCGTCGAGCGCCAGTCCGAAGAGCGCAACCGGGCCGAGGGCCGAGAGGAACGGCGCGTAGCGGATGTGCGACAGGCTGGCGATGAGCATGTTCTGCGGATTGCCGGTGATCGTCGCGACGCTGCCGATGTTCGCGCCCGTGACCAGCGCGGGGAGGTAGGGCAGCGGCCGGTGTCCGCGCGCGCGGGCCAGTTCGATGAGTACGGGGGTAAAGACCAGGCAGATCGTGTCGTTGACGAAGAGGGCTGAGAGCATCCCGCTCACGAAGACGACCGCGACGAGCAGCAGCGCCGGCTGGTGCACGCGGGCGCCGATCCATTGGACCGTGGCGCTGAAGAACCGCGCCATGCGCAGGTGCGCGATGAGCACCATCATGCCGAAGAGCAGCACCAGCGTCCGGAAGTCGACGTGGTGGTACGCCTCGTCGAGCGTGATGACGCCGGTGGCGACCATCAGCGTCGCGCCGACGATCGCGGCGCCCGGCCGGTCGATTCTCAGGTAGGGTGCGCGTCCGACGGCCAGGACGAGATAGGTGAAGAAGAGGATGGCGCCCGCGACGACCGGGAGGAGCATGCGGGGGGATCGTATATCGGCGACTGGGCCGGGTCGCGGCCGGTCCACCGAACGGACCGCGCCGGCCGTGGGTTTCCGGTCCCGGCGGTTGCGCGGGGTTTGGCCAATCCGCTAAACTTGGGGTTCTCTTGACGGTGGCCACGCCGTCCCTAGAAAACGAGCGGTTCTACGCTCTCTGTTCCTCGGTAGCTCAACGGTAGAGCATCCGGCTGTTAACCGGAGGGTTGCTGGTTCGAATCCAGCCCGAGGAGCCAGCTCGCTAAAGCATGTAAAATCAACAACTTACGTGATGAGTACGCAGACGAGTCGATAAGCTGTTGATCCTCAGTGACTTGCGGCGTCTGGGCCGCACTGGACGATTTCCGCAACTGGCTGCGATTGAACGAAGGTTCACGCCGTGAAAGCCGACGCCGCGAACCAACGCGGTGGCGACATCTTTCGCATGCTGGTCATCGCCGAGTATTGAGACTCGGTGGTTCGCGGAGCGTCTCCGCGAGTGGACGACGGCGGCGGGTGTGACGGGCCCAAAGGCGACCGCTCGTTTTGCTCTTGCATCCAATATGGATACTAATATAGTATCCATAAATGGCTTCCGTAAACACTCAATTTTCGATCGCCGTCCACGTACTGGCGGCAATCGCACATCACGAGGGAGTTTTCACGTCGGAAATTCTCGCAGGCAGCGTGAATGCGAACCCGGTTTTCGTTAAGAGAATCCTCGTTAAACTCTCGAAGGCGAAGCTGGCTAAGACGACTGTTGGTAAGTCGGGTGGTTATGGCCTGGCACGAAGCCCAAAGAGTATTTCCCTCTTAGACATCTACTCTGCGGTAAACCCTCCAGATGCTTTTGCCATCCATGCCTATCCCAAAACGAAGGAGTGTGTCGTGAGCTGTAACATCAAGGAAGTCATGAGCGACGTGCTGGTTGGCACTCAGGAGGCCGTCCGTAGGGATCTGAGGCAGACGACATTGGCGGACGTGGTGTCGAAAATCAGGGCCAGGTCCGGTTAGCTTTTTTTGCTCACAATAGATACTTTTATAGTAACTAATATTCACCGAAAGGAACACGAGATGACTAGACTGAATGGAAAGACCCCTGTGATCACCGGCGGAGCCGCAGCAAAGCGGGGCATGGATGCGCCCACCGCCGTTCTCATCGGGGTGACCGGAGGACTTGGTCACGCCCTGGCCAGGCTCCTCGCGGCCGAGGGCTTCCGGATGGTGCTCGCGGCGCGGCGCGAGTACGACGCCGCGGCGCTGACCGGCCGGAGCGACGGTTCGGCGATTTACCTGCGCGCGGACGTCACCGATCCGGCGAGCCTCGAGAAGCTGGCGGCGGCGGCCTTCGAGCACCTCGGCCGGATCGATGCGGTGGTGAACCTCGCGGGCATCTCGCCGCGCAAGTCCATCGAGGACTACACGCCGGCCGACGTCGACGCGCTGCTCGCGGTCAACGTGAAGGGGCCCATCTTCGTGACCCAGGCATTCCTGCCGGGGCTGCGCAAGCAAGCCGGCGGCGGAGTGGTCGTCCACCTCGGCGGCGCCATGGACGGCCGGGTGGCGCTGCCGTTCATGAGCGCCTACGCGGCGACCCGCGGCGCGCTGGCGAGCTACGTGCAAGGCGCCAATCGCGAGCTTGCCGGGACCGACGTGGTGCTTTCTTTCTTCGGGCCTGTGCCCTCCAACACCGAGTCGGAGTCCCCATATTTCGACATGTGGCGCAAGATGGGCGTCGCCCTCTGCGAGCCCGACGTGGTCGCGCGCGAGATCCTCGCCACCATCCGCCAGCGACGTCGCGCCCACATCATGGGCGGAGGGCTGCTCAGGATGCTCACGCTCGCGAACGCCGTGTCGCCGTCCGCTGCCGACGCGATCGGTCTGCGGCGGTTCGCGAAGCTCATCCAGCAGCATCGTCCACGCTGATCTCCGCGCGAGGAAACCCGTCAGTGACGAGAGGCATCGAAGCGAAGAGATGAGCGATCATTTCGACAACGGGCGGTTCTTCAACCCGAACGGCGCAGACGCACAGCCGTTCTGGAAGGCGCCGCGCATGCTGTTCGAGCGTTACGCCCCATGGCCTGCGCAGGTGCCAGTCGTGCAACGGCCCTCGCCTCCGCCGACCAGCGGCGACGAGATCGTCGTCACCTTCATCGGTCACGCGACCTTTCTGATTCAGACGAGCGCCGGCAACATCATCACCGACCCGGTCTTCGCGCAACGCGCCGGACCGTTCGGGTGGGCAGGGCCACGGCGCGTGCGTCAGCCGGGCGTTCGCTTCGACGATCTGCCTCCGATTGCTTACGTACTCCTGAGTCACAATCACTACGACCACTGCGATCTGGAAACACTGCGGGCGTTGCAGCACCGCGATCATCCGCGCATCGTGACACTGCAGGGAAACGCGACGCTGCTGCGATCGGCCGGCGTGACTCGGATCGCCGAACTCGACTGGTGGCAGCGCATGCCAGCTGAAATGTCAGCCATGCGGGGTGCGCAGACGCTCGACCCGGCCGTCACCCCTGGACGCGAGATAGAGATCACCGCGACCCAGGCGCAGCACTTTTCCGCCCGCACGCCCTTCGATCGCAATCGCGCGTTATGGGGCGGCTTCATGATCACGATCGACGAGCAGCAGATCTACTTCGCAGGCGACAGCGGGTACGGTCCCCATTTCCTGGAGGTCGGCCGGCGTTTTCCGCGCATCGATCTTGCGCTGATACCGATCGGCGCATATGAACCGCGGTGGTTCATGAAGGACATTCACATGAATCCTGAGGAGGCTGTGCAGGCGCATATGGACGTCGGAGCTCGCCGCAGCATCGGCATGCACTTCGGCACGTTTCGGCTGACGACCGAAGGACCGAATGAGCCGGTGGCCGCGCTCGGCCGCGCGCGGTCCGCTGCCGGAATCGACGATGCCGCCTTCACGACGCTCGACGTCGGTGAATCCGCGCGGCTCTGAGCGGCTGACGGCGGCCGATCAAGATCCAAAATCTGCGGATCGGTTCGAAACGGCAAACTAGTTGAACGGATGCTCGGTCGACATCTGGTCCCCCTCGGCGCCCCCGAGTCACACCACGGAGGGCCCGCGAGCGACCTAACAAGCGCTTGAAGCTGTCGAGCGCGAGAGTGGAAGTCATTGCAGTCGTGCCCGCCGCGTTTGATTGGACGGGACACCACCCCACCCTCCTTGCGCCGCAGCAGCCTGCGCTCGCAGCTTAAGCGCAACTCCGTTAGGCGGCAACACAAGCCACTCGGTCCTATGCTTCCGTATCGCAGGATGGTTTTCACTCTGCTGACAGCGGCGTCACTTACCGAGTGCCGCGAAGGCTTTGGGCCGATTCCGGACGCGCCTCCTCTGCAAGGGCCGCCCTTTCTCACGGCCGAAGTCAATGGTCAGCTGTGGGAACCAGGCACAGCACCGGGGCAGCTAGCCCTGTTCTTTGGGACTCATCGAATTGCGATTACCGCCGATCGTCCTCTGGCCGAGGCATCGAACGTCGAGCGACTGGAACTGGAGCTCGAGACCGTCGTCCCGCCGCAGCCGGGCTCCTACGTCCTGGATGCGGGGCCCAATGCGTTCGCAACCATGACCCTGTCCACCTACGGCCAGATGACTGCAATGTTCACAACTACCGCCCAGCACACCGGGACATTGGTCATCGCCGAAGTATCCTCGCTCGACAAATTGGTCACGGGGGCCTTCCGGTTCGAGGCTATCAGTTTTGATGGTCGAACGGTTCGCCAGGTGCGCGGCGCATTCCGGCTCCGGTTTCCTTGATGTTGACAGAACGGTTGCCGCCTAACAAGCGCGTGAAGCTGGCGGCGCGGCTTTTGGAGGTAGAATTGCGTTTGTGCGCCCGTCTGCATCTCTGTGGAGCGCTTGATCACCGGGGCGCCCGGCTGGACGGGGCGCCGCAGCTTACGCGCATTCCGTTAGGCGGCCGCTAAGACTCCGTAACCATCGACATCGAGGCACACGCCTCGATCGGCTGCTCTTCGTCGGCGCTCGTCGGCGCTCGATCGTCGGCGACTGGGCGCTTCGTCTACTGGCAATCTCGACGCATCAGGCTTCGGGGCCGGTGCTGCAGGATCGCGCTGCGGCTCGTCACTCTGATTGACTGCGGCGCTCACCGCTCGGAGCCGAAGACGCTGCCGTGTCGTCGCGGTGCTCCTCGGAGCGGTGACGGCTGGTCGCTGAGTTCCAGTGCTCTCGCTGGTCGGCTGGCACTGCGCTTGGCATACACGTCGCCGACTGGTGGCTGCGACATCGCGGACTGGATCGACCTTGCCGTCTGTGCAGCCGCCGTCTAACAAGCGCGTGAAGCTGCCGGCGCGGTCGCCGCGAGGTAGAATTGCGTTTGTGCGCCCGTGTTCATCTGTGTGGAGCTCGATCACCGGGGCGCCCGGCGGGGCGGGGCGCCGCAGCTTACGCGCATTCCGTTAGGCAGCACAGGCCGGAGGTCCATATGCATCACGTCGCGTGGTCCCGGGCCATCCGCATAGCACTCGCGATCGGCGTGTCGTCAGCGCTCCATGCCCAGACCGCTGCTCCGAGACGCGTGGCCATGCGCTTTCTCGTGGGTGCTGCAGTCCCGGTGGCACCCTCGCAGTTCCGCTCTGACTGGGCCCCGGGCTTCAACGCGCTTGCGTCCATTGGGTATCTGGTGTCGTCGCGTGTCGAGCTCGCAGTGGCCGTAGAGTACGGGTCCTTTGGGCCAGGGCATGCCCCCGCTGCACCAGCGCCACCTGCGGTGAAAACCACCCAATTCGCCACTCCGCTGTGGGGCGCCTGGCTCAACGGGGCCTTCACGGCGTCGTCGGCGCGTACGCGGCCACGCGTGCACCTTGGGGCGGGCGTCGTCGCTCATGGGGCGGCGCGCACCGCGCCCGCCGTCGAGATCGGAGTGGGTCTTGAGAGGTCGCTGGGCGCGCGGATCGGCGCGTATCTCGACGCCACGCTTGTGTACGCATTCACCACGGATCCAACGGGCCAAGCGACGATTGCCGAGGCGTTGTCGTACGCGCCGATCCGTCTGGGGTTCGTGTGGCGGTGACCTTGTGCTGCCTAACACGCGCTTGAAGCTGCCGGCGCCGTCTTAACTGTGGAGGCCATCCGTTTGTGAACGTTCAAGCATCGTGCGGCAGCTTAAGCGCAATCCGTTATGCGACCTGGTGGCGGCCACTGCGGCATCGATTGGAGGTAATATGACAAAGGACATGTTCCGTGACCGTGAGCGTGGCGAGGAGGCGGCCTATTTCCGTCAGCAGGATGCCAAGCTGATCGCGAAGCTACGTCAGAAGGCCCAGTTGAGCGAGATTGCTCACGCGCTGGCGGAGAAACTTCACGCGGACGAACCGGCGCTTCTCGAGCGCATCCAGAAGCTCGGCGTCACCCTCGACACGGGTTCGGCGTTCATCCTGGCGCCGCTGGTCGAAGTCGCCTGGGTCGATGGCAACGTCAGCCATGCCGAGCGTGACACCATTCTGAAAATCGCGAGGCAACGCGGCGTGGCGCCGGGGTCTGCCGATCATCGTCAGCTTCTCGATTGGCTAGCCCACCGCCCATCCGACGAAGTCTTCCGGACGGCGTTGGAAGCGATCCGAATCGGCCTCTCCGTCCTTCCGCCCGACGAATTGGAACAACGGATCGCGGTCATGATCAAGGCGTGCGACGAGGTGGCGCAAGCTGCGGGCGGGATAGCCCAACTGCTCCACCTGGACGGAGTCTCATACGCGGAGAGCGCGGTGATCGCCGCGATCCGCCGCCATCTGGCAAAGTAGGAAAACGGGCATCAGGCTCGCAGGTCCGGCTGCAAAAGAGGTGTGAAAACAGACGGGCCGTCGACCATATCCAGGAGATCACATGAGGCTTGTACTCGTGTCCGTCGTGCTCTTCGGGGCGCTCTCTTGCTCGGATTCGTCCGGACCAGACATCCAGGGAAGCCTGTCGTTCACGTACACCGGCGCGGGAGGAGGAACGTTCAGCGCGTCGGGAGACGCGCCTTCCTTGACTGCGCCCCCGCCTGGAACGAGTTGGGCGGTGGGGTATGTGCAGGCAAGCGAGACTCACGTCGCCGGTTCCACGCCGCGGTCAGGTGTTCTTGTAGACCTCGCGATTCTCCGGCTCGAGCGCACGACCCCAGGCTCCGCAAGCGTCGACCTTGCGTGCGACCTCGACGGCAGCGCCAGCTGCACCGGAATGGAACTCCTTCTGAACTTCAACGGCAACGGCGACACGGGCGACTTCTTCTGCGGCTTGACGAGCGGAACGATCGTTCTCACGGAGGTAACCAGCAGCCGGGCCAAGGGCACGTTTTCGGGAAACGGCAATTGCATCGCCGGCACCGGAGGAACTTCCTCGGTGTTTTCGGTGAGCAATGGGGCGTTCGACGTCGCGTTGGTTGCGCCGCCCGGCTAGATCAAGACCGTGGCGGCCTAACCGGCGCTTGGAACGGGCGGGCTAATGAGGTGGCGCGCGCCTCACCAGCGACTCAAGGGTCTCGAGCGCGGCGCCGGCCGCGGACAGGCGCTCCACTTCCGACGTGAGTTCCCGGCAACGTGCCTCGGCGCGCGCGCGACCAGATTGCGCCTCCTGCAGGCGCGTGTCCAGATCGGCCAGCTCTGCCTCCGCTTCTTGCAGCAGCGCCGCCCGGTCTTCGAGCCCGCGCAGTCCGGCGATCTCTTCGAGCACCTGGTCGCGTTCGGCGGCGAGCGCTTCTGCCTCGGCCACCGCCTCATCGGCGATCCGCCGCCGCTCCTCGGCCTGGGCCTCGAACGAGCCCCTAGCCCGGCGTTCCTTCTTCAGCTCGGCCTCGCCCCGGGCGAGCGCGGCGCGGGCCTCGTCCAGCTCCCCGGCCAGCCGGGACCGTTCCTCGATCGCGGACTCGAGCTTGGCGCGCAACAAGTCGATCAACTCCCGCACGGCCGCCGCGGTCTGCTGAGGCTCGGCCTCGCCGGCGGACCCGCGCGCGGTCGCCGCCAGTCGCTCCCGCAGCGACGCGGTCCGCTCCCGACCGCTCTTCCCGCGCGCGACGCGCGGGCTCGGTTGCGGAGTTGCCGGCGGAGGCGTGACGTCGGGCGTCGGCGCGAGGACGACCGACTCGATACTGGTGGGCGGCGTCCCGTTTTCGGAGCCGGCCGTGAGCTCGGTGAGCACGCGGGAGATCGGCCGCGGCTTACGGGCTGGAACGTTGGCGTCGAAACCGCGTGTCGTCACGCGCTCTTCTCCATCGCGCGCTCGAGGCGCGCGCTGATCATCAGGCCGATGAGAGCGTCGATGTCCTTGGCGCCCTTGCACGATGGCGCGAAGGCATTGACGGGCAGGCCCTCGCTGGATGCCTGCGCGAACTGCGTGCATTGCCGCACGACCGCGTCCGACAGGAACTCGCGATAGTGCGTTTCCAGCGCCGCTTTTGCCTCGCGCGCGATCCTGGTCGTGGGGTTGTATTGATTGATGACGATCAGGATCCGCTGCAGCCGGTGGTTCAGATCGTCCTCGAGTTGGCCCAGGGTCTCGAACAGCAATTTGAGACCGTGAAACGACAGGAAATCCGGGAGCACCGGGACGAGCAAGTCATCGGAGGCCATCAACGCATTGAGGTTCAGGAGCCCGAAGGAGGGCGGGGCATCCATGACGATGAAATCGTAGCGATCAGACACTCGGGCGAGGGCCCGCTGGAGCTTGTACTCCCGCCCGGCCATCGGCATGAGACTGATGTCAATCGTCGTCA
Organism: uncultured Gemmatimonadales bacterium; assembly: GCA_963844035.1. Taxonomy (GTDB): domain Bacteria; phylum Gemmatimonadota; class Gemmatimonadetes; order Gemmatimonadales; family GWC2-71-9; genus AG25. The sequence goes on from CAWJMT010000035.1 coordinate 12,939, forward strand.
TCCGCAGGTTGGCCGGGAGCACATCGAACTCCGCCAGCACTGTTCCCACGATCACGTCTTCGATCGGGACCCCGCCGACCATCACGTCGAAGACCGTGCGCTCGAAATTCTCGCCGGCGAGGCCCAGATGCCGGGTCGCGTGCCCCTGCGAATCGAGGTCGATCAAGAGCACCCGGTGGCCCATTTCTGCGAGCCGGTAGGCGTAGGCCACGGAAAGGCTGGTCTTGCCGGTGCCACCCTTGAAGTTCAGGAAGAGCTGGCGGCGCAGCGGCTCCCGGCCAGGGTAGCAACCCAACACTCTGCGGTACGCCGACAGGTGTCGCGGCTGGTAGGAGTCGGGTCCGCCGCCCAGCCGTTTCAGCTCGGCCAGTTTGTCGGCGTCGGTGAGCAGCGTGTCGGTGAGCCCCAGGAGCTTGGCAAAGTGCCTGCGCTGGTAGTGGATCTCCACTAGGACGCTCGCTGCACGATGCCGGTCTCCGAGCGCCCGGGGTCTTGGGCGCGAAGGATCTGAAGGACGATGCGCCGCACCTGGGGGTCGGGATCACCGGTGAGCGGCTCGAGGAGCGGGCGCAGGGCCACCCCTCGCGCCGCGGCCGCGGCGAGCACCGCGCGGCGGCGAACGTGGGGGTTGGCGTCGGCGATCCCCCACCGGATGTGGGGCTCGAGCCGCACCGGGTCCCGTTGCAGCAGCCGGCCGAGCGCGTGGTACGCCGCGGCGCGCACGATCGGATCTTCTGCGGTGGCCCAAGGGCGAACGGCGTAGAACGCGTCGTCCCCGCCACGGCGGCCGAGACGGAGGAGCAGATCCACCTGGTCCTGTGGGCGCTCCGCCGCCGCCAGTGCCGCGACCAACCCGTCCGCAGGGGGACGCTCCGGCGTCACCGCGGCGGCAGCCGGCTCAGTGAGCTCCAGCATCTGTGGTGGGGTCGTCGCCTGGTCGAGCTGCTCGCGCAGGGCGGCCTCGCGGCGCTCTCCCAAGGCGTTGTCCCGTTCGAGGTCGAGGAGGGCGCGGCGCAGACTGCCGATGAACTCGGCAAGATCTACGGCTTCGGTGTCGCCGTGGCGCACGGAGCGTTGCCACTCGACCACCCGCGTGAGCAGGGTCTCGCGGGATGCCACCAGCTCGTCCACGCGCGCTCGCAGCTGCGAGGTCGTCTGTTCGCTGCCCGCGATACGCTCCCGGGCGGCAGCCGCTTCCCGCCGCAGGCGCACCAGCTCCTGCGCGTCGTCGCGCGCCTCTGACTCGAAGACATGTCCCTGCAGGTTGGCGCGCAGCGCCTCGGAGTGTTCCAGTCGCCGGTGTAGGGCGGCGACCTCCTCACGGGCCTGGGCGACCTCGCCCTGGAGCCGGCTGAGACGCTGAGTTTCGCCGACCTCACGCGCGGCGGCCTCGGCGAGGCGAACGCGGGCCAAGTCCGCCTCGGCGCGCGCCTCGTCGAGCGCGCCGCGCAATTGCTCCAGCCGGCACTCGAGCAGTACGGTCCGGTCCGAGCCGGCGGGCGGAGCCGAGCCCGCCGAGAGGCTGCCTCGACGCGGAGCCGTTACGCCTTCTCGCAGGGCAAGACCATGTATCATCAGTATAGCAAAACGCGTCAGTCCGCGAAACCCATGAGGTCAAGTCAAGTCCCCTGAACCGGGCCCACCGGCCAGGTTTGGATTACTTGGTGCGGTGATCGCGCCAGCCGTCATATTCGGGGTGGCGACCCTTTGGCCCGTGGTTCTCGGCGGGCACGCTCGTTGACTCCTCCGGCGGTGGGGGAGCCTAACAAGCGCGTGAAGCTGTCGGCGCGGTCGCTTCGAGGTAGAATTGCAGTTGTGCGCCAGCGTATCATCTGTGAGCGGCTTGATCACCGGGGCGCCCGGCTGGACGGGGCGCCGCAGCTTACGCGCATTCCGTTAGGCAGCACACTCCAATCCTTGATGTTTACTTGACGGTGTCATGCAATGCTTCCGGGCACCTCGTTCGGAGCATTGCCCATGACTGCGAAGCGCGCTGTTCTCCCGCTTGGTTTAACTCGGCGGGCGGGTTGTCCGCGGCTCATGCGCGATCCGTTAGGCAGCGGCCATACCATGCGATCTCTAACCTTACTCGTGGCCAGTCTCGCCCTGCTTGCCCCGGTCTCTGCGTGCGGCGCCGGCTGGCAGCGACTACCGGCCGTCACACCCGGGGCTTTCGAGCCCCGTCAGCAGGTGCAGATTTGGCATGCCGGGACCGTCTCCCGCTGGCATGCTGTGGTGATCGGCCCCGACTCAATTTCCGGAATTCCTTACTATAAGGTGGTGGACTGCGATAGCTGCCGCACTCGCGTACCTCGCAGCGTCGTGGACTCCATTCGCGTCGGGGATCCCGTCGCAGGGTTCTGGAAATCTGTCGGACTCACTCTTGGGCTCATGTTCGCCTTCTGTTACGCGACGTGCCCCAGGGGGGATTGAGGGCGCTGCCTAACAAGCGCGTGAAGCTAGCGGCGCGGCCTCTTCGAGGTAGAATTGCGTTTGTGCGCCAGTCTTTGTCTGTGTGGGACTTGATCACTCGGGCGCCCGGCGGGGCGCGGCGCCGCAGCTTACGCGCATTCCGCTAGACGGCGGCAAAGGGCGAGACCTGTGTCGAACGAGTTCGCGAACGTCTATCAGGATCAAGCTCGGGCCGACGCCTATGCGCAGCTCGAGTTTCCGGGTACCTACTTCCTAGCCTTTCGGGATCTGCCGACGCTGTTCCACGAGCACGTCCGTGGCCGGCTGGCACTCGACTTTGGCTGCGGGACGGGGCGTTCGACGCGCTTCCTCCGGGGTCTCGGCTTCAGCCCTATCGGCGTGGACATTGCCGATTCAATGCTCGCTCGGGCGCGCGAGCTTGATCCGCGGGGTGAATACCGGCTGGTTGGGGATGGAGACTTGAGCGGACTGCCCGAGGCGACGTATGACCTCATTCTGTCAGCGTTCACGTTCGACAACATCCCGACGCTGGATCGGAAGGCAGCGTTGCTCGGAGCACTGCGGCTTCGCCTTAAGCCCTCGGGACGTCTGGTCAACCTCGTTTCAACACCCGACATCTACGTCCATGAGTGGGCCTCATTCTCCACGCGCGATTTCCCAGAGAACCGCTTGGCTAAGAGCGGGGGTCGCGTTCGCATAGTGATGTTGGATGTGGGTGATCGTCGGCCCGTCGAGGACATCGTTTGTTCAGACGAGGACTACGTGCGTCTGTATGCCGCCGCCGGGCTGGAGGTGGTCGCTAGGCACGACCCGCTGGGACAACCCACCGATGGCATCGCCTGGGTCAGTGAGACAACGGTAGCGCCGTGGGCAATCTACGTCCTCGCGCGCGGTGCGTAACACGCGCTTGCCGCCGTCTAACAAGCGCGTGAAGCTGGCGGCGCGTGCTCTTCGAGGTAGAATTGCGTTTGTGCCCCCGTCTCCATCTGTGGAGCGGTTGATCATCGGGGCGCCCGGCGGGGCGGGGCGCCGCAGCTTACGCGCAATCCGTTAGGTGCCTTTCCGAGGGTAACCCATTGCAGGTAGCAAAGAAGCTCGTCCTCGTCACTGGCGCCTCATCTGGCATTGGAGCAGCCGTAGCTCACGGCATGGCCCGCCGTGGAGCGCGGCTCATTCTCGTGGCACGGGACCCTGCACGACTGTCGGCGGTTGCCAGAGAGCTCGCGTCCCTTCCGACCGAGGCCCACGTTTACGCTGCCGACCTCGCCGACCCGAAGGCTGTTGAAGCATTGGCCCACGACGTGAGCGCCCGGCACGGGACCCCCGATGTGTTGGTGAACAACGCGGGCGCTGGCCGCTGGCTCACGATCGAGGAAACATCTGCAGAGGAGCTCGAGCAGATGATGGCGGTGCCGTACTTTGCAGCATTCAACCTCACGCGTGCCTTCCTGCCGGGCATGCGGCGCCGGGGAACTGGCCACATCGTCAACGTCACCTCTGTGGCCAGTCGACTCGTGTGGCCAGGGGCTGCCGCGTATACGGCCGCGCGTCGTGCCGTCGTGGCGTTCTCTGAATCACTGCGCACTGAACTTGCGGGGACTGCCTTGAGGGTCACCGTCACCACCTTTGGCACCGTGTCAACACCCTACTGGGCCCACAATCCTGGAAGCGAGGACCGCCTCCCCCTCGCCGATCGATCAATACCACGGCTGACGGCCGAGGCGGCCGCAGAGGCTCTTTGCCGCGGCGTGGAGCGCGAGAGAGCCGAAGTCATCTTGCCTCGGCGCTTTCGGCTGCTGTTCCTTCTCAATGCCGTGGCTCCTAAGAGCACGGCCCAGATACTTCGGCGGGGGTGGAAAGGCGCCTAACAAGCGCGTGAAGCCTCCCTCAAGCCTCTTGGGCCTCTCTGCACTCCTGGGTCACCGAGCGTCGCGGTGAGGCGACGAACTCCGTGAAGAAACGAGGCCCGTGATGATCCGGCATCTGTCATACATCGTTCTTGTTCTGGTGCCGGCATGCACGCCGGACGTGGCACCCTCAGCGGCCGGGGACGCGGTCTTCTGTGCCACGATCCACCGAGACACGGCCGTTGGCCTGGCCCGGCAACTGCAGCCCGTGGAGTCCCTGATGGCGCGTAAGACCGGCGCGTACGTGCTGGAGGACGGCGGCGGCGCCCTGATCGCACGCGCCTGGCTGAGCGAGTATGCCGACCACACTATCGACGTTCAGTATTTCATCTTCTCCGCGGACAACATTGGGCTCATTGCGGCAGACTATCTCGTCCGTGCGGCCGACCGGGGGGTCAGGGTTCGGGTGCTCGTGGACGACCTCCTGCTGGAGGCGGATGCCACGGTATTGCTGGCCCTCGACGCGCACCCGAATCTTGAGATCCGCATCTACAACCCCACTGTGAACATCGGGAAGAAGCTTCCGCGAAGGCTCTTCAACGTGATCACAGACTTCCGCGGAATCAACCAGCGGATGCACACCAAGACCTTTATCGTGGATGGACGCATCGTGATAACCGGGGGGCGGAACATCGCAGACGAGTATTTCGACTATGATCACGAGTATAACTTCCGCGACCGGGATGTTCTCCTCCTTGGCGGGGTCGCCACCCAGGTCGAGGCGGTCTTTGAGCAGTTCTGGAATGACGCGCTGAGCCGCCCGGTCGGGGAGCTGGTACACGCCTCGGCAGCGAATCGCCCCGATCCCGCTCGCCTCGAATGGCTGCATCAGTACGCGTGCAATCCTGCCAACTACTGGCCTCAGGTCCGGGAGCGGGTGAACAGTATTCCCGTTGCCTTTGAAGAGCTGCGGGCCTCCGGCAAGCTGCAGTGGCTCGACAGCGTGACCTACGTTGCCGATGTGCCCGGAAAGAACGATGGCAGTCGGGGTCTAGGAGGTGGCGGTGCCACGCTTGACGCCCTCATGGCTCTCGTGCAGCATGCCCACACTTCGGTCGCCATTCAGTCGCCTTACGTGGTCACGACGGACTTGGGTCGATCGGTCCTGCGCGACGCCGTCGAGCGCGGGGTCGAGGTCCGACTCCTCACGAACAGCCTGGCCTCGACGGATAACCTGGAGGCCTTCAGCGGCTATCAAAGGGATCGGGAGGCGCTGCTGCGAACCGGCGTCCGCGTGTTCGAGTTCCGTCCCGACGCCGCCGAACGCGTGACGATCATGACGGGGGCACTGCCGCCGACGCTGACTCACCTACCCATCTTTGGCCTGCATGCCAAGTCCATGGTGATCGACCGACACATCACAGTGATCGGCACCTTCAACTTGGACCCGCGCAGCGCCAACCTCAACACGGAATGCATCACGGTCATCTACTCGGACCGGATCGCGTCGGAGGTGCTGGCGGGAATGGAGGTGGAGTTCCGACCGGAGAACGCATGGGAGACTACGCTGAGTGCGAACCCCGATGCGCGCGCCGGCCTAATCAAGCGCATGAAGGCCTGGACTCGGCGCGTTGTACCCAAGAGCATACTGTAGAGAGGCGCGCGCGCGTATCAAGCGCGTGAAGCTGCCGGCGCGGTCTCCGCGGGGTGGAATTGCGTTCTGTGCGTCCGTACTGCATCTGGTGGAGCGGTTGTGGTGAAATCGGGAGACAGCGCTGGTCTTGAGGGGGCAGTGGCGCCGAGCCGTCCCGGTTCGAGTTCGGGCCAGGGCATGTCTCGGAAGGTTATCCCCAGGTGGCGCTCAGGGGATGCCGCTTCCCATCCTGTAGCCCCAATCGAAGCACACGCCAGCATTGGACGCGAAGCACTCGAACTGCGCGATGAGGACCGAGTAGTAGGGCGACGCATCAGTTGGTTGCCGATACCGATTCCAGCCGGCGAACGGCTTGTCGGACCTCCAATAACACTCCGTGCCGTAGAGAGACGGATAGTAGGACACGAGCGCCCCGCCCGTCACGCAAGTTCCGAGATTGATGAAATTGACTAGCACGCTGCCAACGTTGTACATCGATGACCATCGGACGCGCACGGCGGAGGCAGATGTCCCGTCGCACACCTCGAAGGCTGCCCCGTTTTCACACGCCGCTCGTGAATCGGAGCGTGCGAAAGACCTCGACGGTGCCTCGGCATCGCGAGGTCGACGAGTTTCTGGCCCGCAAGATCTGTCGCGATCTTGAAGTTCCTGAAGCGCTCCGACGCCTAACAAGCGCGTGAAGCTGGCGGCGCGGCCCTCACGAGGTAGAATTGCGTTTGTGCGCCCGTCTGCATCTGTGGATCGGTTGATCATCGGCGTGCCCGGCGGGGCGGGGCGCCGCAGCTTACGCCGCCTCTCGCGCGCCGCGTGAGAGCGTTCGTCGCCGCGCTCTGCGCGCTCCCCTGGCTTGCAGCGCAGGCCGACGAGCTCTCCATCTTCAAGACCTGGCTCGATCGCGAGCATCCCGGCTACCACTCCGACGAAGGGCCCGCGCCGTTCCGCAACAAGACCGTCGAGGCCGCGTATCCTGGGGTGCACTTCTACTACGTGCTCACCTACCCGCGGGGGATCCCGCCACCGTACCGCAACATGCTGACGCTCGTCGCCCAAGTGGACGAGCACGGCGCCGTGCTGCCGGTTCGCGCAATGGAGACGTTTCGGCGCGGCCTTCGCCCGGTGAAGACTAAGGAAGACGCGCCCAAGGTGGCCGCCGCCGTCCTCATCCTCGCATTCAGCGATCCGGGACAGCGGCGCTGGCCGTTCGTGCCCGAGAAATTCGTCGTGAAGCGGAAGAGCGGCGGCTGGGTTTGCACCTATTCCACCGGCTTTGGGTACGAGTCGGTCGTCACCTTCGACAAACATGGGACGCTCGTGTCCTTTAGCGCGAACGCCCCGCCTGTGGGCTAGGCGACGCAGACCTCTAAAACATGCCTGCGTACTTCAGCGTTCATCGGGTCTTTCACCTCACCGGCACAGGGCCAGTCGTCGCGGGCCATATTCTCGACGGCGTCATTCGATCCGGGATGCTTGCTGCCATCGATGATCGTCCGGACCTCGGTCCGTGGCGGATCGGGGACGTGGGTTTTGCCGACAACGTCTCCCAGGCCAAGCGTTACGTGCTGCTCACGTTCCCGACTGTCCTATTGGTGGATGATCTGTGCAACGCACTGCCCCCTGGAAGCGTTTTGACGATCAACAACCCTGATCCATAACGCCATGCCATCAAAGACAGGCTGGAAGGCGCGGATGCCAGCGCCTTCGATCGAGTCTTTGTGGCGATGGGGTTCGCTACGGGGGCCCATGAGACCGCTGCGATACTCGATCAACGTCACCCTCGACGGGTGCTGCGATCACCGGGTGGGGATCGCGGACGAAGAGTTGCACTCCCATGCCGTCGTCAATCTCGAACGAGCCGATGCGCTGCTGTTTGGCCGCGTGACCTACGAGATGATGGAGGCTGCGTTTCGGCCGTCGGAGCGGACGGGAGCGCTACTTGATTGGATGGTCCCCTTCGCCCGGAAGATCGACGCGGCAAGGAAGTACGTCGTGTCGAGCACCCTGGACCGGGTCGATTGGAACGCGGAGCTCGTGCGGGGGGACCTGGGGAAAGCCGTTCAGCAGCTCAAGCGTGAGCCGGGCAAAGGCCTGCTCGTGGGAGGCGTGAAGCTCCCGCTGGCTTTGGCGAGCCTGGGATTGATCGATGAGTACGAGTTTGTCGTGCACCCCATCCTGGCGGGCCGAGGGCCGACGTTGTTCGCTGGCTTGAGCGAGCGGATCGATCTGCGGCTCGTGGGCCGCCAGCAGTTCCGGTCGGGGGCGGTGGTTCTGCGTTACCAGCCCGCGAAGCTGTAATGCGCGACTTGTCGAAACGGTTGCGCGGCGGCGATTTCCGCCACGCCGTCGAGGCGGTGGCGGCGTTGCGTCACTTGGACCCGGCGACCGGCGCGGACCTCGTCCCTTCGATCGACCCGAAGGACGAGCAGCGGGCATTCCAGCTTCTGATCGCGCAACTGGTGGCCGTCGGCGGCGTGCACCACCTGGCGGCGCGGTGGCGCGACTTGCCGTCGCCGCAATGGCGCGAAATGCTGGTGAGCGAGATCGGCCAGGCCTTTCACCTGTGGGTCGACGAAGGCACCATCGAGCTGTTGCTCGCCGCGCTTGACGATCCGGACGACAACGTTGCGCGACGGGCCGTGAAGCTGCTCACGGGCTGCCTCCGCGAGCCACCGGCCAAGGAGCGCAAGGAAATCGCGAAGACGCTTCGCGGCAAGGCAGCGCTCAAGGCGTGGGACCAGGCCGCCGCATGGATGACTCCGGCGCGGCGTGCCCGGGTCGCCAAGGCCGTGACCGCCGCGCTCGATCGCTGCGCCGACAATCCGCAGGCGCTGACTTGGCCGGACGACTACATCGAGCTCCTCGGCCACAGCGCGACCTGCACTGACCAGCACGCCATCGCACTGCTGGAGGGGTTTCGCAAGATGGCAGGCGAGACGCGCGGCTCCGAATTCGAGGCGCTCGATCCCGAAAACCTGCCGTGGCCCACGTCAATTCTCGCGAAAAAGAAGGGCATCCCGCCCGGTACGCCGTTCGTTCGCGTCCGGTCCATACCCACCGGTCTCCTCGACCTCAAGGGGCTGGAGGACGCCATCGAGCGCATTCGACGCCGCGAGGTTTGACCACCATGCGCAAACTCATTGTCTGCAACATCATCTCGCTTGACGGCTGCTTTTCCGGCCCGGGTGGGAACGTCATGGTCATGCCGTTCGACAACGGCTTCTCGGATTACAACGCGGAACGGCTCCGGGTCACGCTCTCTGGATGGTTCTTCCTCACGCTTGGACTCTTCCCCATGTTTGCCGTAGGACTTTGCCAACGAGGGCCCGGACAAACGAGCGCGACCGTGTTCATGGTGCTGGAAGGTGTCTTGCTGGTCCTTGGACTGGTGATGACCTTCCAGGCTTATCGTCGCGAGGTTGTGTAGCAACCCATCACGGAGCAATCATGCGCTGGATCCCCGGTAGCCGAAGCGAAAACCTCGAGGACCGCCGCGGCCAACGATTCGGCGGTTTCGGCCGACTTGGTCTGGGAGGCGCGGTCATCGTCGTGGTTCTCAGCCTCGTGTTTGGGCGTGACTTCACCGGAATCTTGACTGACGGCGGGGAAGTCGGCTCCCAGTCCGCTCCGGACGGGTCCGCGGCACCAGTCCAGTCCACGCCCCAGGAAGAACGGCTCGTCGACTTCGTCTCGTTCGTGCTGGACAGCGCGCAGGCCACCTGGGCCCGGATCCTGCCGCAGCAAGGCGCCCGCTATCGCCCCGCGAAACTCGTGCTGTTCCGCGATGCGGTGCAGTCCGCCTGCGGGTTCGGCCAGGCCGCCAGTGGGCCGTTCTACTGTCCTGGCGACGAAAAGGTGTACATCGACCTCGGCTTCTTCGAGGAGCTCAAAACCCGCTTCGGCGCCCCTGGCGATTTTGCCCAGGCCTACGTTCTCGCCCATGAGCTCGGCCACCACGTCCAGAACCTGCGCGGCACCATGGGCGCGGCGCGCGACAACCAACAGTCCGTCCAGATCGAGCTGCAGGCCGACTGCCTTGCGGGCGTCTGGGGCTACCACGCGTCCCGGCAGAACCTGCTCGAGCCCGGTGACGTGGAAGAGGGCATGGGTGCCGCAGCGGCGGTCGGCGATGATCGAGTGACCGGCGGCCGCGTGAGCCCCGAGAACTTCACCCACGGCTCGTCCGCCCAACGCATCGCCGCGTTCCGGCGCGGGCTCACGTCCGGCCGCGTAGCTGACTGCGGCCCCTAGAGGTGAAGGATTCATGATCTCATGGTGACCCGGTGGCGTGCTCTGCTCCTCGGCGCCGTGGTGGCGCTCACGGCGTGCGGTCGCGACAAGCCGGCAGCGCAACAGGCGCCAATCGAGGAGGCCGAGGCTCCACTCCCGCCCTCCGACATCGAAACCCAGCTCCCGGCTTCGGTGCGCGAGGCGGTGCTGAGACCGTTTACCGGCGACGTCGACGAGCTCGTCAAGCTGCGGGTCGTGCGGGTCGGCGTGGCGTTCAATCGCACGTTCTATTACGTCGACAAGGGCGTGCCACGCGGCATCGCGTATGAGTACGGCCAGCTCATGGAGGCACGGCTCAACCAGCACTTCCACACCGGCAACAGCAACAAGATCCACGTGGTCTTCCTGCCGCTGCCGCGCGAAATGCTGCTGTCGGCGCTCATCGAGGGCAAGGTGGACCTGGTCGCGGCGCAACTCCCCGTGACGCCCGAGCTGCAGCAGCACGTCGCCTTCAGCGATCCCACCCGGACGAACGTCCACCAGATCGTGGTCACCGGCCCCGGGGAGGGCGCGCCGGCGATCCGCACCATCGAGGACCTGTCGGGCAAAGAAGTGTTCGCCCGCGAATTCGGCGGCTATTCCCAGAGCCTGCAGGCGCTCAACGAGCTATTCAAATCCCACGGCAGGCCGCCGGTGGTGATCCGGCAGGCCCCGGCGAACCTGGAGGACGACGACCTGCTCGAGATGGTGAACGCCGGCCTGATCCCGGCCGTCGTGGTCGACGACTATCTCGCCGCTTTCTGGAAGAAAGTGTTTCGGAAACTCGTCGTCCACGACAGCATCACGCTGCACTCCGGCGGGACGCTCGCGATCGCCGTGCGCAAGAACAACCCGCACCTGCTCGCGGCGCTGAACACGTTCATGGGGAAGTACGGGTTGGGCACGCCCTTTGGGGATCGGGTCAACCGGGACTACCTCGTCAACGCGAGCTACGCGAAGAGCGCCACGTCTGTGAGGGAGCGCAAGGCGTTCCTGGCGGTCGTGGCGCTGTTTCGGAAGTACAGCGACCGGTACAACATGGATTTCCTGCTGATGGCCGCTCAAGGATACCAGGAGTCCCGGCTCCGTCAGCACGCCCGGAGCCCGGTCGGTGCCATCGGCATCATGCAAATCATGCCGGAGACCGGCCGGTTATTGAACGTCGGCGACATCACCCAACTCGAACCGAATATCCATGCCGGCGTCAAGTTTATGAGCGACCTCCGGAACCGGAACTTCGCGAACGAGCCGATGGACGACCTGAACAAAGGGCTCTTCAGCTTCGCGGCGTACAACGCGGGACCGACCCGGGTGCGCCGGTTGCGGGAGGAAGCCGAGCAGCGCGGCCTGAACCCCAACGTCTGGTTTGGAAACGTGGAGCAGATCGCGTCCGAGCGCATTGGGCGCGAGACCGTCACCTACGTCGCCAACATTTTCAAATACTACGTTGCATACCGGCTGGTGATGGAGGAGACGGAGCGCCGGGACGCAGCCAAGGCGGCGGTGAAAGCGCAGTAGGATCGTGACGTCCATGGACGCAATCACGCTCGATGATAGTGATGGAGCCGAGGCGCTGCCCATCTGTCGCTCCAGCCCCACACCGCTGCGCTCCCTCTCGCGCCCGCCGCTGAACGCTCCTATCGTTAGGCCGCATTCTCCCAACAGGCGGCATCCCTGATAGACCGTTGGTATCTGCTCCGGGTCAAGACGGCAGGGTTGCTCGGAGGTACTAACCTCGGGCAGGAGTTCGACCATACCAATGCCTGCAGCACGTGCGGTGCCGGGGCGCAGCCTGTCCCTCCGATCCTTGCGGATCTGGCGCGTATGGGCAGCAAGCAGCTCGACGTCACCGCCCACGATGGCCTGATCATCGTCGCTCGCGACCTGGCCGCGCGGTTCGAGGCAGCCGGTCTGACGGGCTTCAAGTCGTTGCCGGTTCGCGGCCGCTCTCCGAAGGCACCACACGACGCATTCAGGCATATCGCCATTTCCAACGTCTGGCCCCCGTTGCATCAGAGCAGCCGACTTGCAACGGAGGACCTCTGCCCGGTCTGTCGCCGTGCTGGTCATTTTGATATTCACCCAACCGGAACTCAGCTGGTATACTCCGCGCCCCCTCAAGCCGCAACGGATTTCGGTCGCACGTGGGAGTACTTTGGGACCTGGCATCTCGCAGCTCGTCCTGGAAGGCCTCCGGTTGGCGGCCACCAGTTTGTCATCGTCTCGGAACAGGCACGCGCCCTGCTCGGCTCGCTGCATCGTCGTCACCTCGCATTCGAGCCTGTGGTGATCAGAGAGAGTGCGGCCTAACAAGGTGAGCGCGACATCGCAGTCCCTGCCGGTGCTCGTTGATGCCCTCGTCAGCGTAACTCCAGGCAGCGCGGCGGCGGAGCAGCCGCAGCGCGCCATCGAAAGCTTGCTGATGGGTGCCCTAAGGAGCGGTGGACGTTTTGCGGGAGAGGGACTGGTCGACTCCTTGGCCGCGCACGGCTACGTGCTCGAGCGACTCGACGCGCTACCCAGCATGTGGCGAGTGGTGATACCGCCACCGCGCGTACTTGAGATCTGGTTCACTGGTGGCGACAACCCAGTGGTCGCGGCCGTGTCGTACAGGATCGGTAAGCCCTGGGGGAGCAAGAAGCAAAGGAGCGCGGCGAAGCTTCAGGCGGCGTTCTACGAGCGGTACGGGCAATTGGCCCTGCAAGGCGGCGCGAAGTCGCCAGAAGAGCGATTGATACAGCTTGTTGGGGACCTGGAGGCGGACGTCAACAACGGTGGCTTCGATCAGTACCTGCGTAACAAGGGTGAGGAGCGAAGCCGCGAGGCGCTCGCGTCGCTCTCTGCCATTGGTGCAAAACGCACGGCGCGTTGGTTGGCAGCGGCGCTCGAAGCCGGGGCAGGGGCGGATGCACTTGCGCGCCTCGACGAGCAGTTCAACGCGAAGCCGGAGGACCTGGCATCGCTGGTAATGACGTACGTCAGGCGGAAGAAGTAGAGAGTGGAGAGTGACACATCATCATTGAGTCGACTCTGCGATATCATCGCAACGATGATAACCACCCCAACACCCAAGGGAGCACGGCATCCCGCACCAGTAACGGTGTCGCGTCACCGCGACACCTCCTCCGCCCGCCGATTGCGCGCTCAGAGACGCGGAAGTTAGGTTGGACAAAAGCGACGGCAACCCGCGCCCTGAGGCTCGATGCGCTCCACCGTTCGGGCTTTTTCCCGGCCCTAGCCGGTCACGGAGGTCCTATGAGTCCTCGCATGAGCATCGCAGTCATCGCCGCAGCCTTCGGCTTCGCCTGCGCCTCGGCCAAGGTCATGACGCTGGACAAGAACGCGACGCGGCCGGCCACGTCTCCTGATTCTGTGGCCTTGCTGCTCGACGAGCCCGAGCAGCCCTATGCCGCCATCGCGCTCATCGAAGTCAGCGACCAAGGCTGGCGCCTGAGCCTCGCAACCCTCCGTGACAAGCTCGCCAAGGAAGCTGCCCAGCTTGGAGGGCAGGGGGTGATCGTGACACGTCAGTCGACTCAATCGGGCGCCGTTCTGCTGCCAGTCGGAGACTCCTGGGTCACGTTCAACACGGAGACAGAGCGACTCGTCGGCAAGGTGATCGTGTTCACAGATTCTCACTGAAAACCTTGGGCGCGGTCCGTTAGGCCGCGGCTCGGAGGAATCATGAGACCTTCCAATCGTCTGCTCAGCGTCTTATTCGTGGCATGTTGCTTCGTTGCCCTCGATCTCGAGGCGCAGCGCCTGGCCGTCGCACCGGAGTTCTCGGCTGCGCACCACGACCTGGTCGCCGCGAACGCACACATGCGTACCGCCGTCGATACGGTTCGCGAGCGGGTCGGCGACTACCGCGTCGAGGGCACGGTGTTTGGTGCGCTCTTCTTGGGGGCCCTTGGCACGTGGATGGGAACGGAGGCGTGCAAGTATCAGATGGAGCCCTTGGAACCGGGTGCGGGTGGCAGCTCGCAGTGCAGTGGCCTCACCGTCGGACTGGCGGGCGCGGCACTGGGTGGTGGCCTTGGGTACGTACTTGGATGGATCATGCCGAAGTACTGATAGCCCGCGGCCTGACGAGCGCGTGAACCTAGCGGCGCGCTCGTGGCGCGGTAGAATTGCGGGTGTGCGATCGCTTACATCCGTGAGATTTCGGAGCGTGAGGTCCGCCTCCTGGCTTGTCCCCATCGTGCTGGGGCTCAGCGGCTCCGCGTGCGGTGAGATCAATGGGTTCTGCCTCACAGCGGGCGCACCCACTGGTGTGACCCTGGTGGCGAGGTTCACACCGACGCCCGACGGGAACCGCCTCACCTGCAGCTTGGCCCTCCCGGACTCCGTGCGGCCCTAGCGCTCCGTCTTCCCACACCGCATTATCAGGCGTCCAGCCAGCCGGTGTCCCAGGAGGGCCCGATGCACCGTTTGCTGCTTGCTGCGCTTGTCGTCGGTCAGATACCTGATGCTGGGGATTCTGAACGTCCCTACGCCGCCGCTCTACGGGTTGACGTCAGAAGAAGTCAAAGCCCGGTCTGCCTAATGCGCCTCCCTCGCCGGTTCCTATCGATCCTACCGACTACGCTCGCGTTTGCGTGTGGAGTTTCGCGTGCTGAATCAGCACGTATGGCACCGCCGACCAACGAGCGGTTCCCTTTGCGGCATTCTGTGAGCTTGGTTAGCCACGCGGAGACCCTCGCCCTGCGTGCTGCGGCAGATTCGGGCGGAAGAAGGCAAATGGCACTGCGGGTGGAGACGAGCAACGACGGCGTCGTCGGTACTATCGACGTCTTCTCGCAAGATTCTTTGTATCAGCACATCACCGCCGTTTTCGATCCACACTCCCTCGAACCCAAGCAAGTGAGTGAGACCCGGCCGCACTGGCAGGCAAGTCTCACGTACCCGGGTGATCGTGTCCACGGCACCGTCGTGAGGACCAGCGCGACCGGAAGCCCTGACACCATCCGCGTCGAGCGCGAACTTGCGGCGGCCGACTTGGACCGCAGAGCGCTTCTTCACGTTACTCCGTGGCTGCCGCTGGACGAGAAACATGCGTTCGCATTGCGGATCTACGATGTGGATCTTCTCTACACGTATTCCGTGCTCGTCAAGACCGGCGGTACGGCTCGCATCGTTGTGCCCGCCGGGACGTTCGACGCATACCGCGTCGAGGTAATTTCCGCGAGAGGCATGGTTATTCCCCCCAGTCTGATTCCAACTATCGTCTACGTCAGCGCTGACTCGCTGCGCCGTGTTCTGCGGGTGGAACAACCTGACAGAGGCGTGATCATGGAACTCATCGGCTGGGGGATACTATGAAGTCCGTCGTCATCGGTGAGCCGTCCGGTGAAACCAGGGACCAGGTCATGGCGGTCTATCCACGCCACGAGGCACTGGTCGATCAGTTTATCGCGCGCGGCGACCTCATCGGCATCGGTCCCTTCGAGAACAGCGGCAGCATGGGGATCTTCCGGACGCGGGAAGCCGCCGAGGCGTTCGTTCGTCAGGACCCCTTTGCGCTCGAGGGGCTCGTCAAATCCTATGCGATCCGAGGGTGGAACGATGCGCTGCTTGCGTAGGGGAGGTGCGGTGAAGATTGCCGTTGGATGCGGCCTGTTGATCAGCGCCTTGAGCTTCTCGCCCAAGTTGCCAGCCCAGGCATCCGGGGGCGGCGCGCTGAGCGAGGCCGCACTGTACTCGTTGTATGTGAAACGGCACGACGCGACCATCGCGCTCGCGGATCTCGCGGTGTCACACACGTCGAATGGTGACGTCCGGAAAGCCGCCGAGGCACTGGACAGCGCCCATGTTGACGCTCGGGCGAAATTGGTAAGCATCGCCACCGAACGCCACCTGACGCTTGCACTGCCTGAGCATGATACTTCGACCGTTCTCTTGGAGCTGGCGCGCAGCAGCCTGGACGGCAAGGCCGGTCGCGCGTTCGATTCGACGTGGGTACACCTGGCGTACAACCTGCTTTCGACCCTGATTCTCGACAACAATCGCGTGGTGAAGCGTCAGATCGGGCCAGACCTGCAGCCGGTTGCTCAAGAGTATACGACATGGCTGTTTCATCAGTCCGCCGAGCTCGATAAACTGCGGAAGAAGTTCAAGTAAACAACTCCGATGAGACACCTTTCCCAAAAGGAGCGCGCGGGCATGTGATCCTGAGCGCAGATCCTTCGCTGCGCGCGCGTTCCGCGCGCTCCGCTCAGGATGACCGCCGCTTCTATGAAAAGAGAAGAGACATAGAGAGGAGATGAAGCTGGCGGCGCGGTTGCCGCGAAGTAGAATTAGACCTCATGAAACCGATCCTGCCGTTCATGCTGCTTGTCACCCTCGCCGCCGTACCGGTCCCGGTCCCGCCTCCGCCCCCGCCGAGCGGCGATGTCGTGGGCGATTGGATCGATCGAGCGGTGGCCGTGGGATATCGCGCCGGCGTTCCCCCCACCTTGAACGGACGCTGCGTTGCGCTCGTGGCGCTGGCCATGTTCGACGTCCTCAACGCGATCGAGCCGCGCTACACCCCCTATCGCCAGCAGCCGCGGGCCACACCCGGAGCGGCCGGCGACGCGGCGGCTGCTGCGGCCGCGCATTCCATCCTGGTGCGCGCCTATCCGGCACACACGGCGGCGCTCGACTCGGCGTTCCAGTCCGCCATCGCCGCCGTTCCCGAAGGACCGCGCGCGAACGCCGTGCGCCTGGGCGAAGACGTCGCGACCCGGTTGTGGAATGAGCGAGCCGGCGACGGCGCGGAATCGCCCAACGTGTGGCGCCCGACCACCACGGCGGGCACGTACGTGCCCACGGTTTTGCCGATCGGCTCCGCGTGGGGCGCGGTGAAACCATTCGCGCTGCGAGCGGGGAACCAATTCCGTCCCGGCCCGCCCCCCGCCTTGACGAGCCAGGAGTGGGCGGCTGACTACGACGAAGTGAAGCGCCTGGGCGCCAAGAACGGCTCCACCCGGACGCCCGAGCAGACCGAGATCGCGCGCTTCTGGGAGTACGTCGGACCCGGCACCTACCTGCCGGTCGCACGCCAGGTCGTGGAGGCGAAGCAGCTGGCCCCAGTGGAGCGGGCCCGGGTCTACGCCCTGGTCTGCATCGCCGCCGCGGACGCGCTGATCGCCGTGTTCGACGCCAAGTACACCTACAACTTCTGGCGACCGCTGACCGCGATCAGGAACGGCGACGTGGACGGCAACGAGGCGACCGGGCGCGATCCCGCCTGGGAGCCCCTCATTCCCACGCCACTCCATCCCGAATACCCGTGCGCGCACTGCATCTCACAGACGGCCGTGGCGACGGTCCTGGAGAAACTCTTCGGCGACACCGTGCCCGAGTTCGCGTTGACCAGCCCAACGGCCCCGGGCGTCACGCGCCGGTACCGGCGGCTGTCGGACTACGCGACCGAAGTGCTCAACGCCCGGATCTACGACGGTGTGCACTATCGCACTTCCGGCAACGTCGGCGCGGCGATGGGCCGGCAGATCGGCGCGTACGTGGTTGCCAACGTGCTCACCCCCGTCCGGTGAGTCCCGGCATCACCGACCCAGTCTGGCGCCGCGGCGAGCGACTCGCAACATTGGACGCGCGCCGCAGTCACAGGCAACCCCATCGGAGGTCGGCATGCCATACTTGTTCCTGGCTGGTCGGATCCTATTTGGTGGAGTCTTGCTGTTCTCAGGGCTGGAACATTTTCGCCACGCTCCGGTCTTGACGGTCCATGCAGGGTCCAAGGGCGTTCCCGCGCCCCATACCATGGTCCTCGCGTCCGGTCTCCTCATCATCGTTGGCGGTCTGAGCATTCTCCTGGGATGCCGTCCCACATGGGGCGTCCTGTGCGTGACGCTGTTCCTCGTGCCGACGTCGTTGGTCATCCATAATTTTTGGGCCGACACGAATCTCGCCGTCAAGGAGGCGAATTTCACGGACTTCAAGAAGAACGTCGGCTTGCTCGGCGCGGCCTGGATGTCCCTGGCTATCCCACAGCCGTGGCCTTTCAGTCTCAATTGGTGAGTATGACGGGGTGACGTGGCACCCTAACACGCGCGAGATCCTCAGTCCCGGAGTTCAACCCGATGGCCACGCAACGACGATTGATCGACGTCAGCCACACCGTCGAACATGGCATGACGACCTACAAAGGATTCCCGGCGCCGATCATCTGCGATTGGCTGAGCCGGGAAGTATCGCGCACGAAATACGCTCCCGGCACGGAGTTTCAAATCGGCAAGATCGAGATGATCGCCAACACCGGGACGTACGTGGACAGTCCGTTTCACCGCTATGAAAACGGCAAGGATCTCTCGGAGCTGCCGCTCGAGTCGCTCGCCAACCTCGAGTGCCTCGTGGTGCGCGTTGATCCCGCGGCCGGCCCGGCGATCGATCGGGTACCCCTCACGGCCGCCCAGGTCGGCGGTCGCGCCGTGTTGTTTCACACCGGGTGGGACCGGCATTGGCGCAGCGACGCCTACTTCGAAGGGCACCCCTATCTCACCGAGCGCGCGGCGGATTGGCTCGTGAAGGCAGGTGCGGCGCTCGTGGGGATCGACTCGCTGAATATCGACAGCGTCGCCACCGGGGAACGTCCGGTGCACACAGTCCTGTTGGGCAGCGAGATCCCGATCGTCGAACACATGCGTGGGTTGGCTGCGCTTCCGAATGAAGGCAGCCGGTTCTTCGCCGTGCCCGTAAAGGTCAAGGCCTTCGGGACATTTCCGGTGCGAGCGTTCGCGCTGGCCTGACGGCGCCGTTCACGCGGAGAGGAGCGACAGGAATGCCAAAAGCAAAAGACATGAAGGCAAGACAGCGTGACGAACTACTCGAAACGTTGCAGGCCCGTTTTGACACCAACATGAACCGCCATGAAGGTCTTGAGTGGGCGAAGGTACAGGCAAGGCTGGAGGCGAGTCCTGACAAGCTCTGGTCGCTCAATGAAATGGAACGGAGCGGCGGTGAGCCGGACGTTGTGGGCCATGACAAGAAGACGGGCGAATACGTCTTCTATGATTGTTCGGCGCAAAGTCCCAAGGACCGCAGAAGTGTGTGCTACGACCGGAAGGCGCTCGAGGCACGGAAAGAAAACAAACCGAAGAACAGCGCTCTCGACATGGCCGCGAGCATGGGTATTGAGCTGCTAACGGAAGAGCAATATCGCGAGCTGCAGAAGCATGGAAAATTCGACACCACGACATCGAGCTGGATCGTAACGCCTGCGGATATCAGAAAACTCGGTGGCGCCCTCTTTTGCGACTACCGCTATGACACCGTCTTCGTGTATCACAACGGTGCCGACTCCTACTATGCCGCCCGGGGGTTCCGTGGCTCGCTGAGGGTCTAGCCCCATCCCCCTCCCTCTACTCATCGCTTTCGCCGGCAGCTTTTTCCTGGTGGCACTGTCCCCGGGCCTGTGCATGACCCTGTCGATGTCGCTGGGCATCAGCATCGGCCCGCGCCGCGCCCTGTGGATGATGGCCGGCGAGCTCGCCGGCATCGCCCTGGTCGGGGCGTCCGCGGTAGCTCGGCGTGGCTGCCCTCCTCCTCGCAGCGCCGACGGTCTTTGCGGTCTTCAAATGGATTGGCGCGGCGTACCTGCTCTACATGGGGTGGCAGACCTGGCGCGCCGAGCCGATGCTGCCCGAGCAGGTGGCGGGCGACAACGGGCGCACCCGCTCCTCGCTGATCGTGCAGGGATTCATCACCGCGGTGTCGAATCCCAAGGCCTGGGCGTTCAATGTCGCGCTGCTGCCGCCGTTCATCGACCAGAGTCGGCCCTTGGCGCCGCAGCTGCTCACCATGCTTGCCGTGATGGTGATCATCGAATTCACCTGCCTGCAGGTTTACGCCCACGGCGGAAGAATGCTCAGCGACCAGTTGCACCGCCGCGGTAAGGCACGCTGGCTCAACCGCATCGCCGGCAGCCTGATGGTGGGGGTTGGATTCTGGCTGGCGCTGGGGTGAAGGCTACCCCAGGCTCGGCCGCATTCCCAGCCCGTGGATGGTCGCGCCCGGCAACCGCCGGCTCTCAGGACGCAACGCCCACGACACCGCCACCACCACCGCGATCGCCAGCGGCGCAGCGGCGTGCCACCACGCGCCACCGGTCGCGATCGAGGTGTACGCCGCGCCGGTCAGGTCGATCATGATCCCCATGTACGCCCACTCCTTGATCAGTGGAAACCCCGGCACCAGGATCGCGATCGAGCCCAGCACCTTCCACCAGCCGAGCAGCACGATGAAGTGGACCGGGAACCCCAGCGCGACAACGCCCTGGACCACGTCCGGCACCTTCATGGCGTACGCCAGCCCGCCCGACCCGATGAAGAACGCGACCAGCACGGTGCACACCCAGTAAACAACCCGCTTCATGTCACACCTCCACGGTTCATCACGTTCCTACTACTTCGGGGTCGAATGGGTCGCGCCGTTGAGAAAGGGCAGGACCGTAGTGGCCAGGATCGGGGCGGCGCCGATCTCATAGTGCGTCAAGTCCGGCAGAATGGCGAGCCGGTTGGTGGACATGTGCTCGCGCATCCACCCGGCGTCCCTCAAACCCCCGCCGAGCAGCTGGTAGAACGAGACGATGTGCTCGGGACGCATCATGTCGGCGTCGCCGTACACCAGCATGACCGGCATGGTGAGCTGCTTCACGCTGGCCGACCAGTCGTAGGGCTGCCGCATGTATTCGCCCATCGCGTCGAGCAGCCGCGGGAAGTCCTGAGGACGCGGCGCGATCGCTACGTAAGACTTGTACATCGGGGAGTCCTTCATCGCATCAGCCATGGCGGCACCCACCGCGGCCTGTTGCGGCAGCATTTCGGGGAAAAATCCGTTCTGCGCGTACGGCGTGGACACGAGCACCAGCCGGCGGACCAGCGTGGGATACTGCACGGCGAGCTGGAACGCCGCGCCGCCACCGAACGAGTAGCCCATCGCGTCCACCTGCCGCAGGCCGAGCTTCTGGACCACTAGCCCCAAGTCGCGGCCGATGTCCACCAGGCTGATCTTCCGGGTGCCGAGCGCGGTGTGGCCGTGACCGTGCAGATCGACGCCGATCACACGGCGGGTTTCGGCGAGTTTGGTGAGCACCGGGCCGAACAGCCCGGTCGAAAACAGCCCACCGTGCAGCAGCAGCAACGGCTCACCTTTCCCTCTGATCTCGAACCAATAGTCCACGCCGTTGGCGGCGACGTAGCCGCTCGTATCCGGCTTGGCGACAGGTTGCTGCGCCTGGACAGCGGCCGCCGCACCAGCCGTGACAATGGCGGCAGCGATGAATGCGATGTGGGATCGGCGGGTCATGATCGGCTCCTTGATCGGTTTGGGCGCGCCTGATTGCGCGCTCTACCAGCACGACGAACGAAGGGCAGGGAAATCGACTGGCGGAGCGGTACTCGTGCGATAACATTGCAGTTGTGCCTCCGCATTCGCGCCCTCCGGAGCCGTACGTGCTTCCCCAGCCGGTGGTGGTGGACGGCCTGGCGGTGCGCACCAGCAACCCCGACGAAGCCCAGCCTGACCGCGCCAGGATCCCGGTATTGTGGGAGCGCTTCTACAATGAGGGCCACTCCGCCGCGGTGGAAGGTGCGGTATACGGCGTGTACTCCGAGTATGCGACCGATGCGTCGGGGCCTTACACACTGGTCGTCGGTGGTGCGAGCGACGCCGGGTCTCCGGTGCCACCCCTCACACGTGTGACGATCCCCGCCGGGCGGTATCTGGCCTTCACGAGCGCGGGCGAAGTCCCGGCGGCTGTGGTCGCCGGCTGGCAGGCCGTGTGGGAGTATTTCTCGCGTCCTGGGGCGCCGCGGCGGGCGTTCACAACGGACTTTGAGCTCTACGACCCGGCCACCCTGTATGAGGTGCGTATCTGCATCGCAGTGTAGCGTTTGCGACTACGGCACGCGCGCGCTCACGACCGGCACCATCCACACCGCATAGCCTAAGGGGTCGCGGATATTGGCGATCATCTGATTGAAGTAGGCTGTCGCCTCCTCGCGGGTGAACCGCGTCAGGGCAGCCACCGACTCCGCATAGCCGTCCCGCCACGCTTCGATGACCGTCGCGAAGGTGTCGCGCGGCACGCGCAACGTGTCGACGACCACGTAGTCCATGGTGATGTTCGTGCAGCCGAGACTTGCCAGAATGCCAGAAGCGCTGCGCCCGACGAACAGATCGGTCCCGGTCGCCTCACCAAATTTGGCGGGGACCTCGTGCCAAAAGTCGCGAGGGTCGAGCGCGCCGCGTTGGAAGTGGAGCATCCCATAGTCCTCAGGGATCAGGTGCAGGCGCCCCCCTGGGCGCGTCACGCGCGCCAGCTCGCCGAGCACCCGGTCGGGATGCGGGATGGAATGGATCACGTGGCGGCACACGGTCAGGTCGAATGTGCGATCGGCGGCCTCGATCTCGAAGATGCTCTGGTGCTCGAACGTCAACCGGGGCGCCAGCCGTGCATAGCGCGATCGCGCCAGGTCCAGGTGCGGGTCCAGAATATCGACCCCAAGTACGCGGGCGCGCGGAAACAGCTCGGCCAGCCGGGACGAGACTTCTCCGGTGCCGCATCCGGCGTCGAGGATGGAGATGTTGTCCGGCAGGGCATAGCGGCGGATCAGCTCGACCTCCTGGGGCCAGATGGCGAGCGCCTGTGCCGCGAGATTGCGCACCATCGATTCGTCGGCCATCTGCTTCGCCTGGGGATTGAGATCCGTCACGGATGCTCCTCGCTACGGGGAGGCGGCGTATTCGGGATTGTCAGCCACCTACGTGCGAATGTACCCCGCGGTTCCTTAACGAGCGGAAGTAGCTCTTCACCCTAGCGTCTCCCGCCCCCGCGCTGAATGTTTCATCGCATGACCCAGCACAAATTCCTCCTCGACGAAACGCACCTTCCCAAGGCCTGGTACAACATCAACGCGGACATGCCCGTGGCACCGGCGCCGGTGCTGCACCCGGGCACGATGCAACCGGTCACCCCGGACTTCCTTGCGGTGTTGTTTCCGATGGGCCTCATCATGCAGGAGGTGAGCGCAGAGCGCTGGATCGAGATTCCGGAGCCGGTGCGGGAGGTGTACCGCCTGTGGCGCCCCACGCCGCTGCATCGCGCGGTGCGTCTCGAGAAGGCGCTCGATACGCCGGCCCACATCTACTACAAGTACGAAGGCGTCTCACCGGTCGGCTCGCACAAGCCCAACACCGCCGTGGCCCAGGCGTTCTACAACAAGCAGGAGGGCGTGAATGCCCTGACGACCGAGACCGGGGCGGGGCAGTGGGGGAGCGCGCTTGCGATGGCGTGCACCTTCTTCGACATCGACCTCGAAGTCTTCATGGTGAAGGTGTCGTACCACCAGAAGCCGTACCGCCGCATGATCATGGAGAACTATGGTGCGACGGTGTACGCGAGCCCCACCGACCGCACCCAGTACGGCCGCCGGCTGCTGGGCGAGGACCCCACGTCCAACGGATCCCTGGGCATCGCCATCTCCGAGGCCGTCGAAGCCGCCGCGAGCAGCGGCGGGGCCAAGAAATACAGCCTCGGCTCGGTGCTGAATTTCGTGCTGATGCACCAGACGGTGATCGGGCTCGAGGCGCTCGAGCAGCTGGCGATGGCGGGGGAATATCCGGATATCGTGATCGGCTGTGCCGGCGGGGGATCGAACTTCGGCGGATTTGCGTATCCGTTCCTGCACAAGAATCTGACCGAGAAGAAGACGACCAAAGTCATTGCGGTGGAACCCGCATCATGCCCGTCGCTCACGAAGGGGAAGTACACCTTCGACTACGGCGACACTGCCGCCATGGCGCCGATCGTCAAGATGCATACCCTCGGCCACACCTTCATGCCCCCCGGGATCCACGCGGGCGGCCTGCGCTACCACGGGATGGCGCCGAGTGTCAGCGCCCTGGTGGCGAGCGGCCACATAGAAGCGCGCGCGGTGCAGCAGCTCACGACGTTCGACGCCGCCGTGCAGTTTTCCCGCGCGGAAGGGATCATTCCCGCCCCGGAATCCGCGCACGCGATTCGGGTCGCGATCGATGAGGCGCTGCGCTGCAAGCGGGAGGGGAAGAAGCGGGTGATCGCGTTCAACCTGTCGGGGCACGGTCACTTCGACATGACCGCTTACGAGGCCTATCACCAGGGGAAGCTCGAGGACTACGAGTACCCGACGGCACTGGTGGCGGAGGCGATGAAGCATCTGCCGCAAGTGCCGGCGGGAATGACCTGACGTTCCTGCTTCAGCGGGAGCGCCGAGCCGCGGGTTTACCCGCGGACTCAGTCCTCGTACCCTCCTTTTCGATTGTCCATCACGCCGCGCGAAGCAGATCCATCAGCCAGCGATGCAGCGTCGGGTTCCCAGCCACAATCGACCCGCCGCCTAACACGTCGGGCTTTCCGTCGAGCGTCGTGATGATCCCTCCCGCCTCGCGGACCAGTACCACGCCCCCTGCGACGTCCCACGGCGCGAGACTCAACTCCCAAAACGCATCGAGCCGTCCCGCTGCCAGATCCGCGAGATCGAGCGCGGCCGCACCAGCCCGGCGGATCCCGCTCGACGCCCCCATGACCGCGGCGAACTGATGGAGATAGCGCTGCAGCGTGTCGAGACGTTTGAACGGAAATCCGGTGCCCACCAACGCATGGCGGGGCTCGTTGACGCTCGAGACCGCCAGACGCTGGTCACCCATCCAGGCGCCCAGGCCTCTCCCCCCGCGGCAGCGTCACGTTGCGCGTGACGTCGTGCACCACGCCCACGCACAGGTCACCTTCCACCAGGCAGCCGATCGACACCGCGTATTGCGGATAGCCGTGGAGGTAGTTGGTCGGTGCCGTCGAGCGGATCCACCACCCACACGACCTCGCCCGCCAGCGTGGCGCGCGGCGTGAGCTCCTCCCCCACGACCTTCGAGCCGGGGGACGCGGCGGGCCAGCACCTCGACGATGATCGCTTCCGCCGCGCGGTCGACGCCGGTGACGAAGTCGTGCGTGCTCTTCTCCGTCCACTCGTGGCGATCGGGGCGCGGAGCCGCTCGCAAATACGCCCCGGCCCGCTCCGCGGCCTCCACCGCCGCATCGACTAAGTCTTTGATTTCTCGCACCTTGCGGCACCCCACCCGAGTCTCGTAGGTTGTCAGCCCATGGCACGCGTCTTCTCCGGCATCCAGCCCTCTGGTGAGCTGCACATCGGTAACTACCTGGGCGCGGTCCAGAACTGGGTCAAGCTCCAGCAGCAGCACGACTGTCTTTTCAGCGTGGTTGACCAGCACGCGATCACACAGGCGTACGATGCCTCATCGCTGTCCCAGCGCACGCTGGAGATGGCGATCGGACTGCTCGGCGCGGGGCTCGACCCGCAGCGTTGCACCCTGTTCGTGCAGTCGCACGTCGCGGAGCACACCGAGCTGAACTGGTACCTCAACACCGTGACGCCGCTTGGCGAGCTCGAGCGTCAGACCCAGTTCAAGGACAAGGCGCAGCGCCAGGAGAGCGTCCCGGCCGGTTTGTTGAACTACCCTGTCCTGCAGGCCGCGGACGTGCTGCTCTACGAAGCCACCCTGGTGCCGGTCGGTGAGGACCAGGTGCAACACTTGGAGCTGATGCGGGAGATCGCGCGGCGCTGGAACGCTCGCTTCAGCGACGGGACGGGGTTCGCGTTCCCGGAGCCGCAGGCGCTGCTGACGACCGCCAAACGGGTCCTCGGTCTCAACGGCCAGGCGAAGATGTCGAAGAGCCTCGGCAACACCATCGGCTTGCTCGAGTCGCCCGAAGCGATCTGGGAGAAGCTCAGGCCCGCGGCGACCGATCCGGCGCGGGTCAAGAAGACGGATCCCGGGAACCCCGACATCTGCAACATCTTTACGATCCACCAGGGCTTCTCACCCGCCGACGTACAGAAGACGGTGGCGCATAACTGCCGGACCGCCGGGTGGGGCTGCATCGACTGCAAGCGCGTATTGGCGGATAACATGATAGCGGGGCTCACGCCGATCCGCGAGCGGGCAGCGGCGCTGCGCGCCGAGCCGCAGCGAGTCACCGACATCTTGAAGGCGGGAGCGGCGAAAGCGCGCGCGGTGGCACGGCGGACCTTGACCCAGGTACGGCAGCGGATGGGATTCCTCGAAGGGGCCGAGCCGTAATGCCCGAAGTCATCCGCCAGGTCGCCGAGACGCTGCAGCTCGGGCTGCTCCTCAAGCTTGGGCTGGCCACACTGCTCGGCGGCGCGATCGGACTGGAGCGCGAGCTCAGCGGCAAACCGGCGGGCCTCCGCACCAATATCCTGATCTGCATCGGCGCGACCCTGTTCACCGTCGTGTCGATCCACATGATGGCGCTGGGGGGCGGGGTCGATGCCTCCCGGATTCCCTCCCAGATCGTCACAGGGGTCGGCTTCATCGGCGCCGGGGCGATTCTCCATGCCCGCGGCGCGGTCACGGGTCTCACCAGCGCAGCGACCATCTGGGTTGTGGCGGCGATCGGCATGGCGCTCGGCGCCGCCGCGTATGTCGAAGCCGTCGGTACCACCTTGCTCGTGACGCTGGTGCTGTGGGGACTCCGCTCGGTCGAGCACTTCGTCGCCCGCCAGTCGACCAGGAGCCATGTGCTGATCCACGCCCGCCCCGAGGAGAAGGCCCCAGAGGAGCTCGAGGCGCTGGTGCGGCGTTCCGGCCTCGACGTGGACCGGTGCGTCGTGCGTCACGAGAACGTGGACCTCGTCGTGGAGCTGGAGCTGCGGGGCCCGAAGCGCCTGCACGACCAGGCGATGCTGTCGCTGCTGCACCACCCGGGCGTGCGGACGGTGTCCACCGGAGAGTGATGCGACGCCTGGTCGTCGATCTCGCGTCGGCGGGGACCGCTTGGCGAGTGCCGCCGGCGTCGCTCCAGGCCATTCGCGACGCGCTCGGCGCGGGCTGGGACGTGGTGGAGGTGGTGGCCCCGGCGACGACCGAAGGGGACGGCGTCCTCGGGACTCCCGAAGCCGAGGCCGCCGCCCGCGGGGCGGAGGTGTACTTCGGCTACGGCGTGCCCGCCGGTGTGGCAACGGCCGCCCGCGCGACCCTGCGGTGGGCGCATAGCGGGACGGCCGGTGTCGGGTCGGCCCTGCGCGCCCTCGCCGGTACCGGCATCATCCTCACCAACTCCGCTGCCATGCACGCCGAGCCGACCGCCGACTGGGTGATTGCCAGCATCGCGTATTTCGCGCGTGCGCTCGACCGGATGCGGCAGGCCCAGAGCGAGCACCGCTGGACCCGGGACGAGTTTACCGAGCTGCGCGAGCCGGTGGTCGAGCTCGCCGACGTACGCGTCGGAGTGTTCGGGCTCGGCGGGATCGGCAGCGCGGTGGCACGGCGGGCGCTGGCGCTCGGCATGGCGGTCGCCGGCGTGCGCCGGCGTCCGGAGTTGGGTGGTCCGGCGGGCGTGCGCTGGGTGGGCGGGCTCGCCGATCTGGCGCGGCTCGCCGCCGAGAGTGATTGCCTGGTGATCGCGGCCCCGCAGACTCGCGAGACGGCGGGAGCGATCGATGGTCGTATCCTGGACCGTCTTCCCAATGGCGCCGTGGTCATCAACGTGTCGCGCGGGCAGCTCCTGCCGGAGGATGGCCTGCTGCGCGCCCTGGACAGTGGCCGCCTGCGGGGCGCCGCCCTGGACGTGTTCGCGACCGAGCCGCTGCCGCCCGGGCATCGCTTCTGGGACCATCCGCGGGTCCTGATCAGCCCGCACGCCGCCGCCGTGTCGTCGCGCTTCTGGGAGCGCGAGACCGGTCTCATCCTCGAGAACGTGCGGCGCTATCTTGCAGGGGCACCGTTGCTCAACGTCGTGGACCAGGAGGCCGGTTACTGATGGATCACCCGAAATCCCCGGCGCGCTCGAGCGTCCAGGTGAGCGGTCCGCATGGCGGGATGGAGAAGATCATCAAGGTCGCGATCGACCGCGGGGCGTCCGACGTGCACATCAAGGCCGGGGACGTGTTTCGCGCCCGCATCGACGGCAAGCTGGTGCCCCTCACCAAGCAGCGGCTCACGCCCGAGCAGACGAGGGCTATCGCCCTGCGGCTGATGCCGAACCAGGACGACCAGGCGAATATCGACCGCCTCCGCGACTACGACTGCTCCTGGGGCATGCCCGGGGTCGGGCGCTTCCGGGTCAACATTCTGCGCCAGCGGTCGTCGTTCATGATCGTGATGCGGGTGATTCCGTTCGAGGTGCCGTCGTTCGAATCGCTCCAACTGCCCGCCGTTCTCCAGGCCGTCGCATCGGCGGAGCGCGGCCTGGTGCTGGTCACGGGACCGACAGGGTCGGGGAAGAGCTCCACGATGGCCGCGATGGTCAACCACATCAACCAGAACGCGCAGCGACACATCGTGACGCTCGAAAGCCCGATCGAATTCCTCCATCGGGATTTCAAGTCGTCGGTCACCCAGCGGGAGATCGGCGTCGATACCGACGATTACGGCCGAGGTCTGCGGGCAGCGCTGCGCCAGGATCCCGACGTCGTGTTGGTCGGGGATCTGCGCGATGCGTCTATCGTCGAGACGGTGCTCAAGGCCGCCGAGACCGGGCACCTCGTCATCTCCGCGATGGACACGCCCGATGTGCGAACCACGATCGCGCGGGTGATCTCCATGTTTCACGTCGACGATCAGGACGCGGCCCGCCGGCGGCTGGCGGATTCGCTCCACGCGATCGTCTCGCAGCGCCTGGTGCCCCGGGCTGACGGCCACGGGAGAGTCGTCGTGGCGGAGGTGCTCGTATGCACGGGCACCGCTCGGGACATGATACGGGGCGCGACGCACACCCCCGAGCTCCCGGGTTACATGCGCACCGCGCGCGAGACGCATGGCACCCAGACCTTCGATCAGCACCTGGTGGATCTCGTTGCGGCGGGGGTTGTGACACACGAGGCCGCGTTGACCGCGGCTGGGAACCGGGCGGAGGTCGAGCAGCAGATCCGTACGCTGCCGCGCCGGCTGCCTCATCCGGCGGACCGCGCCGAGAGCACACCCGCCCCGATTCTGGAAGACCTGTCAAGCATTCTGCCCAGCGACTGAGCCCTACCGCGTGAGCGACTACCGCGCGCTGTTGCGCGAGCTGTCCGTTCCGCGTCTTGTCGGTACCCCCGCGCATGCGCAGGTCCGCGAGGTCTTGCGGCGTGAGCTCGCAGCCCGCGGCTACGTCATCCTCGATCATCAGTTCACGATGCGCCGCACCGCCGGCCCCGGCACCCTGATGCCCGTCGGAGGTGCACTGGTCGCCGCCGCGATCGGCACGGCGGCGCTCACCGCGCTGACGCGGGCGCCCGCGGCGGTCGCGGCTTGGCTGATAGCGTCGGCCTGCGGCCTGGTCGCCGTGGTATACGCGCGACGGCACGCGGCCGTCCCGGTTGGGGCCGTGAATCTCATCGGCGTGCGGCCGCGCACGCGCGTCACCGTGTGGCTCGCGGCGCACTACGATTCCAAGGGGCAGCCGCTCTCGATGGCCCTCCGGATCGGCGCGGTGGTCCTCGCCGCCGTTGGCCTGGCGGGACTGGTCGGGATCGCGCTGACGCGCCTCGCGGGCCATCCCTGGAGCGGTCTGGTCGAGGGGTGCATCGCCGTGCTCGCGGCGGGCGGCGGGCTGCTGTTGCTCGGGAATCGCGTCACGAACGCATCGCCCGGAGCGGTGGACAACGCCTCCGCGCTTGCAACCGTCTTCGCCATTCTCGACCGGCTGCCCGCCGGGGCCCCCGTGGGCGTGCTGTTTCCGGATGCCGAGGAGTATGGGCTGCTGGGCGCGCGCGCGTTGGTGCATACCCGCGCGAACCTGTTCGAGGGCACCGTGGTCATCAACCTCGACGGCATCGACGATCGCGGTACCGCCATCTGTTTCGTTCACCGCTCAGGCCCCGTAGTCGCCGCCGTCGCGCACGAGATCGGTGCCCGGCGGCGGCGCTGGCTGCCCGTTGTTGTGGACGGGCTCGCGTTCGGCCGCGTGGCGCGGGAGTGTGCCACGATCATGCGCGGGGACTGGCGGACGGCCACCATCGTCCACTCGCCGCGGGATGTCGCCGAGCGGCTGACGCTCGAGGGCAGCGGCGCCGTGGCGGGCGGGATCGCCCGGGCGCTGGCCGGTCTATTCCCGAGTTGAGGGCCTGCGTTGACGCCACCTGGCGTCGTGCCTAATTTCCTCAGAGGATAAGAGGATATCAGTATGCCCCGCCCGTCGGGGCTTTTTTTTGGGGTGCCATGTTCGGACCGAAAACGCATTGCGTCGTTGTCGTCGGGGCCCAATGGGGTGACGAGGGCAAGGGCAAGATCGTCGACGTGCTCGCCGAGCGCGCCGACATGGTCGTACGCTACCAGGGCGGGGCCAATGCCGGGCACACCGTGGACACGGGCACCGGCGAGTTCATCCTCCATCAGATTCCTTCCGGCATCATCCAGGGCGCGATCTGCCTGGTGGGGAACGGGGTGGTCCTCGATCCCGAGACCTTTTTCACCGAGCTTGACGCACTGGAAGCCCAGGGCGTGCGGACCGATCAGAAACTGTACGTGTCGGACCGCGCCCACCTCACCCTGCCGCTCCATAAGCTGCTCGATCACGCGCGCGAGCGCCGCGAGCAGATCGGCACCACCGGTCGCGGGATTGGGCCGACGTATGAAGACAAGTTCGGCCGCCGCGGGATCCGGGTAGGAGACCTGCGCCATCTCCCCCGGGCTCGCGAGCTGGTCTGCGCCCGCGTGGAGGCGGCCAATGCATTCCTCGGCCTGCTCGGCGCCGATGAGCGAGCCAATCCGGCGGAGCACGTGGATCTCCTCGAGCGGCTGGCGCCACGTCTGCTGCCCATCGCGGTCGATGCGGGGCGGGTGGTGTACGAGTCGCTGGAGCGCGGCGAATCGGTGTTGCTCGAGGGTGCGCAGGGCGCCTTGCTCGACGTGGATCACGGCACCTATCCGTACGTCACCTCGTCCAACACCACCGCGGGTGGCGCGGCGGTCGGGGCCGGAATCGGTCCGACGGCAATCGATGCGGTCCTCGGCGTCGTCAAGGCGTACACCACGCGGGTCGGCAACGGGCCGCTCCCCACCGAGGCGGAGCCCAAGCTGGCCGAGCATATCCGCGATCTGGGTGGCGAGTTCGGCGCGACAACCGGACGGCCCCGCCGCTGCGGGTGGTTCGATGCCGTCGTGGTCCGCTACGCCGTGCGGGTGAATGGCTTGACCGGACTCGCGGTGACCAAGCTCGACGTGCTCGACACGTTCACCGAGATCCCGGTGTGCGTCGGGTATCGCCTCGACGGAGAACCGTACGACAGCATGCCCGCCGAGGTCGATCGTCTGGCCCGGGTGGAGCCGGTGTACGAAGTCTTGCCTGGGTGGGGCCAGTCCCTCTGCGGCGTCCGGCGCCTGGCCGATCTGCCGCCCGCGGCGCGTGCGTATCTGGATCGTCTGCAGGACCTTGCTCGCGCCCCGATCCGTTACGTGAGCGTCGGGACGCGCCGCGACCAGATCATCGAAGTGCCATGAACCTGCGCGCGCTATGCTCGACCTGGCGGTGATTGGGGCCGGGCCCTGTGGACTCGCCGCGGGCGCCGCCGCGAAGCGGGCCGGCTTGCGCGCGGCGGTGTTCGACAAGGGCCCGGTGGTCGCGAGTCTGCTCACCTACCCGCTGTACATGACGTTCTTTTCGACCCCGGAGAAGCTCGAAATCGGCGGAGTGCCGTTCGTCACCAGCGGTGACAAGCCGACCCGCCGCGAAGCGCTCACCTACTACCGCAAGGTCGCGGAGTATCTGGATCTCGACGTGCGTCAGTATCACGAGATCGTAGGCGTGGTACCTGCGCGCGGGGGCGGGTTCGAGGTCAGCGTTCGTCCTCCGGGGTCGGCCAACCCTGAGACGGTGGCGGCGCGGCACGTGGTATTCGCCACCGGCTATTTCGAGTCGCCGAACCTGCTCGGCGTTCCGGGGGAAGATCTCCCGCATGTGTCGCATTTCTTCACCGAGGCGCACCCCTACTGGCGGCAGCGGGTCGTCGTGGTTGGCGGTGGAAATAGCGCGGTCGAAGCTGCGCTCGAGCTGCACCGGGTCGGCGCACTGGTGACCATCGTCCACTTCCTGGGAGACGTGGACAAGGGCGTGAAGCCCTGGGTGCTCCCCGATATCTCGAACCGCCTGAAAGACGGCAGCATCGCGGGCCGCTGGCGCAGCCGTGTCCAGAAGATCGAACCGGGTCGCGTGGTCATCGCCCGCGACACTGACGGTGCGACCGAGACGCTGCCCGCGGACTTCGTGCTGGCGCTGACGGGGTACCGCGCCGACCAGCGCTTGCTCAGGATGCTGGGCGTCAGAATCGACTCCACGACTGGCGTGCCCGCCCACGATCCGCTGACAATGGAAACGAACGTGCCCGGCGCCTATATCGCCGGTGTGCTGTCGTGCGGGTTCGATGCGAACAGGGTGTTCATCGAGAACGGGCGGGGGCACGGCGACCTGATCTGTACCCATATAAAAGCACGACCCCCCAGAGTTGCCCCCGGGGGGTGATCGCCTGCCCAACATCGTGCGCCCTAGACCCCGATGCGAGCGAGACGAAGTTCGTGCTCTTCAAGCGCTCGTATCAGGGCATGCTTCAGACTCCGGTAGCCGGGCTATCTCTTCCGAGACCCCTAGCTTTGCGCCCCACCGTTGCCGGTGGTTTGCCCTGATCAGAGTTCTTCCGGGGTGGGGTAAAGCAAAATCGGTGCCCGGGATAGAAGGGTGTTTTTCCGCACGGAAACTCTGTCCCAGTCGTCACCGTATCGTGCTAAATGCCCGAAACAATGCATAATGCGACATGTCGTACGTAGTCTTGGCTGCGCCGGCAGCGTTCAAGGGGTCATTCGGCCCAAAGCAGGTCGCTGACGCCTTCGCCTCGGGCGTTCGCCGCGCGCTTCCCGACGCCACCGTCTTGCAGTGTCCCATATCCGATGGCGGCGACGGGCTGCTCGAGGCCGTCCTTCCGAGGGAATCGCTGCGGGAGTCGGTCGCCGTCACCGGACCACTAGGGTCCAAGGTGCAGGCGGTGCTTGGTTGGCTCGACAGTGACACCGCCATTTTCGAGTCTGCCAGTGCCTGCGGGATTGCGCTGCTCAAACCCGACCAACTCGATCCGCTGCACGCGACCACGCGTGGCGTTGGAGAGCTGATCTGGGAGGCGGTCGACCGCGGGGCGCGCACGGTCGTGGTTGGCCTTGGCGGCTCGGCGACGGTCGACGGCGGCAGTGGGGCCGCGCGGGGTCTCGGGTGGACTCTGCGGGATCGCGCCGGTGGGTTGCTTCCGGAGGGAGGTGGCTCGCTCGTCGATATCGCCGGCTTGGACGGGGGGTGGCGACTCGAAGCGCAGATCGTGGCGCTCGCCGACGTGACCACGCCGTTGGTCGGTGCCGCCGGAGCGGCGCGGGTCTTCGGACCGCAAAAGGGGGCCTCGCCGGAAGCCGTCGATCGCCTCGCGGCAGGGCTCGAGGTGCTCGCCGCGGAATGGGCGCGGCAGGGCCGCCCCGATCTCGGAACGCTGCCGGGCGGTGGTGCCGCCGGCGGCCTGGGCGCCGGGCTCGCGTTCTTCGGGCGGGCGGAGCTGATCCGCGGCGCCGAGTGGGTGCTCGAGCGGGTGGGATTCGACGCCGCGTTGGCGTCGGCAGACTTGCTGATCACGGGCGAGGGCGCGTTCGATCGCACGTCGCTTGTCGGGAAGGCATCGGGCGAAGTGCTGCGGCGCGCGCAGGCGGCGCGGAAGAAAGTGGCGGTGGTGGCCGGGACCGTCAGCGATCTGATCGGCGTGCACGCGCTCGGAGGCGAGGGCCGGACGCTCGACGCGGCCGGGATCGCCGACCTCGCCGAGCGCGCGACCCGTGAGGCTTTTGGGTTATCTTAGGCCCCTATGCCACCAGCCGACAAAACAATGGAAAAGCTCGTGTCGCTCGCCAAGCGACGCGGCTTCGTGTTCCAGTCTTCCGAGATCTACGGGGGCCTCGGCTCCGTGTGGGACTACGGCCCTTTGGGGGTGGAGCTCAAAAAGAACCTCAAAGAACGCTGGTGGCGCTCGATGGTGCACGAGCGCGAAGACATCGAAGGTCTCGACGCGGCCATCCTCATGCACGCGAAAGTGTGGGAGGCCTCAGGCCACATTGCCGGATTCACCGATCCGCTCGTGGATTGCAAGCAGTGCAAGAACCGCTTCCGAGCGGACGACCCCAGCATCAAGGGCACGCCCGGGGAGCCCGACGCGCAGTGCCCAAAATGCGGTATGAAGGGCACGCTCACGGCGCCGCGCCTGTTCAATCTCATGTTCAAGACGTTCATGGGTCCGGTCGAGGAGGATGCGGCGGTCATCTACCTCCGGCCCGAGACGGCGCAGGGCATTTACGTCAACTATCTCAACGTGCAACAGTCGTCGCGCCAGAAGGTCCCGTTCGGCATTGCCCAGATCGGCAAGGCGTTCCGGAACGAGATTACCCCGGGCAACTTCACGTTCCGGACGCGCGAGTTCGAGCAGATGGAGATGCAGTTCTTCGTGAAGCCGGGGACCGACGGCGAGTGGTTCGAATTCTGGCGCCACGAGCGCATGAAGTGGCTGGTGGGGCTCGGGCTGCGCGCCGAAAAACTCCGGTTTCACCAGCACGGCAAGGGCGAGCTCGCGCACTATGCCAAGGATGCGTACGACATCGAGTACGAGTTCCCGTTCGGCTGGCACGAATTCGAAGGCATTCACAACCGCACCGATTTCGACCTGTCGCGCCACCAGCAGTATTCCGGGAAGAAGCTCGACTACCTGGACCCCGCGACGAATGAGCGCTTCGTGCCCTACGTGGTCGAGACCTCCGCGGGCGCGGACCGGGTGACCCTCGCCGTGTTGTGCGACAGCTACCGCGAGGAGGAGATCGAAGGGGAGACGCGTGTGGTGCTGCGGCTCGCACCGGCGCTGGCGCCGCTCAAGGCGGCCGTGTTGCCGCTCGTGAACAAGGATGGAATGCCGGAGCTGGCCCGGCGCATCTTCGACGGCCTGCGCGCGCACCACAACGTGTTCTACGACGACGGTGGCTCGATCGGCCGGCGCTACCGGCGCCAGGACGAAGCGGGCACCCCGTTTGGAATCACGATCGACGGGCAGTCAACCCAGGACGGCACGGTCACCGTCCGCGACCGCGACACCCTCAAGCAGGAACGCATCGCCTCGGACCAGCTCGTGAGCTACGTCGCGGAGAAGATCAAGGCCTGATTGACGTACGCCGACTTCCGGGCGCTGGTCGATCGACTTGCGAGGGAAGTGCCCGCGGAATTCCGGGACGGCATCGTTGCGATCGAGGTGAGTCCCAAGGCCGTGCCCGATCCCGTGCGGGGTGGGGTCTACACGCTCGGTGAATGCATCCCGCTCGAGTGGAGCGGCAACGGTGCGAACCTCCAGTCCCGGATCATTCTGTACCATGGCTCGTTCGCGGCCCTGGCCCGTCCACATGCCGCGGAGACCGACTGGCGCCGCGAAGCCTGGGACACGCTCGCCCACGAGATGCGCCATCACCTGGAGTGGCGCGCCGATGTCGGCGCACTCGAAGCCTACGACTGGGCCGCCGAACAGAACTTCGCGCGCGCCGACGGCCAGCCCTTCGATCCCGTCTTCTACCGCTCAGGGGAGCAGGTGGCCGCGGGCGTCTACAAGGTGGACGACGACGTGTTCATAGAAGCAACAGACCGGGACGGGGGACGGGGGAGGGGGACGGGCGTGAAATCGCTTGGCACGGGCGGAAGTATCGGGTGCCGCTGCCACCGCGGGCCCAGCCACCCCTGTTTCTATCCTTGGAAGGACTCCTGGCGCCCCCCGCCGGTGACGTGATTGTCGTCGTGCCTCGGCGGGCATCCCTCTGGGACCTCTGGCGACGCCGGAGCGTGACACAACAGGTCGTCGCGGTTGAGCCACTCGATGCCTAAGCGGGTCTTTCTCGCCACCAAGGACCTGATGTTCCGGTCCAAGCTTGGCGCCACCGTGGTGGCCGCGGGCGCCGAGATCGTCAAGGACGCGACGGCGTGCGATCTGGTCGTGGTGGACGTTGAAAGCCCCGGTGCGGTGGACCGCATCCGGGGCTTCGTCACGAGCGGGACGCCCGTGATCGCCTATGGGTCCCACGTGCTCGCGGAACTGCTCCGCGCCGCCCGCGACGCCGGCGCGACCGCGGTGCCAAACTCCGAGGTCGAACGCCGGCTACGCGCGGCACTCTGATTACTTGGCCGCGAACTGCACCGGAATCTGGCGCGGCCGCGCCTTCTCCACCTTGGGCAGCGTGACGGTCAGCACGCCGTGCTGGTAGTTCGCTTTGATACCAGTGGCGTCCACCGTCGTCGGGAGCGTGAACGTGCGCGCGAACGCGCCGTAGGTACGCTCGTCGCGGTGCACGCGCTCGGTATGCTCCTGCGTCACCTGCTGCTTCGTGCCCTGGATCGTCAGGACGTTGTCTTCGTGAGAAATCTTCACGTCCTCCGGACTCACACCCGGCACTTCCGCGACGATGCGGATCGCGTCGGCGTCCTCGAAGATGTCCACCGCAGGTACCCATGCGGCCACCGTTTCCATCAACGGGCTGCACGTCCAGGCCTCCGAAGGCGTCGTTCAGGAATCGAGTGAGCCGGTGCTCAAGACTGTTCGCTGTGAAGGGATTGGGCGCGAGACGGCGAGTAATGGTCAACATATGCTTTCTGTCCTCCGCGTGATGTCGAATGGTTACGCTGCTACGACCCGCCGAGCCCATGGGCAATGGGCATGCCGCGCCCAGGGCACCATTCCTTGCCTTCTTGACACCTCGCCGGAGCGATGGGCTGCCTATTTGTCAATCAAGAAGCTGGAGATGTCAAACCGGCGCGCCCCTCACCATCGGTGCGGTCGCCTTCTATCTTTCCCGGCCTCATGATTCACACCGTAACGGTCGGTCTCGCGCCCGGGGATGTCCTGGCCCGGGCGAAAGCGTTCTTCGCGGAGCGGGTCCCGCACGCGAGCGCATTCCCGGAAAAGGAAGGGCCGCAGTTCCTGCTGCTGCGCGGGCAGGGGGGCGAAGAGGTGGTGATCAGCGCCCGATCGGCCGATGGGGACCAGGCGGCCGGCCGGAGCCTGGTGCGAGCCTCGACGCTGTTCTTCGACCAGGCCGTCGATCGATTCCTGTCTACGCTTCCACTCGAATCGGAAGTTGACGATTGCGTGAGCGCGGTTTCGGGGACGTTCACGGTGCGCGTCATGGTCACAGACGTGTGGGACCAGGTGGTGCTGGCCGTTACAGCGACGACGACTGTGGCGGAGCTGAAGCGTGAGGCCCTGACCCGAGCGCTGAGACGCGCCGGGATCGCGCTCGAGCGCTACGTCGTCAAGTTCCACGGAGCGGAGGTGCTCGACGAGTCCCTCGCGGTCGCGGATCTTGGCGCCGGCCCCAACTCACCGTTCATCGTGCTGCCGTCGCATCGTCAGGCGGTGCGATGAGGCCCAGCCGCACGCCGACGACCCTTGCCGTGGGGTTTCTCTCGCTCGACGCCCTGTTACTCGGGTACGCCGGATTCACCGGCGGCCGCCCGCTGCTCGTGGTGGCCGGCGCCGCATGCGGGCTGGGCGCCGTCCTGGTCATCGCGGCGTGGCGTCGCTACCGGCGTACGCTGGCCGAGCTCGAGGACGCCCGTCGCGACATCAAGCGCGAGGTGGCCTCGATTCGTGACCTGCTGCAGGGCCATCACCTGAACAACTAGTGCCGTTCCAACCACTCATGTCGGGCACGCGGTACCTCCGGGCAACCACGGTGGAACGGCACTAGCGTGACCACGACCGTGGTGTGGCATCCCGCCGCCGGGTTGCACAACCCCGGGGCAGGGCACCCGGAGCGCCCCGAACGGATCGCCGCGGTACTCGAGGCCCTGCGCGCACCGGAGTTGTCCCCGCACGTTCGGTGGCACGAGGCGGCGCCCGCGACGCGGGACCAGGTGGCCGCCGTGCACTCGACGGCATACCTGGACATGCTGGAGCGCGTCGCTGCAGGCGGGGGCGGGCTGCTCGACGAAGACACCATCATGGGTCCGCGCAGCTGGGAAAGCGCGCTCGCAGCGGCAGGCGTCGCGCTCGCGGCCGTGGAGCGAGGCATCGAGCACGACGGCGGAACGGCCTTCGGGGCTACGCGCCCGCCCGGGCATCACGCGCTCGCCGGGCGCGCCATGGGGTTCTGCTTCCTCAACAACGTCGTCATCGCGGCTCGCCATGCGCAGCGCCTCGGGCGCGCGCAGGTGCTGATCGTTGACTGGGACGTGCATCACGGCAACGGGACGCAGGACCTGGTCGACACCGATGCTTCGATCCGCTACGTGTCGATGCATCAGTATCCCTGGTACCCGGGGACCGGCGCGGCCAGCGAGCGCGGGATCGGCAACATCTTCAACGTGCCGCAGCCCCCGGGATTGCCGCGGGCAACGTACGTGCGCGACCTGCTCGCGGCGGTGGACCGGGCACTCGACGGCTGGCGCCCCGACCTGCTGCTCGTGTCGGCGGGATTCGATTCGCTCGCGGGCGATCCACTGGGAGGGTTCACGCTCGAGCCGGAAGACATGGCACAGTGGACGGTCGCGCTGCGGCAGCGTGTGGCTCCGGCACCGGTGGTCGGCGTGCTCGAGGGCGGATATCGCGTGGAGCGGCTCGCGGCGGGCGCGCAGGCGCACGTCCGCGCGCTTGCCTGAGCGCACGCGGCGCGGGATACTTGCATTGTGAAGCTCACGACCGAAGTCATCACGCTGCGCACGCGGCACCCATTCGTGATCGCGCGCGGCGGCTCGAGCGACTATCGCGTGGTCTGGGTCCGGCTGACCGACGCCGCTGGACGGGAGGGATGGGGTGAGGCCGACCCGTCTTCCTACTATAAGGAGACCGCGGATACCGTTCTGGCGGCTCTCAAGAAGATGGAGCCGCACCTTCCCGCCGACCCGTTTGCCCTCGAGCAAGCTGATGCCCACTTCGCGCAGGTCGCTCCCAACGATCGGGCGGCGCGCGCGGCGCTCTCGGCCGCGCTCCACGACCTGGTGGGCAAGCGCCTCGGACAGCCCGTATGGCGCTTGTGGGGGCTCGATCCGGACCGCGCTCCCCTGTCATCCTTTACCATCGGGCTGGATACTCCCGAGCGGATGCGGCAGAAGGTGGCGGAGGCGGAGCAGTACCCGATCTTGAAGATCAAGTTGGGCACCGATCGGGACGAAGAGATTCTCCGCACGATCCGCGACGCGACGGACAAGCCGCTCAGGGTGGACGCCAACGCGGGATGGACGCGCGAGCGGGCGATTGCCATGCTCCCGGTCCTGCGGGATTTCGGCGTGGAGTTCCTGGAGCAGCCCCTGGCACCGGACGATCTCGAGGGCATTGCCGCCGTGCGCCGCGAAGAGGTACTCCCGGTGATCGTGGACGAGAGCTGCCTGATCGCCGCCGACATCCCGCGCCTGGCGGGCGTGGCGGACGGCATCAACATCAAGCTGGCGAAGTGCGGCTCGCTGCGGGAAGCGCTGCGGATGATCGCCACCGCGCGGGCGCACGGGATGCTGGTGATGCTGGGATGCATGATCGAGTCGTCGCTCGGGATCACGGCGGCCGCGCAGCTCGCGCCGCTGCTCGATGCCGCCGATCTCGACGGGGCGGCGCTGACGGCGAACGACCCGTTCGTTGGCGCGACCATCGATGGCGGCAAGATCCACCTGCCGACCGAGCCGGGGTTGGGCGTCCGCCAGCGATGAGCGGAACGCCGGCCGCCGAAGTCGTCCTTCCGCTTCCGATCTCCCGCCCGTACACGTACCGGATCCCTCCCGGTCTCGCCGCGCGTGTCGTGCCGGGGGCGCGCGTGCTCGTCCCGGTCCGGCAACGGCACGCGATCGGCGTCGTCATGTCCGTCATCGACGCCGAGGCGGCGCGCGACCTCAAGACGATCCTCGCCGTTCCCGATGCCGACCCGGCGCTGTCTCCGGCGTTGTTGCGGCTGGCGCGCTGGATCGCCGGGTACTACGGCGCGCCGCTCGGGTTGACGCTCCGCGCCATGCTTCCCGGGACGCTGTGGCAGGCGGAGCGCCCGGAGGGGCCGCGCGACGCCGAGGAGCGCGTGCTCGTCCTCACCCAGCGCCTCCCCTCGCTGCTCGAGCGGGAGCGCACGTTCCAGCGCGCTCCCAAACGCCGTCTTGCCTATGAGGCGGTAGAAGCGCTCGGCGGCTCGGCGCCACTGCGGCACCTCACGACGCAGCTCAAGTTCTCCGCCGCCGTGCTCGACGGCCTGGTGCAGCCAACAGCTGGCAAGGGTCGAGCGGGTGGCGCAGCTCCGCGACCCGTTTGCCGACCTCGCGACACCGCCTCCACCCACCCTCAGCCCCGACCAGCGGCGCGTCGTGGACGACATCGCCGCGACCCCGCCCGACGTGCCGGTGCTGATCCACGGGGTCACCGGATCGGGGAAGACGCTGGTCTATCTCGAGGTCGTGCGCCGCCTGGTGGAGCAGGGGCGCGGGGCGATCCTGCTGGTTCCGGAAATTGCGTTGACGCCCCAGACCGTCGCGCGGGTCCGGGGCGTGTTCGGCGATCAGGTGGCCGTGCTGCACTCGGGGTTGTCCGACGGCGAACGCGTCGATGCCTGGCGCGCGCTGCGCAGCGGCGAGCGACTCGTGGCCGTGGGCCCACGCTCGGCGGTGTTCGCGCCGGTGCAGCGGCTCGGCGCGATCGTCGTGGACGAGGAGCACGAGGGCAGCTACAAGCAGGGGACCGCGCCCCGCTACCACGCCCGCGACGTCGCCCGGGTACGGGCCCAGCTCGAGGATGCGCGCCTGGTGCTGGGCAGCGCGACGCCGTCGCTCGAGACGCTGCACCAGGGGGAAGCGGGGGTAGTGCGCGTGTTCGGTCTGCCGCAGCGGATCGATGCGCGGCCGTTGCCGCCTGTGACCGTGGTGGATTTGCGCACCGCGCCGCGCGTGCCCGAGGCGCGGGGCGTACCCTGGAGCGAAGCCCTGGACGCCGCCGTGAGCGAGGCGCTGGCCCAACACGATCAGATCATTCTTCTCCTCAACCGCCGCGGCTTCGCGACCTATCTGCAATGTCCCGCCTGTGGCGACGTGCGCGAGTGTCCGCGGTGCGCCATCACCCTCACGGTGCACCAGACGCCGCCCGCGCTGCGCTGCCACTACTGCGGCCACGAGGAGCCGGTGGCGCCGTCGTGCCGGAAGTGCGGGCACGAGACCCAGCGGATGCGGGGGATCGGCACGCAGCAGCTCGAGCATTTCGTGGCGCTGCGGTTTCCCGAGGCCCGAATCGCCCGGATGGACCTGGACACGACCAGCACCAAGTGGGCGCACCACCACATTCTCGAGCGGGTGGCGCGTCGCGAGATCGACATCCTGCTCGGCACGCAGATGATCGCCAAGGGCCTCGATTTTCCCGGCGTGACCCTGGTGGGCGTGGTCGATGCGGACACGGGTCTGCACCTGCCCGACTTTCGCGCGGCCGAGCGCACGTTTCAGCTCGTGGCACAGGTCGCGGGTCGCGCGGGGCGGGGCCCGAAGGGCGGGCGGGTGCTGGTGCAGACGCGCGCGCCGGAGCACCACGCGATCCGCGCGGCGCAGGCGCACTCGGTGCGGGACTTCGCCGCGGCCGAGCTGCCGCTGCGGGCACCGCCGAACCCGGTGTACCCGCCATTCACGGGCCTGGTGCGGTTCGTCGCCGCCGACGAGGATGCGGACGCCGCCGCCCGGGCCGCGGCGGACGTCGCCGCCTGGGTGCGGCGCGTGGGAGCGGAGCAGCTCGAGGGCGCGCTGCTCGTGCTGGGGCCCGCGCCCTGCCCGGTCCCGCGGCTCAAGAACCGCTGGCGCTGGCACGTGCTCGTCAAAGCGACGGAGCCGCGCGCCATCGGGCAAGTCGTGCGCGCATGGGGGCGGGGAAAGGCGGCCGCGGGGGGGGCGCGCCGGCCGGTGGTATCGTGGATCGCGATCCCGTGACGCTGCTGTAGCCCGGCGGACATTGCGTCAAGGGTTTGGGAACAGATACCTTTGGCGTCCGTGACCCTCCCTCGCTTCCGGTATCGTCCCCCCAACTTTCATACGCCGCCGCTCGCGGACGCGCCTGAGGCGCGCTTTGAGCTTGCGCCGGCGGATGGGGTGCTTCCGGACGGGTTCTTTTCGACCACCAACCTGCCCACCTACCTGAAGGTCGGCACCTGGCGCCGTCCGCGCCTGCCGCGCATGGACTGCGTGGTGGTGCGGCAAGCGAACGGCGACCTGGTGGTCACCGAGCCCCGCAAGGTGCCGAAGGGTGGTCTGGTCGCCGTCGGGGTGGCGGAGGATGGCAGCGAAGGGATCTACGTGCACGCCGAGGGGTTCCTGGGCGGGCGCCACAGCGCCAACGAATTCGGGTTCATGCAGACCGAGGTGTCGCGCGAGCGGCCGGTGGACTACGCGGTCCTGGCGCAGCTGCTGGGAGAAGAGAAGCAACGCGGTGGCAAGGTGCTGTGGGTGGTTGGGCCCGCCCTGGTGCACGCCCGGGCCCGCATGGACATGATCTGGTTCATCGAGAACGGCTACGCCAACGTGCTGTTCGGCGGCAATGCGGTCGCCGTGCACGACCTCGAGGCCGCGATCTTCGGCACCACGCTGGGAATGTCGAGCTCCGGGGAAGGCGTGGAAGGCGGCCACGCGCTGCACATGCGGGCCATCAACGCCATCCGCCGGGCGGGGTCGATCGCCGCGGCGGTGGAGCAGGGGCTTGTGACCGAGGGTATCATGCACGCGCTCGTGACGCACGACGTGCCGTTCGTGCTGGCGGGCTCGATCCGGGACGATGGCCCCCTGCCGGAAGTGGTGACCGACACGCGGGCCGCGCAGGATGCGATGCGCGCCTACACGACGCAGGTCACATTTGCGGTGTTCGTGGCGACGGCGCTCCACGCGATCGCCGTCGGCAACATGCTGCCCGCGTTCGTGGACGGTTCCACGGTGGAAGATGTGCGGCCGCTCACCACCATCTGTGTGGACCAGACCGAGTTCGTGGTCACCAAATTGAAGGACCGGGGAACGCACCAGGCCTTCGGGGTCGTTACCAACGCGCAGGATTTCATGCACGTGCTGCGGTTCTACGTGGAGCGATGGGAGCAAGCCCAGACTCCGGCGTCGGCCGTCCGCTGAGCGTCGGCGCGGGTCCCGGCTGGGCGCAGCTGGCGACTGCCGTGGCGGCGCAGGTGCCTCCCGCGGAGATCGAGACGATCTATCTCTTCCGGCCGCTCAAGCGGGAGGGGCGCGAGTGGGGCACCGCCGTCGTGACGCGTCGCGCGGAGGAGGGAAGCCGGTTGCGCGTGTACACGGCGCGGTACATGCTCATCCTCCGGGGCAAGGAGCGCGGGCGCTGGAAGGGGGACGTCGAAGAGGTGGCGCTGTCGCCGGCGGAAGTGCTGGCGCAGGTGATGCAGGCAGCGGTGGATCGCTCGGGCGATCCGGAGCCGCCGGTCATCGTCGAGAGGTCGGCCTGGTATGAAGTATGAAGGTTGACGGCAGCAAGCTGCTGGGAGAATTCCGGCAGTATTTGAGCGATCACAACCTGCCCGCGACCAACCAGCGTCTGGCGGTCGCGGAGGCGGTGTTCTTTGCAACCGACCATCTGTCGGTGGACGACGTCGCGCGTCAGGCGGCGAAGCGCGGCGCCCCGGTCGGAACGGCGACGGTGTACCGTTCGCTCGACCTGCTGGTGCGCAGCGGGCTGGTCAAGGAGCACGACTTTGGCGAGGGCTTCAAGCGCTACGAGGCGATGCTCCCGGGTCAGGCGCACGAGCATTGCATCTGTACGTCGTGCGGCAGCGTGTTGGAGTTCTCCAACGATCGCCTGGAACGGATGATCGCGCTGCTCGCGGAGGAGGTGGACTTCCGTCCCCACCACCACCGTCTGGATGTGTACGGTCTGTGCCGGAGCTGTCAGCAGGCAAACCCCCTAGCGCGGGCGAGGTAACGAGCTTGATC
This sequence comes from uncultured Gemmatimonadales bacterium, assembly GCA_963844035.1. Taxonomy (GTDB): domain Bacteria; phylum Gemmatimonadota; class Gemmatimonadetes; order Gemmatimonadales; family GWC2-71-9; genus AG25. The sequence continues at coordinate 57,124 of CAWJMT010000035.1, forward strand.
GACTCACGCATGTTCGTTCCGACCAAGGCATTCCTCACCAAGGGCGTCGGCCGGCATAAGGAAAAACTCACGAGCTTCGAGATGGCCCTGCGGGACGCCCATCTTGCCAACTTCAACCTCGTCCGCGTGAGCTCCATCTTTCCGCCCGAGTGCGAATTGGTGGACCGGGAGGAGGGGCTCACCCTGATGCGGCCCGGCCAGGTGGTGTTCGCGGTGATCGCGGAGTCGTCGACCAACGAGCCGAGTCGCCTCGTCGCGGCGTCGATCGGCGTGGCGATGCCCGCCGACCAGACCCATCACGGCTACATCTCCGAGCACCACACCTATGGACAGAACGAAATCGTGGCGGGGGAATACGCCGAGGATCTCGCCGCGTCCATGCTGGCGACCGTGCTCGGCGTCCCGTTCGACCCGGAGCAGGCCTGGGATCAGCGGCGTGAGCAGTGGATGGTCTCCGGCGAGATCGTCCGCACCATGAACGTCACGTCCACCGCCGAGTGCGGTCCGGATGGCCGCTGGACCACGGTCGTGTCCGCGGTCTGCTTCTGCGGGTGACGTAACCTCCCATGCTTGTCCTGCAGGCGGCGCTCGACGCGGGGCGCAATGTCTCGTTCGTCGTGGCGTTTACGGCTGGACTGCTGAGCTTTCTGTCGCCCTGCGTCCTGCCGCTCATCCCGAGCTACGTCGGCTTTCTCACCGGCATGTCCGTCGAAGAGCTGCAGACGAAGCGCGGCACCGCGCTGCTCCACGCCCTGTGGTTCGTGGCCGGGTTCTCCATCGTCTTCATGGCGCTCGGCGCGACCGCGTCGGTGTTGGGCGGGTTCATGCTCCGCTACCACGTGTGGATCGGGCGCATCGGCGGCGTGCTGGTGCTGCTCGTTCGGGTTGTATCTGCTGGGCGTGTTGCGTCCGGCGTTCCTGATGCAGGAGCGGCGCATCCAGCTGGCGCGGAAACCCCTGGGATATGCCGGCTCAGCGCTCGTGGGCGTGGCGTTCGGCGCCGCCTGGACGCCCTGCATCGGCCCGATTCTCGGCGCGATCCTGACGCTGGCGGCGGAGGCGGCCAGCGTGGCGCAGGGGACGGCCCTGCTCGGCGTCTACGCCCTCGGGCTCGCCGTCCCGTTCGTGCTGACCGCAGTGGCGCTGGATCGGTTTCTGGTGTGGTTCCAGAGGTTCCGTCCGTACATCGTGTGGGTGGAACGAATCGCCGGCGTGATGTTAGATACTTCTGGGTGTGCTCCTGATCACCGACCGCTTCAGCTTGCTCGCGGGATACTTGCAAGGACTGACCCCCGAATTTCTGAAGCGGCGGTTGTAGAAACGAGCACGGCGGGTACCACATTCCTATATTAGGTGGTACGTACCACCCCAGAGGAGAAAGACGATGACCGGTAATCAGTGGATACGACTGAGCGCCGCGTTGAGCCTGGCGGCGGTGCTCGGCTGTGCCAAGGGCGAGCAGAGTCAGACTCGCCGACAGCACGGCCCGCAACCTGACGCTCGCGCCGACCGAATCGACCGCGGCGATGAAGGACGTTCCGGCGCCCGAAGAGCAGCCCGCCGCCCCCGCGCCCAAGCCGGCGCCCAAACCCAAGCCGAAGCCCCGCCACCCGCCCCCACGAGCTACACGCTCCGGGCCGGTACCGGGGTTGCCATGAGCATCGACGACTCCATCACGACGCGCCACGCCAAGGCGGGTGACACCTTCAAAGCGACCGTCAGCGAGGACATCCGGGATGCCTCGGGGCACGTAGTGATTCCGATGGGCTCGGTGGTGACGGGAACGGTCGTCAGCGCGGTGCCCGCGCCCAATCCGCGCGCGACCGGTCACCTCGACCTGGCGGTGAGCACCGTGGCAGTGCGCGGCGTGGTCTATACCGTCGAAGGCACGGTGGATTCCAAGGACAGCGTGATGCAAGGACGTGGTGTCACGACGGCGGACGCCGGCAAAGTGGCCGCGGGCGCGGCGGTCGGCGCCATCGCGGGCAAGCTGTTCGGTAAGAACACGAAGGGTGCGGTGATCGGTGGTGCCGCGGGTGCGGCGGCGGGTGGCGTGGTCGCCTCGCGGTCGCGCGACATCGATGTGCTGCTTCCCGCGGGCGCGGGTATTCACGTGACGCTGTCGGCGCCGCTGACGGTGAGCGCGCGTCGCTGAGCTAGAGCGTGACCGGGTCGCCATGTTTGGGGCCCGGTCACACCGCAGGCATCTACAACCTTCGAGCCATCCCAGCACGCCCGGGCCGATCCCTGTGTTCCACGAGTTGCTGCGATACCTGCTCATTGCTGCCGCGCTGGCCAGTGTGATCTACGGTGTTGTCAATTTTCCGGGTTCTCACCTGCGCTCTGCGACCTATGTTACGCGTCCGAAGGTGTGGTGGTGGTCACCGTGGCGCTTCTTCAGCGATGACGAATGGACAGCGGAGGGACTCACCTACCGGCGCCGATTCGTGATGTGGTGCCTGCTGTCGGTTGGGCTCCTCATGGCCGTCATGTGGCTCCTGTAGAACCGATGCCTAAGGAGGTATCTACGGTCAACGAGCCTGCACAGCACCCAACTACTGCGCGCGACTACAGCGCGCTCATCATCCTCGCGGAGAACGAGCGTGACGTCTGACAAGCGCTGGGCCCGCTTTCTTTTCGTGGTTGTTCTTCCCACACTTTTCCTCGCCCCAGCCGCCGCGGCGCAAATTGAGTTCACTCCCTACGTCGGCGCTTTCCTGCCGGCGGGGCGGGTCGTGGATGAGACCGAGAACCCGAGCACGATGTGCCTATTCTTCTACTTCAACCACCCCCCTGGTACGTGCTCGAACTTTGGGTACGTGAAGCAGAATGTTGCGCCGCTGGTAGGAGCGAGAGTCACTGCATGGATCGCCTCTCGCTGGGCTCTCGAGCTTGCGGGCTTCTACACTCGGAGCGGCACGTCGAGCCCCACCTTCGGCGACCAGTCGGCCACGGTGTACGGCGGTTCCGGGCGCGTTCTCTTTGCCCTCACACCGCGCCACGCGCGGACGTCTTTGTACGCACTTGCGGGACCGGTTGCCGTATGGCATACGGGCGTGACGTACGACTCGCTCGACTACATCCGGTCGGTCTACGGGATGTCCACGAGGGCGGCCTATTGGGGCGCGGTGCTAGGCGTAGGGATACGGAGTGGCACCACCGCTCCCGTAGGATGGCGGATTGAATTCGAGGACAATTACTACGGGTTCCCAGGCCTCCTCACCCCCCACAAACAGCATGATTTCGTTGTGTCCGGGGGACTGAAGTTGGAAGTCGGTCATTCGCGACGCCGGACGCCGTCGCACCAATTCCGGCAATCCGCCAGGCGGCTGCCGGATACACATCCATGACATCCAAGGACACGCTCCGCGAACAAGCGCGTGAGCTGGCGGCGCGGCCGCCACGAGGTAGAATTGCGTTTGTGCGCCCGTCGGCGCTACTCCGGTTACACTTGTTGCTCGAGACGTTTATCACGGAGCACACATGCGCTGGATTCCCGGTAGCCGAAGCGAAAACCTTGAGGACCGCCGCGGCCAACGCTTCGGCGGTTTTGGCCGACTTGGCCTGGGGGGCGCGGTCATCGTCGTGGTTCTCAGCCTCGTGTTTGGGCGTGACTTCACCGGAATCTTGACTGATGGTGGGGACGTCGGCTCCCAGTCCGCTCCGGACGGGTCCGCGCCACCAGTCCAGTCCACGCCCCAGGAAGAACGCCTCGTCGACTTCGTCTCGTTCGTGCTGGACAGCGCGCAGGCCACCTGGGCCCGGATCCTGCCTCAGGAAGGCGTCGGCTATCGCCCCGCGAAGCTGGTGCTGTTCCGCGATGCGGTGCAATCCGCCTGTGGGTTCGGCCAGGCAGCCAGTGGGCCGTTCTACTGCCCTGGCGACGAAAAGGTGTACATCGACCTCGGCTTCTTCGAGGAGCTCAAGACCCGCTTCGGTGCGCCTGGCGATTTTGCACAGGCCTACGTTCTCGCCCATGAGCTCGGCCACCACGTCCAGAACCTGCGCGGCACCATGGGCGCGGTGCGCGACAACCAACAGTCGGTCCAGATCGAGCTACAGGCTGACTGCCTTGCGGGCGTCTGGGGCTACCACGCGTCACGGCAGAACCTGCTCGAGCCCGGTGACGTGGACGAGGGCCTGGGTGCCGCAGCGGCGGTCGGCGATGATCGAGTGCAGGGCATGTCGACGGGCCGCGTGAGCCCCGAGAACTTCACCCACGGGTCGTCCGCCCAACGCATCGCCGCGTTCCGGCGCGGGCTCACGTCCGGCCGCGTGGCTGACTGCGGCCCCTAGAGTCCGCCGAAGCCCTTCGGCGCGACGATCGTCGCCCTCGGTGCGCCGGTGGGGGAAGACTCACGCTGGTAGAATGTGAACGATGCTGGCAAGAGAACACGCGCAGCCTTGCAACACAGGCCCTCGCGCCCGCTAAATGGACTCGTCACCTCGCACAAGCTCGGCGCATCGTCGCAAACCGGGCCCTCGCGCTGACTAGGCGGACTCCTTACCGTGCTAAGCCGAGGCTGTCGTCCGGGGAACGGAACACCGCTCGAGGATGCCGCGCGCCACGTGATCCGCGATCGCCATGATCGTGATCATGGGATTGACGCCGCTCGAGGTGGGGAACGCACTGGCATCCGCCACATACAGCCCCCGCACAGTGTGAGACTCGCCGGTCTCCCCGACCACCGAGCGAGCGGGGTCGGCGCCCATGGCACAGCTCGCCATCTGATGGAACGTGATGTAGGACATGCGGCACTTGGTGTAGCCACGGTGGTCTAAGGCGTCGCCGAACCGCTCGAGCCAGCTGCGGCTCGCTCACCCGCGCACGGGCCGGCGGCGTCTGGAGCGAGAACAGCTCGGTGGCCCCGGCGGCGGCGAGCACCTGCGCCGCCCCCACGAGCCCCTGCCGCACGTTGGCCACGTCGCGGGGCGACAGCTCGTAGTGCACGCGCGGCCGCCCGTCGCGCCCCACCACGACGCGTCCCGGATCGCGGTCGCGGAGCAGCACCCCCACGATGCTCACGTTCGCCAGACGGCTCAGGTCCTCGCGGTGACGGACGGCGCTCTCCCATCCGAACCCGCTGGCCGGCAGCGCGAAGTGGACCGGCGCCGTTTCGAACTTCACCCCGTATCCGTCGCCCAGATCCGCGAATTGGTCGGAGTAGCGGGTCTGCAGGGCGCCGGTCCACGGCTCCACCCGCTGCGGGAAAATGCCGGCGATCGCGGTGGCCGGATGCAGCCGCAGGCCGCGGCCGATGGCCGGTCATCGTCCAGGCCGGATCGCTGGAGCAGCGCGGGCGTGTTGATCGATCCGCACGCCGCCACGACAACGCCCGCGCGTACCGTGAGCTGATGGCGCGTGCCGCTCGAGCCGGTGACGACGCCCTCGATGCCCGTCGCGCGACCCGCCTCGACCCGGATGCGGAGCACATCGCAGTTGGGCACGAGCTGGGCGCCGGCACGCGCAGCCGCCGCCAGGTAGGTGCGGGCCGTGGAGTTCTTCGCGCCATGGCGGCAGCCGTAGCCGCAGTAGCCGCACTCGACGCCTTCCTTGCAGCCGGTGACGTTGCGCGGAATGACCCCCACGTGCCAGCCGAGGCTGTTGCACCCGCGCTCGAGTAACTGATCACGGATCCCCGGGGTGGTCCACTGCGTGCCAACGTTCAGGCGGCGCGCCACGTTGTCGAGCGAACGTTGCGAAACGGGGACTCGTGAACAGCGTGAGACCGGACAGCCGGTCCCATTCTGCGCGGATCTCGGGTGGCAGCGGGAAGCTCGTCGTGTAGTTGATCACGGTGCCGCCGCCGAGGCAGCTGCCGGCGAGGATCGGCAGCGATCCGTTCTGGGTCAGCATCAACCCGGAATCGAGGTAGTAGCGGGACAGCATGTCGCCTTCGACCTGGGTGAAGTCGCGCGAGCCCGGGTTGCCGCCCTTCTCGAGCACCACCACGCGCAGACCGGCCTCCGCCAGGAGGCCCGCCACCACGCCGCCGCCGGCTCCGGAGCCCACCACTACGACGTCGCAGTCGAGCACGGTATCCCGATCGATCGCGAGGGCCGGCAGTGGCTCGACGGCGGCAGGAGGGTCGGGCAGCGGTCCCGGGTATCCGGTCGCTTCCCACGCCGGGTGGCGACGACCTACCGGCCAGCAGTAGTGCGCGACGTGCACCAGCCGCTTGAGCGCCTGGAACCCGGCGCGCCGCAGCGTGAGGCGCGATCGGGAATAGCCCCGCAGCACCGCCTCGCGCTGCACCGCGGGCAGCGCGGTAAATGCGGCGAACGTTCCGGCGAACAACAGATTGACCAGGGGGTTGTCGAGCATGCGGAGCAGCAGCTTCAGGCGCTTCCGGTCCGCCGGGCTGGGCACGCTCTCGATCAGCCGGGCGGCGCGATCCGACTGTGCCGGCCTGCCGTGCCCCGAGGGCGAAAAAGCCGCCGGGATCTTCCGGCCGTGGGATGGACGGGACGAGGGTCTCACATACCGCTTCTAAGACTCTCTGCTCTCGGGCGGACAGCCCCTCGTGCTCGTCCGCCATGCTCGCTGGCCCTCAGTACCCGACTGCGCCGCCGCCGCGCCGGGGATCGGCCACGCCGACCCAACCGTCGGCGGTCTTCGCGATCGCATTGACGCCCGTCTTGTAGCGCCACTCGTGGATGGTGTGGCCCATCGCGGTCAGCGAGTCGAGCGATGCCTTGCACGAACCCGCTCTTGCTCCACGTACAGGAGATCGGGCAGTCCCTGATGATGCAGGCGCGGCGCGGCCACGGCATCGCGCAACGACATGCCTTGATCGATGACGTTGCTGATCACCTGGTACACTGCCGTCGTGATGCGCGAGCCGCCCGGCGAGCCCAGCACCATGAACAGCGCACCGGCGGTATCCAGCACGACGGAGGGGGTCATGGCGGAGAGCATGCGCTTTCCGGGCGCGATCGCGTTGGTGGCGCCTTGCACCAGGCCGTACAGGTTGGCCTTGCCGGGCGCCGTCGTGAAATCGTCCATCTCGTCGTTCAGCAGGAACCCCGCGCCGGTGACCGTGACGGCGCTGCCGAAATCGTTGTTCAGGGTCGTGGTGCACGACACGGCGTTGTCGTCGGCATCGACCACGGAATAGTGGGTCGTTTCCGTGCCCTCGACGTGGGGCGTCATGCGCGGCGTCGGCGTCGCACGCTGCAAGTCGATGTCCGCCCGAAGCGTCGCCGCATACTCCTTACTCAGCAGGCGCTCCACCGGGAGTGGCACGACGTCGGGATCCCCCAGGTACAGGTTCCGATCGACGAACGCGCGCCGCATCGTCTCCGCCTGGAGGTGCATGAGGGCCGCGCTGCCGAATCGGGGGAGGCTCGGGTAGCCCTCCATCACGTTGAGGATCTCGGCGAGCGTCACGCCGCCGCCGCTCGGCGGCATGGTGTAGATCGCGTAGCCCCGATACGTGATGTGGATCGGCACCCGCCACTTGGGGTGGTAGCGCGCCAGATCCTGCTTGGTGATCAGGCCGCCGCCGCGCTGCATCTCCTGCACGATGAGCTTGGCGATGCTGCCGTGGTAGAACGGCTTTGGACCGCTGTCGGCGATGAGCTGCAGGGTGGCCCCGAGCTCCCGCTGCACGAACGGCGTCCCGGGGGGCGGCGCGGCGCCATCGAGAAGAAACTGCGCCCGGGAGGCGGGGAAGCGGGTCAGCCGCTCCAACTCGACGTTGATGTTGCGGCTGCGAATCGCGTCGAGCACGTGGCCGTCGCGCGCGAGCGCGACCGCGGGCGCCACGACGTCGGCCCACGGCAGCTTGCCGAACTTGCGGTGCGCTTCGAACATGCCGGCCACACTTCCCGGAACCCCCGCCGAGAGGGGCCCGGTGAGCGCCGCCTCCGTCACGTTGCCGGCCGAGTCCACGTACATGCCGGCGGTCGCGCCTCCGGGGGCGACCTCGCGGTAGTCGAGCGCGTGGACGGTACCGTCGTGCAGGCGGATCACCATGAACCCGCCGCCACCGATGTTGCCGGCAATCGGCTGCACCACGGCGAGCGCGAATCCGACCGCCACCGCGGCGTCGACGGCGTTGCCGCCGCGGCGCAGGATGTCGGCCCCGACGGCGCTGGCGAGCGGATGCGCCGACACCACCATGGCGTGCTGGCCGCTGACCGCGCCGCCCCGATCGGTGAGCGGCCACGTCGGCCCGATGAGGGGACTGCGGGCCGTGCTCTCGGGCGTCGGCGGTGGTGCCCCGCCGGCGACGGGCTCGGGCGCGGCTGGTGTCGCCGCCGGTCCCTTGGTGCCGCCGCAGGCCGCGAGCAGTGCGAGCGTAAGTGCGAGGAGTGCGCGCATCCCGAATTGTGCACGTTGACCCAAGCAACGGTCAACGCCTAACTTGGAACCGACCCCCCATGACCGCTCCCGGCCATCAGGATCCCCGCCTCACCGAGCAGCGCAACCCGCGGACCGAGCGCATCGATGTCGCCTCGAGCCTCGAAATCGCCGACCTGCTCGCGGGCGAAGACGCGCGCGTCGTTCCGGCGGTTCAGCTCGAGCGGGAGCGCGTGGCGCGCGCCATCGATCTTGCGGTCGCGGCGTTTCAGCGCGGCGGCCGCCTGCTCTACGTCGGAGCGGGGACCTCCGGCCGGCTCGGCGTGCTCGACGCGAGTGAGTGCCCGCCGACGTTCGGGACGCCACCCACGATGGTGGTGGGAATCATGGCGGGTGGCCTGCCGGCGCTGGTGCGGAGCATCGAGGGAGCGGAGGACGACGTGAACGCGGCAGACGCCGCGATCGATCAGGCGGGCGTGGGGAAGGCGGATTTCGTGCTCGGGATCGCGGCCAGCGGCACCACGCCGTTCGTCCGCGCGGCGCTGGGGCGCGCCAAATCGCTCGGCGCCACCACCGGCTTGCTGTCCTGCACCGATCCGCCGCGCCAGCTCGCCGAAGCTTGCGACGTGGTGATTCTCCCCAAGGTGGGCCCGGAAGCCGTGACCGGATCGACGCGCATGAAAGCCGGCACCGCCACCAAGCTCGTCCTCAACGCCATCACGACCGGCGCCATGATTCGGCTCGGCAAGGTGTACGGCAATCTGATGGTGGACGTGATGGCCACGAGCGACAAGCTGCGCGACCGTGGTGAACGGATCGTGATGGAGTGCGCCGGCGCGGATCGGGCGCGCGCCCGCGCCGCGATCGACGCGGCCGGCGGGAGCGTGAAGGTCGCGATCGTCATGGTGCGGCTGAGCCTGAGCCGCGACGAGGGCGTCCGCACGCTCGAGTCCGCGGGGGGGAGCATGCGCCGCGCGATCGGTGATCCACCTCCCGTCGGTCGGGCAAGTGACCACCACACTCGCCGTCGGGATCATGTCGGGCACGTCGCTCGACGGCGTGTCGACGGCGCTCGTGAAGGTGACGGAGTCGCCGCCCGGTGCGGAGCTCGTGGCATTCCGCGTCGAGCCTTACGCCGCCGCGGAGCGCGCGCAGATGATCGACGTCATGGCGCGCGGCAGCGCGCGGGACCTGGCGCTGTTGCACGTCGCGCTGGGCGAGCGCTTCGCCGGGGCCGTGCTGCAGCTGCTCGCCACGGCGGGGGTCGCGCCGCGCGACCTGTCCTTCGTCGCGTCGCACGGGCAGACCGTGTGGCACGAGCCGGGGCGCGCCACGCTGCAGCTGGGCGACCCCGCCGTGCTGGCGGAGCGCCTCGGCGTGCGGGTGGTGAGCGATTTTCGTGCGCGCGATGTGGCGGCGGGGGGCCAGGGGGCTCCCCTCGTGCCGCTCGCCGACGTGCTGCTGTTCGGGCACCCCGCGCACGGGCGGCTGCTGCTCAACCTCGGCGGCATCGCCAACGTCACCTGGGTGGCGCGGCGCGGCGAGATCGCGGGCGCCGTGGCATTCGACACCGGACCGGGCGTGGGCGTGATCGACGCCGTAGTACGGCGGTTCACGCCCGACGCACCGTTCGATCGCGACGGTGAGCGCGCTCGTCGCGGGCAGCCGATCTCGTCCGTATTGGACCAGCTGCTTGCCGATGCGTATTTCGCCGCGCCTCCTCCCAAGAGCACCGGGCGTGAGCGCTTCAGCCCGGCGTACGCGGAGCAGTCTGATCGAGCTGGTGCGAGCGGCGGGCGGCTCCGAGAACGACGCCGTCGCGACGGCCACGGTGCTGACCGCCGAGGCCGTGGCCCGGGCGATCACGCGGTGGACCCCGGCGGGCGCCGGGGAGGAGCTGGTGATCTCGGGCGGCGGCGCGCGCAATCCCGCGTTGGTCGAGCAGCTCGCCGCGCGCGTGCATCCCCGGCCCGTGGTGCTGTTCGACGCGCTGTTCTTCGATGGCGAAGCGAAGGAGGCTCTGGTCTTTGCGTTCCTCGGATCATCTCACGCTCGACCAACCGGCCCGGGAATCTCCCCGCCGCGACGGGCGCCCGCGGCCCGCGCGTGTTGGGGCACGTCACCCCGGCGTGAGTGCAACGCTTGCGCGGCTGGTGTTTCCGTCGCTCCGATTCAGACCGGCGACGGCGGCGGGTTCGCGCATGAGCGCGCCAAGATCGATGCGGCCCTCAAGGCCGGCGTCGGGGGATTCATCCTGTTCGGCGGCGACCGCGCAAGCATCACGACGCTCACGACGAACCTGCGCGCGGCCGCCGGGCGCCCACTGCTGATCGGCGCCGACCTGGAGCGCGGGCCCAGGCAGCAGGTCGAGGGACTCACCGAGCTGCCGCCCCCCGCCGCGCTCGGATGGCTGGCGGACCTGACCGACGACCAACACGGCGGGCATGATCACCGCGGTGCGAGGCCCGGTCGGTCGGCATCACGTGGGCGTTTGCCCCGGTGTGCGATCTCGACAATGAGCCGAAGAACCCGATCGTCCAGACGCGCTCCTTCGGCGTCGATCCGGCGCTCGTGGGCGAGCACGCGGCAGCGTGGATCCGTGGCTGCCAGGAGCACGGCGTGCTCGCGTGCGCCAAGCACTATCCGGGACACGGGCGGACCACGCAGGACTCCCATGCGACGCTGCCGCGGGTGACGACGGCGATGGCGGAGCTCGAGCAGACCGATCTGGTCCCGTTCGCGGCGGCGGTGCGCGCCGGGGTCGGCAGCGTGATGAGCGCGTTCGTCGCGTATCCGGGCTGGGACCCGAGCGGCAGTGCCGCGGGCTACTCGCCGAGTGATGCTCGACTACCTGCGGGACACGCTTGGCTTCCAGGGCATCGTGGTCACCGACGCGCTGATCATGGCGGGAGCGACCGCGCGCCAGGCCGAGGCGCCCGCCACGGCGAGCGCGGTAGCGGCGGGGTGCGATGCGCTGTTGTATCCGGCGGACTTCGCAGGCGTAGTCGCGGAGCTCGACCGCGCCGTGGGCGGTGTGATCTCCGTCGCCCGGGCCGACGCCGCGCTGGCGCGCTACCAGCACGCGGTGGATACGTGGAGTCAGGGCCCCGAGCAGGGCGAGCCGGACCTGGCGGCGCACGCCGACTACGCCGATCGGCTCGCCACGCGGGTGACGCACATGGTGCGGGGCGATGCGCCGGCGCATCGCGCCGCCGTTATCGTGTCGATCGTGGACGACGATGTGGGTGGGCCGTACAAGGTCGGGCCGCGGGACGTCTTCCACGCACACCTTGCGCGAGGCGGGGGTAGCAATCGCAGCGGGCAACGGGGAACGGGCAGACGGGGAACGGGTATCGTGCTCGTCTACGCCGAGCCGCGGTCGTGGAAGGGGCGGGCCGACCTGGGTCCGCGCTCGCTCTCGGCCCTGAAGACGCTCGCACCGAAGGCCGCCCTCATTATTCTGTTCGGCCATCCGCGTCTCGCGGCGCAGATTCCGGGCAAGGCGCCGGTGGTGTGCTGCTGGCATGGGCAGCCGTTGATGCAGCGCGCGGCGGCGAGGTGGGTCAAAGACAAGACCAAGTAAGAGGGACGGGGGACGAGGGAGGGGTAGCACCCGTCCCCCGTCCCCCCTCCCTCGTCCCCTACCGCATCACTCCGAGTTGTCTCAGGTATGCTGAAACGGTCCGTCCCGGCACCGCAAAAATGATCTTGCCCTGAGACTCCCGGTTCCCGCCGTACAGCATCGCGACCACGCGACCGTCGCGGTCGAAGATTGGACTGCCTGAGGATCCCGGCGCCCCGTAGCCATCCACCTGCACGAGGGTACTCAGCACCTTGCTCACCGTCCCCACCGTCAGCGTGGGATCGGCGACGGTGGTGCGGTCCTGGCTTTCCATCGGCAGGTCCTCGCCGAGCGGATAGCCGATGATCGCGACCGGGTCGCCGCGCTGCGGATCTTGTGCGGCGGCGGCGAATCCCACGACGCGCGGCGTGCCGCCGCGGATGTCCACCTTGAAGACGCCGACATCGGCGCTGTCGGACACGCCGAGCAGGCGTCCCTGGAACCACTGCTTGCTCCCCGAAAACTTGACGGCGATGCCGAGCGGCGCGCGGCCGCCCGCTTCGCCCACGAGCACATGCTTGTTGGTGACCATCGTGCCCTGAGAGTCCACCGAAAACGCCGTGCCGCTGAACACCTCGGTCGCGGAGAACTTGACCAGCACCAGGGCCACGGCGTCGGTATTGCGACGCGCGATCCCACGGAAGTCCACGCGCGAGGCGTCGGCGAGTCCTCGCTGGCGCAGTTCGGCGGAGTCGAGCTGGGAGCGGAGCAGCGCCACCGTGGCGGGGTCACCGCTCGTTCCCAGCGCGGCAAGGGCGCCGCGCAGCCGTCCCGTCTCAGCCTGCGAGGCGCGCAGCGCGGTGCGCATGCTTTGCATTTCGGTTTGGACGCTGGACAGGAGCAGCTGCGCCGCCCGACTCAGGGAATCGGCGCGCGCTTGCAGCGCGGCGAGCTCACCAGCGTGGCGGGCGTTGTTCCATTGCATCCACCCGAAGGCGCCGACGCTCACTAAGAGGAGGGCGAGGAGCGTCTTGGTGGTGCGGCGGAGCCCCTGCGTCTGGCGCTCGACTTCCGCGGCGATGCGCACGCCGGTGCTGCTGGGCGCGGGCGGAGTGCGGGGCGGGGCGGACACCGCGCGGAACTGGTCCCGTGGAGACGACATCCGCCCGGCGGAATCGCGCGCGGCGGCTGACGAATCGGCGGCGCCGGCATCGAGGACGTGAAACTCGAGCGACGGGCCGTGAGTGCCGAGCGCGATGACGTCGCCGTCGCGCACCGGCGCATCGCCCGTGACCGCGATCCCGTTGACGAACGTGCCGTTGGTGCTGCCGAGGTCGCGTACGATGAAGGCGTCACCCTGGCGGATGATCGCGGCGTGTTGGGAAGAGACATCGAGGTCGCCCGCCGGATCGAACCGCAGATCCGACAGGGGATTCCGGCCCAGCGCGACGTAGCCTTTCTGGAATGTCTCAACCTGTCCGGCGCGTGTGCCGGACAGGATCTTGATTCGAGCCTTCACGGGCGCTGGCCGACGAGGTACAGCCCCAGGCCCACCAGCGTCGCCGCGATCGCCAACAGGAGCAACGCGCGCCAGCGCGTGCGCCTCGCCCGCACCGGCGGCGGGCTGCCGGTGTAGACGGGAACGGGCTCGGTGGCCGTGTCCGTGTCGATGAGCGGGTACACCTGATGCCCGGGCGTGTCTCCCGGGTCAGCGGCACGCAGCCCCTCACCCTCGAAGCGCGCGACGATCACCGTGATGTTGTCCGGGCCCCCGCGCTCGTTCGCGAGCGCGATGAGACGATCGCATGCGCCCGGCAGGTCGTGCCCGCCGCCCACGATCGCGCTGATTTCCTCCTTCTTTACCTGGCCCGTGAGGCCGTCGGAGCAGAGGACGAGCACGTCGCCGTTCCGCAGCTCCTGATGCGTCAGGTCCACCTTCACTTTGGGATCGGGGCCGAGCGCCTGGAGAATGATGTTGCGGCGTTCGCTGTGCGCCGCCTCCTCCTCGGTGAGCTCGCCGGCCTCGACCAGGCGCTGCATCAGCGACTGATCCTTGGTGAGCTGGAATGCCGTCCCGTTGCGTACCAGATAGGCGCGGCTGTCCCCGACCTGCGTGAGGAATACCTGGTCGCCGAGTACGCCGACGGCGGTCGTGGTCGTCCCCATCCCGCGCATTTCAGGGTGCGCGATCGCATACGAATGAATGTGCCGGTTCGCCGCCTCGACCGCCTCGCGCAGCCGGTACGCAAACCGCTGCGATGTGGGCTCCGGCTCCTCGCCCCAGGCCGTGACCAGGTGATTGTAGATCGTATCGGTGGCCATCTCGCTGGCGATCTCTCCCGCCGCCGCGCCCCCCATCCCGTCGGCCACCACGAGCAATGAGCCGTACCCACCCACCTCGTGCTCTCGTACCTCGGGCAGCAGCGAAGCCTGCCGCCGCGAGAGATCGGCAACGAGAAAGTGATCTTCGTTGTGATCGCGCGAGCGGCCCACGTCCGTCTTGGCGAACACGTGAATCTGGGTGGGCTTGGAGACGCGTCCGAACATGGCTATGGCTCGCAGAGGGAGTGCACGAGGGCGGGATAGGATCGGACCCCGGCGTCGAGACCGGCGGCCCGTCGCGCCCATTGGCACCCCTGCGCGCGATCGTCGAGCTTGGCGTAGGCATTCGCGACCAGGTACGCCGCCAGGGCGCGATCGGTGGCGGCCACGCCGGGCGTGTCATAGGCCGCCCGCGCCGAGTCCCGCAGGGTCGCACCGTCCAGGACATCGATACGATCGAACAGGTCGTTCAGCCGCGTCGCGACCGGGACCGCCGGCTTGGGTGGCACTGGCGTCGCGGTGCCCGCCGACCGGGCGGGCGGATTCGACGGGGCTTCGCTTGTGGGTGACGTCTGCGGAGTGGTGGTCGTGGATGTGCGGCGTGGCGTCGCGCCGGGCCCACAGGGCGTACGCGCCGCCGGCGCCGATCAAGACGATGGCGCCGAGCGCCATCGGCAGGGCCGAACGTCGCTTGGCGGGCGCGGGCCGGGCGGAGGGAGTAAGGATCTGCGTCTTCCCGTCCGCGTCGGCGCGCGTGGCCGGCACCGCCGCCGCCGCCCCGCGCCCCAGTCCCGCGACGGCGGCCACGTCGCTCGCGAACTTGGCGGCTGACTGATACCGCTCGGTGGGGTCACGAGCCAGTGCCACGTCCAAGGTCGCCTGGAGGCCGGCGGGATAGGTGATGGTTGGACGCGCCGCCGCGAGTGTGAGCGGATCGTCGGTGAGCCGTTTGATCATCGTCTCCTGTATCGTGCTCGCTTCGAACGGCAGTTTGCCCGTCAGCATCTTGTACAGCACGAGCGCCAGCGAGTAGATGTCCGAGCGGCCGTCGACCTTGTCACCCGCGAGCTGCTCCGGGCTCATGAATTCCGGCGTCCCAACCACAAGTCCCGTCTTGGTCACCTTCTGGGAGTCGTCGCCGCCGATCGCCTTGGCGATCCCGAAATCCACGACCTTCACCACGTCCGTCCCGTTCCGTCCCCGGGCCAGCATGATATTGTCGGGTTTCAGGTCCCGGTGCACGATGCCAAGGTCGTGGGCGGCCTGAAGCGCGTCGGCCACCTGGGCAAAAATCTGTACCGCGCGCCCGGTGGGGAGCGACTCGTCGCGCTTGAGGAGATCGGTGAGGGGCTCGCCCTCGACGAACTCCATGGCGAGATAGATCAGGCCGTCGCTCGTCTCCCCGAAATCGTAGATCGCAGCCACGTTGGGATGGGTGATGCGGCTCGCGTTGGCGGCCTCGCGGTTGAAGCGCGCCACGGCGTCGGGGTCGTGCACCATCGACGGGTTCATCACCTTGATCGCGCTGCGCCGGCCCATCTTGACGTGCTCGGCGAGATACACCTGACCCATCCCTCCCTCGCCCAGCTTTCTCGTCACATGGTAGCGGTCGGCGATCACCTGGTCGACCAGGTCGCTCGCGGGGGAAGCCGCGCGCAGCGTCTGCCCGTCGTTCGGACAGAACTTCACGTCGTCCGCGTACTCCGTGTTGCACACCGGGCAGACCTTCATGAGGCGGCCGCCAGCTCCACACGCAGCAGCTTGTCGCCCAGGAGGATCCGGGAACGATGTTGCAGCGTCATGTCGCCGCGGGCGGCGATCGCCACGCCGTTGCGGCTGCCGGCGTCGATCACCACAAAATCGGCGTCCTCCGACCGGATGGTGGCGTGCGCCGCGCTCATGGATGGATCGTACGGAAACAACCACTCGCCCCGCTCGCGGCCGATCTGGATGTCCCGGCCGGGGGAAAGCTGCACCACGTCCCGCGAGCTCCCGTCGGAGCGGAGCTGGGTCAAGCTGGCGATGTCGGCGCTCGGGATCAGGCTCCCCATGCGCTTCGTGGCATCGACATCGGGTGCGGTGGGTCCCGGATAGCCGAGGCGCCGGAACCGGACCACCTGCGATCCGATCAGCACCAGATCACCGTCCACCAGCCGGTAGGGCGCTTCGAGAAACACCCACGTTCCATTCCGGCTCCCCAGGTCGCGCACGACCAGCTGGTCGCGCTCCCAGGAGAGCTTGGCGTGCAGGGGAGAGAGAAACGGATCGTCGGGAAACCGCAGGTCGCCCTCCTGGCGCCCGATGGCGACTTCGGGACCGGGACGCTCGAACCGCTCCAGGGGATTGCCGGTCTCATCGAGCAGGACGAGGCCGATGGCGCTGCCGGTGGGACGGCCGGGGCCGTGCCGAGTCCGACTCGGTGAGACGGCGCCCGCAGTGCGGACAAAAGGGGAGCCGTCCCGGGGTCCAGCGGTTGCAGAATGGACAGGTGTTGCCGTCGGGCGCAGGAGCGGCCCCGGTGGTGGCGGCGATTTTCACGGCCACGGCCGAGCCGAGGGGCTTTCCGCAATCCATGCAGAACCTGGCGCCCGCGTCGTTGCCGCGGCCGCAGTACGTGCACACCGTCAAGGCAGAATGTGCTCCACAGGGCGCCTGAGTTACGGTCTGCCAATCTATTGGTCTAGTTGGCGGGTCGAAAGGCCCAATGCTAGCTTGCGCGCCGTGCGCATCGCGTCGAGGCTGTCGTGCTCGGTCGTGTGCCTCGCGCTCGCCACCAGCGCGCAGGCACAGGTGGATCCGTCCGCCGGGTGGCGCACGCTGCACACGCCCCACTTTCGCATTCACTTCCGTCCCGAGACCCGTGCCGTCGCGCCGCGGGCCGCCCGGGAAGCGGAGCGCGCGTATGGGCTGCTCGCGCGCGAGCTGCATCCCCCGCGCGGGATCATCGACATCACCCTGTCCGATGATGCCGACGCGGCGAATGCCTTGACCACCGTGTTTCCCTCCAATCGCATCACGCTGTACGTCGCTCCGCCGGCGAGCGACCCGGACCTCCAGAACTACGATTCATGGCTGCGGGTCGTCACCACGCACGAGCTGACCCACGTCTTCCATCTCGACCGGGCGCGGGGGTTTTGGGGGTCGCTGCAACACGTGTTCGGTCGCGGCCCGCTGCTGTTTCCCAACGAGTACCAGCCGACCTGGGTGATCGAAGGCCTTGCGACCTACTATGAGTCGGCGCTGACCAATGCGGGACGGGTCAAGGGGACCCTGCACACCCAGGTGCTCGCTGCCGGGGCGCTGGGGGGCACGGCGCGATCGCCGTGGAATGCGCTGTTCTTCAGCCGCTGGCCCGGGGGCGTCGCGCCATACGCCTACGGCAGCCGGTTCTTTCGCTACCTCGCCGACTCGCTGGGCGACTCGATCGTCCCGCGCTTCGTCGAAGGGACCGCGGGACAGCTGATTCCGTTCCGCGTGGGCCGCCCGCTCTCGCGCGTCACGCCGAGCGTCAGGCTCGACGCGGCGTGGCCCCGCGGGACACAACCGGCGGCGGCGCCGGCCGACTCGAGCGGCGCCGAGCGAATCGACCGCGGCCTGTTCACCGAGCCGGTCCCGCGCGTGTCGCCCGATCGGCGTCGCCTGGCGTATGTGCGGGACGACGGCAAGGGCAGGCGCTCCCTCTACATCGTCTCGACCGAAGACTGGCGCCGCGTGCGAACCCACGACGTGACCGGCGGCGTGAGCTACGACTGGCTCGGCGACACGCTGATCGTATCGCAGCTCGACTACACGTCGCGCTGGCTGCTGCGCAGTGATCTCTATCGCTGGCTGCCCGACGGGCGCTGGACGCGCACCACCCGCGGCGCGCGGTTGCAGCAGCCGCGCGCCGGTGGTGACCGCCTTTCGACCATCGAGCTGGTGCCGGGGGGCAATCGTCCGACGCTGCTTGGGGACGACAGCGCCGACACGCGAGACGTCGGCGCGACCTGGGGGGACGTCGTCCCTTCGCCCGACGGCCGTTCGGTGGCCGCCACCCGCCACGCCGACGGGCACTGGTCGCTGGTGCGCTGGCCGGCGGAGGCTCCGGAGCAACGCGAGCTGCTGTTCGCCTCTCGCAGCGTTGTGAGCGACGTCGCATGGACTCCGAACGGGGAGCTGTTGTTCGTGAGCGACCAGTCGGGGTATCCCCAGATCTACCGCTGGTCCGCGTCGGGCGCGCCGGTGGCGCTCACGGCGGAGCCCCTCGGAGCCCGAGCGCCCGCCATGCTCGCGGATAGCACGCTGCTGTACACGACGGTCGCCGCGTCCGGGTGGGAGCTGCGCCACGCACGCCCCGACTCAGGCGTAGCGGCTCCACCGCTGGTGGAACCGCTGCCGTTCGATTCCGCGCCGGCAACCGCGCTGCGCGAAACCGGCTACGCGCTTGGGTCATCGTTGCGGCCGCATTTCTGGCTCCCCCTGGTGCTCGATCGTGGATCGGCAGGAACGTTCTTCGGAGTCGCGACCGGCGGCACCGACGCGGTCGAACGTTACACCTACGCGGTGGCGGCATTGGCATCGGCGTCCCCGGGACGGATGGTGGCGGCGTTCGACGGCGTGTCGCACCTGTTCGGCAATCCGTCCCTCGACGTGTCGTTGACTTCCGACTGGGCGCCGGTAGCATCCCCCGATACCAGCGCGTCGCAGCGCGAGAGCGACGCGGCGTTGGGGGTGACCTTCGTCGCGCGGCGCTGGGAAACGACCGCGAGTCTGCGGGTCGCAGCCGAGTATGAGGCGACGCATTTCGCAGCCTGCGCGGGCGGGTGCGTGGACCAATCGCTGCTCGGCGCGTCCATCACGCTGGCGGTGCGCTCCTTCACGTTCGGCGCGGTGGCGATTTCACCGGAAGACGGGGTGCGGCTGTCGGCGACGTATCGCCGCTGGGACGAGCGGGGCACCGATCGGTGGTCGAGCGAGCTCCGTCCCGAGATCGCGGTCTACGCACCCTTGCCGCTCAAGAAGGGCTTCGCGCACCAGGTATTGGCCCTGCGGGTGGCGGCGGGGGCGCTGTCCGGGTCGTTGCCGCGCGTGTTCAACGTGGGCGGCGTGTCGTCGGGGGGGGTCGCCTTGGCGCTCGGGCAGTCGCTGGGCCAGACGCGGGACTTCCCCGTGCGGGGCTACGCCGAAGGAGAACTGTGGGGCGACCGCGCGATCGTCACGTCGGTTGAGTATCGCGTACCCCTCGCGCTCATCGGCCAGCTCATCGGCCATCTCCCGATCGGCAGCGACAAGGTGTCGCTCTCGCTGTTCGCCGATGCAGGGAGTGGGTGGACCGATGGCAACGCCGCGCAGCTGGCGCGGCTGCGCTCGGTGGGCGCCGAGCTGGTGGGCGACATGACGATCAGCTACGACGCACCGCTGCGGTTGCGCCTGGGGGTGGCCAAGCCGCTCGCTCCCCCGCCGTCCGGTCTCCCGCAGGACCCCGTGGTTTATGTTGCACTGAGCTCCAGCTTCTGAGTAGGTATCAAGAGGCGAACAAACGAGAACAGCGTGAAACGATCGGTCCTCCTATTCGGTGGCTTGCTGGCCTTCGCGCCCGGCAGCGCGCTGGTCGCGCAAGATCCCGCCGACCGGGTTGGCCTGGAGCGGTTACGGGATTCGCTCGCCCGCAGTGCGGACAGCACGGCGATCAAGCAGCTGGAAGCGGCCACGATTGACGTGGCGAAGCAGCACCGCGACGACCCCCTCATTCACCTGCGTCTGGGATTCATCGCCTACCGGCTCGGCGAGGTGGCTGGAAAATCCCATTTCGAGGACGCGGCGGGGGAGTTCGAGTGGGCCGCGGAGCTGCGGCCCGGGTGGCCCTACCCCTGGTATGGCGCCGGCCTTTCCGAGCTTGCGGTCGGCGAGCACTCCGTCATCGGTGTCGAGAATGTCCGGCAGGCGCTGCGCAAGGACCACTTGTCGAAAGCCGCGCGGGCGTTCGCGAAAGCGGCTGAAGCAGACCCGGCATTTGCCGAGGCGACGGTGGACCTCGCCCGCGCGGCCCTCGTCCAGCGTATTGGGGCGCGGCTCGATCTCGCCTTGAGCGCCGTCCGCGCGGCAGCGCACTCCGCGGCGGGCCGGGACCCGCGCATCCAGCTGGCGCGGGGCCGCGTCGAGCGAGCGGTGGGCAACAGCGATTCGGCCCTTGCGGCCTTTCAAGTCTATCTGGCGGTCGGCGGCGACTCGGGCGTCGGTCTCATCGAGCAGGCGCGAACCCTGTACTCCGCGCACCAGCCGGCAGCCGCCCTGCACGCCTACTTCGCGGGGGCGCGCACCAGCACCGCGGCTGCCGCCGCCCTGTATCGGTTCGACATCGGCTGGATCGCTTCGCCAGCCGGCCTCGCGGCCTTCGATGCGCTCGACAACGGGCCCGCCCGTGCCAAGTGGCTGGCGGATTTCTGGCAGCGGCGCGACGTCGCCGAGGCACGCGAGCCGGGCGACCGGCTGACGGAGCACTACCGCCGCTGGTTCTATGCCGAGCGCAATTTCCTGCTGGTCAGCCGCCATCGCGAGTACGACATCACCGAGCGCTATCGCAATCCCCAGGGCGAGATCGACGATCGTGGGGTCATCTATGTCCGGCACGGCGTCCCGGACGCCCGAGCGATCTGGGTCAGCTCGGACTCGGTGGAGCCGAACGAGACCTGGCTCTATCACCAGACGGAGGGCGATCTGATCTTTCACTTTGTCGCGCGCAAAGGAGTGCAGGACTACAAGCTGGTGGAGAGCCTGGCCGATGCGCTGGTAACGGGACAGCGAGCAGCAATGGCCCTCGAGGCACGGCGCCAGTTGAGCCCCGTGGCCATCGGTCTCTTCGCGTCGCGCGCCGGTCTGAGCCCCCTGTATGTGCGCCTGAGCGACCCGGTCGGCTCCGCCAGCATGCGCGGGGTGCTCGCGTCGGAACGCAAGCTCGGACAGCGCAGCATCGAGATCGGCACCGCGAGCGACAGCTACCGCCATGCGTTCGCGTCGCCGCTCGACGTGATCGTGTCCCGTTTCGTGGCAGGGGATCCGCGCAACGGCGGCGGGGCGCTGCACATCGTGTTCGCGATTCCGGCGCAGCGGCTCGAGCCGGTGCCCGACAGCAATCGCGTCGTGTATCCCCTCGCATTCCGTCTCTACGTGACTGACCGCACCGGAGAGATCGCAGCCCGGCTGGACACGATGCGCGTCTTTGCCGCGTCCAAGCCGCTCCCCGACGGGAGCTACCTCACCGGGAGGTTTGCCGTCCCGATCCCCCCGGGCCTGTATGCCTACCGGCTGCTGACGGAGCAGCGCAGCGGTGGGGCAGGCACGATCGCGATGGGCGACTCGGTGTTCGTGGACACGCTCACCGGCAACCGCTTTGCCATCAGCGATCTCGTGGTCGGTCGCGCCGGCTCCGGTCTCGTGTGGAGCGCCGGGTCCGACACGGTGCTCCTCAACCCGCTCGATCGGTTCCCCGAGGGCGGCACGGCCGCGCTGTACTACGAGGTCTACGGGGTGCCGCCGGGCGCCCTGTACCACACCGAGATCCGGTTGGAGCGCCGCGGTGGGCGGTCGGCGTTCGGCGCGGTGTCGCGGCTGTTCGGCGGAGGAAAACGCCAGCCGGTGTTGCTCGAGTTCGATGCCCCGAGCAGCGGGCGCGTGAACCGGGTGCACCGCCAGGTGGATTTGCGCGACGCGCCGCGCGGGTCGTACTCCATCATCCTGCGCATCAGCGATCCGGCGACCGGCAGGGCGCTGACCCGGAGCGTGGGGTTCACCGTCGTTTCGCGCTAATCCGTTTGCACTTCATCGCGGCCGCCGGTAGCTTTCGCTGATTCCTCCGGAGTAGGGATGTATTGTTCCCGCTGTGGTACCCAAAACGAAGACACCAGCAGGTTCTGCCGGTCGTGCGGTCTCGACCTGGCGGCGACGCCGCTTAAGGGTGAGCCGGAAGTCAGCGAAATCGACATGGTGCGCCGGGAGCTCAAAGGGGAGTACGACATCCTCGAGGAGCTGGGCCGCGGCGGCATGGCGATTGTGTTCAAGGCCCGCGAGCGCCAGCTCGAGCGCGACGTGGCGATCAAGGTGCTCCCGTTCTCCCTCGCCTTCGACAAGGAATTCGTAGAGCGCTTCGAGCGGGAGGCGCGGACGTCGGCGAAGCTCGAGCACCCGAACATCATTCCGATCTATCGCGTCGGCAAATCGGGACGCGTCACCTACTTCGTCATGAAGTACCTGCGCGGCCAGCCCCTGTCGGCCCTGCTCGCCGCGCGCGGGTCGCTCCCCCCCGGCGAGATCCGCCAGATTCTGGCGCAGGTCGGCCGCGCCCTCGCCTACGCCCACAAGAGCGGCATCGTCCACCGGGACATCAAGCCGGACAACATCATGTTCGACGAGCACGGCTTGGCGCTGGTGACCGATTTCGGCATCGCCAAAGCCGCCACCGGCGGCAAGCTCACGGGCACGGGAATGTCCATCGGGACGCCCCACTACATGAGTCCGGAGCAGGCGCGCGCTCAGGGCCTGGACGGACGCAGCGACCTGTATTCGTTGGGCGTGGTCGCCTATCAGTGCCTCATAGGATCGGTCCCCTACGACGGCGAGGACTCGTTCTCCATCGGCTACAAGCACATCATGGAGGACATGCCGACCCCACCGCTCCATACGCCGGAGCAACGGGACCTGTTTGAAATCATCAAGAAGATGATGGCGAAGGCCCCCGACGACCGGTTCCAGAGCGCCGAGGAGCTGGGGAAAGTCCTGGAGGGGGCGGGCGCCTTCACGAGTGTGACCCTCGCCAGCACGCCCACCCGTCCCATGCCGTCCCACAACATGGCGAGTGCACTTACGACACCGCTGCCGCGCGCGACGGGGGTGCGCCCGGCGCCGGCAACGGCAACGGCGCCGGCGCCGGCGTCGGTGCCCGCGGCCAAGGCCAAGCACTCGGTCGCGGGAACGATGTTTCTGTGGCTGGTCATTGTGGGCACCGCCGTGGGTGGAGGCGGGTTCTACGCCTACAAACAGGGGTGGCTGCTCGCCTCCGCGCCTCCGGTCAAGCCGGACACGGCGGGACTGCCCCCCGTCACTCCTATTCAGGCGTCCGAGTCGACCGCGCACGCGGATAGCGCGGCCGCGCCTCACCCCGGCGGCCGACACCGCCGCTCCCCGCCTACCGCCTCCGGGGACACCAGGAAAGCTCACGCTGCAGGGGATGCCGCAGGGGGCCCGGGCCACGCTCAATGGGCAGGTCGTGAAGGGAAATTCGTTCGAGGTGCCGCCCGGGGTGCACAAGCTGGCCGTGCGGGCGCCCGGGTACGACACGTTTGAGCGGCAGGTCGTGATCACGCCGGGCCAGCCCAGCACCGTCAAGGTCGACATGCAGCTCGCCGGCGGGGGGACGGGTGGGGCGGGCCCCTGCGAGCAGTACGGGCCGGCCTACAACCAGGACAACCTGTGCTTCGATTCGCGGCCGGTCCCGCTGGCATCGACGCTGCTGCCGATCCCGGTCGACGCGCCCGTCGTCCCGCGCGAGGCGATTCTCCTGTTCCACGTCTCCCTCACCGGCGAAACCATGGCGGTACGCCTGTTCGTCCGCTCGAACGTCGAAACCTTCAACGATCAGGCGCTCGACCTCGCCAAGGGGTTGCGCTGGAATCCCGCGCAAAAGAACGGTGAGCCGGTCGATGCCTGGGTCCAGTGGCCCTTCAAGCCGGTCCCCGCGAGGTAAGCATCAACATCCATCCCACGGCGTTCATCGCGCCCGGAGCGGTCGTCCTGGGGGACGTCACCCTCGGGCCGCGCTCCAGCGTGTGGTACACTGCCGTGCTGCGAGGCGACACGGCGCCGATCGTGGTGGGGGAAGCGTCCAACGTCCAGGACGGGACCATCATTCACGTGGACGCCGGCGTTCCGGCCACCGTGGGCGCGCGGGTGGGCATTGGGCACCGCGTGGTCCTGCACGGGTGCACGATCGAGGATGAGTGCCTCATCGGCATGGGGAGCGTGCTGCTGAACGGGGTCCACATCGGCGCGGGCAGCGTCGTGGCGGCCGGTGCGGTCGTGCCGGAAGGGCTGCGGGTGCCACCGGGCTCGGTGCTGGTGGGCGTCCCGGCTCGGATCACCCGCGCGGTCGACGACGGGCTGCGCGACCGTATCCGGGCCACGTGGGAGCACTATGTGACGGAGGCCACACGGCACCGCTCCGGCGCGTTTCCAATCGCGCGAGCAAGTTTGTGATGTTAACTTTCGAAGGGCCCGCTAGGTCGTCGCTTTTCGCGTGGCTTGCCGGGGGCGCAGCACGTTCCTACCTTGGCCAATCCGCGCCGTAGCAGAGTGGCTCTCGACGTGGCTGACCTTTCCGTTCATCGTGACAGCAATCTCGCCGTGAGGGACAAACTAGGATGACTGAGTCCACCAATAAGGGGTCGCTCTCGCTTACCCCAAACGCTGTCACGATTCTCGAGAAGCGCTACCTGATCAAGGATGACAAAGGAAAGGCGGTGGAGCGGCCGGAAGACCTGTTCTGGCGCGTGGCCCGCACGATTGCCGCGCCCGACCAGACCTACGGTGCCTCCCCCCAGGCCCTGAAGGGCCTCGCCGAGACGTTCTTCGAGCTGATGGCCACCCGCGTCTGGATGCCCAATTCACCCACTCTGATGAATGCCGGTCGGCCGCTCGGGCAGCTCTCCGCGTGCTTCGTTCTGCCGGTCGACGACGCCCTGTCTAACGGCCAGAGCGGCATTTACGACACCCTGCGCTCCATGGCGCTGGTCCACCAGTCGGGAGGCGGGACGGGCTTCTCCTTCTCGCGGCTGCGCCCTCAGAATGACGTGGTGCGTTCCACTATGGGCGTCGCCTCCGGCCCGGTGTCGTTCATGAAGCTGTACGATGCCTCGACCGACGTGGTGAAGCAGGGCGGCACCCGCCGCGGCGCCAACATGGGCATCCTGCGGGTGGACCACCCCGACATCCTGGAGTTCATCACCTGCAAGGACGATTTGACCCAGGTGACGAACTTCAACATCTCGGTCGCGGTCACCGACGCGTTCATGGCCGCCGTGGAGCAGGGGACGAGCTACGACCTGATCCATCCCCGTACCGGCCAGCCGGTGGGGCAGCTCGAGGCGCGCGACGTGTTTCAGAAGATCGTGCACGGCGCCTGGAAGACCGGCGAGCCGGGGGTGTTCTTCATCGACCGCGCCAACGCCTACAATCCCGTCCCGCATCTCGGCAGCTACGAGGCGACCAACCCCTGTGGCGAGCAGCCGCTGCTGCCCTACGACGTGTGCAACCTGGGCTCGATCGACGTCGGACGGTGCGTCAAGGACGGCGCGGTGGACTGGGAGCGCCTGGCGACCGTCACGCACCTGTGCACGCACTTTCTCGACAACGTCATCGACGCCAACCGGTACCCGCTGCCTGAGATCGACAAGCTCGCCAAGCACATCCGCCGGATCGGGCTCGGCATCATGGGTTGGGCCGACCTGCTGGTGCGGCTCGGCATTCCGTACAACTCGGACGAAGGGGTGGATCTCGGCCGCAAGCTGATGCAGTTCGTGGACGAGGAGTCGAAGAAGGCATCGGAGAAGCTCGCGGAGCAGCGCGGCGTGTTCGGCGAGTGGGAGCGGTCGATCTGGGGACCCGATGCCACCTGCGCCCGCGACGCCAAGGGCGAGCGCATCCGGCCGATGCGCCGGCTGCGGAACTGCAACCTGACGACGGTCGCGCCCACCGGCACGATTTCGATCATCGCGGGCTGCTCGTCGGGGATCGAGCCCCTGTTCGCCGTGGCGTTCATGCGGAACCAGGCGGGCGTCCAGATGCCGGACGTGAACGAGGACTTCGTCGCCATCGCGCGGCGCGAGGGGTGGTACTCCGACGAGCTGGTGCAGCGGATCGCCGAGACGGGCCATATCCATTTCCCCGAGGTGCCGGAGAAGTGGCAGCGGGTCTTCGTGACTGCGCACGACGTGACCCCCGAGTGGCACATCCGGATGCAGGCGGCGTTCCAGGAGTACACCGATTCGGCGATCTCCAAGACCTGCAACTTCCCCCGGGAGGCGACGGAAGCGGACGTGGAGCAGATCTACCGCTTTGCCTTCAAGCAGCGCTGCAAAGGCGTGACGGTGTACCGCGACGCGTCGCGTGAGAACCAGGTGCTGTCCACCGGCGCCACCACCAAGAAGGCCAGTGAGGCGGTGCCCGATCAGGCACAGCGCCAGCTCGCCGAGGCGCTGGGACGGATCGCCGAGCTCGACGCCGAGCTGGCGCGCACACGCGCGGCCTTGCACGGCGTTGAGGCGGAGAATCAGCAGCGCCGGGCCAAACGCTCGCGCCCCGACCTCCTGAAGGGCTCCACGCGGCGGGTCGAGACCCCCCTCGGCACGATGTATGTGACCATCACCGAGGACGAGAGGGGCCAGCCGTTCGAGATGTTCATCACGCTCGGGAAGGCAGGGCACGCGTTGATGGCCGACGTCGAGGCGATCGGCCGGCTCATCTCGCTGGCGCTGCGCTCCGGGATCTCCTTGAAGGAGCTCTACCGCCAGCTCCGCGGCATCTCGAGCGACAAGACGATCGGGCTCGGCCTGCAGAAAGTCTCCTCGGTGCCCGACGCGATCGGCATCGCGATCGAAAAGTGGATGCAGGAGCGACAGGGGATCCAGCAGGATCTCCTCGGCGACCCCGGAGCCCAGCAGCCGACGGCGCTGCGCGAGGTGGTGACGGGGGTGTCGGGAGCGGGGGAGGGGGAGCTCTCGGTCCACGGTCATGACATGAACCAGGAGTTCCTCGGCGCCTGCCCGGATTGTGGATCGCAGCTCGCCTTCGTCGAGGGCTGCGCCAAGTGCCACGTGTGCGGCTACTCGGAGTGCGGTTGAGCGGCACACCGGACACCGGCGCTCGCCCGGAAATGACGGATCAGGATCGCCCCCACACCCTGGGTGTGACCTCGGTCACGACGTCTTCAGTTGCCCCCGATTATTTTGAAGACGTGACGAATCCTTCACGTGCTATCGCCCCTACAAAACTTCAGGCTCGCGGCTGGGCCCGCGTCGGCAAACGCGGGGCCCACCTGCTGCGCCGCGGCGCCTGGTACCCCGTCGTGCGGGTGTCCTCGAGCCAGATCGTGGTGCTCGACGTCAACCGGCGCAACGTGCCCGTTGACCGCCGCTTCCTCGAGATCCGCTATCATCCACCCGAGCGGTGGAGCCTGGTGCGGTGTGAGCCGCGGGAGCTGCAGCGCCTCGGGCGCAGCTTCCCGCTGACCTACGCGGTGTGTCCCAGCTGCCGCCACCGGCAGGCGTTCAATGGCGATGTGCGGGATCTCACCTGCGATCGGTGCCACCACCCGGCGCCGATGGCCTGGGATGAGTTGAGCTAGAAGCGGGGAAGAGGGAAGGGGGAAGGGGGGAAGAGTGGCGACGCCGCTCTTCCCCCTTTCGCTTTACCCTTCCCTCTTCCCCCCTCTCCGTCCCTCGTCCCCATCGCTGGCAAAAGTGCTATGATGTGTCCTCGCATCCATGACAAAGCTGGGCTGGGCCAGGTGCACTGATAACGTGGCGGATGTGCTGCGCCGCGGCGCGTGGTACCCCATCGTGGAGGAATCCACGGACGGGCATCTCGTGGTCGAAGTGCGCGGTCGCGGGGTGCGGCTTGCGCGCGGCGACCTGACGGTGCGCCAGAACGCCCCCGATCGGTGGAGCGTCGTGGTCCGGACGGGCATACAGCGTGCCGCCCTGGACGGGCGGGGCAGGGAACTGCCAAGCACGTACGCGGTGTGCCCGCACTGCCAGGAGCGCCGGGACTTTGCCGGCGCCCCCCCGAGCCTCGCCTGCGCCCGGTGCGGCGCGACCTCCCCGGTGAACTGGTCGGAGACCTGCTAACGGCAGGTGTCAGGTGTCAGGTGTCAGGTGTCAGCAAGACACTTGCGCCGCTCGGATGTGATTAGTATATTAATCATCAACATGTTAACTTCTCTCCCCCTGACACCCGACACCCGACACCTGACACCTGATGTCTGACCGCTCCGAGCTTGCCCTGCAGCTCGCCGCGGCCGTGGCCGACGTCGATGCGGCCATCCAGCGGTCGGGGGACCGTGCCTACCGGACGTTTCACCTGTCCCACCGGGCCCACGCGGTGCTGTGCGCGGTGGACCAGGGGGGTGCCGACGGCGCCCGGCCCAAGGATGTCGCCGAGCAGCTCGGCGTGTCGCGCGCTGCCGCCACGACGTTCATTCAGCGCCTCGAGGCGAAGGGCTGGGTCGAAACCACGCCCGATCCGGACGACGATCGTGGTGTCCGGGTCTCCCTCACCCGGCGCGGCATGGAGGCCGTGTTGCGGGTGGGCCACCTTGAGCGACGCCTTGCCGCCCGCGCGATCGAGGGGCTGCCCGCATCCGCCATTCTGCGGACGGTGCATTTGCTGCAGCAGTTCAAGCGCCAGCTGGACGAGAAACACATCGCCGTCGTGCCCTAGGCACAAGTGCGAATGTGCGTATGTTTATGTTTCGAAACGACGGGTTTTTGGGCGCGAACCGTCGGAGATAGTACTTGAAGTCTCCGCTCTATCAAACCGCCCGGCAGTCAGTTAAGTCGATGAGCCGAAGC
Organism: uncultured Gemmatimonadales bacterium; assembly: GCA_963844035.1. Lineage (GTDB taxonomy): Bacteria > Gemmatimonadota > Gemmatimonadetes > Gemmatimonadales > GWC2-71-9 > AG25. The sequence continues at coordinate 85,910 of CAWJMT010000035.1, forward strand.
GCCGCCACGTCCCCAACGAGGGTGCTGGGCGCGCTCACGGGTTCCATGGTTTTCCACATCTCAGCCCCTATTCGGGCATGTGGATTTTCTATCGCCAGCAGCGTCAGGTCACGGCGCCCGCCGTGCCGTCGCGCTGCTGACGGCGTGCCTGAAGGAGAGCTGAATTGATTCGCCGAACCAAGATCGTTGCCACGATTGGCCCCGCCACGGGGACGGACGAGGCGATCGCCGGGCTGCTCGAGGCCGGTGCCAACGTCGTCCGCATCAACGCCTCGCACGGCTCGCCGGAGGAGCGCGCTCAATGGATCGAGGCGGTGCGGGCGGCTGCCGACCGCACGGGGCAGCCGGTGGCGGTCCTGGTCGATCTGCAGGGTCCACGGATCCGCGTGGGCGATCTCGACGCCCCTCGCGAGCTGGAGCCGGGTCAGACGGTCACGTTCGCCCCTGAGGGGCTGGCCACGGCGCAGGAGATTCCGACCACCTACGTCGATCTCGCGAAGGACGCGCGCGTCGGCGCCCGCATCCTGCTCGACGACGGGCTGCTGTCGGTGGAAGTGGTGCGCATCGTGCCGCCGCGCGTCGAGGGCCGCGTCGCGGACGGCGGCACGCTCAAATCGCACAAGGGGATGAACCTGCCGGGGCTGAACGTGAGCGCACCCGCACTCACCGACAAGGACCGCGAGGACGTGGTGCACGCCGTCGAGCACGGCGTGGACTACCTCGCGCTGTCGTTCGTGCGGCGGGCGGAGGATCTCGCCGAGCTGCGACGCCTCGTGCCTCCCACGGTCAAACTGGTCGCGAAGATCGAGAAGGCGGCGGCGCTCCAGGACCTGCCCCGGATCCTGGCGGCGTGCGATGCCGTCATGGTCGCCCGCGGCGACTTGGGGGTCGAGCTGCCGTTCGAGCGGGTGCCGGTCGTGCAGAAGCGTCTCATCCAGGAAGCCAACCAGCGGGGCAAGCCGGTGATCACGGCGACCCAGATGCTCGAGTCGATGGTGCATCACCCGCGCCCGACGCGCGCCGAGGCCTCGGACGTCGCCAACGCGATCCTGGACGGCACCGACGCCGTGATGCTGTCGGCGGAAACGGCGGTGGGGGAGTACCCGCTCGAGGCGGTGCGCGCGATGGACCGGATCATCCGCGAGATGGAGCGCGAAGGGCCGACGCGCGACGAGCGTCGCCGGGGGACGACGGGCGAAAACGTGTCCGCGGAGGACGCGATCGCCCTGGGGACGAGCGCGGTCGCCCGCATGCTCAAGACGCCGCTGATCGTCACGCTCACCAAGGGCGGGTTCACGGCGCGCAAGGTCGCGGCCCTGCGGCCGCCGGTGCCGATCCTCGCGCCCACGACCGAGGCGTCCACGTTCCGGCAGCTCGCCCTGGTGTGGGGTGTGACGCCGGTGCGCGTGAGTCAGGTCCCCGGCTACGATGCGATGCTGACCGTGGTGCGGGACCTGATCCTCAAGCGGGGCCTGGCCAAGACGGGGGACCGCATCGTGATGACCGCGGGACCGTGGGAGGTATCGGGGGCGACGAACCTCCTGAAGGTCGAAGAGGTGTGACGTGCGGCTGACGTTTCTCGGCACTGGAACGTCGTTCGGGATTCCGCAGGTGGGATGCAGGTGCCGCACGTGCACGTCGACCGATCCGCGCGACAAGCGCACGCGGGCGGCCGCGCTCTTCGAGGAGAACGGTCGCCGCCTCCTGATCGACACGCCGCCCGAGCTGCGCCTGCAGCTGGTGGCCGCCGGGGTAGACGGGGTGGATGCCGTACTCTTCACGCACGCGCACGCCGACCACGTGCACGGGATCGACGACCTGCGGGCGATCTCCGTCAAGCAGCCCGGGGGCGTGCCCGTGTATGGTCCGGCGGAAACGATGACCGAGTTGGCGCGGCGCTTCGAATACATCTTCGATCCGGCGGTGCGGGCGGAGGCGGGGACCACGAAACCCGAGCTGCGCGCGCACGCCCTCGAGCCCGAACGGGAAACCGAGATCGCGGGCATGCGCGTGCTCCCGCTGCGGCTGCCGCACGGTCCCCACACGGTGTTCGGCTACCGCGTGGGACGCGCCGCCTACCTCACCGATGCGAAGACGATTCCCGACGCTGCGCGGGCGCACCTCCGGGGGCTCGACGTTCTGGTCCTGAACGCGTTGCTGTCACGGCCGCACCCGCTGCATCTGTCCATTCCCGAGGCGATCACGGCGGCGCAGGAGATCGGCGCGACCCGCACGTTCCTCACGCACCTGACCCACGAAACACCGCACGCCGACCTCATGGCACGCCTGCCGGCGGGGGTCGCCCCCGCGTGTGACGGCCTGGCCATCGAAATAGGCGCCGCCTAGATTCGTCCGCAAAACTGGGAGGATGCCATGTCCGGAGCCGACGAGCACAAGGCGAGCGAGTGGGAGCCGGGTCTGGGGTCGTTCGTCCTCGGGGTGGCGGTCGGCGTGACGCTCGGCCTGCTGTTCGCGCGCGAAGACGGGGTGGCGTTCCGGGGGAAGGTGGCCCGCCGCCTGCGCGCGTTGCGGGCGCTGGCGGCGGAGCAGAGCCGGCGACCTCGGCGCCATGGTGATCGACGCGGGCCCGGCCGACGGAAGAGAAGTCCGGCGGGCGGCGCCGGCGGTCGTGATCCCGGAGGGCGGGTGGCATGACTCGGTCACCGGGGTCGGGCGGCGCACCCTCGAGGCGGCCTACGAGGACAATCTTCCGTTTCTCGCGGGTGCTCTCGCGTTCGACCTGCTGCTGACGAGCATTCCCTTCATCGTCGTGCTGCTCGCCGTCGCCGGCTATCTCGTTCACCACCAGATCACGACGCACCAGGTCAGCCTGCACGAGCTCCTCATCCGGTTCATTCCTACGAGCTCGGACGGCAGCGAATCGGGGGCGTTCGAAGCCGTGGAGCGGGTGCTCGCGTCCATGCTGGAACGCCGCGGCCGCCTCACGCTGTTCGGCTTGCCGTTGTTTCTGTGGTTCTCGACCCGGCTGTTCGGCGGCCTGCGCGCCGCGCTGAACGAAGTGTTCGACACCGACGAACGGCGGCCCTGGCCCGTCGCCAAGGCTGCTCGACCTGTTCCTCGTGTGTGTGGCGGGTGTGTTCCTGATCGCGAACGGAGTTCTTTCGGCGTACCAGGCGCGTAACGCCGAGATGATCAGCCACAATTTCTACGTGAGCTGGGTGTGGCGGCTGAGCGTCGAGACTGACCGCGTTCGCCCTCGGCATCGGCATGTTCTTCGTCGTCTTCAAGCTGCTGCCCGAGCCGCCGCATCGGGTGGCGCACGGCGATGGTGGCCGCCGCATTCTGCTCGCTGGGATTCGAAGTGGCGAAATGGCTCTATGCGTTGACGGTTGCCAAAGTCGTCACGTTCGACCGCCTCGCCTCCGATGCCAACGCCGTCGCGGTGTTTCTGTTTCTCCTCTGGGTCTACTACACGGCGTTCTTGTTTCTGCTCGGCGGCGAAGTCGCCGAGACCTACGACCTGATGCGCATGCGCCGCGCCCAGCGGGTGCGGTTGGGGTGACCGCGATCGATCTCCGCTCGGACACGGTCACCAGGCCGTCGCCCGAGATGCGCCGCGCCATGGCCGACGCCGAGGTTGGGGACGACGTGCTGGATCGCGATCCCACGACGGCGCGCCTGGAAGGGCGGGTGGCCGAGCTGCTCGGCATGGACGACGCGCTGTTCTTTCCTTCCGGGACGCAGGCCAATCAGACCGCCATTGCCCTGCTGACCCGTCCCGGCACCGAGCTGCTGCTCGAGGCGAACGCGCACCTGGTGCACTACGAGTTCGCGGGGGTCGCTGCCAACTGGGGCGTGCAGATCCGTCCGATCGCCACCCCCGATGGCGTTGCTCACGGGCGACCTGGTGCGCGGGGCGTTGCGGCCGGCTTCCCCGCACGTGCCCCGTGCCGCCGCCATCGCGGCGGAGAACACCCACAACGCGGCGGAGGCAAAGTGATGGCGGTCGAGGTGATGGCGGGCATCGCGGCCGCCGCGCGGGACGCCGGTCTGCCGCTGCACCTGGATGGCGCGCGTCTGTGGAACGCCGCCGCGGCGCTCGGCGTGCCGGTCTCGCGCCTCACGACCGGGGCGAGGACGGTCATGGTGAGTTTCTCCAAGGGACTGGGGTGTCCGGTCGGCTCGTGCCTCGCGATCCCGGCGGGTGAACGGGCCCGGGCTTGGGAAATCCGCAAGCGCTTGGGCGGCGGCATGCGTCAGTCGGGGATCCTCGCCGCGGCGGCCCTCTGGGCACTGGACCATAACGTCGCCCGGCTTGCGGACGACCACGCCAACGCCCGGCTGCTCGCCGAGCGCCTGGCGCGGTGTCCGGCGGTGCGCGCCGAACCGCCGCAGTCGAACGTGGTCATGGTCGATCTGGTGCGCGACGGTGAGACGGCAGAGGCGGCGGTTGGGAAGCTTGCCCGGGCCGGCGTGCTGGTGGTGCCGTTCGGTCCCAGGCGCCTGCGGGCCGTGACGCACCTGGACGTCACGCGCCAGGATGTCGAACGGGCGAGCGACGTGATCGCGCGAACGCTCGCCTAACCAACTACCCGCCCGCGGTCCGGGCGTTATCTTGGCCCCATGTGCGCCGTCCGGATTCTCCGCCAACCGATGCCGCTCGCTCGCTCGATCCTGTGGGCGCCTCGGAGTGCGTCGCGGCCGGGTGACATGAGCAACCCGGTCTTCCTGGAGCAGTCGGCGCTGCAGGCGATGTACGAGCATCTGGCCACGCCCCCCGCGCCCGGCCAGGGCGTCCTGGGCTTCCTGCTCGGTGACCGCTGCGAGTGCCCGGTGTCGGGGGTGTCGTACAGCGTGATCGATGCCGCGCTCCGCCTCAACCAGACGATCTACAGCGACCGCAGTCGCGACGTGGTCACGCGGCTCTGGAAGCGCCTCGCAACACAGCTCGAGGAGCAACAGGCCCATTTGATCGGGTGGTACCACACGCACGCGCCGCAGCCGCTGGAGATGTCGGAGCACGACGTCGAAACCCAGGACCTGTATTTCGGCGAAGAGTGGCAAGTCGGCGTGCTCGTGGATACCGACTCCGAGACGCCGGCAGGAGGGTTCTTCCGCCTCGGTGCTGACGACGCATGGGTCCGCACCCTGCAACCATTCTACGAGCTGCTGAACGAAGACTCGGTTCGCGCCGGTGGCAAGAAGCGATCGTTCATGACGTGGAAGAACTACCGCGCCTACAACCCCCCGGCGCTGCAGCCCCGATCCGCGGCGTCCCCGGCGCCGGTCGCTCCACCAGCGCCTCCGCGTACCGCACCCCCTGAGGCGCCCGGGCAGGTCCTTGGCCTGGAGCAGACGTCGTACGCGCCCCCGCCGCCGCCGCCCCGAGTATCCCAGCCGGCGAAAGCGATCGAGTCGTGGCCGGAGGAGCCGCCGGGGATGGAGAACATGCCGCAGGCTGAGCTCGAGGAGCCCAGCCGCACCGACTTGGACGAGCCTTCCGAAGAGCAGGAGGCGGAAGCAGCAGAGGAGCAATCGGAGGAGCCGGACGAACAGGAAGACGCCGGCGCGTTGAAGTTCTTGAGCGCCGCCGAGGACAGTCCGCCCCCGCTGCCCACGCGGGCCGCGGCGCAGTCGCCGTTCCTTCCGCCGCCGTTGCCTCCATCCTTCCAGTCACCGGATGAGCCGCCCGCAGAAGCCGAACCCGAAGCGGCGCCTGACGAGGTCGATGCCGCCTGGGCCGAAGATCGCGCGCTCGAGAGCGAGGCGCCGCAGGATGAGGTGCTCGAGCCCGGTGAGGAGGTACCGCCCGAGCCCGCCGCGAAGCCGCGCCGCGCATCCCGCGGCATCTGGCGAAAACTGGTGCGCGGCGCCGCGGTGGGTGCGGGTCTGCTGGTGCTGGTGGGCGCTGGCGTAGCGGCCTGGCCGTATGTGCCGGGCCTGGTGCAGCGCTTGAAGGGGCTGGTGCCCGCGCGGCAACCGGGTGCGAGCGAAGACGCCGCGCCCCGCGCCGGCGGCTGCGCCGGCCCCCGCTCCGGCCGCCCCCCGTCCGGCACCGCCCCGTCCGGCGATCGCTCCCCGCGCGGAGTTCGCACCGCTCGACCAGGCGGCGGACTCGCTGGCGAGAGCGCTGCAGGCGTACGACGGACGCACGCGTCTGTTTGCGAAACGTCGCCTCGATTGCTTCGTGCTCAGTGCGCGGACTGGTTCGCGTCGAGCGCGCGGCCGCGAGCTACGGCATGCAGCGCAATGCGGTGCCGGTGGACGCTCGATGCAGGGCGCGGGGCTCGCGATCTCGAGCTGCGCGCCGGCATCGACTCCGCCAGCCGCCAGTTCCTGCGATCGGCGTGCGAGCGCTCGTAGGTCCCGCCGCAGCGGCCCGGGAGCCGCTTGGCTGGAGGCTCGCCGTCCGGGTATCTTTCGTGCGCCCCAGGTCCGCAGGTCGTCCGCTCGTGAACCGCGTCAGGCCCCCGCAGGGAGCAGCGCTTAGCGATGTCGGTCGTCGTTGCGGGGTGCCTGGGGCAATTCTAGGCGGTCAGACGGTCAGGCGGATCGACGGTAGTGCATCTCGGGAGCTTGACCGTCGGTCCGTTCTACACGGCGACCGCCTTGCATTAGATTGCTCTCAATGATCGCCCTCGCTCGTAAGTACCGTCCCAAAACGTTCGCCGACCTCATCGTGCAGGACCACGTGGCGACCGCGCTCCGCGGCGCCGTCGCGCAGACGCGGGTGGCCCACGGCTACTTGTTCGCGGGCCCGCGCGGCGTGGGCAAGACGACGGCGGCGCGCATTCTGGCCATGGCGCTGAACTGCGAGCGGCGGACGACCGCCGGCGAGCCCTGCGGCGTGTGCGATTCTTGCGCCCGCATCTGGACCGGCGCGGCGAACCTGGACGTGGTGGAGCTCGACGCGGCATCCAACCGCGGGGTGGACGACGCCCGCGATCTGCGCGAACGGGCGATGTACGCGGCCAGCGCGGAGGGGCGATTCAAGGTGTACATCGTCGACGAGGCGCACATGCTCACGCGCGAGGCGTGGAATGCGCTCCTGAAGATTCTCGAGGAGCCGCCGCCGCGCGTGGTGTTCGTCTTCGCCACGACCGAACCTCAGAAGATCGCGCAGACCGCCGCCCCGATCCTGTCGCGGCTGCAGCGCTTCGACTTCCGGCGCATCGGGCCGCAGGCGATCGTGCAGCGCTTGCAGCATGTGCTCGCCACCGAGGGCGTGACTGTCGGGGAGGACGCGCTGCAGCTCATCGCGAGGAGCGCCGACGGCGGGATGCGGGATGGGCTGTCGATCCTCGATCAGGTGTTGTCCTTCGGTGAGGGGCCGGTCACGGCTGAGCGCGTCCGCGAGGTGTTGGGGCTGATTTCGGATGACCTGTATGGCGAGATGCTGCGACTCATCGCCGAGCGGGACGCCCCGGCGGTCTTCACGCTGGTCGATCGGCTCAGCGAGGCCGGGGCTGACATGGGCGAATTCGTCGGCGGCGCGGGCGAGACCCTGCGCGCCGTTCTGCTGGTGGGGCTGGGCGGCGAAATCGCCGGGATGACCGAGGGGTTGCAGGCGCTCGTCCGCCGCTACGCGCCCCGCCTGCCGCCCGCCGACGTGGTTCGGTTGTTGACCGTTCTGGGTGAGGTCGAGCGCCAAATTCGCTCGAGCGGGAACATGCGCCTGGCCGTCGAGCTGTTGCTGCTGCGGTGGGCGATGATGGACCGGACGGTGGAGCTGGCGGAGGTGATAAAGGCGCTGGGACGGGGACGGGGAAGGGGGACGGGGAAGCGGGAAGCGGGAAGAGGGAAGCGCCAAGGGTGAAGCACCATTGTTGCGCGACGCCGCACCTGCGACGCCGGTAACGAGTGCGACACCGGTTCCCCAACCGCCCGACCGCCCGACCGCCAGTCCGCCCGACGTTGGCCCCCTGACGCTCGATCGTCTGCGGAGTCTCTGGCCCCGGATCGTTGCCGATGCGCGCGCCAAGAGCCAGATGCTCGGCGCATTGATGGCGGCGACGGAGGTGGCGGCGCTCGACGGCACGACGGTGACAATTCGCCTGCTGCAGGAGAACGCCGTGCACGCCGAGGGCCTCGCGCGACAGCGGGACGCGCTCGCTCCGCTGGTTGGGCGCTACGTGACCGAGCCGATCCGCGTCCAGGTGGCGGCGGCCGAGGGTGGTGCCGCGCCGCGCGGGCGGCCGGCGCGAATGACGGAAGACGGCGCGCGCGCGGACCGGTTGACCGGTTTGCGGGCGAAGGATCCACGTCTCGATGCGGCGGTGGAGGCATTGGACCTGGAGCTGCTGGAATAACTTGCACCCCGTTGGGGTGGGGGGTAACTTTCGACGTATGGCGGATTTATCCAACCTGCTCCAGCTGGGGCAGCAGATGCAGTTTCGGCTTTCGGAGATCCAGTCCCAGCTCGCCCAGCAGACCGTGACGTGCTCGGCCGGCGGGGGAATGGTCCAGGCGACGGCCGACGGGCGCGGCCAGATCCGCGCGATCAAGATCGACCCCCAGGCCGTCAATCCGGGTGATGTCGAGATGCTCGAGGACCTCGTCCTCGCCGCCGTGGCGGAAGCGCAGAAGCGCGCCGCCGAGCTGTACCAGGCGGAAGTGCGCAAACTCACTACGGGCTTGCCGTTCCCGTTTCAGCTGCCGTTGTAGCTCGCCGTGTCGGCCATTGAAGATCTCGTGGCGGAGCTTGCCAAGTTGCCCGGGATCGGACAGAAGACGGCGCAGCGCCTCACGTTTCATCTGTTGAAGCAGCCGCCGGAATTCGCAGGGCGGCTGGCGGACGCGATTCGGCGGGTCCGGGACCGGGTCACGGTCTGCCCCACGTGCGGGAACCTGACCGACGAAGCGCCCTGCGCCATTTGCGCCGACCCGCGCCGGGATGGCTCAGTGCTGTGCGTGGTGGAGGAGGCGTCGGACGTCGGGGCGATCGAGCGCAGCGCGCGATTCCGCGGCCGCTACCACGTGCTGGGCGGGCGGCTCAGCCCGCTGGACGGCGTCGGTCCCGAGTCGCTGCGGCTCGAGGAGCTGCTCGAGCGGGTGAGCAACGGCTCGGAGGTGCGGGAGGTGATCGTCGCGACCAATCCCTCCATGGAGGGAGAGGTGACGGCGACCTATCTGCAGCAGCTGTTGAAGCCGACCGGTGTGCGCGTTACCCGCATTGCGCGCGGGCTGCCGGTGGGTGGGGATCTGGAGTATGCCGACGGGGTGACGATCGCGCAGGCCCTCTCAGCGCGACGCGACATGTCCGAAGGGGCGTAACCGAGGAGCTGCATGGCTGGTGCGGCGAGCTGGTCGTTCTCCGAGAACGACTTCAAACTGATTCAGCAGCACCTGCAGGCGTTCCTGCGCGAGTCGAACGCGCGCTGCGCCTTGCTCGTCGACCGCACCGGGCAGCTCGTGGCCACCGTGGGCGATCCGCCGCAGTTCGACTCCGCCGCCTTCGCTTCGCTCACCGCCGCCGACTTCAGCGCCAATGACCAGCTCGCCAAAATGATCGGCGAGCAGGAGTTTGCCTCCCTGGTCCATCAAGGTGAAAAGGAGTCGATGTACCTCGCCGACGTGGCGAAGCGGGTGATTCTCGTCGTGCTCTTCGATCAGCGGACGACGCTGGGGCTCGTGAAGCTCAAGGCGCGGAATGCCGTCGAGCAGTTGAACAAAGTCTTCGAGGAAATGTTCAACCGGGTCGGCACCGGTCCGAGCTCGTCTCAGAAGGGGCTGCTCGAAGGGGCGGAAGACGAAATTGATAAGCTTTTCAGCTAAGGGGACGCAGCTATGTCGATGATCAACTACGCGTCCCGCGAGATCAACTGCAAGTTGGTCTACTACGGCCCCGGATTAGGCGGCAAGACCAGCAACCTCGAGCACATCTACGGCAAAGTGGCTCCCAACACCCGGGGGAAGATGATTTCGCTCGCGACCGAAACCGAGCGGACCCTCTTCTTCGATTTCCTTCCCGTGGACCTGGGCACCATTCGCGGCTTCAAGACGCGGTTTCACCTCTACACCGTGCCGGGCCAGGTCTACTACAACGCCAGCCGCAAGCTCATTCTGAAAGGCGTGGACGGGATCGTCTTCGTCGCCGACAGCCAGATCGAGCGCATGGAGGCCAACGTCGAGTCGATGCAGAACCTGTACGACAACATGGCCGAGTACGGATACGACCTGACCAAGATTCCGTTCGTCATTCAGTACAACAAGCGCGATCTCCCGAACGCCGCGCCGATCAAGGATCTGCAATCGTCCCTGAATCCGGGATGGCCGATCGAAGATCCGGCGCAGCAGAAGGTGGTTCCCGATCCGGCCCACCCCGGGGAGAACCTCGTCGACCGGATCGGCGGTGAGTGGATCGGCCACGCGAGCTACATCGAGGGCGTTGCGGTCCGGGGGGATGGCGTATTCGATACATTGAAAGCCGTTAGCAAGTCGGTGCTGAAAACGCTGAGCTAGAAGGCGGTCCCATGCAGTGGACCTGGCCCAACATCCTGACGCTCGCGCGTATCTGCCTCACGCCCGTCATCGCGCTCCTGCCGTTCATCGAAGGGTACTGGCCCAAGGTCATCGCGCTGGTGATCTTCATCATCGCCGCGCTCTCCGACATGCTCGATGGCTACCTGGCGCGCCGCTACAAGCAGGTGAGCGAGCTGGGCCAGCTGCTCGACCCCATCGCCGACAAGCTGCTGCTGTTCGCCACGCTGATCCCCATCTACTGGATCACGCGCCACCCCACGATCCTGGTGGACTACCGCATCCCCTGGTGGGGCAGCCTGCCGGTGTGGGTGGCGCTGATCCTCGTGGGACGCGAAGTGCTGGTCACCGTCGGCCGCTGGTTTGCCCTGCGGCGCGGCGTTGTGATTCCCGCGGGGGGGCCGGGCAAGCTCAAGGCGGCCTTCCAGAACGTCTTCATCGGCGCGACGATCGCGTGGTTTGCCTGGAAGGATGCGCTTGCCGCCCATTCCTGGGCCGGATGGTTCCGAAACTTCTGGGACAAGTTCCACGGCGCCGTGGTGGCGATCACGCTGCTCGGGGCCGTGGTGCTGACGGTGTACTCGCTCATCGTCTACATCTACCGGTATCGCAAGCTGTTCAAGAGCGGCCAGTGAAGCTTGAAGTCGTCACCATTGGTACCGAGCTGATCCTGGGAGCTACGCTCGACTCGAACGGCGCCGAGCTGGGGCGGGCGTTCGCGGCGGCCGGCGTCGAGATCACGCGCCGGACCACCATCCCGGACCGGCCGGACGCGATCCGCGCCGCGGTAGCGGAAGCGCTCGAGCGCACCGGCTTCGTCGTCACCACCGGGGGCCTGGGCCCGACGCGTGACGACGAAACGAAAACGGTGGTCGCGGAGCTGCTCGGGCGGCCGCTCACGCTCGACGAGGGTCTCCTGCTGGCGCTGGAATCCCGCTTCCAGCGGATGGGCCGCTGGCCCATGCCCGCGGCCAATCGCTCTCAGGCCTACGTCCCCGAGGGAGCGACGGTGCTGCCCAACCCACGGGGCACCGCGCCCGGCCTCTGGATCGAGGACTCGGACGGTCGCACGGCGGTGTTGTTGCCGGGGGTGCCGCGAGAAATGCGCGGGCTGCTGGTGGAGGAGGTCCTGCCACGCCTGGTGCAGCGCGCCGGCGCCGGCGTCCCGCGTGGTGCGCTCCCGGACGGTGCGCACGACCGGCGTCCCTGAGTCCGCTTTGGCCGAGCGCGTTGGCGCGATCGAAGAGTCCATCGCACCCCTGACGCTGGCGTATCTCCCCTCCCTGCTCGGCGTCGATCTGCGGGTCACCGCGTGGGGTCTCGCGCCGGACGATGCGGAGCGCCGTCTCACCGACGCCGCGGGCCGGCTCGCCCGACTCGCCGACGAGCACTACTACGGCGATGACGACACCGATCTCGCGGCCCACGTGCTCGCCCGGCTGCGACAGGGCGGGCACCGCCTGGGGATCGCGGAATCGTGCACCGGGGGCCTGGTGGGACAGCGGATCACGGCGATCCCGGGCGCGTCCGACACGTTCATCGGCGGCGTGGTGGCGTACGCCGACGCGATCAAGCACGACGTGCTCGGCGTTCCGCAGGAGACGCTCGACACCCACGGCGCCGTGTCGGAGCAGACGGTGCGCGCCATGGTCGAGGGGGCGCAACGCGTCTTCGCGGTCGATTGCAGCATGGCGGTCACGGGGATCGCGGGGCCGGGGGGCGGCACGCCCGACAAGCCGGTGGGGACGGTGTGGCTCGGCCGCCCGCGTCGGCGCCGAAACCCGGACGGTGCGGCGAGTGTTTCCGGGCGACCGCGACGAGGTCCGCGCGCGCGCGGCGCAGGCCGTGCTCGACTTGCTGCGCCGGCAGCTGCCACTCGTCCTGATGCCGACGCTCACCGCGCCGGACGGCACCCAGCTGGTGTACGACGCCTTCGAGCCCCCGTCTCCCCGAGCGGCAGTCCTGCTGCTGCACGGGTGGTTCGACCACGCCGGGCGCTGGAGCGACGTGGCGGAGCGGCTGCGCGACGCGGGCTACGGCGTCTACGTGCTCGACCAGCGGGGGCACGGACGCTCCGGCGGCCGGCGCGGGCACCTCTCCCGGTTCAGCCAGCTGCTGGGGGACCTTCAGGCGTTCAGGCGCGCCGTTCGCCGCCGCCACACCGAGACGCCGCAGGTGCTGCTGGCGCATTCGTTCGGCGGGTTGGTGGCGCTGCGCTACCTCGAGACTCAGCCGGGCGATCCGATCGCGGCCGGCGGTGGTCTCCTGCCCATGGCTGGCGCTCGCCGCGCCGCCCCCGGTGTGGAAGACACTCGCGGGGCGGCTGCTCGCGGACCTCTGGCCGACGCTGCCGATCCCCGCGGCGGTCGACGCGGCCCTGTTGAGTCGCGACGCCGCGATCAACGCCGCCTACGAGGCCGACCCCGTGGTGCACGGCCGGATGACGCCCGGGGCGTGGCGCGAGATCCAGTGGGCGCAGCGCGCCGTGGCGGCGGACGGCGCCCGGATCGACGTTCCGCTGCTGTTTCTCCTCGCAGGGGAAGACCGGATCGTGGACGCCCACGCGGCGCGGGCCTTCGCCGACGGCCTCGCCGAGCACGAGGTGAAGTGGTACCCGGAGATGTTTCACGAGGTGCTGCACGATCCGCAGCGCGAGCAGGTGATTGCCGACATCCTTACATTTCTCAGTTCGCGCGGAATATGAGCCACGACACCGATCGACCCAACGATTCCAAAGGCCTCGACCCGAGCGGGACGGAGGGGGAGCAGGTCGCGGATGCCGTGGAGACGAGCGCTTCGGGAGCCGACGCGCAGCTGGCGGAGCTCACCGATCGGCATCTCCGGCTCGCCGCCGAGTACGACAACTTTCGCAGGCGAACAGGGAAGGAGCGTGGCGAGCTGTGGGCGAAGGCGCAGGCAGCCCTTCTGGGCCGCCTGGTCGATGCCCTGGACGATCTCTCCCGCTTTGCCGGCGTGGACCCCGCACGGACCGACGCCAAGACGCTGCACGAGGGCGTCAACCTGGTGGAGCGGAAGTTTTGGAAAGAGCTCGAAGCGGCGGGCGTGCGGCGCATGGACCAGGTGGGCGTCGTGTTCGACCCCAACTTGCACGAGGCCGTGACGACGGCGCCGGCGGCCACGCCCGCCCAGGACCACACCGTCGGGGCCGTCCTCCAGGCGGGGTATAAGCTCGGGGACCTGCTCATCCGGCCGGCCCGGGTGCAGGTGCTCACCTGGCAAGGGGACGCGGGACGAGGGACGGGGGAAGGGTAATGGCAGCGCCGCGGGACTACTACCAGACGTTGGGCGTCTCGGAGACGGCGACGACCGACGAGATCAAGAAGGCGTTTCGGCGGCTCGCGAAGCAGCACCATCCCGATCGCAACCCCAACAATCCGCAGGCCGTCGAGCGCTTCAAGGAGGTCAACGAAGCGCACGACGTGCTGAGCGACCCCGCCAAGCGGAAGAAGTACGACGAGATGCGCCGCTACGGCGCGTTCGCCGGGGCGGGGGCCGGCTGGGGTGCGGGGCGGCCAGGGCCGGGGAGCGGCGGCGGTGTCGACTTCGATGCCTCGGACGGGTCCTTTGGGGGGCTCGGCGACCTGTTCTCGTCGATCTTCGGCCGCCGCGGGGAGGGCCGCGGCGGTGAGCCCGACGATGAGGTCGAGACCACCGTGACGATTCCGTTCCGCGTGGCGGCTCTGGGGGGCAAGGTACCGATCGTGCTGGGGCTCACCGAGGTGTGCCCGATGTGCAGCGGCAGCGGGGCCGCGCCCGGAGCGATCGATTTCGACCTGCCCCGAGTGCCGCGGTCGCGGGACCGTTTCGTTCGGCCAGGGCGGGTTCGCGGTGAACCGGCCGTGCCCGGTATGTCGCGGGAAGGGAAAGGTCCCGTCAGAGCCGTGCCCGACCTGCCGCGGATCGGGGGACGTGCGCGTCGAGAAGCGCCTGGCGATTACGGTGCCGCCCGGGACCGAGGACGGCGCGCGCATGCGCTTGAAGGGCGAAGGCGCACGGGGGCGCGGGGACATCGTGGTGGTGTTTCAAGTCGAGCCCGATCGGTTTTTCAGGCGTGAGGGGCTCGACGTGCTGTGCGTGGTGCCGATCAACGTGATGCAGGCGATGCTCGGCTCCAAGATCAAGGTCAAGACGCTCGATGGGCGGAAGGTCGTGCTGCGCATCCCCCCCGGCACGCAGCACGGTCAGAAGTTCAGGATCCCGGGGCAGGGCATCGAGAAGATGGGCCGACGCGGCGACCAGTACGTCGAGGTGCGGGTGGAGATTCCGGAAAACCTGACGGTGGAACAGGAAGCCGCGGCACGCGAATTTGCGGACAAGGTGGGGATCAAGCACTAACTTGGCCCCTCCCCTTGCTCAGAGGTCGGCGGCCATGATAGTCTTGGCCCCGTGAATTCACCTGCCGTGCGTGCGCCGAATACCAACGCAGGGAACCGCGTCGCGTAGCCCGTCGATCAGGTTCACGAAGGCTACGCCCCCGGCACTGGGGGCGTTTTGTTGGGCAGACGCTAAGACGGTAAGACGCTAAGACGGCCAGACGCTCGCATAGCGTCTTAGCGTCTTAGCAACGTACGACTGTTTTTTGGGGTGTAGCTCAATTGGCAGAGCGCCCGGCTGTTAACCGGGAAGTTGGAGGTTCGAGTCCTCCCGCCCCAGTTGTTCAGGCGTCTACCATCCGATTGGCGACTTGCGCCGCACGGCGCACCGGGGGCGTGTTGACAGCTTCGCGTGGGATCGGAATGTATCTGACGCTTGCCGGACTGGCCGCCTTCGTCGCGGCCTGCCCGGGCAAATCCCGCAAGGCCGCGCCACCACCGGCGCCGGCGCAGAAATCGGTCTCCAAGAGCACGCGCGCCATGGCCGAAAGCATCAACGTCCTCGAGCAACACACCGCGCGCCTCGAATTGCGGCTCCTCGAAGGGGAAGCGCAGGTCGGAGACCTCCAGGCCAAGCTGGACGAGGCCCGGCAGGAGGTGGTGCGGGCGATGGCGAAGCTGCAGACCCTCGCGAGCAAGGCGGAGGCAGCATCCGCGATCGCTGAAGCGGAGATCGCC
This sequence comes from uncultured Gemmatimonadales bacterium, assembly GCA_963844035.1. Taxonomy (GTDB): domain Bacteria; phylum Gemmatimonadota; class Gemmatimonadetes; order Gemmatimonadales; family GWC2-71-9; genus AG25. The sequence continues at coordinate 101,422 of CAWJMT010000035.1, forward strand.
ATTGAGGCGCTGAAAACCGCCGCCGGCCAGCTCGGGACGGCCGAGGCCGCGCAAGCCGAGCAGCTGTTGCGCATGGGCACGAAGGAGTTTGACGAGGAGAACTACGGCGGCGCGCTCTACCTGGCGAATCAGGCCAAGAACCTGGCGGCCCGGAGCCAGACGCGCTTGACGAGCTCGGTCCGCGGGGCGCTGCGGCCCGGTGAGGTGCTGTTCGCGCTTCCCCTGCAGCTCCAGACCCTGGTGCGCGGCAACGTGCGCGACGGCCCGGGCACCAATTTCAAGGTGCTGTTCACGCTCGATGCGGGGACGCCGCTGCTCGGGTATTCGTACGCGGATGTGTGGGTGCGGGTGAGTGACGAGAGCGGTCGCAGCGGTTGGATCTTCTATACGTTCGTCGGGAAACGGCAGGGGGCGAGCCACTAACGGGGGAGCGGCGCGGTCAGCCACCCCGGCGCGTGGCGCGTGTCTCGCTTCGTTTGGCCGTGGAGACGCGGTCGCGGCCCGCACGCTTCGCCTGGTACATCGCCGCATCCGCGCTCGCGATCACGGCCTCGGGGGAATCGCCGTCGGTGGGGAACTCGGCGATCCCGATGCTCAGCGTGATCTTCCCGACGGCAAACTTCGTTTCGGCCAGATGGTCCCGAATGCGTTCGCTCACCTGCGCGGCGCCATCCATCTGGGTTTCCGGCAGCACCAGCAGGAATTCCTCGCCGCCATAGCGGGCCACGCAATCCACGTCGCGCGTCGACTCGCGCAACACCGTCGCCACCTGGACCAGGACCTGGTCGCCGGCGAGGTGGCCGAACTCGTCGTTGTACTTCTTGAACTCGTCGACGTCCACCATCACCACGCTCATGACGCGCTTGTGGCGGCGGCAGCGGTGGATCTCGTTGGTGATGGTCTCCATCAGGTGGCGGCGGTTGTAGAGCTTGGTCAACCCGTCGGTGATGGAGAGGCGCTCCAGCTCATTCCGGCCGACGCGCAGCCGGTCCACCATGTTGTTGAAGACTTCTGTGAGATACCCGACTTCGCCGCCGCTCGTGACCGGCAGGTCGACCGCGAAATCGCCGGCGGCGACCTCCGCGGCCCCGCGGGTGAGGCGATCCAGCGGGCGCACGATGAGCAGGCCGAGCAAGTAGGCGAGCAATCCGACGCCGGCGAGCAGCGCGGTGACGATCAGCGCCGTCTCGTTCCGGAGCCGGATCACCTGCTCGTACGCCACCCGCACGGGAATCTCGGCGACCACGCTCCAGTTGAGGCGGGGGATCTGCCGCAGGGCTCCCACGACGCGATGCTGGTCGAACCCATTGTACTCGAGGGTGGTCGCCTGGCGCTTGAGCAACGCCAGCATGGTGGCCTTGGGGAGCTGCGAGCGGATCGGCTGCGTCGAGCCGACCTGGGAATTCGTGATGACCTTCCCTTGGGCCGTGATCAGGTACATCTGCCCCGACGGTGCGGGGACCACGCGCTTCAGGAGGTCGTCCACCGTACCGATGTTCAACTTGGCCATCAGCGCGCCCATGAAGCGCCCATTGGCGAGGCGAATCGGGACCGCGGCGATCAACACGACCCGGGCGTGGACGTCGTCCCAATAGGGCTCGCCCACGGCGGCGCCGTTGGCGCGAACGTCGTTGAGCCAGTTCGTGGGCAGACGCACCGGACCGGTGCGCGCGGCGCTGGTCGCCACGGCACGGCCGGACATGTCCATCACCATCAATTCTTCGTAGTCGGTGAACCGCTCCCGGACCGACGTGAGGTAGTCGTTGAGCCGGGTGAGGCCGCGGCGCCCCGGTTTGGCGCTGGGGTCGACATTTTCCGAGACTTCGTAGGAGCTGGCGAAGACGCGCAGGTCGTAGAGCCGCTCCTTGAGCCAGAGATCGATCTCCCGGGCGGTCTCGGAGCTCACGCTCTGCAGCTGGGCTTTGATCTTCTCACCCAGCGACCGCTTGTTGTGCGTGTAGGAGACCCAGGCCGTGGAGCAGGAGGGAATGAGGGTCGCGAGCACGGCGAACGCCAGGAGCTTGTTACGAATGGTCTCCAGGCGCAGCACGCGCAGTTGCTTCGATATGGCCTGTTCCCAGGAAATCACGTCCGGCTCTCCCCTTTTTCGGCACACCAACATTCACTTTCGCGCCCCACACGCAAGTGGAGCGGGCCGTAAACCGTTGAGAATGGCCTCCGGTCAAGCTTTCAGGGGGGACGGTCGCTGCTATAGGCGGAGGGCCTTCTCCGCCTATAGCAGCGTCGGTCGTCAGGGGGGCGACCTACCCTCCGACCGTGAAATCGACCCGGCGGAGCACCGCGCCGCTGGCGTCCCGGATCTCCACGTGCCACGCGCCGGTGGCCTCTGCGGGCACCGTCTTCCGGCTCCACGTGCGCCACGGTGAGCCGCCGAGCGTCAGCTCGACGTCTCCTACCTGGGTGTCGCCGAAAAACCAGACGTGATGCACCGTGGTGCCGGCCGTCGCGCCGGAGATCCTGGTCCAGCAGACGACTTGTCCGACGGCGGCGGGAAACGCGGTCCCGGTGTCCTGTGCCACGCGGTCGACCACCGATCGCGCGATGACTGCCTCCATGACAGTGAGACTCGGAGCCGCAGCGGGAGCGGCCTCGGGGGCAGCGGTCGAATCCTGGGCCGCGAGGGTCGCCGGACCGCCGAGGACCAATGCCAGGGTACAAGCGATGTGTTTCAGCGTCATAGGTCACCTCTCGTGGGATCCTGGTGATTTACTACACGACGGCGCCGCATTTCGAGCCAGAAACCGACCAGCCCCACGATCAGCGCACCGAATGCCGTTCCGAGGGTCTGTGCCAGCAGCTGGTATTCGAGCTGGCGCCCGTGACACTTCGACGAGAACAAGGGACCGACCATCGCGCTGCAGGACCCCTGGAACCTGTTCGAAGCCGTAGCGCGCCGCGAGGCCGCACACGAGCGGCAGCGCGGCGATGAGGAGATGGCGGACGAGAATCTTCACGACGTGTGCATCGCGTACAGGAACACGAAATTGTAAATCCCGGTGAGCAGGGCCAGGCACCATACCAACACTACATAGGGACCCGCGTGCCGGTGCAACGGACGCAGCCGCGCGACGGCGCGGCTTACCACCTGCCAGGCCATCCCGGCGAACGCGGCGATCGCGAACGTCAGGTGGATCTTGAAGAATGGCAGGTCGCTGAGGGCGCCACGCCGGGGCCCCGGGGCCATCAAGAACATGAACGCGGTGAAGACGGCGAGCTCGACCGCCACGCTCGCGAGCATGAGCCCGGCGTGCAGGGACAGCTGGCCGCGCCGGACGCGGGTCGCCGCAACCACCAGAATCGGCGGGCCGATGATCGCCCACACCAGCCCGGCGACCGCCTGCGGAGGGGCGTTCATCGACCGTGCACGCCCTCGGCGAGGGGCTCTGCCTCGGATGGCGTCGACGGCGCGCGCCACCGCTCCACCAGCAGCACGAGCACGAGCGCGAGCCCACCCCAGGCGAACATCGAATGTGCGCGGAGGATCCCCCGCAGCGTCGCGGACCCGTTTGTGAGCAAGCCGGACGTGGCGATTCCGGCGGCGAGAAGCGTGATGCGCGTGCTCCGCGTCCAGAGCGCGGGCGCGCGCGACAGCGCGGCGACCCAGGCCGGGAACGCGAGCATGTAGTAGTGATCCCACCCAATCGGCGACACCAGGACGGCGAGGAGAATCACGATGCCGACATCCCCCACCACGTCGTCGGGAGAGGTTGAGCGCCGCAGCGCAACGGCCGCCAGCACCAGCAGCAGCAGGTCGATCGCGATCGCGATTTCGTTCGGCACGCCCGCGCGGCCGAGCAATGCGGGGAGCGACTGGTTGCGGGGATGCAGGACCCAGCCGCCGGTGCTGGAATTCGCCAGCCACACCTGGGCGCTCGTCAGCGCGCCGGACACCCCGGACAGGAGCAGGGCGCATACACTGAGGCCGAGCGCGACGCCCACGCCGGTCGCGGCGGCGCGCCAGCGGCGCTGGTACACGACGTACAGCAGCAACAATGCTGGAAACGCCTTGAGCGCGGTGGCGAGCCCGAGCCACACGCCCGCGCGGGCGTCGCGGCCCCGGGCGAGATCGAACCCCGCCGCCACGACCAGGGCCAAGCAGCACCGCGTTGATGTTCAGATAGTCGAAGTTGATCTGGATCGGGACGGCCACCGCGGTGATCGCCAGGGCGAGGTAGGGTCGTCCTTCGCGTCCGAAACGGGCGATGCTCCACGTGAGGCACGCGACGCCTACGCCTGCGAATACGCCCTTCGCCAACGCCATGCTGATGTTCGCGAGCAGGGCGAACGGCGTCAGGGCCAGAATGGCGAAGGGCGGCCACCACACTCCGATGCTGGGAGCCGCCGTGTACACGGGTTGGCCGGCGAGCAGTCCCTGCGCCACCTTGATGTGAATCTCGAGATCGAGGCCCTTGTGGATCCCGACCGGGATCGCGATCGCGGCGTAGAGGATGCTCACCGCGGCGAGCAGCCACCCCCGCGCCGTCAGGCGCGCCACGCGCCGACGGCGAGCAGGAGCCACCCGGCAAGGAAGCAGAGCCCCCCGAAGGGCGTGACGGCGCCGAGCCCGCGGACGCCGGTGAGCGCGAGCAGATACAGGCTTCCCGAGAACAGGATCGTCCCGGCGACGAACAGCCATCCCGCCGTGCGGAGCGGGGCAGTATCCCACCGGGTCGTCGCCCAGGCGACCGCGATGAGCGCGAGCGCGTGATACATCTGGTACCGCGCGGCCGTTTCGAACACGGCCAGCAGGTCGGGCCCGAGGCGGGCCCGGAGCGCATGGGCGCCGAACGCCCCCGCCGCCACGGCGACGAACGCCGATACGGTCCCGCAGAGAAAAAACACGCGATCCATCAGTCGATCCGTCGTCCGGTGGTTTCGATGCGGTTGATGTGCTCGATGCGCCCGGAGCTGCCCACGAAGGCGGACGCGAACCAGCTCGTGAGGCCCACGACGATCGAACCCAGGATCGCCGCCCAGAGACCGCTGAGTGTGAAACCCGGCATGAGCCACGCGACGAGGGCGAGCGAGATCCCGTTCACCACGAAGATGAACAACCCCAGGGTGAGGAGCGTCAGCGGCAGGGTCAGGATGAGGATGACCGGCCGGATGATCGCGTTCACGAGCCCGAGCAGGAGCGCGGCCACGATCAGGCTGCCGATGCCGGCGATGGCCATCCCCGGCACGATGGTGGCGGCGGCCCACAGGCCGAGCGCGGTGATCACGAGGCGGAACAGCAGGCCCTTCATCGGTCCCCCCAGGCGGCCAGATTGCGCTCGATCTGTCCCGCGTGCTTCTCGAGGTGCGCGGCGTAGATCGCGAGCCAGTCTTCGGCGGCGTAGGTGCCCGATTCGGTGTGCTGGCCCTTGCGCCGCCAATCCTGCTCGGACATCCGTTTCAAGATCGGCACCGTGTTGGCGCGCACCGCCTCGACCGTCGCCAGCGCCGGCTCGAGCGGGAGAGCATGGTAGTCCAGCGTTTGGGCCCAGCGATCCTGGTCGTACCCCTGGATCACGGGCTTCGGCTCGGCGAGCAAATAGCGCAAACGCGCATGTGCGTTCGTTTCCGAGTCGGCGCAATGCACCACGATTTCATGCGCCGACCACCTGTTCGGATCGGGGCGCCAGGTGAGCGCGTCGCGCGGGACCTTGGCCAGGGCTGCCTTGAGCAGTGCCGGGCCCCGTGCATACCGCTCGATCAGCGCCGCTCGCTCCTGGGGAGAAAACGGCATCCGGACCTCCGCGATTCGGGCCCGAAACTTACTGCGGTGCGGTGCGCCTGGCCACGAACCGGGCCGTCAGGCCGGGCTTCACCTGGATCCCGAGTCGGGAGTCGAACAGCAGGGCGCCATGCAGCGAGTCGCCGTTGAGCGACAGGCCGATACCCCCGAACGGCCCCAGATCGGCCGGCCAGCCATACACGAACGCTTGGGATTCGCGGCCGATCCATGTCACCGTGAACGGTCCGGCGCGCGGCGATGCGAACACGATGGCGCCGGCGAACCGGCACGCCGAGCCGGTCTCGACTCGTCCGGTATCGAGGATCAGCTCGGTGAGCGTGAAACGGTCACCCAATTCGGGGAGCGTGAGCGTGTCGCCGTGCGCCACGCGCCAGCGCCCGACGTAGGGAACCGACGCGCGGCTCGCGCCCCGCATCTGCCGCGACGCGCAGGGACGCGGTGGGCTGCACGCGGCCACCGCCGCGACCACCAGTCCGAGCATCGCGAGGTTACGGATCGACGTTCTCCGAAGTGCGGATCCCGCCGCTCGTCGCGTCCGCCGCTCGCATCGCCCCGCCGACGCCGCGCGCGCCGGGGATAGTGGACGTGGACAGCATGCTGTCCCGCTGATATTCCGTCAGCTCGGCGCTGCCCGCACCGGCTGAGTGGTCTGAGCTGGACCCCTTGTCCTGGCCGCCGCATGCCGCAAGCGCAAGCATCAGGAGCAGCGGTAGGTACTGCCGGTACGACGCCCTAATCATCGTGCCCCCTCTCGTTGAAGCCGTCTCGGTGGACTCCCACGGTCCCGAATCTAGCAATGATCCAGCGCGCGGTGGCGTGTCCGCCGCCACATGATGACGTAGACGGCGACGTTCACGAGCAGCGCCAGGGTGCCGAGCAAGCCTTGCGTCGGGGGCGTGAGGCCGACGGGGTACAGCCACGCGGTCAGGTGGTGCTCGACGAATCCCCCGGGATATCCGGCGAGCCCCGCGCGGGCGCGCAGCGCGTTTTCCAGCGGCGTCAGGGGACAGACCCATCCAGCGAACTCGATCGCCACACCCCACACGGCGGCGGGGACGTGCACCCAGGCCACCCGGCGCCACCGCCACGCCAGGAAGCCGCCGAACACGACGAACACCACGAACAGGGCGTGCACGATCAGCACCGCGGTCGCGAGGGTGTGGTACATCATGCCCGTAGGATGCACACGCAGGGCCCCACAAGCGAACTCCCCCGCCGGGCCAAGGCCCGACGGGGGAGCGGATTCGCCGGTGTGAGCCGGGTTAGAAGCCGACGATACTCTGTGCCGGCTCGAGCATGGCCGTGACGTGCTCGGAAACATCGGCCGCAGCGTTCAGCACGTGCCCCATCGCGATGAGCTCGGCGGCCGTCATCTGACCTCCGCCCGCTCGCGTGATGACCGGCTGATGGGTGCCTCCGGTGACCGAGCAGTACGTGCCGCCGTTCACCGTGACCGCCACATTGAACGTGGCGGAGTCGTCCGCGTGCAGGATCGACACGGAGCCTACCAGCCGCACCGTTTCACCCGGGCGCGTGAACGCGAAGTTCACCGTGAGCGTGAGCGCGGTCGGGTTGTCGGTGACGGTGACCGTCTCCTGTACCGTGACGGCCGGGTTGTTGAGCGTCACGTTCACCGTGAGCGTGATCGACGAGGGCGTACCCGAGACCGCGATGCTGAAGGTCAGCGTCTTGTTTGCGTTCCCGGCGAGTCCGTTGGTCACCATCCCGACCACCGAGGCGGTGAAGCTCGAGCTGTTGCCGGAGCCGCTGAAGGTGTAGTCGAGGAACGTGGCCGTCCCGGCGTTGTTCTTGACGACGATGTGCAGCGTGGTCGTCCCGCCGCTGCTCTCATCCGTGAAGTCCGCGTAGCCGAGCTGCACCAGCGGGAGCGAGGGCGATTCGGCCCCGGACGCGGTCGCGTACAACAGGAAGCGGACACCGTTGGCCGGGCCGCCGGTCGGCGAGCTGCGCGTGTAGTGCCCCGAGTCGGTGTTCCAGGCGTACACGGAGCCGAGCAGCGAGTCGGGGAAGATCCCCCCCGCGCTCATGGTCGCGAAGTTGGGCACTGCTTGCTGGAGCGCGCGGGTCTGGCGCGCCAGCGCGACGTAGCGATCCTGCCCCGCGGGAATGGCGAGCGACCGAATGGCGCCGGCGGCGAATCTCGCCGTGGCCGGCACCTGGATCTGGCCGCCCAACGCTTGGAAGCTTGCGACCGCCGGAGCGGCGAGCGCGCTGTCGAGCGCCGCGGCCTGAGCGCCGGTGGTGGCGGGATCGTTGAGGGTCCCGACGGGACCGGTGGAGTCTTTGCACCCAGCCAGGACGAGCGCCAGCCCGAGCGCCGAGCACAGTACGGCTCTGAAATGCAACGGCATTATTGCCTCCGGAGAGAGTACGGCTAGGGCGCGTCAGTACTGATTGGTTCGCGGGCGCAATCTCAGTCTCATGTGGGCCAAGCGGCGGTGATCCTCGACACGTGCCACCCGGTCGGACCGAGTCTTAGCCGATCACCCCGCCGCCCAGGAGGCGGCCGTCTGTGTCGTACAGCACACCGGACTGCCCGGGCGTGATCGCGCGCACCGGCTCGAGTAATTGGAGCCGCAGCGCGGACGGTTCGTGGGCACGAACCATGCCCGGGACGGGCTTCGCGCGATAGCGGCACTGCACCAGTACTTCGTCGCCTGCACGGAGGGGCTCGGCGAGCCAGTTGACCTCCTCGAGAGACACTTCGTGTCCGAACAGTTCATCGCCCCGGCCGATCACCACTTCGCGGGTGACCGGGCGGATGTCGACGACGTACATGGGCTCGGGGAATCCCCCAGGGAGGCCGCGCCGCTGACCGATCGTGTAACGCGCGAATCCGTCATGACTGCCGATCACTTCACCGGCGACGGTCACGAGCGGTCCCGGCGAAAGGGCGGCGGCGTCGGAGGGGAGGTGACGCTCGAGCACGGTGACGTAGTCGTCGTTCGGGACGAAACAGATCTCGACCGACTCGGGCTTGTCGGCGGTGGCGAGCCCGAGCCGGCGCGCCATGTCGCGCGTCTCGCGCTTGGTGAGCGCGCCCACGGGTGTGAGCATGCGGGCGACCACCGCGCGGTCGATGCCCCACAAGAAATACGTCTGGTCCTTGGCGAGGTCGCGCGCGCGATACAGCGCCCCGTCCCGCGCATTCGCATAGTGTCCGGTGGCGAGGTACGCGCAATCGAGCGCATCGGCGTGGTGCAGGAAGTCACGGAACTTCGTGAACGAATTGCAGCGCACGCACGGGATCGGCGTCCGGCCGCGGGCATACTCGGCGACGAAATTCTCGATGACGTCGTGCCCGAAGCGGTCCTCGAGATTGATGACGTAGTGCGGGATGCCGAGTTTGTGCGCGACGAGACGCGCGTCGGCAATGGAGTCGAGCGAGCAGCAGGGCCGGTCGGGGACGTCGTCGCCGTAGCAGAACAGCTTCATGGTGGCGCCGACGACGTCATAGCCGGCCTCAACCAAAAGAGCAGCGGCCACGGAGGAATCCACCCCGCCCGACATGGCGACCAGCACGCGCTGCCTCATCGATGCAGTACGGCCGCCAGGGCCCGGACCTTCTCGACGATCGTCGGCATGGCGGCGACCACCGCGTCGACATCCTCCGGCGTGTTGTCCCGCCCGAACGAGAAACGCAGGGCGGCGACGCCGAGGTCGTGCGGGACGCCCATCGCGCTGAGCACGTGCGAGGGCTCCACCGCACCCGTACTGCAAGCGGAGCCGGCGGAGCACGCGATGCCGGCGAGGTCCAGGTGCATCAGCATCGCCTCGCTGTCGGTTCCCGGGATCGAGACATTCGCGATGTGCGGGGCGCGTTCGGCCCGCGACCCATGGATCACGGCGTCGGGGACGATCGCGAGGAGTTGCCGCTCCAGTGTGTCGCGCAGCGGCGCGAGCCGGCCCGCCAGCTCCTGTTGCTCTGCGACGGCAAGCGTCACCGCCTTCCCGAACCCTACGATCCCAGGCACGTTCTCCGTCCCCGGCCGCAGCCCGAACTGCTGTCCGCCGCCGTGCACGATCGCCTCGACCGTGCGCCGGTCGCGCACCAACAGAGCGCCGACGCCCTTGGGGGCGCCAATCTTGTGACCCGAGATGCTCAGCATGGTGCAGCCTGAGTCCCGGAACGACACCGGCACCTTGCCGAGCGCCTGCACGGCGTCGCTGTGGAACGCGACGCCGGCTGCGGCGCAGCGGGCGGCCAGGAGCGCGATCGGCTGCACCACCCCGACTTCGTTGTTGACCCACATGACGCTCACGACGCCGACACCCAGCGCGAGCGCGGCATCGAGCGCCTGCGGCTCCACCATCCCGGCGGCGGTGACGGGGACCAGAAAATCCTGGCCTCCGAGGTGGGTGACGAAGTGCGCGGCGGCGATCGCGGCTTTGTGCTCGATAGCCGACACGGCGACCCGAAACGGTCCGCCGCGGTCGCGCGACGCCAACGCCGCGCCGACCACCGCCAGGTTGTCGGCCTCGGTGCCGCCCGATGTGAAAATCACCTGGTTCGGCTCGGCGCCCACTGCTGCGGCGATCGCGCGCTTGGCTTCCTCGACGCCCGCGCGTGCCGTGCGCCCAAAGCGGTGCGCGGACGAGGGGTTCCCGAAGGCTTCCTTGCCGAGGTACGGCAGCATGGCCTCGAGCACTTCGGGGCGGACCGCGGTGGTCGCGGCGTTGTCGAGATAGACCAGACGCTTGGGCATCTGGCGGGAATCTAAGGACTACAGCGAAGCCACGCCAAGCTGCAGCACATCCTGCACTTCCAACGTTTCATGAGCAGAAATACGGCTCGCCGTACGGCTTCCGGATGAGCGAGCCGTAGTGCGCCGACTGAATGCGAATCAGCTCGTAGAGGTCACGCCCCGCGGGGAAGATCTCGCCCGCGGCCTGGACGCCCTCGAATTGCGAGGCGTAGCAGCGGATCGCCTCCAACTTGAGCTCGAAGGTGTCGGAGATGTCCACGACGAACGTGGGTTTGACGGGATCTTCGCGATAGGCGAGCGCGTGCAGCACCTTGAACGGCCGGTGCGGCTCGCCCGGCGCGTCGTACTTGACCAGGCCGGCCAGGTAGCATGCGTCCCGGCCGAGCTCCGCGGCGATACGGTGATCGGGGTGGCGTCCGATGGGGAAGGGGAGGATCACGACCCGTGGTCGCGTGATGCGAATCAGCTCCACCACGCGCCGCCGCGACGCCTCGTCGTTGGCGAGATAGGCGTCCCGCAGGCCGGCGTTCAGCCGTACCTGCACACCCAGTGTCTCCGCGGCGCGCCCGGCCTCCGCGGCGCGGGTCGCGGCGTCGCCGCGCGTCCCGGTTTCGCCCTGCGTGAGGTCCACGATGCCCACACGGCGACCGGCGCGCGCGGCCTTCGCCAGGGTGCCGCCACAGGTCAGCTCCACGTCGTCGCGATGCGCGGCGATCGCGAGTAGATCTACCGGGGATGCCTCTCCGACCGCCTGACCGCCTGCCCGCCCGCCCGCCGCCTTACTCATGTCGCAATGCCTCAATCGGATCGAGCCGCGCCGCTCGCGCCGCCGGGGTGATCCCGAAGATGAGTCCGATGAGCACCGAGACGACGCACGCCACCAGCGTCGCCGAGACCGGTACCGAGGTTTGCAGCTTCAGGGCGATTTGAATTGTCTGGGCCATCGTCACTCCCACCAGTACCCCGATCACGCCTCCCAGGAACGTGAGGAACGCGGCTTCCACGAGGAATTGCCACAGGATCGCCCGTCGCGTCGCCCCCATGGCCTTCCGCACGCCGATCTCGCGCGTGCGGCTCGTCACGGAGACCATCATGATCGCCATGACGCCGATTCCGCCGACCAGCAGTGCCACGCTCGAGAGCACGATCATCACCAGGAAGAACATGGATGTCAGCTTGTTGAACGTGTCGAGGATCTGATCCTGGGTGATGAGATCGAACGTGTTCGGGTCCCCGGCGCGCGCTCCCCGCAGCCGGCGCAGCTGCACGGCGACTTCGTCCATGGCGTGCGAGACGGTCACGCCGTCCCTCGGTTTGACGACGATCCAGAGCGCATTGGTCTCGTCGTACTTGAAGAACCGCTGCGCCGCCAGGAATGGGATGATGGCGCCGATTTCCTGGCTCGGGGGCTGGAAGATGTTCTCGGGATTCTGGTAGACGCCGATCACCCGGAACGGCCGGCCGCCCAAACGCACGAAGCGACCCAGCGGTTGCAGGCGTCCGAACAGCTTGTCGGCGAACCGCTCCTCGAGCACCACCACGGCATCACCCGTGCGGACTTCCGACGCAGTAAAGAACCGGCCGTTCAGGAGCGTCCCGCCCTGGATCTCCATGTATTGATCGTCCGCTCCGAACACCGTGACGATCTGGGTGTGCGCGCCCTCGAACTCGATCCGCTGAAACAGCTGCACCCAGATGCCGCCGTAGCGGACATCGGGGAGCCGGGCGATCGCCGCCGCCTCCTCCGCATTCAGGACCGGGCGCACCCGGACCTCTTTCGGCAACGCGTCAGGATTGAGCGGCGTGGTCGAAAAGAAGCGCATGACATAGAACGTCGTGGGGCCCGCGACCTCGATGGAGGTCATGATCTGGTCGCGAATCCCCTGCACGATGGACGCCATCGCCATCACGGTCGCGACGCCGATCACGACGCCCAGGATGGTGAGCCCGGAGCGGAGCTTGTTGGCGCGCAGCTGGTCGAGCGCGATGAACCAGGCTTCCACGACGGAATGCACCCTCATGCCTCACGTCCCATCATTCGTGCCGCATCGCCTCCACCGGGTCGAGCCGGGCGGCGCGGGCGGCGGGGTAGACCCCGAAGACGATGCCGACGCCAGCGCCGAGCGCCAGCGCCACAGCGGCCGACCACCAGGTCACGCGCGCGGGGAGCGGCGATGCCGCGGCGACGACTCCGGCGAGTGCCATACCGGCGATGAGCCCGAGCGCGCCACCGAGGGATGTCAGGGTGACGGACTCGGCCAGAAACTGGCGCCGGATGTCGCGGTGCGTTGCGCCGAGGGCTTTCCGGATCCCGATCTCATGGGTCCGCTCGCTCACGCTCATCATCATGATGTTCATGATGACGATGCCGCCGACCACGATGCCGATCGCCACGACCGCCGGGATAACGGTGAACAGCACCCGGGTGAGGTTTTTCCAAAAGCTGACGAGCGCATCCGCGGCGTCCACCGTGAAGTCGTTCGCCTGCTCCGGCCGCAGGCGGTGGGCGATACGCATCGCCTCCTCGGCCCGCTGCATTCCCTCCTTGATCAGCGCGGCGTCGGCCATCTTCACGGAGATCACCGTGGTGCGGCGCCGGCCGTACAGGGCTTCGAAGGTGCTCAACGGCATGATCACGAAGCCGTCCCACGACTGGCCCAGCACCGTGCCTTTCTTGGCGACCACCCCGCGCACGGTGTATTGCTGCCCGAGGATGCGCACGGCTTGTCCGATGGCAAGGTGCGGGTCTGGGAACAACTTCTCCGCGATGTCCCAGCCGAGCACCACGACGGGCCGGCGTTCGCGCACATCGACGTCGGTGAGGGGCTCCCCGGCTGCGAACTGGTAGTCCTGCACCACCTGGAAGGGTGCCGTGACGCCGAAGACGAGGACGTCACCTACGGTCTTGTCGCGCCATACGACGTCCGCCTGCGGGGTCGGCCAGCCCGACTGCAGGGCCACCGCGCGGGCGTCCGGGAGCGCCCGGACCACGAAGCGCACGTCTTCGGGGGCGATGATCGGGCGCCGCTGGATGGCGCGCATCTCGTCGTCGTCGGTCAGTCCCAGGACGATGGGGGTACGCCGCACCTGGAAGGCGTTGGCGCCGACGATGGCGCCGCCGATCCGCTCGCGCACGTAGGCGTTCATCCCCTGGATGATCGCGACGACCGCGACGAGGAACGCGACCGACACGATGATCCCGAGCAGCGTAAAGAAGGACCGGAGCTTGTGATTCCATGCTTCCTGGAGCGCGAGCAGGGCGGCTGCGGTGAAGGGCATGGAGCGGGGTCAGGCGGGCTTTTTGGCCTTCGTGGTATCGGGCTTCATTTTCCGGACGCGGGTGCCGTCCTTCAGGTCTCGCACCGCTTGATACGGACCAGCCGCGATGATTTCCCCTTCCTTGAGTCCCTCCAGCACTTCGAAGTGCTCATCGCCCGCGATGCCGACGCGGACCGGGCGAAACGTGACGAGCCCCTTTTGAATGACGAATACGCCTTCGGTCACGCGCCGGTGGCGCGTCACGCTACTCGTGTCCACGGGCCGTGTCTCGGTGGAGAGCGGGGTATTCTCGCGCACGGTCAGGGCGATGATGGGAATGGTGAGCACCGCGCTGCGCGTGTCGGTGACGATGCGGGCGGTGGCGGAGAGATCGGGGCGCACGTCGACCGGCGGGTGGTCCAGGGTGACCTCCACGTAGTAGTCGACCGCACGGTTGTTCGCGCTTCCCGCTACCGCGTCGGGATTGTCGATGGAGCTGTTCGAGATCTTCGTCACGCGGCCGAGGAACGTGGTGTCGGGAAACGCGTCGATCGCGACTTCGACCGAGTCGGCGAGGTGGAGCCGGACGACGTCGGTCTCATCCACCTGGACCTTCGCCTGGATGACGGACAGGTCGGAGATGGTCATGAGGAGCCCGATGTCCTTGGAGAACGTGCTCGGGACCGCGACCTCGCCCTCCTCGACCGGAAGCCGCGTGATGCGCCCGGCCATCGGCGCGAGCAGGCGCGTTTTGCGGAGATTGTCGCGGGCTTCCCGCACCGACGCCCGCGCCTGATCCACCTGATGCTCGGCGGCCTGCAGGTTGGCATCGCCAATGGCCGATGCGGTCTGCGCCTGCTCGAGCTGCTCGGCCGAGATCAGGTTGGGGTTCTGATCGTGCAGCTCCTGGGTGCGGCGGAGCGTGCGCTGGGCCTGGTCGCGGTTGGCCCGTGCCTGCACCGCAGCGGCGCCCGCCGTGGAATACGCGGCCTGCGCGCGCTGCAGGTTGGCTTCGTAGACGGTGGGATCGATCTGAAGCAGCAGCTGTCCCTGGGCGACCACGTCGCCTTCGTGCACCAGGATCTTGATGATGCGGCCGGTGATATCGGTGCTGATGTCCACCTTTTTCTTCGGCTGGATCTTGCCGCTCGCGGTAACGGCGGCCACCAGGTCACGCCGTACGACCGGCTCCTCGCGCACCTCGACCTCACGTTTCCGGCGGGCGTGAACGGTCCCCGCGACCGCGCCGGCGAGCACGAGGACGGCGACGATCCCGAGGATGAGCTTGGTCCGGTTGGACATGTCGTTCAGCATCGCGCGCTCACCGCAGCGGGCGGCCGACCGCCGCCTCGAGGTCCACCACCGCTTTGTGATACAGATAGACCGCGTTCACGTATTCATACTCCCCGTTGATCTGCGCCAGCTGGGCATCGAGCAGCTCGAAGAACGTCCCCGAGCCGACCCGGTACCGCTCGGTGGCGAGCTGGAGCTGCTCGCGCGCCGCCGCGCGGCTGGTGTCCTGGATCCCGATCGCCCGGAACGCCGTCCCGAGCGTGAGGTGGGCCTGGCTCACCTGGGTGCGCACCTCGAGCCCGCGCGCCCGCACCGATTCCGTCAGGTCGTCCCGCTGTGCCTTGGCCTGCGACACCTGCAACGGTCGTGAGAAGTTTGCAAAGATGGGGATGCTCACCGTGAGCTGGGCCTGGAACGGCTGGTTGGTGAAATGAAACGGATACGCCGACTGCGCATCCCGAATCGCCTGCTGCTGGGCCAGCGCCTGGTCGTAGATCAGCGAGCAGGGGAGCGGCGTGAAGCCGCCGTTCAGCCACGCGGTATTCTCGTACTGGCACACGGCGTTGTTCGTGTCTGCCTGGGCCTGGCTGGCCGCGATCGCGGGATTGACGTCGGCGAGCTTCTGCGAGAACCCCGACCACCCCGCCGAGAACGACAGCGAAGGTCCATAGCTCGACGTCGCCGCGCGCACCGCCCAGCTGGCGGCGTTCTCGCGGGCGCGCAGCGCCTTGAGGGATGGGTTTTGCGCTTCAGCCATCGTCAGCAGCTCCTCGAGCTTCCACGGCGGCGCCGACACGGGGAACGTGTCCGTCAGCTCGATCGTGGCGACGTCGGTGGGGGGTGCCACCCCCATGACCTGGAACAAGCGCAGCTTCTCGACCGCCATCACGGTTTGCGCCCGGAGCAGTGCGACCGCCGCCTGCCCGCGGGCGACTTCGGCCTGGCGGACGTCGATCAGGGTCGCCCGCCCGACTTGGAAGCGCGCGCGCGCGAACTCGAGAAATTGCGCGTCGTGATCGACCCGCGTCTGCGCGACGGACGTGTTCGCGCGCGCCTGCAACACCGTCAGGTACTGGTCGGTCATCGTCGCGATGAGGTTCGTCTCGGCCCCGACGATGTCGGCGTCGACCGCCGCGAGCTGCGCCTTTGCCAGGCCGGGCTGAGCGAACGTGGACCCCGAGAGCTCCAAATTGAGGCCGAGGTTGTAGTTCGTCGACCAGGTGCTGACGGACTGCGTGAACGCCTGCGTGAGGAAGCGCTGCTGCCCCGCACCGGCGTACCCCATCCCGCCCGATGCGCTCACCGCGGGAAGGAAGCTCGCATAGGCGTTGCGCGTCCCCCAGGCGGCGGGGCCGCGATCGTTCAGGACCTGACGGTAGGCGGGGCTGTGCTCACGCGCGAGCGCGATGGCGTCGGCGAGGGACAGGCGCGCGGGGACCGATTGACCCGCGCCCAGCGCGGGGCAAAGGACAAGCCCGAGGGTGATCAGCATGTGTCTCATCGGGATCCTAGCGGACGAATGGTGTGATGTCACGCTGGTGGCAGACGCTCGGCGCGGACGCGGCGTGACGGGACCTCGACCTTGTGGAGCTGCGCGCGGTCGTCGAGCCATACGTCGACCACCTGGTTGGCGCCGCCCGTCACCGTGACGTGCCGCAGCTGCACGGAGACGCCGTTGATGAGCGTCGTGTCGAGACCGAGGTCGCGAACGGTCAGCGTCTCGCGCCGGCCGGCGCGCGGCACGATGGCCTGGATCTCGACGGGCTGCGGCCCCGCCTGCCATGCGACGAACAGATACAGGGCGAACACCGAATCGTCGAGCACGGCAATCCGGCCGGTCCCGGGAAACTCCCGGGCCTTCTCGGTGCGGCGCCCGAGAAAGCGAACCGTGAAGCGGCCGCGCGACAGCGTGCCGCGGATGCGCTGCGGATCGCGCGGGTCGGCGACGTCGAACTCGAGGTTCGAGGGCAGGGTGTCGCTGGTGACGTCGAGAATGGGGGCGAGCACCACCGGAGGCTGCTGGTACCGGGAGGTGCTGGCGAGGGTCCAACCCGGGGAGGCGCCGCGGACGGCGGTCAGGCGGAACTCCTCGTGGGCGATCACGCGCCGTATCGGTGCGCACCACGAGCGACGCCTCGTCGAGCGGGGCCTGCCACACGAGCATAGCCAGGAGGAGAACGGTCATGCCGCGCTCTCCAGCACTCGCGTCGCGATGCGGTCGTAGATCATCTTATACAGTCGCTCGCCCTTCTCGCGGGTGGCGATCGTGGGGTGGCCCACCGACCCCGGGCTTGCGACCGGCAGTCCTCCCCGCTTACCGCGACGGAAGCGCGAGTGGAGTTTGGTCGGCAGCAAAAAGTCCTCGGCCAGCTCCATGTGCACAAGCTCCGGCGCGAGGTACAGAAGCAGCGAAGTGTCGAGCTCGCTGCCGTGCATCGGGCCATCGGGGTCTTCGAGCTGGCCCTCGAAGTCGAGTGCGAACACATCGACCGTGAGCACCCGCGCCTTGCGCGTCCGCAGCGTGGACAGCGCTTCCTGGTGCGGATCGAACCCGTGCGCGGTGAGAATAATAAACGTGTCGACGCCGGCCTGTTCCCAGGATCCGAGGAGATCGTTCATCCAACGATGCAGCGTCTTGCGGCGTACGGTGGCGTTGCCGGGATACTCCCGCCGGTTGATCCGGTTGACGCCGTACTCGACGGTGGGTGCGCGTAAGATCTGGAAATCGGCCGAGAGGTCGTCCGCCAGCCGCTCGACGATCACCGTGTCGCACCCGAGCGGCAGATGGGGGCCATGCTGCTCGCAGGTGCCCACGGGCACCAGCAGGCGCGGGTCGCGTTCGAGCGACAGGCGTACCTTCTCGGGGGTGAGGGTCTTGAGATGCAGCGGCCCGGTCATCTAGTCATCGCCGGGGGCATCGCCGCCGTCGCCGCGGCCGAGTGGCTGCACGGCGCGGCCGCCGGCTGGGCGTGGCTCGCGGGAGCGGCGGGTGTTGCCGCCGTGACCCTCGAGTCGGTGCGGCGGCCGCGGCGCGCCCCCGCGCTGGGGGCCGCCCTCGCCGTGCTGGTGCTGGGCGTGGTGCTGGTGGACGGGGCCCTGAGGATTCGGCGAATCGAATGCTGCTGGCCCGCGCTGCGGGAGCAGCGGGTGATCCGCGCCTCCCGGCAGCTGGCCGCCACCTTGTCCGGCGCGGTCGCTGCCGCGCGCCGGCTGGCCGAGGAGGGTGCGCACGGCGCGGACCTGCCGCGCGCAGCATCGTTTGCGCGGCTGGCCAAGGCGACGCGCGCTGGTCCTCGCGGTACGGAGCGGGGCATCGTCACCTTCAGCGGGAGCGGTGAACCGTGGGCGTGGGCGGGGCGCCACCGCTTTGTGCCCGCGATCGACACGACGGAACTGCGCGCAGTCATCACCCCATTCTACGTGTCGCTTGAGGCTCGACGCCAGACGCAGGGGGGTGGCAGCTCCGTCGGGACGGTGCTGCTGTATGCGGCCCCTGCCGTTCCAGACCGCAGCCGCGCCTTGAGCGCCGCCTTCGCGTCGCGAGCCGCGGCGTCGAGCTGCGGTTCTTCGCACCCCGGCTCGCGCCCGCGGGATCCGACGTGTTCGACTATGCGACCCCGGATGGCGATACGCTGTTCAGCGTGCTGACGGTACCGCCGACGCAGGGGGACGCCAAACTCGCCGCGCTGATGCGCACCGCCCGGCTCGCGAGCGCGCTGCTCGCGGCGGCGCTTCTCTTGTTGCTCGCCGCCGCCCCGCCCGGTCGCTGGCGTTGGGTCCGTGGCGCTCGCCGCGACCTGGTGCCTGGTGCGCGCACCGCTGAACCCCGAGACCTCGCTCGCGGCGTTCTTCTCGCCCGCCACCTTCTATCGGCCGGCGCTGGGCCCCTTCAGTGCGTCGGCGGGATCGTTGATCGTGCTGGCCGCGCTGGTCCTGTTCGCCGCCGGAATGCTGTGGCGCCGCGGAGTACCGCGGCGCTGGTGGTCGCTCGGGGCTGCGGCGGTGCTGGTCGTTGAGGCACCGTACGTGGTGCGGCACATGGGACGGGGCATTACCCCGCCCGCGCAGGGTGTCAGTCTGGCGCTGTGGATGTCCTGGGAAGCGACCCTGGCAGTGACCGGGATGGCGCTCATCCTGCTGGCCGCCGCGCTGGTACGGGGGTCCACCGAGCCGCGCCGCGCGTCCTGGATCTTGCCGGCCGCCTGCACGTGGGCGGTCCTGGCGGCGATCGCCGGGCTGTGGTTGTGGAATCCGGACGGCGCCTGGCCCGAGTGGTACACGTTCGTCTGGCTGCCCGCGATCGTGGGCGTCGTGGTCCCGGCCCCGCGGCGCTGGGCGGTGGTGTCGATCGCGACCGTCGCCGGTACGGCCGCAGCGCTGATCACGTGGGGGGCTGCGGTCGAAGGCCGGATCGCGCTGGCCGATCGGGACGCGCGCGGTCTCGGCCGGGACGGCGATCCCATGGCCGCAGTGTTGCTGGAGCGCATGGGCGAGCGCGTCGCCGCTGCTCCGGCTCCGCGCACCGCTGGAGACCTGTATGCCTGGTGGCTCGGGTCCACGCTCGCCCAAGAGGACTATCCGGCGGTGCTTTCCGTCTGGACGCGGGCAGATGAGCCCAAGTCCGAGCTGCGGCTTGCCACCCTCGATCTCTCCACGCCGCTGATCGCGGCGTTGGTCCACTCACCCGAGACGCGGCGCGGGCCACGGGTGGAGCGGGTGGAAGCCGTTCCCGGCGTTCACTACGTGCTGATCGCGCCCTTGGCGAACGGGGACGTCCTGGCCGTCGGCGTGGGGCCGCGCTCCCGTCTGGTGCCTTCGAGTCGCGCTGCGCGGTTTCTCCACGGCGACCTCCCCGTCACCGCGCCGTATGCGATCGTGTTGTCGCTCCCGAGCCACTCCTCGGCGCCCGTGAGCACGCGGCTCGCGTGGACCCGGGAAGCGTGGTCGGCGCGCGGCGAACGGGGTGTCGAGCTCCCGGGCGGCGAGCGTCACGTGCATCTCCGCGTCGACCTGCGCGGGCCCTGGCCCCTGCTCGTGCGGGGCGCGCTGGTGGTCGCGGTCGACGTGGCGCTGCTCGCGGGATGCTGGCTGCTCGGTCTGATGATCGCGGAAGGGTGGCGCCCGAAGTTCCCCCCCATCCTGCAGGTGCTCCGCACCAGCTTCCGCATGCGGGTCGCGGCGGCGCTGGCCACGTTCTTCGTGCTCCCGGTGCTGGCCTTCGCGGCGTGGAGCTTCACGCGCCTGCGCGACGATGCGCGTGCCACGCGCGACCTGCTCATTCGTCAGACGCTCAGAGATGCGGCAAGCACGGCGGGTGCCCTGCCGATCGAGCGCGCCGACGTGTTGCAGGCGGCCGTCGGGGATCTGGGGACGAGGCTCGACGCCGACCTGTGGCTGTATCGAGACGGAGTGCTGGTGGGTACGAGCACGCCGGTGCTGGGCGAGCTCGGCTTAGCGAGCCCGTTGCTTGCGGCACCGGTCTTTCAACATCTCGCGCTCGAGGACGATCTGGATCAGCAGGCCGATGGCCGGATGGCGGGGCGGCGCATCCGCATCGGGTACCGCGTCGTGATTGCGGGCCCGCCCCGGTTCCAGGCGGTGCTCGCGGCGCCGCAGCTTTTGGACGACGAGCAGGTGAGCCAACAGCAGGAGGACCTGGCCCTGGCGCTGTTGCTCGCGGCGTTCGGCGGCGTGGCGGCGGCGATCTACCTCGCGGGGCTCAGCGCCCGAGGTCTCGCGCGGCCGGTGGCGGTGCTGCGCGAGGCGGCGGTGGCGGTGGGCAGCGGGACGACGCTGCCCGCGTTTTCTCCCGGACCGTTGCAGGAATTCGCGCCGGTGATGGCGGCCTTCGAGCGCATGGCCAGCGACGTCAAGACGAGTCAGGCGGCCCTCGAGGAAGCGCGCCGCCGGGCGGCCCAGGTGCTGGCGAATGTCGCGACCGGCGTGATCGCCGTGGACGACGGGCTGCGCGTGACCACGGCCAACGGGCGCGCGGCCGAGCTGGTGGGCCTGGCGCTGGCGCCGGGGGACCCGTTGCCGCACGAGGCGGGCGCCTGGCATCCGGTGTGGAAGACGGTGCGGGACTTCCTGGCGCGCGGCGCCGGCGCGATCGTGGAGCGGGAGTTCACGATCGACGGGCGCCAGATTCGGGTGCAGGTCGCACCGCTCGGTCCCGAGCCGCGCGGGTGCGTCGTCGCGCTCGATGACACCACGGCGCTGTCCCGCGCCGCACGTGTGCTGGCGTGGGGGGAGATGGCTCGCCAGGTGGCGCACGAGATCAAGAACCCGCTCACGCCGATCCGGCTGGGAATCCAGCACCTGCAGCGGGCGCGCCGCAGCGACAAGAACTTCGATGCCACATTGCAGGACACGGCGCGGCGGATCCTCTCCGAGATCGACCGGCTCGACGCCATCGCGCGCGCGTTCTCGCGCTTCGGCTCGCCGGGGGAAGAGGCGCTGCCGCTCGAGCCCGTGGACCTGTATCGCCACGGCGCGGGAAGTGGTGCAGCTGTACACGCTGGGCGGTCCGGCCCGCGCCGCGCGATTCGAGGTCGTCGGCGAGACGGGCGCACCGGTGCTGGCGCGCCGCGACGAGGTGAAGGAGGTGCTCGTCAACCTGCTCGAGAACGCGCGCAACGCGGAGGCGCGCCGCGTGGTGGTGCGCGTTCCCGCCGATGGCCGCCTGCTGGTGGTCGAGGACGACGGCCACGGGATTCCGGCCGAGGTGCTTCCACGGGTGTTTGAGCCGGCGTTTTCGACCACGTCGAGCGGATCCGGGCTCGGACTGGCCATCGCGCGGCGTCTGGTGGAGGGGTGGGGTGGAACGATCGGCCTGGCGAGCACGCCGGGGCAGGGTACGACGGTGACGATCAGCTTTCCAGCTGCGCGGCCGCGCGATAGCGGGGCCCGCCGGCGAGTGCGCTAGGCCACGACCGCCACGGCGGCGGGCAGCAGGACGTGGAAGGTGGCGCCGCGATCGGGGTTGTTGACCGCCCACAGTTTGCCGCCGTGGCCGCGAACGATCGAGCGACAGATCGCGAGCCCCAGGCCCGGGCGTTGCGGCTTCGACGTGACGAACGGCTCGAACACCTGGTCCAGCTGGTCGGGCGCGATGCCGACCCCAGGGTCCGCCACGGAGAGCTGAGCGGCGCCGTCCGAGGTGCGGGCGGTCGTGATGGTCAGGCGGCGGTCGCCGCCATTCCGGTCGCCGATCGCTTCGCAGGCGTTCACGATCAAATGGAACACCACCTGTTGCAACTGTACCGGGTCTGCGGTAATCGCGGGAAGCGACGCGGCGAGCCGGAGGTCCGCTGACACCCCGCGCGCCACCAGATCGCCTTCGAGCGTGGCGAGGACGTCTCTGACGACTTCGTTGAGATCGAGTCGCCGAGGCTGCATTGCGCTGCGTTTCGTGAGCGCGTGCAGGCGCTGAATCACGTCGGCGGCGCGATGGTTGTCGTGCGTGATATCTTCGAGGATGTTGCGCAGCTCGACAAGATCGGGCTGTTTGCGCGTCAGTATCCGCTGGCCCGCCCGGGCGTTGGCCAGAATCGCCGCGAGGGGCTGGTTCACTTCATGCGCCAGCGCCCCGGCGAGCTCGCCGAGCAGCTCGGTGCGGCCCACACGCGCCAGCTCGCCCCGCCGGGCCAACGCCTGCTCCTCGGCACGCTTCCGGTCCGTAATGTCGGCCACGACGCCGATCATGCGAACCGCAGTTTCTCCGCCGTCGCAATGTGCTCGTCCCTTGCTCATGACCCAGCGGACACCGCCCTCCGGCGCAGGTATCCGGAATTCCGCTTCGTACTCGGCGCAGCGCTCGATCGCGCCCGCGACCGCGCGCATCAGTGTCGGTCGGTCCTCAGCGCTGAGCAGATCCAGGAATTGATCGAGCGGCGGCCTGCGATCGTCGGCGGAAGCGCCGAGAATGTCCCGCGACTTGGGCGACCACGACAATCGGTCGCCCGCGAGGGCCCAGTCGAGCGTCCCCAGCTGCGCCGCGTCCAACGCGAGCGCCAGCCGCTCACCGCTGTGACGGGCGCTTGCTTCGGCGCGTCCCCGCTCCTCGATCACCGCGGCGAGACTCAGCAGCGGCACCGAGACCACGATCAGGAACAGCTGCATGGCCAGCGCGTTCTCCGCGGGCGAGTGTGACACAAACGGCCCGTGTCCGTGAATTGCGCCCCAGATTGCGAACATCGCGACGAACACCACGCTGACGCTCGCACCGGGCGCTCCGAATCGCACGGCCGCCCATAGCAGGAGCGGCAGCGGGGCGTACAGCAGGGCGGGGGTGGCACGCGGTCCCGCTGCGAAGACGTAGAGACACACGGTAACCAGTGCAGCGGCGAGGAGACCGCCCTCGACGTAGCGCCGGACCGGCGCCTTCAATACGTCGGCCAGATCCCCTGTACCCACCGCCACGATGACCGGTACCAGGGTGAGGGTCGCCAGCATGTTGGAGAAGAAACGGATGCGCCACGCGTCCCAGAACGCCACTGCTCCAAAGTGGTTGAGCTTCACGAACGCGATGTCGATGAACGACGACAGGAACACCGCGAGGAAGGTGGCCAGCGCGAACAAGCCTACACGGCGAAAGCTGTCGAGACGCAGTGGATCACTGCGCACCAGGCGGACGCAGGCGGCGCCGATCAACGCTTCGCTGCAATTGCTCACGAACCAGCACAACACCATGGCGGGCGGGAGGCCACTCCCAAGTTCTACCGCGAGGTGGGCGGGGAACGCGGCGAGCAGAATCACCCACCAGGAGCGCGGCGGCGTCACGAGCAGCGCGCCGAGCAGGATGGCGTTGGGAGGCCACAACGTGGACACGGCCTGGGGAGGCATCGTCAGCGCCATGCCGATCTTCGCCCCGACGAAGTAGGCGACCGACACGACCAGGCCGGTGAGCGCCGCCGACGCCAGGTGTCCCGGTGCCGCGGCGTTGCCGGTTCCATTGTGGAGCGGGGCTTGCGTCGGGTTCATCATCGGCACGCAATGTATCCCTTCGCGGGCGAGACGCGACCCTACCCTTTGGTGCCATATCCAACGGGACCGGCCGGAGGAAACATTCGGGCTGACCATGAAACGTCTGCGCTCGATCGCGGTCTTGCTGGGCCTCGCTGCTCTGGCCGTGTCCGCGATCGGGGCGCAGGAACGGCCGTCCGCCGTGGACAGTCTCCCCGTCGCGTTCTCTCCCGACGCGGGCCCGGAGGCCACCACTCGCCCCGACAGCGGCGGGTTCAAGATCACACCGCTGCTGGCCCCTGCGTATAACCCGGAGATGCAGTTCCTCATCGCCGGGGGAGTGCTGCTGTCGTGGAAGGCGGGTGTCAACCCCGTTCGACTGCAGCGGTCGACCTTGTCCTCCACCATCTCGATTTCGAGCACCGGCGCCGTCAACATTTCGAATTCGCTCACGGCGTTCTGGCTCCAGGACCGTCTTCGCATCACGGCCGACCTCGCCTTCAAGAACATGCCGGACAACTACTGGGGTGTGGGCTATCGAGACGGCCTCGAGCCGGAGAAGGGCGACAGCACCACGGCATACCAGCGGCAATGGGTCAAGTTCGGCGCGCGAGTGGTGTGGGGGGTGGCAAAGCACTGGTTCATCGGCGGCACCTTCGATCTCAATCACACGATTGCGAGCGATGTGAACCCGGCCATGGCGGCCGACCCGTACTACGTGCGCTACGGCCCCGACAACAAGAACGGCGGCCTGGGAGTGGCCGCACAATACGATAGCCGGGACGTGGCGACCAATGCCTGGCGCGGCACGTACGTGGGGCTCACGGCGACGTTCTACGACCGCAGGCTCGGCGCAGAGGAGCAGTATCAGGTCGTTCTCCTCGACTATCGGCAGTACAAGACCCTGGGACGGGATGGCCGGACCCTCGCCTGGCAGCTCAAGGCCCGGGTGGTCGCGCACGAAGCGCCCTGGCCGGAGCTGTCCATGCTCGGCACGGGATACGATCTCCGGGCGTACGTCGAAGGCCGGTTCCGGGACCGCACCGCGCTGAGCGGAGTCACGGAGTACCGCCACATGTTCGTGCGGGACGACGGGCGGCTGTCGCGCTTCGGCTTCGTGAGCTGGCTCGGCGCCGGCACGCTGGGAAGGGACCTGACACATCTGACCGGGCTCTTGCCGGCCGCCGGGGTGGGGCTTCGATTCCAGTTGCAGCCTCGCGGCAACGTGCGGTGCGACTTCGGGTTGGGTAAGGGCTCCTACGGCATCTACTTCAACTTCACCGAGGCGTTCTAGCGGGAGATTGGACTTTGGTGCAATGGGTGGCCGGCGGCCGGGCGGCGTAGTTTCGCATGCACCCCTCAACCCAAGGACGTTGCCATGAACGCAGCACCGCACCGCCTGTTCGTCCTCTTGCTGGCTTTCGCCGCAGCCGCTCCGGCGGTGCGTGCTCAGGGCGCACCCGCGGCGAAACCCGCAGCCAAGCCCGCGGCGAAGCCCGCGGCCGCCGCTCCGGACACCTCCACGGCTGCTGCCATCGCGCTGCTCCGCTCGGACGTTCGTGCGGGCAAGAAGGAGCTCATCGCGCACGCGCTCGACCTCACCCCTGAGCAGGCCAAAGTGTTCTGGCCGATGTACCAGACGTACGACGCCCAGGCCACCAAGCTCGGCGACGAGCGCGTGGCGCTGATTATGGACTTCGCCGCGCACTACGACTCCATGACGGATGTGAAGGCGCTGGAGCTGGCGACCAAGGCGACGGACCTCGAGGTGCGCCGCGCCAAGCTCCGTGCCGACCAGATCCCGATCATGTCGAAGAGCATGCCGGCCAAGCTCGTGGCCCGGTTCGTTCAGGCCGATGCGTATATCGCCAAGGCGATCGACTTGAAGCTGGCGGACGAGCTCCCGTTCATTAAGTAGCTCCGGTAGCTCCGCTAAACGATCGGCGGCCGCCCCGGAATCGAGGGGCGGCCGCTTTCTTGTCTCCAGCAGCGAGCGGGCTAGCGGCGGCGGGAGTAGAAACCGATGCCGACGCTCAGGTACTGAAAGCTGCGGGCTTCCCGGCTCAAGAAGCTGCCGGCGCTGATGGGATAGTTGTAGCGGACGTGCAGGACCGTGCCGACCGTGCCGCGCACAGGCAGCAGCAAGCCGACCTCCGGGGCCACTCCGAAGATCCAGTTGTCTGTTGTCGGTGAAGATCGCGCCGATGTTGAACTCTTGGTGGAAGTAGTACGCGCCCGCGTTGAGCCCGATGTATGGCCGGGCGCCGTATCCCGCGTGGCCGCCGTGCATAGAAGGCGCTGAGCATGAGCGGCACGGCGAACAGGTGACGATACTGTTGCCCGGAAATCGCCCCGCTCGGCAGCTGGATGAGGTCCGTCGTGTTCGTCGTAAAACTCGGAATAGCTCACCGACAGGCCGAACGAGACGTTTTCGCTCGTGAACGTCCGCAGGTCCAACCCGAAGCCGAGCCAGCTGTCGTTCTCGATGTAGTCCTTCATGTCGCCCATGGGCATCGCCCAGTCGTAGGACCAGCCAATGACCTTTTGGGCGACGGCAGGGCGCGCGGCACCGACCAGCAGGGCGGCGGCGAGCGGGAGAAGTCGTAGGCAACGCATTGGTCCGCTCCGGTGGTCCACGTTACGGGTGATGGATGTAGGGGGACTGATCGAACGCCTGATCGATCCCAAGGTAGATTTCCGGGAGAGTGGTCACGTCGACCAGGCCGTTCAATCCGGCGAACCAGATCATCGGTGCCCGGTTGTTCGTCATCTGGCGACGGTCGGTCATCCCGATCATCAACGTTCCCACCGTGTAGTCGTACGTATACCAATAGCCCGGGTAGCCGCAGCCATAGGCGGGATACCACCAGCCGTAGTAGCCGCACCAGGTAGTCCCAGTAGTAGCCGTAGTAGGTGCTGCTGGTCGCGAGCGTGAGCACGTGCAGGTCCGCCACGGTGGGATCGAGCACCTCCGTGTAGCCCGCGGCGGTCATGTTGGTCCGGATGCGATCCAGGATCTGCTGGTCGTAGATCCGCGACAGCTCGTCGTCCGAGCCGGGCGGGGTCAGATGAATGACCGAGTCGGCCAGGGCGAACGTCGTGGCCGTTCCGAACGCGGCGGTCGTGTCGCGCAGAGTCGCCACCGCGTTGTAGCTGTTTTGGTCGAACTCTCCGGGATAGCAGCCCAGGCCCGCGATCAAGGGCAGGGCCAGGGCCCAGCCTGCGATCCGTCTGGCGGCTCCGTACATGGCGTTCGTCTCCCAAGGCTGTAAGTGTCGGCACGTGCTGCGACCTGGAGGCGCAGGATAACGGGGCGACGACGCCGGCGGGTATTGTCCGTTAGGTCAATGGTTCGTGCCGAAGGCCACGTTCACCGGTTCGTGCCGAAGGCGACCTTCACCGCCAGGAAGGCGGTGGCGCTCCTGTAGCTGATTTTTGCGGTGGGCGGGAGGCTCGGATCCAACGTGGGAGGGGTGCCGGCGGGCGCGCGGGGCTCGCGGCTGCCGAACGCGAAGTCCGTACCGAGTACCAGGTCGGCATGTAACCATGAGAACGCGGCACCGGCGGTGACATGCGACAGGTCCCACTGCGACAGCGTCGAGTTGGCGGCCGAGTTCTCGGGGAGTGGCGTGTTGTCGGTGCGAAAGCTGCCGTAGGCGGCAAGCTTGGGGCCAAAGTGGTGTTCGATCCCCACGCCGTAGTTCACGACCGCGACGAACTCCTGGATGACATCGTTCGTCATCGTCTGGCCGGACGACTGGGCCGTGAACGGCTCGGTCGCGAGCACGTGGAACGCGGCCTCGCTCCCAAACCATTCTGCGGAGGCGTGCACGCGGGTCTGCCCGAACTTGTACGAGCCACCCACGCCGACCGACGGCGGCGTGTGGTACGCGGAGGCGACGTCGTCCTGGAAATCCGTGGCGACCTGGGTAATCGGGCTGGCCGCGATCCCCTGATCCACGACCGTGAAGTCCCGGCCCGCCCAGCCGCTGCCGAACACGCGGACGTTCGGTGTCGTGACGGTTAGCCCCAAGCTCCACGCGGGGAACTGGACCTCGAGGCCCAGCTTCCAGAGTAGCGCCCAATGGTCGTAGCTGAAATCGCGGCTCTGTATCGCGAGCGCGGCCTCGCCGCTCGTGTTAATTGCTTGCGCCGCGGTCCCAAAGAGTGCGCGATCACTCCGCACGGCAGCGAACGTGGTAAACCCGAACGAGACGTGCTGGTTCAGGAGTCGCGCCACCGTGAGGCCGACCCACGTCTCGTTGAGGCTTTCCTCGCCGTGCAGGTCGGCCGAGGAGAACTGCAGGTCGGGCACGTTGAGCAGGCTGTCCAGGGGCAGCCCACGGGCTTGGATGCGGCCGTCGAACCGCAGCCGCGTGAGGACCGAATAGCCGAGCCGGGTCTTGGCAAACGAGAGGGGAATCTCGCCCGCGAACATGCCCGACAGGGCGTCGATGGAGGAGGACTTCAGGGTTCCCCCTACTCCCGCTCCGTTGTCGATGGACAGACTCGAATACTGGTATCCGCTCCCCGAGAGGATCACTTCGGTTTTTTCGAGCAACGCCAGCCCGGCCGGGTTGTAGAACACGGCGCTGATGTCCTGGCTCGAGCCGATGACGACGCCTCCCAGCAGCAGGGCCTGGGTGCCGTAGGTCGCATTCCAATATTGAACGTCCTGAGCGTGCAAGCTGCGTGGCGGCGCCAGCCCAGGCGACGATGGCGACGATGGCGGCGAAGATCCGCCCGGTCAGGACCCGCAAAGTGGTAGTAGGCATCGGCCTAAACTCCACCCACCCCCCCACGTCCACTATTGGACCAAGGTGCACACCCAACATCCCCGGGGGTTCCGGGCCCGCCGACTCTGATACCCGTTTGTGACAAGCGTCACCCCTACCGAGAAGCCGGTTTTTGTGCTTGCTTGAACCCGGGATTCGGCACGCGCGGCCGTCACCGTTGACGGTCCCATCTACATGTGGTTAGGCGGGATGCATGAGGGAAATCGCGTGGCTGGAGTTCGTCGGCCTGCTCGCGGTGCAGGCGTTGGTCATCACGATGTTGTTAGCGGAGCGCCGCAGCCGGCGGCGGGCGGAACGCGCCCTTCAGGATCGCATGGCGCTCGAGACCGTGGTTTCGAGCGTGCTGTCGGAGTTCGCCCACGGCGAGCCGCGAACACCTCTCCCGAAACTGTTGCACAGGCGCTACGGCACGTGGCCACCTACGTCCAGGCGGACCGCGTGAGCCTGATCCATTTCGCCGACCGGGGCCTGTCGAGTTCCGTGCAGCGCGCGGCCGGGAACGGCCACGTGGACAAGCGGATGTTGCCCGTGGCGACGCACGCCGCGGCGGAGTTCCCGGCGTCCACCAAGGTGCTGACCCGCGGGCAACCGGTGAGCTTTGCGAGCGTGCACGATCTGCCCCCCGACGCTCGCGCCCGATCGCGAGGCGTTCGAGCGCCTCGGCGTCGAAGCGCTGCTGGCGCTCCCCATCGGCAATGACGGCGCGGTGGTCGGTGCCCTGGTCGTCGGGACGATCGGGCACCGGCGCGAGTGGTCCGAGGACCTGATCCAGCGCATGCGCTTCATCGCCGATGTGTTTTCCGGGGTCATGGTGCGGCAGCGCGCCCTGATTGCCGCCCAACGGAGCGCCGAGGAAGTCGCGCACCTGTCGCGCACCCGCACCATGGGAGAGTTTGCGGCGTCGCTCGCCCACGAGCTGAGCCAGCCGCTCGCGGCGATCCTCGCCAACGCCCAGGCCGCGCGCCGCTTTCTCACGGGGGGGCGCCGGCATCTCCCCGAAGTGCGCGCGATTCTCGAAGACATCGATGCGGATGATCAGCGGGCCGGCGAGATGATCCGCCGCATGCGGGCGCTGTTCAAGCGCCACGAGGTCGAGGTGACCTGCGTGGACCTGAACGACGTGGTCCGCGACGCCATCGCGCTGGTTCACAGCGAGGCGGTGCTGCGGCGGGTGACCCTGGTACTGGACCTGGCGGAGGGCCTCGGCCCCGTGCGCGCGGATCGGATCCAGGTGCAGCAGGTCCTGTTGAACTTGATCCTGAATGGCTTCGAAGCTATGGCCGGGCCGGGGGTCCAGGGCGCGAGTCGCCGCCTGATGCTGCGCACGAGCGCCGGCACCGATGGATTCGCTGACCTCGGCGTCCGGGATTCGGGCCCCGGGATCCCGCCCGAGCACCTCGACCGGCTGTTCGGGTCGTATTTCACCACCAAGCGTGACGGACTGGGGATGGGGCTGTCGATCTCCCACGCCATCGCGCAGGGTCACGGCGGCCGCCTCTGGGCGACCAACAACTCCGATAGCGGGGCGACCTTCCACCTGGCCCTGCCACTTTTTTCGAGGACGTCGCAATGAGCCCTGTTCCACGGACGGTCTTCGTCGTGGACGATGACCCGTCGGTTCGCAAGTCGCTGGCCCGATTGCTGACCTCCGCCGGGCACCGCGCGGACACATTCGCATCGGCGGCGGAGTTCCTGCGGCGCAAACCCCGACCGGCGGGTGCCGCCTGCCTGATTCTCGACCTGCGCATGCCGGACGTGGACGGCCTGGAGCTACAGGCCGCGCTGCGCGATTCCGGCCCCACGCTGCCGATCATCTTCGCGACCGGCCACGGGGACGTGCCTGACAGCGTCCGGGCGATGAAGCTGGGCGCCGTGGACTTCCTCACCAAGCCGGTGGACGAGACCCAGCTGCTCACCGCCGTCAACAAGGCGCTGGCGCTGGATGAGGCGCGCGCTCAGGCCGAGGCCGCCCGGACGGCACTCGCCCGGCGCCAGGGACGCCTGACCCCGCGGGAGCGCCAGGTGTTCTCGCTGGTGGTGACGGGGATGTTGAACAAGCAGATCGCGTGGCGTCTGGGAGCCAGCGAACGCACCATCAAGGCCCATCGGGCGCGCGTCATGCAGAAAATGCAAGCCGATTCCGTGGCCGCGCTGGTGCGAATGGCCGACCGGCTCGACACCCAAGCGACCGGAACTGCCCATTGACCTAAGGTCGCATGTCGTAGCGCAACACGGTGGGTTCAATTGGTATGTGTGGAGCCCATCCTTCGGAACAACCCGGAGTCCTCGCCCCAGGGGTCGGCGCGACCACTGATCGGCGTCGTTGACGACGATCCGTCGGTCTTGAAAGCGCTCGGTCGCCTGATTCGTTCCGCCGGATTCGAAACCGTCACGTTCTGCTCGGGCGAAGATTTTCTGGCGCGGTTCCAGCAACGCGCGTTCGCGTGCATCGTCCTCGACATTCACCTGGGCGGGATGAGCGGGCTCGATCTCCAGGCCTACCTCGCCGACGCGGGGATCCGACTGCCGATCGTGTTCATCACGGCGCACGACGACCTCGTCACGCGCGAGGGGCTCGAGTCGTCGGGCCAACGGTACTTGCGCAAGCCCGTGGATGAGAGCGGGCTGCTCGGCGCGATCAACGAGCTGTTGAGCCTCTCCAAGTCGTAGCCCGGAAAGAACAGAGGCCGCAGCCGCCCTGGCGGCTGCGGCCTCGGCCGCTCGAAAACCCCGCTGGCTAGAAGCGGAAGCCCAGCCCCGCCGTCACCTCGCCGCTGTAGTAGATCGACGACGCGTAGGTATAGCAGTAGCCGTAGAAGTCGCAGTAGTTGTAGATCCCCGTCGTGCGGTTCGTGTCCACGCCGCGGTAGCGCGCGTCGATGCGGAACAGCGCCGACCGGCCCATGTAGGCCTTCAGGCCAATGCCGATGTTCCACGCGAAGAACGTGTTGCCGATCGCGGTCGGACTGGGGAATGTCAGGCGAGATCGTCGTCCACCCCGCGCCCAGCGTGAAGAACCCCGATCCCTGGTTGCCCTTCGGCTGGGAGAACAGGAGGTTGAAGTCAAACTGATCCAGGGTCACGCTTCCGCCCTGGAACGCCGGGACCAGCGATGGGGTTGGAGGCACTCGCGTCCGACACGGCGCGCGCGTAGCTGAACTCGAGCCCGATATGGCGATTGGGGTCGAACCCGATGCGCCCGCCGAGCGTCCAGGAGTCCGCCAGGTGGATCTTGTTGACCGAGTTGGTCGAGGTGTACAGGTCGGATGCGAAATACCCGCCGCCGAGGACGGAGATGTCGAACCGCGTGGGCCGCTGCGCGGCGGCCGGATCGGCCGCGCCGAAGACGCCGAGGCCGAAGACGAGCACCATCGCTGAGCTGACGTTGAACTTTGGCACGATCCCTCCAAGGGGCGTTGAGAAGCGTGGTATTGGTAGATAATTCCGCCCCACGGGCGGGGTCAACAAGTTGTACCTTCGTGCTACCCGGTTACCCAGCAAGATAGCGGGTGTTCGCCGTCCGTCCGTACTGCCCCAAGGTCCAATACACAGTGCCGGGCGCCGGCGTATCGTTGCCTGCCATGCGCTCCCATCGAGTCGCCGTGACGGTTCGGACCGTCGTGCTCATCCTCGCGACCGCGCTACTCGCGGGCGGGACGCTGGGCGCACAGGGCAAGCCGGCCGCCAAGCCAGCCGCAAAACAGGCGGCAAAGCCGGCCGCATTGCCCTGTCCCGACTGCAACCCCCCCAAGCAGTTTTGGTTCGGGTTCGGTGAGCTGATGATCGCGCAGCTGGTCCCCCTGTCGATCAACAATATCCTGCGCGACGCGGAGTGGGCCAAGATCACCCCCAAGACGTGGGCGACCAACCTCGAAAACCCCTGGCAGTGGGACAACAACAAGTTCCTGAACAACCAGTTCTCGCATCCGTACCACGGGAACCTGTACTACAACTCCGGGCGCTCCAACGGCTACAACTTCTGGGAGTCGAGCCTGTGGGCGTTCGGCGGCAGTCTGATGTGGGAGGAGTTCGGCGAGGCGTGGGCGCCCTCTCCCAACGACTGGTTCAACACGAGCCTCGGGGGCATCACGCTGGGGGAGATGCTGCACCGCTTGAGCACCCTGACGCTCGACAATACGGCGACCGGCAGTGAACGCATGTTTCGGGAGATCGGCGCCCTGCTGCTCAACCCCGCCGATCGGGTTCAAGCGGCTGGTGGGGGGGCAAATGAACGACATCACCGCGAACCCTCCGGACTGGCGGCCGAGCACGCTGTGGGGAGCGATCGACGTCGGCTACCAGAACCTGTCGGGATCGGACACGCAGAAGGATACCGCCGGGAGCTCGCGCAACCAGGCGGTATTCGCCTTGAGGGTCGACTACGGCGACGCAATTCAGGACATCGCGAAGGCCCCGTTCTCCTCGTTCCACCTCGAGGCGGACCTGAACAGCAACGCGGCCCCCAAGCGGCGCCTGTCCAACCTCCGGGCGGTCGGCAGCCTGGCCGCGAAGCCGCTGTCCAAGTCCGATGGCGCGGTCCACCAGCTTGCCGCGTATATGACGTACGAGTACATCAGCTTGCCCGGGCTCGAGTTCGGCGGCCAGGGATTTCTCGGTGGTGTCGTATCGCAGTTCGGGGCTCGCAAGGGATTTCGCCTCGAGACCGAGCTGCTCGCCGACTTCATGCCGATCACCGCACTCCAGTCGGACTATTTCGTGACCGAGGAAGGTCGCGACTATGACTACGGCGTCGGGTTCGGGGGGATCGGGGCGGTGCGGGCGTATTGGGGCAGGCGCGCTTCGCTGATCGCGCGCGGCCGTTATCTGTGGATGCCGGTCCTCTCCGGGTTCAACGGCGACCACAAGCAAGGATCGGCCACGTTTCAAGGCCGCCTGTACCTGGCGCGAGGCTTCGGTGCGACCGCGACGCTCACGCTGTACAACCGCTCCAGCACCTACGATCAGCATCAGCCGCGTCTCGGCGGACGGAACGCTGTTCCGCATCGCCGGGAGCTATTCGTTCGGGGGGGGCCGATGAAGCGCGCCACGCTGCTCGCCGCCGTGACGGTGCTGGCCCTGAGTGCGGCCGGCTGCATGGACACGATCATCAAGCAGATGGGCGCCGAGAACAATCCGGTGGTCACGGTCCTGCCCGACTCGTTCCGTTACCAGGCGGACAACATGGACAACGTGCACGACGAGATGCAGTGGACGTGGGTCAATACGGGGACCCAGGCGGTCGTGCACCATCACAGCTTCGTGCACCACGGCGTGGTCCAGGTGACCATTCTCGACGCCGAGGGGGATTCCGTGTATCGCAGAATTCCCGTCGAGTACGAGCTGGACGTCCCGACCGAGGTCGGTGTGGCGGGGAACTGGACCGTCCATCTGCAGTTCTTCGGCGCCAAGGGACGGGTCGACGTCGCGATCGCACGCCAGACCCCGTAAGCCTGGCCTTACTGCTAAGGTCTCATGGCACTTTTTCTGGGGGCGCGGGGTAGACTTTTGGAAGTAGACGGTTGAGAGGCCGGCGGCACTCACGAAGCCCGCACCTGGCCCGTGACGTGACCTCCTTAGATGTTCTGCTTGGTGGCTGCCGCCGGTCCTCGCCCCATCCTCGCCCGCGTTACTTGTCTTTTGAGCTCCCGGTCGTCGCGGTATCCAGGCCGTTCAGCGTGCGCACCACCTTCATTACATCCGCGACATCGTAGAAATCCACCAACAGGACGTTCGGCAGGTGATGGCGCTCCGCCGCGCACTCGCGCGCGCGCGCCAGGAGGAAGGGGTACGCGTTCACGCTGTCCGCGATGGTGGGACGGGGCGCGGGCGTGGTCTCGATCCAGTGGTTGATCTGGAACATCGCGCCTGCCGTGCCACCGCGGTTCGGGCGGCAGGAAAAGTCTTTGGGCCGGTGGAAGCTGTAGGGAGTCTCCTGAAACGTCGCGAAAAACGGGTGGAGCCAAACGGCGCCCGGCCGTCCCGATTCCGTGAACACGACCAGGCGCTGGTCCCACTCGATCAGCCGGCGCAGGGTGGGCATGGGCTGGCTCACGGTGCCCACGTAGACGTAGCGTAGCAGCCCCGCGTCCACGAACACGCGCTCCAGGTCTTCAGGGGTCACGTAGTCCTCGACCACCAGCACGACGACCTCCCCGGTGTTCTCGAGCAGAAAGTCGCGTATGCCCTCGAGTGCCGGCACTACGGGATAGGCGCCGATCTCGCAGAAGCCGTGGCAGAAGTAGATCCCGCTCTCGCCCTTCGCCTTGACCGATCAGCCGTCCGCGAATCCGTAGCGCCGCCGCGGTGGCCTCCGGCCCGAGCGCCTGCTCGATTTTCGCCTGGGAGGTGTGCTCGCGATCGAAATCGGTCAACACCCGGTCTTCCGCGGGAATGCCGTAGTGCACATCGATCGCCAAGGCGCGAATGCCGTCGGCGAGCTGGCGGGGGAATGCGTAGTGATGGTGCGGGAACATCCAGCCGGGAATTTCGGCGTTGGACATCGCGTTGTGCGCGCCCGCGAAGACCACCTGGTCGAGCCGGCGGTCGCACAGTGCGGCCGAGCCGTTGCACACCGTCGCCACCCCCGTCGCCTCGGGAGGAGGCTCGGGGCTTCGCAGGACGAGCAGGGCCCCACCTCCCAACACGGCCAGCACGACCGCGCCGGTCACCGCCATGATGGGCCACGCCCGCGTGCGCCGCGGCAGCGCTGCCCCCAGCCCGGCGGGTTGGACGGCGGGGAGGACGAGCCTGAACACTTCGCGCACGCCGAAAAACACCAGCAACAACCCCCCGACCGCGACGCCCAGGGCTGCGGCGTGCGCCGGCGCGACGAGGCCGTACGCTCCCGCGCCGAGGAGCAGGACGGCGCGGCTGATCCGGCGGCCGGAGCGCTCGGGAACGGCGAGCCAGTTCCAGAACGCCTGGGCCCGCGCGAGCGGGCGCATCTCTTCCAGCAGCGTGGAGCCGGCGGCGACGAGCACGACGCCGGTGGCCGCGAACATGACGGCGACGGGTTTCACGGCGCCGAAATAGGCGAGCCACAGCCCGTGCAGCACGCCGCGCGCCGCGCTGTCCCCGGTGAGTGCGGCGGCCACGATGCGACCCGCGGGGAGGATGGCCAGGAGCGCGATTCCGACGGCGAGCAGCGCGCCGCCGGCCTGCACGAGCGCGCGGGCACGATCGGGCGCGACCCGGATCGCCGCGACGAGCAGCACAAGGCCGATCCCGAATACGGCCCACGCGCCCCACAGTACGCGCTCGGCGACGCGCCAGAGGGTGACGAAGCGGGCGAACGCACGCTCCGCCCGGGGCGATGCCAGGTTGGTCTCGATGCCCGGTGGGAGCTTGGCGGCGAGCGCGGGGCTCGCCTGCGCCAGCGCGCCCCGGACGAGCACCGACACATCGGGGAGCGAGAGCACGACCGTCCCGCCGCCCGCCTCGAACAGCGAATAGTGCAGCGCCCGTGCCGCGCGACGCACCAACGCGCGAAACGGCGCCGTGACCACGACGCCACGCACCCCCGACTCAATGATCGGGCGCACGCTCACCAGGTTGGGCCGCTGAGCCACAATGCCGTCCGTGATACGGCCGGCGACATACCCGGCGACGCGTTCGTCTTCGAGCGTGGCGGCGAGACGACGCGAGAACACGTCGGGGTTGAGGACGCCGCGCTCGGTGCCGATCACGAGGATTGCCGTCCACAGGAGGACCGCCCCCACGGTGATGAGCACGATGGTGGTCGTTGTGGAGCGAGCGCCGGTGGTCATGGTGATTCCTTATGTGAGTCGCACGAATAGAGCGCCCGGTGCACGGTGGGGCATTGACCCAAAGGTCAATAGATCGAGACTAGCGCGTGGGGCGTATCGCTCGCTCGATGGCGGCGAGCAGGTCGTCGGCGCCGATCGGCTTGCGCAGCAGGGCGGCGACGCCGACGGCGAAGTACCGCGTATGCACCTCCGGGGCGTCGTCGCCGGTATACACGAGGGTCGGGACGTGCACGCCACGATCGGTGAGGTGCTGATGCACCTCGAGCCCGGTCATCTCGGGCATTTGCGCGTCGAGCAACAGGCAGTCCGGACGTGGTGCGCCCGGCGCGAGCGATTCGAGGAATGCCCGCCCCGATTCATAGACGGCGGGTGCAAGTCCGAGGGCCTGGCAGAGGCGGCCCAGGCCGACGCGAACCGACAGCTCGTCATCGACAATCGCAATCGCAATCGGGCGGCGGGAGCTGCCTTGTTCCCGGCTCATCGCTGCGGTGTGGGGGGAGGGAGCGTGGGCGCAGCACCGGCTGCGGCTGACCGCACCTGCGGAGCAGGGCTGACGACGGCGGGCGCCGCGGGGAGCACGCAGTGGAATGTGGCGCCGCGGTCCGCGTTGTTCTCGGCCCAGAGCCGCCCGCCGTGCGCGGCGACGATGGTTCGGGAGATCGAGAGCCCGAGGCCGAGCCCTTCCGCCTTGGTCGTCACGAACGGTTCGAACAGACGGCCGATCAGAGCGGACGGAATCCCCGTCCCACAATCGCGTAGCGAGATGTGCACCTGGCTCCGCGCGTCGGTCTCGACCTTCAGGAGCAGCGCGCGATCGGGCGCGACCGTCGCGTTCATCGCATCGCACGCATTGAAAATCAGATTGAGCAGCACCTGCTGCATCTGCACGCGGTCGCCGAGCACGGCGGGCGGATTGGGCTCAACCACGGCCGTCACGGCGACACGCCGTGCGATCAGCTCGCCGTGCGCCAGCTCGAGCACCTCGTTGACCATCTCCCGCGTATCCATCGGTTGCAACCGCGTCTCGCCGCGGCGGAGCAGGGCGGACAGGCGATGGATCACCTGTGCGGCGCGCTCGTCGTCGCGGACGACGTCGCGCAGCATGGCGCCGACGTCGACCAGATTGGGCGGCTGGTGTTGCAGCAGCAGGAGTGCCGCGTCGGCGTTGCTGCGGATGGACGCCAGGGGCTGACTCAGCTCGTGCGCGAGCGCGCCGGACAGCTCGCCCAGGACGCTGACGCGGGCCAGGTGCGACAGCTCGCGTCGCTGCTGTTCAATTTCTATTTGCGCCTCCCGTCGCGCGGTCACATTGGCTCGCGTGACGACCGCACCCCCGTCCGAGCGCTCGAGCGCCTCGATGCGCAGCGCGTACACATCCCGTCCGCCTTCATGCTCGACCTCGCACTCGACGTCGAAACGCCGCTGTTCCCGGGCGAGCACTCCCGCGATGCCCGCCCCAATGCGCGCCGCCGAGACGTCTCCAGCCGCCGCCGCGATGCGACAGGTTTGCAGAAAGTCGTCTCCCACCCGCATCGGGGGCAATCGCTTGCCGGCGGCGCTCTCCACGAATTGCCGCCATGACGCATTGACCTCGAGCACGACGCCGCGTTCGTCGAGGATGGCGACGTGATCATCCAGGGACGCAAGCAGCGCGCGATACAACTGGATCGCATTCTGACGGGCCCCTCCGATCGCCGCGATGCACAGCACCGGAAACGTCGTCAACAACACGAAGAGCTGGAGCGCGAGCACGTCCTGGTCGCGCGACCCCACGTGAAAGGGCGCGGTGCCGCGGTCGGCGCCCCAGATCGCGGCGATCGCGACGCCGGTCAGCGCGAGGCTCGCCCCGCCGGATCCGAAGCGCAGCGCCGCCCAGATCAGGACCGGCATCGGCAGGTAGAACGGGAGGGCGACGGCCCAGCCGAATGCGCTCGGCACGAAAAAGGCCACGACGCAGGTGGCGCCGAGCGTCGCGGTCAGCAGGAATCCCTCGAGCACGCGCCGCCCGCTCGTCCGGTTACGGGGTCCCCGCGCGAGGTTCGCGGCCACATAGAGGAACGCCGGGAGCGCCGTCAGCCCCGTCAGGGCGTTGGACATGAACCAGGCCTGCCAGGTCCCCCAGTACCGCACCGCTTCGCCGCGCAGCACCACGTTCGTGGCGCCGATCGTTGCTCCCAGCGCCGGGGCCAGCAGCGCCGCCGCCGCGACGAACAGCAGGAGCGCCCGGATGGCATCCAGGCGTGGCGTACGATCCTGAATCCAGCGCACCATTACCGCGGCGGCCAGCGCGCGGGCGGAGTTGGCCACCGTGGCCACGAGCACCCACGCGAGGGTCCAGTGGGGCCAGTGCGCGATGAAGTGGGTGACCGCACCGGCGAGGATGTACCACACCCAGTCGCGTCGCGGGGCCAGGACGAGCGCCGTGGTGAGCGCGGCGTAGGGCAGGTACAGTACGGCGGCACCAACCTCCGGGTACCGCAACAGCGGTCCGAGTCCATCGCCGAGCAGGGAGACCGGGGTGAACAGGATGAGCCCGCGCGCAAGGTGGAGGAGTCTTGCGTCGGCTTGGGGAGTCGCGGTGATTCGCCCTGCGCTCATCGCGTTCATTGCTCGACTGTGGAATCGGTCCAATAATACGCGCCGCCAAGCGCACCGGCCATCGCGGAACCGCTGCGGTCCCGGCGCCACACATGCGGCGCGGCATTGGTCCTAGGTCCAATGGCTCGTGCCCTGCGGCCCCGCGATCCTTCCGCGGGTGACCGAGCCAAGGGTGGGGAAACGCCGGCTGGTGCGCTGGCCTCTGATCGCAGGGTGCGTCCTGCTGATTGGCGGGACGGCCGTCTATTTCAACTGGTGGGATCGGTACGTCGAGACCGGTTTGGGGCAGTGGGCGGTTGCCGAAATCGCGGAGCGGAGCGGCGGCGTGTATAGCCTCCAGCTGGGCGATCTGGACTTTCGGCCCGTGGCCGGCTCGATGTCGTTCGACTCGGCGATCATCGTTACCGATACGGTGCTGGACCGGGCCCAGGGCGCTCCTCTTCCGGTGTTGAGCGTGCGCGCGGTCGGCTGCCGGATCTCGAGGGTCAACGTGCTGAGCCTGATGGTGGGGAATCGGTTCAGCGCCCGGGCCATGGGGTGCGAAAGCGTGCTTACCGCGATCGACCTCGTCGCACCCCGGTCGGGTGTCGCTGCGTCGCTCCCCTCCCCCTCCGGCCGCGCGCGATTCGGTGGATTCGGGTCCGCGCACAGTGATGCCTCCGCCGCTTGGAATCGAGAAGTTTCAGATTGCGAATCTCGCGTTTGAGAACCTCCAGTTCTCGCTGCGCCGCATGAAACTCAAGGGCGCGGCGTCCTTCGAGATCGCACACGCGCGCCTGGTGGGGCAGCAGATCCAACTCGATGTGACGGCCGTGCCGGGCAGTCAGGAGGCGTTCTCTTCCGTCGGGCTGCGGCTCGAGGCCCGCGACCTGCTGTTCAAGCCTGATTCGCTCACGGCGCTGTCCCTGGAGGGCATTGACATCGGCCTCACCGATTCGACCCTGAGCGTCAGTCGCCTGAAGCTCGCCCCGACGGTGACCGACGAGGAGTGGCGGCGGCACCAGAAGGTGCGCCATGACCGCATCCGCTTCTCGCTCGACACCCTGGC
The DNA here is from genome assembly GCA_963844035.1 of uncultured Gemmatimonadales bacterium. Taxonomy (GTDB): domain Bacteria; phylum Gemmatimonadota; class Gemmatimonadetes; order Gemmatimonadales; family GWC2-71-9; genus AG25. The sequence continues at coordinate 141,630 of CAWJMT010000035.1, forward strand.
CGCCGTGGGGGTGGCGTATCGCCGGCTGGTTCGCACCGGCGAGGTCCACATGCGACGCTTGATGCTGCGCGGCGCCCAGTTGGACGTACTGTCCGATAAGCGATTACGTGCGGGGCCGAAGAAGCGCCACGCGAGCCCGCAGGCGAACGCACAACAGGTCGATCCGGTGGTTCGCATCGACACCATCGTGGTGGACTCGAGCCAGGTCAGTTACCAGGAGCGCAAGCCGGACCGGGACCGGCCGGGCCGCCTCGACTTCGCGTCGCTGGCGGTCCGCATCAACGACTTTCACCTTCCGTCGAGCGGGGCACCACTGACAATCGACGTGAGCGCCCGTTTGATGGGGGAGGGCGCTCTGTCGGTCCGTGCGACGGTCCCGCTCGACGCGCCCGACTTCCGCTTCGCGCTCACCGGACGGCTCGGGGCCATGCCGATCGGCGCCCTGAACCGCTATCTCGCCGAAACCCAACCGGTCGAGATCAAGGACGGCCAGATCGACAGCGTCATCTTCGTCATGAACACGACCAAGGGCACCAACGCGACGACGCTCACGCCGTACTTTCGCGATTTGGGGCTCGACATTACGAACCCCAAGGGCGGCGTGGGGGGATTCGTCAAGGCGGGCTTGATCGAGTTCGGGGCCAACGCGTTCAAGGTGCGGTCGCGCAACCCGGACTCGCCGAAGGACCGCCCGCGCACCGCCAAGATCACCCGGCGTTACGAACCCTCGCAGTCGTGGATCAGTTTCCTGTGGCTCAGTCTCCGGGATGGGCTGCTCAAGGTCGTCGTGAAGTAGAGGACGCGCGAGCCGATGCATGACGCAGCATTGGCCCAAGGTCCAATGGCTCACGCCGTTCCCCGCCGCGACCGTTCCCCGCCGGTGATCGACCCGACCGACGTGCAGTGGTACCCCAAGGGGGATCTATGACCGGTGCGCCGCGGTACGCGCTCCTGATGTTGTTGGCCTGTCCGTGCGTTGTGGCGGCCCAGAAGTCGCGCTGCGACTTCAGCAACGTGCCCGGCGTGGTCTGGTGGGGCACGGAGAAGCAGATGCCCGTGGCGCGCCTCGCTGCCTACATGGCACCGGTCCTCTGGTTTTCGTCCGACGAGCCGTCACTCAACCGCACGAGCGGTCGGGACATTCGCGTACCTCAGTCGTTCCCTGGCGAGCCCGCACCCGACCGGCCGGTACTCTATTACCAAGTGGACCGCGTGCGCACGCGGCCCGATTCGAAAGCCCCGGCCGTCGTGCGCAGTCCCGCGGGGCCGGCGCAGGCGGTCATCGACCTGCAAAACGCTTCGGTCGCCGTGGTTTCGTACTTTGCGTACTACCCCACCGAGGAAGGGCTTGGGGCTCACGCGCACGACATCGAGCCCGTCGAGTTCCGCGCCGTGATCGCCCGCCACACGTGGGAAGGGTTCTCCAGGTGGATTCCCGGCGGCGCCCAATGCGCGGCCCCGACGTTCGTGATCGGAGTCACGCGCGTCACCGGCAAAGCGCACGGACTGGTGTGGTTTTGGAACGTCGTGCAGGTCGACCCCGACACGCGCTTCCCCATGCACCTCCTCATCGAAGAAGGCAAGCACGCGATCGCCACCGACAAGAACGGCGACGGCGTGTTCACGAAGAGCTATGACGTGAACGTCCGGGTCAACGACGCCTGGGGCGTGCGGGACATCATCCGCTCGGGGATGCTGTTCTCGGGCGGGTACGAGGGCTGGATGCAGAAGACGCGGCGCCCGGACTACCGGATCATGCCGCCCCTTCCGGACGACAGCCCGTTGATCCCGGAGTTGAAGCGCCGTGGCACCGCGCAGAACGTGGTGTACGAGCTGCGGCCGTATCCTCCGGCCGGCAGCGCCGGCGACGATCACCAGTTGGCGCACCTGATGGACAACAAGGCCATCCCGAACTGGCCGGTGGAAACGGCGGTGAAGAACGTCGCCAAGTCGCTCGACGAGGGCGCGGTGCTCAAGTCGCTCTCCATCGCGGCTCGGGCCGACGGCGACTTCGGCGTGTCGTGGTCGTTTCCGTTCTTCATCGTCAAGCACCTCGAGGACCCGATGACCGGGGGCTACATCCTCCAGCGCATGTACGCGACGGGCGGTAACCACCACACATTCGGCTGGACGGCGCTCTACACCCCCTCGGCGTCACGCTGGCTCGACACCTACCTCGCGGCCGGCGGCGAGCGCGCCTACTACCTCGACGCGACGGGCGCCAACGTCCCCAGCTGGGACTTCGTGTTCGAGACGGGGCTCAAGTTCCGCGTCAACATCAACGAGACCCCACTGAAGAAGCTCTCGTTCTTCACCGACTATTGGGGCATTCGGCTGGGCCTCCGCAACCGCGGCTTCTTCGACGTCGAGCACCTGACGTACGTGCTCGAGGTCGGCGCGGGCTCGTTCTAGCGCGCCCTCATGGTCGATGAGCGGGCGTGAGCCACGGTTTCCTGCGCGGTGCGACCGTGTGGCTGGCGCTCGTCGCGTCATCGGCCGCCGGGCTCTCGCGGCCCAGAAGACCGACCTCGTCGTGCTCCTGAACGGCGACCGGATCACCGGTGACATCAAGCAGCTGTCGCGCGGGAAGCTCGAGTACCTGACCGACAACGTCGGCCGCATCTACATCGAGTGGCACACCATCGCGCGCGTGACGAGTCCGCACTACTTCGAGGTCGAGCTCTCGTCGGGGCGCAAGTACTACGGGCGCCTGCTGGCGCCGCCCGAGGACGGGCAAATGATCGTCACCGTGGATCGCGACGATACGCTCAAGCTGCGCGACGTGGTCGCCATCGTGCCGATCAGCAACCGCATCGTCGATCGACTCAAAGCGTACCTCGACGTGGGGTTCACCCTCGCCAAGGCCAACGAGGCCAGGACGTTGAGCGTGAGCGGGGAGGTGGCCTACCGCGGGCCGAAGGTCGGGACCAGCGCCTCCTTCGACGTGTACTCCCAGGCCCAGGAGGACGTGCCCTCCACCACGCGCAGCTCACTTCAGCTCGACGGCGAGCGCTATGTCGCGAACCGCTGGAAGTACCTCACCCTGACCACGTTCGAGCAGAACGACGAGCTCTCGCTCGATCTTCGTGTCACCCTGGGTGGTGGCGTCGGGCGGGCGTTCATCCAGAACAACAAGCACGAGCTGGGGCTCGAGGCCACGGTGGTGGGCACCCGGGAGGAGTTTTCCGACTCGGCCGGCGGGTCGACCCCTGAGTGGAACCTCGAGGGTCGGTTCGCGGCCACGTGGAACGCGTTCCGCTACGACTTTCCCAAGCTCGACCTGTCCACCGAGCTGACGGTATTTCCCAGCTTCACGACCCTGGGCCGGGTCCGCATGGACACGAGCGCACGGCTGCGCTACGAGCTGTTCAAGGACTTCACGGTCGGCATCGATTTCACCGACTCGTTCGACAACCAACCGCCGGAAGAGACCGCCTCGACCAACGACTTCGTCACCACCTTCACGATCGGGTGGCAGTACCGCCGCTAGGAGTCCACGTTGCCCTTAGGTGCAATGGCCCATCGGCGGGCTGGACGGGAGACTTGATCAGCTTACCCTATCGGAGGTTGCCATGAAAATCGTCCTGATGATTTCGTTCGGACTCGTGCTGGCCGCCGCCGTCCCGGCGGTGGCGCAAGAGGCGGCGGCGGCGCCCGCCGCTGCGGCCCCCGCATGCCCCGCAGGCATGAAGTGTGAGGCCACGCCGATGCCGTCGTCCACGCTCGGGCTGTTCCCATTCCCTGCGAAGGGGCAAACGCCGGAACAGCAGCGTACCGATGAGGACGCGTGCTATGCGTGGGCCAAGAGCCAGACCGGCATCGATCCCGTTCTCGCGAAGGCCAACCCCGACTCGGCCGCGGCCGCGGCAGCGGCGCAGATGCAGGCGGCAGCGACGGGTGCGGCTGTGGCCGGCGCAGCGAAGGGCGCGGCGGCCGGCGCTTTGATTTCGGCTGCGGGTGGGGGGGATGCGGGGCACGGTGCGGGGGCGGGCGCGGCGGCGGGCGCAATCGCTGGGCGCAGGGCCAAGAAGCAGGCCGTGGCGCAGGCGGCCGCGCAAGGCGCGGCGGCAAACCAGGCGAAAGTCGATGAGCTGATAGCGACGTTCAAGAAAGCGTTCACCCCCTGTATGACGGGGAAGGGATACACGATCGGCTGACGTAGCACAGTGCAGTTGTTCGTGACGGCGCCACGGTCGGCGCCGTTTCACTTCGTTTGACGCTGAAGGAGGCGGGAGCATGAGGCGGTTCATCCCACTGTTGATGTTGGCCGGCGTCGCGATCGCGGCGTGCGGCGGCAAGAAACCCGAAACGACCGCGGCGCCGCAACCGAACGCCGACTCGCTCGCCGCCGTGCAGCGCGCGCACGACGATTCGGTGCGCGCGGCCGCAGGCGGCCGCAGCGGCGCTGGCGGAGCAGGAGCGGCTCGCGCAACAACGGCGCGCCGACTCGCTCGCGGCGCTCGGCCGTTCGAGCGACGAGCTGAAGCAGGCGCTCGCCGAGGCGATCCACTTCGACTTCGACAAGTCGGTGGTGCGCCGCGATGACGCGCCGACCCTCGACCGCAAGATCCCGGTGCTGCTGGCCAATCCGGACGCGCACAATCCAGATCGCCGGGAACTGCGACGAGCGCGGCTCGGACGAGTACAATCTCGCCCTCGGCAATCGCCGGGCGTCGGCGGCGAAGCAGTACCTCGTCGCGCACGGCGTCGAGGCCGACCGCATCGCGACCAAATCGAACGGGGAAGAACGGCCCGTCGATCCCGGGCCACACCGAGGCGGCGTGGGCCATCAACCGCAACGCCCAATTCATGGTCACGAGCGACACGGACTTGCGGCAGCCGTAGGTGACTCAGAACAACGCGGTCGGCCGTGACCTGACCCGCAGCCTGCTCAGCGTGCTGACGACACTGCTGTTGATCGTGTCGTGTCTCTGGGTGCTGCGGCCCTTCGCCGGGGGGTTCGTCTGGGCGACGATGATCGTCGTGACCACCTGGCCCGTGCTGCTGCGGGTGCAGCGCGGGCTCGGTGGGCGGCGTTGGGCCGCGGTGACGGTGATGACACTGGCCCTGCTGGCGGTGTTCGTGGTCCCGCTGCTGGTGGCGGTGGGGACGTTTGTCGCCAACCTCGACCGGATGTCGGCGTGGGTGCAGTCGATGATCGCCGCCGGCATACCGGGGCCGCCATCGTGGACGGCACGGGTGCCGCTGGTGGGGGCGAAGATCGCCGTCGTGGTGGGGGGAGCTGGCCGCGACGTCACCGGAGGACCTGCGGGCAGCGTCTCGCCCCGCATAGCGCGGCGATCGTGCGCTGGCTCGGCTCGACCGTCGGCAGCCGTCGGTGGGACGCTGGTCCAGCTGCTCCTCATGGTCGTGCTGTCGGCGGTGCTCTACTCCACCGGCGAGACGGCGGGCTCCGGGGCTATCCGGCTGGCGCGCCGGTTGGGCGGCGAGTCCGGTGAAGGCGCCGTGCGCCTGGCGGGCCAGGCGGTGCGCGCGGTCGCGCTCGGCGTCGTGGGCACGGCCATCATTCAGGCAACGCTCGCCGGGATCGGTCTCGGCGTGGCGGGTGTGCCGTTCGCGGGCGCGCTCACCGCCGTCATTTTCGTCACATGCATCGCGCAGCTCGGGCCGCTCCCGATACTCGTCCCGTGCGTGGTGTGGATGTACTGGTCGGGGAACACCGGGTGGGGGACCGCGCTGCTGGTCTGGTCGATGTTCGTCGGCACGATCGACAATGTCATCCGGCCCCTCCTCATCAAGCGGGGCGCCGACCTGTCGCTGTTGCTGATCTTTGGCGGTGTGATCGGCGGGTCTGATCGCGTTCGGCGTCGTCGGGCTGTTCGTGGGCCCGGTGCTGCTGGCGGTGACCTACACGCTCGGCTCCGCGTGGGTCCGGTCGGGAGAAGCACAAGCGTTGATCTAGTCCAGTAAGCCTGCCGCATCCTGCACGTCGGCGACCGCCGGCCCACTGGGGTTGGCCGGTCCCCGCGTGGCGTGTAGCTTCCTCCTGCTTGACACTCACACCGTTCCCGCGCCCGAGCCGTCCGTCCGCAGATAGCTGCATCCACAATGGAGATCCTGATCTGAGCGCCGGCCCCTCTTTGGAGACGGCCCAAGGCGTTGGCTACCCTGGCCGGCGGGCTGGTCATGCTCCTCGGAGCGGTGGTGCTGCTCGGCTGGGTGCTGGACGTTGCCGTCCTCGAAGAGCGTCGTGCCGCGATGGCCGACCATGTCGCCGCTCACCGCGTTCGCACTCGTGTTGTCCGCAGCGGCATTGTGGGGTGTCGCCGCCGCAATCCCGGACGGGGGGTCCCGACCCTCCAGACGCTTGGCTGTGGCAAGGCGTCGCGGGTACCGTGGCGGTGATCGCGTTGCTCAGGCTGAGCGACTACTTGATGGGCTGGAATCTCGGGCTCGACCGGCTCGGATTTCAGGAGCCGGGCGGCGCGGCCGGAGTGCTTTCCCCAACACGCATGGCTCCGATGACGGCGCTCGGCTTGTTTTTCGTCGCATGTGCATTGTGCTTGACGACGAGCCCGCGTTTCAGCGCCGTGTTCCAGGTCCTCGCACTGCTGGCTGGTTTGGTTGGATGGCTGGGATTCAGCCGTTATCTGTATGGCGGTGAATCACTGCTTCCGTACCAGCGGATGGCGGCTCACACGGCAGCGGCGTTGCTCATTCTGAGCGTTGGGACTCTTTGCACGCGGACCGACGCCGGCTTGATGGCGTTGCTGACGCAGCGACTCCGGCGGAGGCGTGTTGGCCCGGCGGCTCGTGCCGGCGGTGCTGGTGGTCCCGACGCTGTTGGGCTGGCTGCAGCTCGAGGGATACAGGGCCGGCTGGTTCGGTGTCGAGGGTGGCGCTGCGCTGCTCACATTGGCCGACGTCCTCATCCTCGGCACCCTCATCTGGGGCAGCGCCAGACTGGTGCACGCGGCCCACCTCAGGGATGTCGCAACGGCACGCGCGCTGAACGAAAGCGAGACGCGCTTTCGCACCATGGCCGACGCGGCGCCGGTGATGATCTGGATGGCGGGCACCGACAAGCGCTGCACGTTCTTCAACAAGCGCTGGCTCGAGTTCACCGGCCGCAGCATGCCGCAGGAACTCGGCAACGGGTGGGCGACTGGGGTCCATCCGGACGGATCTCGGCCCGTGCCTCCAGACGTACGGCGATGCGTTCGATGCGCGCCGGGACTTCACGATGGAGTACCGCCTGCGCCGGCACGACGGCGAGTATTGCTCGATCCTCGACATCGGCGTGCCCCGCTTCGACTCGGGCGGCGCGTTCGCCGGCTATGTCGGTTCGGTCGTTGATGTGACGGAGCTCAAGCGCGCACAGCAGCGCATGGAGCTCGTGGTGGAGGCCGCCCCCAATGCCATGGTGATGGTGAATCACGAGGGACGCATTGTGCTGCTCAACCATCAGACGGAGAGGGTGTTCGGCTACACGCGCGCAGAGCTGCTCGGCCGCTCAATCGACGTCCTGGTTCCCGACCTGCTTCGCTCCGCTCCATGTCGGCCTATCGTCAGGACTACCTCGTGGCGCCCTCCGCGCGGCCGATGGGTGCGGGCCGCGATGTCCACGGCCGGCGCAAGGACGGCAGTGACCGTTCCGATCGAGGTCGGCCTGAGCCCCATCGCGACCTCCGAGGGCACCGCCGTACTGGCCTCGATCATCGACATCACCATGCGTCGGGAAATGGAGACGCAGACGGCGCAGCATCGCGACCAGCTCGCGCATCTGTCGCGCGTGGCGATGCTGGGCGAAATGTCCGGCTCCATCGCTCACGAGCTGAACCAGCCCCTGGCGGCGATCCTCAGCAACGCGCAGGCCGCCCTGCGATTCCTCGCCGGGGAGGCCCCGGACTTGGTCGAAGTCCGAAACATTCTGAAGGACATTGTCGAGGATGACGTGCGCGCTGGAGCAGTGATCAAGGGCCTGCGGGCGTTGCTCACGCGCGCGGAGGTGCAGTTCCGACCGGGTCGACGTGAACGAAGTCACGCTCGATGCGCTCAGGCTGATGCGACACGATCTGCAAATCCGCGGCGTCGAGGTGATCAGCGATCTTGCGGCCGACCTGCCACCGGTGGAGGGCGACCGTATCCAGCTTCAGCAGGTCCTGATCAATCTCGTGATGAACGGTTGCGAGGCGATGGATGGCACCCCGACGGGCCGTTGCATCACCGTGCGAACCACGGCCGGGGTTGGCGGAGGAATTGAAGTGTCGGTCGCGGACCGGGGTACGGGAATCGCGCCCAAGGATCTGGAGCGGATCTTCGATCCGTTCGTGAGCAGCAAGGCCGAGGGCATGGGGTTGGGGCTGGCCGTGTGTCGCACGATCATCGGGGCGCATCATGGCCGGTTGTGGGCCACGAACAACCCCGACCGCGGCGCCACCATGCACGTTGCGTTGCCTGCCGCCGGCCCCGCTGACCGGTGGGGGAGCGGCGTGAATTGCCCTAAGGTGCAATGGCTCCAGGCCCTTGCACGCTCGAACGTTACCACGTGAATCCACTGCATTTGCCGAGCATCCGCCTCGTTGTGATCTGCTCGATCGGCTTGCTTGGGTTGGGCGCCAACACTGCCCTCGCTCAGGACAGCGCCGCGGTCTCGCCGCCCAGGGCCGCACCGCCCAGCATCCTCGCGCCGCCGATTGAGCCGCCAGTCGCAGCCGCCCAACGCCGCCGCGCCGCCCAAGGCCGCCGCACCGCCCAGCGCGGTCGCGCCGGCCAACCCCGCCGCGATAGGCAACGCCGCCTGCGCCAGCCGGAGCAGCGCCGCGCCGCGCCGGCCAGCACCGCCGCGCCGGCGACGTCGACGCTCACGCCGGACCAGCTCGACGCGCTGGTCGCTCCGATCGCCCTGTACCCCGACGACCTGCTGGCGCAGACCCTCGTGGCGTCCACCTACCCGCTCGAGATCGTCCAGCTGCAGCAGTGGCTCATCAAGAATCCGAAACTGAAAGACAAGGCCCTGGTGGATTCGGTCGCCAAGCAGCCGTGGGACCCCGCCATCCAGTCGATGGCCGCGGTGCCCGAGGTGGTGAAGCGGCTCGCCGACGACATCCAGTGGTCCACCGATCTCGGGAACGCCTTCCTCGCCCAGCAAGCCGACGTCATGGATGCCTGCCAGCGGATGCGGAAAAAGGCCCAAGGCGAACGACGCCCTCAAGTCCAATGAGCAGCAGAAGGTCGAAACGAAGGTCGTCGAAAAAGACACCGTGATCATCGTGCAGCAGAAGAATCCGGAAGTCATCTACGTGCCGACGTACAGTCCGACGGTTGTCTACGGCCCGCCGGTCTATCCGTATCCGCCGATCTACTATCCCCCGTATCCGCCGGGGGCCGCGTTGGTGACGTTCAGCGTCGGCGTCATGTGGGGTGCGGCCATGTGGGGTGGCTCCTGCTGCCACGCAGGGTGGGGCGGGGGAAATACCGTCGTCATCAACAACAACAACAATTTCAACCAGATCAATCACAACAACCGGGGCCAGGGCCAGGGGAACCGGGGCCAGGGCCAAGGGAACCGGGGCCAGGGCGGCAACAACTGGCAGCACAGCCCGGAGCATCGTGGGGGGGCCCCCTACGGTGACAAGGGAACGGCCAACAAGTACGGCGGGTCGTCGCGGGGGTCCAGCAAGCCCGGGGCGTCCCAGCAGCCGGCACGCGGCGGGCAATCGGGGCGCGGCGGTGCCAGCCCGAGCACCCAGCCCTCGCGCGGCGGGGCGGGGGCGGGGAGCGGGGCGGGGCGGGGGCGAAACCGAGCACCGCGAACCGAGGCGGCGGCGGCAGTGTCCCCAAGACGTCGAACGCCATGGGTGGCGGCTCCCGGGGGTACAGCGGCAGCGGCGCCCGCGCCAGCAGCTCGCGCGGCTCATACAGCAGGGGAGGCATGGGGGGCGGCGGCGGGCGCGGCGGCGGCGGTGGACGTCGCAGATGAGCGCCTTCAACCGCTTTTCCATCGCAGTCGCGTTCGCGGCGCTGCTTGCGCCGGCGGTGGCGCGTGCCCAGGGCGCCGCGGCACCGCGGCCCCAAAGCCGGCCACGACCCCAAAGCCAGCCCGCGACCGCGAAGCAAGCCGCGGCTCCAAAGCCGCCCGCCGCCCCACCGCAATGGACGTTTCCCACCCCCGAGGCCGCGGCGTGGGCGCTCATTCGCGCTGCAGAAGAGTACGATGTCGAGACGCTGAAGCAGATCCTCGGGCCGCAGGGCATGGATCTCGTGGCCACCACGGATCAGGTGCAAGACCGGATACACGACTCCACCTTCGCCGCGCTCGCGCGACAGCAGGCTCGTATCGTTCGCGATCCGGCGAAGAAGCGCGCGACGCTGAACGTCGGTCCCGACGACTGGCCGATGCCGATCCCGATCGTCGAGAAGAACGGCCAGTGGCGGTTTGACACGGTGGCCGGACGGGAGGAAGTACTGAACCGTCGCATCGGGGAGAACGAGCTCGACGCCATCGACGCGTGCCGTGGGTTCGTTGACGCCCAGGGGGAGTACGCCTCCGAAAAGCACGGCGGCGCGAGCGTGAATCAGTACGCGCAGCGCATCATCAGTACGCCGGGAAAGCAGGACGGGTTGGCGTGGAAAGACGCGGACGGCACCTGGCAAGGTCCGCTGGGCGAAGAGCTCGCCCAGGCCATCGCCGAGGGCTACACCGATAAGTCCCAACCGTACCACGGCTACTACTACAAAGTGCTGAAGGGGCAGGGCCCGGCCGCGCCGATGGGCCAGATGGATTTCGTCGTGCAGGGGTTGATGATCGGTGGCTTCGCGCTCGTCGCCGCGCCTGCGGACTACGCGGTCTCCGGTGTGAAGACGTTCATCGTGAGCCACCAAGGCGTCGTGTACGAGAAGGATCTTGGCCCCACCACGCTCGACCAGTTTCGCGCGATGGCAGCGCTACAATCCGGACGCGACGTGGAGGCCGGTGCAGGAGCCCTGAGGGGCGCGCGAGCGGGTATCCCTGGCCATCTCCTGGGCACTTCGGGCGACCCGATTGAACACGATCGCCGACTCTCGAGGGAGGCTGTCGTGAATCGTGCCATGACCGCGTCACTCGCTTGACGGGGCGGTTGCCCTCATTCTCGGCACGGCCCTCAGCGGCGTGCGGTAAAGGGGCGCCGCTCCAGCAGTCCACCGAGTCAGGCGCGATCGACCGTACCGTCCTGCCGATTCACGAGCCGACGCCCGGTCTGATCACCGAGCTCGACGCGCGCAACGCGAAAGCCCGCCGCGTTTCGAGGTAACGGCGCCCAAGGGTGCGCCGAACGTGGTGATCGTGCTGATCGACGACATCGGCTTCGGCCACAGCAGCGCGTTCGGCGGGCCGATCCACATGCCCACGCTCGAGAAGCTCGCGGCAGTGGGTTGCGGTACAACCGCTTCCACACCACGGCGCTGTGCAGCCCGACGCGGGTGGCGCTCGCTGACCGGCCACAACCACCACGCGAACAATGCCGGCGCGATCATGGAGGTGGCGACGGCGTTCCCGGGCAACACCGGCGTGCGCCCGAGCACGATTACGCCGCTGGCCGAGATCCTCCGCCAGAACGGCTACAGCACCGCGGCATTCGGGAAGTACCACGAGACGGCGCCCTGGGAAGTCTCCGTGTCCGGCCCGTTCGATCGCTGGCCGACCCGCTCCGGGTTCGACAAGTTCTACGGCTTCATCGGCGGGGAGACCAACCAGTGGGCGCCGGCCATCTACGATGGCACGATGCGCATCGAGCCGCCGCACAGGCCAGGCTACCACTTCACCACGGACATGACCGATCAGGCGATCAAGTGGGTGAGCGCGCAGCAGGCGCTCACGCCCGACAAGCCGTTCTACATGTACTTCGCCACCGGCGCCACGCACGCGCCGCACCACGTGCCCAAGGAGTGGATCGCGAAGTACAAGGGGCAGTTCGCGGGCGGCTGGGACAAGCTGCGGGAGGAGACCTTCGCGCGGCAGAAGAAGCTGGGCGTGATTCCCGCCGACACCAAGCTGACGCCGCGGCCCAAGGAAATTCCCGCCTGGGACGACATGAGCGCCGGCGCAGAAGCGGCTGTTCGAGCGCCAGATGGAGACCTTCGCCGGCTTCGCCGAGCACACCGACCATGAAGTGGGCCGGCTGGTCGAGCAGCTGGAAGCGATCGGCGAGCTCGACAACACGGTCGTTCTTCTACATCGTGGGCGACAACGGCTCAAGCGCCGAAGGCGGACCGGAGGGCACCTACAACGAGATGATGGCGCTCAACGGCATCGTGGGCAAGGCCGACCAGATGATGGGCCACATCGACGACTGGGGCGGCCCCACCACGTTCCCGCACTTCGCCATCGGCTGGGCCTGGGCGGGCAACACGCCGTTCCAGTGGACCAAGCAGGTGGCCAGCCACTTCGGCGGCACGCGCAACGGCATGGTGCTGCACTGGCCGAACGGGATCAAGGCCAAGGGCGAGATCCGCTCGCAGTTCCACCACGTGATCGACGTGGCGCCGACGGTGCTGGAGGCGGCGAAGCTGCCCGAACCCAAGATGGTGAACGGCATCGCGCAGCGGCCGATGGACGGCGTGTCGATGCTCTACACCGTCGACGATGCCAAGGCCAAGGACCGCCGCACGACGCAGTACTTCGAGATGTTCGGCAACCGCGGCATCTACCACGACGGCTGGGTCGCCTGCACGCGGCACTCGATCCCCTGGCTGATGGCGCAGAACCCGCCCATTGAAGCGACGACGTCTGGGAGCTGTACAACGTCGACCAGGACTTCAGCGAAGCGGACAACCTGGCCGCCAGCACAGCCCGAGAAGCTGAAGGAGCTGCAGGCGCTGTTCATGAAGGAAGCGATCAGGAACCACGTGCTGCCGATCGACGACCGGCGCGCCGAGCGCTTCAACCCGGCCATCGCCGGCCGGCCGGACCTGATGGGCGGGCGCAAGTCGCTCACGGTGTACGACGGCATGACCGGCATGATGGAGAACGCCTTCATCAACGTGAAGGGCGTGCACGCACACCATCACCGCCGAGGTCGAGGTGAAGGACGCGAACGCCGGCGGCGTGATCATCGCGCAGGCCGGGCTACTTCGGCGGCTGGACCTTGTACATGAAGGACGGCAAGGTGCACCACGAGTACAACTGGTTCGCCATCGAGCGCACCAACATCGCCGCGCCCTCCGCCCTCGCGCCGGGAAAGCACACCGATCGTCTACGAGTTCATCCCCGACGAAGCCAAGCCGGGGACGGGCGGCAAGTCCGTCATCACCATCGATGGAAAGCAGGCCGTCGAGGGACATATCCCCAAGACCCAGCCCTTCATGTTCTCCGCGGATGAAGGCACGGACGTGGGCGAGGACGGCGAGACCAACGTGTCGCCGGACTACAAGCCGGGGGACAACAAGTTCACCGGGCACATCGCCAGGGTGACGATCGAGGTGAAGTAGCAATCCTGGACGCGGGTGCATGCCCTAAGGTGCAATATCTCCTCGCCCGTGCGACGATTAATCGTTTACCCTGTGGACCCGATCGATCCGATCGAGGTCCCACGCTGACACTCGAAGGGAGGTTTCCGTGAATCGTGTCTTGCTTGCGATCCCGGCGCTGCTCGCGCTCGGATGCGCTGCAGCCCCGAACATCCAGACCAACCGCGACCCGCTGGTGCCGCTGCCGAAGGAGGCCACGTGGGCCTGGGGTAAGCGCGATACGGTCAGTCACTACGAGCTGGACGTGCAGGCCCAAAACCCGATCCTGCACCAGCGGGTGCAGACCGCGATCGAGCGCTCGCTTGCGAAGAAGGGTTTCAAGCAGGTGAGCAACCCCGACGACGCGGTGCTGGTCGTGACCTATCACATCGGCATGAAGCGCTCCACCCAATTGGAGACGAGCACCGTCGCCATGGGCGGCACCTACGGCGGGTGGTACGGCGGCTATGGCTGGGGTTACTACGGCGCCCCGACGTACGTCTCGAGCACCACCACCCCGGTGGACTACACGCAGGGCGGAGTGCTCGTGTACATCCGCGATCGGGCAAGCGGCAAGGTGGCGTGGTCGGGTCTCTACACGAAGGACGTGCACGACACGGACCAGGTCACCGCCGAGACCGTGCAGCGCGGTGCGGACGAGCTGTTCCGGGATCTGAAGTAGGGGAGTGAAGGGCGCGGCACGCGACGACCGGCAGCGCGCCCGCCCGAGCATGAATTACTGGATCGCCGCCGGCCCGGTTGCGGCCGCCCTGTTGGTGGGCATGCTCGTCTGTCTGGAAGTCGGGCGCCGCCTGGGCATCCGCGACCGCAAGCGGAATCCGGCGGGGGCGGACTCGGGGCTCGGGACGGTGGAGGGGGCCGTCTTCGGTCTGTACGCCCTGTTGCTGGCGTTTACGTTCTCCGGCGCCACGTCGCGCTTCGACGCGCGGCGCCAGCTCATCGCGGTGGAAGCGAACGCGATCGGCACCGCCTACCTGCGTCTCGATCTCTTGCCGACCGAAGCCCAGCCCCCCCTGCGAGAACGGTTCCGCCACTACGTGGACACGCGCGTGGACCTGACGCGAGGGGACCGGGACATTGCGGGCGTCCAGGCGGTTCTCGCGTACACCGCCGAGCTGCAGTCCGACATCTGGGCCCGGGCCGTGGCGGCCACGCGGTTGCCGGGGGCGCATCCCGACGCGGGCAAGCTGCTGCTCCCGGCCCTGAACGACATGATCGACATCGTGACCACCCGCGTCATGGCCACGAGAAGCCATCCTCCGCTGGTCATCTTCGCACTCATGTTCGTTCTGGCGCTCCTGTGCGCCATGCTCGCGGGTTACGGCATGGCGCCGAGCGAGCACCGCCGCTGGGCGCACATCACCGGATTCGCAGTCATCACGGTGGTTTCCGTGTACCTCGTGCTGGAAATCGAGTACCCGCGCAGGGGCTTCATCCGGCTGGATGCGTACGACCAGGTGCTCGTGGAGTTGCGGCAGAGTATGAAGTGAGGGTGTTCGGGCTTCGGGGCCTCAGCCGCTCAGGGTAATGACCAGCACGGTCCCCCACAGCGCCAGCAGAACATTCCCCACCGCGTAGCTCACGCCGTAGCCGAGGGTCGGGACCTTGCTCCCGGCCTTGTCCTGGACCGCGGCCAATCCCGCCGGCGAGGTACCGGCTCCGGCGCAGATGCCGAGGAGCACGCCGGGGTGGAGGTGGAGGAGGTACCGTCCGGTCAGGATCGTCACCACGTTCGGGATCAGGCAGACCAGGACGCCGGCGATGATGAGCGGAAAGCCGGAGGTGACCAGGCCCGTGACGAATCCGGGGCCAGCGTTGATGCCGACGACCGCCAGGAAGCCCGCCAGCCCGATGGAATCGAACAGGCGGAGCACTGCCTCCGGGATCCGTGCCACCGCGGGGCGAACGGAGTGGAGCCAGCCGGCGAGGAGTCCGCCGAGGAGGACGCCGACGGGCATGCTGAGGCCGATGTCGAGCCCGGCCAGGTGGACGCTCGCCAGCCCCACCAGCCCGCCCAGCGCGATCGCCATCGCGAGGGCCAGGATGTCGCTCGTGGTGGCCGGGGAGAGCGTGTGGCCGACAAGCGCCGCCACCCTCGAGGCCTGTCCTGCCGGACCGGCGAGCGTGACCACGTCGCCACGCTCCACCACTGTGCCAGGCCCGACGGGAAGCGAGTGGCCTCCCCGGCGGATTTGCCGGACGAACACGCCCCGGCCGCGGCCGTCCCGGAAGTCGGTTACCGCGAGATCCCCGAGCGTTCGCCCCACCAGCGACTTCGCGCGGATCACCACGTCGACCGTCGCGGCCGGGATGTTCAGCAACTCGGGGTCATCGATCTCTGTGCCGGCCAGGGGATTGGCGGGGTCGACATGCGTCGAGAGCCGGCCCGAGAGCGCTACGACGTGGCCCGCGCGAACCACCGTCGAGGGAGCCGGGTCGACGATCCCTTCCGGCGTCCGGAGCCGCTCGGCGAAGACGCGGGCGGGTGCGAACGATTGCTCGACCTGGGCCACCGTCCACCCGTCGAGGCGGCCAGGCACGCCGTACGCGCGCACCACGACGCCCTGATATCCGGAGCTGACGCCGGCGTCGTCGTTCCCCACCCCCAACTCCGCCTCGAGTTTCCTGCACTCGGCGGCGAGGTCCGCGCGCATCAGCCACGGGCCCACGTGGGTGAGCGTGAAGATCTCCGTCAGCAGCCCGACCAGGTAGGTGACCGCGAAGGCCACCGTGAGGCTGGTCGCGAGGACCTGCCTCGATGCGGGGGCCGCCGGCAGGCTGGCGATGGCGTCGCCGGCCGTGCCGATCGCCGCCGAGGCGTTCATCCCGCCGGCCAGGAGACCGGCGCCGGCGCCGGCGTCGAACCCGAAGACCTTCGACAGCGCCAGCGCACTCGCGAGTACCGTTCCGCAGAGCAGGATGGCAAGCCCCACCTGGGGCAGGGCGCTCCGTCCCAGCCCACGGAAGAACTGCGGCCCGGTCTGGTACCCGATGGAGTAGAGGAAGAGGACGAAGAACACCCACTGGAGCGAGGCGGGCACCTCGATCCTCAACTGCCCGATGGCCACACCGGCGGCCAGCACGGCGAGGACCGGGTTGAGCTGGATCGGGCCCAGGCGTATGCGGGCCAGGCCGTACCCGAGGGCCAGCGTGAGGAAAACCGCAATCTCCGGGTGTGCACGGAGAGACTCGACCGGCCAGGGCATACTGTGACTCGTCTCCATTTCTCGTCCGAATCCGGGCAGGCACCAGCCGATGCGAACTCACCAACTACATCCAGGAGGCACGGACGTCAAGGACGACGTGCGAAGGAACGGGGGTTCGTTGGCACAAGGTGCAATGGTTCCTCACCAGTGCGGGGTGAAGCTTGTCTGCATTGACCGGAGTGACCGCAGCACCTGGTAGGCCCTCCGAGTACCCCACAAACGGAGCACCCAATGAAACTTGAAGCACGCACCATCCTGCGGATGGTCGCCGCGGCGTTGTTCCTCGGCGCTGGTCGCGCCCAGCGTCGCCGATGCGCAGGCGAAGACGAAGAAGAAACCGAACATCCTGATCATCTGGGGTGATGACATCGGCTACTGGAATGTCAGCGCCTACAACCAGGGCATGATGGGCTACAAGACGCCCAACATCGACCGGATCGCCAAGGAAGGCGCGCTCTTCACCGACTGGTACGGCCAGCAGAGCTGCACCGCGGGCCGCGCGGCGTTCATCACGGGCCAGGTCGGGTTCCGCACCGGGCTGCTCAAGGTCGGCCTGCCGGGCGCGAAGGAAGGGATTCAAGCACGCGACGTCACGCTGGCCCAGCTGCTCAAGGCGCAGGGCTACATGACCGCGCAGTTCGGCAAGAACCATCTTGGCGACCGCGACGAGCACCTGCCCACCGCGCATGGCTTTGACGAGTTCATGGGATCGCTGTACCACCTCAACGCCGAGGAGGAGCCGGAGAATCCGGACTACTTCAAGGATCCCGCGATGATCAAGAAGTACAACACGCGCGGCGTGATCCACACCTGGGCCAACCCGGACGGCTCGCAGAGAATCGAGAGCACGGGGCCGCTCACCGTGAAGCGCATGGAGACGATCGACGAGGAAATCACCAAGGCCTCGCTGGACTATCTCGACCGCGCGAAGAAGGCGGACAAGCCGTTCTTTCTGTGGTGGAACTCCACCCGCATGCACATCTTCACGCACCTGAAGGCGGCGAGCGTCGGCAAGACCGGCCTCGGCATCTATCCCGACGGCATGGTCGAACACGATGCCATGGTCGGGCAGCTGCTCGACAAGCTCAAGGCGCTCGGCCTCGAAGACAACACCATCGTCATGTATTCCACCGACAACGGCGCGGAGGAGATGTCCTGGCCCGACGGCGGCACGACGCCGTTCCGCGGCGAGAAGGCCACGAACTGGGAGGGCGGCTACCGCGTGCCGTGCGCCATCCGCTGGCCCGGCGTCATCAAGCCCGGCACCGTCAGCAACGACATCTTCGCCCACGAAGACATGATCCCGACGATCATGGCCGCCGCCGGCGTGCCCGATGTCAAGGAGCAGCTGCTCAAGGGCATGAAGGTCGGCGACAAGACCTTCAAGGTCCATCTCGACGGCTACAACATCACCGATGCGCTGGCCGGCAAAGGCCCCGACCCGCGCCACGAGTTCTTCTACTTCAATGACGACGGCTCGCTCGTCGGCGCTGCGCTACAACCAGTGGAAGATCGTCTTTGCCGAGCAACGAGCGGAAGGCTTCGATGTCTGGCAGGAGCCGTTCGTGCAGCTGCGCATCCCGAAGATATTCAATTTGCGCTCCGATCCGTTTGAAAAGGCCGACCATGTTGGGTTTGGCTACAGCCAGTGGCGGGCCGACCGCATGTTCCTGCTCGTGCCGGCACAGCAGTACGTCGGCGCGTTCCTGGCCACCTTCAAGGAATTCCCGCCGAGCCAGAAAGTCGGCAGCTTCTCGCTCGACCAGGTGCTGGAGACGCTGCAGCAGGGCGGCGGCAAGTAGCGCCGACCGGAGTAGACAACGTCGCGGTACACCGGGCCGCATCCGTCGCATTGGCGGGTGCGGCCCTTTGGCTTTTGCGTACGGATGACGTGCCCTAAGGTGCAATGGCTCGGGGGTGTCGCGCCGTCGAACGTTGGATTCCGACCCGCCTTCGCCAGGAGACGACGATGAGATTCGCACCGATGCGGGCCTTACTCGGGACCGCGCTCGCGGTCGCGCTCGGCGGCAGCTCCGCCCTCGCCGTCTATGCCCAGACACCTGGCGTCACGCAGCCTACAGTCACAGCCATCGACATCCTGCTCGTGCCGGACGCTACGATGCTCGAGCACGCGCAGGCCGACAACGCCCGTCTGCTCAAGGTTTACCCGAAAGGGTTCCCCCTGGATGCGAGCCACCGTCCGCACATCACGATGCTCCAATGTTTCGTCCGCACTGCGGACTTGGACAAGGTGTATGCTGCTGAAGAAAAGGTGTTCGCTGCTGCCAACGTGAACGCGATGAAGCTGGAGGCGTTCAAACGCTACTACCTCCCCGTCGGCGCGCTTGGCATCGCGGGCATTGTCGCCAGGCCGTCCCCTGAGTTACTCAAGTTGCAGGCGGACATCATTGCCGCCGCGAAGCCCTATGTGGTGGAGACCGGGACCATCGGCGCGTTCGCCGCCCCGCACGAAGATCCCGCCATCGACGCGGCTCTGATCCAGTATGTCTCCACGTTTGCGCAAAAGGCGACGGGCGAGCATTTCAATCCGCACGTCAGCACCGGCAACGCGCCAACAGCGTATCTCGACCAGATGATCGCCGAACCGTTTGAGACCTTCACCTTCTCGCCGGCGGGCGCGGCTGTGTACCAGCTCGGCCCGTTCGGCACGGCCGCCAAGAACCTCAAGCAGTGGGCCTTGAAACCGTGAAGCGCTCGCGGGAGGGCGGGCGGTGGGTCCTGTCCTAAGGTGCAATGGTTCCGTTAGCCTTGCCCGTGGAATCTTCTCACGCAGACCCGGACGACCTCCCGAGGAGACGACGATGAGAACCGCACCGATGTTCGCCCTGCTCGGCACCGCGTTCGCGTTCGCGCTCGGCGGCCCCACCCCGACAGTTCACTCCGCTGACCCGCTGCCCTCGTGGAACGAGGGGAAGGCCAAACAGTCCGTCCTCGCGTTCGTCAGTAAGGTGACGACGGAAGGCTCGCCGGCGTTCGTCCCTGCGCCCGAGCGCATTGCCGTGTTCGATAACGACGGCACGCTCTGGGCCGAGCAGCCGATGCCCTTTCAGCTGCTGTTCGCGCTCGACCGAGTGAAGGCGCTGGCGCCCCAGCACCCGGAGTGGAAGGACCAGGAGCCGTACGCCTCGCTCCTCAAGGGCGACGTGAAGGGCGCGCTCACGGCGGACGATCATGCGATGCTCGGCATCATCATGACGACCCACGCCGGCATGACCACCGACGAGTTCGACAAGATCGTCAAGGACTGGCTCGCCACCGCGAAGCATCCCGTGACCAAACGGCCATACACCGCGATGGTGTATCAGCCGATGCTCGAGTTGCTCGCCTATCTGCGGGCGAACGGCTTCAAGACCTACATCGTCTCGGGCGGTGGCACGGAGTTCATGCGCGCCTGGACGGAGCGGGTGTACGGCATCCCGCCCGAGCAGGTCATCGGCAGCACCATCAAGACGGCCTGGGCGTGGCAGGACGGCAAGCCGGTCCTCATGCGCCTGCCCGACGTGGATTTCATCGACGACAAGACCGGCAAGCCGGTCGGCATCCAGGAACGCATCGGCCGCCGTCCCATCGCGGCCTTCGGGAACTCCGACGGCGACCTGCAGATGCTGCAGTGGACGACCACCGGAAGCGGCGCGCGCTTTGGACTCGTGGTCCACCATACCGACGCGGCCCGGGAATGGGCCTATGACAGCACCGGATCCATCGGGCGTCTCGACCAGGCGCTCGTCGAAGCGCGGACGAAAGGCTGGACGGTCGTAGACATGAAGCAGGATTGGAAGACGATTTTCCCACAGTAGACGCAACAAACAGCATGGTAAAGCTGGGTCACAATTTCGTGAGGGCCTTGAAGCATCCCCGCTGGCGCTGGGCCCTCCTGACCGCCGTGTTGTCGGACGCTCTGGGGTTCGGCGTGGTGTTGCTGCCTCCAGTGCAGTGGGCGTTGGATGCCGTTACGGCGGGCGTGCTGTTCGCGGTGCTGGGTTTCCGTTGGGCGCTGTTGTCGGCTCTGGCCATTGAGGTGGTGCCGGCGGTGCAATTGTTCCCGGCCTGGACGCTGGTCGTCGTGGCCCTGGCGAGCGCGCACGACTCACCGCCGCGACCGCCGCTCCCATGAAGTTCCTCACGGCGCTGGTACTCGCTGGTCACGCGTGCGCGCCGCCGGAGGCGCGGACCGCGGTCCCTTCCATGAAACAGCTGCGGAACATGACGTACGTCGGCGTTGACGAGCGCGTGGGGCGGGTGACGCTCACGAACGGTCGCTGGGAAGGCGCGCCGCTGGTCCCTGGTGCGGCCTCCAGGCCGATGGTGGAGCTGGTTGACTCCGTTCGCGTCGTGGGCGACCTCGATGGCGACGGCAGCGACGAAGTCGTGGTCCATCTCTCGTACAGCGCCGGCGGTTCGGCCACCTGGTCGTTCCTCGCGGTGGTGGCTCGCGAAGCGGGTGCCTGGCGCAACGTGGCGACGACGCCGCTCGGCGACCGCGTGCAGATCCGATCGGCCCGATCGAGGGCGGCCGGCTGCGCGTGAGCGCGCTGCGAGCGGGACCGAATGACGCGGCGTGCTGTCCCAGTCGAGCCTGTGGAATGGCAATGGACACTCGGCGGCGGCAGGCTGAACGCGGTCGATACCACCGGGACACACCCGCTCGCCGGCACGTCCTGGCAGCTCGTCCGGTTCCAGGGGAGCGACGGCTTGGTCCTGACTCCGGACGACCGGTCGAAGTACACGATCACCTTCGGAGCCGATGCCAGAGTCAGCGCGCGCATCGATTGCAACCGCGGCAGCGGCACCTGGACCTCCGCCGGCCCGAGCCAGCTGCAGTTCGGTCCGCTCGCGCTGACACGCGCCATGTGCCCGCCGGGCTCGCTGCACGATCGCATCGTCAAAGATTGGGGATACGTCCGCTCGTACGTCTTGAAGAACGGCCATCTGTTTCTCTCCCTGATGGCCGACGGCGGCATCTACGAGCTTCGAGCCGCTCCCGGTGGTTGGGAATGGAGATCACATGTAGGCAAAACGCACCTCACAGGCGAATCGCCTCCGTGGCATCGGTCCGTGACCCCGCTCACCTCAGAAGTTGCCCTAAACCCCCATCGTACGGCTGCTTGTCGCTCGCTCCTTCCTTAGAGGAACGTCCCGTGCGGATTTCTGCTGTGAGCTTGGGCCTGGTGGCCCTGATTGCGTATGCCGCGCCCCTCGAGCGCTCAGTTCGCGAGTGCGCGCGGCATGGGCATGGGTGGGGTGAGTCTCACCAGGGACGGTACCCTGACGCGCTACAATCCGGCCTATCGCGCCGTGCTGGACCGCCCCGGCCAGCCCGGGGCCCCGAAGCTCACGGTCCCGCTGCCGCTGGGACTGTTCCGTTTCTTCCACGATCACCCGATAGGGCAGATCAAGGACGATCCGATGTTCCATCCGGACTCTGCGAATTTCAACCCGGTGGATCTGATCAACCTGATCCTCAACCCCCCGTTCAACTATCCGTTGAAAGATCCGGATGCGCCGACGAACGACATCGAGTTCGGCATCGGGAAGGACTCGCTGCAGATCCTGCTCGGGAGTGCCCAGGCGATCGTTCCGGCAGGTCCGTTCGGCATCACGAACTCCGCCCGCCTGTTCGATTTCAATGTGGGGGTCAAGGGCGCGCGCATCGGCGTAACGACCTGGTTGCAGACGAAGGTCACCTTCCAGCTCGGGGATTCGCTCCTCTCAGTGTTGAAGGAAGGGAACCCCGTGACGGACAACACCAACTACACCTTGAGCCAGAGCAGTCTCGCGCAGGCAGGGTGGGCCCCGTCCCTCGGATGGGCAGGCAAGGTGTACGGGACCAGTGAGCGCGGGTTCTACCTTGGCGGCAACGTCCACTACTACTTCGGCGTTGCCTATGCCCAGGCCACCAGCATGGGCGGCTTCATGACGGGGGACACGATCTTCGGGAATACGCTGGCCCTCAGCGCGGTGAACAAGATCAGCTACTCGGCCTTTGGCAACTCATTCGGTCACGGCATCGGGGTCGATCTCGGCGCTGTGTGGGTGTCGGGGCCGATCGAAGTCGGGCTCGGCGTCAGCGACATCGGTGCCACGCTCACCTGGGGCGACACGCGCACCGACTTCCAGCACTACGACACCACGACCAATGAGATCGTGACCGACTCGGTGTACCGGCATCAGGAGACCAAGACCAAGCTGCCCGTGCTGTACCTTGCGAACCTCTCCTACACCACCGGGCCCACCACCGTCGGGTTTAACCTCGTGAACGGCGGTAATGGCACCCAGCTCCGCGTGGGCGCCGAGCAGCGGTTCGGTCCGTTCGTGGTGCGCGGTGGGCTGGGGCGCGATCAGCGGAAGCAGGTCCAGTTCGGCGGGGGTGGGGGGATTCGGATGGGACCGATACAGCTCGACGTCGGCATCGCGACGCACTCAAACTCGCTCTCGGACGAGCGAGGCTACACGCTCGCGACCTCACTCTCGATCTACTAGGAGACGCGTCATGCGGAGAACATGGATCGGGTTGGGGGTGGTGCTGGCGAGCGTCACGGCGGCTTGTGGCGCGGGGCGTGTGATCTTCAACGTCGATGTGTACAGCTTCCTCAAGGGGACCACGGACACGGTCGCCTACATTGCGCCACCGCTCTCGTCCAACATCACCGCATCCAACCCGGCGCAGAAGATCAACCTGGTGCCGGGTCTGGGACAGTCGGGGATCGATACGGTGAAAGTCAGTTTCACCGCGAGCGTGATGAACCAGACCGGCGGTCCCGGCACGCTTGCGGTTCCAGGTCTACCTCGCTGCCGACTCGGCGGGCACGTACGGTGCCGGGAAGGACAGCTTGTTCAGCCCCGCGCCCTCGGCGAACATCACGGCGGGGGTGAACACCCAGCCGATGGCCTTCGCGGTGCCGAATCTGTCGCCGAGCGAGCGATTCGCTGTTCACCAACTCGTCGGTCTGGGTCCGCCTCACGGCCACCGTCTCGAACTCAGGGGCCGCGATCATGCAGGGGAAGGCCGTGCTCACGGGGCTGGATCTCCGGGTCGTGGTGACGGACCAGCTCTTCTAACAGCCGGGGGAGGGGTGCGGTGGAGCGCCCGCTCCCCGTTGCACGTTTGCAGGTTGCCCGTTGCCCGTTCCTCGTCGCCGCCGCCATCCCTATATTGAGGCTGTGACCGCATACTCCCGTAGACATAGCGTGGTGGTGGATGTGGGCGGCGTGAAGGTGGGCGGTGCCCATCCGATCGTCGTCCAGTCGATGACCAATACCGACACCGCCGACGTCGACCGCCACGGTGGCGCAGGTCCGCGCCCTGCACGAGGCCGGCAGCGAGCTCGTGCGGGTGACGGTCAACAACGAGGCCGCGGCCGCGGCCGTCCCGCGCATCGTCGAGCAGGTCGACGTCCCGATCATCGGCGACTTCCACTACAACGGCCATCTGCTGCTCACCAAGTATCCCGAGTGCGCGGCGGCGCTCGCCAAGTATCGCATCAACCCCGGCAACGTCGGCGCCAAGCGGCGCGACGAGCACTTCCGCGCCATCATCGAGGTGGCGGTCGCGAACGGCAAGCCGGTGCGCATCGGCGTCAACTGGGGCAGCCTCGACCAGCAGCTCCTGACCGAGCTGATGGATGCGAACGCGAGCCGCGCCCAGCCGCGCGACGCGCGGGTTGTGACGCTGGACGCGATCGTCGCGAGCGCGACGCGCTCGGCGGAGCTCGCCGAGGAATGCGGGCTGCCGCATGACCGCATCATTCTCTCGGCCAAGGTCTCAGGCGTGCAGGACCTGCTCACGGCGTACCGCGACCTCGCCCACCGCTCCGACTATCCGCTGCACTTAGGGCTCACCGAAGCGGGGATGGGGATGAAGGGCATCGTCGCGAGCACCGCCGCCCTGTCCATCCTGCTCCAGGAGGGCATCGGCGACACGATCCGGGTCTCGCTCACCCCCAAGCCCGGCGGCGACCGCACCGACGAGGTGCGCGTGGCGCAGCAGGTGCTGCAGTCGCTGGGCCTGCGGAGCTTCAGCCCCGAGGTCACGGCGTGCCCGGGGTGCGGGCGCACCACCTCGAGCTTCTTCCAGGAGATGGCCCAGGAGATTCAAGGCGTACCTGCAGGAGCGGATGCCCGAGTGGCGCGAGCGTTATCCCGGGGTGGACGCGCTGCGCGTGGCGGTGATGGGGTGCGTGGTGAACGGGCCAGGGGAGTCCAAGCACGCCGACATCGGTATCTCGCTTCCCGGAACGGCCGAGGACCCGAAAGCCCCTGTTTACGTGGACGGCCAGCTGCGCGTGACCCTCAAGGGGGACACGATCGTGAGCGACTTCTTGAAGATCCTCGACGAATACATCGACGCGCGCTACGGCGCGGGCGCGGCGGTGCGGTAGCGCGGACCTTACGGTTTGAGCACCTGCTCCCGCCCGTCCCCGTTGGTCAATTTCAGCCAGGTCTCCTTACCCTTCGCTTCCAGTATGACGTGCGTCTGGTCGGTCACGCCGATGAACCCGATTCCCCCGCCTTGCGCCGACCCGCCCATTTTCACCTCAGGCCGCCCCTCGGCATCGATCAGTCGGAGTATCACGTTTTCGGGGAAGGCCTCGCCGTTCGGCATGCGCCCGGGGGGCTGCACCTTGATGCTGGCCCGCACGCGCCCGTGGTCGTCCACGATCTCGAGCGCGCGACCGCGCAGCACCGGCGCGACGTCGCCCGCTTCCGCCGATCGGACGCGCCCAAGCAGCAGCACCAGGAGCCCGAGGTTGGCGACGGTCAGGGCCATCAGCAGTCGCTGGGTATTCATGGTTGTTTCTCCTCGATGGGGGATCGTGCGGGGGGAGTTGGGCGGCGTGGCCGCTCAGGCAATCCTACCCCCCAGGGGCACGTCGCGGTCCGGTGCGACCAATACGATGTCTCCGGCGCCCAGCACCACGCCCAGCGTCAGTACTTCGGAGTGGAAGTCGGCGATCTGGCGGGGCGGGAAGTTCACCACGGCGAGCACCAGCCGTCCTAAGAGGTCGTCCTTCCCGTAGTGTTTCGTGATCTGTGCGCTCGACGTCTTCACTCCCAGGTCACCGAAATCGATCCGCAGCT
Source organism: uncultured Gemmatimonadales bacterium (assembly GCA_963844035.1). Taxonomy (GTDB): domain Bacteria; phylum Gemmatimonadota; class Gemmatimonadetes; order Gemmatimonadales; family GWC2-71-9; genus AG25. Next base: position 167,405 of record CAWJMT010000035.1, read on the forward strand.
TGAAGGCAGGCTTGCGGGCCTTGGGGAAGTCGTCCACCTGCACGATCCGGCCCACCCGAATGTCCACCTTGGCGAAGTCGTCGAAGGTGATCTGCGAGTCGAAGGTGACCTGAGCCATAGAACCATTTAGCTTTCGATTTCACACGAGCACAAGGGTCTTCGAATGGTCAGCCTCAATACCCCCCTCTGCGACTTCGGCTGGAAGGCCGTGGATTTCGACCTGCCGGGCGTGGACGGGAAGCGCTACCGCCTCCGCGACGTACTGGGCAAGAACGGGTTGCTCGTCATGTTCATCTGCAACCACTGCCCCTACGTGAAGGCGGTGCGTGAGCGCCTGGTGCGCGATGCCCGAGATCTCGCGCAGCACGGCATCGGCGCGATCGCGATCATGTCCAACGATCCCGCCGACTATCCGGAGGACTCGTTCGAGAACATGAAGCTGGCGGCGCAGCAGTACCACTATCCGTTCCCCTACGTCTGGGACGAGTCCCAGGACGTGGCGAAGGCGTACGCTGCCGTGTGCACCCCGGACTTCTTCGGGTTCAATGCGAACCTGGAGCTGCAGTATCGCGGCCGGCTGGATGCCTCGCGTAAGGAGACGGCCCCGGAGGCGCGCCGGGACTTGTACGAAGCGATGGTGCAGGTGGCGCGCACGGGCAAGGGACCCCTCGATCAGATCGCCAGCATCGGCTGCTCGATCAAGTGGAGGCAGGAGACCTCACCCCCTGACCCCCTCTCGGCGATCGGGAGAGGGGGAACCAAGGGACAGTTCGCTCGTGAGGAGCTTCTCAAGCGTGCCTCTGAGACATCCTTGCTGCTGAGACGTACGACTCGAAACCACACGCTTCGAGGCGCGACGCGCGAGCCTCATCGTACGATGAGTCGGCTCTGCTCGTGAATTCCGCCGTCGATTTCGAGTACGAGGCGTAGTTCCGCACAATAGAAATCGACGATGAATCCGCGGATGACATGCTGCCTTCGAAACTTGCAGGAGCCCCCGGTACGATCGCAGCCAGTCGTCGCGCCGCAGTCCTCAGCGAAGCTGAGTCGGATGCGGATCGCGGCGGATCCACACGTGAGCACTGTACGGCCCCGGCAACCTCTGGGTGACCGGATCACCGCGCATCGGACCGTTCCCGCGCGTTCCCCCTCTCCCGATAGGGAGAGGGGGTCAGGGGGTGAGGTCTAACCCGGGAGGGAGTGGGGTGTCGCTCGCAGAGGGGTCGGGGTGACGCTCCACCACGGCGGGGAGTCAGGGGTGAGGTGACTCAGGGGAGGGGATCAGCGCTTCGCCGAGAACCTGCAATCCTCAGAGTTAGACCAAAGGACACGTCCCTTCCGCCCGCTCCCCGTCCACATTTGTGGTGGCAACAACTCCACGAAGCCGACGCGGGGGAGATCCATGGGTCGATTGGTGAGACTCGGTGTCGTCATGTCCGTGCTGCAGCTCGCCGGCGGTGCGATGCTGGCCGCGCAGACCGAGGTCGAGCTCAAGAACGGCGATCGCATCACGGCCGCCGTGACGCGGTCGGATGGCAAGACGCTGACCGTGACGTCACCCACCCTGGGCGACGTGGCCGTGCCGTGGGGCGCGATCGTGCGGATCGTCTCGGACAAGACGGTGTTCGTCGTCCTGCCCGACAAAAGTACGGTCCATGGAGCCCTGACCACTGATGGGAGCGACCTTGTCGTCGCGACCGCTGCCGGACCCGTGCGCGTGCCGCTGGCCAGCACACCGGTCCTCCGCTCCGAGGCGGAGCAGGCAGCGTTCGAGCGCTCGGAGCACCCAGGGTTGTTCGAGGGGATTGCCGGGGCGGTGGGGCTCGGCGTGACGCTCGCGCGCGGGAACAGCGAGGCGACCAACTGGTCGTTGGCGGTCACGCTCGTGCGTCTGTCGCCGCGCGACCGCTTGGCCCTCTCCTATACGGCGGTATACGCATCGGATGCGACCGGTACCACGGCAAACGACATGCGCGGCAGCGCCCGCTACGACCGGAATGTCTCGCAGCACGCGTTTGCGCTTCATCTCCGCTGACTACGAGCACAACGAGTTGCAGTTCCTCGACCTCCGCCAGGTGTACACCCTCGGCCTCGGCATCCACGCGTTGAGGGGTACCCCCACGCGGCTCGATTTCCTGGCCGGCGCCAACTACACAATGGAATCGTACAACCCCACGCCCACCAACAACATGTTCGGCGCGACCATCGGCCAGGACCTCACCCACAGGTTCGGCTCCAATACCGTGCTGACCGAGCAGCTCATTGTCTACCCGAATCTCCAGGACGTCGGCGAGTACCGGGCCGCGTTCGACATGCGCTTTGCGACGAAGCTCAAGAGCTGGCTGAGCTGGCTCACGACGGTGAGTGACCGCTACACGAGCACGCCGCTGCCCGGCACCAAGAGCAACGACGTCATCTTCACGACCGGCTTGAACATCACCTTTACCCATTGATCGGGCGGTGAAGGATCCCGAGATTGATCGGGTGATGAAGGATCCCGAGAAGCAGAACCCCGTGCGATCATGACATCGCGGCCCATTTGGTGGCTGGGGGTCGGGGCGGGCGCGTTGCTCTTGACCGTTGCCGTCTCACGCGGTTTGCGGCGTGTTACCAACCCTGTCCCGCCACCGGCAGCGTCCATCACGTTCACTGCCACCGTCAGCAATGCGACTCCGGCCCCCGATCCGGCGCCCGAGGGGATGGTGTGGATTCCCGGCGGCGAGTTCTCCATGGGCGCGGTCGATCCGATCGGCATGGACGCCAACGAGGTCGGGATGCACGCGACCGTGGATTCGCGCCCCGTGCATCGCGTGTACGTCGATGGGTTCTGGATGGACCGCACGGAGGTCACGAACGCGCAGTTCGCGCGCTTTGTGGCGGCGACGGGGTACGTGACCATCGCGGAACGCGCGCCCACAAAAGAGGAGTTTCCCGACGCGCCGCCGGAGAATCTGGTGGCGGGCTCCGTCGTTTTCACGGCCACCAAGCAGCCGGTGCCCCTGGATGACCATTTCCGCTGGTGGCGCTACGAGCGCGGCGCGAGCTGGCGCCACCCCGAGGGACCCAAGACCAATCTCAAGGGCCGGGAGCTTTATCCCGTGGTGCACGTCGCCTACGACGATTGCCTCGCGTACGCGAAGTGGGCCGGCAAGCGCCTGCCCACTGAGGCAGAGTGGGAATTTGCGGCGCGCGGCGGCCTGACCGGCAAGCTGTACGCCTGGGGCGATGAGTTTCGCATGAACGACCACCCCGCGGCCAACACGTATCAGGGCACGTTTCCGATGAAGGACAGCGGCGCGGACGGGTTCAAGGGACTGTCGCCCGTGGCCTCGTTTGCCCCGAACGGCTACGGACTCTACGACGTGGCCGGGAACGTGTGGGAATGGGTGAGCGATTGGTATAGTCCCGACTACTACGAGATCCTGGTGCGGGCCGGCGGCGTCGCGCGCAATCCGCGAGGGCCCAGAATCATCCTACGATCCTTCCGAGCCCGGCGTGCAGAAGCGGGTGCACCGCGGCGGATCGTTCTTGTGCACCGAGCAGTACTGCTCGCGCTACATGGTCGGCACGCGCGGCAAGGGTGAGCCCAATACCGGTACCGATCACTTGGGCTTCCGGCTGGTGCGCGACGCGAGTAGGGCCCGCAACACTTCGACCGGCAGCGCACTCATTTGATCCCACTCAGGGCTGCCGGCGCACGCACCCTCCGATGTGCTCGCCCGGGTCCGTTCCGCCGCCGTCCTCGGCATCGACGCCTATCTCGTTGACGTCGAGACCGACATCGCCAACGGTCTCCCCACCTTCGCAACGGTCGGGCTGCCGCAGGGGGCCGTGAAGGAAGGCCGCGAGCGCGTCTACGCGGCCGTCGCGAACACCGGCTACACCTTTCCCCTCAAGCGCATCACCGTCAATCTCGCCCCCGCCGACATTCGCAAAGACGGCTCGGCGTTCGATCTCCCGATCGCCGTCGGTATCCTGGCCGCAACCGAACAGATCTCGAGCGAGCGGTTGGGTCGCGTCGCGGTCCTGGGCGAGCTGGGCCTCGAGGGTGCGATCCGGCCGGTGCGTGGTGCGCTGCCCGTTGCGCTCGCCGCCAGAGCCGCCGGGCTCGAGGTCTTGGTTCTGCCGCGCGAGAACATGGCGGAGGCAGGGGTCGTGTCGGGCGTGCAGGTGCTCGGGGCGGGGAATTTGGCGGAGCTCGCGGACTACCTCGACGGGCGCCGGGAGCTCGAGGTCGCGCGGGTGGACGTGGCCCGCCTGTTTGCCGAGCGACAGCACGACGATGTGGACTTCGCCGAGGTGAAGGGGCAGGCCCACGCGAAACGCGCACTCGAGGTCGCCGCGGCCGGCGGGCACAACATCCTCATGATCGGTCCGCCGGGCTCAGGCAAAACCATGTTGGCGCGCCGGCTGCCCACCGTGCTGCCGAAAATGAGCCTCGACGAGGCCCTCGAGACCACCAAGATCCACTCGGTCGCAGGGATCTTGCCGCTCGGCGAGTCGCTCGTGGCGCGGCGGCCGTTTCGCGCCCCGCATCACACCATCTCCGACGCCGGATTGATCGGCGGCGGCTCCTACCCGCGCCCGGGCGAAGTGAGCCTGGCGCACGGTGGCGTGTTGTTCTTGGACGAGCTCCCCGAGTTCCGAAAGAATGTGCTCGAGGTGCTGCGTCAACCGATGGAGGATGGTGTCGTGACCATCGCCCGGGCGGCGATGAGCCTGTCGTATCCCGCGCGATTCATGCTGGCCGCCGCCATGAACCCCTGTCCCTGCGGCTACCACGGCGACCCGCAGCACACCTGCACCTGCGGCTCGCTGGGGGTGGAGCGCTACCTGGCACGGGTGTCGGGGCCGCTGCTCGATCGGATCGACATTCATCTCGAGGTCCCGGCGGTGAAGTACCGGGCGCTCGCGGAGCAGGGTGGGGGAGAACCGAGTGCAGCGGTGCGGGAGCGGGTCGATCGGGCGCGGGCGGTACAGCGCGAGCGCTTCGCTTCACGCCCGGGGGTTTACGCGAACGCCCACATGGCCCCGCGTGACATCCGGGCGTTCTGCCGGGTGTCGGATGGTGCGGAAGCGCTGCTTCGCACCGCCATCACCCGGCTTGGCCTCTCAGCTCGCGCCTACCACCGGATCCTCAAGATCGCCCGCACCATCGCCGATCTGGATGGGGCGATCGATCTCGCGCCCAAACACGTGAGCGAGGCGATTCAGTACCGCAGTCTCGACCGGCGCGGGCTGGTGCCCTGACGCCGGATCTACCTCAAACGCACTCGGGATAGTCCGGATGCTTGTCGCACGTGTCGCTCTGCCCCTTCCCGCTCTGCCGCTCCCCGCCAGCGCATACACCATTCCGGCGAAGCCCACGGTGATCGCGCCGACCAGCAGCGCGGTCTTGGTGGTCGCCGGCTTTTCCACCCGCACTTCCTTGAGCTGCGCGGAGGGCATCTCCTCATAGACACCCTTCACGTACCCGACCAGGGTGTCCCCAACCACCTGCGGGCCGGAAACGATTACCACCGATTGATCGCTCTCGGTGACCCACGCTTGCTTGGGCTGTATGGCTTTTAGCTCGTCCATGGAAACAGGCTTGATGGTATGGCAGGCCGCACTCGAAAGCACAGCGAGGAGCACTGCACCGCCCGTCGTCCAACGCATAGTGTGCATAGTGTCAGGGTACTCCGTGTTCGTGGTGGCGTGTCGCGTTTGCTGCGCCCTCGTCCAACACCACGCCCCACGCCGTGTTCCTCACAAACCGACGGCTTCCGTTCGTTCTGGAACGTCGGGCGGGTGAAGGCGACACTCGCGCAGCGACCTTGGTGCTGGCCCCGTTCCGGTGTGTTACGTAGCTTGGTGGCGCCAATGACCCCCGGATCCATGACCGACTGGCTCCAAGCACACGGTTTGAGCCCCGAGCTCGAAAGCAAGCTGCTGTTCACGGCGATCACTATCGCCGTGCTGTGGGCGCTGCACCGCATCGTTCTCGGCCTCGCCTACCGCGGCGTCACGGACCCCTGGGCTCGCTACCGCTGGCGCAAGGTGGTCACCTATATCGCGCTCACGGTCGGCGCGCTGATGATCGGTCGCACCTGGATCCCCGGGATTCAAACGCTGGCGACCTTTCTCGGCCTCCTGACCGCCGGCATCGCGATCGCCCTCAAGGACCCAATCGCCAACCTCGCAGCCTGGGCGTTCATCGTCTGGGATCGGCCCTTCGAAGTGGGCGATCGCATCCAGATCGGCGCCAACTCGGGCGACGTCATCGATCTCCGCTTCATGCAGTTCACCCTCAACGAAATCGGCAACTGGGTGAACGCCGACCAGTCCACCGGGCGGATCATTCACGTGCCCAACGGCCGCGTGTTCACCGACCCGCTCGCCAATTACGACAAGGGGTTCAAGTACATCTGGAATGAAGTGCCGGTGCTGATCACATTCGCGAGCGACTGGAAGAAAGCAAAAGAGATCCTGGCCGCAATCGCCGTGCGGCACGCGGAGCACCTCACGGAGCAAGCCGAGGAAGAGCTGCTCTCGGCATCGCGGCAATACCTGATCAACTACCGGAAGTTGACGCCGATCGTCTATACCAAGGTTGTCGACAGCGGCGTGCAACTCACGATGCGGTATCTGATCGAGCCCCGGAAACGGCGCGGCACCGAGCACGCGATTTGGGAGGCGATCCTCACGGAGTTTGCGAACTGCCCCGAGGTGGACCTCGCGTACCACACGGTCCGTGGGTTCAAGACGCTGGACGAAGGCCGGACCCTGCCGCTCCCGTCCAAGGGCGAGCGCCGGACCCGTCCGGGGAAAGATCGCGATCCAATCATTCCATCGGACGACTGAGCGGGCAGGCCCGCGGGCGTCGCGGCGCCTAGGACGTGGGGTCGGGCTCCGCTTGAGGCGCCGGGCGCGCCGCCAGCGGCGCCAGGCGGTGCGAGAGCTGAATCCACGTCACGGCGCCGAAGATCAGCACCATCGCGAGTATCGTGCGGGGTGTGATCGGCTCGCGCAGCAACAGCCACCCGAGCAGCACCGCGATCACCGGGTTCACATAGGCGTAGGTGCCGACGATCGTGGCCGACGCATGCCGCAGCGCGTAGGTGTACGCCGTGTAGCCGAGGATCGATCCGAACACGATCAGATACGCCACGGCCTCCGCGCCCCGCAGCGTCAGGTGGAAGCGGCTCCACTCCCCGAGCAGCGGAACCCACCAGCGTTGTCGCCACGCCGCCGGCGATCATCTGGATCCCCGCGCCCACATACGGACTCGTCTCGGTCGGGTGGCGCTTGCCGTACACGGAGCCGAGCGACCACCAGGCGCTCGCGGCGGTGAGCGCCAGCGGCCCGCGCAAGTCGGCGTGCAGTATCTCCCTGGGGCTCGCTCCCACGAGCAGCGCGGTGCCCACGAACCCGATCACCAGGCCCGTCACCACCCGCCAGTTCAAGTCTCCCGACCCGCCGGGAATGATCGCGTCGAAGAACGCCATCCACAGCGCTACGGTGACGACGAAGATGCTCGCGATTCCCGACGTCGTGTATTGCTCGGCCCACACGACGAACGCGTTGCCGCCCATGAGCAGGAACACGCCGACGATCGCCTGGGTGCGCCAGTCCGTCAGGCGGCGCGGCAGACGATCGCCGAACGCCAGCGCTCCACCGAGCAGCAGCAGGCCGGCGGCGCAGAACCGCAGGCCGGCGAACAGGAACGGGGGCAGCTCGGTGACGCCAATCTTGATCGCCAGGTAGGTCGAGCCCCAGAACACGCAGACAATCAGGTACGCGATCAGCGCTCGCCCGCGAAGCGCGGCCATGTCAGTTCGGCTCCTCGATTGGATTTAGCCGCAGCCGTCATCACCATCCGGCTGCTCCGGCCCTCAAGTATCCCGCAGTAGGTAACGAGGGGACGCTCGTTTCGTAACGGGTCGGAACATCGCCGGGTTTCCGGCTCGCGAACACCGTCCTTTCATTGGGACACTCCTTCTCATTACTATTGCGCATGCCCAGTGCCTCGGCTCCACACCGGCTGTCGGCCCTGCGCGGCTTGGTGCGCACCTTTTCATCGACCCTGCTGGGGTATTCGGGTGGGGTGGACTCCGCGTGCCTCGCTGTGATCCTCCGCCAGGAGCTGGGGCGCGAGCGGATGCTTGCCGTCATTGGCCGCAGCGCCTCCTATCCGCAGGCGCAGTGGGAAACGGCGCGAGCGGTGGCCGCACAATTCGACATCCCCCTCCTCGAGGTCGATACCCACGAGGTCGAGGATCCCGCCTACGCCGCCAACCCCACGAACCGCTGCTTCTATTGTAAGCGCGAGCTGTGGGGGCGTTTGACGGAAGAGGCCACCGCGCGTGGCTTTGCGAGTGTTTGCGATGGGACCATCGCTGACGACCTGCAGGAGCATCGTCCGGGCCGCGCCGCCGGTGTCCAGGCGGGTGTGCGGTCGCCGCTCGCCGAGGTGGGAATGACCAAGGACGACGTCCGCGCCACCGCCCAGGCGCTGGGGCTTCCAATCTGGGACGCGCCGGCCGCACCCTGCCTGTCGAGCCGGGTGGCCTTCGGCCTCACGATCACCCCCTCCCGGCTCCGTCAGGTCGAGATGGCGGAGGCGTACCTCCGGTCGCTGGGGGTCACGGGCGACCTGCGCGTGCGCCACCGCGGCGATCGCGCCCGAATCGAGGCTGAGTCCGTCTGGATCCCCTGGCTGGTCGAGCGCAGCGGCATGATCACGGAGCGCCTGGTGGCACTGGGATTCCCGGCCGTCGAGATCGACCCCCGCGGCTATCGCCGCGGCAGTCTGGTTCTCGAGGCCACCGGGGAGCGGTGAGGCTGTTTGTCGCGCTCAACCTTCCTGATCGGGTTCGCCAGGCGCTGTGGGCGGCGGCCGCGCCCGTGCGGGAGTTGGGCCTGGCGGTCAAGTGGGTGCGTCCGGAGGGAATTCATCTGACGCTCAAGTTTCTCGGCGCGGTCCCCGAGAGCCGTGAGCCGGACCTGCGCGCGGCGCTGGAGCGGGCCGCCGCGGGCGGCCGCGCCCTGACGGTCGCGGTCAGTGGATTCGGAGCGTTCCCTGGGCTCGATCGCCCGCGCGTCATCTGGGCCGGCCTGGAAGCGGACCCCGAGCTCCTCGGGTTGCAGCACCGGGTGGAGGAGCAGTTCGTGCCGCTGGGCTTTCCGCGGGAGGATCGGCCATTCCGGCCGCACCTGACGTTGGGCCGCGCAGCGCGGGATGCCCGGCCTGAGCGCTGTGAGGGGCTTGAGGAAACGCTGCGCGAATTGCAAGTGCAGGAATCCGCGCCCGTTGGATCCGTTGATCTGATGCAGAGCGTGCTCCAGGCCGGCGGCGCGGTCTACCAGATCCGCCACAGCGCACGGTTGTCCTAGGGATGCTCAAGCTCGGGTGCCTGGTACTTGTGATCGCGGGGGGGAGCGCGGTCTGGGCCTATCGCGCTCCGATTGTCCGCACTGCCTCGGAGTGGTTTGGACCCCACCGCACGCCACTCCCGGCCGTGACCGATTCGTCGGTCGGCGCGCCGACGCCGCAAGCGCTCGCGCGCACCCAGAAGAAGGTCGACCGGCTCAAGGCGCCGAACCCACCGGATTCTGTCGTGCTCTCCGCCAACGAGATCGCTTCGATGGTGGGCAGCGGCATCGACTGGTCGGTCCGGAAGAGCTTCGATTCGCTGCGCGTGGAGTTGTTCGAGGGTTCGCTCGCCGTGCACTGCCGCCTCGACACGAAGGTGATCCCGCCCGACGTGCTGGGACCGCTCGCGAGCCTGCTGAATCCCATGGAGCCGCTGCGGATCGCGGGCCCGCTGCGCATCGAGAAGCCCGGGGTGGCCCGCTGGACGATACAGGAGCTGAGCCTGCGGGGCATGGCCTTTCCCAGTGTCATGGTGACCCAGTTGGCGCGCCGCATGGCGGGTGCCGACGTCGACGGCGCGGTGCCGTTGCGCGTGTCCCCCGATTTCAAGGACGTCGCGATTCACCCGACCGGCGTCGTGCTCTACCGCACCCGCCGGGCGCGCCGATGAAGCACCGCGTTCTGGTCGTCGACGACGAAAAGGGTATCCGCGAGGCGTTGCGCCAGCTCCTCGAGTACGAGGAGATCGAGGTTCGGACGTGTGCGTCGGGCGCCGAAGCGGTGCAGGTCTATCCCGAATTCCGGCCCCATCTGGTCTTTCTCGACGTGAAAATGCAGGGCCGGGATGGCCTCGCGACCATCCGCGACCTGCGCGCGCTCGACCCCCAGGCGCAGGTAGTGATGATCTCGGGTCACGGGACCATCCAGACCGCCGTGGAAGCGACGCAGCTCGGGGCTTACGACTTCCTCGAGAAGCCCCTCGACACCGACCGCGTGCTCCTGACCCTGCGGAACGCGCTGCAACACGTCGATCTCGCCAGCGAGAACGTCCGCCTGCGCGACGAAGTACGTACGCAGCATGAGATCGTTGGTTCGAGCAAGGCGGTGGAGCAGGTGATCGAGCGGCTGGAAAAAGTCGCGCCCACCGCGGCCCGCGTGCTCATCACCGGGGAAAACGGCACGGGAAAGGAGTTGGTGGCGCGTGCTATCCACGCGCTGTCGCCCCGCGCCGGGCGGGCGTTCGTGGAGGTGAACTGCGCGGCGATTCCGGGCGAGCTGATCGAAAGCGAGCTCTTCGGACATGTGAAGGGCAGCTTCACCGGGGCATTCGCGGATCGCGCCGGCAAGTTCGAGATGGCCGAGGGCGGCACGCTGTTCCTGGACGAGATCGGCGACATGAGTCTCGCCGCGCAGGCCAAGGTGCTGCGCGTGCTGGAGGACGGCGTTGTCTCGCGCGTGGGATCGGAAGAAGGGATCGCGGTGGACGTGCGCGTGATCGCCGCCACCAACAAGGATCTCGTCGCGGAGATCGCGGCCGGCCGGTTCCGGGAGGACCTGTTGTACCGTCTCAACGTGGTCCCGATCGAGGTCCCGCCGCTGCGCGCCCGGCGCGGCGACATTCCCCAGCTGATCGAGCACTTCACCCGCCAGCTCACCAAGCCCGCGGGACTGCAGCCCAAGTCGTTCGACCCGGAAGCCTTGACCAGGCTCGCGGCGCACGACTGGCCGGGGAATATCCGCGAGCTCCGGAACGCGGTCGAGCGGCTGCTGATCCTCGCGCCCGGCCCGAGTGTTACGGTGGCCGATGTGCAGCGCCTGGCCGGCGTCGAGGCGCGGGACTTGGGCGTGGGAGTTGGGCCCGGAGCGGGGGCCCCGTGGATGCGTGCCACGACGTTCGAAGAGTTCAAACAGGCGGCCGAGCGTGCGTTCCTGCACGGCAAGCTGCGAGAACACGACTGGAACGTGTCGGAGACGGCACGCACGCTGGACATGCCGCGCAGCAACCTGTACAAGAAGATCGAGCGCTATCAGCTCACCCGTGAGGCGCCGTGACGGACCGGGACAAACAAAAGGACCGCGATTGGGACAAGGAGATGCGGGAGGTGGATCGCCTGCTCGCCAAGCTCCCCGAGGCCGATCCCCGGCTCGTGGGTGGGCGCGCGCCCACCTTGAAGAAGCCGGTCGCGGGCGTCCACCCCACCGGCGACCCTACCGGCTCCGCGTGGCTCGGGAGCTGGGCGCGGGTCGGTCTCGGGCTGGCGATCGGTGCCGGACTTACCCAATGGCCATACTCGCACGAGTGCGGTCCGCCGCTCATTTTCTACGGCGTGGGGGTAGGCGCGGCGTTTGCCGCCGCGATCTGGAGCAGCGTCGCGTCCTGGAAGCACCGCCTGTCCGTAGCCCACGTGGTGTCGCAGCTGCTGCTCATCTGGAGTCTGGTGCTCGTCGCGCGCGAGGTGCTGCCGCGTATCGGCTACGCCCGGACACCGGGGGTATGGCTCTGTCCCGGCCCCGCGCCCGCCGCCGCCCCCGGCCTCGCCCCCAAGTCGCACAAGTGATCGTGGGATGACTGCGACCTTCAAGAACTTCATTGCCGGCGAGTGGGTCGAGGCGTCTTCGGCTGAGTTCTTCGAGAATCGCAACCCCGCCGACTGGAACGACCTCGTCGGCCGCTTTCCCAAATCCGGGTCTGAAGACGTCCGACGTGCGGTCGCGTCGGCGCAGCGGGGCTTTGCGCAGTGGTCGCGCACCCCGGCTCCTGTGCGGGGTCAGGTGTTGCAGCGGGTGGGTGACCTGTTGGTCGAACGGAAGGCGGCGCTCGCGCGGGTCATGACGCGCGAGATGGGGAAGGTGTTGCTCGAGGCGGGAGGGGACGTCCAGGAGGGGATCGACACTGCCTACTACGCGCACACCGAAGGGCGACGGCTGTTTGGCCGCACGGTCCCCTCCGAGCTGCGCAACAAGTGGGCGATGACCTACCGGCGGCCGATCGGCATCGCCGGCGTGATTACCCCGTTCAACTTCCCGCTTGCGGTGCCGACCTGGAAAATCCTGCCCGCGCTGCTGTGCGGCAACGCCGTGATCTGGAAACCGTCCGAGGATGTGCCCCATACCGCCGCCCTGGTCGTCGAGCTGCTGCTCGAGGCGGGCCTGCCCCCGGAGGTGATCCAGCTGGTCCATGGGCTCGGCGAGGAGGCGGGGAAGGCCCTGGTCGTGCACCCGGGCGTCCCGGTGATCTCCTTTACCGGCTCGACCGCCACCGGCGCCCTGATCGGCGCGACCTGCGGACGGATGCACAAGCGCCTGTCGCTCGAGATGGGCGGCAAGAACGCCACCATCGTCATGGATGATGCCGACCTGGACCTGGCGCTCGAGGGGGTGCTGTGGGGGGCGTTTGGCACGACCGGCCAGCGCTGTACCGCCACCAGCCGGCTCATCGTTCACGAGCGCGTGCACGATCGCTTCCTCACCATGGTGTGTGACCGTGCCGCGCGCCTGCGGCTCGGTCCGGGACTGGACGAAGCGACCGAGGTCGGGCCGCTGATCCACGAGGCGTCGCGGCGCAAAGTCGCGTCCTACGTCACCCTGGCGAAGCAGGAGGGGGCGGCGGTAGTGACGGGCGGCAAGGCGCCCACCGCGGCGGCCCTCCAGGGGGGCTGGTTCTACGAACCCACCGTCCTGGCCGGGGTGACGCCGGGGATGCGGGTCGCGCAGGAGGAGATCTTCGGGCCCGTCCTGGCCGTCCTCAAGGTTGGCTCGCTCGACGAGGCGATACAGGTCAACAATGGCGTCCCGTATGGCCTTTCGAGTGCCCTCTACACGCGCGACGTCAACGCCGCGTTCAAGGCGATGCTCGAGCTCGACACCGGCATCACCTACGTCAACGCGCCGACGATCGGGGCGGAAGCCCACCTCCCGTTCGGCGGGATCAAACAGACCGGCAACGGCCATCGCGAAGGCGGTTGGGAAGTCTACGACTTCTACTCGGAAACCAAGGTCGTATACGTGGACTTTTCCGGGAAGCTGCAGCGGGCGCAGATCGACGTCGACGGCTGAACGTTTTCCCCCTCTCCTCCTCCCTCCCCGACAGGGGTGCGCGGATTCAATCCGCCTCGCAACAAGACGATGATGGTGACGCAGGACACCAACGCGATCGTGTGCGACGTGGATCACGAATCGTTAGTGATCATCCTCGCGAGTGGCGGGTCGCCGCTCGATGACAGCGCGCTGGCCGAGGTGCCGGGCGCCGTGGTTCGTTGGCAGCGGGTGGAGCGCGAGGGATCGGCGGCATGCGTCGCGGCGCGCGTCCTCCATGAAGACCCGCCCGAAGAATTCCGACGGCGATTTCGGGAATGGGGACGGGTCCGCGGATGGGCGGTGACCGTTGCGCGCTCACAACACCTTAGTTAGTGTACGAGGCATGCATGACCTGGGGGCCCCGGGAACGACCTCTGGCGCAAGCATGGCGCCGGTGGATCGTCGCCCCCCTGAACAACGCCGCTCGACGTTCGCTCGCTGGTTCGACAGTTGGATGCGTTCGCTCGGCATGGCGTTGGTGCTCTTCCTGGTCATCCGCACTTTCCTCGTCGAAGCGTTTCAAATCCCCTCAGGCAGCATGGAGCGAACACTGCTCGCCGGGGATTTCCTGTTCGTCAACAAGGCTGTGTACGGCGCGCAGATACCGGGTACGCATGCACGGCTACCGGCGTTCGTCGAGCCCAGCCGCGGTGACGTGATCGTGTTTGCCTACCCGAAGAATCCGCTGCTGAACTACGTCAAGCGGGTGATCGGCCTGGGGGGAGACACCGTCGAGATGCGCGGCGGGCAGATGCGGGTCAATGGCCGGCGGCTGGTGGAGCCGTACGTCCAGCGGGTGGACCCGGCTCGCGACATCGCGGACCCCGAGTTCAGTTGGCAGCAGGAGTACACGGTGGCCGCGCCCAACGGCACGCGTCGCGTTCATCCCACGCGGGATAACTGGGGGCCGCTCGTCGTCCCCCGAGGCAAGTTTTTCGTTTTAGGGGACAACCGCGACAATTCAGCCGATTCACGCTACTGGGGCTTTGTTGATGCGGGGGCCGTCAAGGGACGGCCGATGGTGGTGTATTTCAGCTACGACCGGGAGGCGCGCGATGCGCTGCCCTGGCTGACCGATATTCGCTGGAACCGGCTCGGCTCCATCGTACACTAGGGGCCGGTCAGTATGATACCGCAGTCGCGCCCCGCCGTCGGCGCGACAGGCGGCCGAATTCGATACGGCGCCATGCCTTGGGGAGGGAAGACAACGCCATGCAACTGAATACGGCGAAACGCTCCTCGTACGACGAAGGGTCACTAGACCAATACCTGCGCGAGATCAGCCAGTACCCGCTGATCCCCCGTGCGGAAGAGGTCAGGCTCGCCCAGTGCATCAAGAAGGGCGACCCGGAGGCACTCGACAAGCTCGTGCGCTCCAACCTCCGGTTCGTCGTGTCCGTTGCCAAGAAGTATCAGAACCAGGGGGTCTCGCTCTCGGATCTGATCAACGAAGGCAACCTCGGCTTGATCCGCGCGGCCCACAAATTCGACGAAACCAAGGGCATCAAGTTCATCTCATACGCGGTGTGGTGGATCCGCCAGGCCATTCTGCAGGCGCTGGCCGAGCAGTCACGCATCGTACGCGTGCCGTTGAACCGGGCGGGCACCTTGCACCGGATCGGCAAACGTTCGGCCTCGCTCCTCCAGGAGCTGGGCCGCGAGCCTACGGTGGAGGAGATAGCGGAGGGGATGGACATCACGCAGGAGGAGGTGGCGAAAACGCTATCGATCTCCCAAGCGCACCTCTCGCTCGACGCACCGCTCACCCCCGGCGAAGACAACAAGCTTCTCGACTACCTCCCCGACACGCAGAACCCTGGCCCCGACGACGAGATCTTCGAGCACGCGCTCACCGAGTCGGTCGAGGGGGTGCTGGCAACGCTGAAGGACCGGGAGGCGAAGATCCTGCGCCTGTACTTTGGACTCGAGGGGCAGGAGCCGATGACGCTGGAGGAGATCGGGTCGCTGCTCGGCATCACGCGCGAGCGCGTGCGACAGATCAAAGAAAAGGCCCTCGCCCGCCTGCGGCACGTCTCGCGCGCCCGGGCGCTGGAGAGCTTCCTCTTCTAGAGGGCACACCCTGCGCGGTACCTGGTGCGTAGGCGCTCACTACGCACCATGGACGGGGCACCTCTATATTCCCCTCCATGGCCTCTCTCTCTTCGTTCGACATCTCGACCGGCGCCGATCTCCAGGAAGTCGATAACGCCGTTAACCAGGCGGGCAAGGAAGTAGCGCAGCGCTACGACTTCAAAGGGTCGAAGTGCTCCATCACGTTCGACCGTGCCAAGGTGACCCTGACTCTGGTGGCGGATGACGATTTCAAGATGAAGGCGCTGTTCGACGTCTTACAGTCCAAGCTCATCAAACGCGGTGTGCCGGTGAAAAACCTCGAGATCGGAGCGGTCATCCCCGCCGCCGGAGACACCGTCCGTCAGGAGCTGAAGCTGACCCAGGGTATCCCGCAGGAGAAGGCGAAAGCGATCGTCAAGGCGATCAAGGACAAGAAGTTCAAGAAGGCCCAGGCGTCCATCACGGGAGAAGAGATCCGCGTTCAATCGGCGTCGAAGGACGAGCTGCAGGAGGTGATGGCATTCCTGCGCGGCCAGGACTTCGGGCTGGAGCTGAAGTTCGGGAACTATCGCGGATGAAGCTCGGGGTCATTTCGCTCGGGTGCGACAAGGCGACGGTCGACTCTGAGCGGCTCGTGGGCGACCTCGTGGGTCACGGCGCCGTCGTCACGCAGGACCTTCCGAACGCCGACGTCATCCTCATCAACACCTGCGGGTTCATCGACGCCGCGAAGCAGGAATCGATCGATGCGATTCTGCGCGCGGCGCAGCTCAAGACGGGGCGGGGTGAAGGCCGTCGTCGCTGCGGGCTGCCTGGTCCAGCGGTACAAGCAGGAGCTGCAGGCGGAAATGCCCGAGGTCGATCTGTTCCTCGGGTTCTCGGACCTGCACCACCTCGTTCCCGAGCTGAGCCGCCGTGGTCTCATCGAGGATCCGGTCGCGGGGCATCCCGGGATGCGCCAGTTCCTGGGGGATGCGCCGCACGTCCGCTACCTCAAGATCTCGGAAGGGTGCGACCATACCTGCGCCTTCTGCGCCATCCCCCTCATGCGGGGTAAGCATCGCACCGAGCCGCTCGAACGGCTGGTGCGCGAAGCGCAACAGCTCGAAGCGCAGGGCGCCCAGGAGATCAATCTCGTGGCGCAGGACCTGGGGCACTACGGACGGGATCTCGGTCGCACCGGTCCGACGCTGCCCGATCTGCTGGAGGCCCTGCTGCGCGAAACGTCGGTGCCGTGGTTCCGCTTGCTGTACGTCTACTCCGCGGGATTGAGCGAGCGGCTCGTGGACCTGGTCGCGCGTGAGCCCCGGATCGTGCCGTACATCGACATGCCGATCCAACATGCCAATGACCGCATGCTCGAGCGGATGCGCCGCCCCGAGCGCCAGGACACGCTGCGGCGCAAACTCGCCTGGCTGCGCGAGTCGATCCCCACCCTCGCGCTTCGCACCACGTGCCTGGTGGGCTTTCCTGGTGAGACGGACGACGAATTCCGTGAGCTGCTGCGGTTTCTCGAGGAGGCGCAGTTCGAGCGCCTGGGTGCGTTCTCCTACAGTCCCCAGGACGGGACCCGGGCGATGGCGTTCCCTGACGACGTGCCGGACGAGGTCAAGCGCGATCGGCTGGAGGAGTTGCTCGAGGTGCAGCGTGCCATCTCTGCCGAGCGGTTGACCCGCTTCGTGGGGAGCGAGGCGCAGGTGCTCGTGGACCGCGTCGCCGATCCCGACGACGGCCAGGCGACCCACGTAGGGCGTGTCCCCTGGCAGGCGGACGACGTGGACGGGGTCACCTACGTCACGACCGGCGGTTGGGCGGTGCCGGGGCAGTTCGTCCGCGTCCGCGTGACGGCGAGCGAGGACTACGATTTTCGGGCGGTCGCGTTGACGTGACGCGCTCGGCCGAGCTGTTCGAGCGGGCGAAAGGGGTGCTACCGGGCGGGGTGAATTCCCCGGTGCGGGCGTTCCGCGCCGTGGGGGGCACCCCGTTTTTCGTGGCGCGCGCCGCGGGCGCGCGGCTTACCGACGTCGACGGCCGCGACTACATCGACTATGTGGGGTCGTGGGGCCCCCTGCTGCTCGGCCACGCCCACCCCGACGTCGCCGCGGCTATCAGAGCGGCAGTCGAGCGCGGCTGGTCGTACGGAGCGCCGTGCGAGGCGGAGGTAGACCTCGCCGAGCTGGTGCGGCAACGCATGTCCTCGATCGAGATGGTTCGCTTCGTCAACAGCGGCACCGAGGCGACGATGGCGGCCGTCCGTCTCGCCCGGGCCGCCACCAAGCGGGATGTCATCCTCAAGTTCGAAGGCTGCTATCACGGCCACGCCGACGCCTTTCTGGTGAAGGCCGGGAGTGGTGTGGCGACGCTCGGCCTCCCCGATAGCCCAGGGGTCCCGGCCGCACTGGCCGCCCTGACGGTGACGGTCCCATTCAATGATCCCGGGGCGGTGAGCGACGTGTTCCGGCAGCGCGGCCGTGAGATCGCGGCGGTGATCGTGGAGCCGTACGTGGGCAACGCCGGCTTCATTCCGCCCGATCCTGCGTTTCACCCCCTGCTGCGGTCGCTGTGCGACGGCGCCGGAGCGCTGTTGATCTTCGACGAGGTCATGACCGGGTTCCGGGTCGCCTCAGGTGGCGCCCAGCAGCGCCTGGGGGTGCGCCCGGACCTGACCACGCTCGGCAAGATCATCGGGGGCGGGATGCCGGTCGGTGCGTACGGCGGACGCGCCGACCTGATGCGGATGATCGCTCCCGAAGGACCGGTGTATCAGGCGGGGACGCTGTCGGGGAACCCGGTCGCGATGGCGGCCGGCCTGGCGACCCTGCGCGCCGCCGGGGCACCTGGCTTCTACGAAGCGCTGGAGCGCACTACGGCGCGCCTGGTGACGGGCCTCGGGGAGGCCGCCCGGCGTCATGGGGTGCCGCTGACCGCGGGACACGCTGGATCGATGTGGGGCATGTATCTCACGGGAGGTCCGGTGCGCGATTTCGCTCAGGCGAAGCGGTCTGACGTGGCGCTGTTCGCTCGCTGGCACCGGGCCGCGCTGGCGCGCGGCATCTTCCTCGCGCCCTCGGCGTTCGAAGCGGGGTTTGTATCGAGCGCTCACACCGATGCGGATATTGCCGAGACCATCACCCAACTTGATGCAGCGCTGGCCGAGGCTCTGGCTCGGTAGCGTGTGCGCCGCGGTCGCGGCGAGCTGCGCGCGACCCAGCAGTGTCCCGCCCCTCAGCACCGAGCCGGAGCTGCGCATCGGCGTTGCGGAAAACCGGCCGAGCGTGGCGCTCGGCGGTGACGGCGAGCTCATCCTCACAGACGATGCCACCGGCCAGCCCATCGGCTCAATTCCGGCGGGGGTCCGCTGGAACGTTGTCCCCTACCTGGGTGGCATCCGCCTGGTTCGCCCCGATGGAGTCCGGAGCGATCTCTATCCCGGCGTCTTCGCCGTCAACGTCACCGAGGGACGGTTTGCCATGGCGGACGGCCGCGCGTATCGCGGGCGGCTGAACGTCGTGCGGGGCATCAGCGGCGTGCTGGTCGTCAACCGGGTGTCGCTCGAGAGCTACGTGGCGGGTACGATCGGCGCCGAGATGGGCGCGCGCCGTCCCGAAGAGCTCGCCGCGTTGCGGGCCCAAGCGGTGGTGACGCGGACGTTTGCGGTCAAGAATCGGGGTCGCTGGGAGGCGGCCGGGCTCGATGCCTTTGCCGACGTGCGCGACCAGGTCTACGGCGGCATCGCGAGCGAGAGCCCGCAGGTCTGGGACGCAGTACGTGCGACGGCAGGGCAGGTGCTCGTATATCAGGGCCTGCCGATTGACGCGTTCTTTTCTTCTACATGCGGCGGCTCGACCGCGGGCGTCGAAGAGGTGTTCTCCACGGCGAAGTCGCGCCCCTATCTCCGTCCGGTATCGGACGCGAGCAAAGGTGGGAAGCACTACTGCGACATCTCGCCGCGATTTCGCTGGCGTGAGGAGTGGGATGCGTCCACGCTGCGCGCTATATTGTCGCGAACGCTCCCGGTGGTGATGAACGTTGATGGTGACGGGTTGCAGGCCATCACGGACGTCGCAGTCACCCGCACTACCCGGTCCGGTCGCGTCGGGGAGCTGCGGATCGTGTTTGAGCGCGGTGATGTGCGTGTGCCGGGACCCAATGTTCGCAGAGTCCTCCGGCCGGCGAACGGGCGGCTGCTCGGGAGCCAGACGTTCGATTTGCACGTGTCACAGGAGGGCGGGCGCGTGAGCCGCCTCGTCGCGACGGGCGCGGGATCGGGCCACGGCGTGGGATTCTGCCAGTGGGGTGCCGTGGGGCGCGCGCGCGCCGGGCAGGACTATCGCACGATTCTGGCTACGTACTTCCCGGGGACCCGCGTTGAAAAACTCTACTAGGGCGGTCAGGCGGACAGGCGGTCAGGCGGTCGGCCTCCTCCTGTTGACGCTGATCGCCCGGCCGCCCGAACGCCTGTCCGCCCAATTCGAGCAATTTTCTTCCGAGAACCTTCGGCTCACGGCAGTCGGCCTCGACTTGGGCGTCATTTCGGGCACCAATGTCAAAGGGACCGGGACCGTTGCAATACGGTTCGACCTCGGCAAGGTATCGCCCCGGGTGCGCGTGATGACCGGGCTCGCGTATTCCCGGCCCAGTGTGAGCAGCACCGCGCTCCATCGCTTCGAGGATCGGCTGCAGAGCGTGGTGATCGATCCGAGCGGCGACGATACCGTTCACCTCGGCGAAATCCTCTGGGGCGATCTTGTAGCAGACCTCGATCTCCAATACTTGCTGCCGCAGGGACGCGCCGTGTTGGCCTATACGGGCCTGGGCCTGAGCGTGCACGCCCGCAACGGCACCGGGACGGTGATCAGCGGCACGTTTGTCGAGGACGCGCTCGACGGCATCACGGCCGGTCTCAACGCGACGCTGGGACTCGAAATCGGGGCCAAGCGCTGGCGCCTGGCGATTGAAGGTCGCGGTGTGCTCGCCAGCGGGCTCTCCACCCTCGGCGCGACCATGGGGGTACGGTATCGATGGGCGAAAGGGAAAGCACCGTGAGTGCCTCAGTGAAAGTAGCGGTCGTCGGCGCCGGCGCGGTCGCGCAATCGGCCCACCTCCCGGCGCTGCGGCGGCTCCCCGGTGTCGACATCGCGGGCATCTGCGACAGCGATCTCGCCAAGGCGCAGGCGCTCGCGGCCCGCTTTGCCGTCGCGGACGCCTACGACGACATCGAGGAGATCCTGCGCTATGCCAACGCCGATGTGGCGGTCGTGTGCACGCCGAATCACTTGCACGAGATTCACATTCTGGCGGCGTTGTCGGCCGGGCTGCACGTGTTGTGCGAGCCGCCGCTCGCGTTGACGATTCCCGGGATGGAACGCGTCCTCAAGGCGAGCGAGCGCTATGGCAAGCGGGTGATGGCGGGCATGAACCATCGGTTCCGCTCCGACGTCCAGGCGGTGCGGGGGTTCATGTCCGGCGGCGAGCTGGGGACGACGCAGGCGGTTCGAACCGGGTGGCACACGTTCCAACCGTCGCACCAGCTCCCCGGATGGCGCCTGCGCCGGCAGGAGGCGGGCGGCGGGGTCCTGCTCGATCTCGGTCTCCCGCTGCTCGACCTCGGTCTGTGGTTGTCGGGGTGGCCCGAGCCCAAGCGGGTCTCGGCGCACGTCGTGCGGCAAAATCCCGACGGGGTCGAGGAGCTGGGGTCCGTCATCGTCGTGTGCGAATCCGGGCTGTTCCTGGCGGTCGACGTGAGCTGGCGGCATCTCGCCGACGGCGAGCGCTTCTGGTTCGACTTGCTCGGCACCAAAGGCTCCGCCGGGATCCAGCCGTTGCGGATCGTGAAGGACGTGAAGGGCATCCCGACCGACGTCACCCCCACAGGCGCGACCGGGCGCGAGACCCAATTCGCCCAGTCCTACCGCGCCGAATGGACCTACTTCCTGGCCGCCCTCAAGGGCGACGTCCAGGCGGCACCGCCCAAGCATCAGCTCCTGCTCCAGCGCATCATCGAGGCGGCCTATCGTTCTGCTGACGAAGGACGCGACGTGCTGCTATGATGGGCCCTCCCCGCCGCGCGATCGGTCCGATCGCGCTGGGCGCGGTCGCGTTGGCCGCGAGCTACCCGCCGTTCAACCTGCCGTTCTTGAGTTTCGTGGCGCTCGCCCCGGCGGTGCTGCTCATCCGCCAGGCCGTGCGCGAAGAAGATGTGGCGGGGGCGTTCCGCGTGGGCTTCTGGTACGGCCTCGCGGCGCAGGCCCTGGTGCTCAACTGGATGATCGTCGCACTCTGGCATTTCACCCCGCTGGCCGCGCTCGGCTACTTCGCCACGATCACGCTGGAGGCACTCTGGAGCGGCGTGCTCTTCTGGCTCGTCGTGCGCGTGCGTCTCCGCCTCCCGGCCGTGCCCCTCGCCGTCGTCTTCCCAATGGCGTGGACGGCGGTCGAGTGGGCGATCGGCCATCAGGGCGACATCCGGTTTCCGTGGCTCGGACTCGGGACGTCGCTGACCGACGCGTCGGTCCTGGTCCAGTGGGCCGACATCGCGGGAGCCCGCGGGGTGACGCTCTGGCTGGCCTGGTGCAACGTCTTGCTGGTGGATGGCCTGATGCCGGTCGTGGGGGCGCGCCGCGCCGTGCTGCGCCGTCTGGGGCCGGTCGCCCTGAGCGTGGCCCTGGCGTTGGGGTATGGCCTGTGGCGCGAGCGCACGCTTCCCACCCGGGACGTGCTCGCCGTCGGTCTCGTGCAGCCCAACGAGGGATTTTGGGACAAGTGGGACCCGGCGCACGAGGACAGCGTTGTGACCAAGCTCGTCACCCTGACGCGCCAGGTTGGGGAGCAGGCGCCGCTCGACCTGGTGCTCTGGCCGGAAGCTGCGATCCCGGGGTATTTCGTCAATCACCCCAGGTGGGACCTGGCGATTTCGCGTGCGGCGCGCGAGCACCGTCTCCCGATTCTCACTGGCGGCTTGGACTTCGAGTTCCACGACCAGCCGCCATCGTCATACTACAACGCCGCGTTCTTCTACGATTCCACGGGGGCCCGCAGTCCTTCCGTGTACCGCAAACAGTATCTCGTCCCTGTCGTCGAACGGGTGCCGTTCATTCCCCCGAAGTGGATCCGCCTGAAATGGTTCGGAGGATTCGGCCGAGGCGAGTACCTGCCGGTCTTTGGGAGCTCCGGCGCCCGGTTCGGCGTGTTGATCTGCTATGAATCAGCGTTCGAAGACCTCCCGCGCTCCTACCGGCGGCTCGGGGCTGATTTTCTGGTCAACATCACGAACGACGCCTGGTTCGGGCGTACCAGCGCGCCCTACCAGCACGAATCGATGCTCCGGATGCGGGCGATCGAGGTACGGATGGGAGTCGCGCGCGCCGCCAACTCCGGGATATCGGAGTTCATCGACCCGCTAGGGACTCCGTCCAACGCCACGAAGCTCGGGACCGAGGCGGTCGTCGCCGGTCGGGTCCGGACCAGCGATGTGACGACGCTCTACGCGCGGCTGGGGGATTGGGTTGGTCTCATGTCGGTGCTCACGACCCTCGGCCTCGCGGGTTTCTTGGTGCGCCGGGGCCGCTCGTGATTCCGGACTCAACATGGAGGTGATGCGATGACGTGGGTTCTGGTCAGTGCGATCGGCGTGGTCGCGGGCGTGGCCTCGGGCTGTTCGGCGTCGGTGGGGCAATCGTGATCGTCCCGGCGCTCGTCCTGCTCCTGAAGACGACCCAGCATGCCGCGAATGGCACCTCGTTGGCCGCGATGTTGTTGCCGGTCGGTTTCCTTGGCGTCATGGAGTACTACCGCCGCGGCGAGGTGAACGTCCACTACGCGATCGTGATCGCGCTCGGGCTGTTTGTGGGGTGCTGATTGGAGCAAAGACTCGCCGGTAGGTGTCGGATCTGCCTGCTCCGTCGGGTGTTCGGCGGCTTCTTGCTGGTGGTGTCGATGCGGTTGCTCCTGAGTCGGTGACGCCTACGCCGCGGTGGAGTTCTGGAAGACCTTGGCGTCGACGAAGAGACCGAACAACGAACCGTCGAGCTGCCCGGAGCTGACCTCTCCGCTCATGATGTCGAGCGCCCGCGTCGAGGCGACAGCGGGTTTGTACGGCCGGTCGGCCGCGGTCAACGCGTCATAGATGTCGCTGATCGTCATCATGCGGGTCTGGATCGGGATGCCGTCCGCCGTCACCCCCCGCGGATAACCCTGCCCGTCGAGCTTTTCGTGGTGGCCGTAGGCGATGAACGGAATCTGCTGCAGCTCCCGCGTCCAGGGGATCTGCTGCAAGAACCGGTATGTGAGGTTCACGTGGCTCTCGATTTCGGTCCGCTCCCGCTCGTCCAGACTCCCCTTCGCGATCGTGAGGAACCGGATCTCTTCGCTGGTGAGATACGGGCGCCGTTGCCCTTCGATGTCGTCGTATTCGCGCTGGGCGAAGCGTGCGAGGTGCCCGGTTTGCTCCTCCCGGAGCACGGTGGGCTCGTTCGCCTGCTCGACCAGGCGCACGAACCCCTCGAGCTCCAGGCCTTCCTGCCGGTAGGCCTCTTCGAGCTCGGCGAGGAACGCCGCGTAGCCGCTCCGGTCATGCTGCTCCAGGAACTCCGCGCGCCGCCGCCAGTAGTCGCGTTCGCCGGTGCGGCGGAGGAACGCGTAGCGCTGCTTGATCAGGGACAGGTCCTGCGGGTATAGCTTCTTCGCCTTCACCAGCACCTGCTCCCGTACCCCGACCTTGCCGAAATCGTGCAGCAGCCCCGCGTAGCGGATCTCGCGCAATTGCTCGCGGGTGAACGTGATGTTGCGGAACACACCGTTGCTCGCGCGATCGACCGCCTCGGCGAGCACGACCGTCATGTGCGCCACCCGCCCGCTGTGGCCGAAGGTCGTCGGATCCCGCTGCTCGATCGCGGTGACGGCGGCGAGGACGAACCCTTCGAACAGCCGCTCGATGTCCTCGTACAGCCTGCTGTTCTCGATTGCGACCGCCGCTTGTCCGGCGAGCGCCGTGACGAGCTCGACCGTCCGTTTCGAGTAGGGCACGACCTGCTGGTCGACCACGGCGGGGCTCGAGAGGACGACATCGAACTGCCGCTTGCGATTGATCAGCTGCAGCACGCCGATGAGCTGATTCTTGTGATCCTTCATCGGAATGACGAGCATCGACTTGGTGTGGTATCCGTAGCGCTCGTCAAACGATCGATTGATCGAATACTCGACGTCGGGCGGCAGGAAGTACGCGTCGTCGATGATCAGCGGCTCGCCGGTTGTGGCGGCGTGCCCGGCGAGGCTCGTGCGGTCGACCGGGACGGTGAACTCGACGAATGGCGCTTCGGGCTTCGAGAAGGTCTGGGCGATGCGGATGCGCAGCCGCCTGGGACCCTGCTCGGTGGTCTCGACCAGGTACAGGCTGCCGGCGTCGGAAGACGTGATCCGCCGGGCCTGGGTCAGAATCAGATCGAGCAGCGTCTTGAGGTCGCGCTCCGTGCCCAGCGCGACGCCGATCCGCGTCAACTCACCGATCTCGCGGCTGCGCTGGGCTGCCTCCCCGCGCGCCCGGGCCGTCTCGGCACGCGCCGCCGCCTCCCGGAATCCGGAGCGCACGGCGACGAGAAATTCGCGCGAGCCGGCGGGATGGCGCACGAAGCCGGAGAGCAGCTCCGCCGGCAGGTCGCCCGGGACGTCGACCTCGCCGTCCCGGCCGAGCGCCACGATGGCTCCGCCGGCGTCCACCAGGGAGCGCAACACGTCGAGCGGGAACGTCGAGCGGTTGTGCGGGTCGAGCACGAGAACGGTGGGACGTTCGTCGGCCACCACCTCGCTCGGGAGCCGAACTTCGCGACGCTCGACCTGGGACACCTCGAGGGCGGGTGTCAGGGGACCCGGCTGCCACGTTGGGGCGTGGAGCAGCAGGTATCTCACGGCGGTGCCGGGGAGCGCATGGCCGGCGGCGGGCGACCGTGCCGGCGGGACAGGTCGGTCACCGTCCGGGTCAGGAGTTCTTGAGGCGTTTCAACCCTTCGGTCGCTTCCGCGTACTCGGGGAACACGGCGATCGCCCGCTGGTACATGTCGGCGGCCTTGTCCGGCTCGCCGCGGTCCTGGTACAGCAGGGCCCGCGAGTAGAACGTCAGCGCTTCGGTCGGCACCTGACGATTCATGCGCTGATCGGACGCCGGCTTGGACAGCGGCGGCAGCGTGGCGTCCTTCATCAGCTTGGTCGCGACGGTCTTGATGACGTCGTACAGGTGGTCCCGCTGCATCCGCTCCGATTCGACTTTGACGATCTCGCTCGTCTCGACGTTCACCAGGCGCGCGTCCACCCGGAAGTCGCCGTAGAAATCGATGAACGTACCAAGCACCACGTAGCGAGCCCCGACCAGCTTGCCGATCTTGGCGCCCGTCAGGGGGTCCACCCGTCCGGAGGTGCCGAGGTTCTGCTCGTCGAGCAGCTTCTGGATGTCCTCACGCTCGACCACGCGGGCTGCCGGATTCTGAGCGAGCTCGGAGATCAGCATGCCCGCGATGCCCTTCTGCAGGGCGTCGAAGTTTTCCTTGTCCTGCCCGTAGGATCCGCCGTTGTCGAACGGCATCACCGCGATCCCGGGCCGGGCGTCAGAGGTGCGCGCCTGGGCTCCCACGCCGCCGACGGCGAGCGAGAGGAGTGCGACGCACAGGACAACCATGCTCGAACGCGAGATCATATCCGGTCTCCTTCGGGTCAAAGAGTCAGCTTCATGCCTTCCTGCGCCGCTAGCACCTCGAGCGGTCGGCCGCGCCGCCGCGCTTGCTGGCGCGCGTCCGCGACCAACGCGTCGATCTCGCTGTCGCCGTGCTCGGGCTCGTGGTGAAATAGGACCAGCCGGTCCACGCCCGCGTCTGCGGCGACCGCCACCGCTTCCTCGAAAGTCGAGTGCCCCCACCCCCGGTGCGATTCCAGCTCCAGCGGCGTGTACATCGCATCGTGGATCAGCAGCTCGACGCCCTTCAAGAACGCGACGAACTCATCGCGCCAATTCGGCGCCGTCCGGTAGTTGCCCGCCGGGCCGAGCTCATTGTCCGTCACATACGCCATGCTGGGCCCACCCGCCGTCGGCGTCAGTCGATAGCCCAGCGTGGTGCCGGGATGCCGCAGTCGCATCGACCGGACGGCAAACGCGCCGACGGTGAACTCTTCGGCCTCGACTTGTTGCACTGTCAGCTTGGCTGAGAGTGCATCCAGCGGCACCGGAAAGACGGCGGGGTCCATCTGCTGGCGCAAAATCGCCTCGAGCGACGTCGTCCCCTGGCGCGAGCCCCAGATCCGCACCCAGTTCCCAGGGGCGAAAAACGGCTTGAAGTGCGGGAGCCCTTGAATGTGGTCCCAGTGCGCATGTGAGAGCAGGATCTCTGCGTTCACCGCGCCGTTTTGCCGTTCGACCAGCTCGAGGCCCAGGGCCCGGATGCCGGTCCCGGCGTCGAGGATCACCAATTCGCCTTTGGGCCCTTCGACGGCTACGCACGGGGTATTCCCGCCGTAGCGGGCGGTGTGTGCTCCGGGCGTGGGGATCGATCCCCGCGTTCCCCAGAACGTTACCGTGTACGCCGAGTGATTAGGCAAGCCGCATCCCGCCGCTAAGTTACTGAAAATTCAATACGTAGAACAAGATTCCGCCTCACTCGCAGGCCGTGATGCACCTCACGAGCGTCCGGCCGACGATTCCAGTGCGGCGCGGTCGCGGATCTGGATCTCGCGGCGGCTGACGGTGATGGAGCCCTTGTCGACAAGCTCCCGCATGGTGCGGCTGACCGTTTCCCGGCTGGAGCCGATCATCTGGGCAATGGTGTGGTGGGTAAGGCGCCTGGTGATGCGGTCGGTACCTGCCTCGTCGGCAAGGTCCAGGAGGAGCTGGGCCACGCGCCCGTTGACGTCGAGCAGCACCAGGCTGCCCACTTTTTCGTCCACGCGTCGCAACCGGCGGGATAACTCGCGCAGCAAGACGAGGGCGATCCCAGGGGTCTGCTTGAGGAGATCCTGAAAGTCCTCCCGGCGGATCACCAGTAAGCTCGAGTCCTCCATGGCGATCACGTGGGCGGAGCGGGGCTCGTCGTCGATGAGCGCCATCTCACCGAAGAACTCTCCCTCGCCCATCACCGACAGGATCACCTCTCGGCCGTCCTCACCGATGAGCACGACCTTGACCTGACCTTGGGCGACCACATATAGGGCATCGCCGGGGTCGTCCTCGAACAGGATGACGGAGTTTCGTGGGTAGGAACGCTCGCGGGCGATCTCGGCAACACGATCGAGATCGGGCGGCGCGAGTTGGCCGAAGAGCGGGACTTTTCGGAGGATGTCGGTAACCGACACAGTCACATCCCCTCTAAGGCTTTGGGGTAGCTGAAGGTGGCAAGCTTACGTCGCTCCCTGCTCCGTGTCAATTCTTGACACGGGACGGCTCCTTGCCGCGCCCTTCCAGGGCCATCTATATTTATCTACTTGATTTAGCTACTTGGGGCCGTTCGAATACTCAGGCAAGGAATAAAGCAGTGAAACCCGGTATCCACCCCTCCTATCATCGCGCGACCGTCCAGTGCGCCTGTGGGAACACGTTTGTCACCCAGTCCACGGTAGCGGCCGTTCACGTCGAAATCTGCTCCCAGTGCCACCCCTACTACACCGGCAAGCAGAAGTTAATGGACACCGCCGGCCGCGTGGAGCGATTCCGCCAGAAATACCGGACTGACAAGGTCGGGGGCTGACCTGTGGAGGCCCGACTCCGCCAAGCGTTGGCGCGGGCGGAGGAGGTTGCACGTGAGCTGGCGAACCCCGAAACGGCTCGTAACCCGGCCAAATTGAAGCAGCTGGGGCGTGAGCACGCCCGGCTCGACGCCATCCGGCAGGCCCACACCCGGCTGGAGCAGATGGAGCACGAGCTCGCGCAGGCGCGGGAGGTGCTGCAGGACCAGGACCCAGAGCTGTCCCAGCTGGCCAAGTCCGACATCGAGCGCCTGCGTCCCGAAATGGAACGTGTCGAGCGGGAGCTGACCGAGCTCCTGACCCCCAACGACCCCCTGGACGATCGCGACGCCATCGTGGAAATCCGGGCTGGGGCCGGAGGCGACGAGGCCGCCCTCTTCGCCGCCGAGCTGTTCCGGATGTACACCCGCTTCAGCGAGCGTCGGGGCTGGAAGGTCGAGGTCCTGTCGCTGTCCGACGGCACCCTGGGTGGTCTCAAGGAGGCGATCTTCGCGGCGCGGGGCTCCAAGGCGTACGGGACGCTCCGTTATGAGTCGGGGGTCCACCGGGTGCAGCGGGTCCCGGTGACCGAGGCGCAGGGGCGGATTCACACGTCCGCCGCGACCGTGGCCGTCCTGCCGGAAGCGGAGGAGGTGGACGTCAAGATCGAAGACAAGGACCTCCGCATCGACGTGTTCCGCTCCTCGGGGCCCGGCGGTCAGAGTGTCAACACGACCGATTCCGCAGTCCGGGTGACCCATATCCCGACCGGGCTCGTGGTCCAGTGCCAGGACCAGAAGTCCCAGCTCCAAAACAAGATCAAGGCGCTCGAGATCCTGCGGTCCCGGCTGCTCGACCGCATGATCGCCGTGCAGGAGGCCGCGCGGGCTCGCGAGCGGCGCTCCCAGGTAGGCACGGGTGATCGCTCCGCCAAGATCCGCACGTACAACTTCCCGCAAAACCGCGTCACGGATCATCGCATCCACTACACGCTGCACAGCCTCGACGACGTCCTGGGGGGGAAGCTCGACGACCTCATCGCCGCGCTCCGGCTCGCGGGCGAGCAGGAACGCCTCAGTGCTTAAGGTGCACGAACCCTCGCTCGCCGACGCGCTCGAGCAGGCGGCCCGGCAGCTCGACCGCGCCGGCGTGCCGCACGGCCGCCGGGAAGCGACCTCGCTGTGGGCCGCGCTCGTGGGTGTCGCGCCGGGGGATGCGTGGCTCCGCCGCGACCACCCCGCCTCCGACACGGTCTCGCCGCGATTCTGGGAGGCGATCGAGCGCCGATCGAGCGGCGTCCCCTTCGCCTACGTCGTCGGACGGGCGGCGTTCCGGGAGCTCGAATTGACCGTCGACCCCCGGGCGCTGATCCCGCGCCCGGAGACAGAAGGCCTGGTACAGCTCGTGTTGCATTGGGCGGCGAAGAGGGACGAGGGAAGGGGGAAGGGTGGGGCGGCGGCCGACATTGGGACTGGGAGCGGGTGTATCGCATTGAGCCTGGCCGTCGAGGGTACCTTCGAGCGGGTGGTGGCGGTCGAGCGCTCGCCGGACGCCGCGATGCTGGCGCGCGAGAATGTCGCTCTGGTTCGACCGCCGGTGCCGGTGGACGTGCGGGAGGGAGACCTGCTGGCCCCGCTTGGGGAGGAGCGATTCCGGGTAATCGTTGCGAATCCCCCATACCTCACGCTGCAGGAGTACGACGCATTGGACGCATCGGTTCGCGGCTTCGAGCCGCGGGAGGCGCTGGTGAGCGGAGCCGATGGATTGGATGCGACCCGCGCCCTGCTGGCGGGGGCGGCGGTCCGGCTCGAGCCGGGCGGGCTGCTCGCACTCGAGATCGACGAGCGCCGGGGCGAACAGGTGGACGCGCTCGCGCGCGCCCACGGCTGGGCCCGCACCACGATTTGCGACGATCTGTTTGGTCGGCAGCGGTACGCGCTGGTATTTTCCAGGGAGGAAGCGTGATCGACGACAAAGCGTTGGAGCTTGGCCGCCTCCTCGGCCAGAGCGAGGAATATCGGGTGCTGCTCCGGGCCACCGATCGGATGAAAGCCGACGCCGAGCTCCAGAAGCAGCTCGCCGAAGTTGAGCGTCTGGCGCAGCAGCTCGAGCGTGCCGCACAGACGGGTCAGGAGCCCGGCAAGGAGCAGATCGAGCAGTACGACGGTGCCCTGCAGGTCGTCCAGGCGAGTTCGGTGTACCAGCAGGTGGTGGCGGCGCAGGCCAATTTCGAGAAGTTCATGACCAAAGTGAACGCGCGCATCTACGAGGGTCTCAGGAAGGGCGCGGCGAGCCCGATCATCACCCTCAGCTGACGATGGACGGGTTGTTCATCGTGGTCGAAGGACCGGACGGAGCGGGGAAGTCGACGCTGGCGCGGTCACTCGCGACACGCTTGCTGGCGGACGGACGGCGCGTCGTGACCGTTCGTGAACCCGGTGGGACGCCGGTGGCGGAAGCCGCCCGCAAAGTGGTGCTGCGGTTCCCGCATGCCATGAGTCCCGCCGCCGAGCTGTTTCTCATGCTCGCGGCCCGCGCCGACCTGGTGGAACGCGTGATACGTCCGGCGCTCGCGGCGGGTCGGGTGGTGCTCGCCGACCGCTTCGACCTCTCGACCATGGCCTACCAGGTGGCGGGGGGCGGGATGGCGCGCGAGGCGGTCGAGGCCACGAATCGCGTGGCGACGGGCGGGCTCGAGCCCGACCTCACGCTTGTGCTCGACGTGCCGGTGGCCACCGGACGTGAACGGCAGCGGCAGGGGCGCAGGGTCCGGGACCGCTTCGAGCGGCGGGAAGATGCGTTTCATCAGCGCGTGCTCCAGGCGTACCGGGACGCGGCGGGCCCCGGCATCGTGCATATCGATGCGTCGCAGTCCAAGCAGGCCGTGCAGGACGCGGCATGGCGCGAGATCATCGCGGCCACCGCGCATACCACACGAGGCGTCCAATGAAGCACCGCAAAGTGTTCGTTGTCACCGGCATCATGGCGGTGGCGCTGGTGAGCGGCGGCTGGCTGTTGCAGCACGAAGCCGCGCCGGTCGGATCGGTGTATCGCCAGGCGCGCGTATTCGAGGACGTGCTGGCACACGTCGCCGACTACTACGTTGATTCCATCGACGAGCGGCAGCTCTACCAGATGGCGATCGACGGCCTGCTCGACCGCCTGCACGATCCCTACTCGGTCTTCCTCAAGCGGGATGACTTCCGGGCACTCTCGGAGGCGACCTCGGGCAACTACGGCGGCCTCGGGATCCAAATCGACGTACGCGACGGCTGGATCACCGTGATCGCCCCGCTGCCCGAAACGCCGGCCGACAATGCCGGCATCATGTCGGGAGACCAGGTGGTGGCGCTCGACGGCCGTTCGACCGAAGGGTGGAAGAACGATCAGGCGGTCAAGGAGCTGCGCGGCCAGCCGGGGAGCACGGTCGAGCTCCGGGTGCGGCGCGTGGGCGTGGAGCAGCCGCTCACCTTCAAGATCACGCGCGCGATCATCCACATCCACTCGGTATACGTGTCGCAGATGCTCGACGACAAGGTCGGCTTCATCGCGCTCTCGCCCGTGAGCGAGACCTCGGCGTCGGAGGTCACCAAGGCAATCCTCGACCTCACCAAGAAGGGGATGAAGGCGCTGATCCTCGACCTGCGCGGCAACCCGGGTGGCTTGCTCGATCAGGGGATCGCGGTCAGCGACCTGTTCCTCGATCCGGGCCAGGAAGTGGTGGAAACCCGCGGCCGGACGCCGAGCAGCTCGCGTCTGTTCCGGGATTCCAAGCAGCAGGAATGGCCAGCCCTGCCGATCGTTGTCCTGGTGAACGGGGGTTCGGCCAGCGCGGCCGAGATCATCGCCGGCGCGCTGCAGGACCATGACCGCGCGCTCCTGGTGGGAGCACCCACATTCGGCAAGGGACTGGTGCAGTCCCTCTGGCAGCTGACGCCGGAGACCGCGTTGAAGCTGACGACGGCGCGGTGGTATACGCCGAGCGGTCGCACGATTCAGCGCAAGAGCAAGAACGAGGCGGACCAGGAAGCCCAGGTGGCGCTGGCGGAGCAGGGGCGGGACACCCTCCAGCCCGACACGACGCAGTTGTTCTATACCGACAACGGGCGCGTGGAATACGGTGGCGGGGGGATCCGGCCCGACCTGTTCGTGCCGGCCGACACGCTCTCGACGCCCGAGAAGGCCTTCGTGAAGGCGTTGGGGAGCAAGATCACCGTCTACCGCGACGTGCTGTCGAGCTATTCGCTCGAGTTGAAGGGCAGCGGTCGGCTCAAGGATCCGGCGTTCGCGGTAACGGACGACATGGTGCGCACGGTGATGTCCCGCCTGCGCACGCGTGGCGTCACGTTGACGGACGACGCGGCGGCAGCGGGAGCGCAGACGCTCATCACGCGAGAGCTGGGGTACGAGGCGGTGCAGTACGCCTTCGGACGCACCGCCGAGTTCCGGCGGCGCATGGCGCGACGACCGGCAGATTCGGGAAGCGCTGGCGCTCGCGCGGCGCGCCAAGTCGCCGCAGGACTTACTGGCGCTGGGTACGGCACACCCGGCTGCGGCACCGCGGAACTAGACGCCGGCTACTGATCGACGACCTGTACTCCGCGCGGCACCGAAAACTTGAACTCACCGGCCGGGACCGCGCCGTTCACCTGCAGGCCGCGCAGGATGATGATGCGTTGCTGCCCGGACTCTTCGGCAATCTCCATCCGGCGCACCAGGCTGTCGCGACGGGCGATCCAGATCACTGCTCCCCGATAGGGAACGCTCGGGTCCTTCGGATCGAGTGCGATGACGTCGGCCATCCCGTCGCGAGCCAGTGAGTCGGCCCGGATGTAGCGTGCGGCGTACCGCTCGCGCGCGCGGTCCACGAATTGGCCGATGAGGTTCGGTCCCGTCGTCCCCACCTTGGGGATCGGCGTGCGGATCACCTGATCCGGAGTGGTGCTGGGCGTGTACAGCCAGAGCGAGCGCCCGTCCGCCACGATACGATCGCCCGTGGGATGGGTGAAGCGCATCGCGAACAAGCCGGGGGGCTCCTGGTACAATTTCCCCCGCGTTGTGTCCGGTTCCCCGACCAGTGGGTTGATCACCACCTGCGTGAAATCCGCCGAGAACGTCCGCACCGTCCGGTACGCCGCGCTCGCGCCGTCGAGAACCGGCCAGGGGTTCTGCGCGGCCAGGCGGGAGGGCGGGCAGGCGGGTAGGAGCACCGCTACCACCAGCAGTCTCATCGTTGTCTTCATCTGTTATTACTACCCGCCTGCCCGCCTACCCGCCCATCATCGCCGGCTCCGCCCACCGTCGTCCGATGACCTCGGCGATCGCGCGTGCTTCGCGCATCAGCTGGGCAAACTGCTCGGGGTAGAGGGATTGGGCGCCGTCGGAGAGGGCGCCGTCGGGATTGGGGTGCACTTCCACCATGATGCCGTCCGCGCCGGCTGCCACGGCGGCACGCGCCATCGGGATCACCTTGTCGCGCAGGCCCGTGCCGTGCGAGGGATCGGCGATGATGGGCAGGTGGGAGAGCTTATGGACCACCGGAATGGCGGTGAGGTCGAACAAGTTCCGCGTCGTGGTGTCGAAGCTGCGGACACCGCGCTCGCACAGGATGACGTCGTGATTCCCTTCGGCGAGCAGGTATTCGGCGGACAGGAGCAGTTCCTCGATCGTCGCCGACATGCCGCGCTTGAGCAGCACCGGCTTCTTCGCGCGGCCGGCGGCCTTGAGCAGGGAGAAGTTCTGCATGTTGCGCGCGCCGATCTGAATGATATCGGCTGATTCCGCGATCCAGTCGACGCCTTCCGCGTCCATGGCCTCGGTGCAGATGAGGACGCCGGTTTCTTCCCGGGCCTTGGCGAGCAGCTTGAGCCCTGGCTTCCCAAGACCCTGGAATGCGTAGGGGGACGAGCGCGGCTTCCACGCGCCGCCGCGGAGGATAGCGGCGCCCGCGTCCTTCACCAGCCGGGCGGACTCGAGGATCTGCTTTTCATTCTCGACGGAGCAGGGACCGGCGATGACTACGACCTCGGGTCCTCCTACCGTCACGCCGCCGGGGAGGCGCACGATGGTGGACTCGGGTTTCCACTCGCGGCTCACCTGCTTGTAGGGCTTTGTGACCTGTATGACGTCCTGAACGCCGGGCAGCCCCTCGAGCCGTGCGGCGTCGATCCGCCCGTCGTTTCCCACGATCCCCACCGCGGACCGTTGCGCGCCCGGCATCACACGGGCCTGGTAGCCCATGTCCTGTATCACCGCCACGACGCGCTGAACCTCCGCTTCAGTCGCGCCGTGCCGCATCACGATCAGCACGTCGGTGCGCCTCCAATGATGAATCGATCGCCGTCATTCGCCGCCGCTATCGGGCCCTTGAAGCGCTGGCCGGCGCTGCGCGCGGGGTCGGTAGTCTCTACCGGCGGATAGAAGTGCGTCAACACCAGCTTGCCGGCCCGCGCGTCACGTGCGAGGTCGCCGGCCTGCGTTGGGGTGAGATGGATGTCCAGCGCCAGGTTGTCGGGCAGCGAGCACTCGGCAAGCAGCAGATCGCAGCCCGTGGCCCAGCGGGCGAGGTCGGCACTCGGTCCCGTGTCGCCGGTGAATACCAGCCGCCCTTCGGGCGCCGTCACGCTCACCGCGACGCTCTCCGGGGTGTGCGGCACGCGGCATGTTTCGAGACTCACGTCGGCGTTCAAGGGAAACGGCTCGCCGTCCCGGACGTCCAGAACGGCGATCGGGAACCCGGGATCGAGCAGCCAGGCGCCGAATCCCTGCGCCAGGGCCTTGACCAGGCGCACGGTTCCGGCAGGCCCGAGGATCACCAGGGGATC
This sequence comes from uncultured Gemmatimonadales bacterium, assembly GCA_963844035.1. Taxonomy (GTDB): domain Bacteria; phylum Gemmatimonadota; class Gemmatimonadetes; order Gemmatimonadales; family GWC2-71-9; genus AG25. The sequence continues at coordinate 202,433 of CAWJMT010000035.1, forward strand.
CGTGCGCGGCGGCTGCGCCGCATGCTTCAGGGCGAACACGAGCATCGGCAGCTCGCCAAAATGGTCCGGATGAAAATGTGTCAGCACCACGTGGGTGACGTTCTGCCAGGGCAGCCCGAACTCTGCAAGCCGGTGCAGCGCGCCGGCGCCGCAATCGAGCAGGATCCGGAGGTCCCCCTGATTCACCCAATGGCACGCCGCGGTGCGCCGCGCCGATGGTGCGACAGTCCCGGTGCCGACGGTGACGAGTTCCATGAGCTAGGAATTCCTTCCGCGAAAGACGATCCGCCTGAACTGAGTTACCCCGCTGGCCCGCAGCTTGTACAAGTAGACCCCCGCCGGGACGTCCCGCCCGTCGTCCGCGCGGCCGTCCCACACCAGCCGGGGATCGCACGGGGCGCCCCCGCCGGGGCTCCGGCCGTAGCGGCCCGGCGCGACCGTGGCGTCCCACCCGGGCCCTGGTACCAGGCGCCGCACCGGGCTGCCCCGAAGATCGAGAATGTCGAGCTGGACCTCGCCGGCCACCGCCAGATCGAAGGAGAGGCAGGTCGCGTCCTGACCCGGTACGGGGAAGGGATTGGGAAAGTTTTGGTACAGCAGCGTCACCGCCGGCAGGTCGTCCGGCTGTTGCGCCGGCAACGGCGTTCCGGCCGCCAGGCACAACAGGGTGGCGGCCCACGAGAGCATGCGCATCCGGCGAGCTAGACGGGTTCCATCTGGCCGAGGCGGACGCCGACGATCGTCGAGACCCCGGGCTCCTGCATCGTGACGCCGTAGACCGCGTCGGCGGCCTGCATCGTGCGAGGGTTGTGCGTGATCACGATGAATTGCGTCTGGTCCTTGAACTCCGTGAGCAACCGCACGTAGCGGCCGACGTTGGCGTCGTCGAGCGGCGCATCCACCTCGTCGAGCAGGCAGAACGGGCTCGGCTTGGCGAGGAAGATGGCGAACAGCAGCGATACCGCCACGAGCGTCCGCTCGCCGGAGGACAGGAGATGAATGCGCTGCGTGCGCTTCCCCCGCGGGGCCGCGTGGATCTCGATCGCGCTGTCGAGCGGCTCGTCCTCGTTGGCCAGGCGCACATCGCACTCCCCTCCACCGAACAGCGTCTGGAACACCGACCGGAAGTTCTCCCGAACCTTCCCAAACGATTCGAGGAACAGTCCCTTGGCCGTTTGGTCGATTTCGCGCGCCGCCTGCTGCAGTGAGCTGCGCGCGGCCACCAGGTCGTCCCGCTGGGTCATCAGGAATTCGAGGCGCTTCATCTCCTCGCCGTGCTCGTCGACCGCGAGCGCGTTCACCGGCCCCACGGCGTCGATCGCCTCCTTGAGACGCTCGTTCTCCTGTCGCAGCCACTCGATATCCCCCTGGACCTCAGGCGCCTGCTCGAGCAACCGATCGAGCGGCTTGCGCCATTCGGCCTCGACCCGCGCCGCGAGCGCCTGTTTGCGGCCCAACACTTCGGAGCGCTCCAGCTCGAGCCGGTGGGTCTCGCTACCCAGCGTGCTCAAGGATTGGCGATGCTCCTCGAGCGCCGCTTCGCCGCGTGCGACGTCTCCCTCGGCGTCCTGCACGCGGGTCTCCGCGTCGAGCGCCGCCGCGCCCAGCGCACCCAGCGCCTGGCGGCGGTCCTTCAACGTGTCTTCCCACTGAGTCCGCTGCGTCTCGAGCGTGGCCGCGTCGCGATCGATCTCCCCGATCTCTTGTACGAGCGCGGTGGCCTGCTCGCGAGCCGCTGTGGCGTCCGCCGCGGCGCGTGCCGCCCGCTCCGCAGCCGCGGCCCGGCGAGCCTCCATCTGCGCCACCTCGACCTGCCAGCGCACGCGTTCCTCCCGCGCCGCCTCCTGCTGCGCGTCCAGCTCGGTGAGCCGGGCGCGGTGGCCTTCCAAACGTTCGTCGAGCCCGACCCGCTCGAGCTCGTGCTGCTCCAACATGGCGTGCAGCGCCGTGAGCCGCGTTTCCACCTCCGCGAGGCGGCGCGACAGCCGCGCAACCTGTGCCTCCGCGTCTGTGGTTTCGCGGTGCGCGTGCGCTGCCGCCCGCTCGGCGTCGCCCTTGTGGGCCCCCGTCTCGATTTCCACCTGGCGGGCGCGCTCGGCGGCGGTTGCGGCGGCGGCGTAAGCGGCCTCAGCGGCCGCCAGCTCTCCCAACGCATCCTCGAGCTCCTTCACGGCCCCGGCTCGGGCCGTCTCTCCCGCTGCCACGTCGTGCTCCAGCCCCTCCAACTCGGCGCGGCGCAGCAATGGCCCCCCGGAGCTCGTCCCGGCGAGCAGGATCGCCCCGTTGGCACGGCGCAGCGCGAACCCGTCGTCCAGCACCTCGTGGCCTGCCAGCAGCGCGTGCACCCACGCTGCCGCCGGGCCGTCGGCCCGGAGCTCGTCCTTGAGGAGATGTCCGTCGGCCGCGAGCCGGGGGCCCGGAACACAGGGCAGCAGCAGCAACGGGCCGGGTTGGGCTGACGCTGTGCCAGCGACGGATGCCGTCAATCACCGACGCATCGCGCACCAGCACCGCGTGGAGCCATTCTCCCAGCAACCGCTCGGCGAGCTCGGCATCGCGGCGGCTGGTGCGCACGAAGTCCGCCAGCGGACCGAGCACACCGTCTCCGAACTGGTCCCTGGCCTTGAGCAACGCCTGCGCGGCGGGCGCGAGACCCACCCGCTCGCGATCGAGCTCGGCAAGAGCGTCACGGCGCGCCGTGACCTGAGCCAACGCTTCCTCCGCCTGGCGGCGGGTGGCGCGCCCTCGCGCTTCACGTTCCTTCGCGGCGGCAACCCGGTGCCGCTCTTGGTCAACGGAGTTTGCGGCCTCGTGCGCTTCGCGGGCCTGCGTTGCCGCGCGCTGCGCGAGGGCGGTCACCTCTACGGCTGCGGCCTGCTCGGCGGCATGGCGGGCGGCACGTTCCCCCGCCGCCTGGCCGAGCTGTTGCTTCAGCTCGGCACGCTCACGCTCGAGCGCGGTCCGCTCGCCCTCGAGCGAGCGAGTTTCCTCGGCCCGGCGCTGCAGGACCTCCTCCGACGCCCGAACGACCGACCGCTGTTCCCCCAGGAGATCCCGCACGGCCTGCTCGTCCCCGGTGCGACGCTCCAGCTCGGCTTGCACCCCCGACAGCTCACCCTCGGCGGCCATCTGCTCCGCGGCCGCGGCTTCGTGCTCGCGTTCCGCCTGGGCGGCTCGCAGGTCGGCCTGCGCGCGGTCCTGCCCGGCTTTGGCGCGCCGTTGTCCGGCGTTGTAGAGGCGCTCAGCGGCGACGGCCAGGTCGCCCTCCAGCCGCCCGATCTCGAGCTTGGCGTCGGCGAGCCGGCGCGCGACTTCGGTCCGCTGGGCTTCGGCGGTGTGGCGAGCCTGGACTCGCGTCTCCCGTGTGCGCTCCGCTTCAGCGAAGGCGGCACGCGCGGCCGGCATGCCCGCCGCCAGCTCAGTGGCGCGCACGCCGAGGGCGCCGAGCGTCAGGTCGAAGTCCTCGAGCTCGCGGCGCACGAGGGTCAGAGCGATCCCGAACCGCTCGTCGATCATCTTGCCGTAGCGCTCCGCCTTGCCGCGCTGCCGCGCCAGACTGCGAACCTGGGTCTGCACTTCGGCGATGAGATCCTCGAGGCGCGCCAGGTCGGCGCTCGTCTCTTCCAGGCGGCGCTCGGTGCTGCGTTTGCGGTCGCGATACAGTCCGATCCCTGCGGCCTCCTCGAAGAGCGAGCGCCGCTCTTCGGCTTTTTCGGAGAGCAGCTCGTCGATCATCTTGGCTTCCATCACGACGGCGGCTCCCGCACCCAACCCCGTGCCGCGGAGCAGGTCCTGAATGTCCCGCAGGCGCACCGGCGCGCGGTTGAGGAGGTATTCGCTCTGCCCCGAGCGCGACAACCGCCGGGTGACCACGACCTCCTGATAGGCCAGCGGGAGCATGCCGTCCGAGTTGTCGAAGACGAGGGAGACTTCCGCGACGTTCACCGGCCGGCGGCCGGTGGAGCCTTGAAAGATCACGTCCTCCATCTTGCCGCCGCGCAGCAACCGGGGCGATTGCTCGCCCAACACCCAGCGCACGGCGTCCGATATGTTCGACTTGCCGCAGCCGTTCGGCCCCACGATGGATGTGACACCGTTGTCGAACGGCAGCTCGACCGACCCCGCAAACGATTTGAAACCCGAAAGCTCCAGCCGGCTCAATCTCATGGTGTGGTTTCTACCCGCGTGATGAGTGTGGCTTGAATGCCGGCCCGCTCCAGCTGGGCCTGCGTCGCACTGGCTTGTTCGGGGGACTCGAACGCGCCGACCAGGGTCGCCGCGTTCCCGCGTCCCGGCATCGCGGGGATGCCTTGCCGTCGCAGACTGTCGGGGTCCATGGGGTCGGCGAGCGCGAGCGAGTAGGGGGCACGCAGCAGCTCGCCTTGCCCCGGTGGGACCACCCGGCGGTCCCAGAGCGCATCCCGAGCCGCGGCGGCCGAGTCACGAGTGGGATACGAGCCGAACAGCACCCGGTACCACACCGTGCCGCGTCCCAGCGGGACGAGAGTGACGAAGCTTGCGGTTGCGCCCGCGCCCGCCACGTCCTCGCTCACCCGGTCCGCCAGCGCGAGCGCCTTGTCGAGCGTCCCGTACGCGGCCAGTTGAACGGTCCAGGCGAGGGTGTCGGCGCGTGGTGGAGCTGGAGGAGTCGGTCGTGGAGCCGGCTGCGTGACTCCCCGGGCGGCCGCTGGGGCAGGGTGGCTGGTGTCGAGCGACAGCACCCCCCAGCCCCCGGCCGCTCCCGCCGCCAGGGTGGCCACGACCACGACCGGTCGGGCGGCACGTCGCCGCGGTCGACGGGTGGGGGCGGGAGGGGGGGTGGGGGCGCGGACGGGGGCCGATACGCGAGCAGCAGTACCTGAGACGGCGTGCTCCGGCGCAGGGCTCCAGCTATCGCGCACCACGCCAAGCATCGGAACGCCTCGCTCGGTCGCGGCAATGATTCCCTGGCCGATCGACGACTCCGGCTCGAATCCATCGGGCGACAAAACGATGAGGCCGTCCGGGGTGGCGGCGAGTCGGGCGAGGCCGCCGGCGGAAAGGTACAGGAGGAGCAGTGCGCCCTCGGAGCGAAACCCGGCGTGCAACTTCTTCCAACGCGCGTGTCCGAATATCTCGCCGGCGCTCGCCGTGTAGGATCCGGCGGCGATGAAGAAGACGCCATCCACCTCGTGCGCCGTCCTGGTCAACGACACGCCGTACTCGAACGCGTCGACAATCCCGTCGCTCGGCGTGTATCCAATCACTTCGTGCAACCTTGGCTCTTCGATCCAGAGATCGACGAGGGCGACACGACGGTTCTGGTGCACCGCCGCGCGCGCGACGTCCCACGCAGCCTGGGCGGACCATCGCAGGTCGCCGGTGGCGGGCACGAGTGCGACGAGCGCCTGGGATTCCACCAGCGTCGGGATCAGGTTCCCGAGTCGCGATCGAGGGAGCGGGCGGGGCGTCACGGCGGGGGCTGGTAGATCCAGTAGGGGCGACCCAGCTTGCGCCCGATGGCTTCCGCCTGATCGCGGCTCTCATACGGGCCGAGGACCACTCGGTAGCCCGTCGTCGAGTCCCTTGGGTGGCAGCACGCGGGCGATGAGCCCGGCGCGGGAGAGCTGCTGCGCCATCTGCGTGGACCACGCCTCGTTTTGGGACGTGGAAACCTGTACGTAGAGGGGACCTTCAGTCCCGGCAGCGCCGCCGAGCGCTGCTGCTGCGCTGTCGGGCACAAGCGACGACGCCTGCGCGTCGAGCATGCCGCGGAAGCTCGAGCGTCCCGGTGAGAACACCCACAGATCCGCGTTGGCCGCCGCCACGCGCCCCGTTTCCTTGACCAGCGTGTCAGCGCGATAAGCCACGACGTCGTTGCCTTGGCCGACCAGCAGTGTGCCGTCCGGTCCGATGGCCGGAAGATCGGAGTCCCACGATGTCGCCACGCTCCCGACCATTGTCTTGATCGGGAGGTCCACGATCCACACCGAGTCCCCGATCGACGGGCGCGCCAGCAACCAGCGTCCGAAGGGGTCGAGCCGAACGGTGGCGGCGGGGGTCGGTAGCGCTACGCCGTCGACTTCGGCCCGCTCGTAGCGATCCACCACCGCGAGACCGGCGCCGGTGCGCCGGGTGACATATGCGCGATGACCGGACGGGGAGAACGCGACCGTCCGCGGATGATCGGCGAGGGGCACGAAGGCCGGCTCGCGGCGCGCGAGTGGATCGACCAGGAGTATGCCGCTGTCGCTCGCGACGGCGACCAGGTCTCCCCATCGGGTTGCGGCAACGTCACCGGTGATCGGGAGGACCCGCATCGCGGGAGGTTGATCGGCGGCGACGGCGATGAGCCGGAGGGTCGAGGGATGGGCCGTGTCGCCCGGCACCACTGCGATGAGCCGCTGATCGGCGGCGCCGAACATCTCTCGCGGGACGGCGCTCAACGGCTGCGGCCATGTGCGGCGCGCCCGCCGCGCAACAGTCACCACATGGCGCTTGGCGTCGACGACGAACAGGGTCTGGTCGGGCCCGAGCACGGTGACGACGACGCTGGTGGCCACCGTATCGACCCGACCTGTTTCGAGATCGAGTGACAGCAGATCGTTGGTCGCCGTCGTGACGAAGAGCAGGTGGGACTCCACGTCGAGCCCCACCACTCGGGCAACGGCGGGGAGGCGCCCGCGCGCGGCGCTAGGCATCTCCGTGAGTGTCGGCAGGCGGTAGGCGCGGACCGGTCCGCCCTTTCGAGCCAGGCGGAGCGCGAGTGCGGGATGGCGGGGTGGGGCGGTGACCCGCTTCTTAACTACTTGTTGTGACTGCGATTGCGACGACTGAGCGGCGGGCGCCTGGGACCGGCAGCCCCATAGCGCGAGACCGGCGCAGAGGAGAATCCAAGAACGGGTGTGCAAAAGGCCTCGCCGGAGAAGATAGGCAACCGGCGAGGCCAAGGCAAGTGTTTTAGTGATGCGGAGTTAGAACGTCGGGCCGAGGCTGACGGTCCAGTACGGCCGGTCGTACGCGCGGTCGAGCGGCTTGGTGTAGTCGAACCGGAGCGGGATCCCGAGGATGTTCGCGCGAATCGACCCGCCCCAACTCTTCAACGGGCTGCGATACCGCCCTTGGAGCCCGACCGGCTGGTGCCCGACGATCGTGGATCCATCGAGCCACGACATGCCGACATCGAAGAACATCGCGCCCTCGATCGGCGGCAGGGCGATCGGGAGCAGCCCGAGCGCCAGCGACCGGGTCAACGGGAAGCGAAGCTCGACGTTGGCAACGGCCGCGCGCGATCCGATCAACTGGTCGAGGGCCGGGCATCCGGTCTCCACCCCGGGCAACGCGCCAATGATCGGCGCGATGTTCGAGACCTGCGCGTAGCACTCGTGATTGATGATCGAGGTGGCGGTGTAGCCGCGTATCAGGTCGGGGTTGCCGAGCACCACGGGGAACTGATTCGCATCTCGACCGAAGCGGCCGAAGAACAGGCCCCGGAACGCCAGCGTGAAGGGCTGGGCGAAAAAGTAGCGGCGCAGGTCGACGACGGTTCCGGTGAACCTCCAGCCACCGACGGCCGGGGCGATCTGCAGGCGGTGGCGGCTGCCGGCGAACGGCCCGACGGGACCGAACAGCGTGTTGTCGTGCGTGTAGGCGATGGTCGGAGCGACGTAGCCGATCGACGGGTGAATGCTGGTCGTGGAATTACCCACGCCGAGCGGCCGGCCGCTCGCATCGAAGTACTGCTGTTGCTGGAGGATGGCGTCGGACATCCCGACCAGATGCAGCCCGTACTCAATACGATTGAAGCGGTTCAAGGGATAGAACGCGACGACAAACGCATCCCGTACGACCAAGCGGCGGATGCGGGTCGTGAAGAAAACGGAGCCCGGTGGGGCACCCGGAGTCGTCACTTGGCCCACGCTGCTCGGGATGTAGTAGTAGTTGGGTGTCTGACTTACCCCCATGACGCGGTTCGTGCGGTGTCTCTGGTCGAAGTATGCGGCCAGAAACTGCGACTCCCCTACTCGTCCGTTGAGCTGGAACGCGAAATTCAGGGTTCGGTCGCCGAGCATGTCGGAGAGCGAGATGCCCGTTCCACCGAACACGCCACGCCCAAAGTTGTCGCGCTGGTACCCGATGGTGGGCTGGGCGACGAAGTCTGTGGAGAAGCGCGTCCGGTACCGACTGATCTGGAACGTCGCGGTATCCGGCAGCGCCAGGTTGACCGAATCGAGGAGCGTGCGGACCGACACCGGCGCCGTGGCTCCGGCCTCGCTCGAGTCGGGAAGCGCCGGGGTTGCGTCTGACGAGCGAAGGCCGCCGGGCGACCGGTACGTAGACGTGGCGGGGTGCAGCTCCTCCTGCTCCGGCGTGGGGGCGGGAGGTGCCACTGCCGCATCCTGCAGCGCATTCGGAAGCATGGACACGGTCGCCAGGGTTACCGGCTCGCGATACGGCTCGCGCCGCAGCGACCGCGGGTTGTCGACCGTGTAGACGTTGTAGTTACCCCCTTCGTAGTAGCCGAAGGCGAGACGATCGGCCTGGCGTGCCCACGAGAGACAGGGGGACAACGGTGTGATGCCGGAGACCCCGGTGTACACGTCGGTCAGCTGATAGATGTTGCGGTCCATCAGGTCGTACAGGAACAGGTTGGTGATGCCTGTACGATCTGAGACAAACACCAAGGATTTGCCGTCGGGCGCCCACACCGGGTTGACGTTCCTGCCCCGGTCCATGTGGTTCAGCACCTCGATATGGCCGGTCTCGAGATGGTAGAGCCCAATCCGCATGTTGCCGAACCGCAACATGCTGAAGTCGGTACCGGGGCCGCGGTCGGTGGCGAATGCGATCGTCTTGCCGTCGGGCGACCAGGACGCCTGAAGATCCGCGTACCGGTCGTTGGTGAGCCGGCGCAGGTCAGTGCCGTCGCGGTTGACGATGAAGAGATCGGAGATGCCACCATCCTGCCCGGTGAAGAGGATCTGCGTTCCGTCGGGTGACCACGACGGGCTCAGGGCCCCATTCAGGGGGAGCGGAATACGTCCCGCCTCGCGGTCCTTGGCCACGTCGATGATGACGATGTCGTCGCGATCCTTGTGTTTGACGGCGATCGCGAAGAACTGGCCGTCCTGCGAGAACGAGCCCGCTGAGTTGATGAACCGCAGGCTCTCGTAATTGCTGTTGATCGTGGACTTGATCAGCTGGCGCTTGACGCGGCCGGTCTCGCCGTCCGCGATGTACAAATCGATGAAGAAGGAGTTGCGCTCGCTGAGGTAGACGATGTCCTTGCCATCGGGCGAGAGTGCCGCCGACAGGTGGAGCCCGCCCCCGGAGCGCCGCTCCGTGAGCACCGGCTTGGCGATGCGGCGTGCCCGATAGTGGTCGGCGAGCTGCGGCAGGACGGTCGTCTGGACCGCGTCACGCCATTCGTCCGACAGCTCCTCGAGCGGGCGGTTCAGCGAACGCCGGAACGCGCCTTCAATCCCCGCCGAAACCGACGACTGGAGGATCTCCCCGATGATCTCGTCACCCCATTTCTCGCCCACGTACGCCATGAGCGCGTGGCCGAAATGGTAGGGGAAGACGCGCGGGTCGAAGGTCATCTGCGCGATGGAAGGCAGCGTTCCCTCGATCGACGCGTCGCGCAGCCACATCATGGTGAGCGCGTCGGGAGGACCGAGTGACAGGTACTCTGCCATGCCCTCCATGAACCACAACGGCGGCTGCACGTTGGTCAGGGTCTGGAGGCCGCCGCCGATCTGCCCGTGGGCGTAGACGTCGAACTGGAACTGGTGCACCATCTCGTGCTGGAGCACGTGCTCCAGCTCTTCATAGGAGCCCGTGAAGGGCAACACCATGCGGTGCTTCAACGGCTCGGTGAACCCCCCGATGCCCTCACTGAGGTCGTTCGAGGTGTTGGTCTGAATGAAGTCGGATGACGAGGCGTACAAGATGATCGGCTTGCGCACCTTGAACTGGTGATTCAAGATGCGCGACAGGCGCGCGTACCCGCGTTCCGCCATGCGGGCGGCGTCGAGCGCGGCAGTCCGCTCACGCTCGTAGAAATACACCTCGAAATGATCGGTGCGGATCACCTGCCATTCGAAGCTGTTGTACTGGACTTTGTTCTGGCCGAAGTACCCCTGCGCCGCAACCTGTCCCACTCCAAGCGCCAACAGCACGACCGCAAGTCCGCTGAACCGTCGCATTACACTTATCCTTTCGTTCCGTCCTGCGGGACGGACACTAGCACGGCTGCATCGCCCCACAGACGCTCGAGCTGGTAGAACTCCCGCAGCTCTGGATGGAAGACGTGCACGACGAAATCTACATAATCGAGCAACACCCAGCGACCTTGCGTCAGCCCTTCAACGTGGTGCGGCCGCACCCCGTGGGGCGCGAGCGCGGTCATTAGGTGGTCCGCCATGCCTCGTACGTGGGTATCCGACGTGCCCGACGCGATGATGAAGTAGTCGGTCGCCGCGGTTAGATCCCGAAGGTCCAGCACGACGGCATCTACCGCCTTGCGGTCAGCGAGGGCGCGCGTGACGAGCCACAACCGCGTCCGGCGGAGGTTCCCGGCGGGGTCGCGACGACCGAACCCGGCCCCTGCTAGTCATATAGTGGGCCCGCCGTCGCTTTGTTCCGTGGCCCTATTCCTTTACCACGGTGACCAGAATCTCCGGGCGCACCTCGGGGTGGATCTTGATGCCCACCCGAAACTCGCCCAGCTCGCGGATCGGCTCAGGGAGGTCCACTTTGCGCTTGTCCACGTGGAAGCCCTGCTCCTCCAGCTGGCGCTGGATGTCGCTCGCGGTCACGGAGCCGTACAACTTCTCTTCCTCGCCGACCTTCGCGGTGAAGGTCAGCCGGACGTCAACGAGCCGTGCCGCTTCGACTTCAGCGGCCGCTTTTTCGCCGGCGCGCTGCTTGGCGATGCGGTGGCCTCGAAGGTGATGCGCTTCTTGTTCGCTTCCGTGGCCGAATACGCCAGTCCCTTCGGCAGCAAGTAATTGCGGGCGTAGCCATCCTTGACCTTGACCACCTCGCCGGCCTTGCCGAGGTGTTGCACGTCTTCTCGGAGAATGAGTTCCATCGCGATCCTCTATGAGGCGTTCGGCCGGCGTGCGAGCCGGCGTCGGAATTGGAGCCACGTATCGGTCATCCCCAGGGTCGCGAGCCCTGGAACGACAAACAGGAGGGGCACCGTCAGAACCGCGGCGACAACCATGCCGACCGCGAGCGACGTCGGAGTCACACCCAGTATCACGGCGAATGCGACCACGATGGCCGCGCCGCGCAGCAGGTACAGGACGCCAACCACCAGCAGGAGATTGAGCGCCGCGGCCTTGAGCCCCGCGAGCAGGGGAGTAATCATGACGGTGACCCCACCCACCACTGTCCACACCCAACCGTCTGCGAACCGGAATTCCCGGAACGGCGCGAGGGGCAGGCCGAGCGGGCTCGCGGAAAGGCGTTGATGCCATTGCCAGGCCAGGCCCAGGCCGGCCAGGGCATTGAGCACGAGCAACGCCGGGACTGTTTCACCGAGGAAGTGCACTACCGGATCGAAGACCGCAGCGGCCTCGGGCCGCAGCGCAATCAGCATGCGGAGGGTTTCGCCCGCCTGCCGCGTGGCCGCCCACTGGAGGATGTCTCCCGCGTCGGCGCCGAGAATCCCCCGCGCGAGCAGGAGTGCCGCACCGAGCCCGATGACGCTGGCGCGTACGGCTTGCGGAAAGAACGCCGCGGGCGCGACCAGCGTGAGGACGACGAACGTGGCGACGACCAGCACGATGTACGCGTGCCCGGCGGCGCTCACGAGGTCGCCCCGGGCCGACTGGAGAACCAGCGCCACGCTCAGCATGCCGACGAGCAGCGCGGCGCCCCATTGAGCCGCCCCGCGCGGACGCGCTGCGAGCATCAGCGCGGCGAGCGGGAGACCTACGAAGCTGGGCGGGGCCCAAACGACGAACGCCGCCGTCCCGAGCACGAGCCGCCAGTTGGTGCGGGAGTGCCGGTCCTGATCAGCCGCCATGCCGCTTGATGTAGGGGAGCAGGGCCAGTTGGCGCGAGCGCTTGATCGCCGTCGCCAGCTGGCGTTGATGGCGCGCGCACATGCCGGACAGGCGGCTGGGGAGGATCTTGCCCCGCTCGGTAAGGAAGCGACCGAGGGTGCGGTCATCCTTGTAGTCCAGCACACGGGCACCGGACTCACACACGGGGCACGTCTTCGAAGGCCGTCTCATGCGTCGTCTTCCTCCTCGATCTCCTCAAGTTCGGCGGCAATCGGAGGCGCGGGAACCGGCTTCACGGGCTCGCCTTCGTTCACGACGACCATGAACCGCAGCACGCTCTCGTCCAGTTTGACCGCCCGCTCGAACTCGGGCAACACTTCGCCCTCGGCTTCGAACTGCGCCACGACGTAGTAGCCCGTCTCACGCTTCTTGACGGGGTACGCGAGCGTCCGCTTGCCCCAGTGTGCGATGTTCGTGACGGTGCCCTTTCCATCCTTGGTGATCAAGGTGTGGAAGCGCTCAAGTTTTTCGTTGATCGCCGGTTCTTCGAGGGCGCTGTCGATGATGTAGACCGTCTCGTAGCGACGGGCCATGCCACCTCCCTTTGGTCGTAGGCGACCCGGCGCTGTGCGGCACCGAGTAGGGAATTCTGTGCGGGAAAGCTAAACCGCAAGGCCGCTTATGTCACGCCCTCACGAACCCACCGCTCCACGGCCTCGACCATCTGCGGGATCGCGGTCTCGATCTGCGTCACCTGTTCGGGGTCGAAGGGCGCCAGCACGTACTCCGACCAGTCCTCCACGCCGTCGGGGAGCGGCCCGACGCCGATGCGCAGGCGGGCGTACTGCTGTGACTGCAGCGCGCCCTCGATGCTCTTGAGGCCGTTGTGTCCGCCCGCGGAGCCGAAGGCCCGCAGGCGGAAGGTGCCGCTCGCAATGCGGAATTCGTCGACCAGCACCAGCAGATCGACGGCCGGGTTGAATGCGGGATCGGCGCGGAGCGTTACGAGGGCCGCCCCGCTGGCGTTCATGAACGTCGTGGGTTTGAGAACCTGGACGGGTACGCCCGCGAGATCGCCGGCGGTGACCCGGGCTCGCTCGCCCCGTCGAAACGGCGGCAGGGCCCAATGGGCGACGAGCGCGTCGGCAAGCCAGAACCCCGCATTGTGCCGCGTCGCCGCGTACTCGGGACCAGGATTCCCGAGGCCGACCACGGCGCGCAACGCCTAGCTCTCTTTGCCGCCCTTGGGCTTGTCGGCGCCGCCCTTGGGCTTCTCCGCCTTCGGCTTGGCCTCGCCCTTGCCCTCGCCCTTGCCCTCGGCCTTGGCTTCGCCTTCGCCCTCGGCGCCCTCCTCGTCGTCCTCGCGAACCTTGCGGATCAGCTCGGGCTCGGCAACATCGGTGGTCGCCTCAGGAGTCGGGGCCGCGACCTCTTCGGCGCGCGGCGGGACGACGGTGGCGATCGTCAGATCGGCGTGCGTCAGGATCGTGGCGTTCGGGATCGCGAGCGCCTGCACGTGCACGGAGTCACCAATCTTGAGCAGGGTGACGTCGAGCTCGACGCGGTCGGGGATGTGCTCCGGCAGCACTTCGATTTCCACCTCGCGGGTCACCTGATCCAGCACGCCTCCCGCATTCCGGACGCCGTCCGGCGTACCCACGAGGTGCACGGGCACCTTGAGGGTGACCTTCTGCTCCGCATGGATCTCGTAGAAGTCGACGTGGATGATGTCGGGACGGATCGGATGGCGCTGGATCTCGCGGATCAGCGTTTTCATTTTCTTGCCATCGAGTGCGAGCTCGATGATGGTGCTCTCGGGCTCGATGCCCGTCAGCGCCAGCTCGAGGGCCTTCGCCTCAACAACAAGGCTCTGTGCGGTCCGGCCCTGGCCGTAGATCACGGCCGGTACCTGCCCGCGGAAGCGACTCTGGCGGGCGGGACCCTTGCCGGTCGCGGTCCGGGGGCTCGCAGCGAGCGAAACGATCTGTGCCATACGTGTGACCTCAAAGTGCGGAGTTCGGAATGCGGAATGGACCGCACTCTACGTCAATCAAACAGCGAACTCACCGATTGGTTGCTGTGTTCGTATCCGATTGCTTTCCCGATCAGCCCGGCGATCGACAGCACCTTCAGCTTATCGAAGAGCCGCTCTTCGGGGATCCGGATGGTGTTCGTGACCGCGACCTCGTCGATCTTCGAGGCTTGCAGTCGCTCCACCGCCGGCCCAGACAGCAGGGCATGCGACGCGAACGCATAGATCTTCCTGGCGCCCAGGCGGGACAATGCTGCCGCGGCCTCCGCAATCGTCCCGCCGGTGTCGATCATGTCGTCGGGGATGAGGCAGTCCTTGTCGGCGACCTCGCCCACCACGTTGACCACTTCCGCGACGTTCGCCGTCGTGCGCCGCTTGTCGATGATCGCGAGCGATGCGTTCAGACGCTTGGCGAACCCGCGGGCCATCTTCGCCGACCCGACGTCGGGAGCCACGACGACCGGATCGTACAGCTCCTTTTGCCGGAAATGGCTGACGAACACCGGCGCCGCGTACAGATGGTCCACCGGGATATCGAAGAACCCCTGCATCTGGTGGGAGTGGAAATCCAGGCCCAGGACCCGGTCCGCTCCCGCCTGCGTGATCAGGTTCGCAATCAACTTCGCGCTGATCGCCACCCGCGGCTGATCCTTACGGTCCTGGCGTGCATAGCCGAAGTAGGGCAGCACCGCCGTGATCCGCGCCGCGCTCGCCCGGCGGGCGGCATCGATCAGGAGCAGCAGCTCCATCAGGTTCTCAGCCGGCGGATTGGTCGGCTGGATGATGAAGACGTCCCGTCCCCGCACGTTCTCGTCGATCTTGATGAAGATCTCACCATCGGCAAAGCGGCGGATCGTCACGGCGCACAGCGGCTGGCCCAAATGCTTGGCCAGCTCTTCGGCGAGCGGGCGGTTGGCCGTCCCGGAGAGGAGCAGAAGCTGGCTGCGAGACAGCGTAAGGTCGGCCATGCGAGCCTAGCAAAATAGACGGCAAACTGCGCGAAGCAAAGGGGTTGCTACGGGTGGGACTTGAGGGCGTCCTCGGCCGGCGTGAGCTGGTCCACCTGCCAGAAATCGAGACGGTAGACGGTGCCGCGCGCCTGGGTGCGGGCCCAGAAACCTGCTGCCGCCGAGTCGAGCTCGAGAGACAGGAGCGGGCGCGCGGCGGCGCCACGGACCGACACGCGGCGTTCGGGCTTCGCAAAGGTGAGTGAGTCCGCCTGCTGGTCGGTCGCGAACCCCGCCGCCGCGAGGGTGCTCAAGTAATGAAGGAGCCGCGCGACCGCCGCCGAGTCGGCTCGCGCGTCGCGCGGGAGTACCCAGCTCGCCCCCTCTTTCCGAAGTGTGGTGCGCGTGACGCCGCGCTGGATCTCAATGACGGCGACGCTTTCCGGGACGACCGTGCCGATTTGGCGATCACGCCAATCGTCCGCGGAGCGCCGCACGAGCGTGGGCAGCCGGCCTGGCCAGAGATAAACGCGGCTGTCGCCCACGAGCCGAACGTAGGTGGCTTCCGATCCGGGGCCATACTCACCGACGAACAGCTGCACCAACGGCTTGCCACTCTTGCTGACCTGCAGTAGCCGGCTCGCGGGCGAGTCCACACCCATCCGGGCGAATGACGATGGACTCTGCGCCGCGAGCTTCGGGGCGAACCGAATCGCGCAGCGCCTGAAACAGGTCGCTGACGCTCGACGCGGACGCCGGATGGCGATTCACTGTCCAGGCGCCGGACGGTTGCTTCACGAGCAAGACGCTGTCGGCTCCCTCGGTAATGACGACGGTGTCCACGTCATCCGGGGCGCTCACCGGCAGCCGCAGCAATGCCGGCGTCGTGTCCGCCGGGCGCGACCAGCGCTCGCTCGCTCCCCAGAGGATCAGCAGCACGACGACGCTGATCGCGATCACGCGCAGGTGTTTGGCGGTCATGTCGGCTGGCGCGCGTGTGTAGGGCCTGTACGACCTGACGCGTCAGCAGACGCCGGCGCCACAGTCGCACCCCACCGAATCCCACGAGCAGGAGGGGGATGCCGATCAGGTTGCCGTACTTCACCGCGTCCCGTGCGGCATTGCTTGTGAATACGAGCGGCGGTGGCGTGCGGTCCTTGGACCGGATGGCGATCAGTGCTTCATCCTGCGCCAGCCAGTCCACGGCATTCTGCACGAACACGAGGCCCGATTCGCCCCCACGGAGGTAACGGTCACTGGCGAAATCGGAGCTCGCTACGACGATGAGGCGTCCGCGGACACCGGACTGAGCGCCCTGCGCCGTAGGGGCCACCTGCACCGCCAACAGGCGACGCGCGAGACTGTCGCGGCCGAATTGCTGCGTGGGGCTGAGGATCATCTCGTCCTTGCGCAGGCCGGCGGCGTCGCTGCTGGTCAACAGAGGTGTGAGGGTGCCGCGCGGCCCCAAGGTGGTATCGATGCTGCTCACCCAGGGGAGGAGCACTGCGTCGAGCTCGGCATTGATGGCCGAGGTGCGGGTACTGAGCGCGCG
Source organism: uncultured Gemmatimonadales bacterium (assembly GCA_963844035.1). GTDB lineage: Bacteria > Gemmatimonadota > Gemmatimonadetes > Gemmatimonadales > GWC2-71-9 > AG25. Next base: position 218,960 of record CAWJMT010000035.1, read on the forward strand.
CACCCACGGCGGATAGGGCAACAGGACTTGCCCGAATTGCGTCGGCATCCCGACCTGCGCGTTCGACGCGAGGTCGTACACCATGTCCGAGCCTACCGAGAGTCCGTAGGCATGCAGCAGCTGATTCCAGGGGACGGCGCGCCCGCTCGCGACGGGGGCCTCGGCCGAGAGGGTCATGCCGTTCGCCATCAGCAGGACGCTCCCGCTGTCGAGGTACGACCGCAGCGGCGCGAGCTGCGCCTGCGGCACCGAGTCGGGAACGCCGATGACGATCAACGCTCTTCAGGTCGCGCAGCGCGCTCGAATCGGCCGCGAGCGTTATCGGCCGGACGTCGTAGTTCTGCCCAAGCTGTTCCTGCAGACCGTTGAAGGTGCGACCGCGCGCCGCCGCCGAGCGGTCGGTCGCGATCAACAGGCCCACCGCCGGCTTTTCCTTGCGCGTGAGTGACCGGATGTCGGAGGTCAGGCGGTACTCCAAGTCATTCGACTTCCGCACGAAGGGGATGGTCTTCACGCCTTCGGCGTACAGCGCCGCGATGCCGAGGTAGCCTTCCTTCACCTGCAGCTCACCGCGGCCGACGACGTTGAACTGGACGGGCGGGATCCCCAGGGACCGTGCCTCGCGGGCGGCGGCGGTATCCGCGACCGGGTCCAGCACGACGAGCCGTACCTTCCCCTTGCTCGCGGTGCGGTAGTCGCGGAGCAGGTCGTCCACGTCGCGCTTCAGGAAGGCCACCTCCGGCGGGAGGGCCGCCGAGGCAAACAGCTTGATCGTGACGAGGTCGTTCAGGCTGTTCAGGATCTGACGCGAGCCCGGCGACAACGTGTACGCGCGTCCCGGGGTCAGGTCGAGGCGGCCGCCGATGCGCCGTCCGAAGAGGTTGAGGATGACGAGCCCCACCGTCAGGAGCGCGACCCCGAGCTTGAGGCGCTGGATGGTCGTCGCCGCGGGCGGTGAGCTTGCGGCGCATCAGGGCGAAGTAGGCGAGCACGAGGAACGCGGCGGCGAGGCTGAGAAAATACACGGCGTCGCGGAGGTCGATCACGCCGCGGGCGATGCCCTGGAAGTGCGAGAGGACCCCCAGCGCGGCCGCCGCGGCCCCGAGCCGCGGCGGCAGTCCGACCAGCAACGGGTCGAGTCCCACGAGGATCAGGGCAAACATGACGGCGACGGCGACGATGAAGGCGGTGATCTGGTTTCGGGTCACGCTCGACGCCCACAGGCCCACCCCGGTGAGTCCCACCATGAGCAGCGCCGCGCCCACGTACTGGGCGACGACCACGCCCCACTGCACGTGCGCGCCGAGCCGCAGCGCCAGCGGGATGGGGAGGGTCAAGCCGAGCGCTATGAGAAGGAAGAGGAGCTGGCCGAGGTACTTGCCCAGCAGCAAGTCCAGCTCCGTGATCGGTTGCGCCAGCACGATCTCGACCACGCCGCTGCGCGTGTCCTCGGCCAGCGCCCGCATCGTCACGGCGGGGACCAGGAAGAGCAGCATCCAGGGCAGGAGGTCGAGCATGGGGCGGAGCGATGCCACGCCGTAGATCTCGGCCTGACGGAAAAAGAGGAAGTCGTTCACCCCCACGAAGACGACCAGCAGAATGTAGGCCGTCGCCAGGTCGAACAACGCCCGCAGCTCCCGCCGCGCGATGGTCCAGATCGGGGTCATTTGTGGTCGGGCTCCGTGAGCTGGCGGAACAGCTCCTCGAGGCTCCCCGTTTCCTGGTGCAGCTCGAACAGCGTCCAACCGCGTGTCTTGGCGAGCTCGAAAATACCGGGGCGCACCTCGGCGTCCTGCTCGGCGGTCACGCGAATCGCGACCCGTCCGTCTGCGGTGGGCCGCGCCGGCTCGACCGCCCGCACGCCGGCGAGCCGTGCGATGCTGGCGGCCACGTCGCTCCCCAGCACTTCGACGGCGATCTGGACGACGCCCTCGGCCTGCTGGATCAAGCGGTCCACCGGGCCGTCCGCCACGATGCGACCGCCGCTGATGATCAGCAGCCGGGAGCAGGACTGCTGGACTTCCGAGAGCACGTGCGTGGAGAGCAACACCGTGCGCTCCTTGCCCAGCTCGGCGATCAGACGACGCATCTCGACCCGCTGATTCGGATCGAGACCCTCCGTCGGCTCGTCCAGCACCAGCAGGTCGGGTCGATGCAGGATCGCCTGCGCGAGCCCAACCCGCTGCCGGTAACCCTTCGATAGCTCCCCGATCGGCCGGTAGAACACGCTCTCGATGGCGGTGGACGTCACCGCTTCGTCGAAGCAGCGCTCCCGCGTGGTCCCGTGGAGCTCGCGCAGATCGGCGATGAACGCGAGGTAGTCGGCGACGAGCATGTCGCCATATAGGGGATTGTTCTCCGGCAGGTAACCGATGCGCCACTTCGCCGCGCGCCCCGACTCCGCGATCGACACGCCGTCGAGCCGGATGGTCCCGGCATCAGGCTCGATGTACTGCGTGATCATGCGCATCGTGGTGGACTTGCCGGCGCCGTTCGGTCCCAGAAAGCCCACAACTTCGCCGCGGTTGATCGCGAACGAGACGTCGTTGACGGCGACGACGCCGGCAAATCGTTTGGAGACGCCTTGGAGCGTGAGGAACGACGGGACGAGCGGGGGTGCGGTCATGCGCTCTCAGGTAGTCGTCGGCGGAATATGCTAATCCCAGACGCGCGGATGATTCAACCCCCCTGCGGCGTTCGTCAAGTCCATTGCTGGCGCGCGTTCCATGCTGCTAGCATGGATGCGCGGTGCGGTTGGAGGGCGGACCCGGGGAAACGCGGGGGAACCCGAGGCGTCGAGGATGCATTCCTAGATGGCGGAACCGCGCGAGCCGATATACCAGGAGGAACGATGTCCATCAGACCAATCAAGCGAATCATCGAGTCGACACCCACCATGGAGGGCGCCGGCGTCAAGCTGCGCCGCGCCTTCGGATTCGGGAGTACGGAGGAGTTCGACCCGTTTCTCTTGTTCGACGACTTCCGCAACGAGACCCCCGCCGACTATCTGGCGGGCTTCCCCTGGCATCCGCATCGGGGAATCGAAACCATCACGTACGTCCTGGCTGGCGCAGTGACTCACGGGGACAGTTTGGGGAATCGCGGCACGCTGGGCGCGGGCGACGTCCAGTGGATGACGGCCGGCAGCGGAATCCTCCACCAGGAGATGCCCAAGGGAGACCCGCAGGGGAGGATGCATGGGTTTCAGCTGTGGGCCAACCTTCCCTCATCGCAGAAGATGACCGCTCCCCGCTATCAGGACGTGGTGGCCGGCGACGTCGCCGAGGTCACGGACGATGACGGCACCAGGGTACGCATCATCTGCGGGAATTTTTGGGGGAAGACCGGTCCGGTGCAGGGCATTGCCGCGGATCCACGGTATCTCGACGTGTCCGTCCCAGCCGGCCGACGCAAGGTGCTGCCGGTGGAAACCGATCGGCACGCCTTTGCCTACGTGTTCGAAGGCAGCGGCACGTTCCGCGACGCGTCGGCGCCCACCGGGGTGCGGACGGAGCTCGTCGGGCCCAGCGGGGCCGCCGCTCCGGCATCGGCCGGGGAGACGGGGAACCGCTCGCTGGTGGTGTTCGATCGTGGGGACGAGGTGGTGGTGCAGGCCGGGGATGCAGGCGTCCGGTTCCTGCTCGTATCGGGCAAGCCGATTGACGAGCCGGTCGCGTGGTACGGGCCGATTGTCATGAACACGCAGGAGCAGTTGCGGCAGGCCTATGCCGAGCTGCGGGATGGGACGTTCATCAAACAGCCGCGCTGAGCCTGGCGACCGGGAGTTGGCCCCGAAGGATTCGAACCTTCATTCGCGGATCCAAAGTCCGCTGTCCTGCCATTGGACGAGGGGCCAATGTGTGCGACAGCATCTTAACTTACGTGCTCCCCCGTTTCTACCGGGGCCTCGGCGCCAAACGCCCGTGTCCGCCTCGAACAATCGGAACAGAGGGCTGGAATGAGTGTACTTATGTCCGGCGGATAGGCCGCTTCCAACCAGCCTGATCCGCGGGTAAATTCGTACCATCCTTCTACCATGATGAGGTTTGCCGTGCGGTTTCGCGTGAGCGCCATGGTGGCGCTGGTACTCGTGGCAAGTGTGGCGTGTGACGAGACGAGCACCGGCGGTGCTCCATCACCCACGCGGGACGCCACCATCACAATGCCCGGGCTCAGTTACTCTCCCTCGGCGGTGACGATCCCCGTAGGCGGGAGAGTGCTGTGGGTCGGGTCGGGAATAATCCACAATGTGAACTTCGGCGGTGTGCCCGATGCGCCTGGTGGCTGTTCCAACTGGAGCTTCGGAGACTGTCTCCTCCAGTTCAACGTCGCGGGCTCGTTCAATTATATCTGCACGATTCCTGGGCACGGCAGCATGTTCGGTACGGTGACCGTGAACTAACGAACGGCGGGGGTGTCCCCGCCGTCGCTCATCATCGTCTCCCAGAAGGTCCGCTCCCGCTCTCTCTGACCTCCGTCTAGGTGAGTCCCCTCTAGACGGCGCGCGCTTTCCGCCCTTCGTGGAACTCCCGCCATCGTCCGATTGGCCTTCAGGATGTCGCGAAGGGCCGTCTCGAGTTGCGGCAGCGCCGCCCACGGGACGACGGCGAGCATCTGGTCGTCGGCGACTTCTGTGTAGGTTCGCATGCCGATGCAACCGAGGGACGCCGTCAGCCCGCCACGCGCGACGGCGGTCGGGATAGCAGCGCATGCGGGGCGGCCCAGCGTCGCGCCCGGCGCTGAACCGGTCCAGTTGCAGGCGCCGCCGGCTTCGGACACCAGCATTGCCTGTCGCGGGGTGAGCCACATGAGAACCGCGTCGGGCTCGACCGGAAAATCCCGCAACGGCCCATACACCACACCCGCGCTCTTGCGCGGGAGCGTCGGGATGCGTGGTGCCTCGTCGGCGCCCAGATATCCTTCCTCGACCATCACCCCCACGAGTCCCATCAGCTCTTGCTTGACGTCGTCGGGCATTTCGAACCCCATGACCATCGTCCCGACCGGGCAGCGGAAGTGCTGTTCCGCCGTCGCGTAGAAGACTGCCGACTCCGCGCGTCTCCAAAACGTGCAGGCGGAGGGGACGCTGCCTTCGAAGGTTCGGACTCCCGCAGGCGGGGCGTCTGCCAGCGCGAGCGCGACCGGCGGCGATGCGAGCCCCAAGGTCGTGGTGAGCGTGGTTGCCATGTCCCGCACGTGCATGTGTCGCGATCCTCCCGTTATGAGACTTTGAAAACCTGATCCTTGGGCCGGGCCCGGTCGCCTACCTGGATCGCGACCTCGACGCCCGCCTGTGCCTGCTCGACCGGCTGATGGTTCACCTGCATCGAGGTGATCGTCGCCGTAAAGTCGGTGGTGTGGCCATGAAAGTGCAGCCGGTCGCCCACCACGAGCTCTCCCGCGGTCAGCTGGACCATCGCCACGCTCGGTCCCTTGAAGAAGTGAATGACGGTTCCGACGAGGTCTTCGGGCATATCGCGCCTCCTGGGATCACGGTGTGTGTGGTTCGGGTCCGGGCGCGGCGCGCGCCCGGGTCAACGTTTTCACCAGCACCTGGTGCTGCGTGCCGAGCTGCATCGCGGCATCGTCCCGCAGTCGCTCGGTGGCGTACACCGCGCCGACCGCGCTGCCGGATCCGCACAGCCGCACCCAATATGGATGCGTGGCCGCGACGCGCTCGAATAGCGCGCGCAGCACCGGATGACGGCCAAAGACCGGGAGCTCGAAATCGTTTCCGCCCAGCCGTCCCACGCTCCCCCACGTCGCGAGCGCCGGCGCGTCCAGCACGACGGCGCCGCGCGGCGCGGGGGTGACGTGCGCTTCGTCCCACCACCGGTAGGCATCGGGCGTCGGCACTCCGATCGGCGGCACCGCCACGAGCGCGGGGTTGGCGGGGAGCGGGTCGAGCTGCAGTATCCGCTCCCCCCGACCCCAGCCCAGCGCGAGCGCGGCACCGCTCGCGAAGAACGCGACGTCGGAGCCGATGCGAGCCGCCATCTGCACCAGCTCGGCGCGGGGGACGGCATTGCCGGCAAGCGCATTGACGGCGTGGAGCGCCGCTGCTGCATCGCTCGAGCCGCCGCCCAAACCGGCGCGAATGGGAATCCGCTTGGTCAGCTCGATCGCCACGCCGAACCGGTGGCCGGTCGCCTCGAGCACGGCGCGCGCCGCGCGCGCGGCGAGGTTCTCGTCGGGGCTCCCGAGATCGGGACCTCCCGGGGCGACCTCGAGCGTCACGCCGCGAGGCGTGCGACGGACCACCAGCTCATCGGCCAGCTCGAGCAGCGCGAACGCGGTCTCGATCTGGTGAAAGCCGCTGGTCTCGCGCGCCAGGATGCGGAGAAACAGGTTCACCTTGGCGTGAGCGGCGATGCGCACCTGTTCGGCAGCCACGCTCATTGCTTCGCTCCTTCGCCCCGCCGCAGCTCGTGCAGGCGCACCTGCGTCCGCGACAGCGAATACAGACCGAGCAGCGTGATCGGGACGAAGCCGCCGAGGTGATACGCGACGGCGTAGCTCACGGCCTGGTCGGGGCCGATCGCGTACAGCCCGAGTGTGGCGCGCGTGACCGCTTCGAACGGTCCGAAGAACCCCGGGCGATGACGGCAACGCGACGCCGAACCCGATCAGGCCCTGGAGCAGGAACGCGGCTTCCCACGGGACGGCAAGCCCAAAGGCCCGGAAACAGACGGCGAACGATAACCCGTTCACCACCCACAGTACGAGCGACCAAGCGACGACGCCGGCGAACCGTCGCGGATTCTTGAGCACCGCGAGCCCGGCGACCAGCCCCTCCGCCACGACGCTCAATCGCGCGGCGTAGCGCGCGGGAAGTGCGGCGTGCAACGCCCGCCGTGCAAACCCGAGCCACGGCGCGGGCCGATAGGCCACGAGCATGGCGACGCCGAGCATCAGGAGGAACAGCGCCGCCGCCCAGGCCGCGATTTGCGACAGCGTTGCTCCGCCGACCGTGCCATGACGGGGAAAGGACGGCGCGGCGATCGCGGCTGTGAGCAGCGCCACCATCACGAGCCCGTCGAATACGCGCTCCACCGCGATGGAGGCCAGCGCCGTCGCGAAGCTCACAGGGAGCTGGCGGTTGGCGAGATACGCTCGCGCGAATTCGCCCGCGCGCGCAGGGAGGAGGTTGTTCGCCATGAATCCCACGGCCGTGGCGTGCCACATGGGCGTCAGGGGGAATGGCCGCTCGTCGGCATCGCGCAGAATTACGCGCCACCGGACCGTACGGAGCGGGAAGCTTGCGGTGGCGAGCGCGATGGCGGTGGCGAAGAGCAGCGGATCGGCGCGGCGCATGTGGCCGAGCACGGCACGCGCATCGACTCCGTGCAGGGCCCAGGCCAGGAGCAACGCGGTGACGACCAACCCGATCGCCCACGCCCAGGGCGACGCGGGTCGCCCGCTACGGACCGGGGTGGGCAGCGGGCGGGGGTCCCGGCTCGATCGCGAGAGCGACGAGGTCGCAGACCTCGTCGATCAGGTCATGGAGGGCGTCGCCCGAAACGAGGCGCGCCTTGGCGCGCAGCTCCTGCGCACGCGCCAGCGCACTGTTGCCGCGGTAGAGCAGGGAGCGCACGTCGACGACCGGCGGCTCTGGCGTCGGCACGGCGGCGTGGGCCACGGGCGCTGGAGCACGCGGCGGCACCGGGCGCGCCGTATCGCGCGAGGGTGTCGCGAGCAGCGTTTCGAGGGACGAGGGCCGATCCCGGCGTCCACCAGCCGCTGGTACGACACCCACGACCCGACGAGGTCGGCGGATTCGGGGATCGCGTCTTCACCTGCGGGGGCCGGAGTTGGCGCGGCAGCCGCGGGTGTGGTCGGCACCGCAGCGGCCGGCCTGGCGTGGACGGCGGGTCCCGGCGGCGGGCGCCGGCGGGGATGCCAGTGCGGAGCGCGGCAGTGCCCGGAACCAGCAGTGCCCGTACCGCCGCGGTCAGCCCGTCCAACTCTCCGACCAGCGCTGCTTCGTCACCCGACCCCGATTGCGTCGAGCAGGTCACCGACCCGCCGCAGCAAGGCCGCGAACGGGTTAGGGGCCCGAACCGCGACTCCGCTCGTCACGACCTCCCGCGCGGCGACGGCGAACTGCGCGACCCGATCGGCGAGCGGCCCACCGCCCGACGTCGGCGAGCGCGCGGAACGTGCTGGCGAGTGTATGGGCTCGCAGCTCGCGCTGCGTGGTGCTGGGCGCGCGCTCGAGCGAGTCAGCCGCCTGGCGGAGGTGCTCGCCGTGGCTCACCAGCTCGAGCCGCCCCAGGGTCGCGGGGCGCGCGGCGGCGACGCCCTGTTGCACGATGTGCGGCCCGGCATCGTCGAAGTAGAGCGAGGAGACCGGCACGACGTCCGGCTCGGTCTCGCTGAACCGCAGCAGCAGATCGGCAAACTGCCGGAAGGCCGGCTCCCTCGGGATCGGGCCGGCCCATCTCCGCCACTTCCCGAGCGCCACGCGCGATCGCCCCGGCCGCGGCCTGGAACACCTCGGCGACGTTGGCGGGCACCGTGAACTCGGGCCGCGCCAGCTCGCCGATGGTGCGCTCGATCCCTTCCAGCAGGTCGGGGAGCGGCGGCAGGTCGGTCAGGGCCGCGAGGCCGCGCAGCGGCTGGAGCGCGCGGAGCACGTGCTGCAGCGGATCCTGGGCTCGAGGATTGGCGCGCAACGCCTGTGCAGCGCGGTCGAGCGCGCTGGCGATGGCCGCTCCTTCACGCGCCACGAAGGCGCGCGCGCCCGCATCCAAACCCACCGCCGCCGCGACCTGGGCAGGCGGCCCGGGACGCCCGCCGCGCTGTTCGAGCTCCGCGGCGAGGGCTTCGGCCTTGGCCGTGTCGGCCTCGGTCCACGCGGCGGCCCGACGAACGAACACCTTGAGGTCGTCCACGGCGCGGATGGCGATCTGCTTCGTCTGCGGATCCCAGGTGTTGCGTCCTTCCCGGATGCCGCGCGCCACCGCCTTCCACGCCGGCGGCTGCCCGGGCGATGGCGGGCTGGCTCGCCATCAACGCGCTGCCCCGCAGCGCGCGCGCCAGCCGTACGAACTCGTCGGTCGCGAGCGTCGGGTTTCTGCATCACCGCGTCCAGACGCTCGAGATACTCCCCCGCCTCGAGGGCGAAGAAGTCGGACATCCCGAGCGGTTTACCGGGCTCCGTCATGGGAGAGAACTTAAGCAATCAGACGTCAGCTGGCAGCCTCATCGACCAATCTCCTCATTCTCCGCACCGCCTCTTCCAACCCCCAGTACACGGCGTTGCTCACGATCGTGTGACCGATGTTCAGCTCTTCGATCTCCGGAATTGCGGCGACGGGCTGGACGTTTTCGTAGGTCAGGCCATGCCCCGCGTGGACCGCGAGGCCGCGTTCGGCGGCGTGGCGTGGCGGCGCGGCGCAGCTGTCGCAAGGCCGCGTCGCTCTTGCGCCACGTCTGCGCGTAGCGCCCGGTGTGCAGCTCGATCGCGGGGACGCCCAGGGCGGCCGCGCGGTCGATCGTGCGGAGATCGGGGTCGATGAAGAGACTGACGCGGACGCCGGCGCGCATGAGCCGGGCCACTGCGTCGGCGACGCGACGGTCGCCCGGCCTGAGCGCCAGGCCGCCCTCGGTGGTGATCTCGCGACGCCGCTCGGGGACGACCGTGGCCTGGAACGGACGTGCCCGGCATGCGAAGCGGACGATGTCGGGGTGCGCGCCGAGCTCGAGATTCACGAGCGTGCGGACGCTGCGCTGCAGTGCGCGAATGTCCGCGTCCTGAATGTGCCGCCGGTCCTCGCGCAGGTGCGCCGTGATGCCATCGGCGCCACCGCGTTCGCACTCCGCTGCGGCGCGCGCGGGATCGGGTTCGTCGGTCTTGCGCGCCTCGCGCAGCGTCGCGACGTGATCAATGTTGACGTAGAGCCGCATGCTCCCTTACCTTCGGATCACTTCGTCAATCGCAAGGTGGTGCCTCGTGATGCGACGGCTGTCTGTGCTCCTGGTGTTGGGCAGCCTCGGTTGCGGGTCGCAGCCCCAATCGACGACGGCGCCGACGCCGCAATCCCTCAACGACGCGGTGGTCCAGTTCATGGCTGCCGTGAAAGCCAAAGATATCGAGCGGATGGGCAACTTGTGGGGCACCGAGCGCGGGCCCGCCGCCGATTGGATGAAGCCCGAAGAGCTGAAGATGCGGCTCACCGTGATCCAGAAATACCTCGCATCCGACGGGTACAGAATTCTCGAGGGCCCGCTCCCGGTCCCGGGCCGCGACGACATGCGCGCGTTCAAAGTCGAGCTCCAGCGCGCGCAGTGCAACACGGTCGCAACGCTCGACCTCATGCGCGCCGGCAGCGGCAGATGGCTGGTCTCCGATCCGCACCTGGAGACCCTCAGCAATCCCGCCGCTGCCTGCAAGCCCCGGAGCCCCGGAACCTGACCGTTGGCATCGGCGTTCCTACTCCGTCAGCTCGACCAAGATGCCGGCAGTAGCTTTGGGATGCAGGAACGCGATGCGGCGGCCGCCGGCGCCGGCCCGTGGGGTGCTGTCAACCAGCTGGTAACCCGCGGCGCGGCATTGCTGGAGAGCGCGGTCGAGATCCGGGACCCGGTAGCAAATGTGGTGGATCCCCGGGCCGCGGCGGGCCAGGAACTTGGCGATCGGGCTGTCGGTTGCGACAGGCTCGAGCAGCTCCACCCGGACGTCGCCGAGTGTCAGGCTGACGATCGTGGCGCCGTCGGCGGTTTCCGGAGGCCCGGGCACCAGTCCGAGGACGTCGCGATAAAAAGGAAGGGCGGCGGCGATGCTGGCCACCGCAATGCCGACATGAGCGACCCGAACCGGTGCGTCCACCATAGCGGTCGCAACTTAATGATTACGCGAGAAGGAGTGCAGGGTCATGGAAGGTGTGCATCCGATAGCCGTTACCGACGCCTCATTCGGGAGTGAGGTAGAGCAGCATCAGGGGCTTGCGATCGTCGATTTTTGGGCGACGTGGTGCGGCCCCTGCCATATGGTGGCCCCGATCATCGACCAGCTTGCCGGGGAGTACGACGGCAAGGTCAAGGTCACGAAGGTGGACGTGGACGCCAACCAGCGGACCGCCATGCGCTTTAACGTTCGCTCCATACCGAGTATTCTATTCTTCAAGGACGGACGCCACGTGGATACCCTCGTGGGCGCGTATCCCAAGACGGTGCTCGACCAGAAGATTCAACAGCACCTGTCGTAGCATCCTCCCCGGAGGGCCATGCGCGCGAGCACGGCTCGCTTGATGAACTCGCCGGTTCGCCTTGCGGATCTGTCGTTTCCGCAGGCGGGTCGGCTCGTTCATCGTACCCGCCTGGCCTTCATCCATCTCGACAATCTGCTCGCGTTCGGGAAGCGAGACCGCGACGGGCGCGTGGACGGATACCTGACCGCGCACCTCCCCGACGAGTGCCTGATCGTGTTCCTCCGTAAAGGGGACGCGGTCAACGCCGCGTCCATGCACACGACGGGCCGCGAAGTCATCACGATCACCGAAGCCCTCCGGCGGATGCGCGCGGAGGTCGAGCGGGGCGATCTGGCCTACTCGACCGCGCCGATGGTGCAGCTTGCGTGGATGTATCAATCGTGCGCCGTCGACCTGCAGCCACGCACGCTCGACCCGAAAGAGCCGCAGGCGTTCTTTCCCTCGCTCCGTCAAGAGCAAGTGACGGGCGTCATCGAGTTGATCTCCGACGGCCGGGTCTCCTACCTTCGCTTCGACGGTGGACGATTCGCCGAAGGGTTTTTCTGTGACAAACCCGATCAGGTGGAGGCAGCGCCGTACCTGGAGTTACAGCTGCGGGCCCACACGCTCTCGGCGGTCATGTTCCCCCCGGTGTCGGATCTGCCGGCGCAGGCACCCACGTCGCTCATCAACACGTACCGCGAGTTGTACTGGCGCATCGCCGATGAAGTAGAGAAGGAGCTCCCCGGTCAGGGACGCCGCCGGGCCCAGAAGGTGTGTACCGGAATCATGGGAACGCACAAGGCGCTTGCGCTGCTCAGCTCGCCGCGCGGAACGGACCTGCCCGAAACGGTGGTTCGGCCCGAAGATCTCTCCAGCGCCCTGTCCGACTGGTCGCTGCAGCTGCTCGAGGGCGTCGAAGTCATGATGCCGGGCACCGCCCCGAGGATTCTGAAGGAAGCGACGAAGGAGCACCGGTACGTGCTGCAGTCGGCCGGATTCTACGGCCCACTGCCGTGGCAATTGGCGTGGTGAGATGTCGGGCACCCTCTATATCGTCGCCACGCCGCTTGGCAACCTCGACGACCTGTCCCCCCGCGCTGCGGCCACCCTGTGCCGGGTGACCACCGTCGCTGCTGAAGACACACGGCGAACAAAAACGCTGATGGTGCACGTCGGCTCCAACGCCGACTTGACGAGCTTCCACGCCCACTCCTCCGACTCGGCACTGCAACGCATCCTGCACTTGCTCGGCACCGGCAAGGACGTCGCCCTGGTGACCGACGCCGGTACCCCCACGGTGAGCGATCCCGGCGCCCTGCTGGTGGCCGCCGCGCGAGCGCGCGACGTTCCCGTGGTGTCGATCCCGGGACCCACCGCCGTGGCTGCAGCGCTGTCGGTATCCGGGATCTCCGGCGACCGCTACGTGTTTCTGGGATTCCTGCCCCGCAAGGGCACGGACCGGCGACGCCTGCTGGACACCATCGCGAAGAGCGAATGGACCGTCGTGGTGTTCGAAGCGCCCAACCGGGTCGCGGAGCTGTTGAGCGACCTCGCGTCGGCTTGTGGCGGCGAGCGCTCCGCGGCGGTTGCCCGGGAGCTCACCAAGATTTTCGAGGAGACGCGGACCGGGACGCTGGCTGAGCTGGCGGCGTACTACGCAGAGGCTCCCCCGCGCGGCGAGGTGACGGTCGTGGTGTCCGGGACCGGCCGCCCGGTCCAAGCGGACGAACGGCCTCCCGATCCGGAAGAGCGAGCCCGCGCGCTCCTGGCCCAGGGCATGACCCGCAAGGACGTCGCCGAGCGGATTGCGACGGAGACGGGAATCACACGAAATACGGCGTACCGGTTGGTGAACGAACTGTGAGAGGCGGGATGGACGGGCAGGCGGTTAGGCGGTGTGGCGGTCGTCTGCCTGGCGGTTCTTGCTACCGCCTGCCCGCCCAACCGCCCGACCGCCGCCTCACTCACCATCGGTCGTCTCCACTACGACGGCGGCGGCGATTGGTACGCCGGTCCATCGTCGTTGCCCAACCTGCTCGCCGCGATTCGCGCGCGGACGTCGCTGCAGGTGGCGGAGCGGGAGCGCATCGTCACGCTGCGCAGCGCCGACCTGTGGGACGTCCCGTACCTGTTCATGCGAGGACACGGCAACGTCCACTTTGCCGACGACGAGGTGACGCTGCTGCGCCGCTACCTGGAGCAGGGTGGGTTTCTCCATGCTGACGATGACTACGGAATGGACGCTGCGTTCCGGCGGGAAATCCAGCGCGTGTTCCCCGACCACCCCCTCGTAGAAGTGCCGTTGACGCACCCCATCTATCATCTGGTGTATGACTTCCCTCGCGGCCTGCCCAAGATCCACGAGCACGACGGCCTCCCTGCGCAGGGCTTCGGGATTTTTTTGGGAGAGCGACTCGCCGTATACTATTCCTACCAGACTGATCTCGGCGACGGTTGGGAAGACCCGGAGGTACACCACGACCCCCCAGAGCTCCACGAAGCGGCGCTGCGCATGGGCGTCAATCTCTTCACGTACGCGGTGAGCGCGATCCGGTGACGGAAACCGCCAGGCGGTTGCGGCGTCTCGGGCGGCCACATGCCCGCGCCCGCGTCACCGCCACGGTCCTTGGGAGCGCTGGTGTCGCGCTCGCGATCGCCGCCGCGGGACTGTGGCTCGCGCCATGGGGCTTGGGGATAGCCGCCGCGTGGCTCGCGATTATTGCGGTCGGGGGGGTGGCGGTGCGCGTGGCAGGGCGCGCCGGCCGCGCGCTCGAGCCACGGATCTTGGCCCGGATGCTCGAAGGCACGAGCGAGGCACGTGCTGGAAGCGTGATCGGGACCATCGAACCTGCCGGGGGCGATCTCTTCGCCCTCGCGGATGCGCACGCGGCGCGCGCCGTGACGGCGGCCGCGCCGCAGGTGCGCAGGATACTCGCCCGCGGCACGCGAGCCAGGCTCGTGGTGGGAATGGTAGCGGCGGCGGCTGGTGCCGCGCTGTTTGTCGCAGCCTCGCCCGCAGCGGGGCGCGCGGCGTTCTGGCATCCGCTGCGGGCGCTCGCCGACGCACGTGCGCCGGTGCGTCTCGAGGTGGATCGTTCGAGCGCGCGGCGTGGCGACATCGCCACGGTCACCATCGAGGCACCAGCGGCGACTGCCGCGATCCTCTGGACGCGGGGGCCGGGCGAGCCGTGGCGGTCGATCCCGGTGGCGCTCGACTCGGCGGGTCGCGCGGTTCAACGGGTGGGACCGCTCGAGGCCGATCTCTACCTCCGGGCCACGAGCGGTGTGCGGCGCAGCGACGATCGCAAGATCGCCGTGGCGCTCCCCGCCTTTCTCGCCGCCCTCGACGTGACGGCCCGGTTCCCCGCTTACCTGGAGCGCGCCGACGAATCGGTCCTTCCCGGTCCCGACACGATCCTCGTCCCGGAGGGAACGGAAATCGTCACGGGCGGCGCCGCCAGCGTGGCGCTCGGGAGTGCGGCATGGATCGGTCGGGGTAGGGCCCGCGGGGATGGGGCTAGCGGTGGCGGGATCGCAGTTCAGAGGCCGGTTCAGGCCCGTCGCCTCGGGCACGTGGCAGCTCGTCCTCGTTCCGGCCGATGGTGGTGGTCTCGAGGGGGATGTGCCCGCGCTGCACCTGCGCGTGGTGCCCGACTCCGCTCCGACCGTCTCGGTTCCTGTTCCCGGACGCGACACGATTCTCCCGATTACGCTACGCCAACCGCTCGTGATCGATGCGCGCGACGACCATGGCGTGAGGCGCGTCGACATCGTGAGCTGGCGCGTGAGCCAGACCGGCAAAGTGGGTGACACGCTGCGCCGGTCGGTCGACGTGAGCGGCGCAGGCGACCGCGCGTTGCTGCAAGGTGCGCTCGATGCTGAGGGCCGCGGGTTGCTTCCCGGCGACACCCTACGGTTCCGAGTCGAGGCGTGGGACAATGCGCCCGTGGCGCACCGCGGGCAGAGCGCGGAGGTCGCGCTCCGGCTGGCGAGCCTTGCGGAGCTGCGGGCGGCCACGCGGTCCGCAACGCAGGACGTCGGGTCGAGCGCCGACTCGCTCGCGACGGCGGCGGCCGACCTTTCCCGGCGCATGGCCGATCTGGCGCAGGAACGTCCGCGCGAGGGCAGTGCGGCTGGCGAGCGTGCCGCGGGTGCCCAGGCGGGAAGCCTCCCGTTCGAGGTGAGCGAGCGCGCCACCGCGATCGCCGACCAGGTGGCCGAGCTGCAGGAGCGCGCGCGACAGCTCGCCCAGGCGGTGGAGCGGGTGGCGCGGGTTGCGCAGCAGGCCGGCTTGACCGACACCGCGTTCCAGTCGCGTCTGGAGGAAGTGCGACAGCTGTTGCAGCAGGCGCTCACACCCGAGCTGGAGCAGCGACTGCGCGACCTGCAGGCGGCCCTGGAGCGACTCAACCCCGATGCCACGCGCCAGGCGCTCGAGCAGCTGGCCGAGTCGCAGCGCCAGTTCCGCGAGGCCCTCGAACGCAGCCGGTCGCTGTTCCAGCGCGCCGCCGTCGAGGGTGCACTCGAGTCTCTGGCCGCAGACGCAGAGGATCTGCGGCGCAGGCAAGGCGACTGGAACCGGGCGCTCCCGGCGCGGTCCGATAGCGCGGCCGGCCGGCGCGAGCGGGCGCTGGCGGTGCGCGCCGATTCGCTGACCCGGGCGATCGCGCGGATGGGTGGCGATCTCGCGCGGACCGGGTCCGCCCGGAGCGGAAGCGCGCCGCTCGCGACTCCACAGGCGGCGGCGGCCCGGGCGACGGGCGCCATGCAGGGGGCGGCGTCCGCGGCGGACGCGAATGATGCGGCGCGGGCGATGCGCGACGGCGCCGTCGCGGAGTCGGCGCTGGCGGAAATCCCCGACCAGTTGCGTGCCCAACGGGATTCGGCGGTGCGGGCCTGGCGTCAGGAAACGCTGGACGCCCTCGACCGCGCGCTTTCCGAGAGCGCGGCACTCGCGGAACGGCAGCTGCGGATCGCGGAAGGCCTGCGCGCGGGCGAGGCCGGCGCTGCGGCGCGCTCCCGCCAGGCGTCGGTGGAGGAGGGCACGCAGGTGATCGGACGGCAGATTCGGGCGGCGTCGGGCCGGCATGCCCTTGTCTCACCGGAGCTCGAGGGCGCCTTGGCCCTCGCGCGCCACCAGATGCGCGCGGCGCGCGAACAGCTCGAGGCCCCCGTTCCCAACCCGGATGCGGCAGCGGCGTTGGCGGAAGGGTCGGTGGATGCACTGAACGCGACCGCGTATGCACTGGCACGGACTCGCAGCGACGTAGCCAACGCGAAGTCGGGGAGTGGATTCGCCGAGGCCATGGAGCGCCTCACGAAGCTGGCAGGCCAGCAGGGAGCATTGAACGCCCAGGCGCAGGGTCTGCTGCCGCTCGGCGCCGGCGCCGGCGATGCGGTACAGGAGCAGCTGCGCGCGTTGGCGGCGCAGCAGCGGGCGCTCGCGGACCAGCTTGACCGGCTGCGGGCCGAGGGTGCGAGTTCAGCGGCGGGCGCGCTGGGGCAGGAGGCCCGCGATCTCGCCCGGCAACTCGAGGCAGGGCGACTCGATTCTCAAACGGTGCGACGCCAGGATCATCTGTATCACCGTCTGCTCGATGCGGGCCGGACCCTGACCAGCGCCTCGCCCGACGAGCAGCGGGCGCGGGTCAGCCGGCCGGCGACGGAGGGCGACGTGCACACGCCGGCCTTGTTGGCACCGGGCGCCACGGGCTCAGGTCCGCCGCTCCGCTATCCCACGTGGGATGAGTTGATGGCGCTGACACCAGAGCAGCGCCGGCTGGTGCTCGAATACTTCCGACGCATCAATGCGCCACCGGTTGCGCACTAGCGGCCTGGTGGGCACCGCGCTCATGGCGCTCGCGCCGTGTGGTGCGACCGCGCAGGCCATCGGCGGGGGCTTCGACCTCGAGCGGGCCGGTCAGCCCGCGCGGGCGGCCACCGTCTATCTGTCCACCCTGCGCAGTGACCCCACCAACCTGGCCGCACTGCTCGGCCTCGAGCGCGTGCTCCCGCAGCTGCAGCGCATGCCGGAGCTGCTGCCGCTGGCACAGCAGGCGGTCGCGCGCGACTCCGCGAGCGGCTCGTTGCGCGGCCTGCTGGTGCGGACGTACGTCGCGCTCGACATGCCCGACAGCGCGATGGCGGTGGCGGAGCGTTGGGCCCGGAGTCGTCCTCAAGACGAGGAGCCGTATCGGGAGTGGGCACTTGCGCTGGCGGAGCATCATTTCAGTACCGAGGCCCGGCGGGTGCTCGGCGCCGGCCGGAAGGCATTGGGTGGGCCCGCCACCTTTGCCCTCGAGCTGGCCGCGCTCGCACAGCAAGCCGGTGATTGGGAGGGCGCGGCGCAGGAGTGGGTATTAGTCATCACGGCAACGCCGGCGCAGGCGCAGACAGCGCTGACGCAGCTCGCCGACGCGCCAGCAGAGCAGCGCGAACGGATGGTCCGAGCGCTTACACCGCGCGGCGGCCCGGTGCTCGGCGTGCGGCTCGCCGCGGAGCTCCTGCTCGGATGGGGCGACCCCGCGCGCGCGTGGACCATTTTCGCGACCACGGTCGAGACCCCATCGGCGGATGCCGGCTACGCGCTGCGGCGCTTTGCCGATCTGGCCGGCGCGCTCAGAACGCCCGCTGGGTGGCGCGTGCGCGGGCTCGCCCTCAGCCGGTTCGCCGGTTTCGCTCCCGCGCGCGTGGCGGTCCGGGCGCGAGCGGAGGCCGCGCGATCATTTCTGCAGGCCGGGGACGCGGCGGCGGCGCGCATCGAGCTCGAACGCGTGGTGGATGACGGCAGCGCACCGCCTGATGCGCAGCGGCTCGCGACCGCCACGCTGATCGGCGTCTTGATCGGAGAGGGGCAGCTCGACAGCGCGACGGCGCGGCTGCAGGCCGCACGCATCCGCCTCGGCGCAGAGGATCGGGCGGCGCTCCGGGCGGCGCTCGCGCGGGCACGCATTCGCCGGGGCGAGTTGATCCGAGCCGACTCCCTGGTGGCGAACGACTCCAGCGTCGAAGCCCTCGCACTGCAGGGCTGGCTCGCGCTGTACCGCGGCAATTTGCGCGAGGCGCGCGCGCGACTCGGGGCGGCCGGCCCCTATGCCGGTGATCGTCGTGAGGCGACTGCGCGCACCGCGATGTTGGCCCTCATGGAACGTCTCCCGCGCGACACTTTCCCTGCGCTGGGCCGCGCACTGCTCACGCTGGCGCGCGGCGATTCGGCTGTCGCGGTGACGGAGCTGCGGCGCGCCGCGGATGAGCTCACGGCGGAGCAGGGCCGGGGAGATGTCCTGCTCGTGGCCGGCCGGATCGCTGCGCAGCTTGGCCCGCAGGGCGAAGCGACGGCGATCGTGCTGTTCGAGGAGGTCGTGCGCATCGGTGGCACCGGGTCGGCGCCGCCGGCGGCCGAGCTGGCCTGGGCCGAGCTGCTGCTGCGCCAGGGGCACCTCGAGGCCGCGATCAAACACCTCGAAAGTGTCATTCTTGCGTATCCCGAAAGCGCGGTCGTGCCCGAGGCGCGCCGGCGGCTCGACGCAGCGAAGGGAGCGATTCCCAAGTCGTGAGGCGGAGAGAGTTCGTACGGGCGGTCGGGCGGACAGGCGGTCTGGCGGTCACGGCGGATCTCCTTGGCCTGCCGTCTCTGACCGCCCGACCGCCCGACCGTCTGACCGCCCAGCTTCTCATCCCCATGGACGAGGCGCAAACCGACCATCTCAAAGCGTACGGCGTGACGTATCGAGTCATCCAAGCCGGTATGCAGGCGGAGTGGCTGCTCAACTATCGCGGCGGATCGTTTCTCGTCCCCGATGGGACGGCGATCCGACGTGACGCCGGGCTGACCGGCGCGCGGGTCGAGCCCGTCACGCGCGGACGACATCGCCGCGATCCGCGGAACGATCGGGGCGACGAATGCGGACTGCCATCCCGCTCGAGAAGGCGCCCAAGATTGCCGTGTACGTGCCGCCCAACGCCCCCCCGTGGGACGATGCGGTGACGATGGCGCTCCAGTACGCCGGCGTCCCGTTCGACAAGGTGTGGGACTTCGAGGTGATTGGCGGGACACTCCCGCGGTACGACTGGCTGCACCTGCACCACGAGGATTTCACGGGTCAATACTCGAAATTTTCTCTGACGCACGCCGGCAAGCCGTGGCTCGCCGAGATGGTGCAGGTCAATACCGACGCGGCGAAACGCCTCGGGTTTCGCAACGTCCCCGATCTCAAGGGCGCTGTCGCCCGGGTGATCCGCGACTACGTCGCGAACGGTGGCTTTTTGTTCGCCATGTGCACCGCGACGGAGACGATCGACCTTGCGCTGGCCGCCGAGCACGTCGACATCGCGGCGCGACTGGCGGACGGGACCCCGATCGACCCCGCGGCCGACCGGAAGCTCGACTGGAGCCGGAGCATCGCCTTCACCGGCGCGCACATCGAGCCGGACGCGACGGTCCCGAGCTTCTCCGACATCGATGGTCACCAGGTGAACGTTCCCACCCGGCAGCGACCGCTGGGCGCGTTCAAGCTCTTCAACTTCAGCGCCAAATTCGACCCGGTGGCCGCGATGCTGGTGCAAAACCACCGCGACTCGATTCCGGACTTCTACGGGCTGACGACTTCGTTCATGCGCGACCGGCTGAAGCCCAGCGTGGTGGTGCTGGCCGATGAACCCGGTGCGCCGTGGGTGAAGTACATCCACGGCAACCTGGGGAAGGGTACCTGGACGTTCTTCGGTGGCCACGATCCCGAAGATCCCCAACACGTGCTGGGCGAAGCGCCGACGGACCTGTCGTTGCACCCGCATTCGCCGGGGTATCGCCTCATCCTGAACAACGTGCTTTTCCCGGCCGCCAAGAAACGGGAGCTGAAGACGTGAGCGTCGACCGGCTGTCGCCCGCGGTGCAGGCGCTGCTCAGCGTCGAGATCGCTGCCGCGCAGGGACGCGAGGTGTCGTTCGTGGCGCGGCCCGATGCGAGCGGCCGGTTGGTCGAGGCGCGGGTCGCGGCGCGGGGCACGGTCGACGCCGTGCTCGCGCTCCCCGGGATCGCCGAGCGTGGAGAGATGCTGCTCCACAACCACCCGAGCGGCGTCCTCGACCCGTCGGGCGCGGACCTGGCGGTCGCCGCCCGGCTGCATGACGGCGGCGTGGGCTTCGCGATCGTGAACAACGCGGTGACCGATTGCTACGTCGTGGTCGAGATCCCGCGCCGCCGCGCGACGATGCGCCTCGACGCCGTAGACGTCGCCGGGATGCTCGCCGAGCACGGCCCGGTGGCGAAGGGCATGGGCGCGTTCGAGGATCGCCCGAGCCAGCGGGATATGGCGGCGTACATCGCCGACGTCTACAACGACGGCGGCGTGGCCGTGCTCGAGGCCGGCACCGGGGTGGGGAAGTCGTTTGCCTACCTGGTGCCGGCGCTGATCTGGGCGCGTGAAAACGGCGAGCGCACGGTCGTTTCCACCAACACGATCAACCTGCAAGAGCAGCTGGTCGGGAAGGATCTGCCGGTGCTCGCGCGTGCGCTCGCGACCGGGGACCATACCCCCAGCTTCGCACTGCTCAAGGGATGGCGGAACTACCTGTGCCTCGCACGGCTCGAGCAGGCTCGGGGCGCGCAGGACTCGATGTTCGACTCCGCGCGGGCGGCCGAGATCGAAACGCTCGCGGCGTGGGCGGCACGCACCGGCGACGGCAGCCTCGCCGACCTGGCCGACGAGCCCACGGCGGAGGTGTGGGACGCGGTGGCGGCGGAGTCGGACCTGTGCCCGCGTCTCGCGTGCCCGCACTTCGAGCACTGCTTCCTGTTTCAAGCGCGCCGGCGTGCCGCGGAGGCCGACGTCGTCGTGGTGAACCATCACCTGCTGGCGTCCGACCTCGCCGTGCGGATTGCGTCGGAGAACTGGCTGGAGGCGGCCGTGCTGCCTCCTTACCGGCGTCTCGTGCTGGATGAGGCGCATCACGTGGAGGACGTCGCGGCCACGCACCTCGGCGCCCATGTCAGCGCCATCGGCGTGCAGCGGTTGCTCGCGCGGCTCGAGCGCAACGGGCGCGGGCTGTTGCCGACGATCATCGCCGAGCTGGCGGCGCGGGACGACGCCTCGAGCCCGGTCAACCGGCAGCTCGCAGGCCAGAGCCTCGTGGACGCGCTTGTGGCGGCGCGCCGGGCGGCCGACACGCTCTTCCTTCTTCTCGGTGTGCACCTCGACGGCGTGGCGGGGCAGGGACCCGTGCTGCGTCTCACGGACGCGTTCGCCGCGGATCCTGTGTGGGGCCAGGGCCTGGGCGTCGCGTTCGAGAACCTGCTGGTGAGCTTGAACTCGCTGCGCAGCGGGGTGGAGACGATCGCCGACCAGCTGACGCTGGAGGATCCCGCCGACCGCAAGGCACAGCTGATCGCCGAGCTGCGGGGAGTGGTGCGCCGCCTAGACGCCGCGGCGCAGGGGCTCACGGCGGCACTGCAGCCGCCGCCGGGCGGCCCGGCCGCCGTGCGCTGGCTCGAGCGCCGGGGCAAGAAGGGGGGGAACCTGTCGCTCGCCTCCGTCCCGCTCGACCTGGCGCCGTTGCTCAAGGAGAATCTATTCGACCGGGTCGAGACGGTCGTCCTGACGAGCGCCACACTCGCCGCCAGCGGGGATTTCAGTTTCCTGGAAGAGCGTCTGGGCCTCGATCTCCCGCCGGCGCGCGTGGTGGTGCGGGAAATTCTCGCGTCACCATTCGACTTCGGGTCGCAGTGCCTGTTCGGGATCCCCAACGATCTCCCCGAACCGCGGGATGACGAGGCGGGGCATGACGCCGCCGTCGCGCGGGTACTGCTCGACCTCGCGCGGGCCGCGGACGGGGGCATCTTCGTGCTGTTCACGAGTCACGCGGCGCTGCGCCGCGCGGCGGCGGCGGTGCGCGATCACGTCGGGGGACGCTGGCCGCTGCTCGTGCAGGGCGAGGGGCAGCGCGATCAGATGCTGCGCCGGTTTCGCGAGTCGGGCTCGGCGATCCTGCTCGGCACCGACTCGTTCTGGGAGGGAGTGGACGTACCGGGCCGCGCCCTACGCGTATTGATCCTGACCAAGCTGCCGTTCAAGGTGCCCACGGAGCCGCTCACCGCGGCGCGCCTCGAGCGTCTCGAGGAGCGGGGCGTGAACGGTTTCACGCGCTATCTCGTGCCGCTCGCCGCGCTCAAGTTGAAACAGGGGTTCGGGCGGTTGATTCGCACGCGCTCGGACGCGGGTGTCGTGCTGCTGCTGGACCGACGCGTTGTGACGAAACCGTATGGGGCCCGCATGCTCGAGGGTTTGCCTGCCACGGACCCCATCATCGGGAGCTGGGACGAGATCCGGCGGCGCTCCGAAGAGTTCTTTGCGGAACATGGGATCGGCGCTCCCGCGGTCTGACGGGGCCGCCCACGTGTAGATTGCAGGGTGTTTGAGCTTCGCAGGATTGCTACCCGGCCCGCGCGGGCTACATGGCTCGCGAGCGCGGCGCTGCACGCGATTGTCATCGCGGTCGTTGCGGCGGTCGCGTGGCGGGCAAAGCCCACCACGCAGTTCATCACGTTGAGCGCACCGGTTGTGCGGAAAATGCCGTCGCTGCCGCCTCGCGGGGGCAGCGCCCGGGCTCGGGGCCCTAGTGGGGGGCTCGGCAATCCGGTGCCGGTGGCGCCCCCCCCGGTCACCCAGGCGGCCCCGGCGCCGGTGGGCATCGTGGACTCCACCCCGGCGGTGCTCCCCCCCGTCGTCCGTCGTCCTGTCGGTGTCGAGCCCCGTCTTCCCGACTCGCTCATCTGGGCGATGCCGCGACCGGCCCTGCCCGCCGACGTGGCGGAGCTGCTCTATAGCCCTAGCGATCCCAAGGTCCCGCTGCCAAGGGATTCCATCGTCAAAGTACGGCTGCGTGCGATGGTGGACTCGATGAACCGCATCATCGATGCGGAACAGCGTGCGGGCCGGAAACCAACGTGGATGACGGATGTGGCGGGGAAGAAATTCGGGATGGACTCGCAGAACATCTACATCGCCGGAATGAAGATCCCCACGCCGGTGTTGATGGCGTTCGGAAGCCTGCTGCCTCAGGGGAATTTCGACGAAGCCATGCGCGGGCGGCAGCTCGCCTATATACGTGAGGATATTTTGCAGGCGGCTGCCCGCACGCAGAATCTCGAGGAGTTTCGCAAGTACGTGCGTGAGCTGCGACAGCGTAAGCAGAGCGAGCGCGACGCGGCCAAACACCAGCGGGATTCGGTAGTCGCGAAACCGGATACAGAACGAATAGTGCCGTAGAGGGGGAGACGACGCTAAGACGCTAAGACGCTATGAGCTGCCGCCTCCAGTCGCTTCAGTGCCGCTTCTTTCCCCACCACGTGCAACAGCTCGTTCACCGGCTCCGACACGGTACCGCCGGTCAACGCAATGCGGATCGGCTGGAATACCTTGCCGGCGGCCACGCCGCGCTCGGTCGCCAGCGCGCGCAGCCGCTGCTCGAGCGCCGCCGCCGTCCACTCGGCGTCCCGCAACGCGGTGACGCTCGCTTCGAGGGCCGCCTTGTAGGCGGCCGGATCCTTCGCGATTTCCTGTTTGGCCTTCTCGTCGTGTACGACGAATTGCGGATCGAGACGGACGGCAACCTGACGCGCCACGTCGAGGGTCGTGCGCGAGCGGGTCTTGACTGCGCCGATCGCCACGAGGATCGCCTCACGCGAGCTCTGCAGTCCGAGCTTTTCGAGTTGTGGCGCCACCAGGGGGTACAGATCGTCGCCCGTGGCCAGCGAGAGGTACTGCCCGTTCATCCACTCGAGCTTGGTCGTATCGAAGATGGCGCTCTTCTTCTGGACGCCCTCGAACGAAAACAGCTGCACCATCTCGTCCAGCGTCATGATCTCCCGGTCGCCGCCGGGGCTCCAGCCGAGCAGCGCCAGGAAGTTGCGCATCGCCGCGGGCAGGATGCCGAGATGCTGATAGTCGCCGACGGCGGTCGCCCCGTGACGCTTCGAGAGCTTCTTCCCGTCGGGGCCGTTGATCATGGGAACGTGGCCGAACACCGGCGGGTCGGCCCCGAGCGCGCGGTAGAGCGCGATCTGCTTGGGGGTGTTCGAGATGTGATCGTCGCCGCGCAGCACGTGGGTGATGCGCATGTGGATGTCGTCGGCGACCACGGCCAGGTTGTAGATCGGGGTGCGGTCGGAGCGGAGGATGATGAGATCCTTCAGGTCCTGGCCCTGAAAGCTGATGCGGCCGTGCACCGCGTCGTCCCAGGCGATCTCTCCCGGAGGCATCCGGAACCGGATCGCGCCCTCGTCCATGTAGGCCTTGCCTTCGGCGAGGAGGCGGTCGGCCAGCTCCTGGTGGCGCTTGAGGCCGGCGCCCTGGAACACGAGCTCCTCGTCCCAGTCGAGGCCGAGCCAGGTGAGGCCCTCGAGGATCACGCGGGTGTGCTCTTCGGAGGAGCGCTCCTTGTCGGTGTCCTCGATGCGCAGCAGGAAGGTGCCGCCCACGTGGCGCGCATACAGCCAGTTGAGCAGGGCGGTGCGCGCGCCCCCGACGTGCAAGTAGCCCGTGGGGGACGGAGCGAAGCGGACGCGGGTCATGAAGCAGGTGTCAGGTGTTAGGTGTCAGGTGTCAGGGGATTCGCGGTGTCTCTGGCACCTGACACCTGGTACCTGACACCTGTCTTTCACACGGAGAGGGGGGGATTCGAACCCCCGATAGAGCTTTTGACCCTATGACGGTTTAGCAAACCGTTGCCTTCAGCCACTCGGCCACCTCTCCCAGAGGTGGACAACGTCGCCACGCGCTTCGACTTGTGCAACCCCCGCCCGCATTGACTCCGCGTGGCGCCCTGGTTTCCTTGCGGGAGCCGGCATCTCACAGTTCGCGACGCGCCCGACGACGGCCCGTCCCGTGTCTCCCTCGATCTGCACAGCGCGAAACACTGCGAGGAGTCCCGATGCGGCTATCCCTCCGGTTCATCATCCCTCTGTTCTTGGCGCTCGGCGCCTTCGCCTACGCGGTCGTGCCGCTCGTGGACAAGCTGACGCTACGCTGGTTCGTCCGCGACCTCGAGACTCGCTCCACCCTCATCGCCAACACGGTGCAGGAACCGCTCGAGGATTTGATTCGGCGCGGGCAACCGCACCCGCATGGTGCAGCTCTTCAACCGCATCACCCAGGACGAGCGGCTCCTGGCCGTGGGCTTCTGTCCCGCCGATGGGGGGAAGCCGGTGGCGACCGCGACCCTCCCGTCCGAGGTCAGCTGCGCGCGCTGGACCGGTTCTCCGACGCCGCGGGCGAAGTGCTGAGCACCGCCCACGGACCGGTGCTCGTCTCGGTCCGGCCGCTCGAGCGGGGGCCGGCGAGCTGGGGACGCTCGTGCTGGTGCACGACATGAGCTTCGTCGCGCGCCGCAGCGAGGAAACCCGAAAGTATCTGTTCTGCTTCTTCGTCGGCCTCGGCGCGACGGTCTCGCTGATCACGGTCGTCATCGCGCAGCTGAGCTGGCGCGGCTGGGTGCACGGCCTGCGGGCGCTGCTGCGGGGCGAAGGCCTGTTCCGGCGTGCCGGACCAGCCCGACGCGCCGGAGTTGCGGCCGATCGCGGGCGACCTGCGCGCGCTGATCCGCGACCTCGAGGCCGAGCACGGATCGCGCGACGACGAGCACCGTCGCGTGGACGCCCGAGACGCTGCGCGCGATCCTGCGCGGCGAGCTGCGCGGACACGAGGTCATCGTCGTGTCCAACCGCGAGCCGTACATCCACGTGCACCGCGGCGAGAGCATCGACGTCCGGCGTCCGGCGAGCGGCCTGGTCACGGCGCTCGAGCCGATCATGCGCGCCTGCTCCGGCACGTGGATCGCCCACGGCAGCGGCTCTGCCGACCGCGACGTGGTGGACCGGCACGATCGCGTGGCGGTGCCCCCGGAAAGCCCGGCCTATCAGCTCCGCCGCGTCTGGCTCACCCCGGAGGAAGAAGCGGGCTACTACTACGGCTTCGCGAACGAAGGGCTCTGGCCGCTGTGCCACATCGCCCACGTGCGCCCGACGTTCCGCACGTCGGACTGGGAGCAGTACGTCAAGGTGAATCGGCGTTCGCGCGCGCCGTCGTCGAGGAGTCGAAGTCGCCCGACCCGATCGTCCTCGTCCAGGACTACCACTTCGCGCTTGCTGCCCCGGATGATCAGGGAAGCGCTGCCGGCCGCGACGATCATCACCTTCTGGCACATCCCCTGGCCGAATCCCGAGGCGTTCGCGATCTGCCCGTGGCGGGAGGAGCTGCTCGACGGCCTGCTCGGCAGCAGCATCCTCGGATTTCACACGCAGTTTCACTGCAACAATTTCGTCGATACGGTCGACCGCCTGCTCGAGGCGCGGGTCGATCGCGAGATGTTCACCGTCTCGTACCGGGGCAAGCTGACCGCGGTGAAGCGCTATCCGATCTCGATCGAGTGGCCGCCCTCGCCCGCCCTGGTGCGCCAGCCCGGTCGACCGACTGCCGCGCCGCACGTCCGGGAGCGCCACGACCTGCCGCCCGATCACGCGATCGGCGTCGGCGTCGACCGGCTCGACTACACGAAGGGCATCGAGGAGCGGCTTCCGCGCCGTGGAGCGCCTGCTCGAGCTGCAGCCGCGAGTGGGTCGGCAAGTTCACGTTCATCCAGATCGCCGCTCCGACGCGCAGCCGCATCGAGCAGTACCAGGAGTACGAAGCGCGCGTGCGGGCGATGGCGGCGCGGATCAACGACCGGTTCGCCGGCGCCGGCCCACCCGCCGCTCGTGCTCAAGGTCGAGCACCATGAGCCGGACGCCATCTACGAGTACTACCGCGCCGCCGAGCTGTGCTTGGTCAGCAGCCTGCACGACGGGATGAACCTGGTGGCCAAGGAGTTCGTCGCCGCGCGCGACGACGAGCGCGGCGTGCTGATCCTGAGCCAGTTCACGGGCGCGGCGCGCGAGCTGCCGGAGGCGATCATCGTCAATCCGTACGACACCGATCAATGTGCCGACGGCGCTGCACGCCGCGCTGACGATGCCGGCGGCGGAGCAGCGCGCCCGCATGCGGCTGATGCGCGGGCTGATCCAGGAGTTCAACGTCTATCGCTGGGCGGGACGCATGCTGATCGACGCCGCGGGCATGCGCCGGCGCGGCCGGCTG
This sequence comes from uncultured Gemmatimonadales bacterium, assembly GCA_963844035.1. Classification (GTDB taxonomy): domain Bacteria; phylum Gemmatimonadota; class Gemmatimonadetes; order Gemmatimonadales; family GWC2-71-9; genus AG25. The sequence goes on from CAWJMT010000035.1 coordinate 246,282, forward strand.
CTCGAACGAGTGACGGCGCCGAGTGGTGCGCCGCGCACCGTCGCGGATCCGGCGGCTGGCGGCCGATGACGCGGTTACGCAGCCGAACCCGTCCCGGCGGCCGGTTCCGCGACGATCCCGCTTCCGGCGCCGCGGCGGGACTGGGCCTACTTCTTCGACATCGACGGCACCCTCGTCGACATCGCCGACTCGCCGGCCGGCGTGCGACTCGATCGGCGACCTCCGGCCGCTCATCGAGCGGTCTGCACGGCGCCGCCGGCGGCGCCGTGGCGCTGATCAGCGGCCGCTCGATCGCCGACATCGACCGCCTCTTCCCGGGGATGCGGCTGCCCGCGGCCGGACAGCACGGCATCGAGCGCCGCGACGCCGCGGGGCGGCGTGTCGCGCCACGCGTTTCCCGTCCGGCAGCTCGATGGCCAGGCGCACGCCGGCTCGCGGCCGCCGTGGCGCGGCATCCCGGACTGCTGCTCGAGGACAAGGGTCTGTCGCTGGCGCTGCACTACCGCCGCGCGCCGCGCCTCGCCGGCTTCGCGCACCGGCTGATGCGCTCCGTCGCAGACCCGCATCGGGCCCGCACTTCTGCGTGCAGACCGGCAAGCGGGTGGTCGAGATGAAGCCGGCCGGCAAGGACAAGGGGATGGCGGTGCTGGAGTTCATGCAGGAGCCGCCGTTTCGCGGTCGCACGCCGGTGTTCGTCGGCGACGACGTCACCGACGAGTACGGCTTCGCGGCGGTGAACCGGCTGCGACGGCTATTCGGTCAAGGTCGGGCCCGGGCGTACGGCGGCCCGTTGGCGCGTCGCGGACGTCGAGGCCGTGCTGGCGTGGCTGGATACGGTGTGCTCGCATCGACATCCCTGGACCTCGCGCTGATCGGCAACGGCACGATCGGGGCGCTGCTCGATCCGGTGGGCGACATCGTCTGGGCGTGCTTGCCGCGCTTCGACGGCGATCCCGCGTTCTGCTCCCTGCTACGCGAGCGCACTGGCGCCGAGGACTTCGGGTTCTTCGCCGTGGAGCTGCTCGATTGCGTGAAGCACGAGCAGGAATATCTCGTCAACACTCCCGATCCTGGTCACGCGCCTGTACGACCGCAGCGGCGCCGGCATCGAGATCACGGACTTTGCGCCCCGCTTCCGCCAGTACGGCCGCATGTTCTGCCCGATGATGCTGGTCCGCCAGATCAGGCGGATCGCCGGCAACCCGCGCATCCGGCTGCGCCTGCGCCCCGCCCACGACTACGGCCGCCACCGCGGCGGGCATCACCTGCGGCAGCAACCACATCCGCTACGTCGGCAGCGACCTGGTCCTGCGGCTGACCACCGACGCGTCGATCACCGCCATCCTCGAGGAGAACGCCGTTCTTTCTGGACGACGCCGTCACGCTGCTGCTCGGGCCGGACGAGACGGTGCAGGGCGCGCGTCGCCGAAGTGGGGCGTCACTTCTTCGAGGAAACGGCCGCCTACTGGCGCGAGTGGGTGCGGCTCGCTGGCGATCCCGTTCGAATGGCAGGACGCGGTGATCCGCGCCGCCATCACGCTCAAGCTCAACGTGTTCGAGGACACCGGCGCGATCGTCGCCGCCATGACGACGTCGATTCCCGAAGCGCCGCGCAGCGGCCGCAACTGGGACTACCGCTACTGCTGGCTGCGCGACGCCTATTTCGTGGTCAACGCGCTCAACCGGCTCGGCGCGACCCGCACGATGGAGCGCTATCTGGGCTACATCCTCAACATCGTGGCCGGGGCCGACAACGGACGCCTGCAGCCGGTGTACGGCATCAGCGGCGCGTCGGCTACGCACCGAGCGGACGATCGACTCGCTGCCCGGCTATCGCGGCATGGGACCGGTGCGGGTCGGCAACCAGGCCTACCAGCAGGTGCAGCACGACGTGTACGGCGTCGGCGATCCTGGCCGCGACCCACGTGTTCTTCGACCGCCGGCTGGTGCGGCGCGGGGACGAGGCCCTGTTCCACCGCCTCGAGGCGCTCGGCGAGCAGCGCCGCGAGCGGTCTTCGACCAGCCCGACGCCGGCATCTGGGAGCTGCGCGGCGTGGCGCGGGTGCACACGTCCTCCAGCGTGATGTGCTGGGCGGGGTGCGACCGGCTCGCCAGGATCGCGGCGCACCTCGGACTCACCGACCGCGCCGCGTACTGGCGCGAGCCAGGCGGCGCACATCCACCAGGTCATCTGCGAGCGCTGCGTGGAACGCCGGCGCAGGACAGCTTCGTCGCCACCATGGACGGCGACAGCGCTCGACGCGAGCCTGCTGCGGCTCGCACGAGCTGGGCTTCCTGGCCGGCCGACGATCCGCGGTTCGCCGGCACGGTGCGCGCGATCGAGCGCGAGCTGCGCCGCGGCGACTTCGTCTTCCGCTACGTCGAGGCGGACGACTTCGGGCATGCCGGAGAACGCCTTCCTGGTCTGCACCTTCTGGTACATCAACGCGCTCGCCGCGCTCGGCCGGCGCGACGAGGCGCGCGCGCTGTTCGAGAAAGTGCTCGCCTGCCGCAACCGGCACGGCCTGCTGGCCGAGCACATCGACCCGCGCACCGGCGAGCAGTGGGGCAACTTCGTGCAGACCTACAGCATGGTCGGACTGATCAGCTCGGCGATCCGGCTGTCGGTTCGCTGGGATCAGGCATTCTGAGCCGCTGCAGGCGTTTCGCCCTCCCCGGCAAGTTGCCCAATTCATTGCCGAATGAGCGCGCCCCAACCCCGCCAGGCAACTGCTGCTGGAGAGCAACAAGTTAGGCCATTTCGCGGTGAGTCCGCCGGTTTGGGCCTAAATCACGTCCTGACATGATGCTGCGTCCCCCGTCAGGTGGCACCGGGATTGCTATGACGATGCCGCATGAGACTCCTCCATGTCATCGTCGTCATCGCCATCGCGGCCGCGGGGCTCGCATTCCCTCGTCGCGCGGTTGCCCAGCGCTTTCAGGCGGGGAACGCACCCAATGCCCTGAGCGTCGGCAGCACGGTTCCGGCACGGATCCCGTGGACGCGCACCGAGGTCGCATTGGCGGCGGGGTTCACCACCGCGCTGTTGATGGACGCCGCGCAGACGCGCGGTCTGGCGCGGGGCGGCTGGGAGGGATTCCGTGAGGCGAATCCACTGCTGGGGTCGCAGCCCAGCGTCGCGCGGATCAATGCCTATACCGCCGTTGCGGGGCTGACGGTGCTGGGCGTGGCTGCTGCCGCACCGGCACGCTTCCGGCCGTGGCTGCTGGGCGCGGCGTTCGTGGTCGAGGCGCTCACGGTGGCCAGAAACGCCCACGCGGGGATCACGCTGAGCTTGCCGTAAGAGACGCTAAGACGCTAAGACGCTACGAGCCCACCCTGTTTCTCCCGGACATCCCTGACACCTAACACCCAGCACCTGACACCTGCTTCTCTCAACCGCGCAGTCGTTTCCTGCGAGCGATGCATGCGCCTGCGCGCCTACTGCAGGCGCGTGGCGCGCGAAAAGAAGCGCGAGTACAGCGACTGGGAGTACTGGGGTAAGCCGGTTCCGGGGTTCGGCGACGTGCGTGCACGGCTGTTGATCGTCGGTCTCGCCCCCGGGGCTCACGGGTCGAACCGCACGGGACGGATGTTCACGGGAGACTCGAGCGGACACTGGTTATACGAGGCGCTGTACCGCTTCGGGTTCGCCAGCCAGCCCGACGCCGTCGCCCGGGATGATGGTCTCGAGCTACGCGATTGCTACATCACGGCGGCGGCGCGGTGCGCTCCACCCGCCAACAAGCCGACCCGCGCCGAGCTGGAGCGGTGCCGCCCGTTCCTCGCGACCGAGCTGCAGATCCTGTCGCGTGTGCGGGTCGTGGTAACGCTGGGCCAGGTGGCGCACGAGAGCTGGCTGCGCACGGCAGGGTGGTGGGAGGCGCTTCCGCCGCGCGAGCGGCCGCGCTTCTCGCACGGCGCGGTGACGCGGCTGTCGAACGATACGACGCTGATCTCCTCCTACCACCCCAGCCGGCAGAACACCAACACCGGCAAGCTGACGCGTCGCGATGTGGCATGCGGTGTTTCGGAGCGTGCGGCGAGATCATTTCATTGCCTTGATCTTGGCGCGGGTGATGGAGTCCTCGAGGGCGAAGGCGCGCTTGGTGTCCCACTTGTGGTAGAGGATCAGGCAGGACGCCACGCTCGATTGCTTCTGGTGCTGGCAGCGCTGGACCTGGGTTCGATGCTTGGAGGCGTCCTGCCGCCATAGGGAGTCAGCGCCCGCGACGGCGTGTGCATCGTCCCACCCGTAGTTGTTCGCGAGACAACGCACCACATCACCGCCGACGGCGCCGCAGTTGGCGAGCTGCTGGCGGTGGACTTTCGCGTCCAGGTGCCACAGTGAATCGCGTTGGAATACCGCGATGCTGTCGAGCTCGCGCTGGCGTGCAACGCCGGCGGCCGCGGCCTTGGGCTCCTTCCATCTGAATTGAGCCACGAGACACGCGGAGATCCCGCGGGCGTCCAGACTAATGGCGCTGCAGTCCTTCACTTCCTGACGGAGCCGGCTCGCCGACTTGCCACAGCTCAGGGCCGCGAGGCCGAGGAGCGCAACGGTGCAGGGGAAGCGTCGCATCGATTGTCCCAGGTGAGGGGGGCACGGGGCGCCCGTCAAAATCGGGCGCGTGCCCGGTGGGGTCAAGCCGGTAGGGCGTGCGGCGCTACGGTTCGAGCCGCCGCAGGCGCTCGATCGCGAAGTGGAGGCGGAAGATGGCGGCGTCGAGGTCGCGCCGCACCTCATCGTCCAGCTCTCCCGAATCGACGATGGTGTTCAGGAGCTGGAGCGCGTTGCGCACATGCTCTTCGGCGGACTCGGTGCTGGGAGGGTTCTTTCCCTCGCGCCGGTCCCCGGGGCGGCGCCGCGTGCCGGGGGCACGCCGCTCCACCGTCGGAACGAGCACGAGCTGCCGGCGCTCACCGGCTCGGCGCTCTGGCGTGGCGCGCCGCTCGGGGGGCTTCGGGGCTGGGGCGTCTGGATCGGGGGAGGTAGACACGTACCGCGAAATGTGCCCCCCGGAGGCAGGTTCCGCCACTCGGATTTCGTGACATTGGCCGGCGGACTCCTATATTGGGGGGCAGCGTGCAGACCACACATTCGCCGCCCTCCGGGGTATCGCGATGGTCGCCGCTCCTGACGCGGCATCGCTCGATCCTTTCGGATTGCGCGCGACGCTCGCTGACCCGCTGGAATTCACCCTCCCCTTCCGACTGCAGCCATGTTGCCCTCTGACCTCCCCGACGATCGCCGCGCGACGCCGGGACGCCGCCGTGGCGTTCATCGGCGCGTGGGCGAACGCCGCCTGGAGGTCATGCCGGTGACGTTGGATGCGCGCACCGGTGTCGAGCGGCGGCACGACGCTGAACGTCGGACCGGCATCGGACGTCGTCGCGAGGAAGGGAGCCGCCCCGAGGGTCGGCGACCGGTCGTGCTGTTCGTGGGCGAGGACCCGGCCGATGCGCGGTTGCTCGAGGGGTTGCTGCAGAAGTCGACCGGGGAGCCGTTCGAGCTGGTGACGATCGCGCGGCGCGCCGCGGCGCTCGACCTTGTGGCCCAGGGCACGGTGGACGTCGTGCTGGTCGATCTGTCATTCCCGGGCGGCCTGGAGCCGTTCGCGGCGCTCAATACGGGGAAGCCCGTCGCCCCATTCCTGGTGCTGTCGCGCGTAGGCGACGAGCAGCGCGCGCTCAATGCCGTGCGCGCGGGGGCGCAGGACTGCCTGGTGAAAGGCCGGTTCGACGGGTCGCTGCTGTCGCAGACGCTGCGCTTCGCGATCGAGCGACACCGGATGCGCAGCGCGCTCGGCGACCTGGCGCTCTCGGACGAATTGACGGGCCTGCACAATCGGCGGGGGTTCGTCACCCTCGCGACGCAGGACCTGGCCCTGGCGCGGCGGGGGAAGAAACACCTGCTGGTCGCATTTGGTGATCTGGACGACCTGAAGGGCATCAACGACACGCTGGGCCACGCCGAGGGCGACGCGCGCGCTGCGCGACGTGGCCGGCGTCCTGCGACGCACCTTCCGGGAGTCGGATCTCATCGCGCGGATCGGCGGGGACGAGTTCGCGGTGCTGGTGCGCAGTGCGGAGGACAGCAACGTGGAGGTGCTGCGCCGGCGCTTGAGCGACCAGCTCACCGACTTCAACCGCCGCGCCAAGCGGCGTTACCGCCTGTCGATCAGCCTCGGATTCGCCCACCGGGCGGCGGCGGGAGTGTCGTCGGTCGAGAGCCTGCTGCGCCGGGCCGATAAGGCGCTGTACCAGGAGAAGCGCCGCCGCGAGAGCGACCCGGGCAAGGGGCACGCGCCGGCGGCGCGACCCTACGAGGCGCGGCCGATCGAGATCCTGCTGATCGAGGACGAGCCCCGCGATATCGAGCTGACGCAGCAGGCGCTGGCGCGCGCCAAGCTACAGAATCGGTTGTCCGTCGTCCGGGACGGCGCGGACGCCCTCTCGTTCTTGCGGGGAGAGGAGCCGTACGAGGGCAAGGCGCCGCCCGACGTGGTGCTCCTCGACCTCAACCTGCCCCGGGGCGATGGGCGGGACGTACTGCGGGCGATGCGGCACGACCCGGAGCTGCGGGACATCCCGGTCGTCATCCTGACGGGGACCAACGCCGAGCACGCCGAGTTCGAAGCGCTGCGCCCGGACGCCTTTCTAACCAAGCCGATCGACTTCGATCGCCTGGCGCAGGCGGTCCGAACGGTCGCCAACCTCGGGTTTACCATCGTCAAACTCCCCGCCTAGGCTGAGAGCCAGTACGCATTTAGGACCTGAACTTGTTACATTGCAACGGGAAATTTTCGGGCTCTCATGGGAGGAAGAACGGATGACGTTGCCAGCGTCGAAGCAGTCGTCCACGGTAGGAGAGCTGCTCGGCCGCCGACTGAAGGAGGTTAACCGCTCAGCGCAGCAACTGGCCGAGGTCGCCCAGGTCCCCGCGACGTACATCGACGACCTGATCAGCGGCTCCCGCCGGGCGCCGTTGCCCGCCCGCACCGACATCTACGAGAAGATGACGTCGTTCCTGCGCCTCGGCCGCAACGATCTCGTGAGTTGCGCGCGCTCCGAGCGCGCCAGCGTCGTGATGCCGGGCGTCGGTCCTGACGCGGCGGTGCGGCGCCTGCTGCTGGACCTGTGCGAGCCAGCGACTGCCAAAATCCTCGAAAAGCGCCAGGGGAAGCGCGGCAAGGATGATCTGGTGGACTTCATCCAGCGGCTGCTCGACATCACCCAGGGGGCGGTGCGGCGGCTGCTCGACGACCAGGTGAGCCTCCGGCTTGGGGCGACACAGCGCGGGATTTCGTACGAGGCCCTGCGCCTGAGCGTGCTCGAGTTCCTGGACGCCACCCCTGACACGTTGACGCCCGAGGACGTGGCGCAGTTCGTCCAGCCGCGCATCGCGCGCTGGGACGTGGACCTCGAGACGAAAGTCTTGCGCGTGGCGCTGCGCGGCCAGGAGCCGCGCGACCGCGGCCGCCGCGGCCTCGGCGAGGCCAGGCCCGCGATCACTCCGGACGCCGAGGGCGACGGCTAAGGGCGTCGCAGCTTGGCACGAAGGCAAACGGGGCGCCCGCGAGGACGCCCCGTTTTGCATTGACGCCCCGCGAGGGGGCTTGGTACGTTCAGCGGAGCGGGTCATTCCTGATCGGGGGGGACGTCATGGACAGCAGGGATTTGCGATCGAGCCACGGGATACGAGTGATCCTCCTGGCGGGCTTGCTGGGCGCGACTATTTGCGGAGGCGTCGGCGCCCAACAAACAGCGGTGTCTGCGCCGGAACCGATCGCGGTCGGCACTTCCGCGCCCGATTTTACGTTGCTCGGCGCGACTCGCTATGGGGTGCTGGCGCGACCGGTCCAGCTCCGCGACTTCAAGGGCAAGACCGTCGTCCTGGCGTTCTTCCCCAAGGCGCGCACCAGCGGCTGCACGATCCAGATGCAGGCCTATCGTGACAAGTACGCGACGTTGTTCAAGGGCGGCCGGGACGTGGTACTGATCGCCATCAGCAGCGACCTTCCGGACACGCTGGCCGCCTGGGCGCGCGATGCCGAGTTCCCGTTCCTGTTCGCGAGCGACACCGGCATGGTGGTGGGAAAGGCGTATGGCGCTGGACCGTCGCGCTGGGGCTACGAGAATCGCATTCTGTTCGTCGTCGACGGTGGAGGGAAGATCGCCTACCGGCAGACACCGTTCCGGGAAATTGACCCCACCGCGTATGACGAGCTCGCGGCCGGGCTCGAGAAGGTGCTGCCGCACTAGTTCGCTGCTACCGCTCGCTCCAGCGCCGCTTCGATTTCCTGATCGGCGCCCACGCCGGTGTAAACGACGTTCCCCGCGGCGTTCAAGATGACGACGAACGACGTGGTCGGCGCCTCGAACGCGCGGACCGCGGTGCCGTTCGCGTCCCACAGGTACGGGTACGGCATCGGATGCCGGTCCAGATGGCGCCGCACCGTTGCGGGTGTCTCGTTCACGGCTACGGCCACCGCGATGAACTGCACCCGGGTCCCGTAGCGCGCGTGGGCCGCCGCGAGCTTGGGCTCGAGCGCCCGGCAGAGCGCGCACCAGGTCGCCCAAAACTCGATCAGCGCGGGGCGCGCCTTGATGACATGGGCCAGCTCGACGCGCGTGCCCTCCAACGTCTCGATCGCGACCGGAAGCGGCGTGCGACCGAGGGAGATGCCGGCGCCCTCGCTCTGTGCGGAGAGGTGCGTTGCGGAGACCAACAATAGCAGCGCCACCATCGCCCGTCGGATCGTCACATGACCCTTCCCATCTGAATCAGGTAGTACTCCGCCATCGCCAACATGGCGATGCCGGCCGCCTTCTTGATCCACACGGTCCAGGCACCCGCGCGGGGCAGGGCCGCGAGCACTCCTGAGGAGATGCCGGCGGCGGCCAGCACGGCGCTCATGCCGAGCGAAAACACGAACAGATAGATGAAGCCGAGTGCTCCGCTCCCGGTTGCGGCGACCCAGGTGAGCACGACGGCGAACGCGGGCGCGCCGCAGGGCGCGGCCACGATCCCCGATGTGGCGCCGAGCACGAACACCGCGGGCAGGGAGCCGCCCGAGAGGGTGCCGGCCCAGGTTGCCAGGCGCTCGGGCGCCGCGACCGGGATGACGTCCAGCATCGCGAGTGCGAACACCAGCAACAGGTTGGCCATTCCGAACAGCACCCACGGATGCGACGACACCGATCCGAAGAGCGATCCGGTGAGTCCGGCGAGGACCCCTAAGCCTGCGTAGAACAGGGACAGTCCCGTCACGTAGGCGAGCGTGAGTGCCACGGTGCGACGGCGGGTAGGCACGGTGCGGGCGGCGCGCGCGCTCCCCGCGATCACGCCCACCGTGATGGGGATCATGGGATAGATGCAGGGGGTGAAGCTCGTCACCAGCCCCGCGCCGAACAGGATTCCGAGCGCGGCGAGTGGATGGTGTCCCAGTGCGTCGGAGAGACCGGGAGAAGCGAGGGGTAGCACGCCGAACACGACTGTAACAGTACACCAGGGATACGCAGGGCGCTCCCTCGAGATCTTGCCTAGTGCCAGCTCACACCCACGCCAGTCTGAAACAGCATCAGGCTGACACCGTCAAGCACAGGTTCGCCGTTGAAGTTGATCCCGCTGCCGAACGACGCGATCCACAAGCTCACGAACGGCGTCCAGGAAACCGACTTGTTCATCGGCATGTCATAACCGGCGCCGAAGTTGACCCCGAAGGCGGTGGAGCTCAGGCGGCCATCTCCGTCGGTCGCCTGATAGAACAACACGCCGGGGCCGCCCTTGTAGAACAGCCGCTTGTGCGGGTTGGGGTAGAAGTAAAATTCGCCGGCCAGACCGGCCAAGAGCTCGTTCACGCCGTTGGCGCCACGCATCCAGACATCCGTTTCCACGCCGAGCAGCCAGCGCCGGCTCAACGTGCCCCCCGCCTTGAAGTACCCGGAGAACGACGTGCGGCGGTTCGTCTCGCAGATGTCGCAGCCCACGCGTCCGACACCGGGACCAATCCCGAATCCGATCCACTGCCCGCTGCGATTCGGGTTCGCTTTCGTCTTCTGCTTCTGCGCCGCGAGGCTGCCGGCCGTGAGCGCGAATGCTATGAGGGCGAAGACCAACCGAAGTCTGAGCATGATCATTACTAACTCCACTGCGGCCAGTCGCGGCGTGACAATCGTCACAGCCTGGAAGGACATGCGGGGGAAGTGTTGACCCATGCACTCACCGTCTCGCACTTTCGCGGCGGCGTTCGCCGCGCTCGCCATCGTCGCCTGTGACGAGTCGGCGCTGAACCCGCACCCGATGCTCACGCCGATCGGACCCGGCAGGTCGTTCGGGATCTGGATCCCGGGTCCAAACGAGACGTGCACCAAGGAAGATCACGACCGCTACAGCACGGTCGGTCCGGACGCCAAGGTCTATCCGATCTGGCATCCGCCGGTGGATCCCGTGACCGGCTGCACCTTCGGGCACGAGCACGGGCGCGACCCACACGGCTCCAAGTTGTACGCCTCGGTCGGGGACATCCCGCTCGGCTACGCGAACGAGCAGCTCGATACGTGGGATCCCTCGGGCCAGCGGCACGAGGACCATGTGGGGCACAAAATCGAATGGGAGAACGACATCGAGCTGGAATTCGAGAGCGACGCGGCCGACCAGCTGTTCCACGTGCGCTGCGACGTGCTCACCAAGTTGCACCAGGGCACGCACTCCAAAGACGCTTTCACGAACAACCTGCACGAGCTGGTTTACCACATCCGCTGCAACGACCGCACCGAGATGCACGTGACGGTGATGGCGGCCATCGGGATCCCGGGGCAGTTCGAGCGGTCGTGCGACCGCGCCACGATCGCGGTCGGTCCGGCCGTGCCGGCCAACAGCCCCGAAGGGGGCGGCGTGCGCATCATCCCGGACCGTTACTGCGTGGAGCGGGAGATCCTGGTGGCACCGGGTCAACGGTCCGATTTCGAGGCGTTACACGAAAACTGGGAAACGTCGATCTCCATCCGAACGACCAACGGCCGCACCGTGGCGTTCTTCAATCCCTATTACCAGGTGCTGCTGCCGAGCCGCTTCTACGATCCGGCGGCGGTCAACATCACCGGCCGGCCGATCGACGTGTGCTATGAGGTGACACCGGCGGGGGAGCGCGCGTCGGGGAGCTCGTGCGACCGCTCCACGAGCAACGGTACCGTGACCGGCCTGCTGTATGACGATCCGCGCTCCGAGTTCAACGGCGTGCGGCGCCAGGTGGACATCAACGAGAACTCGATCGACAACGCGGATGGGCCCACCATCTGGTATAGCGATCCGTTCGGCCGGCACGCCCGGCCCGACAGTTTCCCCGGCGCGATCCGCCAGTTCGTGGCCCGGGTGAACACGAATCGCAACAACCTTGGCAGCTCAGGGCCCGTGCTGGGACGCGAGCGGCGCTATGGGGGGACCGGAACGCACGCGCCGAACTAGTGATAGGCGGTTAGACGGTTAGGCGGTTAGCACAAACCGTCCGGCCCTAACCTTCGAACGGGTTCTGCTGGATGACAAGAGAGGCCGTGGGCACGACGCTCACGGCCTTTCGCGTGCCGGGAACTTGGCCACGGTCGGGGTGACGACGCTCACTCAGATGGTGTGGGTGACGATCGTCACGCAGGACATTGTGGGTGACGATGTCACCGAGACCGCTCCAGTGCCGAGCAACAGATTGGAGCAGCGGCGAGGGGCGTCTCGACTGACAGTCGCCGCGACTCATACACTCGGAAGGGAGTCCCGCATGAGCCGCAAGGGTTTCACGTTGATCGAGCTGCTGATCGTCGTGGTGATCATCGGCATCTTGGCCGCCATCGCGATCCCGAAGTTCGCCAACACGAAGGAAAAGGCGTACATCGCCTCCATGAAGTCGGACCTGCGCAACCTGGTGACCGCCGAGGAGGCGTACTTCGCCGACTCGATCAAGTACACCACGGCCATTTCGTGCGCCAATCCGGCGCCGGCGGGTTCGGTCTCGTTCTGTACGACGCAGGGAAATACGCTGGGCACCGTCACGACCGGTGTCGGCACGCAGGCGGGTTGGACGACGAACGTCACCAACACCAACACGTCCAAGAGCTGCGGCATCTACATCGGCGCCGTGACGCCGACGGCTCCGGCTTCGGCCGCGTCGCCTGAAGGCGCGCCGGTTTGCCAATAGGCTAGGCGCAGACGCAGAGACGGGTAGGCGGGCAGAACCTGAGGGGGAGCATGGCGACATGCTTCCCCTTTGTGTTTCCGGGGAAACGGAGGGCACAGGATTCGAACCTGTAAGGGCTTGCGCCCGCCGGTTTTCAAGACCGGTGCCTTAGCCATTCGGCCAGCCCTCCTGGAGACAAAATAGGCGGGAAGCCGGGAAGGCGGGTAGAGGGACAGCTTCCCGTCTTCCCGCCTGCCCGCCTATCGCTGGTCCGCGTAGCTCGTGTTCTTGAAGATCGAGTCGGCGATGGCGCCGGCCTGGGCCGCAAGCTTCGCGTCCTTGTCCTTGAGCGTCGATGACAACGCCTGGTACATCAACCCATACAGCGCGATGATCCCTTCCGACGGCCGGTCCACCCAGCCGCGCGGCCGGGGTTTGGCCGCCGTGCTCGAGTGGTACACGTCGAGCATGAGCGCGGTGGTGCGCGGGATGTTGGCGTAGCCGAGCTGGCCGATCGCTTGAATACTGTCGGACGGCACGATCGGCGTGTAGTGCAGCTTGCGGGCGAAGCCCTGGCCCTCAACGTAGGCGGTGAGGCCGAACTGATCGGCGTACAACCCCACCGTACGCGAGAAGTAAATCGGCCGCTTCCCCTGATTGTCCTTGATCGCCTGCAGCACCACGACATCGGCGCGCTCCAAGTACTCGCGACCGATCAGCCCGGGATCGAGCGTGGTGACGATCGTGCCCAGCGACACGTTGGTCTTCTTGTCGAGCACGTAGTAAGGCTGAAGCGCGGCGAGCTGCTCGTCGGAAATGTTCAGCACGCGGTCCGTCGGCTTGGGCCAGCTGCGTCCCTGGTAGATCGCCGGCGCGCGCGCCGAATCGAACGTGAACACCGGGCGGCGCTGCATCTGCCGCAGGTACCAATCGGTGTTGCCGAGCGAGAGGTTCAAGACGGTGACGTCCTTGCGGACGCCCTCCACCTCCTGGGCGTACCACAGGGGGAAGGTGTCGTTGTCGCCCGCCGTCACCAGCACGCCATAGGGCTCGACCGACTGCAGCATGTCCACCGCGAAGTCACGCGCCAGGGTCTCGCCGGCGCGCGACGCGGTGAGACGGTTGCCGACCAGCGGAATGAGCGAGAACAGCAGCACCGGCGTAGAGAGGAGCCAGCGCCGCTCCGCATTCGGCTCGCGCTGCGCGAGCGCCTCGCCTACCCATTCCATCAGGGTCGCCAGGCCGATCGCCACCCACAGGCCCCACAGGGCGTACGACGCGATGAAGAAGTAGTCGCGCTCGCGTACCTCACGCGGCAGCTGCGGCTTGTCGGGGTACTCGGAGTAGCCGTACTTGAAGTTCAAGTAGAAGATCAACAGCAGCGTGAGCGTGGCGATCAGCGCGGTCATCGCCGCCGCGGAGCGCTTGTCGGCCTTCCAATGGCGCCACGCGCCCAGCAGGCCGACGGCGCCGAAGATCACGCCGAGCCCGCGGCGTACCGCCGGGTGCCAATCGTGTCCCCACTGCCAGGTGAAGTACTGCACCCACATGCCGAGCTGAGCGACCAGCGTGGCCTGCCGCTCGATGAGAGACGGCTTGCCGTACTGCTCGCGGTTCAAGACCGCCTGCAGCGCGGCCCAGGTGGTGGGCTCGCCCTCGTTGATCGCGGGATAAAAATGCGCGCGGATGTACAGGAAGGCCCACACGCTGACCCCCACGGCCCCCACGCCGACGGCGGCGACGAGAAACCGCGGGTTCAAGAGGGCCTTGGGGTCGGTGTAGAGCACGTAGATCAGCACCGCGGGCGCAACGAGCAGGCCCATCAAATGATTCGTCGCCGTGAGCGCCAGGATGTACACGATGACGAGCAGATGGTGATCGCGCCGGTCGGCGCTCGTCTGGTCGCCCCACCGCACGATCAGCCACAGCACCAGCGCGATCGAGCAGAGGCTGACGGTGTAGACCTTCTCGTTCACGACCGACTGGTTCCAGACGGTGAACGCGGTCGCTGCGACGATCGCCCCCGCCAGCGCCGCGAGGCGGCGCGGCAAGCTCGCTGGAACGATGGGACGGAGCCAGCGCTCGCCGATCAGGAACCAGCACCCGGCCGCCACGGCGCTGGTGGCCGCTGCGAACAGGTTGATCCGCGTCGCGTAGGCCGCCGCGAACGGGATCAACCCCCACACGTGCGCCAGCATCACGAAGAAGGGATTGCCCGGCGGATGGGGGATCCCCAGCACGTACGCCGCCGCGATGTACTCGGACGTGTCCCAGAACTGTGTGGTCGGGGCCAGCGTGATGATGTAGAGCAGCAGTGTGCCGAGCGCCACCAGCCCGGCCCAGAGGTACGGCGGTCGTTGCTCGAGGCTCTCGTCCATGTCCGCTCTTGGCTAGTGTCGGAATTGGCGGGTGCCGGTGAGCACCATCGCCATGTCGTGCTGGTCCGCGGCCGCAATCACTTCCGCATCCTTTACCGAGCCGCCCGGCTGGATGATCGCGCGCACCCCCGCCCGGGCGGCCTCTTCGACACCGTCGGCGAACGGAAAGAACGCGTCGGAAGCTAACACCGCGCCCGCCGGATCGTGCCCCTGCTGGCGCGCCTTGTGGACGGCCATGAACGAAGCGTCCACCCGGCTGGTCTGGCCCCCGCCGATGCCGATCGCCGCTTCGGCGCGCGCCAGGAGAATCGCGTTCGATTTGACCGCCCCGACCGCTGCCCAGGCAAACCGCAGGTCACGCCACTCGGTCTCGTCCGGCGCGCGCCGCGTTGCGACTTTCCACGCCGCTTCGCCCGCCGGCTGGAACCGGTCCTGCGCGAGAAACCCGCCGCGCAACCGCTTGAAATCAAGCCCGGCGCCGCCCGGCGGGAAGGGCAGGGTCACCACGCGGAGATTTTTCTTCTGCTGGAAGGTGGCGAGCGCATCATCCGCGAACCGCGGCGCGACCACCACCTCGACGAACAGGTCGCGCATCGCCTCGGCGGTGGCCCGGTCTACTTCGACATTGAACGCGATCACCGACCCGAACGCCGACGTCCGGTCGGTGGCGAGCGCGCGCTCGTAGGCGTCCTGGGCGCTCCGGCCCAGCGCGATCCCGCACGGCGTGGTGTGCTTGATGATGGCGCACGCCGGGCGGTCGGTCCACAAGGCGGCCGCCATCAGCGCGGCATCCAGGTCGAGCAGGTTATTGAACGACAGCTCCTTGCCGTGGAGCTGTCGCAGGTCACGAACGCCGGGCTCGTCGCCCGAGTACAGTGCCGCGCGCTGGTTGGGGTTTTCCCCGTAGCGCAGGCTCTGCTGCTGCGACAGCACCAGCGCCAACGCCGGTGGCAGCTCCGTCGGCGTCGCGCGTGAGATAGTTGAGGATCGCGGCGTCGTACGCCGCCGTGTGGGCGAAGACCTTGGTGGCGAGGGCCCGGCGCAGGTCGGGAGTGATCCCCGGGCTCGCGCCCGGGGTGCAGCGCCGCGACGATCACAGGATAGTCGTCCGGTTCGACGACGACGATCACGTCCTGATGGTTCTTCGCCGCCGAGCGGAGCATCGAGGGGCCGCCGATGTCGATCTGCTCGATCGCCTGCTCGAAGGTCGTCTGGGGTTTCGCGACGGTCTCCCGGAACGGGTAAAGATTCACGGCGACGAGATCGATCGGCGTGATGCCGTGTTGCTTGAGGGAGGCACGGTCGCCCGGGTGGGCGCGGCGGGCCAGCAGGCCGCCGTGCACCTTGGGGTGCAGCGTCTTGACGCGGCCGTCCATGATCTCGGGAAACCCGGTCACGTCGTCGATCGGGATGACCGCGATCCCGGCGCGCCGCAGTGCCTCCGCGGTCCCGCCGGTAGAAACGATCTCCCAGCCGAGTTTGGCGAGTGCCTGCGCGAACT
The DNA here is from genome assembly GCA_963844035.1 of uncultured Gemmatimonadales bacterium. Taxonomy (GTDB): domain Bacteria; phylum Gemmatimonadota; class Gemmatimonadetes; order Gemmatimonadales; family GWC2-71-9; genus AG25. The sequence goes on from CAWJMT010000035.1 coordinate 262,332, forward strand.
CGACGATGCCGCGCTTGTCGGAGACGGAGAGGAGCGCTCTCATGTGCGGCGCGCCTTAGGCCTCGAACGTGATCGCACCATCGCCTCCGGCCATGAACGCGGCGCCCGCAGGGAACAGGCGGACCGGCCGCTGCGGCAAGCCGCGCTCGGCCAGCGCGATCACGACAGCGGGGAGCAGGCGGTGCTCCGCCTCCAGGACGCGCGCGGCAAGCGACTGCTGCGTGTCGCCCGCATGCACCGGGACCGGCCACTGCGCGATGACCGGTCCGTGGTCGAACTCCTCGTCCACGTAGTGGATCGTCGCGCCCGACACGGTGGCGCCGCTCGCGAGCACACCCTCATGCACGCGGCGGCCGTACATCCCCGCACCCCCGAACGACGGCAGCAGGGCGGGGTGGATGTTGATCATCCGCAGGTGAAACACGGAGACGACCGGAATCGGCACGCGCTTCAGGTACCCCGCCAGGACCACGAGCCGCGCGTCGCCGATCGCCCCCAACATCTCGGCGGGGTCGGTGGGATCGGCCAGCACGGCCGTCGGGACGCCGGCCTTCCGGGCCCGCTCGAGCGCGCCGGCCTTCGGGTTGCTCGAGATGACACGCACCACCCGCGCGACGGTGGAGCCGCGCAGCCCGTCCAGCAGCGCCTGCATGTTCGTGCCGCTGCCGGACACGAGGACAGCGACGGAAAGCGGCGTGGGGGTGGGCGTGGGGGTCAATGCTGGCGGCAACGGCTGAGCACCTTCGGTTTCGAGCCGCTGGCGACGCTGAGGGTGAACGGGCCGGCTTGCAGCTTCTCGGTGCTGGTCACGGCAATATGATACACTCCCCGCTGGGGAAACCGTACGGTGAGCCGCGCATTACACAGCCCGCCCGAATCGTCGTCCTGCAAGTCGTTGGCGAGCCCGGGGCCGTACACGATCAGGTACGCGTCGAAGCTGTCGGATACGAGATCGATCGTCACCACCGCGCCCTCCGTGGCCACGATCTCCCATCGTTGCACGTAGGTCTTGTCACGGGTCTGGGCGTCGCCGCGGCGCAGGGCGCCATGGATCGTCTGGCCCACCGCGATCGTGTCGGCGGACGGTGGCGACCCGAGCCACCCCGCGGCCGCGAGCAGCAAATGTGCTCCGGTCACGCCGCGCGCACAATCTGCTCGGCCGCAGCGGCGAGATCGGCGACGACCGGCACCCCCAGCACACGGGCCTGCTCGCGGTGCTCGGCGCCGCGCCCCGTTTCCACGAGGAAGCCCCGGCCCCCGAGGACGCGCGCCGGCTCGACGTCGCTCAAGCGGTCGCCCACCCAAAAGGACCGCGCGAAATCGATCCCGAGTGCTGCCTGCGCATCGCGGAACAGCTTGAGTCCGGGTTTGCGGCACTCACACGGGCCGCTGATCGCCGGGTAATGCGGGCAGAAGTACGACCCATCGAGCCGCGCGTCGTGCGCGGCGAGCAGCTCGAACAGCCGCTGCTGCACGGCGTTGTATGCGGTCTCGTCGTACATGCCCCGCGCGATCCCCGACTGGTTGCTCACGCTGACCACCACAAATCCAGCCGCGTTCAGGCGATGGATCGCCTCGGCCGAGCCGGGGATAAACCGCACCCGCTCCGGTTGGTGCAAGTAGGCCGGGTCCACGAGAATCGTGCCATCGCGGTCGAGAAATGCCGCGCGCCGTTCAGCCACCGAGCGCAGCCCCCGCGACGCGCACCACGCTCGCGTCATCGCCTGGCAGCATGGTGCGCGGGTCGAGGACCACGTGGTCCCCCTCGATGCGTGCGATCACCGGTGGATCTCCGTCGCGCATGCGGGCCACCAGCTCATCGGCGCTGAGCCCCGAAGGCGCCAGCCGCACCAGCCAGGTAGGGAGCGCGGCCCCGGGGAAGGAACCGCCCCCGACTTCGGAGACGCCTTCGACGGTCTGGGCGTGCGCCGCGGCGGGCAGCGCCCGCGCGAGCGCCTCAGCGCGGCGGCGCAAGTCGCCCGCGTCGGCGGTGAGCATCTGGAGCACGGGAATCTCGCGGCGCGCGGCCTCGGGATCGCGATACAGCGCCAGGGTTGCCTCGAGCGCCGCCAGGGTGAACTTGTCGGCGCGCAGCGCGCGGGCCAGCGGATCGCTGCGGCACGCGGCGATCACAGTCGTCGTGCCGAGCAGGATGCCGGCCTGCGGGCCGCCGAGCAGCTTGTCGCCGCTGAACACCACTGCGTCCATCCCGCTTGCCACGGCGTCGCGCACGCGTGGCTCGCCGGTCAGGCCCCACGGGGCGAGATCGAACAGCAGGCCGCTCCCCAAATCGTACAGGCTCGCGACGTGGGCGTCGCGCGCCAGCACCGCGAGCGCCGCGGCCGGCACCTCGGTCGTGAATCCCGTCACCTGAAAGTTGGAGCGGTGCACCTTCAACACGAGCCGAGTGGCGGCGCCGATGGCGCGGGCGTAGTCGTCGGGATGCGTGCGGTTGGTGGTGCCCACTTCGACCAGCGTGGCGCCGGAGCGCGCCAGAATGTCGGGGATGCGGAACTGACCACCGATCTCGACCAGCTCGCCGCGCGAGACGATCGCCTCAGCCGCCGCGCGCCAGCGCGCTCAATGCCAGCAGCAGTGCCGCCGCGGCGTTGTTCACCACCAGCGCATCCTCTGCACCGGTGAGCTCAACCAGGAGATCACGACATAGCAGGTGGCGTGACCCACGCGCGCCTCGGTCCAGGTCGTATTCGAGCGCCACGTATCCTGTCGCGACCCGGGCCAGCGCGTCGGCGGCGCGGCGCGCCAATACGGCGCGGCCGAGGTTGGTGTGCAGGACGACTCCGGTGGCGTTGATGACCGACGCGAGCGCCGGTGCGGCGAGCCGGCCGGCGCGGGTCACGACGGCACTCCCCCAGCCTTCCGGGGGCGCGGCACCGCCGCCGGCCCGCGCCGCCTCGATGGTATCGCGCACGGCGCGGACCACCAGCGCACGCGGATGGGTCGCGAGCAACGCGGCCACCGGCAGCTCGGCGAGCAGGGCGTCCACCGCGGGGAGCTGGCGGCGCGGGTCGCTCATCGCGGCTTGGCCGGCGCCGCCGGCGCCGGGGGTGCCGTACGCGTCGAGTCCTTCTTGGCGGAGCGGCTCCTTGGGGACGGGGACGGCAAGCACCGCCTCTCCGTTGCAGGTGGCGCCGTTCAGATTCATGGCGCGGACCCGCACGAGGTATTTCTTGCCGGGGACGAGCATGGTGCTCGTGCGGACGACCCAACGGTCGGTGGGTACCGGCCGGGTGCGGAGCAGCTGGCGCACGTGGGCGGTGTCGACGCGCGCCGCGCCGCTCTCCTTCTGCACCCCGGGCCGGGGGCGGGCACCCGCCACTGCGCGCGCGCCGGCGTCGAATCGCGCTTCACCGCGCCACGCGCCGTGGTGTCCTTGGCGCGCTTCAGGGAGTCGGCAATCGCACGCTCGCGCGTCTGCAGCGAATCGAACACCGTGGTCGTCCAGATCGCCCGCACCGGCACCGCGGTCGTGTCCGGCAGCGCGAACAGGCGCACGCGCGCTGTGTCGAGCGGGAGGTAGGGATTGATCTGCGACGAGAACGTCATCCGGAACGTGACGGAGTCGGCCGGCGCCGCATCTTGCAGCCGCGGACCGATGGTGTCGTGGGCGAACGTCCAGAACATGGTGCTGCGGCTCGTGTCCACGGTCACGGTGACGGAATCGAACGCCTCACGGTCGTCGCGCTGCCGGTTCGAGTTCTGGTCGTGAATGGCGTAGACGCGGTACCGGCCCGGCAGGGATGTCCCGCAACGAGAAGGTGCCGGCAGAATCGGTGAAGGTCAGGTACGCGACGGTGTCCGGCAGGTGGGCGGCGCGGATCAGGGCTTGTGGCATGATCCGCTGTTCGACCCACTGGAGCACGGTTCCCGAGAGTGCGGCATGGGGCAGGGCCGGCCCGGTCGAGAAGATCACTTTCTTGCCCTTGCTCATGATGTTGTGCCGCAGGTCGGTGATGCCCGGGAGGATCTCGAGGTGGTACACGCGCCCCTGCTTCCATCCTTCGCGCGGTTTGATATGAAGTGACGAGCGGTGCCATGAGACGTGCACAGGCCCAGCGACGGGGGAGAGCACGATCTTGCTGGGGAGCCCGCTCAGTGGGCCTCCGCCTTTGCCCTCTCCGCCCACGCCGCCCATCTCGTCGATCAGCTCGTCGAACCGGATCACGGCATCGCCCTTGAAATCGGCGCGCACCGCACCCGATTCCGGCCGTGTGACGATGATGCGGGGCGGCAACGAGTCGGGCGGGCCACCTGGTGGCACCGCCATGTTCGCGCACGCGGTCCCGAGTGCGAGGACTAGTGCCGTTCCAACAATCTTCGCCGAGCGTCGATGATTGATTGTCCCATGAAGTTGGAACGGCACTAGGAGCAGCCCAGCGACTTCAGCTTGCTGTCCAGCACGTCGCGCTGGAATCGCCACTCCCGCTCCTTTTCGCGCTCCTTGGCGACCACATCCGCGGGCGCCCGGGCGACGAAGTTCTCGTTGGACAGCTTGGCCGTGAGGCCCTTGAGTAATTGATCGAGCCGCTCCCGCTCGGTGGAGAGACGCTTGCATTCCTGACCGAGGTCGATAGCGCCTTCGAGCGCCACGAACACCTCGGTGCCGTCCCCCAGCACCGCATGCGCGCCCGCACCGTTCGGCTGCTTGGCGAGGGTCAGGCCTTCGAGCTGCCCGAGCCGCATGATGGTTTCCCGCTCGCCGGCGAACGCCTCCGAGCCATCGGCGCTGCGGGATACGATGGCGGCTTTGAGCCGCGTTTTGGGCGGCACCCGGTAGTCGGCGCGGATGGCGCGGATCCGCTCTATCGCCTGCTTCACGCGCTCGAACTGTGCCTCGGCCGCAGCATCCTCGAATTCAGCGCGCCGCTCGGGCCACGACGCGACGGCGAGCAGCTCGTTGGGCTGCCGGCCCGGGAGCTTCTGCCACAGCTCCTCGGTAATGAACGGCACCACCGGGTGTAGCAGGCGCAGCGCCGAGTCGAAACAGTAGGTGAGCACCCAGCGGGCGCCCGCTGCTTCGGGGGCGCGCCTGCCGCGGCTAGCCGCGGTTTCACGGCCTCGACGTACCAGTCGGCGAGGTCGTGCCACACGAAGTCAAAGCAGCGCTTCGCACCCTCGTCTAGACGGAACTGTTCGAACGATGTAGTGACGTCGCGAATCGTGCGTCTGCAGGCGCGAGAGGATCCAGCGGTCTGCGAGCGTGATGCACGTCGGCCGGCGCGACCGGGTGTCCCGGAGCAGCGGGCGCCCTCTGGGCTGCTGCGGAGGGAGACCCGGTCGTGCCGGCCGAGTCACCCAGTTGTGCGAGGACGAACCGCCCGATGTTCCAGAGCTTGTTCGCAAAGTTGCGACCGGGCGCGAAGGTGGTCTCGAGGTCGTTGGGATCGAGCACGACGTCGGCACCGAGCGAGCTCCCGGCGATCAGGGTCCAGCGCAGCGCGTCGGCGCCGGTGAGCTTCACGACGTCGAGCGGATCGATGCCGTTGCCGAGCGACTTCGACATGCGGCGGTGCTTCGTGTCGCGCGCGGTGCCGTGCAGGTACACCGTCGTGAACGGCTTGCGTCCCAGGAAGTGATATCCCGCCATGATCATGCGGGCCACCCAGAAGAACAGGATCTCCGGTGCCGTCACGAGCGTGGTGCCGGGATAAAACCGCTTCAAGTCGGGGGTCTCGTCGGGCCAGCCGAGCGTCGCGAACGGCCACAGCCACGAGGAGAACCACGTGTCCAGCACGTCGGGGTCCTGCGTGATCTTCCCGTCGCCGCATTTGGGACAGCGGCTGGGATCCTCGCGCGCGGCCCAGACGTGCGCGCACTTGCCGCAGGTGAACACCGGGATGCGGTGTCCCCACCAGAGCTGCCGCGAGATGTTCCAGTCGCGGATGTTCTCCATCCAGTGCTCGTAGGTCGCGTTCCACCGCTCCGGCACGATGCGGATCTCGCCCGCGCGGTAGGCCGCGAGCGCCGGCTCGGCGAGCGGTTTCATCTTCACGAACCACTGGTCGGAGAGCCGCGGCTCGACCACGGTGTCGCAGCGGTAGCAGTGCCGCACCGCGTGCGGATGCGGCTCGATCTTCACGAGGAGCCCTTGCTCCTTGAGCATCCCGACGATCTTCTCGCGTGCGGCGAATCGGTCGAGCCCCTCGAGGTCCGCAGGTACGCGAGCGCTTTGACCGCCTGACCGCCCGACCGCCTGACCGCCGCCGTTGTCTCCCATCGTTCCGTCTTCCCGCATCACGAGCGGCATCGGGAGCTTGTGCCGCAGGCCAATCTCGAAATCGTTCGCGTCGTGCGCCGGCGTCACCTTCACAAAACCGGTGCCGAATTTCGGGTCCACGGCATCGTCGCCGACGATGGGGATGGTCACGTTCGCGATCGGGACCCGGGCGGTCTTCCCGATGAAGCCGCGGTGCCGCGGATCGTCGGGATGCACCGCCACCGCGCTGTCCCCCAGCATGGTCTCCGGGACGCGTGGTGGCGACCGTGAGATAGGGCGCCGGTCCTCCCTCCACGGGATAGCGGATGTGGTACAGCTTGCCGGTTTCGTCCGTGAACTCAGCCTCTTCATCAGACAGGGCGGTGCGGCACCGGATGCACCAGTGGATCACGCGGTGGCCGCGGTAGATCAGGCCCGTCTCCCACAGCCGCACGAACACTTCGCGCACCGCCCGCGAGTAGGCCGGGTCAAGGGTAAAGCGCGTGCGGCTCCAGTCGCAGGAGGAGCCGATCACCTTGAGCTGCTCGAGGATGGTGGCGCCGGTGGTGCGCACGAACGCCCACACCCGTTCCACGAACTGCTCGCGGCCCACGTCGAATCGGGTTTTTCCTTCCTTGCCGAGCAGCCGCTCGACCACGTTTTGGGTGGCGATCCCTGCGTGGTCGGTGCCCGGGACCCAGAACGCTTCGTGCCCCCGCATCCGCGCGCAGCGGATCAGGGCGTCCTGGATCGAGTTGTTCATCCCGTGGCCCATGTGCAGCACGCCGGTCACATTGGGCGGCGGCATGAAGATCACGTAGGGCGGCTTGGGGGAATCGTTCCGCGCGGTGAACACGCCCGCGTCGAGCCAGCGCTGGTACAACCGCGGCTCGACCTCGTGGGACTCGTACTGGGGCGCCAGCGCGAAGGTGGGTTGCGGCATTTCCTTAAGATAGCCCTTCTACTAGAATTCTCTCCGAATGTCCGACCAATCTAATGCTCTGAGCCGTGTCGTCCGCTGGGGTGCCGTCGGGGTGCTGCTGTGCGTTGCCATCCTGCTGTACTTCCGGATGGGGACTCACCTCGAGCCACTGACCGCGCATCCAGCGGACGCGACCGCCCAACCGGCACACTGACCGCCATGGCAGCCTCGGAAATTCGCGTCACGCTCCCGGATGGGAGCGAACGGACCCTGCCCGCCGGCGCCACCGGCGCCGACCTGGCGCGGGCGGTCGGGCCCGGTCTGGCCAAGGCGGCGCTCGCCATACGGGTCGACGGTCAGGTGCGCGATCTCGCGCGTCCGCTCCCCGATGGCGCCAAGGTGGCGGTGGTGACCGATCGCGACCCCCAGGCGCTCGAGGTGCTGCGCCACTCGAGCGCCCACGTGCTCGCCACCGCGGTGCGGCAGCTCTTCCCGCACGCGAAGATCGGGTTCGGTCCGCCAATCGAGGACGGGTTCTACTACGACTTCGAGGTGCCGACCCCGTTCACCCCCGCGGATCTGGAGCAGATCGAGGCCAAGATGCTCGAGGTGGCCCAGGCCGACTACCCGTTCACCCGCGAAGAGGTGAACCGTGCCGAGGCCAAGAAACGCTTCGTGGACGATCCGCTCAAACTGGAGCGCATCGACGACCTCGGCGAAAACGAGGTGATCACCGTCTATACCGACGGTCCGTTCATCGACTTATGCCGCGGCCCGCACGTGCCCAGCACCGGCAAGATCAAGCACGTCAAACTGCTGCACGCGGCCGCCGCGTACTGGCGTGGCGATTCCCGTCGCCAGATGCTGCAGCGCATCTACGGCACCGCGTGGTTCAAGAAGGAAGACCTCGAGCAGTACCTCCACCGGCTGCAGGAGGCCGCCAAGCGCGATCACCGCAAGGTGGGTCGCGAGCTGGACCTGTTCATGTTCCATCACTGGGCGCCGGGCGCCGCGTTCTGGACCAGCCGCGGCACTGCGATGATCAACGAGCTGAACGGCTACCTGCGCCTGCTGCAGCGCGACGGCTACCACGAGATCAAGACGCCGCTGTTGTACAACAAGGGGCTGTGGGAGCAGTCGGGACACTGGGGCAAGTACCAGGAAAACATGTTCCTGGTACTCGACAACGAGACGAAGGAGCACGACTTCTCGTTGAAGCCGATGAATTGCCCGTCGCACTACCTCATGTATCTGGCGGGGAAGCACAGCTATCGGGAGCTGCCGCTGCGCTACAGCACCTACGACGTGCTGCACCGCAACGAGATCTCCGGCGCGTTGTCGGGCCTGACGCGGGTGCGCCAGTTCCAGCAGGACGACTGTCACATCTTCCTGATGGAGAGCCAGATCGCCGACGAGGTCAAGCGGCTGGTGGATTTCATCCTCGCGTTCTACAAGACCTTCTCGCTCACGGCGGAATTGCGGTTCTGCACCCGGCCCGCCGTGCGCATCGGTGACGACGCGATGTGGGACCGGGCCGAGGGGGCGCTGCGCGGCGCGCTGGAGGCCACGGGGCTCGCGTACACGACCAACGCCGGAGACGGCGCCTTCTACGGGCCCAAGATCGATTTCCACGTGGCCGATTCGATCGGGCGGACCTGGCAGCTCGGCACCATTCAGCTCGACTACGCGGCGCCCGAGCGGTTCGGAATGATCTACGTCGGTGAGGACAACACCGAGCATCGCCCGGTGGTCATCCATCGCGCGGTGAGCGGGTCGTTCGAACGGTTCATGGCCATCCTCATCGAGCATTTCGCCGGCGCGTTCCCCCTCTGGCTCTCGCCGGAGCAGGTGCGCGTGCTGCCGATCGCGGAGGGCCAGCTGGCGGCGGCGCGCACCGTCCACCAGCGGTTGCGCGACGCCGGGATCCGCTCGCACCTGGATGAGCGCAACGAGACGTTGAACTACAAGGTGCGCGACGGGGAGGTGCAGAAGGTCCCGTACCTCGCGGTGGTCGGGGAGCGCGAAGCGCAGGCCGGAACAGTGGCGCTGCGCGCGCGCGGCGCCGGCAACAAGCAGGTCGTCATTCCCGTGGAAGAGCTTCTCGGCCGGCTGACCGAGGAGATTCGCACGCGGGCATTGCCCTCGTTAGTTGAGGTAGGGGCGAGGTCCTGCCTCGCCCGTACCGACATGAGCCGCCGACACCACCACCCCCGTCATCCTCAGTGCGGTCCGCACGCCGGTCGGGCGCTATCTGGGCGGGCTCGCTGCGCTCCCCGCGCCACAGCTCGGCGCCCGCGTCATTCGTGAAACCGTGCGTCGCTCTGGGATCGATCCCGCCGCGGTGGACGAAGTCATCATGGGGAACGTGCTGCAGGGCGGGGTGGGGCAGGCACCCGCCCGCCAGGCCGCTATCCACGCGGGACTCCCCGGCACCATCCCGGCACTCACGATCAACAAGGTGTGCGGCTCCGGCCTCAAAGCCGTGATGCTCGCGGCGCAGGCGATCCGCGCGGGGGACGAGCAGTGCATCGTCGCCGGCGGGATGGAGTCCATGTCCAACGCCGTGCACTACGTCTACGGGATGCGCAGCGGGATCAAAGCGGGGAACAGCCAGCTCGTGGACGGCATGATTCACGATGGGCTCTGGGATTCGTTCTCGAACACCCACATGGGCAACCTCGCCGAGTACACCGCCAAGAAGGCCGGCATCACGCGCGAAGACCAGGATCGCTTCGCGGTCGAGAGCCATCAGAAAGCGGTGGCGGCGATGGCGGCCGGTCGCTTCAAGGCCGAGCTGGTACCGGTCGAAATCGCCGGCAAGAAAGGTCCCACGGTCGTCGATCAGGATGAGGGGCCGCGCAAAGACACCTCCCTCGCGGCGCTCGCGGCGCTGTCGCCCTCCTTCGAAAAAGGAGGGACGGTCACCCCGGGCAACGCGCCCGGGCTGAACGACGGTGCGAGCGCGCTGGTCGTCACGTCCCTCGCCTTCGCGCGCGCCCATGGGCTCGCTCCGATGGCGCGCATCATGGCCTACGCCACCGGCGGCGGGGACCCGAAGGACCTGTTCTTCGCGCCGATCGTCGCGGTGAAATCGCTGCTCGCCAAAACCGGCTCGGTCGTCGGCGACTACGACTTGATCGAGGCCAACGAGGCGTTCGCCGTGCAAGCCCTGGCCGACGGACGGGCCCTCGGCTGGGACTGGGACCGCGTGAACGTGAACGGGGGCGCGATCGCGCTGGGGCACCCGATCGGCGCGTCGGGCGCGCGCGTGCTCACCACGTTGCTCCATGCCCTGAGGGATCGGAAACGGAGCTCCGGCCTCGCCACGCTGTGCCTGGGTGGCGGCAACGCGGTCGCGTTGAGCGTGGAGCTGATGTGACGTCCCGCGCGCGCCTCTGGCTCGAGGGCGTGCGCCCGCTGGGCGTCGCGCTGGTCTGGATCGCGTTGTACGCCGTCGTCTCCGGTGGAATCGGGCTGGGCCTCACCCAAGCCTGCTGGTTTGCGGCTGATCGCAGCGGCGTTGCGCTTCCCGACCTGTCCTCCCCCTGGTTCCTCGCCGTCCTCGCGCCTTGCTGGGTCGCTGGATTTGGCGTGGCGACCTGGCTCGTCGGTGCCCGCCTTGCCAAGCATTCACGCGTGGAATTGGGTTGGCGCGCAGAAGGCGGCGCGCTGCGAGCGATGGTCCTGGGATGCGGACTCGGCACCCTGGCGGCAGCGCTCGCGGTGGCGCTCGCGATCGGTGTGGGCGGGGCGCGGCTGCGCTTCGCGCACCACTGGCACGCCTATTTCGCGGTGGCGGCGCCGGTCGCTCTCGGGTTGCTCGCCGCGGCCCTGGCCGAGGAGCTCGCGTTCCGCGGATTCCCGCTCAGCCGGCTGGGCCGCGCGCTCGGCGCTGGGCGGGCGACGATCGTGCTCGCGGTCGTGTTCGGGGTGGCGCACGCCATGAACCCCAATGCGAGTGTGTTCGGCATAGTGAATGTCGCGCTCGCCGGGGTGTGGTTGTCGGTGGCCTTCTTCTCGCCCGGCGGCATCGTGCTGGGGTGGGGGTTGCATTTCGGCTGGAATTTCGGATTGGCGCTGCTGGGCGCGCCGGTGAGCGGCATGCGGCTCGGTCCGCCGCAGGCGGCTTATCACCCGGGTTCACACCCCTGGTTCGACGGCGGGGCGTTTGGGCCGGAAGGCGGGCTGGTGGGGACGATCGCGATTGCGGCGGGCCTCGCCGCGCTCGTCGGCTCGCGCCTGCGCCGTCCGCGCGCCTGGGTGACGGTATGAGCCGGGTCGCGGTACTGGGTGCGGGAACGATGGGGTGTGGCATCGCGCAGGTGTTCGCCCAGTCCGGTTGGACGACGGCGTTGTCGGATGTCTCAGGACCCGCGCTCGAGCGGGGCCTCGAGACCATCCAGCGCAACCTCGAGCGTCAGGTGAAGAAAGCTGCTCTCACGCCGGCGCTGCGCGACGCCGCGCTGGGGTTGATCCGTCCCGCCACGCTGGCCGAAGCCGCGGCGGATGCGGAGCTCGTGATCGAGGCGGCGACCGAAGATCGTCTCACCAAGTTCAAGATCTTTCAGGAGGCCGATCGCACCGCGCCTCCCGGCGCGATTCTCGCGAGCAACACATCGTCGATCTCTATTACGGCGATCGCCGGTCAGACGCGGCGCGCCCCGCAGGTGATCGGCATGCACTTCATGAATCCGGTGCCCGTGATGCAGCTCGTCGAAGTGATCCGCGGACTCGACACCTCCGATCAGACCACCCAACGAGTGCTCGAGATCGCCACCGCCCTCGGGAAAACACCGGTGACGGTGCGCGACGCACCCGGGTTCGTGTCCAACCGCGTGCTGCTGCCGATGATCAACGAGGCGATCTTCTGCGTGATGGAGGGCGTGGCTAGCCCCGAGGCGGTGGACACGGTGATGAAGCTCGGCATGAACCATCCCCTCGGCCCCCTCGCGCTCGCGGACCTGATCGGCCTGGACGTCTGTCTCGCGATCCTGGAAGTGCTGCATCGCGATCTGGGGGACGACAAATACCGCCCGGCGCCGCTGCTCGCCCAAATGGTCGCGGCCGGCCGCTTGGGAAAAAAGAGCGGACGTGGTTTCTATGTCTACCGCGCTTGAGTCGACCGGCCTCTCCGAGACCCAACGGCAGATCGTCGAGCTGGCGCGTGAGTTCGCGCACAACCGTGTCGCGCCACACGCCGCCGAGTGGGACCGCACATTACAGCTGCCGCGCTCCGTCCTGACCGAGCTGGGCGCGCTCGGATTCCTGGGAATGATGACGCCCGAAGCGGACGATGGGATGGGGCTCGACACGCTCACCTATCTGCTCGCGCTCGAGGAGCTCGCGGCCGCCGATGCGAGCGTCGCGGTCGCGGTCGGGATCCAGCACGCGGTGCAGAGCGGTTTGTTGCAGCGGCACGGGAGCGCGGCGCAGCGGGAGCGCTGGCTGCGGCCGCTGGCGCGCGGCGAGCTGCTCGCGGCGTTCGCACTCGCCGAGCCCGACGCCGGCTCCGACACCGGGGCGTTGCGCACGCAGGCCGTGCGCGAGGGCGACGGCTGGGTCCTGACCGGTACGAAGGCGTGGGTGACCAACGGCGCCTCCGCGGATGTCATCATCGTGCTCGCCCGCACGGCGTCGCGGACCGATGCGGCGGCGATGTCCGCGTTCATCGTCCCAGCGGTGCTCGCGGGTTACCGGCCGCGCGCGGACACCATGGGTCTGCGGGCGGCGAGCCTGGCTTCGGTGACGCTCCAAGACGTGGCCGTGCCGGCGGACCACCTCGTGGGCGAGGAGGGACGGGGGTTGGAGTACGCGCTCGAGGTGCGTGACATCAGCCAGCTGGGCACGGCGATCGTGGCGGTGGGGATTGCGCGGCGGGCGCTCGAGCACGCGGTCGGCTACTGCGCGGAGCGGAAGCAGTTCGGCCAGGCGCTGCGCGAGTTCCAAGCCCTGCAGTTCAAACTCGCCGACATGGCCACGCGCGTCGCGGCGGCCCGGGCCCTGGCGCATGCCGCGGCGGCGGCGCGGGATCGCGGCGAAGCGAGCGCGCGCCCGGCCAGCATGGCCAAGCTGCTCGCCTCCGAAACGGCGATGTGGGTGACGACCCAGGCGATTCAGTTGTTCGGCGGCTACGGCTACATGCGTGACTTCCCGGTCGAGAAGCTGTTTCGGGACGCCAAGGGCACGGAGTTGTTGGACGGGACGAGTGAGATGCAGCGTGTCACGATTGCCCAGGGGCTCTATCAGGGCGGGTAGGCGGGCAGGCGGGTGGGCAGGCGCCTTGCCCGGATGGCGTTGGGAGCTATCATGTGGCGGAGGACGGCACGCCGCAACGCGGAGGGAGCACGGTGGCTGAGCAGATCTACATCGGTGCCGATCACGCGGGCTTCGCGCTCAAGCAGAAGCTCGTGGAGGAGTTGAAGCGCCTGGGATACGAGCCGGTCGACGTGGGTCCCAAGACCATGGATCCCCTGGACGATTTTCCCGACTTCGCCAAGCCGGTGGCGGCGGCGGTGAGCACGGGTAAGGCGCCGCGGGGGGTGCTGACCTGCGGGTCGGGGCTCGGGATGTCGTATACCGCGAACCGCTTCCCGCACGTCCGGGCGGCCGTCGCCTGGAGTGCGGAAGTCGCCGAGTTGGCGCGCAAGCACAACGACGCCAACATCCTCGTCCTGCCGGCGCGCTTCGTGAGCGACGCGGAAGGGCTGGAGATCCTGCACAAGTGGCTGGACACGGCCTTCGAGGGCGGCCGCCACGCGCGGCGCGTCGAGAAGATCGAGTCATGAGCGACCGTTTAGCCCCGCTGGCCAAGGCCGATCCCGCCATCGCCGGACTGGTGCGGCGTGAGCAGGAGCGGCAGGAGCACGGGCTCGAGCTGATCGCGAGCGAGAACTTCGTCTCGGTCGCGGTGCTCGAAGCGGCGGGTACGGTGCTTACCAACAAGTACGCCGAAGGCGTGCCCCGCAAACGGTATTACGGCGGGTGCGAGGTGATCGACGAGATCGAGCAGCTCGCGGTCGATCGCGCCAAGCAGCTGTTCGGCGCCGAGCACGTCAACGTGCAGCCGCACTCGGGCGCGCAGGCGAACATGGCGGCATACCTCGCCGTCGCGAAACCCGGCGACAAGCTCATGGGTCTCGCCCTGCCGCACGGTGGGCACCTGACGCACGGGTCCCCGGTCAACTTTTCCGGCACCCTGTTCCAGGCGTCCTCCTATGGCGTGCGGGAAGAAACGGGCCGCATCGACTACGATCAAGTCCGCGACCTGGCGCGGCGCGATCGGCCTCGCCTGCTCATCGGCGGTGGTAGCGCCTACGCGCGCATCATCGACTTTCCGGCGTTGCGCAGCATCGCGGACGAAGTGGGCGCCATCCTCGTGGTAGACATGGCGCATTTCGCAGGGCTCGTGGCGGCGGGACTGCACCCCTCGCCCGTGCCGCACGCGCAGATCGTCACGACCACCACGCACAAAACGCTGCGCGGCCCGCGCGGCGGGATGATTCTGTGCCGCGAGGTGCATGCGAAGGACGTGGACAAGCAGGTCTTCCCCGGAACCCAGGGTGGACCGCTCGAGCACATCATCGCGGCCAAGGCGGTGGCGCTGGGCGAAGCACTGGCGCCCGACTTCAAGCAGTACGCCGCGCAGGTGATCAAGAATGCTCAGGCCCTCGCCGCCGGGTTGATCGCGCGCGGCTACGCCATCGTCTCGGGGGGCACCGACACGCACCTGATGCTGGTCGATCTGCGTCCCAAGCAGGTGACCGGGAAGGATGCGCAGGAGCTGCTCGACAAGGCGCAGATCACGGTCAACAAGAACACGATCCCGGGCGATCCCCAGAAGGCGTTCGTCACGAGCGGCATCCGCCTCGGCACGCCCGCGGTCACGACGCGCGGGCTGCGCGAGCCGGAGATGGACGTCATCGCCGAGCTGATCGACACCGTGCTGACCAAGAAGGACGACGCGACCATCGCGCGCGTGAAGGTCAGCGTGCGCGAGCTTACCGATCGGTTCCCGCTGTACGCCGCGCCGCGCCCGTCGGCTCCCCAGGCCGCGGCGTCGCGCGTCTGACGCCCCCCGCCCGAGACTAGCGCATCCGCATGGCAGACACCGGGTCGGGTCAGGATCCCAGGAGCTCAGGGGGGTTCACCGTCCACATCGCGGACGAGCTCGAGGTCTACTTCAATGAAGTGGCGCGCGGGCGGCCCGTCGGATTCGTCGGCTCGCTCAAGTGGAAGCCGCCGACCGACGTGTACGAGACCGAGGATGCCGTCGTCGTCCACATGGACATTGCGGGCATGCGCTCGGGCGACTTCCACGTGGAGCTCGCCGAGAGCATCCTGACGATTTCGGGTGAGCGGCTGCCGCGGCGTGACGGCAAACGGCACTACCACGCGATGGAAATCCAGATCGGGCCGTTCGAGCGGCGGCTGCGCATCCCCGCACCGGTCGATCCCGACAGCGTGCACGCGAGCTACGAGGCCGGCTTCCTCGAGGTTCGCCTCCGGAAACTCCCGGTGCGGCGCTCCGGCACGCACTCCGTCAAAGTCGAATGACGGCTCCCGTCCCAGACGCGGTGCCCGTGTCGCCGGTCTCGTCCACTGAGCAGTGGGCGCTCCCGGTCCTGCCGCTCGGCCAGCTCGTCGTTTATCCGCACGTGGTGCTGCCGCTGACGCTCGACGATCCGCACGCGGTGCAGCTCATCGATGAGGTGGTCCAAGGCTCGAAGCGGCTGCTGCTCGGCGTTGTGAAGCCGCGGGGCGGCACGGAGCCCGCCGAGGGCTCGCTGATGGGTGCGCGCGGCGACGAGCTGTATGAGGTGGGCACCCTCGGCGTGTTGGTGCGCATGCTCAAGCTCGGCGACGGCTCGACGCGCGTGATGGTGCAGGGGCTGGAGCGCGCCAAGTTGATCGAGTTCGCTCCCGGCGATAACTGGCTCGTGGCGCGCTACGAATCGCTCCCCGAGTCGGTGCTCGAGGACGCGCACACCGAAGCGCTGAAGCGCACCGTGCACGCCCAGTTCTCGCGTGTCGTGGACATCGCCCCGTACCTCGGCGAAGAGCTGCACGAAGTGCTGGCCGGGATCCATGGCGCCGGGAGACTCGCGGACTTCGTGGCCGCGAACCTCGATCTCGCGCTCCCCGCGAAGGCCGAGCTGCTCGCCCTGAACGACGTGAACCGCCGGCTGGAGCGGCTCACGGAGCTACTGGGGCAGGAGCTGCAGGTGCTCGAAGTTGGGAGCCAGATCCAGGAGAAGACGAAGAGCCGCCTCGACGCCAACCAGCGCGAGTACGTGCTGCGCGAGCAGCTCCGGGTGATCCGCCAGGAGCTGGGCGAAGAAGACGGCGACGACGAGCTCACCGAGCTGGGGCACAAGCTCGACGAGGTCGGCCTTTCACCTGAGGCACGTAAGGTCGCCGATCGCGAGCTGAAGCGGCTGCGCCAGATGTCGCCGCAGTCGGCCGAGTACCAGGTGGCGCGGACCTATCTCGACGTGCTGGCCTCACTCCCGTGGAGCCGCGTGTCGGAGGATCGCCTCGACTTGAAGGCCGCGCGCGAGATCCTCGACCGCGATCACTACGACCTCAAGCTCGTCAAAGAGCGGATCCTCGAGTACCTCGCGGTCCGCACCCTCAACCCTCAGGCGAGAGGGAGCATCCTCTGTTTTGTCGGGCCTCCCGGCGTGGGGAAGACCTCGCTCGGCCAGAGCATCGCGGAGGCGCTGGGACGTCGCTTCACGCGGGTCTCGTTGGGTGGGGTGCGGGACGAGGCAGAAATCCGCGGCCACCGGCGCACCTACGTCGGCGCGCTCCCGGGCCGCATCATTCACGCGCTGCAGCGCGGCGAAACGCGCAACCCGCTGCTCATGCTCGACGAGGTGGACAAGATGGCGAGCGACGCGCGTGGCGATCCCACGGCGGCGCTGCTCGAAGTGCTCGACCCCGCGCAGAACCACACGTTCGGCGACCACTATCTGGAGGTGCCGTTCGATCTCTCCGGGGTGATGTTCATCGCGACCGCGAACAGCCTTAGCCCGATGGCCGATGCGTTGCTCGACCGGATGGAGGTGCTCACCCTCCCCGGGTACACGCCGGGCGAAAAGCTCGCCATCGCCAAGCGCTATCTGCTCCCCCGCCAACTCAAGGAAACCGGCCTCGACGCTGCCCGCGCCGCCGTGGCGGACGGGGCGCTGGAGCGGGTGATCGCCGAATACACCCGCGAAGCCGGGGTGCGCCAGCTCGAGCGCGAGATTCAGGGCGTGCTCCGCAAGGCGGCGCGCGAGGTGGTGGAAGGGCGGACCGAGATGGTGAAGATCACCGCCAAGAACCTCGAGAAGTACGCCGGCCAGCCCACCGTGCAGAGTGAGGTAGCCGGGCGACACCCGGAGGTGGGGGTTGCCACGGGGCTGGCGTGGACGCCCACCGGCGGCGACATCATCTTCGTGGAAGCGATCCAGATGCCCGGCCGGGGCCATATCACCCTCACCGGACAGCTCGGCGACGTGATGAAGGAGTCGGCGCAGGCGGCATGGAGCTTGCTCCGTGCACGGGCGGGAGCCTTAGGGATTCCCCTCGATACGTTTACGGAGACCGACGTCCACCTGCATGTTCCAGCGGGCGCGGTGCCGAAAGACGGCCCGTCGGCCGGGATCACGATTGCGACGGCGCTGGCCTCGCTGCTGTGCCGCCGCCCGGCGCGCCACGACGTGGCGATGACGGGCGAGCTGACGCTCCGAGGGCGCGTCTTGCCGATCGGCGGGCTGAAAGAGAAACTGATTGCGGCCGCGCGCGCGGGCGTAAAGACGGTGCTCGTGCCGGCTCGCAATCAGAGCGATCTGGTGGAGGTGCCGGACGAAGTGAAGAAGCTCATCGACATCAAGACCGTGGAGACGCTCGATCAGGTGCTCGAGGCGGCGCTGCTCGAGCCCAGGTCGCCGCGCGCCGTCGCCCTGCGTGTGAACAAGAGTCTGCCGCGGGAAGCGGCGCCATGAGCGAGTTCGCCACGCTCGAGCAGGCGTTCGCCGAGATCCGGGAACGCGACGGCCGCTATCAGGAGCGCGGCTACCTGTTCGTGCTGGCGGCGCTCGAGTTCGCCCAGGGCCGCCTGCCGGCCCGGCGCCATTTGACCGGCGCGGAGCTCGCGTGGGCGTGCCGCGACTTTGCGCAGGAGCAGTTCGGACTGCTGGCGCCCGCCGTGCTCGAGTACTGGGGGGTCACCACTACCAACGACTTTGGTCGCATCGTCTTCATGCTCATCGACGTGGGGCTGCTGGCGCGCCAGGAATCCGACCGGGTCGAGGATTTCGACAGCGTGTACGATTTCGACGGTGTGTTCCGGGTCGGCTACCGCTGGCCCGGCGTTGGGGGACGCACGTAGGCGCAGACTTGGCCGCCGTGCGCGCGCCCGCCGTGAGCGGCCGCTTCTATCCGGGCACACCGCGCGAGCTCGAGGGCGCCGTCCGCGACTTGCTCGCCCAGGTGCCCAACGCCGTCCCCGGACCGGTTCGCGGAGCGCTCGCCCCGCACGCCGGATACCTCTACTCCGGATTCACCGCTGCCTGCGTGTTCGCACGCGTCACGATTCCTCCGCTGGTCGTCATTCTGGCCCCGAACCACACCGGGGTGTGCCGCGCTCCCGGCGGCGCGTCCCTGTGGGAAGCGGGTGCGTTCCGCACGCCGCTTGGGGATGTCACCGTGGACGACCGCTTCGCCGCTTTACTCCTCGGTGCCAGTCCGCTCGTCGCTGCGGACCCCGATGCCCACCGCGGTGAACACGCCATCGAAGTCCTGTTGCCGTTTCTCCAGGTGCTGCGGACCGACGTTCGGATCGTGCCGGTGGTGCTCGCATGGGATTCGTGGACGGCGTGCCGGGCAGCTGGGTCTCGCCCTGGCGCAGCTGGTCACACGGTGGCCCGAGCCGGTGCTCCTGCTCGCGTCGAGCGATCTCAGCCACTACGAACCGGCGGCGGTGTCGCAGCGAAAGGACGCCGCCGCGTTGGACGCGATGACGGTGCTGGATGGCGAGGAGCTGCTCGCCCGCTGCGCGCGCGAGCCGATCTCGATGTGCGGGCGGGCGCCAGCGGCGGCAATCGCGGTGGCGACGCGCGCGCTCGGCGCGGCGCACGGTACGGTCGTGGATTATCGGCACTCGGGCTGGGTGACCGGGGATGAGACCGCGGTGGTGGGCTACGGCGGAATGGTGATCGCGTGAATCAGATTCCGGTGCTGTCGGCCACCGAGGCGGCCGCGTGGGATACCGTGTCGCGCACGCAGTACCGCGTACCGAGCCGGGTCCTGATGGAGGCGGCCGGGCGGGCCGCGGCACAGGTGCTCGTCCGCGAGTTCCCGGCGGCGGTGACCGATGGTGCCCTGGTGGTCGCGGGGGCGGGAAATAACGGCGGCGACGGCTGGGTGATCGCGCGCGCCCTCCACGCCTCGGGCGTGCCGGTGTGGGTCGCGGCGCTCGATCCCAAGACCGATGACGCGATCGACAACCGTGCGCTGGCCCGCGTCGATGGCGTGCGCGAGCTGGGTCGGGCCGAGCCCTGGCCGGTGGCGGCCGTCGTGGTGGACGCGTTGCTCGGCACCGGAGCGGCAGGGCCGGCGCGCGGGGACGTGCTCGCGCTGGCGCAGCGCATCGTCACGTACGGCGCTCCCGTGGTGGCGATCGACGGACCGACCGGCCTCGATCTGTCGAGCGGCGAGGCGCACGGTCCGGTTCGCGCGCGCGTCAGCATCACCTTTGGCGGCGTGCGGCGCGGCCACCTGCTGGCGCGCGAGTGGTGCGGGCGCGTCGTGGTGGTGGACATCGGTCTCCCGCCCCCCGATCCCGCGTGGCCGCTGCTCGTGACCGACGCCTGGGCCAGCGCACGTCTGCCGCGGCTCGCGCCGACCATGCACAAGGGAGACCGGGGCCGCGTGACCGTGGTGGGTGGCGCCGCCGGCATGACCGGCGCGGCGCTGCATGCGGCGCGGGCCGCACTCGCTGCCGGCGCCGGCCTCGTGAAGCTGGTCGCGGCGGCGGATACACTCGCAGCCGCGCGCGCCAGCCTTCCCGATGTGCTCACCGTCGAATCGGCGCTCGGGCCCGAGCTCGAGCCTGCCGTCGCCGAAGCGCTGGACTGGGCGGACGCGTTGGTGGTGGGACCGGGTCTGGGTCGCGAGTCGGCGCGCGGCGCGTTCTTGCAGGCCGTACTCGCGCGCCGTTCGATTCCCACCGTTGTGGATGCCGACGCGTTGACGCTGTTCCAGGGCGAGGCGACCCGGCCCACAGTGTTCACGCCCCACCTGGGCGAGTTTCGCGCGCTGTTCGGCGATCAGCTCGCCGATGCCGCGGCCAATGATCGCTGGGGCGCTGCGGCGAAAGCCGCGCAAAGGGTCCGGGGCACCGTCCTGCTCAAGGGCGTTCCCACCGTGATCGCCGACTTGCGGGGGCCGGCGCACGTCGTCGCGAGCGGCAATCCAGGACTCGCGACCGGCGGATCGGGGGACCTGCTCGCGGGGTTCATCGGCGCGTTCCTGGCGCGCGGCGGCGCCCCGCCCGAAGCCGCCGCCCTCGGTGCCCATGCCCTCGGCCGCGCCGCCGAGCACGGCGCGCGGCAGTGGACGGCCCGCAGCCTCCGACCTGCCGACGTGCTCGCCGCCCTCCCCGACATCTGGCGTGCGTGGGCGGACACGAAGCCGTGCACCCCACCCGTCATCACGCTGCTCGAGTCGCCGGAGACGGAATGAAGGCGGTCAGGCGGACCGGCGGTCTGGCGGTCGGCTTCTTGGCCGGAGCATTGGTGACCGCCCGACCGCCCGACCGCCTGACCGCCCAATCTCTCTGGCGTCCCGACGAGCGGGTGCTCATCAGTGATTTCTCCTACGTCCGCGCGATCGCCGCGTCACCTTCGCTGGTCGTCGCCGCCACCACCCATGGCCTGACGATCTATGATCGTCTCGCGCGCGCCTGGCAGCTGCCGGTGACGGCGCTGGATGGCTACCCGGTCGCGCCGGTGCGCGTGGCGCTCGCCGATGTGGTGGGCAACGCGGTTTGGTTCGGGACGGAGATGGGCTGGGCCCGCTTCGACGTCGATATCCGCCGCTGGGAGGAAGGGTACGCCGCGGGGGGCGTGAGCAACCTCATGATCGATGCCGGCGATCCCGCGAGCGGGGCATACGTCCAAACTGGTGCGGGGTGGGGGTTCCTGGCCCGCGGCATGCCGGCGCCGGTCCTCGGTGGGCCGCTGCCGCCGCCGGGACGCCGCGTGGTTCCGCTGACCCCCGAGGCCGCATTGCGGCTGGCGCCGGCAGCGGACGCGCTGCGCGCCTTCCTGCTCACGGATGCGCGGCTGCGCACCGCCCGGTTCACCAGCGCCGCGCGCACCTCCGACCGCTCCGAGCTGTTCTTCGGTACCAGCGGTGTGGGTGTCGTGCGATTCGACCCGACGAGCACGGAACGCGAGCCGCTGCCGTTCGGACTGCTGGCACCTCGCAGCGGTGCGCTGGCCCTTGAGGGGAACGGTGTGTGGGTGGCGAGCCTGGCGCGCGTGGGCGAGCGCAGCGGGCTCAGCTGGGTCGCCGCCGATCTTTCCACCGTCAAGACGTTCCAGGGCGCGGGCGTCACCGGCTACGGCTTTTTGGAGGGTCGCCGGCTCGTCGCCGCCGGGCCGTTTCTGTGGCTCGCGTGTGAGCGTGGCGTACTGAAGATCGACCCGGGGAGCGAGCGGAGCCGTCTGTTCGAAGCACGCAGCGTGCTGCCCGATGCGGTACTGAGTCTCGCACCGGCCCCCGATGGTGTGTGGGTGGGGACGGCGCGCGGGCTTGCCCGCATCACGCCCGACGACCGCGTGCTCACGATCGGAACGCTCACGCATCCCGTGCTCTCCCTGCTGGTCGTGCACGACAGCCTATGGGTCGGCACGACTGCCGGGCTCGGATTACTCCGCTACGGCGATGAAGAGGTGGGCGTCCCGCCGGAAATCGCCGAGCAACCCTCATTGCGAGCGCCGATTCTCGCGCTCGCCACCGTCGGCGACGTGCTCGTCGTGGTGACCGTGGACCAGTTCGCCTGGCGCGATCCCGCCACGAGCCGGTGGACGCTGCTTCACGCCCGCACCGACCTGGGCGCGATCACCGCGCTCGCGGGCGATCCCGAGGCCGGCGGCGTGTGGATCGCGGGGACGACCGGCGTGGCGTTCTGGGAGCTGCCACGCGGCACGTTCCACGTCTTGCGGGCGCCCGATGACGTTCCGGCCGCGGTGCACGATATCGCCGTCGATGCGCGACTTCGTCTGGGTTGCCACGGACAGCGGACTGGTGCGCTTCACTCGCTCCGCGGCGCTGGGCCGATGAAATCGGGTCTGCCGCTCGGCCCGGGCGCGGAATTCGACCGGCTGCGCGCCATCTTCACGCGGCTGGGCGCGGTGGGGCAGGGGCTGGGCGACGACACGGCGTTGCTGCGGCTCGGCGCGACCACGCTGGCCGTAAGCATGGATCTGAGCCTCGAAGGGGTGCACTTCCGCACCGAATGGCTCTCGTTCGCCGAGATCGGATGGCGGGCGACGGCGGCGGCACTCTCGGATCTCGCGGCTGAGGGAGCGAAACCGGTCGGAGTGCTGGTGTCACTCGGAATTCCCGGGGGACGGGGGAAGGGGGAAGGGGGAAGCGGTGAGATCCCGGCGCGGACATCATGGCGGGCGTCGCGGCGGCAGCGAAGCATGTCGGCGCCAAGGTGCTGGGCGGCGACTTGGTGCGCTCGGAGCGCTATCTCGTGGATGTCTGCGTGCTCGGGACGGTGCAACGGCCCGTGCGTCGCAGCGGAGCGCATGCCGGGGACGGCGTCTGGGTGACTGGGGAGCTCGGTGGGGTGGCACGCGCGCTCGAGGAATTTCGCTCAGCGACGTGCACCCGAGGGAGCGCTGCGCGAGCGGTTTTCCCGGCCCATGCCGCGCATCCCAGCGGGGCGCTGGTTGGCGCAGCACGGCGCCCGGGCCATGATCGACATCTCCGACGGGCTCGCGGCGGACGCCGGCCACCTCGCCGCCGCGTCGGGGATCGCACTCGAGATCGAGCTGGAGCGGATTCCCTGCTGGTCCGGCATGACCCCGCGCGACGCGCTCGCGAGCGGCGAGGAGTACGAGCTGCTGGTCGCGCTGCCCAAGGGCTTCGGGGAGCGGAGCGCGCGGGCGTTCACGCGCGCGACCGGTCTCGCGCTCACGCTCATCGGGCGTTGCGTGAAGGGCGCGGGAGTGCGGCTCACCGAAGCCGGTCGTTCGGTCCCGGCGCCCGCGGGCTTCGACCATTTCGCCCCATGATCCGGTTCTTCTGGGTCACCCTGATCTCGCTGCCGTCCACGTTTGTGCACGCGCTCGCGGCGGTGTTGGCGGCGCTCCTGGGCGTGAAACGGCGGCCGGGCGGCGTGTACGACTGGGCCACCGTTGATTGGTCGCGGGACATCCTGCGCGCGGCGGGGACGCCAGTCGTGGCCGCGGGGTTGGACCGGATTCCCCGCGACCGGCCCGTGCTCTATGCTGCGAACCACACGTCGATGTTCGACATCTGGGCGCTCGCGGCCACGCTGCCCGGGATCGACACGGTTCGTCGCCAAGGAGGAGCTGGGGCGGATCCCGCTCGTCGGTCTCGCGATGCGGCGCGCCGGGCACATCATGATCGATCGCTTCAACCGGGCGCGGGCGTTCGCGGCCTACGAGCAGGCCGCCGAAACGATCCGCAGCGGCATCTCGCCCGATCGTGTTTCCCGAAGGGACGCGCAGCCGCACCGGGGAGCTGCAGCCCTTCAAGAACGCGCCGTTCGGGCTCGCGATCGCGGCCCAGGTCCCGATCGTCCCGCTGTACGTGGATGGCACCTACCGCATCCTTCCGAAGGGCGGGCTGCGCCTGCACCCGATGCCGATCCGCATCGAGATCGGGGAGCCGATCCCGACCGCCGGCCTGACCCGCGGCCGATCGCGACAAATTGCGCGACCGCGTGCGGGCGGCGATCTCCGGCGCTCAAGGCGCGCGTTGACGCAGGCGCCCCGGTCCACTAGGGTAGGGCCACTATGAGCACAATCATTTCGGTCCACGCCCGCGAGATCCTCGACAGCCGCGGCAATCCCACCATCGAAAGCGACGTGACGCTGGCCAGCGGGGCGGCGGGACGCGCTGCCGTGCCGAGTGGCGCGTCCACCGGCGAGCGCGAGGCGGTGGAGCTGCGCGACGGCGACCAGCAGCGCTTCGGCGGCAAAGGGGTGCTCGAGGCGGTCAAGAACGTGAACGAGGTGATCGGACCGCGGCTCGAAGGGATGTCGGCGGAGGATCAGATCGCGGTGGACTTCGCGATGCTCGAGCTCGACGGCACGCCGAACAAGGGGCACCTCGGCGCCAACGCGATTCTGTCGGTGTCGCTGGCCGTGGCCCGGGCCGCGGCGGCGGACGCTGGGATGCCGCTGTACCGCTTTCTCGGGACGCCGGTGAGCCACGTGCTCCCGGTGCCGATGATGAACATCCTGAACGGCGGCGCGCACGCCACGAACAACATCGACTGCCAGGAATTCATGGTGGTGCCGATCGGCGCCGACACCTTTCCTGAAGGTCTCCGCATCGGCGTCGAGGTGTTCCACGCCCTCAAGCGGGTGCTGACCAAGCGCGGCCTGTCGGCCGCCGTGGGCGACGAAGGCGGGTTTGCTCCCAACCTGCCCAACGACGAAGCGGCGTTGGAAGCAATCATGACGGCGATCGAAGAGGCGGGGTTCGACGCGGGGAAAGATGTGGCGATCGCCCTCGATCCCGCCGCCTCCGAGCTGTATCAGGACGGCACGTACGTGTTCAAGAAGAGCGGCGGCGCCCGCAAGACCGCGGATGAGATGATCGCGCTCTACAAGGGCTGGATCGATCGCTACCCGATCGTGTCGATCGAGGACGGCCTCGCCGAGAGCGACTGGACGGGATGGGCCAGGCTCACCGAGCAGCTGGGCGCGCGCGTCCAGCTCGTCGGCGACGATATTTTCTGCACCAACCCCGACCTGCTGGCGCGCGGGATCGAAGAGGGTGTCGCCAACGCGATCCTCATCAAGGTGAACCAGATCGGCACGCTCACCGAGACGCTGCAGTGCATCGAGCGCGCCCGCTCGAGCGGCTACGGTGCCGTGATCTCCCACCGCTCGGGCGAGACGGAAGACACTTTCATCGCCGATCTCGCGGTGGCGAGCGGCGTGGGGCAGATCAAGACCGGGAGCGCCTCCCGCACCGACCGCGTCGCGAAGTACAACCAGCTGCTGCGGATCGCCGAGGAGCTGGGGGACGTGGCCTACTACCCGGGCCGGGAGATGTACGGCCTGTGACCCCCGGGCGGCTGGCCGCGCTCGGCGCCGCGCTCGTGCTGGGATGGATCGCCGTGTTCGGCGGTGAGTACAGCACGTTCGACTGGCTCACCCTGCGACGCCAGGTCGCCACCGAGCGCCAGGCGGTGCAGGACCTGCGGTCGACGCTCGATTCCCTGGGGCGCCTGGCCCACGATCTCGAAACCAGCCCCGCGGCGCAGGAGCGTGCCGCGCGCGAGCGGTTCGGCATGATCCGCAACGGGGAGATCCTGTACCGTCTGGTCCCATCCACATCCCAGCGCTCCGCCACGGGCGTCCAGGAACTATCCGTCCCCCCACGTGGTATCGCTGGTGTCGTCCTTGCCGCCCCGCCTACTCATCAAGGAGCAGCCATGCGTGCAGCCAGACTGAGCCGCCGTAACCGGATCGGGACTTCTGGTGTTGGTTCTGGCATGCGGCAAAGGTGAGAAGGTGTCGTTCGGCGAGGGGATGGGAACGCCGCCGGGCTCGCCCTCGGCCGCCCCCGCGGTCGCCTCGAGCGGCGCCATGGGCACGGCGACGATCTCGGGCCAGGTCAAATTCTCGGGCAAGGCACCCGCTAACCCGGCCATCGACATGGCGGAGGAGCCGAAGTGCAAGAGCGAGTACTCGTCCACGCCGCACGAGCAGGTCGTCGTGGTGAACGCCAACGGGACGCTGGCCTCCGTGTTCGTGTACGTGAAGGCAGGCTTGCCGGCCGGCGCGACCTATCCCGTGCCCAGCACACCGGTGGTGATCGATCAGAAAGGGTGCATGTATCACCCCAGAGTCTTCGGCATCATGGTCGGGCAGCAGCTCGAGATCGCCAATAGCGACCCGTTACTGCACAACATCAAGGCGATGGGAAAGCAGAACCGTCCGTTCAACATCAGCCAACCCACGGCAGGGATGACGACGGATCGCGTGTTCACCGCGCCCGAGGTGATGGTGCGGTTCGAGTGCAACGTGCACGGCTGGATGCACGCCTTCGTGGGCGTGTTGCCCCATCCGTTCTTTGCGACGACGGGGAGCGACGGCGCATTCACGATCAGGAATCTTCCCGCCGGGACCTACACGATCGAGGCGTGGCACGAGGTCTATGGCACGACGACGGCGTCGGTGACGGTGCGCGACGGCGAGGCCGCGACGGCGGCGTTGAGCTTCACGGCCAAGGTAGCGCTGGCGGGCAGGGAACCGCGCTCGGCCGGGAGTGGTTTGAGGGAGACGACCGCAACCCCGGGGAATGACATGCGCCGCAAGACGTATCAAACGCAGCGTGAAACGCGCCGCCGCGCCCTGCCGGCACCGCGCGGAGACCGAGACGGATTGGCTCGGCCGGACCTACATCGGCTGTCCGGTGTGCCGGCGCTGGAAGCTCGTGAAACCGCACGCCGCGGCGCCCGACTCGCGGCGCTGGGCGGCATAGATACTACTGGTGCGGGAGCGCAGGTGACTGCGCTCCCGCACCACGATGTTCCCTACTTCTTGTGGGCCTTCGGTATCACCGTGCGTGCGAACACCACCACGCACCCCCGGCCTCTCACCACGCAGCGGTTCCGTTTCGTCGCGTCGCTGCTGGTGTCGGTCGCCGCGGCGAACAGCGCGCGCGTGAAGATCTCATTGGTCTCCTCGTGCGCCGACGGACTCGCGCCTGCGATGTTGGGCACGTTCTGCAGCCACTCGCCCGTTCGCGAGTTCATGATCCCGAGCGACGCGACGCCGGTCGCCGAATCGTTCCCGGTTACGAGGAAGGTGTCGTCACCAAAGTTGACCCAGTCTTCGTCACCGGTCGAGACTTTCGTGACGACGTTGAGCACTTCGCCGGTGCGCGGGTTCATGCGCATCGGCCGGCCGCACATCTGGGCCCAAATGAAGCGACCCGCCATGCGGAGGTTGTTATTTCCGGTGCCCGCAACGCCCGTAAGCGCCGTGCAGTCATACACGCGGTGCGGTTCGGTCGTCTGGCTCCGGACCTTGATGATCTCGATGAACGGCCCGCCCGGCGCGCCCTGCATCGGGAGCAGGAACCGATTGAGCTGCGGCACCCACACGTGACCTTCGACTGTTCCGGGGCCGAACGTCATATGGCCGAGCACGCGGTACGGGTAGCGTGCGGAGACGAGCGTGAGATATCCCTCGAGCGCGCCGCCTGCCGCCGTGATCCCCGCGTTGTTCGTGCAATTCGCGCCCGCGACCGTGCACTTGCGCCAGGAGAGCGGATTGGGATTGGAGACGGCAACGACGTGATGAACGGGATCGTAGTCGATCTCGTTCGAGCGCCCGCAGAAATGGGTGGTCGCGGTCCCGCCGTCGCACCCCGTGTCGGCGGTGCTGATGGACTTGATGATGTCCAGGTCCTGCATGTCCACCACGTGCAGGGTCGAGTTGCCGTCGGATACGAACAGCACCCGGCCGGGGAGGCCGCGCTTATGATGGTGGCCCCATCTATGGTCGCCGCGGGTCGGAGCCGACACGAAGGCGTTCGGTCCGGCGCCGTTGGTGGTCGGGGTTCCGCCGCCCGTCGTGACGTTTCCGGCCATGCCGGCGATGCGCCCTGTGAAGTTGTGGGTCCGGACGTCGAACACGTCCACGCCGTTGTTCGAGGCGTCGGAGAGGAAGTACGTCGAGTTCGACTGCTCGACCCACCCCTTCTGCGAGCTGGTCAGCGGGTTGCCGGGAATTTCGATGGCGCAGAGGAAGTCGTAGGGGCCTCTTCCGTCGCCGCGCCCATTGAGGCGGCAATCGGGATTACCGCGATCGTTGTTGTGGTGCAGTGAGATATCGGGTGCTGGGCCGGTCGGCTGTTGCGGATCGCAAGCCAGAGCGAAAGCCGCGACGACGCCGGTAACAACGGTGAAACATCGTGCCATAAGTTTCATACTTCCTCCGGTGGCGGGCCCGCGGGCTGCCCGACGGCGGGACACGAAACCCGGCGAGGTTCCGTGCCCCTGCGGCCGAACGCGAGCGTTGCCCTTACGTGACGGGAACCAATGGGCGGGCGATCTCTCGATCGGGGTGGCGTCGGACGGCGGCGTCAGAGCGAGGAAGAGATGACCCAAGAATGATCAGAGGCCATCGGCCCTACGAGTCGAAACATACGTCTCGTGAAGGAACCCGCTAGATGTCTCGGTGACCGATTCGTCGAGGCGCACGTGGGATTGTTGCATGATCGCCACAAGGGGGGCGCTGTCCCTCCCACGGAGTGAGGTGATTCGCTAAGTTCTTCCGCGCAACTCCTGGCGGCGTAGCTCAGCTGGCTAGAGCAGCGGAATCATAATCCGCGGGTCGTCGGTTCGAGTCCGACCGCCGCTATTCCCGCCAGGCCCCCGCGCAATCGGGGGCTTGGTGCTTCTATCTCCTCCCGAAAGGCGGGTGCGCTGCTGCGCGCACTGGTGATTCCTCGGGACCCCTGGCCGCGGCTCGGCTCGTCGTCCGCCACGCGGGCCGCAATTGCCGCCCTCTACGCCGTCGTACTGCTCGTCGCCCTGGCGGAGGTGGTGCGGTCCCTCTCCCGGGCCGATCGCCTCGACTACACCAACTATCCCATCCTGGGCGAGGTGGTCCTGACCGGGGGTGACCCCTACGACAACCCGTACAACTCCTGGCCGCCGTTTTTCCTGCTCGTCGCCGCGCTGCTCGGCCTTGGCGCCCGGATCTCGGGTGTCGCCACGCTGGCCGTGTGGCAGATCGCCAGCGTCCTTGCCGCCTGGGGATCCTTGAAGCTCCTCGTCCGCTGCTTCGTGGACGAAGGCCGCGATCTCACCTTCTGGCCCCGCTCGCCGGATCGGCTCGCATTCGCGTCGGCCCCGGTGGTCATCCCGCTGCTGGTCACCGCGCGCTTGTTCCTGGACAACCTGCAGCACGGACAGATCAACGCCCAGCTGCTGTTTCCTCTCGCTGCTGGCATTCGTCCTGTTTCGCGAGCAGCGGCCGATCGCGGGCGCCTTCGCACTCGCCCTGGCCGCGAGCATCAAGGCCGTGCCGGTGCTGCTGCTCGGCTACCTCGTCTACAAGCGATGCTGGCGCGAAGTGGGGTGGACGGTCGGGTTCCTCGTGCTGCTGAACCTGGTCATTCCCGTCGCGATCTTCGGCGCCGACGGGGTGGCGACGCAGTGGAAAAGCTGGCACGCGGTGGTGGGTGGGGAGCTGCTGAAGCCGATCGCACACCACCCGAACCAGGCGCTGCAGTCGGCGCTGAAGCGCTTTCTGACCGTCGAAGGCGGCAGCACCAATCCCCTCAACGTGTCAATTGCCGCGTGGTCGACGGCGGCAGTGGCTCGGGCTTTCTGGGCCCTGGCGGCGCTGGCGCTCGCCGGGCTCGCGTGGCGGTTTCGGCACGACCCGCGCGACCTGCGTGACCGGCGCTGCGCCGCAGAGTACGCGATCTGCCTGGCGGCAATGACCCTCGTCTCCCCGCTCGCCTGGACGGCGCATTTCGTGACGCTGCTTGCGCCCGCGGTCCTGGTCTGGACCGCGCTCCGTGAGATGCCTCATGACACGGCCGCGCACCGGTGGCGATTGGCGGGCTGGTGGGCCGCGTTCGCCTGCCTCACCCTCAGCGCGCAGGGGTTCGTCGGCTGGACGTGGGCCGGGCGGCTCGAATCGCTGTCGGTGATCACGCTCGGGGCGCTGCTGCTCGTCGCGCTGGCGCTCTCAGTGCTCCCGGCGCTCGCTCCCGCGGCGCGTCTAGCCCTTCGGCCCCTTCCACACGACGGCCCGGATGTCATGAGACCGCTCGGCGGCAAACCGCTGAGCGGCCTGCAGGTGTTCCTCGTAGTCCGTCCGCCACGCGGCCGGCATGTGGGCCGGAAATACCCGGCGGTCATCACCTCGCCCGCGGCTGCGGCCGCCGCACCGTGCCCGACCTCGACCACGTCGCCCAAAAAGCAGGTCGAGCTGCCGGTGTCCATCGCGTTCACCACGCGGCACTCGAAATGCGCATAACACTGATCCAGCACCGGCGCGCCCAGCCGGCCGGTGTGGTGCGGGACGTCCGCGAGCTTGTCCTTGGTGCGCCCGCTCACGAATCCCAGCCGGTGGATCAGCTCGAACTGGTCCTGACGGAGCAGGTGCATCACCAGCCGTCCGGTCTCGTAGATCATGTCGTGGCTGAGATTGAACTTGTGGATGTACACCGAGACCCGCGGGATCGTGGGGACGATCGAGGCGCGGATCGCGCTGTCGGAGATCATGCCGTTGCGCTTGCCGGCGCGCTCGCTGGTGATCGCCACCACGGGAGACGTGAGGTTGCGGAGCAGCTGATAGGTATGGTCGGGGTGCATGTGTTAATTATATGACATGGCTCCGCTGTTGGATCGCTTCCGTGCCCATCTCGCGCGTACGCGCCTGTTCTCCGAACCCGGTGGGGCGATTGTGGCCGTTTCCGGGGGCGGGGACTCGCTCGTGTTGCTCGATCTGATGCATCAGGTCGCGGCGGAGTGGAGCCTGAGTCTCACGGCTGCGCACGCGGATCACGGGATGCAGGCGGGCAGTCGGGCAGTCGGGCAGGCGGTCAGAGAATTGGCGGAACAGTACAATCTGCCCGTTCGAATTGGGCGAGCTCGAGCTTGGGCCGGACACGTCGGAAACGGTGGCCCGGCGGGCACGCTATCGCTGGTTGCGGGAGGTGCAGCAGCGCGGCGGCGCCCGTTACCTCGTGACCGCACATCACCAGGATGACCAGACCGAGACGGTGCTGCTGCGAGTGTTGCGCGGCAGCGGATTGGCGGGGCTCGCCGGGATCCCCGGGCGTGGGCCCGGCGGGCTGGTGCGCCCGCTGCTCCCGTTCGCCAAGGTAGACCTCGCCGAGTACGCCGCCGCGCGCGGTGTCGCGGTGTACGACGACCCGGCGAATCGCGATCCCCGGCACGCGCGCTCGTGGGTACGGACCGAGCTGCTGCCGCTCCTGGGCAAGCGGTTCGGTCCGGGCGTGGCCGCCGACGTGCTGCGCTTGGGTCGCCACGCCGCCTGGGATCGGCGCGCGTGGGACCACGCGTTGGAACTCGTTCCCGAGCTGTCACTTCGAGCCCACGGCGGTGGTTTTGACGTTGCTCGGGGGGTGCTCGCCCGCTATGATCCGGCGTTGGCGGCCGCGTTGCTCGCGGCGGCAGCGCGGCGTGCCGGATTGGTGCTGGGTCCGGGTAAAGCGCGGCAGATGGCGGCCTTCGCCGCCAAGCCCTCCGGCCGCCGTATGCAGCTGCCGGGCGGATGGACCGCCGAGACGGCGTTCGAACGCCTGCGGGTGTTCCGCGAGGCGGGCCCGGCGCCGCAGGCGGTGGTGGGTGCGGCCGCACCGGGACGCGCCGTATTCGGTGAGTTCGTCGTGCAATGGGAGATGGCGCCAGCGCCGCGCACGCTCGAGCGGGCGGGTTGGACCACCTGGATCGGACCCGATGGTTGGGAGTTGCGTTCCTATCACGCGGGTGACCGCCTGGTGCCGCTGGGCGGCGTGGGGCACCGGCCGGTGCGCCGCTTGCTGATGGAAGCACAGGTGCCGCGCGGGGAGCGGGGACGATACCCCGTGGTCGCCCGCGGCGAAACGATTCTCTGGATTCCCGGGATCTGCCGGAGTGCGGCCGACCTCCCGCCGCCGGGAACCGCAGCGGTTCGGCTCGATGTTACCGAGTCCCGTGAGCCTGAAGCAGACCGGCGGGCGTAAGTTTGCGGGCGTCGTGTTCGACGAGCAGGCCATTGCCGCGCGGGTGCGCGCGCTGGGGCTCGAGATCACGGCGCAGTATCCGGACGGCGAGCTGCTGGTGGTGGGGCTGCTCAAGGGCAGCTTCATTTTTCTCAGCGATCTGGTGCGGCGGATCGAGCGGCCGTTGCAGGTCGATTTTCTCGTCGCCGCGAGCTACGGCGCCGCGATGACCACCAGCGGCACGGTGCAGCTGCTCTACGATCCGGAAACCGACCTGGAGGGTAAGCACATTCTGCTGGTCGAAGACATCGTCGAGACGGGAAGCACGCTCAACCGGATGGTGGCGCTGCTGCGGGAACGACGGCCGAGGAGTCTGAACGTGTGCGCCTTGTTGCACAAGCGTATGGCCGAACGGATGGAGGTGGAGCCGGCGTTCGTCGGATTTGACGCTCCGCGGACTTTTCTCGTGGGGTACGGGCTCGACCACGCCGAGGACTTCCGGCACCTTCCTTATATTGCGAGTCTGACGTAATGGCCAATCGCATTCAGCCCCCCCGGGATTTCAACTGGGGTCGCACGCTCCGGACCCTGTCGTTCTGGGCCCTGCTCATCGCCGGGTCGATCGCCCTGGTGCAGTTCGCCTCGAGCCGCCGGCAGGACGCGGTGGACATGTCGTATTCCCAGTTCACCGAGCAGCTCGAGAGCGGCAACGTCGTGACCGTGGAGATCACCGAGCGGCAGCAGCTGCGCGGCGAGCTCAAGACGCCGGTCACGGTGGCGCACCGCACGGCCGAGCATTTCACCACACTGTTGCCGTTCGAATCGAGCGATTCCTGGGTGGCCACCCTGCGGCAGAAGGGTGTGGATGTCCGCGCCCGCGAGGAAAAACAGTCGTTCGGGGTCTTCCTGTTCAGTTTCCTGCCGTACCTGTTCATCCTCGGCTTGATCATTTTCATGCTGCGCCAGATGCAGCAGGGCGGAAACCGCGCGTTCGCGTTCGGGAAGTCGAAGGCCAAGCTGCTGTCGGGCGACACGCCCAAGATCACGTTTGCCGACGTCGCGGGGTGTGACGAAGCCAAGCAGGAGCTCGAGGAGATCATCGACTTCCTCAAGGACCCGCAGAAGTTTCAGCGCCTCGGGGGCCGCCTTCCCAAAGGCGCCCTGCTCATCGGGCCCCCCGGCACGGGCAAAACGCTGCTCGCCAAGGCAGTCGCGGGCGAGGCGGGGCGCCCATTCTTCTCCATGTCGGGCTCGGACTTCGTCGAAATGTTCGTGGGCGTGGGTGCGTCGCGCGTGCGGGACCTGTTCGAACAGGGCAAGTCTCACGCTCCCTGCATCATCTTCATCGACGAAATCGACGCCGTGGGCCGGCACCGCGGGGCGGGCCTGGGCGGCGGGCATGACGAGCGGGAGCAGACCCTGAACCAGCTGCTCGTGGAGATGGATGGGTTCGAGTCGAACGACGGCGTGATTCTGCTCGCTGCCACTAACCGGCCAGACATCCTGGATCCCGCACTGCTGCGGCCGGGCCGGTTCGACCGGCAGATCGTGGTGGACATGCCCGACGTGAAGGGCCGCGAGCAGATCCTGCGCGTGCACACGCGCAAGATCCCACTCACGCCCACTGTGAACCTCGAGCGCATCGCCAAGGGGACGCCCGGACTGTCGGGCGCCGAGCTGTCGAACGTGGTCAACGAGGCCGCTCTGCTGGCCGCCCGGCGCAACAAGCCGGCCGTGGACAACGCCGACCTCGAAGACGCCAAGGACAAGGTGATGCTCGGGCTGGAGCGCCGGAGCATGGTCCTGTCCGACGAAGAGCGGAAGCTCACCGCGTACCATGAAGCGGGGCATGCGCTCGTGAGCCTGAAGGTGCCGGGGCTCGATCCGATCCATAAGGTGACGATCGTGCCGCGCGGCCGCGCGCTCGGCATCACGTTCTCGCTGCCCGAAGAAGACCGGCACAACTACACGAAGGAATACATCCTCGGCCGCCTGGCGATGGCCTATGGCGGCCGCGTGGCCGAAGAGCTGGTGTTCGGACCCGAAAAGGTGACGACCGGCGCGTCGCAGGACATCCAGCAGGCGACCGAGATGGCACGCCGCATGGTCACGCAGTTTGGGATGAGCGAGGTCGTCGGGCCGATCGCCGTGGGCGACCGCGAGGCCGAAATCTTCCTCGGCCGGGAAATGATGCAGCGGCGCGAGATCTCCGAGCGCACCGCCGAGCTGGTCGACACCGAGCTCAAACGCCTGTTGGGCAACGCATTCGAGCGCGCCCGCGGCATTCTGCTCGAGCATCGTGAGGCGCTCGACCGGATCGCCGCCGCGTTGCTCGAGCGCGAGACGCTCGACCGCGAGGAAATTCTGATGGTGGCGGCTGGGACGCCCCTGCCGCCGCTGCCCCCTTCGCCTGCGGCACCGGCGTCGGGCGGGCCAGTGATGAAAGAGAAGCCGCCCGCGCCGACCCCGGCGCCGGGCTCCATTCTGGGCAGTCCTCCACCCGAGCCCGCCGGGGCGTGACGGTCACCGCGCTCGCCGCCCGCACTCCGGAGGCGGTGCGCGCGGCGCTCGCGGCCCGCGGGTGGGAGCCACATCCCGCGTGGCTCGCCGCCTCCGGAGTCCAGTTTCTCCTTCTTCTCCTCGAGCACATCTCCGAAGCGGAACGCGAAGCGCTGGTGCGCTGGAGCGCCCGCTCGGGTACCGATGTACTGACCGGAGACGGCTGGGCCCTGGTGGGCGGTGCCGCGAGCCGGCTGGCGCCGCTCGCCCGTCCCGACCGCGTGCCGGAGGGCTTGAGCGGCCTGAGCGTCGAGTTGGCGCGGTTCCTGTCGGCGTACGCGGAGCCGCCGCAGGCCTGGGCGATCGCCGGCGGCGAGATCGCGCTCGACTCGCCGGTCCTCATCGGCGTGCTCAATGTGACGCCGGATTCCTTTTCGGACGGTGGGCGCTTCTCAGGGCTCGATGCGGCGTTGGCGCACGCGGAGCGGCTGAAGGCCGATGGCTGCCACTTGA
The DNA here is from genome assembly GCA_963844035.1 of uncultured Gemmatimonadales bacterium. Lineage (GTDB taxonomy): Bacteria > Gemmatimonadota > Gemmatimonadetes > Gemmatimonadales > GWC2-71-9 > AG25. The sequence goes on from CAWJMT010000035.1 coordinate 297,440, forward strand.
TCGATGTCGGTGGCGAGTCGACCCGTCCGGGGGCTAGCGCGGTCCCGAACGCGGTGCAGCACGAGCGCGTGGTTCCGGTGGTGGAGCAGCTCGTGCGGCGGGGCCTGGGGCCGATCTCGGTGGACACGCGCAGCAGCGCGGTGGCGCGGGCGGCGATCGCGGCCGGCGCTAACGTCGTGAACGACGTATCGGCGGGGGCGTTCGACGTCGAGTTGTTGCAGGTCGCAGCCCGGGCGGGGGTGGGTCTGATCCTGATGCACATGCGGGGCACGCCCGAGACGATGGATGCGATGGCGACGTACCAGCACGTCGCCGTCGAAGTGGCCGCGGAGCTGCGCGCGGCGGCCGAGCGCGCGGAGGCGGCGGGGGTGGGCGCGGCGCGGATCGTCCTCGACCCCGGGTTCGGATTTGCGAAGACCTCCGCCCAGAATTTCCGGCTGCTCGACGAACTGGCGGCGGTCGTGGGGTTGGGCTATCCTGTAGCCGTCGGCCCGTCGCGCAAGCGGTTTCTTGGGAAGGTCACGGGCCGGCCGGTGGAGGACCGCGACCGGGCGACGGCCGTGAGTTGCGCCCTCGCCTGGGAGCGGGGCGCGCGTCTCTTCCGGGTCCACAATGTCGCCCTCGCGCGCGAGGCATTGAGTATCGCCAGCGCGACCACGAATCCAGCGTGAGCTTCGACTCCTACCAATTTCTCATCCCGCGGCTGTGGCCGGATGTCGTCGAGATCCTGCTCGTCGCGTTCGTGATCTACCGCTTCCTCCTGTTCCTCGTGGGGACGCGGGCGATGCAAATCGTCGTGGGCGTGATGATCCTGTCGGTCGCCTACTTCGCCGCGCTGTTCGCCAAGTTTCAGATGATCAGTTTCCTGCTGAGCGTCGTGTTCACGTACGGCGCGTTCGCGGCCGTGGTCGTGTTCCAGCCGGAGCTGCGCAACGCGCTCGCGCGGCTCGGCCAGTCGCGCCTGATGCGCCGGTTCTCCCAGGGCGATCGGCAGTCGGTGGCGGAGGAAATCGCCGAGGCCATGGACCGGTTGTCGCGCGCCGGCACCGGCGCGCTCATTGCGGTCGAAGGGGACATCGGACTCGAGGAGTTCATCTCGTCGGGCGTGCCGATGGAAGCGAAGGTGTCCGCCGACCTCTTGACCACCATCTTCACTCCGTACTCCCCGCTGCACGACGGCGCCGTGTTGATCCGCGGCGACCACATCATCGGGGCGGGGTGCGTGCTGCCGCTCACGCAGTTCAAGGTGACCGACAAATCGCTCGGCACGCGCCACCGCGCGGCGCTGGGGCTCTCCGAGGAGACCGACGCGACCGTGCTCGTCGTCTCGGAAGAAACCTCCACGATTTCCGTGGCCAGCCATGGCCTGCTGCACCGCAAGCTCACGCCGCAGCAAGTGCGCGACCTCCTCTCCGGGGTGATCTCGCACCTCGAAGGCGGCGAACGGCTTATCGCCACGCCGGGGTGACCGCGCGGCGAGCATTGTTTCACCACGCCGGTAGGGCTAAGTTCCCACGCTTATGGATTTTCGGGCCCTGCCCGAGCGGCTGGCGCAGGTGCGGGCGGAGATCGTCCGGCGGCAGGCCGCCGGGGGGTGGACGCATCCGGTAACGCTCATTGCGGTGACGAAAGGCTTCGGGCTCGATGCGGTTGCCGCCGCGCTCGCCGCGGGACTGACCGACCTGGGCGAGAACCGGGTGCAGGAAGCGCTCGACAAGATCGACGGCTCCGCGGGCCGGGGCGCCCGGTGGCACATGATCGGTCATCTGCAACGCAACAAGGCGCGGCACATTCCGGGCCGGTTCGTGCTGGTGCATTCGGTTGATTCGGAAGCGCTGGCGGCTGAGCTGGAACGGCGTGCCGCGGAACAGAATGTGACGGTGCGCGTACTGCTGCAGGTGAATGTGGCGAGGGAAGCCCAGAAGAGCGGTTGCGACCCGGCGGAGGCCCCGGGGCTCGCGCGGGCAGTGGCCGGCCAGCCGCATCTCAAACTCGACGGCCTCATGACGGTGGCGCCGCTCACCGAGGACCATGAGGTCCAGCGCCGCACGTTTCGCGAGTTGCGTTTGCTGCGCGACACCCTGCAGGGGGAGGGACTATGGCTGCCGGCACTTTCGATGGGAATGACCGGCGACTACGGCGTCGCGATCGAGGAGGGAGCGACGATGCTCCGCCTCGGTACCGCCCTGTTCGGCCCGAGGACGGGGTGACCGACGACGGGTTCCACCTCACCCCGCTGGACATCCGCAAGCAGGAGTTTCGCAAGACGCTGCGCGGTTTCGAGCCGGTGGGCGTCGAAGAGTTCCGCACGCGCGTCGCCGACGAGCTGGAGCGGATCCTGCGCGAGCGCGCGGTGCTCGAGGAGCGCCTCGAGGCGCTCTCGGAGCAGCTGGCGGTGTTCCGCGAGCGCGAGCGCGCCATGAACGACGCACTGGTCGCCGCCCAGCAGCTGCGCGACGAGACGCGGGCCGCGGCCACGAAGGAGGCGCAGCTGATCGTGCGCGAGGCGCAGGGCGAGGCGCGGCGGATCGTGGATGAGGCGCGCACGGCGGAAGCCGACGTGCGGCGCGAGCTGGCCGAGGTCGAGCGGCAGTATCAGGCCTACCTCGGCGATTTCCGCGGCCTGCTCGAGCGGCAGCTCGCCGAGCTCAAGGCGCTGGGCGGGCAGCGCGAGGGATGATCGCGGAAGCGGTCCGCGCCGTGCAGGCGCGGATGGCGCTTGCGCCCGATGTGGCGGTCATTCTCGGTACCGGGTTGGGCGGCCTTGCCGATGAGATGCAGATCGCGACCCGCATCCCCTACGAGGAAATCCCCGGGTTCCCGCGGGCGACCGTGGAGAGCCACGCCGGCCGGCTGTTGCTCGGGACCCTGGCGGGCCGGCGGGTCGTGGCGATGCAGGGGCGGTTCCACCGCTATGAAGGCTACTCCCTCCAACAGATTGCCTTCCCGGTGCGCGTGCTGCACGCGCTGGGCGCACGCCTGCTCGTCGTGTCGAACGCGTGCGGCGGGATGCATCCGCTCTGGAGCCCGGGCGAGCTGATGCTGATCGCCGACCACATCAATCTGCTGGGCGACAACCCGCTCGTCGGCCCGAACGACGACACCCTGGGGCCGCGCTTTCCCGACATGTCGGAGCCGTACGACCGGGAGTTGCGGGCGCTGGCGCGGGCCGTCGCGCTGGAGCAGGGGATTCCGCTGCGGGAAGGCGTGTACGTCGCCGTCCCCGGACCCAACCTCGAGACCCGGGCCGAGTACCGCATGCTGCGCACGCTGGGCGCCGACGTGGTGGGGATGAGCACGGTGCCCGAGGTGATCGCGGCGGTGCACGTCGGGATGCGTGTGCTCGGGGTTTCGATCATCACCGACCAGTGCCTGCCCGACGCGCTGCAGCCGGCGACGGTGGAGCGGATCCTCGCGGTGGCACGGACCGCCGAGCCCAAACTCACGGCGCTGATTCGCGGCGTGCTCGAGCGGATGAACTGATGGCGTTCCCGCCGCTCGACCCCAAGCTGTCGGCCGACGCGCTCGAGAAACAGCTGCTCGCCACCTGGAAGGCCGAGCGGCTGTTCGAGAGCGGCATGGAAGCCGCGCGCTATGGGCCGCCGTTCGTGTTCTTCGAGGGCCCGCCCACCGCCAACGGCCGGCCCGGAATCCATCACGTCTTTGCCCGCACCATCAAGGATCTGGTCTGCCGCTACCACACGATGCTCGGGCAGGCGGTGACCCGCATCGCCGGGTGGGACACGCACGGGCTCCCGGTCGAAATCGAAATCGAGAAACAGCTCAAGATCAGCGGCAAGAAGCAGATCGAGGCGTACGGCATCGACGCGTTCAACCAGCTCTGCCGGCAGAGTGTCTTCACCTACAAGGCCGACTGGGAGGCGTTGTCGGACCGGATCGCGTACTGGCTCGATTACGAGCACCCCTACATCACCTACACGAACGACTACATCGAAACGGTGTGGTGGCTGCTGAAGCGCCTGCACGACAAGGCGCTGCTGTACCGGGGCCACAAAGTGCTGCCGTACTGCCCGCGCTGCGAGACGGCGCTCAGCTCGCACGAGCTGGCGCAGGGCTACGAGACCGTGCAGGCCAACTCGGTGTACGTGACGTTCGCGCTCGAGTCCGACCCGCGCCGCGTGCTCGTGATCTGGACCACCACGCCGTGGACGCTGCTCTCGAACGTGGCCGTCGCCGTGCACCCGGAGCTCGAGTACGGGGAGTACGACGTCGACGGCACCCGCTATATCATCGCGAGCGCGCGCGCGGGGGACGTGCGCGTCGGGGACCGGGCGCTGGCGCGAAGGGACGCGCGTCGCCCAGTATCTCGGGCGGGATCTGGTCGGCCAGCGCTACGTGCGGCCGCTCGACGTGGTGCCGCTGCCCAAGGAGGGCCAGCGCGGCGTGGTGGTCGGGGCCGCGTTCGTGTCGGCGGACGAGGGATCGGGGCTCGTGCACCTGGCCCCCGCGTTCGGCGCCGACGACTACCTCGCCGCGCAGCAGTACGGCCTCGCGCTCGTGAACCCGGTTGCGGCGGACGGCACGTTTCAGGACACACGTTGGCCCGAAATCAACGGGAGACTGGTTACCGACAAGGACACGAGCCGGCTGATCATCGACCGTCTGAAGCGCGACGGCCGCTGGCTGGAAACGCGCCCCCACACGCACACCTATCCCTTCTGCTGGCGGTGCGACTCGGCGCTGATCTACTACGCCCGCACGTCGTGGTTCGTGCGCACGAGCGCGATCAAGGCGCGGCTGCTCGAGGCCAACGCGCAGGTGGAATGGCATCCGCCCGAGGTCGGGACGGGGCGGTTCGGAGAATGGCTCGAGAACAACGTTGACTGGGCGTTGTCGCGCGATCGCTATTGGGGCACGCCCCTGAACGTGTGGCAATGTGACCGGGAAGCCGAGCATCGCGAGGTGATCGGCGCGTATGCCGAGCTCGCGGAGCGGTGGGGTCACGCGCTGCCGGCGGATTTCGATCCGCACAAACCGCACATCGACAGCTACACGTGGGGGTGCCGGCAATGCGGTGGCACGATGCGGCGCGTCCCCGAAGTGATCGACGCCTGGTTCGACTCGGGCGCGATGCCGTACGCCCAGTGGCACTACCCGTTCGCACATCAGGCGGAGTTCCAGGCGCACTTTCCGGCCGACTTCATCTGTGAGGGGGTGGACCAGACGCGCGGCTGGTTCTATTCGCTGCTCGCGATCGGAGTCGCGGTGCTGGACCAGCCAGTCTATCGCCACGTGGTGGTGAACGAGCTGGTGCTGGACGCCCAGGGACAGAAGATGTCCAAGAGCCGCGGGAACGTCGTCAATCCCTGGAGCGTGCTCGAAGAGCACGGCGCGGACGCGGTGCGGCTCTATCTCATGGGCCAGAGTCAGGTCTGGGTCCCGAAGCGATTCGACGCACTCCAGATTCCCAAAATCGTGGGCGGGTTTCTCAACGCGCTGCGCAACTCGTATGGATTCTTTGCCCGCTACGCCGAGCAGTGGCAGCCCGGCGGCGCGGTCCAGCCGGTGGTCGAGCGGCCGCTCGCCGACCGCTGGCTGCTCGCGCGTCTCGACGAGGTGACCACCGCGGTACGGGAGGCCTGGAACGGCTACGACGTCACGGCCGGCGTGCGGGCCATCCTCGACTTCGTGGAGGAGGATCTGTCCCGCTGGTACGTGCGGGCCAACCGCGCCCGCTTCTGGGCCCCCGACCGGGCGGCCGACGACGCGGCCCTGGCGACGCTGCACGAGGCACTCGTGACCGTGACGCGCCTGCTCGCCCCGGCCGCGCCGTTTCTCGCCGATTGGCTGCACCGCGCGTTGACGGGAACCTCGGTCCACCTGGCGCCGTTTCCGGCCGAGCAAGGCCGCCGGGAGCCGGAGCTGATCGCCGCGATGGGGGCGGTACGCAAGCTGGCGTCCCTGGCGCGGGCGGCCCGTGAGACCCGGGGGCTGAGCGTGCGGCAGCCGGTCGCCACCCTCCAGGTGGCGGTCCCGGCCGCGGTGAAGGGCAGGGCCTTTGCAGACCTATTAGATATCCTCGCCGCCGAAGTGAACGCCAAGGCGATTGAGGTCGCGGGGTCGGACCACGACCTGGTGCGGCTCAAGGGCAAGGCGGAGTTCCGCAGCCTGGGGAAACGCTACGCCAAGGACACACCCCGCGCGGCGGCGGCCGTGGCGCAGCTCACCACGGAGCAGCTCCAGGCGCTGGAGCGCGGCGCGCCCGTGCAGGTCGGGGAGTTCGAGTTTCGACCTGAGGATGTGACCGTGACGCGCGAGGTGGTGAGCGACTGGGCGGTGCAGTCCGATGGGCCGTACGTGGCGGCCATCGATCCCCGCCTGACGGTGGATCTGCTGCAGGAAGGGCTGGCGCGCGAGGTGGTGAACCGCGTGCAGCGATTGCGCAAGGACGCGGGCTATGACTTCGCGACGCGCATCGAGCTGGCGGTCGCGGGCTCGGACGAGGTGATCGCGGCGATCGCGGCGTTCCAGAGCTTTGTCGAAGGCGAGACGCTGGCGCGCAAGACGGTGCTCGGTGGCGTGCTCGAGGCGGCAGACCTGAGCAGGGAATTGGACATCGAAGGTCGCTCCGTGACCATCGCGGTGCGACGCCACGACGGACGAAAGGGCGGAACGCGATAAATGCCGACCAAATCCCCGAAAGCCAAACCCAAGGCCAAGGGTAAGAGCAAGCCCAAGAGCAAGGGGATGCCCAAGAAGCAGCTGGCGCATCTCGAAAAGCGGCTGCTCGAGGAGCGGGCGCGCGTCATGAAGGAGCTCGGCCACTATGACGAGTCCTTCAACTCGAGCCTCCAGGCTTCGGACGGCGACCTGTCGAGCTACTCCTTCCACATGGCCGATCAGGGGACCGATGCGATGGAACGGGAGAAAGCGTTCCTGTTCGCCTCGCAGGAGGGGCGGTACCTCTGGCACGTGAATCAGGCGCTGCGCCGGCTGTACCGCAACCCGGCGACGTTCGGAACGTGCGAGCACTGCGGGGAGGAGATCAGCTTCGAGCGGCTGGACGCGCTGCCGCACGCGCGGCTCTGCATCAAGTGCAAGGCGAAAGAAGAAGATGGAAAGCGCCGCTGAGCGCCGGCTGTTCTGGGGCACGGCGACCATCATCGTCGTCCTCGACATCGTCACCAAGCTGGTGGCTGAGGCGGTGCTCTCCCGCCGCCTCCGCATTCCGGTGATCGGCGACTTCGTGCAGCTGCGCCTGGTGTACAACGAGTGCGCCGCGTTCGGGCTGTGCCTGGGGGAGTACTCCCGCTGGATCTTCTTCGCCCTGGCGCTGGTCGCGCTGGTGGTGCTCGGATCCATGGTGCGGGCGGCGCCGCGCGGTGACCGTGTGCGGTTGTTATCCCTGTCGCTCGTGTGTGCCGGCGCCGTCGGCAACGTGATCGACCGGGTGCGCAGCCCCCTCGGAGTCGTGGATTTCCTGGATGTCGGCATCGGCAACCGGCGCTGGCCCACCTTCAACGTCGCCGACTCCGCCATCACGGTGGGCGCGATCGCCCTCGCGGTGTCGCTCTGGCTCGAAGGCCGGGCCCAGGACCGCGCGAAGGAGGCTCGGGCGGCCGAGCCGTGAGCGAGACGGTGGTCACGTTCTGCGTGGCCGTCGCCGAGACCGAACGCCTCGACCGCTTTCTCGCCGAGCAGCTGTCCCTCTCCCGTACGGTTGCCGCCCGTCTCATAGCCGACAAGCGCGTTTCCGCCGACGGGCGTCCGTTGCGCGCATCAGCGCAGCTGGCCCGGGCCACCGTCGTGTCCGTGTCGTTCCCTCCCACGGCAGAACCCCGCATGTACGCCCCGGCGGCGCGTGACCTCGCGTTCGTGTTCGAGGACGAGCACATGGCGGTGCTCGACAAGCCGGCCGGCCTCGTGGTCCATCCCGGCCCGGGGCACTGGGACGATTCCCTCGTCAACGTGCTGACGACTCGCGGCACCGCGCTGGCCCCGGGCGCGGAGCCCGGACGCCCCGGGATCGTGCACCGGCTCGACCGCGACACCTCGGGGCTGCTGCTGATCGCCAAGACCGATGAAGCGCACCGGCGCCTGGCCCGCGCGATCGAGCAACGCCGGGTGGAGCGCGTGTACGCGGCGGTCGCGTGGGGGCATCTGGCGAACAAACGCGTGACGATCGAAGCGCCTATCATGCGCAACCCCGCCGACCGGCAGCGGATGACGGTGAAGGCGGGCGGCCGGCATGCCGTCACCTACGCCGAGGTTGTCGCCCGGTTCGCCCATATCGACCTGTTGCGCGTGCGGCTGGGGACGGGGCGCACGCATCAGATCCGCGTTCACCTGGCCCATGTCGGCCACCCGGTGGTGGGCGACCGGGAGTACGCCCTGGGAGGGAGCCGCCGGGTGACCCCGTCGATGCGCCGGGCGGCGGAGCGGATCGAGGAGCTCGCGCCCCGGCAGCTGTTGCATGCCGCCATGCTCACCTTGGAGCATCCCGTGACCGGCGCGCGCCTGGCGCTCACGTCCGAATGGCCCGTGGAATTGCTCCCGGCCCTGGCCGAAGGGGCCGAAGATCCCAATTTGCTTGCTCAGCGCAACCCCTTGCAGTATCTTGGCTTCTTCGCTTCTGATGGCTGACGGCGGGGTGGTCCGGCTGCTCGTGTTCCGCGTAGGCGCCCTCGCCTGTGCGGCCGCGGCGGAAACGGTGCGGGAGATCCTGCCGCGCCTGGCAACCACCAGAATTCCGGGTGCCCCGGTGGTCGTGGCTGGGGTGATCAACGTCCGCGGGAGCTTGGTGACGGTGGTGGAGGGATGGCGGGCGCTTGGCCAGCCGGCGCCGACCGGGGAGACGCCGGAAGGGGAAACGCCGCCCGGAACCACCGTGGTGCTGGAATTCGCGGGTGGTCGCAAGATCGCCGGCTTTACGGTGGATGAAGTGATCGACCTCCTTTCGGTAGGCGGCGAGACGCTGGAGCGCCGACAGGCGTTGCCCGGCATCGACCCGGCGCTGGTGCGGGCTGTGGGCCGCCGGAGCGGGCAGCTCTTCGTGGTCCTCGATACTGACGCCCTGCTAACCCCAATTCTTGCTTCCTAGGGAGGAAGTGTGAACCACACCGTCCTCGTCTGCGATGACGCCATCTTCATGCGGACGATGATCAGCGACATCCTGACGCAGGCCGGCTTCGAGATCGTGGGCGAGGCTGAGACCGGCGCCCAGGCCGTTGAGAAATACAAGCTGCTCCGGCCCGATCTGGTCACGATGGACATCGTGATGCCCGACATGGGCGGCATCGACGCGGTGCGGGAGATCGTGAAGGGCGATCCCAACGCCAAGGTGCTGATGTGCAGTGCCATGGGTCAGCAGGCCCTGGTGGTGGAGGCGATTCAGGCCGGCGCGAAGGACTTCGTAGTGAAGCCGTTCCAGCCCTCCCGCGTGCTCGAGGCCGTGCAGCGGGTTCTCGGTTAGCATGGATCTCTCGCAGTACGCCGAGCTGTTCCTCGCCGAATCCCGCGAGCACCTGAGCGCGTGCAACCATCTGCTCCTCGAGTGGGAGCGAGATCCGGCGGCGCGCGAGCCCGTGAGCGGCATCTTTCGCGCGGTGCACACGGTGAAAGGCATGGCGGCCACGATGGGGTACGCCCGCGTGGCCGATCTGGCGCACCGCGCGGAGAACCTGCTCGACGCCCTGCGCCGCAGCTCGACCGCCGTGACTGACGATCTGGTGCAGCTGATGTTCCGCACCGTGGACCTCCTGGAGCGATCGGTGGAGCTGTCCGTGGTGGGCCGCGAGGGCGAGCTGGATGTCGCCGCGGTCGCCGCGGAGCTGGAGCGGGCGAGCGCCGCCATGGCTCCCCGTGCCGCGCGCGCGACGCCGCCGCCGGCCGCCGCTGCCGTCTCCGCCACGCCCTCCACCACCTCCACATCCTCGACCCCCTCCACCGCGGCCACTCCTGCCGCGGTACCGGAAGAGGGTCGCCTGGTGCAGGTGACGTTGCGTCCCGATTCGCTGCTCAAGGGTGGGCGCGCGCTGATCGTGCTGCGCAAGGCGCAGGCGCTCGGCACCGTGCACGGAATCACGCCGCCCCCGACGGCATTCGAGTCCGAGGACTTCGACGGGCGCCTGGCCTTCCGGCTCGATTCGGCGGCAACGGTCGACGCCATCGTCCAGGCGATCCAGGGCGCCGGCGATGTCGAAGCGGTCACGGTCGTGTCGGAGGCTCAGGAGGAGCTGCGGCCCGAGGGCGGCGCGGAAGGCGCCCGCACGCGGCATCTCCGCGTCGATCTGCGGCGGCTCGACACCTTGATGGATCTGATCGGCGAGCTCGTCATCGCACGGGGCCGGCTGAACGAGCTGGCCGCCCTGCGCCGCGATCCCGCGGTCGACGACATCGCGATCCATGTCTCCCGCCTGTCGATCGATTTGCAGGACGAGATCATCCAGGCGCGCATGACGCCGGTGTGGCAGGTGTTCGACCGGCTGCCGCGCCTGGTGCGCGACAGCGCGCGCGAGCTGGGCAAGCAGGTCGCGTTCCGGATCGAAGGGAAAGACATCGAGCTGGACCGCGCGATCCTGGACGAGCTGATGGATCCGCTCGTGCACCTGCTGCGCAACGCGGTGGATCACGGCCTCGAGTCGCCCGCGGAGCGCCGCAAGGCCGGGAAGCCGGTGGAGGGAGAAATCCTGCTCTCCGCGGTGCGCGAGCGCTCGAGCGTCACGATCACGATCACCGACAACGGGCGCGGCATCGATCGCGCGAAGGTACTCGCGCGCGCCAAGCGGGAGGGTCTGGTCGAGGCGCATGCCGACACGCTCACCGACGACCAGCTGCTGCGGATCCTGGCGCGCCCCGGGTTCACCACCGCCGAGGCGGTGACCACGGTGTCGGGCCGGGGCGTGGGGATCGACGTCGTGACCACGCGGCTGCGGGCGCTCGGCGGCTCGATCGAAGTACGCTCGGAGCCGGGCAAGAGCACGAGCTTCGTGCTGCGGCTGCCGGTGACGCTCGCGATCGTTCGCGCGCTGATCGCCAGCGTGGGCCGCGAGCGCTACGCGCTCCCGCTCACGTACGTGTCGGAGACGGTAGAGTTCGGTGACGAGCCGACGACGATGATCGAGGGGCGGGAGGCGATCGTGCTGCGCGACCGGGTCGTGCCGCTGGTCCATCTGCGCGCCCTGCTCGGCGTCCACGGCGACGCACCGCCGCCGCGCCGGCCCATCATCGTGCTCGAGATGGGCGATCGCCGTGCCGGTCTCGTGGTGGACGGCATGCTCGGCCAGCGGGAGATCGTGGTGAAGAGTTTCGACGCGCCGCGCGGCACGCTGCCGCTGTTCAGCGGGGCGACGATCATGGGCGACGGAGTCCCGGCGTTGATTCTGGACGCCGGCGGAATCGTGTAAGGGGAGGACAGATGGAGGACGTCCGGGATCTCAAGGCGCTCCAGATCGATGCGCTGCGCGAGGTGGCGAACATCGGCGCGGGGCATGCGGCGACCGCTCTGTCGCAGATGACGGACCGGCGCATCATGATCAGCGTGCCGCAGATCAACATCGCGCGCCTCGAGGACGTGTCGGGCCTGCTGGGCGAGCCGACGGACGTGGTGGCCGCCGTGCTGATGCACATGCTCGGCGATCTCACGGGGCGGACGCTGCTGCTCCTGCCCGAGGCGTCCGGGCGGCGCCTGTGCGACATGCTGCTGCGCCGTCCGCCGGGCACCACGCTGGTGTACGACACGCTCGAGCAGTCGTGCCTCAAGGAAGCCGGCAACATCCTGTCCGGCGCCTACATGAACGCCCTCTCCGATTTCATGGGGATGCTGCTCCTGCCGTCGGTGCCGAGCCTGGTGGTGGACTTGTCGGCGGCCGTGCTCACCACGACGTATCTCAATTTTGGACATGAGCGCGACTTCGTCTTCTGCGTCGAGACCGAGTTCCAGCTCGAGGCAGAACAGGGACTCCGGGGTCATTTCTTGCTGCTGCCCGACCTGGCGTCCCTCAAGGCCATCTTCGACGCCATTCGCTTGACCTGAGCCGTGACGGCGCCGGCGCCCTCGGAACGCGACCTCGCCGTCCTCCGATCCTTCGCCCGCCGGATCGATGTATCCGATGCGGGCGCCCACAACAATCTCGGCGTGGTCTACTATCGCAAGGGTCTGATCGAGGAAGCGATCGCGGAGTTCACGCGCGCCCTCGAGCTCGACCCCAAGATGCAGGTCGCGCAGCGCAACCTCGAAATCGCCTACCACAACACCGGGTTCTACGACCGGCGCGTGGCCGAGCTGCAGGAACGCCTGCGCCAGGCGCCGGACGAGCGCGAGGCGCGCTGGGAGCTGGGCCGTGCGTACGCGGTGCTCGGGCAGGACCAGGAGGCGATCGCCGAGTTCGAGGAGCTGCTCGCCAAGAAGCCCGACGACATCGGGGCGATCATCCAGCTCGGGCTCGCCGAGAAGAATCGCGGCCGTCTGGACGTGGCGACCGAGTGGTTTCTCCGTGCCTGCGAGCGTGATCCCTCGAGCAGCGTGGCCCAGTTCTATCTCGCCGAGGTCTACTACAACCGGGGCCTGAACGCCGACGCGCTGGCGGCGCTGGACCGGGCGATCTCGCTCAACCCCGACAACGCGAACGCGCACTACCTCATGGCGTTCGTGCTGGGCGACATGGGCCGCCACCAGGACGCGCGGGCCGCGTCCAAGCGCGCGATTCAGCTCAACCCGCCGCTGGCGCGCGCCCAAACCAACCTCTCGCTCGAGCGCTACACCGCCGAGCACAAAGCCCGCGAGCTGCGGGCGCGCGACGCCCCCGAGCCGACCATCATCGAGGGCAACGCGCTCGCGCACTACAACCTCGGGCTGGCCTTCCGCCAGAAGGGCTACTACAACGAGGCGCTGCACGAATACCGCCTCGCCCTGGAGCGCGGGGAGGACCGCAAGCTCGCGTTGCAGGCGATGGCCGAGGTGCACTTGCTCAAGCGCGACCTCCCGGCGGCGCGCGAGCTGTACGAGACGCTGCTGCGCGAGTCGCCCGAGTCGCCCAAGCTGTGGAACGAGCGGGGCGTGGTGCTGCAGCAGGGCGGCCAGGCGGACGAGGCCCTCGCGTCGTACCAGCAGGCGGTGCAGGTGGACCCCAAGTACGGCCTGGCGTGGAACAACCTCGGCGTGCTGCTGGCCCACCGCGGCGAGACGGAGCAGGGGATCGACGCGTTCCGGACGGCGCTGCAGTGCCAGAGCACGCTCAGCGCCGCGCGCTTGAACCTCGCCCTGCTGCTGTTTCAGCTGCGGCGCTTTCAGCTGTCGCTCGAAGCCTACCGCCAGGTGCTCACCAATGAGCCGAACTCCGCCGCCACCTGGAACGGCATCGGTCTCGTGCTCGTCGAGCTGAAGCGCTTCACCGACGCGCGCAACGCGTTCGTGCGGGCGATCGAAGGCGACGCCGAGCACGCGGGGGCGCATTACAACCTCAGCTTCACGCTCTCGAACCTGGGCGACTACGACGGCGCGCTGCGGGCCACCAAGCGCGCCCTGGAAATCGACCCCTACTACGTCTCGCAGAAGTTCGCGCTCACGATCGACCTGCAGTTCGAGAAGGGGACGATCGGCGTCGCTCCGGAAATCTCGGCGGACGTGCTGGCGGAGACCTTAGGCGAGACGTTCTCCTTCGATCAGCGTCTGCTCGACAACATCTTCCAGGAGCTTGCCCCGCCGGCCGCCGCGGCGAAGGACACCGCCCAGCGCGTGGAGGACCCGCTCGCGCTCGCCCGCGACTATCTGAGCAAGGGGCTGATGGAAAACGCCTCCTCGGAAGCGGCGCGGGCGGTGCAACGCGGTGCCGATCGGGGAGATGCCGCGGTGCTATTGGGCGACATCTTCGCCCGGCGCGGCCTGCACGGCGAGGCGCTGGAGCGGTTTCGCGAGGCGCGGGCGCTCGACGCCGCCCGGCCCGACGCGCTGCTCGGGGAAGTGCGCGCGCTGCTCGCGCTCGACCGGCTCGACGAGGGGGCCGCCCTGGCGGAGCAGCTCCTGGGGCTCACCCCCGACGACGTCGAGGCGCTGGTTGCGGTGGCCAAGTGCCGCGCGGCGGCCGGCGATGCCGGGGGCGCGCTGACGGTGCTGAAGCAGGCACAGACGCGCGCGCCCGCCCGGGCCGATCTCCGGAAGCTCGAGGGCGACGTGGCGCTCAAGGTCGGGGATCCGGGCAGCGCGCGCACCGCGTACCGCTCGGCGCTGGAGCTCGACCCGGGATACGTCCAGGTGTGGCTCGAGCTGGGCCGGCTGCACGAGCTGAAGGAAGAGTGGGGTCCGGCCGAGCAGGCCTACGAGCAGGCGCTCGAAAAGCTCCCGAGTTTCTACGAGGCGGCGCTCGCGCTCGCCGACCTGCTGCGCCGCGTGGGGCGCGTGCGCCATGCCGTCACCCGGCTGGCGACGATGTTGGAGCAGGATCCCTACGATCTCAAAGCCCTGCTGCTGCTGGGCCGGGCACTGCTCGACGACAAACGCGACGCGGCGGCCCTGGAGGCGTTCCGGCGCGCCCTCCGGTTCGACCCCGAGCTGGTGGAAGCGCTGTTCCAGCTCGGCGTCGCGCTCGCCCGCGTGCACCGCTACGGCGACGCGGTGGAGGCGTGGGAGCGGGTCACCCGCCTCGATCCGTCGGGACCGTTCGCGCAGCGCGCCCGGATTCACGCGCGCACGGCGCTCGATCTGCAGCACATCTTCACCTCCGACGCGGCCTGATCCATGGCAATTGAAGGCCCGCTTCGGGAACTCGGCATCCACGATGTGTTCCAGCTCCTCGACCTGAGCCGGAAGACGGGCGTGCTGCGTGTCACGTCGGATCTGCGGCACAACGCGGGGACCGTGCACTTCGAGGCGGGCACGATCGTGTTCGCCGAGATTCGCAGCAATCCCCACCCGCTCGGGGCGCTGCTGCTGCGCACCGGAAAAGTGACCGAAGCCGATCTCGAGCGCGCGCGCGACATGCAGACGCGCCAGGGAGATCCGCGCCGGCTGGGCCAGATCCTGGTCGATCTCGGAGCGATCTCGGCGCGCGAGCTCGAGCGCCAGATGCGGTTCCAGATCGAGGAAGTCGTGTTCGAGATGATGAGCTGGCACGAAGGATTCTTTTCCTTCGGCGAGGAGACCGTGGCCGTTCCGGCGGACGCCGTGCGGATTCGCACCGAGGCGATCCTCATGGAGGGCGCGCGGCGCATCGACGAGTGGTCCCGCATCGAGAAGCGGATTCCGCACCTCGGCGTGGTGCCGCAGCTGGCGCCGCCGCGCGACGGGGACGCGGGCCAGGTCGATCTGCTCCCGGCGGAGTGGGAGCTGCTCGCGCTGTTTGACGGCGAGCGCGACGTGCGGACCCTCGCGGGGGAGCTGGGGCGCTCGGACTTCGAGGTCGCGAAGACGCTGTTCGGCCTGGAAAGCGCGGGCGTGATCATGCTGGTCGATCAGGGGCCCGCCAAGGGCGAGCGCGTGACGACGGCGGCGCAGCTCGCGGAGCTGGTCGCCCGCGCCGAGGACGCGCTCGCCGGCAAGGACCTGGGGCGCGCGCGCGCCGAAGCGGAGCAGGCCGCCGGCCTGTTCCCGCACGACGCCACGGTGCACCTGCTGCTCGGCCGCATCCAGCTCGCCGCCGCCCGCCCGAGCGACGCCGCCGACGAGCTGCGGCGCGCGCTCCACCTCGACCCGCTGCTGGTCCCGGCGCATCGGATCCTCGGGTACGCCCTCGTGGCGTCGGGTCGGTTCGCGGAGGCGGTCGAGCAGTGGGAGCACTGGGAGCGGCTCGCGTCCCGCTCGGATGCGGAGACCGCGCAGCTCGAGCAGGTGCGGCGCGCCAAGCTGGCGGCGCAGACGCTGCTGGGCGCCGGAGTGCCGAGCCATGGCTGACGACATCAAGTCGCTCTCGGCCCAGCTCGCGCAGGACCCCACCAGCATGGTGTTCCTGCGGTTGGCGGAGCTGTTGCGCCAGCGCGGGCAGCTCGACGCCGCGCACCGCGTGGCGGTGGGCGGGCTGGAGCGGCACCCGCACATGGCCGACGCGCACGACCTGTTCGCGCGCATCCTCGCCGACAAGGGCGACTTCGAGCGCGCCTTCGACGAATGGGACATGGCGGTGCGGATCGCCCCGGGCCATACCGGGGCGCTCAAGGGGCTCGCGTTTCTGTACTTCAAGGTGGGCGACGTGGATCAGGCGGTGGCGCACCTCGAGTCGGCGCGGCGGCACAGTCCCGACGACCCGAGCATCGATCAGGCGCTCGCGGTGGTGCGGGGCGGCGGGCCCGCGAAGGCGGCGCCCGGCCCCGCCGCGGCGTCGCGCGAGCCGGCGGCAACCGCCGCCACCGCGGCCCCGCTCGAGGACGCGCGGGTATTCGCCGGCCTCGAAGGCGCGCAGGAGGGGCTGCTGTTGCTCGACGCCGCGGGGCGGGTGCTGGGGGGCGCGCTGCGGAATCCCGCCGGTGACGACGTGACCGACGCGGTGGCCGCGTATCTCGCCGGCGTGTCGCAGGAAGCGGCGCGCACCGCCAAGCTGCTGGGGCTCGGGACGTGGACGGGACTCGCGACCGAAGGGGGCCAGGGTCACGTGCACCTCGCCCAGCCTACTCCCGACGCGCTGCTCCTCGTGGTGCGGGATCGCGCCACGCCGATGGGACGGCTCGCCATCGTGGCGCAGCGGGCGGCGCACGCGGCCCGCCGCTGGCTGGAGCAGCAGGGATGACGACCGCTCCGTTCCAGCGCGCGCTCGATCTGATCACCCGCGTCCGCGGCGTGCGGGGGGCCATGCTGGTCTCCGCGGCGGACGGGCTGGTGGTCGCCGAGCACCTCATGGAGGGGATCAAGGGAGGCGCCGTCGCCGCGCTCGCGGGCAGCCTGTCCAATCGGCTGGGGAAGGCGATGGAGGCGGCGGGGATCGGACGGAGCGTCTTCTGGCATCTCCAGGGGACCGACGGTGCGCTGCTCGTGGTGCCGGCCACTTCGGGGATTCTCGTGGTCGCGGTGACGGAGCCGGAGGTGAATGTCGGATTGGTGCGGCTCGAGCTGCTGGGCGCGGCGGGGGTGGTGGGATGAGCACGCGCGCCGTCGAAACCTGGACACTCGACCCGTTGAAACACTTCGTGAGCGAGGCGAGCGCCCGTCTGGTGCTGCTGATGACGCCGGCGGGGCAGGTGATGGCCCAGCACGGGTTCTCGCGCGCGGTGGACGTGATGTCGGCGGCGGCACTCGGGGCGGCGATCATGGCGTCGACGGCGGAGATCGCGCGCCAGCTGGCGCAGCCGCCGTTCGCGGCGCTCACCCACCAGGGCGATCGCCACGGCATCTTTCTCGGCGCCGTGCCCACGAACCGCGGGACGATCGTCGCGCTGGTCGTGTTCGATCTCGACGCTTCGTCCGCCGGGCTGGTGCAGCTATTCTTTGAGCAACTCGGCGCCGAGCTCAAGGCCGCGAGCCCCAAGGAGGGCGTGCCCAAGCAGGTGCTCGCCGCCGACTTCGAGCGCGAGCTGAGCGACAGTCTCAACACGCTGTTCGGGAGATAGCCCGTGTCCCTGGTGAACTTCACGACGCGCGAGATCACCTGCAAGATCGTGTACTACGGTCCCGGGCGGTCGGGGAAGACGACGAACCTGCACTACATCTACGGCCGCGTGCCGGATCAGCGGCGCGGGCGCATGGTGTCGCTCGCGACCCAAACCGACCGTACGCTGTTCTTCGACTTCCTGCCGATCGATCTCGGACAAATCTCCGGCTTCTCGACGCGCTTCCAGCTGTACACGGTGCCCGGCCAGGTCTACTACAACGCGACCCGCCGGCTGGTGCTCCAGGGCGCCGACGGCGTGGTGTTCGTGGCCGACAGCCAGGCGCGGCAGCTCGACGAGAATATCGAGAGCCTGCAGAACCTCCAGAGCAACCTGCTCGAGATGGGCGTGGATATCCGCACGCTGCCGGTGGTGATGCAGTACAACAAGCAGGACCTGCCCCGCGAGCTGATTCTCCAGACCGCGGACCTGGACGACTCGCTCAATTTCCGCAGCATCCCGAGCTTCGGCGCCGACGCGCTGCATGGCCGCGGCGTGTTCGAAACCCTCAAGGGGATCTCCGAGCAGGTGCTCAAGAAGCTCTCGGCGGGGAGCACGGTGTGACCGCAGCGCTCAACGCCAAGTTTTCGTTCGAGACATTCGTGGTCGGCGCGGCCAACCGCCTGGCGGTCACCGCCGGCCGCACGGTTGCCGAGAACCCCGCGTCCGCCTACAACCCGCTGTTCATCTATAGTGGGTCGGGGCTTGGCAAGACGCACCTGCTGATGGCGGTGGGCCAGGCGGCGCTCAAGCTCTCGCCCACCCTCAATATCGAGTACCTGACCCTGGACGAGTACGTCGAGTCGTTCCACGCCGCCGTGGCCGCGGGGCAGGGCGATGCGTTCCGGCGCCGGTTCCAGAACGTCGACGTGTTGATGATCGACGACGTGCAGTTCCTGACCAATCGCAAGGAGATGCAGGCCGAGCTGCTGCGGCTCACCGAAGCGCTGCAGGGGGCGGGGCATCAGGTCGTGCTCACGAGCGACCGCCCGCCGGCCGAGATTGCGGATCTGGACGAACGGTTGATCTCGCGGTTCTCGGGGGGTCTCGTCGTGGACATCGGGGCGCCCGACTACGAGACGCGCGTGGCGATTCTGCGGCGCAAGGCGGACGAGCGCGGCGCGAAATTCCAGCCGGGCGTGATGGAGCTGGTCGCGGGCGCGGAGTTCCAGAACGTGCGCGAGTTGATGGGCGCGCTGAACCGGCTGGTGGCCTATCAGGCCGTGAACGAGTCGCCCTTGAACGTCGAAGGCGCGAAGCATCTGCTCGGCCTTTCGTTTCCCGCCACTGCGGCCGGATCGCCGCCGGCGACGGCGGGGGGGAGGGGGAGGGGGAGGGGGGATGAATTCGGCGCGTTCCTGCAGGACGTGACCGCCACGGTTGGCAAGGCGGTGGAGGCGTGGCGCGCGCGCGTCGGGGAAGCGGTGATGCGGTGGGACGGGGAGGGATACCGCACACGCCGGCTGGAGGCGCTGCTCGAGCAGGAAACCCCGGCGGCGGTCGACGAGGTGATCGCTCAGTTTGGGGTGGATGTCGAGCGGTTGAAGGAGCTCGAGGCGCAGGTCGCGGCACTCGACCCGCAGGCCGCCGGGCATGCGATGTTCCGCGACCCGGAGCGTCTGGCCGAGGCGGAGGCGGCGGCGGCCACCGTTCAGGCGGGTGCGGCGCCGCCCCCCGAACCCTCGAAGGCGTTTCCCCTGGCGGCGTTCGCGGTGGGGCCCTCGAACCAGGTGGCCGTGAGCGCGGTGCACGCGGTGCTCAAGCAGCCCGGGAAGAAGTACAACCCGCTGGTGCTCACCGGGAAGAGCGGGCTCGGCAAAACGCACCTCTTGAACGCGATCGGACTCGAGCTCGCGAAGGCGCGGCGGGCCGTCGTGGCGTGCCTGTCCACGCAAGCCTTCATCGACGAGCTCATCGCGGCGATTGACGGCGACCGCGTGGATTGGTGGCGTGCGCGGTACCGCCGCTGCACCGCGTTGCTGCTCGACGACATTCACCTCATCGCGGGCAAGGATCGCACGCAGGAAGAGCTGTTCAACCTCTTCAACCTGCTGCACGATGGCGAGCGCCAGCTGGTGTTCACGGCCCCGGCCCATCCCAATACGCTGGTCGGCGTGGAAGAGCGCATCGGATCGCGGCTCGAGGGCGGGCTGGTGGTGGAGCTGGGGGAGCCCGACCGCGACGTGCGGCGCGCGGTGCTCAATCGTCTGTTCGCGCAGCATGAAGCCGAGCCCGACCCCGCGCTGCGGGACTACCTGGCCGACCGGCCGGCGGATTCGGTCCGTACCCTGATCGGGGTTGTGCAGCGGGTGACGAGCGCCGCGGCGGCGCAGGAGCAGGCGCTCACCGTTGGCCTGGCGCGCGAAGTCCTCGAAGGCCAGCCTGCCGCCTCCGGGCGTCCCACGGGCCCGTTCCGCACCAGCGGCCTGATCGTGTCGAGCCTGGGCGGCATCCGCAGCCGCGAAAAGATGGCGTGGGACTGGCCCGACCCCGCGGACCGCATGATCGAGGATCTGCGCTGATGGCGATCAAAGGCTCACTCAAGGAAGCGTCGCTCCCCGATGTGCTGCAGCTGCTGGCGCTGGGGCAGAAGACCGGGTGCCTGTCGATCGCCGACCGCTCGAACTTCGGCTACATCTACTTCGAGAAGGGCCGCATCTCGTACGCGTCGATCGTCAACCGGCGCGACCGGCTGGGGGAGATCCTGTCGAAGCACGGCCGCATCACCGCGGAGCAGCTCGACGCGGCGGTGCACCGGCAGGGCAAGGACCGCGACAAGAAGCTCGGCCAGATCCTCGTGGCCCAGGAGGTCATCACGCAGCAGGACCTCGAGCGCTACATGCGCGTGCAGATCGAGGAGTCGGTCTACTACCTGTTCACCTGGACGCAAGGCTCGTTCAACTTCGAGGCCGACGTGCGGCCCGACCGCCAGGATTTTCTCGTCTCGATCAATCCCGAGTCGCTGCTGCTCGAGGGCGCGCGGCGCGTGGACGAATGGAGCCTGATCGAGAAGAAGATTCCCAGCTTCGACCTGATCTTCGTCGTGGACCGCGACCGGCTGGCGATCTCGGAGGCGAAGCTCAACGACGCGCAGCAGCGCATCCTCCCGCTGCTCGACGGCACGCGCGACGTGAACCAGGTGATCGAAGACTCCGGGCTCGGAGAGTTCGAGATCGGCAAGGCGCTGTACGGGCTGCTCACCGCCGGCTACCTGCATCGCTCGGGCAAGACCGCGTCGACCGTCGACACCCACGTGACCGACGCCCGCATCGAGGAGCACCGCAACCTGGGCGTCGCGTTCTACAAGACCGGGATGCTGGATGAGGCCGCGCGCGAGTTCCGGCGGGTGGTGGACCTGCGACCCGCCGAAGCGAGCGCGCACTTTTTCCTCGGCCTGGTCGCCCTGCGCCAGGCCCGCTGGCGTGAGGCCGTCGACATGCTGCGGCTCGCCGCCGAGCGCGGCGGCAACCAGCCCGCGGTGCTGCACAACCTGGGGCTGGCGTACGAGCTGGTGGGGCGGCTCCCCGAGGCGGAAGCGGCGTACGCCGAAGCGGCGACGCGCGCCAAGACCGACGGCCGCATCTATCTCGGCTGGGGCATCGTGACGCTCAAGCAGGGCGATTTTGCGAGCGCCGCCGGCCGGCTCGATCGCGCCAAGGAGCTGTTCGGCAAGATCCCGCCCGCCACGTGGTTCTGGGCGCGCACCCTCGCGGCCGCGTCGGCGGGCGACTTCGAGCTGGCGGAGCAGCTCGCCGAGGAAGGCGCGGAAGCGTATCCCTCCCACGCCGTGTTGCAGAACAATCTCGCCGTGTTGAAGGAGCTCGCCGGCGATCTCGCCATGGCGGAGGAGCTGATCCGCGGCGCCCGCAAGAACGAGCCCTCGATGCCGCAGTTGTCCAAGAATCTCGGCGACCTCGCCTACCGGGCGTCGCGCTACGACGAGGCGTGGGACGTGTACAACCGCGCCGTCGAGCTGGCGCCCAACCTGGGCGACGACGTGTACTTCAAACTCGGGAACATCGCCTACAAGCGAAACGACCGTGAGCTGGCGGCCCAGCTGTGGCGCAAGGCGCTCGAGCTGAATCCCAAGCACGAGCTCGTCCGGGCCAACCTGGATACGCTGAGTGCATTGTCGTGACGGGCGAACCGGATGAGCGCGCGCTGAAGGCGCTCACCGAGAAGATTTCCCAGGCTCGCGGGGTGTGCTGCGGTGCGTACAAGGACCGCTGTTTGCGGCGGCGCCTGGCGGTGCGCATGCGGGCGCGGGGCGTGCATACGTACGAGGCCTACAGCGAGGTGCTCGACGCCGACGCCGCCGAGTACGACCGCCTGCTCGACACCCTCACGATCAACGTCACGAAGTTCTGGCGCAACGCCGAAACGTGGCAGGCGCTCGCGCCCTACCTGGTGGAGTTGTGGCGCGCCCGGAACGGACACATGCGCGTCTGGTCGGCCGGGTGCGCCTCGGGCGAAGAGCCCTACACGCTCGCGGTCGCGCTCGCGGAAACCGCGCGCAGCCTGCGCGAGAACGAATGGCTGGCGCGCGTCCGCATCGACGCGACCGACGTGGATCGGGAGAGCCTGGAGCGGACCAAGCTGGGAGAGTTCCCCGCCAGCACGTTCAGCGAGATGCCGGTGGAGCTGGCGCAGCGATATTTCACCGCCGTCGGCACCGCCGGGGCCACCCGCCGGCCGCTGCCGGCTCTGCAGCAGATTGTGAAGGTGCGCCGCCACGACCTGACGCGCGAGCCGCCTCCCGACCCGCCCTACGACATGATCGTGTGCCGCAACGTGGTCATCTACTTCGACCGTCCCATGCAGGAGCGCCTGTTCCAGACCTTCGTGGAGGCGATCGTGCCGGGCGGCATCCTCCTGCTCGGCAAGGTCGAGACCCTGGTCGGGCCCGCGCGCGAGCGCCTCAAGCTCGAAGACCCGCGCGAGCGGATCTACCGCCGGCCCGCATGACTTCACCGGTCCCCAAGGAAACGATCGTGCGGGTGGCGGATTGGGCCGCGCGGCGCGGCGACGAAGCGCTCGTGACGCTGGGCCTGGGGTCGTGCGTCGCCATTATGTTGCATGACCCCAAAGCGTGGGCGGGCGCGATGGCGCACGTTCTGCTCCCCTCCCAGAGTCTCGCCCGGGACACAACCAACCCCGCGAAGTTTCCGGAGACTGCGGTCCCGTTCCTCGTCAAACAGCTCGAGGCGCTGGGCGCCGATCCGCGCCGCATCGTGGCCAAGCTCGCCGGTGGGGCGAGCATGTTCGCGCAGCTCATGACGCCCGGGTCGATACAGATGGGGGAGCGCAACCTGGTCGCGACCCGCAAGGCCCTGCGTGCGGCCTCGATCCCGCTCGCGGCGGAAGCGGTGGGGGGTGAGGCCGGCCGCTCGGTGCGTTTTTTCGTCGCCGACGGCCGGGTCGAAATCCGCTCCGTGGGAGTCAATGTCGTCTGCATCTGACGCGCGTCCCAGCGTGCTGATCGTGGACGACAGCGCGCTGATGCGCCGCGTGCTGTCGGACATCTTGGGCGGGTCGGGGGGGCAACCCGGGGAGTTCCGGGTGGTGGCGGCGGCGCGCGACGGCTTCGATGCGCTCCGCAAAGTGCACCAATTCGAGCCGGACGTCATCACCATGGATCTCGAGATGCCGGAGCTCGACGGCCTCGGCGCGATCGGGTACATCATGTCCGAGACGCCGCGGCCGATCGTGGTGGTGAGTGCGCACGTGGGCCCCGGTACCGCCGCGGTGATTCGCGCGCTCGAGCTCGGGGCGGTGGAGATCGTCACCAAGCCGGAGGAGGCGACCCGGACGGCGCTGGAGCGGCTGGGGCCGCAGCTCATCGGAGCGGTGCGCCGCGCGCTCGCGGCCGACGTGTCGCGCGTTCCGGTGATGGCGCGCCCGCCGGCGCCCGTGCGGCACGCGCTCGAAACCGGCCTGCGGCCCCGCGCCCGCGTCGTGGCGGCGATCGCATCGTCGACCGGGGGACCCCGCGCGCTCGCGGAGGTGGTGCCGCGCATCCCTACGGGCCGTCACGCCGTCCTCATCGTGCAGCACATGCCGCCCAAGTTCACGCGCTCCCTGGCGGAGCGGCTCGACTCGATGAGCCCGTTGCACGTGGTCGAGGCCGATCACGGCGCGCCGGTGGTCGAGGGCACAGCGTACGTGGCCCCGGGCGATTATCATATGCGGGTGACAGCCGCGCCCGACGGTCCGCAGATCACGCTCGACCAGGGGCCGCCCATCTGGGGCGTGCGTCCGGCCGCCGACCCGACGTTCCGCTCCGTCGCCACGCTGTTCGGCGCACGCAGTCTGGGGGTCGTGCTCACCGGCATGGGACGGGACGGCGCCGAGGGGCTGCGTGCAATTCACGACGCCGGCGGCAGCGGCTTCGCCCAGGACCGTGAAACGTCGATCATCGCCGGCATGCCCACGGCGGCGGTGCAGGCCGGGGGCGTGGACGCGGTGCTGCCCCTCGGACAGATCGCCGATCGCATTGCGTCGGAGCTGTTGCGCCGCGACCCGGTGGCGCGCCCGTGAGCCGCGGCTACCTGCTGGTGCAGGTGGAGGGCGCGAGCTACGGACTGCCGCTCGAGCCCGTCCTGCAGGTGGACGACATCGGCGAGGTGTTGGAGGTGCCGACCGTCCTGCCCGCGATGCGCGGGCTCACGCCGCTCAACGGACGGCTGGTGCCGCTGATCCACCTGGGCGCGCTGCTCGGCAATCGCGAGCCGCCCACCCGGCGCGGGGCGGCCACCGTACTCGTGGGCCTGGGAGGCCGCACCCGTCTCGTGGCCCTCGAGGTCGACGATGCCGACGAGGTCGTGCGCGAGCCGGTGCTGCCCGCGCCTCCCGGCGAAACCTTGCCCTGGGCGTCCGGGGTGGCGCGACGTGAGGGGACCCTGGTGCCGATCCTGGACTGGAACGTTTTGGAGGAACGCATCAAGTGACCACAGGGGACGACGTCCAGCTCGTCGCCTTCCGGCTGGCCGGCCAGGAATTCGCCTTCAACATCTTTCAGGTGGAACGGATTCTCCGGCACGAAGCTGCATCCCCGCTCCCCAAGGCACCGGATTTCCTCGAAGGCGTGCTGCAGTATCAGGGCGGCGCCGTCCCGCTCATCGATCTGCGCAAGCGCCTCAGCGTGGCCGCGCCGGTCAAGGAGGAAACCCGTACGGTGATCCTCGAGTCGGAGGGTGCGAAGATCGGGGTGATCGTGGATGCGGTCACCGAGGTACTCCAGGTCGCGGCCTCCGAGATCACGCCGCCTTCCAAGATGGTCAAAGGACTGGCGGCAGAGTACATCAGCGGGCTGGTGGTGAAGGACGGGCGCACGATCATCGTGCTCAACACCGGTCAGCTCCTGAACGCCAAGGAGAAAATGGCGCTCGAGGCAGTGCTCCCCAAGGCCAAGGCGTCGTGAGCGAGTCCCCGATTGGGGCCCTGCGGGGCGAGTACGACGCCATCGCCCGCCGGCTCGACAGCGCGCCCGCCGGACGCCGAGCGCGACGTCGTCAAGCGCGACATCATCGGCTACTTCAAGCAGGTGGACACACTCATCACCGAGCTGATGGAGCTGAAGGAGGACGTCCGCAAGCTCGTCGAGCGCTACAAGCAGCTCGCGGCGTCCACGGCGGAGGCCTCGGCGCCGGAGTTCACCAGCGCTCGTCCGGCAATTCACGCCGACCACATCGGCGCCTCGACCTTCATCGAGAAGGGCTGGAGCCTCATCTCGCTCGGCGATCACGCCGGCGCGGTGCAGGCGTTGCAGAAGGCGCTGAAGCTGTCGCCCGGC
>CAWJMT010000036.1:0-245533 GCA_963844035.1 uncultured Gemmatimonadales bacterium
GGCGACATCCTGCCCGTGGACCTGTGGGTTCCGGGCTGCCCGCCCCATCCACTCACGACGCTCGACGGCCTGCTCCGGGTGCTGGGTAGAATCAACGGGCGACCGTGAGCGGCGCCCGCCCCTCGCTCGAGTTCCTCGGCGCGGCGGGAACGGTGACCGGGTCTATGCACCTCGTGCGGCGCAAACGGGCGGCGGATTCTGCTCGATTGTGGCCTGTTCCAAGGGCAGAAGGACCTGCGAGTCCGCAACTGGGAGGAGCGGGTTCCCGACCCGCGCACGATCGACGCGGTTGTGCTGAGCCACGTTCACGTCGACCACTCGGGATACTTGCCGCTGCTCGCGCGCCAGGGGTTTCGCGGTCCCATCTTCTGCACCTCCGGCACCGCCGATCTCCTCGCGATCGTCCTCCCTGACGCCGCCCACTTGCAGGAGGAAGAAGCAGAGCGCGCCAATCGCCGCGGGTACACCAAGCACCACCCGGCGTTGCCGCTGTACTCGGGCGAGGACGCGCAGGCGGCGCTCCGGTTGGTGCAGGCGCGGGACTACGATGCGCCGTTTGCCGTGGTGGGTGGCGCACGTGCGTTGCTGCGGCGCGCCGGCCACATTCTGGGGTCAGCGACGATGCAGCTCGACATCGACGCCGAGCGCAACGCCCGCCTGGTATACACCGGGGACCTCGGTCGCTACGGCCGGCCGATCCTGCGCGACCCCGAGCCGGTGCCGGCGGCCGACGTGCTGCTGCTCGAGTCCACCTACGGGAATCGGACGCACGAGACGGGCGCCGCCGACGAGATCGCCAAGATCATTCGGGACACGGCGCGGCAGGGTGGCACGATCCTGATCCCCGCGTTCGCGGTGGACCGGACGCAGGAGCTGCTGTGGATGCTCCACCGCCTTGAGCAGAGCAATGCGATCCCGATCCTCCCAGTGTACTGCGACAGTCCAATGGCGATCGAGGTGAGTGAGGCGTACCGGCGCCATCCCGAGGACTATGACGCCGAGCTGGCGGCCGCGTTCAGCACAGGCGATGCGCCGCTCGGCACGCGCCTGCTGCGGTTCGCGCGGTCTCCGGAGGAATCGCGGCGCATCAACGATGTGCGCGGTCCCGTGATCATCATCTCGGCCAGCGGGATGGCGACGGGGGGCCGCATCCTGCACCACATGGCGCTGCGGCTGTCCGATCCCCGCACGACGGTGCTGCTCGTCGGATTTCAGGCGGCCGGCAGCCGGGGGCGCGCCTTGCAGGACGGCGCCCGGGAAGTGCGCATCTTCGGGACTCCGGTGCCGGTGCGGGCGAAGGTGGCGCAGATCACGGCGCTGTCGGCGCACGCCGACCGTGACGAAACGCTGCGCTGGCTGGCGGGGTTCAAGACGCCGCCCCGGATTACGTACCTCGTGCACGGCGAGCCCGAAGCGTCGCAGGCGCTCGCGGAGGCGATTCGCGCGCGCTACGGGTGGTTGGTCGTGGTCGCGGCCGCGGGGGAAACGGTCAGCCTGGAGGCGTGAGCTGACACGCCGTGATCATCCACGTAGCGCGGCAAGTTGCCGCAGCACGTACTCGAGGATCCCGCCGTGGCGGTAGTACTGCAGCTCTTGCGGCGTGTCGATGCGGACCGTGGCGCGAAACTCGACCGTTTTGCCGTCCGCCCGCGTGGCGCGGACCGTGAGGTCCTTCCCGCGTGGGAACCCTTCCGAGAGTATCTCCGCCAAACCGGCGATGTCGTATCGCTCCGTGCCGCTCAACGCGAGCGTCACCGGGGTCTGGTCGGCGAGGAACTGCAAGGGCAGGATGCCCATGCCCACCAGGTTCGAGCGGTGGATGCGCTCGTAGCTCTGCGCGATCACGGCGCGGACGCCGAGCAGGCGCGGACCCTTGGCGGCCCAATCGCGCGATGACCCGGAGCCGTACTCCTTGCCGGCGATCACGAGCAGCGGGGTACGCTCCTTCTGGTACTGCACCGAGGCATCGTAGATCGACATCTCCTTGCCGTCGGGCAGGTGGACCGTGAACGGTCCTTCGGTGCCCGGGGCGAGCTGGTTCTTGAGCCGGACATTGGCGAAGGTGCCGCGCACCATCACCTCGTGGTTGCCGCGGCGCGCGCCGTAGGAGTTGAAATCCACAGGTTGCACGCCCTGGGCGACGAGGTATTGCCCTGCCGGGCTTGTCTTTCTGATCGATCCCGCCGGCGAAATGTGATCGGTCGTAATACTGTCGCCGAGCAGCGCGAGCACGCGGGCGCCTGTGATGTCCCGGATCGGGGCTGGCGTCTTGGGTAAGCCGTCGAAGTACGGTGCCTGGCGGATGTAGGTCGAGTCGCCGTCCCAGGCGAAGCGATCACCCTCGGGCACCGGGAGGCTCGCCCAGCGTTTGTCGCCCTTGAAAACCTCGCCGTAGTGCTTGCGAAACATCGCGGACTGGATCGACGCCCGGATGACGCTGTCGACCTCCTGTGGCGTCGGCCAGATGTCGCGCAGGTAGACGGGCTTCCCGTCTTTGCCGGTGCCGAGCGGCTCGTGCACGAGATCCACGTCGATCCGGCCCGCCAGCGCATAGGCGACCACGAGCGGCGGCGACGCCAGGTAGTTGGCCCGCACTTCCTGCTGGATACGGCCTTCGAAGTTGCGATTCCCCGAGAGTACGGCGCACGTCACCAGGTCGCCCTCGGTGATCGCCGCCGAGACGGCGTCCGGGAGCGGGCCGGAGTTTCCGATACAGGTGGTGCAGCCGTAGCCCACCAGGAAAAAGCGCAGCTGTTCCAGGTACGGCGTCAGGCCGGCGCGGTCCAGATAGTCGGTCACGACCTTGGAGCCGGGCGCGAGACTCGTCTTGACCCAGGGTTGGGTCTTGAGCCCGCGCTCGACAGCCTTCTTCGCTACGAGTCCCGCCGCCACCATCACCGAAGGATTGGACGTGTTGGTGCAGCTCGTGATCGCGGCGATCACGACGGACCCGTGGTGGAGCCGGCAATCGACGCCGTCGATCTTGAGCTCAACGTGCGCCGGTCGCTGTGGCGGTGCCTGTACCGCCGCGGCGACGCTCCCGCCTTCAGCTTCCCAGCGGCCCCCGTTGGCGGGCGGTGGCGCGGCGGGTCGCGCGGGAGCCTTCACGAGTGTCGGGAGCGCGTCCTGAAATCCCTGTTTTACGGCTCGGAGCGACACCCGGTCCTGGGGGCGGCGTGGGCCCGCGAGGCTTGGCTCCACCGTGGAGAGATCGAGCGCCAACGTGTCGGAATAGGCCGGCTCCGGAGCGCCGGGCGTGTGAAACAGCCCCTGTTCCTTCATGTACGCCGCGACCAGATCGATCTGCTCCTTCGACCGGCCGGTGAACTCGAGGTAGCGCAGTGTCTCCTCGTCCACCGGGAACATCCCGGCGGTGGCGCCGTACTCGGGCGCCATGTTGCCGAGGGTGGCGCGGTCGGCGACGGGCAAGGCGGCGACGCCTGGGCCGTAGAACTCGAGGATCTTCCCGACGACACCCTTCTTGCGGAGCATCTCGGTGACCGTCAGCACGAGGTCCGTCGCGGTCGCCCCTTCGGCGAGCCGGCCCGTCAGACGAAATCCCACGACCTGCGGAATCAGCATGGAGACGGGCTGTCCGAGCATCGCCGCCTCGGCTTCGATGCCGCCGACTCCCCACCCGAGCACGCCGAGGCCGTTGACCATGGTCGTGTGCGAGTCGGTGCCGACCAGCGTGTCGGGATAGGCCTGCGGCGTCGGGCCGTCGGTGGTGCACACGACGCGCGCCAGGTACTCGAGGTTCACCTGATGCACGATGCCGGTATCGGGCGGGACAACCCGGAAGCCCTGGAACGTCTGCTGCGCCCAACGCAGCAGCGCATAGCGCTCACCGTTGCGCTGGAATTCGAGATCGGCGTTGGCCTGGAAGGCGGACGCCGTGCCGAACTGATCGACGATCACGGAGTGGTCGATCACGAGCTCGGCCGGGAGGAGCGGGTTCACATGCTTGGGGTCCCCGCCCAGGGCCCGGATCGCGTCGCGCATCGAAGCGAGGTCCACGACGGCGGGCACGCCGGTGAAGTCCTGGAGCAGGACCCTGGCGGGCATGAACGCAATCTCTTCGTCAGGAA
The DNA here is from genome assembly GCA_963844035.1 of uncultured Gemmatimonadales bacterium. Lineage (GTDB taxonomy): Bacteria > Gemmatimonadota > Gemmatimonadetes > Gemmatimonadales > GWC2-71-9 > AG25. Next base: position 4,089 of record CAWJMT010000036.1, read on the forward strand.
CCTTGCCGGGATCCCAGCGCGCCAGCCGCTCGATGTCCGCCGCGCGCACGGCGCGGCCGTCCTCCCTGCGCAGGAGGTTCTCGAGCAGGATCTTGAGCGAGTAAGGGAGGTGGGAAATCGCGAGCCCGCGACGCTCGAGCGTGTCGAGGCGGAAGATTTCGAATGTCCGCCCACCCACCGTGAGCGCGCTTCGTGCTCCGAAGCTGTTCGGGGGGCTCACTCGACGGGTCGGGAATCGGTCACCCAGTAGCCGGTTTCGCCGAAGCAGCTCGTCGGAATTCCCAGGTGCTGGTTATAGGAAAGCGCGACGCGCTTTCCCAGGGACGCGTTGATCCGGGCGGCCACCGAGTCGTTGCGCACCGTAAAGAAGAATTTCTCCGGCATCGTTCCCGGGAGCGAGACCATCGCCAGCTCGCCTTCCCAGGTCTTACAGATCCACCCCTTCTTGGAAAACTTCTGCACATAGCCGGCGCGCTCACCCGACGAGTAGCTCCAGGTCATCGCCATCCAGGCGTAGGCGGTGAACACGATGACTGGCAGGAGCACGACGCCGGCGATGATGCGCCTCTGGGACCGGGAGAGAGTGAAGGCCATGCAGGGAATTTAGCGGCAGTGCGCGCGCTACGTCACCTCGTACGTTTCAGTGCGATAAATGACGAACCCGCGCGCCTGGTAGTTGGGAATGGCGTGCGGGTGGTCGAGGGTGCAGGTGTGGACCCAGACTCGGGCGGGGCCGAGCGCCCACGCGTCGCGCACGGCGCAGGAGAGGAGATGTTTCCCCAGGCCGAGGCCGATGACCCCGGGTGCGAGGCCGAAGTAGGCGATCTCCATCGAGTCGTTCTCCGTCACGCGGCGCAGCTCGTACCACCCCGCGAACCGCCCCCGCTGAATGGCAACATGCAGGCTGATTTCGGGTTGCCTCAGGTGCGCACGGATTTCCGTGTCCGTCCAGTGCCAGCGGTCGCGCCAGTGGTAGGCCTCGCCGACGGTCTGGTAGCACGATCGGTAGAGCTCGGGGGTCGGTTCTGCCACGCGCTCGACGACGAGGCCCGGAAACGCCCCGAACGCGGGCCGGAACTGGGCGGGGTCCGTCAGATGGAGGTAGGTCCGTACTGCCTGCATGGAGGTCGCGCTCGGGCGATGAACGTGTATCTTACTGCCGACACTCGCACTCTGGGATCTTCATGGCCAACCGGATGACCACCGTCCCGCTGCCGCTCAGCCTGCACCTGGCCGGCTTCGCCGTTATCGGTCTGTTCTGCGCATTTGCAGGCGGGCTGAACCTACTCGATCCTACGAAGTATCTGCACGCGCTCGCATTCCTCGGCGTGACGGGGGCGAGCTGGGGCTACGTATTCGGGATCTACATGGGCCGCAAGGAAGTTGTCACCTTCGGGCTCGTTCAGAGCGCGGTGTACCTGGCGTTCGGGGTGTGGAAGCTGTCCGTATACGCCCCCCTGGGTCTGTTACTGCTCGCGATCGGTGCCTACGGTCTGGGATCGCTGCTCTACTACCGCAAGGTGATTCTGGAGATCTAGCCGGCCGGATCTCAGCCGACCGTCGAGACGACAAAGTTCTCGGGCGCGGCCGGCAGGTCCACCACGAATCGGGCTCCCCCAAGCGGGGACGCTTCAAGCCAGATCTTCCCTCCCACCTCGCTCACCACGCGCTGACAGATGGCAAGGCCGAGGCCCGTCCCCTCGTCCGGGCCTTTGGTCGTGAAGAAGGGGTCGAAGATGCGGTGGCGGATCTCCTCCGGGATACCCGGCCCGGAGTCTTCGACCGCGAACCGCACCCATCCGTCCCGCGCCTGCGTGCTCAACGCGATGATGGCGGGTGCCCGTCCTCGGATGGCGTGCTCGGCGTTCGTCACGAGATTGATGACGACCTGCTGGAGCTCCTGTCCGAGCCCAAGGACCGCAGGTGCGGCGCCATCCACCTCCGAGCGGATCTCGATGCTCTCCGAGCGCAGGACGCGCTGGCGGATTTCGACCACGTCGCGGACCAGCTCGTTCATCTGCACCCGCGTGGGCGTTGTGTCGGCCCGGCGCGCAAGGCGCAACAAGCTGCGCACGATGCGCGCGGCGCGGTCGACTTCGCGCGTCATGGTGACCGCCGCGGCGGTCGTATCGGGGTCCTTGTTCGCCCGCACGAGCAGCTCCGCTTCCATGCGGATGGCGGTCAGCGGGTTGTTGACTTCGTGCGCCACGCCGCTCGCGATCTCGCCGACCGTGGCCAGCTTCTCGCGAGCCACGAGCTCGCGCTCGGCCCGGAGCTCGTCGGTGCGATCGTACAGCGCGACGAGGAGGTGACTCGACTCGACTCCGGCGAGGCCGGTGACGGTGCAGTCGCACGTCCGCCGGTCACCGTCGCTGCGGGTGACGAGCACGCGCCCATGCCACGCCTTGCCGGCGAGCGCCTGCGCAAGGACCACATGGAGCGGGAATCCGGTCGGCGACAGCCCCAGGCCCTCGAGATGCTTCCCGAGTCCCTTCGCTTCGACGGTGACCCCGAACAGCCGGCAGGCGGCGGCGTTGAGCTGCTCCACGCGGCCTTCGCGGTCCACCAGGGCGAGCGGCAGGGGACTGCCGTTCACCATCGCACGCGCCTGCTCCGCGGCCGAACGCACGCTCGCCAGGGCCTCGGTAAGCGCCAGGCCTCCGGCGATGTGCGCGACGACGGCGCTGACGTACTGGAGCTCGACGAGCGTAAACGGCGCGGGAGGTAGCGTGCTGTCGGGAACGGCAAAGCGCACCACGCCGATGGCGCCCGTCACCCCGTTCGAAGTGCGGAGCGGCGTGATCATCACCGCTCGCGCCGTGCCAGAGGGTGACGCGAGGAACCTGGCGTCGGGCTCGAGCTGAACGTTCTCACTCATGAACGCCTCCCCCGAGGTGACCACCCGGCCCGTCGCGCTGCTGTCCAGGGGGAGGACCAACCCTTCCATTTCGGCCGACTGGCCGAACGTAGCGGCGACCCGCAACGAGTCCCCATCCGCGTGCCGCAGCGCCACGAAGGCGCCCTGCGCATCGACCAGGCTGGTGAGGCTCTGGATCGTGTAGCGCAACAACAGCTCCCGGTCGGGCGCGGCGAGCAGCCAGCGCGACAATTCGACCAGGAACGTGCCCAGGCGGCGCTCCCGCTCGAGACTTGCGCGGCGGCCAACCATCCCGGCGAGCTGCAGGGCGACGTCGACCATGGCTTTGAGCTCGGCGGTCGGGAATGCGGCGGGTGCTCCGTCGATTGAGATGTCGACGACGCGGCCATCCGCTTCACGGACCACGACGTGCACGGGGTCGCTGCTCGCCGGCTTGGTTCCCGCGGTGACCGTGCCGGATTCGCCGTGCCCTTGATACGTCAGCTCGACGTGGGTGCTGCCGGACCACTCCCGCAAGACACCGGCAGCCGTCTGCCAGAATGCCTTGGATTCCTTCGCGGTATTCGCCTCGGAGAGCAGCTGCCGGATGGGATCGAGCATGGAGCGGGCTAGGGGTTCGTTGGCCGGATGTCGAGCTCGCTCACCATCGCGCGCTCGGAAGCGGTGAGCGCGGCGACGACGGCATGCGCCACGTCGTCGGGGGCGAGGGCGCGGTCGCGATTCGGGTGCTCGCGGGGCTGCTTGTCCATGAATGGCGTGGCGACAGATCCCGGACAGATTGCCACGACCCGGATGTTGTGCTTGCGAACCTCAGGCATCAGCGCCTTCGAGAAACCGAGGACCGCGTGCTTGGATGCGCAATAGGCGGTGCCCCCTTCGAACCCGTTCTTCCCAGCGAGCGATGCAATGTTGACGATGGTACCGCCGCCCTGCTTCATGCCCGCCAAGAACGCCCGGGTCATGAGGAAGAGGGAACGGACATTCACGGCCATCGTCGCGTCCCAGTCTTCGAGCGACAGCTCGCTCAGCGGCTTGAAGCGCCCGATGCCGGCGTTGTTCACCAGTACACGCGGCGCGCCATGCTGCTTGACCGTGAAGGCTGCGAACGCATCCACGCCGGCCGGATCAGAGACATCACAGGGCATCCCCACCGCATCGATGCGCGCGTCCCGGAGCGCCTGCACTGTGGCGCGCACGTTGGGCTCGGTGCGGGCGCAGATGGCGAGCTTGGCACCGGCACGCCCTAGTCGGAACGCAATGGCGCGACCGATTCCTTCGGTCGCGCCAGTCACGACGGCAAGTACTCCGGACAGCTCCATGAGAGAATATACGCCGCGCGGGGGGCGCGGCGCTGCTGGACTGGCTGCTACGCCCGAACGGCGCCGGGGAAGCGTGCGGAGTCGGGTGTGAACCCCGGAAAGATGGACGAGAGGTCGGACGCCCCCATGTGACGGGTGAGCACTTCACCGAAGAGATCGCGGAAATCGGTCGTCACGGCGACGTCCCGTCCTTCAAAGCGCGCGGCGGCGGCGAGACCGGGCCAGCGCCCGAGCACCTTGCCGCCGTTCACCGGACCGCCCAGCACGAGCATCGCGGTCGCGTGGCCGTGGTCGGTGCCAAGCGACCCGTTTTCGTGAATCGTCCGGCCGAACTCCGACATCGTGACGACGACGACGTCGCGCATGCGGTCGCCCATGTCGCGCGCGAACGCCGCGAGCGCATCGCCAAAGTCCGCGAGCCTGGTCGCGAGCTGGCCGTCGCTCGCGCCCTGGTTCACGTGTGTGTCCCAGCCCGTGGCGTCGGCGAACGCCACCTCCAACCCGACGTCCGCCTTGATGAGCTGAGCGATCTGCCGCAGCGCGGCTCCCAGCCGGCCGCGCGGATAGGTCGCGCCACCTGAAGGTTGGTACTGGGCGGGATTGGCCTTCTGGAGCAGCTGCACCGCTTCGAACGCTTCCTGTGACGACGATGCCAGGACACCAGTGGCCGCGCCCGCGTACAGATCTTCAAACGCCCGGGTGACCTTGCCCCCTCCAGCCTCGGGTGCCCTGACGCCGAAGGTTTGCAGGTCCTGAACGGCCAGGCTCGGCGCGGTCCCGGCGAGGATGCGCGGCAAACGGGGCCCGAACGCGACCGCGCGGAACGGAGTGCGGAGGTGTTCGCGGTCGTGTTCGCAGTAGCGGTTGAGCCAACCGTCCGACGTCGCCTTCCGCCCGGGTGTCCCCGACTCCATGTAGTCCTGGGCATCGAAGTGGCTGCGCGTTGCATCGGGGGAGCCCGCCGCGGGGATAACCGCGAGGCTCTTGTTGTCCCACAGGGTCTTGAGCCCCGCCAATCGCGGGTGCAGCCCGAAATAGCCGTCCAGGTCCACGACGTCCCGCTGCGGTATGGCGATGCGCGGGCGTGCCTCGTAATACAGGCGATCGCCATGCGGCACGACCATGTTCAGGCCGTCCACCGCACCGCGCTGAAAGAGACAGACGAGAATGGGCCGGGAAGGCGGGAAGGCGGGTAGGCGGGAAGAACGCGAAGGCGGCCCGCGCGAGGAACAACGGATCGAGGCCGAAGCTGACAAGCGCCAGACCACCGGACTTCACAAACACCCGTCTCGAGATCGCCATCGTCACATTTCTCCTTGGCTGCGCTTCCCGCCTACCCGCCTGCCCGCCTTCCTACTGTCTCTGAAACTCCGGTCCCCCGAGCGCCAGGCCGACGGCGAGCGCACGCGCGCCCACGGGATCATCGACATCGCGCAGCTGCTCACGAATCACCCGCCTGGTGTTCTCCGTCATGGCACCGCCGAGGATCCGCTCGTCCACCGCGGCAATCAACTGATCGTGCCCGGCCGAGGCCGGGAACGCGAGATCCAGGTCGACGATGGCACCCGGCTGGGTGCCGGCGGCCAGGGCTATCCCAGCGTTCATGCGATTGAGCAGGGCGCCGCCGTTGACCCAGTCATCCTGCCGCTCCGGATAGCCATCGGGCGCGACGTGAAGGTACAGGGGCTGCCCCAGGCGAGCCACGAGCTGCGCGAGGCGCGGCGTCGTGTCGGGATCGGCCTGTACGGCGCGCACGGCACTGATCACGAACTCGAGCGGCGACTTCACCTTCGCCCGCACGTTTTCGGCGGCCCAGAAGTCGGACCCATGAAAGATGGCGCGCAGTACCTCGCGCATGTCGCCGTGGGTCCGTTGCCAGGCGGCGGCCGCGTCGTCCACGCAGCCCTCGGGAGGCTGATCGCTCACGAAGCGTCCGCACAGCCGGCGGCTCACGTGGCGCACGGTGCCCGGGTTGTCGGCGAGCCACGCGAGCAACTGGAGGCCTTCGTCCATATCCCGGCCGGCGGGATAGCGCACGCCCATCACCACTTTTTCTCCCCGGTCGTGGACGCGGGGGTAGAATCGAAAGGCGCTCCCCTGCTGCGGCCGTTCGATGCTCCACCCGGTGAAAATGCGCGCGACCGCGATCACATCCTGCTGCGTGTAGCCGCCTTCCACACCCAGCGTATGCAGCTCGAGCAGCTCGCGGGCGTAGTTCTCGTTGATCCCCTGCGGCCGCCGGGCGGGCGCCCCCCGCCAGGTGGAGCCTGCGGCGACGCTCTGCCAGTTGTCGAGATAGACCATCATCGCCGGGCTTTGCGCGGTAGCGCGGAGCAGGTCTGCAAACCGGCCCAACGCGAGCGGCCGGATGGTGTGCTCGACGTAGTCGGGGAGGAGAAAGCGGTCGAAGCCTTTTCCAAAGAACACGTTGAAGTGGTTCACCCAGAAATCAGTCATCACCTCGAGCAGCTGCTGCTCGGAGAGGGCGCCCCGCACGACCACCGTGGCGGCCACCTCGCCCGCGAGGCGCCGGCCCAGCCGCGCCTCGGGCCCTGGAGGATTTCGCGGGCCCATGCCGTCGGCGGCGAGTTCACTCGCGGCGCGCTCGCGGCGCTCGCGCCGCGCGGCGAGGAAGACCTTGGCCAGCGCGCGACGATCGTACGCGAGGACATCGATCTGGGACTCGCGCGCGCGGAGCGCGGCGTTGTCGAGCTGCGCGGGGTCGAGCTGGCGGTCGATCCAGTGCATCACACCCATTGCCGCCACCCGGTCCGCTTCTCCGGGGCGGGGGCCGTAGGCGAGCCGGTTCAGGGCGTGCAGCGCGGAGTCGTGCGGCGTGAGGGACGAGACCGGTGGGCGCTCGGGTGGCCGGAGCGGCGTGCCGCGTGGAAGCGGCACGAGCAACGCCGACAGCATACCGAGAACGAAATGGCTCTTCATCGGGTTATATTGACGCACCGCACTCGAGGAAAGTTAAGCTCTGACCCCCCCGGCCCGATTCGTTTCCCACGGGATCATGCCCAGTCCCAAGAGCCTGCTCTCGGGCGGCGAAACCAAGCCGCCCAGCTGGAGCGAACGGCTGCAGGCCCTCAAGTACGTCCCGCCGCTCCTCAAGTTGGTGTTCCAGACCCACCGCGGCTACACCGCGGGGATCCTGCTGCTGCGCGCGGTCCGATCGTTCATCCCGCTGGCGGTCCTTTGGATCGGCAAGCTGATCATCGACGGTGTGATCGCCGCCGTGCGCACCCGGGCAGCCGGTGGAGAGGTGGACTGGTGGTATCTGGGCGGCCTGGTCGCGATCGAGCTCGCCGTGGCGGTCGGGGGTGAGGGGTTGGCGCGCCTGTCGTCGTTGCTCGAGAGCCTGTTGGGGGACCTGTTCTCCAACCGGATCAGTGTGCGCCTGATGGAGCACGCGGCCACGCTCGACCTGGCGCAGTACGAGGACTCGGAGACCTACGACCACCTCGAGCGCGCGCGCCGCCAGACGGTGGGGCGGATCGGCCTGGTGGCGCTGCTGCTCTCGACGGCCCAAGACCTGGTGACGCTCGTCTCGTTGGCAGCGGTGCTGGCCGTCCAGCTCCCCTGGCTGCTCGTGCTGCTGGTCATCGCGGTGGTGCCGTCGTTCCTCGGGGAGACCCACTACGCGGCGCTGGGCTATTCACTGCTGTTCTCGTGGACACCCGAGCGGCGGCTGCTCGACTACCTGCGCTATGCGGGCGCCTCGGACGAGATGGCGAAGGAAGTCAAGCTGTTCGGGCTGTCGGATTTCCTGATCGGCCGCTACGCCAAGCTGTCGGGTGAGTTCTACCAGGCGAACAAGCGGCTCGCGATCAAGCGCAACGTCGTGTCGACGGTGTTCGTGACGCTCGGTACGCTCGGGTACTACGGCGCCTACGCCGTGTCGATCTACCTCACGGTGCTGGGCCGATTCAGCCTCGGCGCGCTCACCTTTCTGGCCGGCTCGTTCCGGCAGAGCCGCGATCTGATCCAGCGCATCCTGTTGTCGCTGTCCCAGGTGTTCGAGCAGAGTCTGTATCTCTCCGATCTGTTCTCGTTTTTCGACGTGATGCCGCGCGTCACCTCGCGGCCCGGAGCGCGGCCGGTCCCCGTTCCGATCCGGCGGGGTTTCGAATTCGAGGATGTCGGGTTTCGCTATCCGGGCTCGGACAAATGGGCGGTGCGGCACCTCTCGTTCGCGATCGCGCCGGACGAGCGGATTGCGCTGGTCGGCGAGAACGGCGCGGGAAAGACGACGCTGGTGAAACTGCTGGCGCGGCTGTACGACCCGGACGAAGGACGCATCCTGCTCGACGGCGTGGATCTGCGCGACTACGACCTGGTGAGCCTGCGGAAAAACATCGGCGTGATCTTCCAGGACTTCGTGCGCTATGACTTTGTCCTGAAGGAGAACATCGGTGTGGCGCAGGTGGATGCGCTCAACAACGACGAGCGGGTCCGGGAGGCGGCGCGGCGCAGCCTGGCCGACTCGGTCGCCAGCCGGCTCGCCGGCGGGTACGATCAGATGCTCGGGCGCCGCTTCGACGGCGGCGTGGATCTCTCGGGGGGCGAATGGCAGAAGGTGGCCCTGGGCCGCGCCTACATGCGCGACGCCCAGGTCCTGATTCTCGACGAGCCGACGGCGGCGCTCGACGCCCGTGCCGAGTACGAGGTGTTCCTGCGGTTTGCCGAGCTGACCAAGGGCCGCATGGCCGTGCTGATCTCGCATCGGTTCTCGACCGTGCGGATGGCGGACCGGATCGTTGTACTGCAGGGGGGCGAGCTGGCCGACCAGGGGACACACGAAGAGCTGGTGGCCCGGGGCGGGTTATACGCGGAGCTGTTCTCCCTTCAGGCGGCGGGGTACCGCTAGCGGGCGGCCGCCGCGATCTTCGCCTTCGCTTCGGCGCCGGCCTCCGCGGTCAGGTCCTTCGGGCCGAGCTGCACCCCGATCTTCTGCAGGAACTCGTTGGGCGGTGTCCCGCCGGCGAACACCCACGTGTAGTCGTTCGGGATCACTCGGGTTTCGCCAGCCACCTCCATCCGGACGGACTTCTCCCCGATCTCGACCGGCTGCGAATTGAAGATCACCTGGAGCTTGCCGTTCTTCGTGTACTCGGGCAGGCGGCGGGCGTTGCGGTCCTTGATTCGGGCGAATGCTTCTTTGCGATAGGAGAGTGTGACCCGGTTCCCTTTCTGGTGTGCCAGGCCCATCGCGGCTTCGACCGCGCTGTCGCCTCCGCCCACGACCAGGATGTTGGCGCCGGTGTAGGCGTCGGCTTCGATCAGGCTGTACATCACTTTCGAAAGCTCTTCGCCCTTGATGCCGAGCTTGCGCGGGGTGCCGCGGCGGCCAAGTGCGAGAATCACCGCCCGCGCCCGATGCCGGCCCTTGGACGTCTCGATGGTGAAGAGGCCGTCGGGCTCCCGCTGAATGTTCTCGACCTTCTCGTTGGTGTTGACCTTGAGTCCCGCCTGGCGGTGGAGCTGCGTCCAGAACTTCAGCAGCTCCTCCTTCGAGATCTGGAGCTTCTTGAACTTGCCGTGGAGCGGAAACTCGACCGGGCTTGTCATCACGAGCTTCTGGCGAGGGTACTTGGCCACGGTGCCCCCCAGCTCATCCTGCTCGACGGTGACGTAGCTCAGCTTGCGTTCGATGGCACGAAGCGAGGCGCTGATCCCCCCAGGGCCCGCGCCGACGATGCAGACGATCGTACACCCCCGGCGACGGACGACGTCCGGTCTTGGCCAGGCGGGATGCGATGGTATCGACGCAGTCACGTCCCTGGTTCACCGCGTTCTTGATCAGCGCGAGCCCGCCCAGCTCTCCGACGACGAACATGTTGGGGACGGTGGTCTCGTAGGCGGGTGTGAGCCGCGGCATGTCGGCGCTCACACTGGGGTTCGCCATGACGATCGTGATGGCCCCGACCGGGCAGGCGTCGGCGCAGAGTCCGTGCCCGATGCACTTGTGGCCATTGACGATGGCGGCCTTGCCCCCGATCACCGCCAGCACGTCGCCCTCTGGACAGACATCTACGCACGCACCACACCCGATGCAGTGGCTCGCGTCAATGTGGGGGTGCTGGGCCCGGGGGCCGTCGGAAAACAGCTTGCCGCGCTTGGCGGCAGCGATGGCAGCGGCCTCCTTCTTCCTCGTGCGCCGGATGTGCGATAGGACCGAGAATCCAAGGATTGCCGCGAAGGCGACATACATCAGGGTGTCGTTCATGCTTCCTTCATGAAGGCCGGAGGACCGCAGGAAACATAGTGCGGGGCGTGCGTCCGGTTTGCCTGTAGCCCAAGTCACAGACGCATCTGTCCAGTGGGCGTAAATCGTATACTGATACCTACTATGCCTCTCTCCGGAGCTGTTCCCGCGCCCCCGGTGCGGCTGGAGCGTCGCTCGAGCGTTCCCGCCCCCCCGCTCCAGCGTAGCGCGCCGGCTCGCCCCACTCCGCACCCCCGCGAGCGGCCGCGCGGGCGGAAAACGCTGTTGTTCAGCGTGGTCGTGCTCACCGGGATCTGCATCGCCGGCCTGCCGTACTACACGCTTTCCCCTGGCGCTCGTATGCGGGATCCGCTGCATCCCTGGCTCAGGCCATCGGGATACATCGGCCAGAGCGCCGGGCTGCTCGCGCTCGCGATCTTTGTGTTCCTCTGGCTGTATCCGGTCAGAAAGAAGTTCCGCTGGCTCGCGTTCACCGGCACGATCGCCAAATGGTTCAACGTGCACGTGCTGGCGGCGCTCGCGCTTCCCCTGCTGGTCGCCATCCACGCCGCCTGGCGGTTCGACGGTCTGATCGGCCTCGGCTTCTGGTCCATGATGGTCGTGTGGATGAGCGGCATCGCGGGGCGTTACGTCTACGCCCGCATTCCGCGCGGCAAAGCAGGCGTCGAGCTCACCATGGAGGAGATCGCGGCCCAGCGCAAAGCGCTGCTGGCCGAGATCGCCCAGCGGAGCGGGTTGGAGCCGAGCCGGGTCGAGTCCACGCTCGCCGCCGGCCAAGGGTCTGCCGCCAAGCGCGGAATCGGGGCGACGCTCATCCGCATGGTCGCCGACGACCTGGCACGGCGCCGGGCGGCGCGAGAGCTGCGGCGGCTGTGGCGGACCAGCGGACGAGCCCGGCGCAAAGAGGATCGGAAGGTCGTTGCGACGATGCTGCAGCTGGCCCGCCGGGAGATGGCGCTGGCGCAGCAGGCGCGCATGCTCGATGCCACCCACGCGGTGTTCCGCTACTGGCACGTACTGCACCGTCCAGTGGCGGTGGCCGCCCTGTTGGCGGTGCTGGTCCACGTAGCAGTGGTGGTCGCGCTCGGCGCGACGTGGCTGTGGTGAGGTATGGCGCACTGGTGCTGGCTCTCATGTGCCTCGGAACTCCGGTGATCGCGCAGATCTCGCCGGGGCCGCTGGCCAAGCCGCACGAGCAGCTGGAGGGGGCGCTGCAGTGCGTCAAATGTCATGGCGGAGGTCGCAAGGGCGGCAAGGAGCAGATGCAATCGCTCTGCCTGGATTGCCACAAGGAAGTCGCGTGGCTGGTCGAGCGCAATCGAGGCTTCCACGCCGGCGTGCGCGCGCAGCGCTGCACCAGCTGCCACCCCGACCATGGCGGAAAGGACTTTGCCCTGATCAGCTGGCCGGCAGGCGATCAGCAGAGGTTCGACCACGCCACGGCCCGGTGGCCGCTCGAGGGCGGTCACCGGAAGGTGAAATGCGCGGACTGCCATAAGCAGAAGTTTCGGGTCTCGAACGCGGCGACGCTCTCGGCGCGGAAGGCTCCCGAGTGGGGGTGGGTGGGACTGGAGCAGCGCTGCGCTTCGTGCCACGAAGACGTGCACCGCGGGCGTCTTGGCACGACGTGCGACAAGTGTCACGTGGCGCTGAATTGGAAGACGATCAATAAGTCCTCGTTCGACCACGACAAGACGAAGTATCCGCTGCGCGGCCGGCACGTGGAGGTGGCATGCGACAAGTGCCACAATTTCTCCGCGGGCAAGGCGGTGACCAGTCCCCTGTTCGCGAAGTGCACCGACTGTCACAAGGACGACCACGCGGGGACCGCCACGCTCGCCGGCCGGGTTGTGGACTGTGCCGCGTGCCACACCGTGAGCGGATGGCAACCATCGACGTACACGGTGGTCCAGCACCGGCAGGCGAAGTACGCGCTCGACGGCCGGCACGAGCAGGTGAAGTGCAACGCCTGTCACGTGAAAGCCAAGCCCGGCGTGCCGGTCACGCAGGTCGGTGTGGCCGGTGTGGTGATGCGCCCCGCGGCGAGCCAGTGCCGCGATTGCCACGCCGATGACCATGGGGCTCAGCTGGCCCGCCGGCCGGACCGCGGCGCGTGCCATACTTGTCACACCGTGAAGGGGTGGAAGCCGAGCACGTACACCGTCGCGACGCACGCAACGCTGCGGCTGCGCCTCGAGGGCAGGCACGCGGAGATCGAATGTCGCGCATGCCATGGGCCCAATCGCCTGGGCCTGCCGGCGCTGCCGGACACTCAGGTCCTGGGCCGGGCTCGGGTGATGCTCACACTGAAGGAGATCGAATGCGCGGCGTGCCACGTCGATCCCCACAAGGGACGCTTCGCGGCGGGAGGGACGCGCGCTAAGCCCAAGGGATGCCTGGCCTGCCACGATGTGCGGACGTTCCGCACCTCCACGACCGACGTCGCTGCGCATGCGACGTTCGGTTTCGTCCTCGAGGGTGCCCATCGGGCGACGGCGTGCGTCGGATGCCACGAGGAGTTCAAGCGCTCGGGCGCAACCAAACGCTCGTCGCTGCTACTGGCCGCCAGCGGCATCGGCGAGCTTCGCTTCGAGGCGAAGCGCGACTGCGCGGCGTGCCACCAGACACCACATGGGCGTCAATTCGATGCGCGGAAGGACCGCGGCCGGTGTGACGCCTGCCATGGGGTAGACGGCTTCGCTCCTGCTTCGAAGTTCGATCACACCAAGGACGCGACGTTCTCCACCCGGGGCGCGCACGAGCGTGTCCCGTGCAACCAGTGCCATGCGGTTGACCAGAAGAGTCGTACGCCGCAGGTCGTGATCTACCGACCGGTCTCCGGAAAATGCGAGAGCTGCCACGGGAACGAGCCAAACAAGGGTAGGTCCAAATGAGAGGCCTCGTCTTAGTTGGGCTCGCGCTGGTGGTTGCGACTCCGCTCGCCGCCCAGGAGCGCACGCGTTCACCGCACGGCGCTCTGAAGATGGAGTGCATGAGCTGCCACGTGTCGACCGGTTGGACCCCGGTGCGGGTGGCCAAGACGTTCGATCACTCCAAGTTCGGGTTTACCCTTGGCGGCGCTCATGGAGCGGCCAACTGCCGGGCCTGCCACCAAGCGCTCGATTTCAAAGGCGTCAAGTCGGATTGCGTCTCCTGCCACACGGATCGACACCGGGGCGAGCTGGGCGCCAACTGCGCCCGCTGCCACACGGCGCGCAGCTTCCTCGATCGCGACTTGATGACCAAGGCCCATCAGCTGAGCCGGTTCCCGCTGCAAGGCGGGCACCTGGGCGTGGACTGCTCCAGCTGCCACAAGTCGGGCGCGCAGGGTTCAATGCAATTCGTGGGGACGCAGAGCGAGTGCGTCGTCTGTCACAAAGCGGACTTCAACACCGCGCCGAACCACGTCGCCAGCAGTTTCCCGACCGGCTGCGTGGGATGCCATAACCAGGTAGCCTGGAACCGGGTGGGCGGCCTGGGCGGCGCCCATCCGTCGGTCCCGCTTGCGTTGACCGGGGTCCACGCCAACCGGCAGTGCACCGACTGCCATCTGGCCGGCCAGGCGCATGCCGCGGTGAAGCAGACCTGCGACGGGTGCCACCATAGCGACTTTGTCGCCGCCAAGGACCCGGACCACGTGGCCGCGCCGTTCTCCACCAGCTGCACCACGTGCCACGCGCTCGTGGCAGGGTGGACCGGCGCCACGTACGCCACGCACTCGACAGCGCCGATCAACCCCAAGCAGGGAGCGCATGGCGCGGTGACCTGCACGCAGTGTCATACCAGGGCGCCCTACTCGAGCGCGCCGACGACCTGCGACGCGTGCCACCACACCGACTACGTCGCAACGACCAGATCCGAACCATACGTCCGCCGGGTACTCGACCAACTGCGTCACCTGCCACCAGGTGGTGGCTGGCTGGGCCGGGGCCACCGTCAATCATCCAACCACCCCGATCGCGCTGACTGGGGTGCACGCCAACCGGCAGTGCACCGACTGCCATCTGGCGGGCCAGGCGTATACCGCCGTGCAGCAGACCTGCGACGGCTGTCACCACAGCGACTTTGTCGCCGCCAAGGACCCGGACCACGTGGCGGCGGCGTTCTCGCCAAACTGCACTACGTGCCACGCGCTCGTGGCGGGGTGGACCGGCGCCACGTATGCCACGCATCCCACCGCGCCGATCAATCCCAAGCAGGGAGCGCATGGCGCGGTGACCTGCACACAGTGTCATACCAGGTCCCCCTACTCGAGCGCGCCGACAACCTGCGACGGGTGTCACCACGCCGACTACGTCGCGACCAACAATCCGAGCCACACGGCCGCCGGCTATTCGACCAACTGCGTCTCGTGCCACCAGGTGGTGGCTGGCTGGGCCGGGGCCAGCGTCAATCACCCGACCACCCCGCTTGCGCTGACCGGGCAGCACGCGATACCACCCCGGACCTGCGGCGATTGTCACACGACCACGACGTACTCCAGTGTGGCACAGACCTGCGACGGGTGTCATCACGCCGACTACGTGGGCGTGACCGACCCGAACCACACGGCGGCCGGCATGGGGGCCTTCGCCGCGGCGAACTGCACCACCTGCCACTCGCCGACCAGGACCTCCTGGAGCGGGCCGACGTGGACTCACATGGCCATCGTCAATCCTCGACGGGTTCGGCTGCCCCATGAAGGCGCGTCCTGCGCAGACTGCCATCAGACGGCCAGCAACTACACGTCAAGAGCTGTGCGGGCTCCGGGTGCCACAAGAACGCGAACGGCCCCAACTGACCAATGGCGCGCGCACTGCCGATGGGCGGTGCTCCTGGGGCTCGTGTTGCCGACCACAGTCGTGGCCCAGAAGGTCGGTCCGACGCGCACCGCAAGCGTCACGTACCTGGGCCGTGGCTGGCTGTTTGTCGACGCGGGGTCGGCGGAGGGACTGCGGGAGGGTAGCCAGGTCGAGATCGTGCGGCGCGGCCGCACCGTCGCTGTGCTACGGGTCGAGTCTGTGGATGTCCACCAGGCGAATTGCACTGTGGTCAGCCGCCAGCTTGGTCCAATCGTCGGCGATTCTGTTCGATTCACGCCCGTTGCCTCGCCAGCCAGGAAGTTGCCCGTCGTGGCTGCACGGCCACCCGCGCTGCCCGCGCCAGCTGCGCCGTCCGCCGAGTCCACGGGTGCCGCGACCATGACACGTCCGCAGGTGGCGCCCCCGCGCCCGGACTCCACGCAGACGTTGCGGTTCGTGAGCCCAGAGTCGGTCATTCGTCCACCCCTGGTCGAGCAGCCGGTCCTGGACGCGACGGCGTCGCGGCAGGGCGGCACTGCAACGGTCACGTACATGAGCGGTGACTGGCTGCTTGTCGACGCGGGATCGGCAGAGGGACTGCTTCGGGGCAGTGAAGTGGAGGTTATGCGGCGCGGCCGCACCGTCGCCCTGCTGCGGGTCGAGTCGCTGGTTGACCACCAGGCGAACTGCGCCGTGGTGAGCCGTCAGCTTCCTTTGACAGTCGGCGACTCGGTTCGCTTTACCCCCATCGAGCCTCCAACCAGGACGCCACCGGTGATTGCCGCACAGCCGCCCACTCCGCAGGTGGCGCCGCCATCGGTGCGGGCGGTACCGCCCGTGCGCCCCCCCGACGTCGCGGTCGGTGCGGCGACAAGGGTCCCGGCCGTTTCGCCCTCCCGCAAGGACTCGATCGCGGCACGGGCGCTTGTGACTCCCGCGTCGGCTCCTGCCCCATCGGTGGTGCGCCAGCCTCTCGCGGTCGCGACGACGTTACGGCCAGGCATAACGAACGTGACCTTCGTGTCCGGTGCGGAGATCTATGTGGGCGCGGGACGGCGGGAAGGACTATTGGACGGCGCGGAGCTGTACGTCGTCCGACGCGATTCTGTTGTCTCGACGCTGCGCGTGAAGTTCCTCTCATCACACCAGGCCTCGTGCGAGGTGATTCAGGGCGTCAGTGATCTCGTGGTGGGAGACGTAGTGCGCTTCGTGCCGAGCCTCTCGGTGCCCGGAACGGGCACCATGGCGATGGCAGATCGCCCGCGGCGCCCCCGCCGACTGAGCGGGCCGGGCATCCACGGTCGCCTTGGCTTGCGCCATCTCCGCGGGACTTCTGGTATCAGTAACGGATTCGTCCACCGTGCAGACCGGGCGCACCGCTTTCAATCAGCCGTCGTTCGACCTGCGTTTGGCCGGTCTCAGCATCGGTGGCACCCCGATGGGGCTCGCGGTGGATCTCCGGACCCGGCGAACCGCGACTACCTCGACCGGGCAGGCGAGCAGCGTCGATGGAAGAACCCGTGTCTATCAAATGGCGGTGTTCTGGGGTGCGCCGGGCGCTCCACTGCGGACAGTCGCCGGGCGCCAGTATCTGGCGGCGGTCACGTCGGTCGGCATGTTCGACGGCGGCTTGGTCGAGGTCAACCGCTCGCACGTCACGCTGGGCGTATTCGGCGGCCTCGAGCCGGACGCCGCCAACCTCGGCTTCTCCCGGGCCATTCAGGACCACGGCGCCTACGTCCAAGTTCACAATCGCCCGGGTACGCCCAGCTCGTGGTTCCTCACGACGGGCGCCGTCCGATCGTTCCAGGCTGGTTCCGCCAACCGCGAGTTCGGTTTCATGCAGGCGAGTGCCAGCAGCAGCCGCTTCTCCTTCTACGGACTGCAGGAGGTGGATTACTACCCGTCCTGGAAGGTGCAGCTGGGCGAAAGGCAGTTCTCCTTCACCAGCCAATATGCCAGCGGCCTGTACCGTCCATCCCACTGGCTCTCGTTCAACGGCACCTATGACAACCGGCGCAGCGTTCGCCTCTATCGCGACACGCAGAACCCCGAGACGAGCTTCGACGACGCGTACCGCCAGGGCTATGGCGGTGGTGTCCAGCTCACCGCCCGCAAGGCCTACGTCGGCGGAGACTGGCGGCGGAGCACCGGTGGGACGGCCGGCGCAGCCGACTCCTACACTGGGACCTTGGGACTGGACCGGTTCACGCCGCTCAAACTTGGCTTCTCGGCGCGAGCGACCTGGTATCAGAACCAGAATGACTCCGTCTCCATGCGGACCCGGGGACAACTCTACGCCGGGCGGCTGGGCTTCGATCCGGTGAGCATGCTGCATATCGATTTGAATGGAGGCTTCCGACGGGAGCACAATCCCAGCAGCGCCGTGCTACAGCAATCGACGTGGTTCGGCGTGGACATGGATGCGAGCGTGGCCCGCTCCTGGTTTGTGTCGTTTTCCGGACTGCGACAGAAGGATCCTGCCAACCCGGGCACCATCACCACGACCCAGATGTACGCCAGTGTCACGTGGCGCTTCTAGGCCTCGGGTGCGAAGCCTACCGGACCTCCTCCCCTGTCACGGTGTATCCCCAAGCGTGCCAGTTCCCCATGACTCGGCGCGTAGTCACCTCTCTTTCGCTCCCGCCCTTCCCACACGCATCACAATTCTGATGGACCTCGTCGGGTATGGGAGCGCCGCGCAGATGCCACGAACAGGTTGTGAGGGGGGCATGAGAAGAGCGCATCTTCTCCTGGGCACGCTGGGGGCGTGGCTCGTGTGCGCGCCCCTGGGCGCCCAGCAAACGACCCGGAATCCCCACGGGAAGCTGGCCGAAGAGTGCGCCGTGTGCCACAGCGCCGACGGGTGGGTACCGGCGCGCGTCAGCACCAAGTTCGACCACTCGAAGAAGGGGTTCGTGCTCGCCGGCGCGCACGCCACCGCCACCTGCCGGAGTTGCCATGCCACGCTGGACTTCCACGGCGCGTCGCGGGATTGCGCTTCCTGTCACAAGGACGTCCACCACGGCGAGCTCGGTGCGGACTGCAGCCGCTGCCACACGCCGCGCAGCTTCATCGACCGGTCGGGCATGGCGCGGGCGCATCAGCTGACCCGCTTCCCGCTCACCGGCTCACACCTCACGCTCGACTGCGAGGCCTGCCATCCACCGACCACTCAGGGCCGGCTGACGTTCGTCAACGTGCCGACCCAGTGCGTCGGGTGCCATCGCCCGAACTATCAGGCGGCCAAGAATCCCGACCACGTCGCCGGGGTGTTCCCGCAGGACTGTTCGCAATGTCATGCGACCACCCTCTGGGCCAACGCCCGGTTCAATCATGACGCCGCCGGGTTCTCGCTCACCGGGGCACACCGCGCCATCACCTGCGCGCAGTGCCACACGGGGCCGAATGCGAGCGCCGGCACCCAGTGCCAGTCGTGCCACCAGCAGGACTACGCGGGGACCACCAATCCCGGCCATGCAGCGGCGGGGTTCCCCACGACCTGCCAGACCTGCCACTCGACGAGCAGCTGGAGCGGCTCGGCATTCAATCACGACGGCACCGGTTTCTCGCTCACGGGCGCCCACCGCACCGCGAGCTGCGCGCAGTGTCACGTCGGCGGTCACTACTCCGGTACGAGCTCCGCGTGTGTGTCCTGCCACCAGCAGGAGTACAGCGGGACTATCAACCCCGGCCATACATCCGCGGGATTCCCGACGACGTGCGAGACCTGCCACACGACCACCCGCTGGACGGGAGCGACGTTCAATCACACGTGGTTCCGGGTGCCGCATCACGGCGTCCGGAACTGCACCCAGTGTCACACGGCGGGTGCCAACTACGCGCAGTTCGACTGCACGACGTGCCACACGAAGAGCCAGACGGATCCGGACCACCGAGAGGTGAACGGCTACGTGTGGAACAGCACCAACTGCTACGCCTGTCATCGCCGGTGAGCCGGATGACTCGACGCGCCCGCTGGGCGGGACTGCTCGCATGCCTGGCAACGCTCGCCGCGCCGGCGGCCGCTCAGGACTCGGCCGCGGCGAAGACCGCGCGCATTACGTACCTCACGGGCGCCTCGGCGTACATCGACGCCGGAAGGTTGGACGGTCTGCGTGAGGGAGCGCGTGTGGAGGTCGTGCGTGGCGGTGAGGCCATCGCTGTGCTTAAGGTCGCATTCCTCGCGTCGCATCAAGCGTCGTGCGACATCGTCACTATGTCTGCCCCGCTGACGGTGGGCGACTCGGCGCGATTCCTGCCCGTGGTCACTCCGCCGGACTCAGCGCTCGCCGGGAAGCGCCCCCGCCCGGCGCCGCTCGTCGCCCGTCGCCCCGCCGTGCCGGTGCTGCGCGGTCGCATCGGCGCTGAGTATCTCGCGGTGGACCAGCTGGGCCTTGCCGCGGGCGGCTTCTCGCAGCCATCCCTCACGATGCGTCTCGACGGGCATCCGTTCGGCGCGCCCGCGGTCGCAGTAGCCCTGGACATGCGCGCCCGGCGCACTTACGCGAACCTTGC
Organism: uncultured Gemmatimonadales bacterium; assembly: GCA_963844035.1. GTDB lineage: Bacteria > Gemmatimonadota > Gemmatimonadetes > Gemmatimonadales > GWC2-71-9 > AG25. Next base: position 23,814 of record CAWJMT010000036.1, read on the forward strand.
GGACGGGACCGCGCTCACGGATGGACGCAACCGCGTGTATCAGGCCGCGCTCATGCTGGGAGCACCGGACCAGCCGCTCCGGGTCACTGCCGGCCGGCAGATCTCCGCCAGCCTCGCCTCAGTGGGCATGTTCGACGGCGTGCTCCTGGAGTACAACGACAAGCAGTGGGGCGCCGGATCGTTCGCCGGCACGCAGCCGGACCCCGTCGAACTCGCCTTCTCGACCAGGATCGTCCAAGCGGGTGCCTACGTGCAGAGCCACAGCCGCGCGAGCGCTGCGTCGCACTGGGCGCTCACGCTCGGCGCCAGCGGCTCGTATGACAGCGGCCAGGCGAACCGCGAGTTCGGTTACGTGCAGGCGTCGTTTCTTAGCCCAAGGCTTTGGACGTTCTTCGCGCAGGAGATCGATTACTATCGGCCCTGGAAGCTCATGACCGGCATGAGCTCGATCTCTCCTACCAGCACCTTCGCGGTGCTGCGATACCAAGTCACGAGGGCCGTCACGCTGGACGCGGGCTACGACAACCGCCGTAACGTCCTGCTGTATCGCGACGTCGCGAATCCGGCGACGGCGTTCGACGACACCTATCGCCAGGGAGCATGGGCGGGGTGCTCCTTCCTATTCGGCCGGCGCTACTTGCTGGGTGTCGATGCTCGCTCGAGCAGGGGCGGCCCGGCAGGGCAGGCCGACGCCTATACGATGTCGTTCAGCACCAGCCAGATTCCCGCGATCAGGGCGAGCTTCCGGTCCCGCACCACGTGGTACTCGGGCCCCCAACTGACGGGGTGGCTGCAATCCGTCGCACTGGGCTTCGCCCCGAGCGGGCGACTGCACTTCGAGCTGAACGGCGGCGGGCGCCAGGAGCGGAACGTGCTGGTGGATCCCCCTGCCAACGCCTGGGTCACGTGGGTGGGCGGCGACATGGACCTGAGCATGGCGCGCTCCTGGTTCCTCATCGTCTCGGCGAACCACGAGAGCGGCACCCTCGACGGTAACAACCAGATCTATAGTGGCCTGAGCTATCGGTTCTGAGCGGACCCTACTTCAGGTAGCGCTCCCGCAGGATCCCCAGATGGTGCCGCTCGTGCCCGGCAATGATGTAGGCGAGGGCGCGCACTGAAACATCCTGGTTGTTGGCGAGGCCCCGCCGCGCGAATGCCTCCGGCTCGAACCCGCTGAACAGCGCGATCGTGGCGTGACGCACCACGTCGAGCTCGGCGGCGAGATCGGGCAGTGGGCGGGCGTCGAATTTCCCCGCTGGAGCGTAGACCTGTTCGTCGAATCCGGGCAGGGGCGTCTGATCGCCGCGAGCGAACCGCAAGGCCCGGTAGCAGAACACTCGCTCGCCGTCCATGATGTGCCCGACCACCTCTTTGATACTCCACTTGCCAGGCGCATACCGGTACAGTCCTCTCCCTTCCGCAATGCCGGCGAGCAAAGCCTGGGTCTCGTGTCGCTGGTCTTCGAGCGATGTCGATGAGGTTCCCGGTCGGGGACCTTCGACACATACCGCTCGTAGTTCGGAGCGTACTCGGAGCGTCGGGGCGGGGTATGGTGGGTCATCATGCGCGACTCCTTTCGATCCAGGCGGCCCACGTGTCCGGAGCGAGTCCGATGGTGAGCTCGCGCTGATGGCGCGTCAACGGCACGCGCAGCAGCAACGGCTCGAGACTGAGCTGTTCGAGCCAGCGCTCGTCCGACAACCGGGCGGACGCGAGGCCAAGCGCGGCGAACCGTTTCGACTCGCGGTCGATCAGCGCCGCCACCCCGAACTTCTGCGCGAACCGCTTCAGCTCGCCGAGCGACGCGGCGCGCTCGTTCAAGTCCACAAAGTGCGTCTTGATCCGCCGCTCGGCAAAATACCGCAGAGCGGCCCGTGTGTCGGCGCTCTTGCGGACGCCGAACACCTGGATCTCAAGAGGCGGCTTGGCGGGTGGCTCCATTGTGCAGGTCCCGGTCGTGGTGTCGCAGTCCACAATGTACAGGGTCTGCCTACTTGACCTCCGCCCGCGCGGGTAGCAGAATCGCCCCCGTCCAGTTCGGCCGGTCACATCTCGTGGAGGCGCAATGGGCAACCTGTTCAAGCGCGGGGGCCTCGCGATTCTGGGGCTGGTCGCGGTGCTGGCCTACTGGTCACTTCGCGGCGATAGCTCATCGAAGGCTTCAGAAGGGATTCCGTCCCAGGTGTGGGGAGGGGGCGCCGCGACCCTCGCGATTGACGTCGAGACCACGGCGCCCGCCCGCTTCAGCGTCACGTTCGCCGAGCGGGACAAGCAGGACGGCCGGATGCTCGAGACCTGGACGAAGGTGGCAGCGGGCTCCCACTCCTGGACCATTGATGTGCCCTCACGCGTCGGCGGCTACATCGAGCTGGGCGCCGAGCACCCCAACGTCGGCGACCGCCTGCGCTTCGGTATCCGCGTCAACGACCGGGTCGTCTCCGAGCAATCCGACACTCTCCGCGAGGCTCTGCAGCCCGGGTACGCCTTCTTCGTCCAGGCGCATTTCGAGGATTACTCCACCGCCGACGTGGGCGACGACGACTGAGTCGGCGGAGCTGCTGCTGATCGGGCCGGACCAGCGCCGCCCGGTTTAGATTGTAGCCCCATGCCATCCTCCAGCAGGCGCTTCGGCGTCCTTTTTCTGACGGTGCTGATCGATCTGATCGGCTTCGGCATCGTCATCCCGATCATGCCGGGCTACGCCGTGCAATTCGGCGCGCACGGCTTCGAGTTCGGCGCGCTGCTCGGCGTGTACTCGCTGATGCAGTTCGTCGCCAACTCGATTCTTGGGCGCTGGTCGGACCGCGTGGGACGGCGCCCGATCCTCCTCGCCACGATGCTCCTCAATGCGGTCGGGTACATCTTGTTCGCGTTCGCGGGCAGCTATTGGATGCTGCTTGCCTCCCGCGTGATCGGCGGCTTTGCGGGCGGGAACCTGGGTGTCGCCCAGGCGTACGTGGCGGACATTTCCAGCCCGGCCGAGCGGTCACGGGGCATGGGGATGCTGGGCGCGGCGTTCGGGATCGGGTTCGTGCTGGGTCCCGCGATCGGCGGCCTCGCGGGCCACTATCTCGGACGCGCCGCCCCGGGGCTCGTGGCCACTGCGCTCTCGCTCGTGAACTTCGTCTCCGCGTGGTTCATCCTCAAGGAATCGCTGCGGCCCGAGCACCGCGCCACCGAGCGGGGGTTCGGATTCGCGGCGATCGCGCGCGGCTTGGCCGACCGGCGGCTGCGCCCGCTGATGCTGGTGTGGGCCATCTTCCCGTTCGCGTTCTCCGGCTACACCACGGCGCTGCCGCTCCACGCACTGCCGTGTTCGGCTGGGGCGTGCGCGAGCTCGGCTGGTTCTTCACGGTGTTCGGGATCACCGGCGCGTTGGTGCAGGGCTACCTGTTCGGCAAGGTGGCGCGCCGCTTTGGCGAGCGGACCCTCGTGATCATCGGAACTGCGGGCGTAGCACTCGCGATCGGCATCGTCCCGTTCGCCCACAGCTCCCTCGCCCTCTATGGATGGACCGTGGTGCTCGCGTGTGCGCAGGGGCTCGTGTCCCCCGCGGCGAGCGGTCTCGTGTCGGTGTACGCGTCGCCGAGCGAGCAAGGGGCCACGCTGGGCGCGGCTCAGGCGCTCGGGGCGCTGGGCCGGATGGTGGGCCCGGAAGCCATCGGCTGGACGTACGACGACTACGGCGCAACGGCGGCGTTTCTGGCCGCCGCTGCGGTGATGGCGCTCGCGTGGGTCGCTACCTGGGGGTTGGAGCGTACGGGAACCGGCCGAAGGGGTGCGCCGGTCGAGGCGCCGACCGCGAGCAGCGCCGGCCCGTGAGCCTAGCCGACCCCCGTTTTTCCCGCTCTATTTTCTGCCTCCCCAGCAGGAGTGGGTTGCGCCTATGCGCGTGTACAAGACCGCCGAGATCCGCAACGTGGCGGTGGCGGGCCACGGGGCAAGCGGCAAGACGTCCCTCGTCGACGCTCTCGCGTTCGTCGCCGGGACAAGTAAACGCCACGGAGCGGTAAAGGACGGCACCGCCCTCACCGACTACACCGCCGACGAAATCGAACGCAAGTACTCGATCAACCTCGCCCTCGGCGTCGCCGAGTGGATGGAAACCAAAATCAACCTGATCGACACACCGGGCTACCTCGACTTTACGGGGGATGCCCTGGCGGGCATTCACGCCGCCGACGGCGCCGCGATCGTGGTCTCGGCCACGGGCGGGGTCGAGGTGGGGACCGAGAAGGCGTGGGACTACTGCGATGCCCGCGGGCTCCCCCGGATCTTCTTCGTGTCCCTGATGGACAAGGAGCACGCCGACTTCGAGCGCGTCTACAACCAGGTCAAGGACCGCCTCACGCCGAAGGTAATTCCGGTGGAGATCCCGGTCGGTGAGGGGCCGGCATTTCACGGCATCATCAACCTCTTCTCCCGGAAGTGCCATCTGTACAAGAAGGGCACGAAACTGGGGGAGTACGACGAGGTGGAGGTCCCGGCCGAGTACGCGGAACGCTTCGAGCGGTACTCAAAGGAGCTGATGGAGCGGATCGCCGAGACCGACGACACGCTGCTCGAGCGGTACCTCGCCGGCGAGGAGATCAAGCGCGACGAGGCGATCAATGCCATGCGGGCAGGCATGGCCCGCGGGGAGATCTATCCGCTGTTCTGCGGCGCCTCGGAGCTGACCTACGGGATGCGCGCCCTGCTCTCGAAGATCGTCGAGCTGCTCCCGGCGCCCAACGAGCGCCCGCCGGTCGAGGCCCAGAAGTGGGGCAGCGCGGAGAAGGTGACCGTCAAGGCGGACGACGCCGCGCCGTTCGCGGCCCAGGTCTTCAAGACGATTTCGGAGCCCCACGTTGGCGATGTGAGCTATTTCCGTGTGTTCTCGGGCACAGTAAAGAACGGGCAGGATGTGTACAATGCCCCGCGCTCGGCGGTCGAGAAGCTGAACCACCTGTGCGTCGCGCTCGGCAAGGACCGCTTCGAGACGCCCGAGCTGCACGCGGGAGACATCGGCGTGGTGGCCAAACTCCGCGACACGCACACCAACGACACGCTCTCAACGCGCGAAATGCCGATCGTGCTGAAGAAGATTCCGTTCCCCGACCCGGTGATCACCGAAGCGATCGAGGTGAAACAGCGGGGCGAGGAGGAAAAGCTGTCGACGGGCCTGCACAAGCTGCACGAAGAGGATCCGACGTTCCAGCACGAGTACAACGGCGAGCTGGGCCAGACCCTGATCCGCGGGCTGGGGGAGCGCCACCTGGAGATCATCGTCGGGCGGCTGGCGCGGAAATTCGGCGTGCACGCCCAGATCACCAAGCCGAAGATTGCCTATCGCGAGACGTTCAAGGGAAAGGCCGAGGGCCAGGGCAAGCACAAGAAACAGACCGGCGGCCGCGGCCAGTACGGGGACTGCTGGATCCGCATTGCGGCGCTCCCGCGCGGCTCCGGGAATCCAGTTCGTGGATGAGATCGTGGGCGGGGTGATTCCGCGGCAGTACATCCCGGCCGTCGAGCGCGGGGTGCAGGAGGCGGCCGCCCGCGGCCCGATCGCGGGGTATCCCGTGGTCGATTTCAAGGTGGAGCTGTACGACGGCTCATATCACGACGTGGATTCGAACGAGATGTCGTTCAAGATGGCCGGCATCCTCGCGTTCCGGAACGTCAGTCCCGGCGCGCGACCGACGCTGCTCGAGCCGATCCTCGAGATCGAGGTGTGGACCCCCGACGACTACCTGGGCGCCGTCATGGGCGACCTCTCGTCGCGGCGGGGCCACATCCTTGGCACCGATCCCGACGGGCGGCATGTGAAGGTCAAGGCGCACGTTCCGGAGGCGGAGCTCGACCGCTACGCCACCACGCTGCACTCGCTGACCCACGGGCGGGGCACGTACCGGCAGAAATTCCACATGTACCAGGAGGTGCCGCCGGAGGCCGCCCACAAGGTCGCCGAGATGCGGAAGAAGGAACTGGAGGAGGCGAAGGCGTCGTAACTGATGCGTCTATCCCGAAGCGGTCTCGCCTTGTTGTGCGTCATCGGCTGTCGATCGGGTCCCGAGCGGGTGCCGCGGCGTTGGGACACGTCGCAAACGACCTTTCGCATCACCGCGCCTGGCGTCGTGGCCGTGGCGAATCCCCGGGTGTGGCCGGAAGGGATCGCAAGCGACTACGTGCGCGCGTTCCTCGACGAATTCGACGTTGCCGCAGACAGCCTGGAGCGCATGGGCTATCAAGTGGGGGTCAGCTTCCGCGACAGCCTCCACGTCGTGCAGGGGTCCGACACCTTCGATCTGCGGCCATGGAACGCGGGAGAGTACTCCGGCTATTACTTCCTCACGCCGGGTCATGCGCCGCGCTTCGTGGCTGGGAAACGGCGCGGCGCGGCGCTGGTGCACGCGGTGCGGGCATGGGAGGGCATGCGAGACGCGGTTGACGCAAGCGCGCGAAACGGCCGCGGCCCCACAGTCAGCGTCGGCGCGTCCCTGTCCACGATCCGGAACCTCGTGCCAGTGCTTTTGCCACTCGATTCCTTCCCTGTTCTCCCGGCCGCAGCCCGCCGTGTATTCGAGCAGAGGGGCTGTCGCGTTCCGCAGTCCGCGGAGGGGGGGCAGCCGAACAACGTGATACAGGGCCACTTCACCAACAAGGACCAAACGGATTGGGCAGTGTTATGCGCCACGGGCGAGACGATGAATGTTGTCGTCGCGTGGGGCGGACCCTCCGGCTGCTCCGACACGCTTGACCTGAGGTCACGGCCGGTGTCGGCTCAGGTCGCCATATGGCCGTTGGATTCGGCGGGTGTCGAAAGGATTCATGCGCTCGGCGGAGGGCAGCAGCGCGGTTCCGGATCACGACGCGATCGAGGTCGGCACGGAGGCGATGGTCGAGGCCCAGTACTGTCACCAGGGCGAATGGTCGGGGTTCCTGGAGACTCCGGACTAGGGAGACCTGCTCACCGCGCCCCCTCGGTCACGAGCAGCACGGCGGCGCCGCGGACACGGCCCGAGCGCAGTGCGTCGAGCGCCAGGTTCGCCTGCTCGAGCGGATACGGCTCGACGCGCGTGCGGACCGGGATCGAGGCCGCGAGCGCCAGGAATTCCTCGCCGTCTTTCCGGGTGAGGTTCGCGACCGAGCGGACCACCCGTTCGCCCCACAATAACTCGTAGGGAAACGCCGGGATGTCGCTCATGTGAATGCCGGCGCACACCACCGTCCCGCCCTTCACGACGGCGCGCAGCGCGACCGGGACAAGCGCCCCGACGGGCGCGAACAGGATGCCCGCGTCGAGGGGCTCGGGAGGGGGTGTGTCCGATCCCCCTGCCCACGCAGCACCGAGCTCGAGGGCGAGTTGCTGGGCGATGGTGTCACCGGGCCGGGTGAACGCGAACACCCGGCGACCCTGGTGCCTCGCCAGCTGCGCCACGATGTGCGCCGCCGCGCCGAAGCCGTACAGACCGAGCCGCTCAGCGTCGCCGGCGGCCACCAGGGCCCGGTACCCGATCAGCCCGGCGCACAACAGCGGTGCGGCCTCCATATCGCTGTATTGGGGCGGGAGCGCGATGGCGTAGCGGGCGTCCACGAGGGTGAAGTCGGCGTAGCCGCCGTCGATCTGGTAACCGGTGAAGCGCGCCCGGTCGCACAGATTCTCACGTCCCGCGCCGGCAATAACGGCACTCACCGCAAGTCCAGCCCAGCCACGGAACCCCCGCACGATCGCCGACCCTGAAGGCCGCGGCCGCGACGCCCGCTCCTACAGCGGCGACGGTGCCGACGATCTCGTGCCCGAGGACCAGAGGAAGTTTCGGGTGCGGCAATTCGCCGTCGGCGACGTGGAGGTCGGTGCGACAGACGCCGCACGCGTGGACGGCGAGGAGCAGCTGGCCGGGCCCCGGCGTAGGACGCTCGACGTCGGCCGCGCGCAGCGGGCGCCTGGGAGCGTCGAGGAGCATGGCGCGCATGGGGATAAACATACGTAGGGGCACGACATGTCGTGCCCCTACTCGTGTGCGCCGGATTGCTCTCGTCGTTACCCGACGAGCACCGGCTCGAGCATCGGCCGCTTCGCCCGGTCCTTCTTCGGCTGCTTGTACCGGTAGATCTGCCCGGTGTAGTTCCGCAGCACGACCTCGCGGTCGGTGATCTTCACGACGTACTCGGGGAGCAGGGGGATCTTGCCGCCGCCCCCCGGGGCGTCGATCACGAAATGGGGCACGGCGAGTCCTGAGGTCCAGCCCCGCAACGCCTGAATGATTTCCAGGCCCTTCTCGATCGTCGTCCGGAAGTGCTCCGCACCCGCCACCTGGTCGCACATGTAGATGTAGTACGGCCGCACCCGCGCGGCGAGCAGCTTCTGCATCAGCAGCTTCATCACGTCCGGATCGTCGTTCACGCCCTTGAGCAGCACCGTCTGGCAGCCGAGCGGGATGCCGGCGTCGGCGAGCATGCCGAGGGCCTTCACGGCGGCCGGGGTCAGCTCGTCGGGGTGGTTGAAGTGCGTGTTGATGTACAGCGGGTGGTAGCGCTTCAGGATCGCGCACAACTCCGGGGTGATCCGCTCCGGGAGGTGGCAGGGGATGCGGCTCCCGATTCGCAGCACTTCGAGGTGCTTGATCGATCGGAGCCGCTTGCAAATCTCATCGATCCGGCGGTCGGACAAGAGCAACGGGTCGCCACCCGACATGATCACGTCGCGGATCTCGGTGTGCTCCTCGAGATACTGGAAGGCGGACTCGAGCTGCGCCAAGGGAATCTTCGAGGGGTCGCCGACTTTGCGCCGCCGCGTGCAGAAGCGGCAGTACGTGGCACACACCGGCGAGACCAGGAAGAGCGCGCGATCGGGATAGCGGTGCGTGATGTTCGGGACCGGCGAATGCTCGTCTTCGGCGAGCGAGTCGACGATGCCGTCGTGCACCTCGAGCTCCTGGAGATCGGGCACATACTGCCGCCAGATCGGATCGCCGGGCGCCTTGATGAGGTCCACCATCGCGGGTGAGATCCGGAACTCGAAGTTCTCGGCGGCCTGCCGCAACCGTTCCAGGTCCGGGAAATTCCCGGCGCCGAAACGGTCCGCGAGCGCATCGAGAGATGCGAGGCTCTTCTTACGTAGCAGGTCCTGCCACTGCTCCATGCGTCAGATCCTTGAGATAGATGACCAGGTCATCGCCCAGGGCGTAGTACGCCTCGATCCTGGCGGTCCTGGCATACCCGCGCCGCTCGTAAAACGCGCGCGTCGGGGCGTAGTCCTCTCGCGACGACGTTTCCACCACGATCAACCGGCACCCTGCGCCGCGCAGCCGCTGCTCCACTGCGTTCAGCAGCTCGGTACCGATGCCTCGCCGCTGCCGTGCCGGGTCCACGACGATCCAGTAGAGATCGCAGGTCCCCGTGGTCCCGGGCGTCTCCCCCCAGCACGCGTAACCCAGGAGGTCGTCGCCGTCATATGCGCCGAGGAACTGGTAGTCCTCGTCCCCGGCGAGACTCTCGTCCAGCAACTCCAGCGCGGTGGCCACCTCCTCCGGCCGGAACCGGCCGGTGGCCGCCGTCAGCTGCTCAAGTCGTGCGCGCTGCGCGCGACCGACGGGCCGGAGCGAGCAGCTCACGTGCAGCCTTGGCGCCCTGCGCTTCGCGGAGGGCGACCTCGGCGATGCGACGGATGAGTTCGGGGTACGCCCACCCGGCCGCCCGCGCCATCCGCGACAGGCCGGCGTCGTCGTTCAAATCCGGATTCGGGTTGACGTCCAGCACCCAGGGGCGTCCTTGCTCGTCTACCCGCAGGTCGACGCGGCCGTAGCCCTTCCCCTGCATCGCCCGCCAGGCGGCGTCGGCAACCTTGACGATGCGGTCGGCGAGCTTCTGGGGCACGTTCGCCGGGCACACCGGGACGCTGCCCATGTCTTCGGGAGAGCCCGTGTCCCACTTTGCCGCATAGGTGAGGATCGGCCAGTTGCCCGCCGGCATCCCGGAGAAATCGATCTCGGCGATCGGCAACACGCGGTCCCCGACGAATCCGACGTTGAATTCGCGGCCCGCGATGTATTCCTGCACGACCACTTCCTCGAACTGCTCGGTCATCGCCGCCACGCGAGCGCGCAGCGCCTTCCGGTCGGTCACCACCGAGCCGCGGTCCAGCCCGGCGCTCGCGTCCTCGGCGGCGGGCTTGACGATGGCGGGAAGGGGGAAATCGTCCTCGATCTTCCCCTGCGCCATGGTCCAGCGGGGGATCGGGATACCCGCCTGGGCCAGGATGGCGTTGGCGATCGTCTTGCGCCGGCACGCGCCGAGGGTAAAGACGCCGGCACCGGTCACCGGCACACCGGCGAACTCGAGCGTCGCGACAACGTGCTCCTCCCACTCGCTGCGCCCGTGCACGCCCTCACAGAGATTGAACGCGAGATCGGCGGCGCGCGCGGTCCGCAGCCAGCGCATGTCGTGGCGCACAGGGACCTTGCGGACCGCATGGCCGAGCGCGCTGAAGATGCGCCCGACCTCGCCGACCGCCTTCAGGACGCCCCGAATGTCCTGCGGCGTCCAGTCGTCCGCACCGGGATCATAGAGGAGGACAACCCTCACGCGTGTGCTCCCGCCGGCTGGGGCGCCGCCGGCAGAGCGCCGGTCGTGACGGCCAGGTCCTGCCCCGTCAGGCGCCGCCACGCGATCTGCACGACTTCCTGTATCAGCTCGTCGTACGACATCCCGGCCGCCCGGGCGGCCTTGGGGAAGCACGAGTTCATCGCGGGGTCGGGAATGATGCCGGGCAAGGGATTCAGCTCGAGCACGTTCGGTACGCCGAACCGGTCCACGCGGATGTCCACGCGGCACCAGTCGCGGCACCCGAGGGCGTGGTAGGCGTCGAGCGCGGTCCGCTCGATTTCCCGGTAGAGCGAGGGCGCCACGGGGGCGGGGCATTTGAAGATCGCGAGCGGCCGCTCCGGCGTGTCCCAGATCCACTTGGCCTCGTAGCCGTACACCGGCGGCGCCCCCGGCGGGAGCGCGGAGAAGTCGAAGCCGATGACGGGGAGGCAATAGGCCGCGGGACCATTGCCGAGGATCGCGACGGTGAACTCGGGGCCCGGGAGGTAGGTCTCGACGATCACCGGCTCCGCGTACTGCTCGAGCAGCATGAACGTGCGCTCTTCGAGCTGCGAGGGCGATTCGCAGACGTTGTCGCTGAAGACGCCCTTACCCGACCCTTCCGCAATCGGCTTCACGAACACCGGGTAGGGCAGCACCACGCGCTCCAGGTCCGCGACGCGCTCGACGCACGCGAACGGCGCGGTAGGAACGCCGCGGTATGCGAGCAATTCCTTCGCGCGGCCTTTATGGAGCGAAAGGCCCAGGGCGAGTGGGTCGCTGCCGGTGTAGCGGATGTTCAGGAATTCGCAGATCGCGGGGACCAGGGACTCACGGGCTTGCCCATGCAATCCCTCAGCCATGTTGAAGACGATGTCGGGACGGGCCAATGCGAGCTTGTGTGGGAATGCGGCGTCTGCTTCCAGCCGGATGACGCGTCCGAACCGACTGAGCGCCTGCGCCACCGCGTCGATCGTGAGCGGCTCATCCCACTCGGCGAATGCGTCGGTGGTACTCGGAGGCTCGTCGGGAGAGCTGGGATCCGGCTTCTGGTTGTACGCGAGACCGATGCGCATGTGGTCTCGGGTGACCTCCTACAAAAAAGGCCGCGCAGATCGCGGTCTGGAGATGAGTGAAGCGTTGTCGGATACACAATATGAAAAAGCGAAGAGATGCGCAATAGGTGCGCGCGACGAATTTTCCGACGTCGGACGACTGTCGTCCGACGTCACACGTCGGTCATTCGATGTCGGTCGTCACACCTTGTGGTACGCGACGCGCGCGGCTTCGTGTCGATCGTCGCCGACGTACGTCTCGAAATCGGAGAAGAGCGCGACCGCTTCGCGCTGCAGTGCCCGCAGGCACGCGATCGCCATGCGGCGGATCTCGAGCTCCGCGCCCTCACCGCAGCGCAGCTCGAGCATCGTGCGCCAGGCGCGCGCGTTGGCCGACACGACGATTTTCACCTCGGTCGCGTTGGGCAGCACGCTGCGCGCCGCCTCGCGCGCCATTTTGCGGCGGTGCACCTTGTCGGTCACCCACGCGTAGCGCTCCATCAGCGCGTCGACCGCCTGGACGTACGCGGCCTGCGAATTCGCGATCTGGTTCTCCCACGCCGCCTCGAGCGGCGCGTCACCGATCACAGCCGGCGGAATGACGAACGCCGCGTGCGACTCGTCCACGTAGCGTTGCGAGAGCTGGGAGTAGCCGAACCCCGCGCGGTGCCGCACCAGCTCGTGCGAGCAGGAGCGGGAAATGCCCTCGATCAACAGGACGTACACCGCGTGCTCGAGCACGGAGCCGTGGCCCTGCTTCTTGATGTTCTCGAGGTACTCCGCGGTCGAGCGGTGCGCGGGATTGTGCTGGCTCATGTAGCAGATGCGTCCCGCGAATTCCGCGAGCCGCTCGCCGGCGGAGGCGTCGCCCTGCCACTCGACGCGCAGATGCTCCGGCTCGAGGAACTCGGGACGGGCGATCAGTGTGACGCGCGGGGCGCGGAAGATTTCCATTTAGGTGCCAGGTGTCAGGTGTCGGGTGTCAGGGGTGCGCCAGTCGACCTTCGGAACACTCCAGGCCGCGTTGCGCTCGGTGTCGCGCAGCCGGCCGGCGATGTCGTCGGGAATCGGTGCCGCCTGCGGGCCCACCTTCAAATCGGCGAGCGGCGCCCAATCGGCGGCAGGAAGTATAACGCCCGGGTTCAGTATGCCGAGCGGGTCGTAAGCGTGCTTCACGTCGCGGAACAGCGCCATCACCTCAGGTCCGTAGAACCGCTCGAGCACCCCGGCCCGCAGCCGCCCCGCGCCGTGCTCGCCGCTCGGCACGCCGTGCAGGCGTACGAGGAGATCGGTCGCTTCTTCGAACAGCGCGCCGAGCCGCTCCTTCCAGCCCGGGCGCGTCGTGTCGGGAAGCGCGTTCACGTGCACGTGGCCGTCTCCCGCGTGCCCGAAGATCGCCACCGTGACCCCGTGGCGCTCGGCCGCCGCGCGGATCCCGCGGACGTACGCGCCGAGCTGCTCGAGCGGCACGCACCCATCCTCGATCACCTGCAGCGAGCGCTGCGCGTCGCCCCGGCGTGCGAGCGCGGGGCTGGCCAGGCGGCGGACCGCCCACAGGCGTTCGAGGCCGGCGCGATCCACCGCGGTCTCCACGTGGCTCGTCAGCGATTTCAGGCCGCGCACCGCGTCTCCGACCACGCCGCGGGCGGCGGCGCCGGTCTCGCGCTCGAACTCGACCAGCAACACGCCGGCCAGGCCGGCGGGAAGCTGCGCCCCCGCCTCGCGGGCGAATTCGAGGAACGTGGCGTCGAGCAGCTCGACCGCGGATGGGTTGAGCGCGACCAGGTACGCCACGGACTCTCCCAGCGCGTCGAGGCTTCCGAATCCCAGCACGGCGCCCGCGACATCGGGCGGAACGGGGTCGAGGCGCCACTCCACCGCAGTCACGAACGCGAGCGTCCCTTCGGACCCCACCAGCAGATCCACCTCATCCCCAGTCTCCGCGTAGCGGTCGAGGGCGTACCCACTCGAGCTCTTGCGGGTGCGGGGGAAGCGGGCACGGACGAGGTCCCGCGCCGCCGGCGTGAGCGCCCACCGGGCGGCATCCCGATCGCCCCGTGCCACGCGCCGCGCGGCGCCGTCGGCCTCCACCACCTCCACCGCGTTGATCCAGCTGCGCACGCTGCCGCAGCGGACGGAGCGCGGCCCGGCGGCATTGGTTGCCGCCATGCCTCCCGACGTCGCGAAACTTGCCGAGGATGGATCCGGGGGCAGGCGCAGACCGAACGGGCGTGCTGCCTCGTTTACCTGGGCGCAGGTGACCGAGGCTCCCACACGCACGGTCCGCGCGCGCCAATCGGGAGCCACCGCGCCGAACCCCTGGCTCAGGTCGACAATCACGCCGCGGCCGACGCTGCCACCCGCCATGCCGCTCCCCGCGCCGCGGGGAACGAGCGGCGTGCGCGACGCGGCAGCCCAGCGCACGATCTCTTGCAGCTCCTCCACGTTCCGAGGCACGGCGACGGCCGAGGGAACGATGCGGTAGATCCCGGCGCCTTCGGCATAGGCGGCGCGGATCCGAGCGTCGGTCAGCAGGGCAGGGTGCGTGGAAGGTGGTGCGTGGTCGGGCACGCACCGAAGTTACCACGCGCCACGCACTACGTACCACGCACCACGCGCGCTTCATTCGCGCTTGACACGGCCTGAGGCCCGGGTGATCCTTGACGAGCCATGGCCGCTGACGCCACCCGCGCACAACTGATCCGCATTGAGACCGACCGACGGCTGGGCCACGAGTGGGACGAGTGGGACGGCCAGCCACTTCCCAACATCGGTGATTTCTCAGCTCCCCCCGGCCTGTTCTTTCGTTATGCGGCGGTGACCCTGTGCGCCGGCGTCGCCCTCCTTGCCGGCCTCCTGTACCTCCTCAGTCCCCGTCTGGCTCTGCTTCACCCCGTCATCCCTGGGGTACTCGCGGCGGCGATCACCGCCGCGGCGGCGCTGGCCTGCGCCTGGTTCGTGTTGTTGCTCCTTTCCTTCTATGGGACCGGGGTGCTGTTGCCGGAGCGCCTGCTCGAGCGGGGTCCGTACCTGCAGCTGATGAACGCGACGTCGTACCTGGCCCGCTTGGTCCACCGGCGCGACTGGGTGGAGCACGCCGCCATCGATGTGTACAACGCCCTGGCGGAGCGGCGGCAGCGCCGCGTGCAGAAGGGTGAGCTGCTGGTGCTCATCCCGCGGTGCCTCTCGAAAGACACGCTCGATGGTGTGCTGGAGATCGCGGGACGCTATGAGGTGCCGGTGTTCGTGGCGACCCGCGGCCAACTCGCCCGCCGGGTGATTCGCGAGCGCCGGCCACGCGCCGTGGTGGCGGTGGCGTGCGAGCGCGACATGATGACGGGTCTGCGCGACGTGGCCGGCAAGCTGCCGGTTCTGGGACTCACCATGCAGCTGCCGAATGGGCCGTGCCGCGACGCGGTGCTCGATCTCGACGTGATGGACCGCTGGGTGCGGTCGCTCGTCGGGAAGTAGTTCCTAACCGCCTAACCGCCTAACCGCCTGTCGTCAGGGCGACCCAAACCGCTTCTTCATCTCCTCGAGCAGGTCGATCGCCAGGCTATCCGCGACCTGTCCCGGCGGCACGAGGAGGTCAAGCTCTCGGCCCTCGAGTGACGGGTCGTAGTGGCGACGATACGCGACTTCGATTGTAAGGATGGTCTGACCGGGTATGTAGGGGTCGGCCCAGCACCGCAACTTCACCGCATGGACCAGATCCGGCACACTGCCGTCGTTTCGAAACGAGCGGCGGGTGCGCGTGTCGTACCAATCGGTCTCGAGATAGCCGTCCCGGACGTTGGACGCCCGAACGCGCAGGCTTTCGGCAGCCACGACGGCGGAGAGGGCGGGAATCACGAGCTGTGGCCGGGCGAAGATCTGTGCCGAGCGCGCCTTGGGCAGGGGCCGGATGTCAGGACGGGTAGTGGTCGGATTGCAGGCGGCGGCTGCGATCCCCATAGCGAACGCGCGTTCCCAATTCCGCATTCGGCTCAATGCTCGTGCTCCCCGTCGTGCTCGTGTTGCTTCTCCAAACCTCGATCACGGATTTCCGGGGCCAGGGCGGAGGTGGGAACGCCCGCCGCGTGCTCGAAGTACATCTTGCCCCCGAGCCACGCGGTCCACAGCAGCATGAGCAGCCCTGCGAACGAGACGGTTCGCGAGACCCATTCCTCGATGCGGGGCAGCTGTCCCCGTCGAAACAGCTTGTGCGCCAGCACGACGGTAAAGACACCCATCGTGAAGAGCGCGAGGGTTTCGTGCGGCTCCATCAGCTCGTGAATCGCGCCACCGTGGTCGATCACCTCTTCCGCCTGAAGCCCCGCAACCACGGCCATCCACCCGCCGATCACTCCGGCCCAGAGCGTCCACAGAGCCACGGCGCGCAGCGACTCCCGCTTTGTGATCCAGGAGGCGACTTCGAACAGCACTGTGACGAACAGCAGGGCTGCGGGTAGGTCGTTGAGGGCCGCGTGCAGGCGGGGCCAATCGTAACCGAACATGTGCAGGGAGGCTCCTGGTTAGAGGCCGAGATCGGACACGGCGGGCGGGTTCAGCGTGTAGTCGTAGAATCCCTTGCCGCTCTTGCGGCCGGTCATGCCGGCCAGCACCATGCGGCGAAGCAGCGGGGGCGGTGCGTACCTCGCCTCGCGATATTCGCCGAACATGATCTCCGCAATCTTATACGTGGTGTCGAGCCCGACAAAATCGAGCAGTGTGAGGGGGCCCATCGGGTGGCCACACCCTTGCTCCATGGCCTTGTCGATATCGGGGACCGTACCCACCCGGCGCTCCACCGCGCGGATTGCGTCGAGCAGATAGGGGATCAGGAGCAGGTTCACGAGGAAGCCGGAGGTATCCTTGGCTGCGACCGGCTCCTTGCCGAGTGAGCGGGCGAAGGCGAAGGCGCGGGCGAAGGTCGCCTCCGAGGTCGTCACGGTCCGGACCACCTCGACGAGCTGCATGAGCGGGACCGGATTGAAAAAGTGCAGTCCGACGAACCGGTCGGGGCGCTTGGTCGCGGCGGCCATTGCGGCGATCGTGAGGCTCGACGTGTTCGATGCGAAGATCGTCGCAGGGCCGCACACCTGGTCCAGCTCCTTCCAGAGGGCGTTCTTCAGCTCCAGGTCCTCGGTGACCGCTTCGAGGACGATGTCGCACGCCCGCAAATCGGCCGTGGCGGTGGTGAAGGTGAGCCGCCCGAGCGCGGCGTCGCGCTCGGCGGGCGTGAGCTTCCCCTTCTCGACGAACTTGGCGAGGGATTTCTCGATGTTGGCGCGCGCGCGGGACCAGATCTCCGGCGCCACGTCGCGGACGATCGTCGCGTAGCCGCCGGTCGCCGCGACCTGGGCGATGCCGCTGCCCATCAGCCCGCACCCCAGCACGCCCACCCGCTTGATGTCGGTCATGGACCTCTCAGAAGTCGAGCGACTTGCGCAGCTCGTCGGCGATGCGGCCCAGCGTGCCGGCGCCCGGGTTGGAAGGCTTAAGGGCAGGTCTCGAGTCGGCCCGCTCGAGACGATCGAGCAGCTGCTCCAGGGCGACGTGAATCCGATCGGTGTCGCGCTGGTGGCCCCGGCCGTACAGGACCGCGGCGAACCCCATCCCTACGAGCGGAACGAACATCCAGGGGAAGAGCGCCCCCAGGATGGGCGCGATCGCGGCGGCGAGCGCGCCGAAGCCCAGCATCGAAGCGATGCCAGCGAGCCGCTGGCGGCGCAGGTTGCCGACGTCGGCGCGAACCTGCACGTGACAGAACCCGCTCTCCAAGGGCACGACGTTGCCCCCAACCTCTGCGGCGCGCGCCAGGGCGTAGGTCTTGCCGCCCGTCTTCAAGGCGCGCTGCAGCGACGCGAACGCTCCGCCTTTGGGTTCCCAGGTGGTGTGGTCGGGGTAGCGGCGCTTGACCTGCATCAGCTCGTCCTGTTCCAGCCAGGCGGCGAGCGCCGCCTCGACGGCAGCGCGGTCTCCGGGCACGACGCGGGTCGCCGCAAGGCCTATGGGACCGGCGAGCCAGGCGACGATGCCTCGCTCCGGCGCGCGGCCCGTGCGTGCTTCCTCCTCGACCAAGGCCTGCTGGAGGTAGCGCGCCGGGATGCCGACGTCCTTGCCCAGCGCGAGCACTTCGTCGCGCGTCAGTCCGTCCCCCACGTCCTGCGCCTGCGTTTGCAGCTCCGCGGCGCGCTGGACGATGCGCTCCAACGCCTCGCGGGTGATCAGCTCACGGCCCATCCTAGGCCCTGACCTTGTCCTCGCCCCGGCTGGCCGGGAGCGTCTCTCCCGAGGTCTTGGCAGGCAGCGCGGGCGCGGCGGGTTCCTTCCTCGTACCGAGCAGCTCCAAGACCCCCCGGAACAAGTCGAGTGGGATCGGGAAGATCGTGGTCGAGTTGTTCTCCGAGGCGATTTCGGTCACCGTTTGCAAGTACCGCAGCTGGATCGCCGCGGGCTCGGACCCGATGATCCGCGCCGCCTGCGCCAGTTTCTCGGACGCCTGCAGCTCGCCCTCGGCATTGATGATCTTGGCGCGCCGCTCCCGCTCGGCTTCGGCCTGTCGTGCCATCGCGCGCTTCATCTCGGGCGGCAGGTCCACGTCTTTCACCTCGACCGCCGAGACCTCGACGCCCCAGTCTTCGGTGCGCTTGTCGATGATGTTCTTCAGGATGTCGTTGATCTTTTCGCGGTTCATCAGCAGCTCGTCCATCTGAGTTTCCCCCAGCACCGAGCGGAGCGTGGTCTGGGCGAGCTGGCTCGTCGCGTACAGATAGTTCTCGACCCCGATGACGGCCTTCACCGCGTCCTTGACCCGCATGTAGAGAACGGCGTTCACCTTGAGGGAGATGTTGTCCTTGGTGATCACGTCCTGCGGCGGGATGTCGAGCGCGACGACGCGCAGCGAGACCTTTTGCATCTTGGCGAACACCGGCGGCAGGAAGATCAGCCCCGGGCCCTTGGCGCCCCACGACCGGCCGAGAAAGAAGTACACGGCGCGCTCGTATTCCCGCAGTACCCGCAGGCCGGCGAACAGGTACACGACGATGAAGCCGATGGCGGGAAGCAGCAATGTGCTCATGATCGGTATCTCCTCAGGCCGGGTACGCTTCGACGATCACTGCCGCGCCCTGGCCACCGCCGATACAGGCGGCACCGAGCCCGAACCGCTGTTTGCGCTCGCGCAGCGCGTGCAGCAGATGGATGGTGATACGCGTGCCGGTCGCCGCGAGCGGGTGCCCCAGCGCGATGCCGCCACCGTGCACGTTGGTCCGCGCGCGGTCCAACCCCAGCTCGCGTTCCACCGCGAGATACTGCGGCGCGAACGCTTCGTTCACTTCGACCAGATCCATCTGCTCGAGCTGCATCGCTGCCTTCGCGAGCGCCTTCCGCGCGGCCGGAGCGGGACCGATGCCCATGACGCTGGGCTCCACCCCGACCACCGCCCAGGCGACGAGCCGGCCCAGCGGCTTGAGGCCGCGCGCCTGTGCGAAGGCAGCGCCGGCGATTACGGTGGCGGCCGCGCCGTCGACGATCCCCGAGGCGTTCCCGGCGGTCACGAGTCCGTCCTTCTTGAAATATGGTTTGAGGCCGCGTAGCACCTCGAGGGTCGTCGCGGGCCGCATGTGCTCGTCCGCTCGGAACTCCGTTGCCTCACCCTTCTTACCCTTTACCGGGACGGCGATCACCTCGTTCTGGAACATGCACGCGTCCCACGCCTGCTTGGCGCGCTGTTGCGAGGTGAGCGCCACCTGGTCCACCTCGTCGCGCGTGAGGTGGTAGCGCTCCGCGAGGCGCTCGGCGGTTTCGGCCATCGACAGCCCGCACTCCGGGTCGCGCAGCGCTTCCCACAGCAGGTCCTCGAGCGGCGCGGCGGGACCGAGCCTGATGCCCCAACGGGCGCCGCGCACCACGTGGGGCGCCTGGCTCATGGACTCCGTCCCTCCGGCGAGCACCGCGTCCGCTTCGCCGAGCAGGATCAGCTGGGCGCCCTGCGTGATCGCTTCGAACCCCGAGCCGCACAGCCGGTTGACGGTCACGGCGGGCACCTCGATCGGCAGGCCGGCCTTGAGCCCGACGTGGCGCGCGCAGTAGATCGCGTCGGCCGACGTCTGGAGCGCGTTGCCGAACACCGTGTGGCCGATTTCTCCGGCGGGCACTCCCGAGCGCTCGATGGCGTGACGCGCGGCCACGGCTCCCAACTCGGTGGCGGACAGATCCTTGAGCGTGCCCCCGAAGGCCCCGAAGCCCGTGCGGACTCCGGAGAGAAAGACGACGTCTGTGGTGGATCCTTGGGTTTTCATGGTGGGAAGCTCCGTGCGTCCTCTCAGAGGGCGGAATATACCGCCGCGGCGACCTCCTTGGTTGTCGCGGTTCCTCCCACATCCGGGGTCCTGATACCCGCCGCCAGCGTGTCCCGCGCCGCCCGTTCCAAATCGCGTGCGGCGGCCGCCTGGCCGAGATGTTCGAACATCAGCGCGCCCGTGAGGATGGCGGCGATCGGGTTCGCCACGCCCTTCCCTGCGAGATCGGGTGCCGAGCCGTGCACGGGCTCGAACAGCCCCGGACGCCCGGGGTGCAGGTTCGCGCTCGCCGCGACGCCGAGCCCGCCCACGAGCCCCGCGCCCAGGTCCGAGAGAATGTCGCCGAACAGGTTGTTCGTGACGATCACCTGGAACCGCTCGGGTTCGCGCACCAGCTCGAGCGCGAGTGTGTCGATGAAGCGGCGTTCGGAGGTGATGGCGGGATGCTCCGCCGCCACCTGCGTGAACTTCTCCTCCCAGATCCGGTGCGCGGGGATCGCGTTCGATTTGTCGCCCATGGTCACGAGGGTGCGGCCGTGCACCTTGGCCCATTCGAACGCGGCGCGGATGATGCGCTCCACGCCCTTCGCGGTGTTCACTTCTTCCGCGATATACTCGTCGCCGTCGATTCGCCCCCGGGCGCCGTAGAGCCCCTCGGTGTTTTCACGGAAGATGACGAAATCAATTGGGTGGCCGGACCGAAGTGCCGCCAAATCCCTGTGGAGCAACTGTACCGGTCGGAAGTTGACGTACAAATCGAGCCGGACCCTGAGCCCCAGGAGAATGTCGCGCGCATGCTCATTGCCGGGCACCCGCGGATCGCCGAACGCGCCGACGAGGATCGCGTCCACGTCGTCCCGCAGGTGGCGGAACGCCGCTTCGGGGAGTGTTTCTTTCGTCCGGAGGAAATGATCGGCGGAGTACGGCAGCCGCTCGAGGGCGAGCGCAAAACGGTGCTTCGCCGCCGCGCGCTCGAGCACCGGGATCGCCGCCTCGATCACCTCGGGCCCGATTCCGTCCCCGGCGATCACGGCGACCCGGTACTTCACACCGGCCACGTCACTCGAATCCCGTGGAGCGCCCGCAGCTCACGCAGTACCCCCAGCCCACGTCCACTTCACTGCCGCAGGCCGGGCAGCGCAGCTCGCCCGACGGCGGCTGGCCGCAGTGCGGGCAGAAGTTCACCTTGCGGGCACCCGGGAGGGTGCCGCCACAGTAGGCGCACTGCAGGCTCTGCGTTTCCGACTCATCCAGGGAGAAATGCGACGAGGAAGCCGGCCTGGGTCTGACCTCCGGCACGGACTCTTCTTCCTCTTCTTCATCCTCTTCGTCTACCTCTACGCCAATGCGACCCGACTCGCCGGGCTCGAGGACCGGCGGGGCAAAGGCGCGTTCCCCCTTGAGGAACCGTTCCGCCGCGATCCGGTTGATCATCACCAGGACCTCGGGGAAGTTGCGGAACAGGCCCGCATCGGGATTGCTGGCGGCGGCTTCACGCTGCAGCGCTTCGCGCACGTCCACCGGCTCGAGGCGGGCGTAGCCGCGCTCCCCGGAGAGCAGCCGTAACACCGTCATCTCGTAGTCCTGGTGGGTCGCGACGTTCAGCCGCGCCCGGTTGGACCGGTAGGGCACCAGCCGCTCATACAGCTCGGCGGCGACGAACGGCGTGGCGAGCCGACCCGGCCCGGACTCGGCCAGTGCCTCGACGAGACGCCCGAAGAGGCGGTCGAGTTCATCCGCCATGCAGTACCCCTCCCACTTCCCCCGTCCCCCGTCCCCTCATCGCCACTCTTTCACCCACCGGTCGTACAGCACCGGGGTGACGCCTCCTTGCCCGAGCACCTCGATCCCCGATGGATCCCGGTACGCCTTGCGATAGAACACGTGAGACACGCCGGAATTGATGATCAGCTTGGCACACATCACGCAGGGGGACGCGCTGATGAACATCACCTTGTCGCGCACGTTGCCGGGCGCTTTGACGAGCGCGTTCATCTCGGAGTGAATGCAGCCGCAGCTTCCGGGCACCGAGGAATCGCACTTGTTCGGCAGCCCACGCGCGTTCCCGTTGTAGCCGATCGCGAGCACGTTCTCGAGCAACTGGTCGGTGATCACCGATCCCACCTGCAGGCGCACGCAGGTCGAACGCTTGGCGAGCTCTTCCGCCATCCGCATATAGACCTCGTACAGCGGAATCCGCTCGACCCGCGGCGCCACTGCGCCGTCGGCGAGGACGTTCAAGCCGTGGGTGTTCGCGAGCACGTCATCCTTATGAACGCTCATGCAGCTCCAGGTCCGGATCGTAGTTTGCGTAATTGCCTCGCTCCCGTTGCTGCCTGAGCCAGGCGTCGAAGTTCGACGGGATCAGCCCGTTCGAGCGCTGCTGCTGCTCTGCGGCCTGCACCGCGCGCACGTTGGCGTACTCATTCTTCGGGTGCCCGGCATGGCCGCGCACCCAGCGCCATTGGACCGTGTGCCCGGCTTCCGCCTGCACCAGCTTCTGCCACAGCTCCAGATTGTCGACCGGGCCGGTCTTCCGTTTCCAGCCGCGCGCCTGCCAGTCCTTGACCCATTCCGACATGCCCTTGATGAGGTACTCGGAGTCGGAAACGTACACCGCGTCCACGCGCTGCCACCGCCGCCGCAGCCATTCCAGCACCGCGATCGCGCCCGCGAGCGCCATTTTCTGGTTGGTCGTGTTGGGCGAGCATTCGAAGAAATCCCATCGGGCCAGGCTGTCCCCCGCCGGGACCTCGATCAGGGCGGCGTTGCCGCCCGGATTGGGGGGCTCGGTGCCGTTTCCCAGGCAGCTCTCGTCCGCATGGACCAGCACGCGGTTGAGTGGCTCGGCCATCCTAGGGCTGCACCACCACGGGAATGTCGGTGTGCAGGAGGATCTCCTCGACGTGCGAGACGCCGGCGATGCTCGCCCTGCCTTCTCGCTGCTCCATGTGCGCGCCGGCGAACAAGGCGTCGCAGCCGACCCGCTCGACCACGCGCGCGATCACCTCGCCTGGCGCGCCCGCCTCCACGTGCGAGCCGAACGCGACGCGCTGCAGCGACAGCGCCGCTTCCGCCGCGCCCAGGACCTTGAGACCCGCCTCGTGGTCGGTAGCGGCATGGATCACGTGCACCGTGCTGTTCGCGACGCTCGCGAACCGGACCGCCAGCTCGAGCGCGCGCTGGCTCGTTTCCCTGCCGTCGAATGCGACGGCGCAGGTGCGCATCGGCGAGGGCAACCCGGCACATGCGATCACACACCGCCCGGCGTGGCGGATCAGGGACCGGGCGGTCGTCCCGAGCGCCTGCTCAGTGTTCGTGCCACGCCGCCCTATCAGCACGGCGTCCGCGTCCTGAGCGAGCGTCGCGAGCACCGAGTCGGGGCTGCCGGTCTCCTCCACCAGCTCGCTTTGCAGGTCGGCCGCCAGCAGGCGTTCGTGGGCGCGGTCGAGCATGGCGCTGCCGTCCTCGCCGCCCGGCTCGCGCACGTGCGCGACGACGACTGTGCTCTGAAACCGCGCGCCCAGCAGCACCGCCTGCTCGAGTGCCGCGTCCGCGCGGGGGCTTCCGTCGAGGCCTACCAACAGGCGGGTGAACACGGCTACGGCAGCACCGCGAAGGTCTCGAGCTCGCGCAGCGGGAACGCCAGGATTTCGCCGGTCATGGGGAGACGTCCCTCGAGGCGCTCGTCGCGGGCGCCGGTGTCGAGCCGGATCGCGACGACCACGTAGTCGGTGCCGCGGCGCCGGAGCGCGACGCGCCGGTGCTCCCGCACGGCGCGCTCCAGCGCATCCAGGGCATCCGGCGTGAGGTCGCGATACTCAGGGATGACGGGCATGCCGCAACGCTACGCCGCCTGGCGCCGCACAGTGATGGCTCCCGCGCTGCCCGCCGTCACCGTGCCGACGCGCGCGTAGCTATTTCCGGGCACGTGCGATAGGCGACCGAACGCCGCAGCGAGCGCGTCGGCGCGCTCCGGCGGCACGGCAATGAGCAGGCCGCCCGATGTCTGGGCGTCGCACAGCAGGAGGCGTTCCACCTCACTCACCTCGGGAGCGAACGTGACCGCGTCCTTGAGGCTCTCGAGGTTGCGCCTGGTTCCGCCGGCGATCGCCCCGCGCTCTGCCAGCTCCCGTGCGCCGGGCAGCAGTGGCACGCGCTCAGCCTCGATGGCCGCCGAGACACCGCTGGCGCGCAGCATGTTGTGCAGGTGGCCGAGCAGGCCGAACCCCGTGACATCCGTCGCCGCGTGCACGCCGACTTCGACCATGGCGCGGGCCGCTTCGGCGTTCAGCGTCGTCATCACGGTGACGGCGCGCTGCAGCTCGGCCTCGTCGATGAGATCGCGCTTCAAGGCGGTGGTGAGCACGCCCGTCCCGATCTCCTTGGTCAGCACGAGCACGTCGCCGGGCTTGGCGCCGGCGTTCGTCACTACACGGTCGGGATGGACCTCGCCGATCGCCACCATACCGAACTTCGGCTCCGGGTCATCTATGGAGTGGCCGCCGACGATGAACGCCCCCGCCGCGCGAACGACGTCGGCCCCGCCGCGGAGCACGTCACCCAGCAGCGCGAACGGCAGGTTCTCGCGCGGCCAGCCGACCAGGTTGAGTGTGAACAGCGGCGTTCCCCCCATCGCGTAGATGTCCGACAGGGCGTTGGTCGCGGCGATGCGGCCGAAGTCGTATGCCGAGTCCACGATGGGGGTGAAGAAATCCACCGTCGCGACCAGCGCGCGGTCGGGCGTCATCCGAAACACGGCGGCGTCATCGCGAGTGGAGGCGTCTACCAGAATGCGCGGGTCGGTAGCCAGGGGGATGTGGCGCAGCACCTGCGCCAGGTCGGAGGGGCCGAGTTTGCACGCGCAGCCGGCGCCGTGCGACAGGGCCGTGAGTCGAATCGTCGTCGGGGGTGCGGTCACCATCGTCAACCGAAGATAGCCTATCCCAATCTCCAGGCGAGGATGGCGCCGGCCACCAGGTAGCGCACGAGATCAGTGGAGAGGCCGAGGAGCGACGAGCGCGACACGGTCCAGGCCGGGACGGTCGCGAGCGCGCCGACCAGCAGGAAGACGAGCCACCACGCACCGCTTCCCAGGGTGTCGAACCAGAGCGAGCCCAACAGGGTGAGCAATCCGGCTTCCACGAGCCGGGACTTGAGCAGCGGCAACGGCACTCCCACCATCCACGACGGTTCCTGGCCCTCCTGCCGTGACGCCAGACTGACGAGACCCGCGCTGGCCGCGGTGGCGAGCAGGAACCATAGGGTCACCAGCATCCACGCGAGCACGAGACGGGTCAACGCGTCCAGGTTCTCCGCAGCGAATCGGGGTACAGGATCCGCCCGCGGCTCATCACCCAGGCGATATCCCGCGTGGCCGCGATGTCGTCCATCGGGCTGGCATTCAACACGACCAGGTCGGCCACGGCGCCGGGAGCGATGCGGCCGAGCGAGTCGGCATGGAGCAGCTCCGCGCCCTTCCTGGTGGCGGCGTTGAGCGCCTCGCTCGCCGTGAAGCCGGCGTCCACGAGCATCTCGAGTTCGTCGTGCAGCGCCGCGCCCGGGACGAGCAGCGTGCTTGCCGCGTCGGTCCCCGCGGCGACGAGGCCTCCAGCCCGTTTGAACTCGCGGACAAACTGATCCTGGCGGGCACGCGCGCGGCGGAACGCGGCGAAGTGCTCCGGGGCCCATCCGGTTTCCGCGAGCAATCGCGCGACGTCGCGCACGCTGGCGGCGGATGCGGGAACGTCACCCATCGTGGGACGGGTGCGGAGCGCGATGTCGTTCCAGTGGGAGCGCATCTCGTGTTGTATGAGCGTGGGGACCAACGCGACATGAGTGGCGGCCAGCGCCTGGGCCGTGCTTGCCACGGTGGCCGAGTCGAGCAGGCCCCACTGGCCTTCCTCCAGGGCCCAGCCCGCGAACGGGCGCGCATGCGCCTGAAAGTAGGGTGCCGGGTTGGGCACGCTCGCTTGCACGATCCCCGCCAGCTGCTCGATCGAACGCACACCCGCGCGCGCGACGCTGAGCGCGTCCATCATCCCCGGATGGGCGGCGACCGCCATCCGGAGCGTCTGGGCTTCGCGCATGATCGTGGGCATGAGGAGCGGCGTGATGCGGCCGTGAATCGCCACATAGTCCGCACCGGCGGCGCCCCGCAGGTCGACCGCGCGCCGCGCTTCCACGTCGGTGGTCACGCTCGTCGCCCTGGGACTCTCGGGCGGGCACGCCGTCGATGATCGGGCCCGACGTGAACATCCGGGGGCCGGTCAGCGTGCCGAGGTTGAGGTCGTTCTTGACCGCGAACACCGAGTCGCCGCCGGCGCCGAGATCGCGTACGGTGGTGACTCCCCAGGCGAGATACCGCGGAGCGGCCCAGCGCTCGACGCGCGCATGGGCATCGATGAGCCCCGGGATGATGGTCTTGCCCGCCAGGCTCACACGCACGGCCCCGCGCGGCACGGCAATCTCATCGCCGCGGCCGACCGCCTGGATGTGGCCGTCTTTGATCAGGATGATCGATTCGCGAATGGGGGGCCCGCCGCTGCCGCTCAGCAGGGTCGCTCCCTCGAGGACGACGACGCCTTCGCCCGCGGGAGTGCACGCCGCGAGGCAGCAGACGATGAGTAAGGCTGCCCGCCTGCCCGCCTTCCCGCCTGTCACTTCGGATCCGACGAAGAGTGATCGTGGATGATGAGCCACCGGTCGCCTCGTTTCGCGAGGATCAGGGTGAACGGCCCGCTGGCGATCACGTGCCCTGCCCGATGGAGCGCGAAGCGCGCAGTGCACAACACCAGGTCGGTTGTGAGCGGCCGTACGCGCACCTCGCCGAACGCGAGTGAGTCGCGTGACTTGCCGGGAGCGAAGTAGTGCTTTTGGTAAATGTCGTAGATCGGCTGCCAACCGTACTGCACGTGGCCACCCGCCACAAAGCTGGTCAGGGAATCGCGGGCGTAGTCGTTCATGAACTCCGCGAGGTCGCCTCGATTCCACGCGGTGGCGCTCCGCGTCAGCTGCGCGCTGACCTCGACCTGCGGGTCGCCGCGCGGGGCGGGAGGCGCGGAGCACGCGCCCAACATCGCCAGCGCCCAAACGCAACGCGGGAGCGCCCTCATGGAGATGGCTGCTGCCATCCGGAAGGCGCTCCCGCTGCTTGGGCGCTGAAAAGAAACTAGCGGCGTTTCCGCTTGCCTTTGGCGCGCTTCGCCTTGGCCTTCGGGCGCTTGCTCTTCGCCTTCTTCGCCTTCTTCGCTTTCTTCACCTTCTTCTTCGTCGCCTTCCTCTTGGCCTTCGGTCGCGCGGCCTTTTTCGCCTTCGGCTTCCGCGCCGGCATGCTGGACTCCTCCGCCATCGGGGAGGGCGAGGGAGTGGACGGCATCGAGGGCATCGAGGGCATCAGCGGCTCCATCATGCCTGGGCCGGTCCAGCCACTCTCCGAAAAATCGGTCTGCTGACGCATCGGATCACTCCTCCGCATGGTGGTCGGTGGGCGTGGCCTATAGCTTACGCACCGAAGCGTGCGACGCAAGTGACGGAGCGCACCGGCCCCGTGTGGGGCGACCTCCCGCAGCCGTGCCGGTGCTCGGGAGGACAAGTTAGCTTGACAACGGGAGTTACGTGGACTTAGGTTCGCGCCGCATGACCCATTCCTTCAGGGTCGCTACGCTGCTCTTGGCGCTCCCCGGCGCCGCCGTCGCGCAAAATGTGACGGAAGTGCAGGTTGCTCCCCCCTCGCTGACACTCCGCGTGGGGGAGCGCAGCGTACTCCTCGCGACGGCGTTCGATCGCGCCGGCAACGTGCTCTCCACCGTCCGCCCACTGTGGTCCTCGAACAACGTGCTGGTGGCGAAGGTGGACAACAACGGCAACGTCACCGGGATGTCGAACGGGGTCGCGATTGTCGAGGCACGGGTGGGCTCGCGCAAAGGGAGCGCCGCGGTCCAGGTGGTCGGTGGCGCGTCAGCCACGCCGGCGCCACAGCCGACTCCGGGGCCCCGGCGACGCCGCGCTGGCCGGACAGGCCGTGGGAACGGGGCCCGCCACCGTGCTGCGGATCGAGCCTCCCACGATCTACCTCCTGCCGTCGGAGAACCTGCGAGCCGTGCCCCGGGCCCTGAAGGACGACGGTTCCCCGGCGGCTCCGGTCATGGTGACCTGGAAGTCGTTCAGGCCCGAAATCGCGAACGTGGATCCCAACGGCGTCGTCGTGGCTTTGAGCATTGGCCAGGCAACGGTACAGGCGACCGGCCCCAATGGGCTCACGGCCACCGCGCCGGTCGTGGTGCAGCAATCCGACTTCGGCATCCAGGAAGGGGGGCCGCTCACCCTCGGCCCGGGAGAGCTGGACACGGTGCATGTGGTCGTGCCCACCCAAGGTGGACGCCTCGTCAGTCCGCTCGCGCTGCAGTGGACCTCGAGCGACCAAAATATCGTGCGGGTCAGCCTGACGGGTGTGCTCACCGCGGTGAACGCGGGCAAGGCGACCCTGACGGTGTCGGGGTTGCTCCAGTCGAAGAGCGTGGATGTGGTCGTGCATCGCCCGGTGACGCTGCTCGCCGTCCGGCCCCGCTGGCAAGACGAAGTGCTCGTTCCGGTCCGGGGCACGACGAAGTTTGAGGCATCGGGGCTGGGGACCGATCGGACCCCGGTTCCCGAAGCGCCGCTGACCTGGAGTGTCGCGGACACGACGATCGCCCGCTTCGACCCAGTCACTGGTCTCCTCACGGGAGTCAGCTCCGGAAAGACTCAGCTCGTCGTCAAGGGACCCGGACAAGGGCTGGTCGTTACCTGGAACCTGC
The DNA here is from genome assembly GCA_963844035.1 of uncultured Gemmatimonadales bacterium. Classification (GTDB taxonomy): domain Bacteria; phylum Gemmatimonadota; class Gemmatimonadetes; order Gemmatimonadales; family GWC2-71-9; genus AG25. The sequence continues at coordinate 52,518 of CAWJMT010000036.1, forward strand.
GGGTGCTCGCTGGGCCCGTGAAATTGTCCGCCGCCCGCATCGGGCTCCCCGTCGGCAGGAAATACGCCGTGAAGGCCAGCTACACTGATGAGACGGGAGCGGTGATCGGCCCGGCCAGCGGCGTCACCTGGGCGTCGGCCAACCCACAGGTGGCCACCATCGGCGACGACGGAACGATCACGGCGGTGGATAACGGGCACGGACAGGTCACGGTCACCGCTCCAGGCGGCACCAGCGCGACCGTCGACGTCTTTGTGCAGGGGGACTTCGTCGTCGCGAGCTCGCGCTCGGGAGTCTACCAGCTCTACGTGGGCGACCGCTCCAAGCTCGTGCAGCTCCGCCGGCTCGTCGCCGACACCGCGACCGACCCGGCGTTCTCTCCCGATGGCTCGCGCATCGCGTTCACGTCGACGACGCTGCGCGGGGCGCGGCGCGACATCGTCGTCATGGACGCCGACGGCACCAACGCCACCCGCATCCCCAACTCGTTTGGGAGCGAAAGCCATCCCCAGTTCACCGCCGACGGGAGCGCCGTCGTGTTCCAGTCGGAGCGCACCGGGCACTCGCAGGTGTTCCAGCAGGCGATCGGCGGCCCGACCGCCGTGCAGCTCACGCAGGAGCCTGGCGGTCAATTCGCGCCCCACGGTTTCGCCCGACGGGGAGACGATTGCGTTCGTCTCGACGCGGGATGGCAGCGCGAACATTTGGTTGATGAAAAAGGACGGGTCGAACCAGCGCCCGTTTACGCGCACTGCGGGCGCGGCCAAGAGCATCAACCCGGACTTCCTGCGGGACGGCTCCCTGGTGTATCTGCTCGAAACCAAGGTCAACGGTCGGACGACGACGCAGATCATGAAGGCCGACCTGCCGACGGGGCAGGTGGTCCCACTGACGGGACTGGATCTCCCGCTGATCTCCGATTTCGCCGTGAGCGCCGCCGGTGACCAGCTCGCGCTCGTCGTCAACGTCCAGCAGGGCGGGAAACCGTACTACAAAGTGTATCTCCTGCCGGTTGGGACGGCCGGCAGCCCCGTCCCGGTTCCAACGACGGGCACCGATCAGATGGTGACGCCGACCTTCATGCCGTAGGGCCGCCGCTCCCTTTCGCTCCATGCACGCCTGCGCCATCCGCGCCACCGGCGGCCTCGACCAGATTCAGCTGCTCGATCTTCCCGCGGCGCCGCCGCCCGCGCCCGGTACCGTGCGGGTAAGCATCCGCGCCGCAGCCCTGAACCATCTCGATCTGTTCGTGATCCGCGGACTGGCGCACGACATCGCCTTTCCGCACATCCTCGGCGCCGACGGAGCCGGGGTGGTGGACGCGGTTGGGAGCGGCGTCACTCGTGTGAAGCCGGGTGATCGCGTGATGATCAATCCCGGCATCTCCGACTACACCTGCGAGTACTGCCGCAGGGGCGAGCATTCCCTGTGCGTCACGTTCCGCCTGCTGGGGGAACACCTGTCCGGGACGATGGCGCAGTGGATCGTCGTGCCGGAGCACAACGTCGCGCTGGTGCCGTCGTGCGATCCGCCGCTCAGCTGGGCTGAGGCGGCGGCATTCTCGCTGGTGACGCTCACCGCCTGGCGCATGCTCGTTACGCGCGCAGCGGTCCAGGCCGGTGAGACCGTGCTGGTGTGGGGCATCGGGGGTGGCGTGTCGCTTGCGGCGCTGCGGGTGGCGAAGCTCCGCGGCGCGCGCGTGATCGCGACGTCGTCCAGCGACGCCAAGCTGGCGGCCGCGCGCAAACTCGGCGCCGATGTCGTGCTCAACTACACCACGCAATCCGTGGCGCGTGAGGTCCGGGCCCACACCGGGGGGCGCGGCGCCGACGTGGTTGTGGAGAACGCCGGAGAGGCCACGTGGGAAGAGTCGCTCCGGGCGCTGGCCCGCGGCGGACGCCTCGTGACGTGCGGCGCGACCACTGGCCCCAAAGTCGTGACCGACCTCCGGCGGGTGTTCTGGTACCAGTACACCATCCTGGGATCGACCATGGGCAACGCCGCCGAGTACGTCGAAGTCACCCGGGAGCTCGGGCGTGGGCACCTGCGGCCCATCATGGATCAGGTTTTCCCTCTCGCACAGGCCCGGGACGCCTTTCACCGGCTCGCCCAGGGTGAGCAGCTCGGCAAGATTTGCGTCGAGATCGCCGCGGAGTGAGCGGGCCGTCCGCAGCTCCTGCGTAAGTCCATTTCCCGTCCTCATTTAGGGACGGGGTCCGCGTTGCATTTTCCCCTCTAAGTTATTATTTTTCCGCAACTTAGGCCGATGCCCGGCTCCCTGGAAAACCGACTTCTGACATCCCAAACCGGCCGCTCATGACCGCTCCGAACGTCCGCGAACGCATCCTCCCGCGCCTCATCGAAGACGAGATGAAGGAGTCGTTCCTCGACTACTCGATGAGCGTCATCGTGCAGCGCGCGCTGCCCGACGTGCGCGACGGGCTCAAGCCCGTGCACCGCCGGATTCTGTACGCGATGAACGAGCTGGGGCTCGTCCCCGGACGCCCGTACAAGAAGAGCGCGACGGTGGTCGGCGACGTGCTCGGCAAGTACCACCCGCACGGCGACGTCGCCCTGTACGACTCGCTCGTGCGCATGGTGCAGGATTTCTCGCTGCGCTATCCGCTGATCGACGGCCAGGGGAATTTCGGCTCGGTGGACGGCGACTCGGCAGCCGCGTACCGCTACACCGAGGCGCGCCTGACCCGCATCGCCATGGCGATGCTCGAGGACATCGACCGGAACACCGTCCCATTCATCCCCAACTTCGACGGGCGCCTGCAGGAGCCGGTCGTACTGCCGTCCCGGCTGCCCAATCTGATCGTCAACGGCTCGGCGGGCATCGCGGTGGGGATGGCGACCAATATCCCGCCGCACAATCTCGGCGAGACGGTCGCCGCGATCGAGCATCTGGTGGACCACCCCGACGCCACGATCAAGGATCTCCGGAAGTTCATCAAGGGTCCGGACTTTCCGACGGGCGCGATCATCTACGGCCGCGACGGCGTCAAGGAATGCTACGAAAAGGGCCGGGGGCGGATCGTCATCCGTGCCCGCGCTACCGTCGAGGAGCGGGAGTCGAGCGGTAAGCAGCAGATCGTCGTCACCGAATTCCCCTACCAGGTGTCGCCGGAACGGGTGCTCGAGCAGATCCGCGACCTGGTGCTCGCGAAAAAGCTCGAGGGGATCTCCGACTTGCGGAACGAGTCGGATCGCGAGGGAATCCGGATCATGATCGAGCTGAAACGGGACGCCGTGCCATTGGTTGTCCTGAACCAGCTCTACACGCGCACCCAGATGCAGGTGACCTTCGGCGCCATCATGCTGGCGCTGGTGGATGGCGCACCGAAGGAAATGAACCTGAAGGAGCTGCTCGAGCACTTCATCGAGCACCGTCACACCGTTATCACCCGCCGCACCCAGTTCGAGCTCACGCGGGCGCAGGACCGCGAGCACATCCTCGAGGGGTTGAAGATCGCCGTCGACAATATCGACGAGGTGATCAAGATCATCCGTAAGGCGAAGGACACGCCGACGGCGGATGCGGCACTGCGCAAGCGGTTCAAGTTGTCGGAGAAGCAATCGGCCGAGATCCTCAACATGCGCCTGGCGCGGCTGACCGCGCTCGAAGTCACCAAGCTCGAGGAGGAGCTGCGCGAGGTCCGCAAGTTCATCAAGGAGTGCAAGGAAATCCTCGCCTCAAAGCCGCGCCGCATGAAGATCCTCAAGGAGGAGCTCACCGAGCTGTCCGCCGGGTTCGGCGACGAGCGCCGCACCGAGATCGTTGCCGATCAGGGCGAGTTCTCGATCGAGGATCTGATCGCCGAGGAGGACATGGTCATCACCGTGTCCCACGACGGCTACATCAAGCGGCTGCCGGTCACGGCGTACCGGCGCCAGCACCGCGGCGGGCGCGGCATCACGGCGGCGCACACCAAAGAAGACGACTGGGTCGAGCATCTGTTCATCGCCTCGACTCACGACTACGTGATGGTGTTCACCCAGAGCGGCCACTGCTACTGGCTCAAGGTGCACGAGATCCCGCAGGCGGCCCGGGCGGCGCGTGGCAAACCAATCATGAGCTGCGTCGCCATGAAGACCGAGGAGCGCCTCGCCGCCCTGGTGCCGGTGCGCGAGTTCTCGGAGGACGCCTACCTGTTCTTCACCACCAAGAACGGCGTCGCCAAGAAGACGGTCCTTTCCGAGTTCGGCAACCCGCGCTCGAGCGGCATCCGCGCGATCAACATCGAGGCCGGCGACGAGCTCATCGACGTGCAGGTGACCGACGGCTCGAACGACATCGTGCTCGCCACACGCCACGGGATGAGCATCCGGTTTCACGAGAAGGACGTGCGCGACATGGGCCGCACGGCCACGGGCGTGAAGGGCATCGAGCTCGACAAGAAAGACTTCGTCATCGATATGGTGGTCGTGCGCCGCAAGTGCACGCTGCTCGTCGTCACCGAGAAGGGGATGGGCAAGCGTTCCGAGCTCGACGAGTACCGCGTGCAGCACCGCGGGGGCCGTGGCATCATCACATTGAAGCGCTCGCCCAAGACCGGCGACATCGTCGCGCTGAAGGAAGTGATGCCGGACGACGAGCTGATGATGATCACGAAGAAGGGGATCATGATCCGCGTCCCCGTGGAAGGCATTCGCGTCTCCGGGCGGAACACGCAGGGCGTGAAGGTCATGAACCTCACCGCCGCCGACCTCGTGGTGGACGTCGCGCGCGTGGTCAAGGAGGACGAAGCAGAGAACGGCGCTGCGGACGACGATGAGCCGGCAAAGCCGAAAGCTCGTGCCCGCAAAAAATAGCGCGGTCGATGCCTCGGCCGTGCGGGATGCCGCCGCCGCGCTGCGGGGCGTGGCCGTCCGCACGCCGCTGCTCTACGTCGAAGCGCTGGGCGTCCATCTCAAGCTCGAGAACCTGCAGCCGATGGGCGCCTTCAAGATCCGCGGCGCCTACAACGCGATCCGGAAACTCCCCGAAGCCGCCCGTACCCACGGGGTGCTCACCTATTCGAGCGGCAACCACGGGCAGGCGGTCGCCTACGCCGCCCGCTTCATCGGGATCCGCGCGGTCGTGGTCATGCCGGAGACCGCGCCGGCGGTGAAGGTGGCCGGAGTGCGGCGCTGGGGCGGCGAGGTCGTGCTGGCGGGCCGCACGTCGGAGGACCGCCGGGCGAAGGCCGAGGAGATCGCGGCGCGGGAGGGACTCGTCGTCGTCGCTCCCTACGACGATCCTGACATCGTGGCCGGGCAGGCCACGATGGCGCTCGAGATCGTGGAGCAGCTCCCCGATGTGGCGACGGTGGTGGTGCCGGTGGGTGGCGGCGGGCTCATCGCGGGCGTGTTGACGGGGCTGGCGGCAGCCCAGAGCCAGGCGATCGTGTGGGGCGTCGAGCCGGCGGGTGCGCCCAAGCTGCAGCGCTCCCTCGCCACGGGACGCCGCACGCGCCTGGAGCGCACCACGAGCATCGCGGACGGCCTGATCACCCTTTCCGTCGGCGAGGTCCCGTTCGGCGAGCTGATGCGGCACCGGGACCGCCTGGCCGGCGTGGGTCTGGTGGACGATGACAGTCTCCGCGAGGCCATGGCTTTCTTGTGGCGCACCTGCCGCCTCGCCGTCGAACCCTCTGGCGCGGCCGCCGTCGCTGCCGTGCGATCGGGCTCCGTGCGTCCCGCCGCGCCCGCCGTGGTGATCGTGAGCGGCGGCAACATCGATCCCGCGCTCCTCCAGGACTGAGGCTCGATTGGCCGCCCTCCCCGCACCCAAGATTCTGGTAGCGGACGACGATCAGTCGCTCCTCCGCACGTTGACGTGGATCCTCAAGGAAAGCGGATATCGACGTCGTCGCCGCGCCTGGAGGGGAAGGGCTGCTCACGCTGCTGGAACAGGAGCGCCCCAACATGCTCCTGCTCGACATCATGATGCCCAAGACGGACGGGCTGCAGCTGCTCGAGCGGCTCAAGGCCGACGAGCGCTTTCGCGATCTCCCGGTGCTGATGGTGTCGTCGATGCCGCCGGAGGAGGCGACGGTGAAGGCGCTGGGTCTCGGCGCCGCGGATTTCATCGCCAAGCCGTTCCGGGTGCGCGAGCTGCTCGCGCGGGTCGAGGCGCACCTCCGCACCGCCGGGGCGCTGGGTCGGGCGCGCGAGGAAGCCGAGAGCCGCGCCGCCATCGTGGACATCCTGCACGAGGTGACCGATTCGCTCAAGCCGGACGACATCTACCACATCCTGGCCCGCCGTATCGCCCGCGTGCTCAACCTTTCGAAGTGCTCACTGGTGCGCGCCAAGCCTGGGGACCAGATCGGCGTCGTGGTGGCCGCGTTCGAAAACCCGATGCTCCGCAATCTGCAGATCGAGCTCAGCCGCTACCCGGAGATCCAGCGGGCGCTCGCGTTGGGACGCCCGGTGCTGGTCGAGGACGTCGAGACCGATCCGCTCTACACGGACGAGCGGGCGCGCTGGAAGCGCGACGGCATCACCGTCCTGACGCACTCCGCGGCAGCCGTGCCGTTCACGATGAAGGATCAGCAGGTCGGCGTCTGCTTCCTGCGCACCACCGGCTCGGATCCCGCGATCACGCGCGCCGACTGCCAGTTCGCGGAGACGGTGATCCGCACCGCGGTCGCGGCCATGGAGAAGGCCTACGACTTCGAGACCGCCGTCTCCGACAAGGCGCGGCTCGAGAAGCTGGCGGCGACCGACCCGCTCACGGGTTGCCTCAACCGGCGCGCGCTCGCTGATGCGCTGGCGCAGGAGCTCGACCGGGCGCGGCGCTACGACCTTGCGATCACGATCCTGCTCGCCGACATCGACCAGTTCAAAGACGTCAACGACACGCGCGGCCACGTTGCGGGCGATGCCGTTCTGCGGCAAGTTGGTGAGATCCTGCACCGCGAGGCGCGGTCGGTGGACATCGTAGCGCGCTACGGAGGCGAAGAGTTCGTGATCGTGATGCCGGAAACGGCCCCCGACGGCGCGATGACCTTCGCCGAACGGCTGCGCCTGCGGATCGAAGAGCACGACTTCGCCGATCCGGGGACGCGACCCGCTCAACGTCACGGTCAGCATCGGGCTCGCGTCGTTTCCGGACGACCGCGTCACAGGGCCCGATACCTTCGTCGCGCTCGCCGACCAGGCGCTGTACCGCGCGAAGAACGACGGCCGCAACCTGGTGCGTCAGTGAGCGAGCGCCGCTGTCCGCGCTGCGGCGCGGTGTACACCGACGGGGCCCGGTTCTGCTCGCGGGACGGCAGCATGCTGGCCGAGGTGCAATCCAGGCCCCGCGCCCAGCCGTCGGCGGACGGCGCCACGGCCGTGCGCACACCGCTGCCGCTCGCCCAAGGCGCTCGATCGCGCCGCGAGACTCTCCGGACAGCTGCTCGACTCCCGCTACCAGGTGCTGAAGAAGCTGGGCGAGGGCGGGATGTCGTACGTCTACCTCGCCAAGGACATCCCGACCGGCCAGGAAGTCGCGATCAAGGTCCTCTCGCCCAAGCTCGCGAGCGACAAGACCGCCGTGGAGCGGCTGCGGCGCGAGGCCGGGCTCGCCATGCGGCTCGATCACCCCAACGTCTGCCGCATCATGCGCCTGGGGGAGTCCGAGGACCGGCTGATCTACCTCGTGATGCCGTTCCTCAAGGGCGAGCTGCTCTCCGATCGAGGAGGTGCAGGGCGGGCCCGATGGACATCGCGGCCGGCATCGAGATCCTGCAGCAGGTGTGTGCCGGGCTGCACCACGCGCACGAGCTGCAGATCATCCATCGCGACCTGAAGCCGGAAAACATCATGCTGGTGGCGGAAGACGGCCAGCCGCAGCGCGCCGTGGTCATGGATTTCGGGCTCGCCAAGGAACGCCGGGCCGATCCCGCGATCGCGAAGCTCACGGCCACCGGGATCATCCTCGGGACGCCGGAGTTCATGAGCCCCGAGCAGATCCGCGGGAAGCCGCTCGACGCGCGATCGGACGTGTACGCCCTCGGCATCGTGGCGTTCGAGATGTTCAGCGGCAAGCTGCCGTTCCAGGGACGCAATGCGCAGGAGATGATGATCGCCCGGTTGCGGGGCCAGCCGCTCACGCTGCGCCAGCTGCGGCCCGACATCCCCGCCCCGGTCGAGCGGGCGCTGATGCGCGCGATGGATACCAACCCGGACGCGCGGTTTGCGACGGCGCTGGAGTTCGCCCAGGCGCTGACGGCGCCCTCATCCGCTCCGGGCGGCGTCTTCGGGAAGTTGAAGGAGAAGCTCACCTAACCGGCCGGCAGGACAAGCGTGCGTCGTTTCGCAGCGTTCGATCCCCCCGAGTACCTCGCCTGGAAGCCGGACGCCAGCGCTCGCACGCGCGTATCGGGCGACCGTCGAGGCCGATCCCGAGCGCGCCCGCGTGGTGCAGGCCCTGTCTGCGGACGACCAGCTCTCACTCTACGCCGGCCTGCTGCGCGCGCGGCTGCACGACATTCAGCTCAAGCGCTGGGTCCGGGGCGGCGTCATCTCCAAGGCATGGCTGGGCACCGGCGAAGAGGCCACGACGGTCGGGCCGGCGCGCGCGCTCGCAGCGCGGCGCCGACGTCGTCGCGCCGATGATCCGCAACGCCGCCGCCTGCTGCGAGATGGGGATGCCGGTCGCCGACATGCTCCGCGCCTACCTGGCCACCGCCGACTCGCCCTCCGGGGGACGGGACGTGCACGTCGGCGATCTGGCGCACGGCGTGCTGCAGCCCATCTCGCACGTCGGCGACATGGTCCCCGTCGTCGCCGGCATCGCGTTGACCTTCAAGCTCCGCAGCGAGGCACGCGTGGCCCTCACCTGGGTGGGGGACGGCGCCACCAAGACCGCCGCGGCGCACGAGGGGATGAACTTCGCGGCCGTGCAGAAGGTGCCCGCGATCTTCGTCCTCCAGAACAACCAGGTGGCGCTCGGGACGCGCCTCGCGGCGCACCACCTGCCGCAGGACTTCCGGGACTGGCCGGCGAGCTACGGGATGTTCGGAGCGGCGTTCGACGGCAACAACGTCGCTGGACGCGTATGCCGCGACCGTGCTCGCCGCCGCGCGCTGCCGGCGCGGTGAAGGGCCCGTGATGCTCCTGGCCGAGACGTTTCGCATGGGCGGCCACGCCACCCACGACGATGCGGAGGCGCGCGCCACGTTCCCCGACGCCACGTTCAAGGCATGGGGAGCGCGTGATCCCATCGGCCTGTACGAGGAATATCTCAAAGGCGCGGGGCGGACAGCGCGGGAGCTCGAGGACGTCGAGAGCGACACAACTGCGCAAATGGAGCGAGCCGTCGCGGAGGCCCTGGCAAGCAAGCAGCGCGTCCCGGCGGGAACGTCGGCGTTGAATGGCGTGTACGCGGGGAATGACCATGGCTAGAGCACACCGTCGCGGGGTTGGTCCTCGGCCTCATTGCCTGCACGTCCCCGGGATCGCGAGCGGCCGAAGCACCGGCCGGGCCGCACGACACCGTGACGATTGCCGGTCACCTCCTGTACGTCCCCACTGGATTCTCGGTGAATCTGTTCGCCCAGGGACAAGATGGCCCGCGCTTCCTGGCGCTCGGTCCCGGTGGCGCCGTGTACGCGACCCTGTCGGCAGCCGGAAAGATCGTGCGGTTTGCGGACGCGGACGGTGACGGGGTGGCCGAGTCGGTCACGACGGTGCTGGCCGGCCTCGCCAACCCGTCGGGCATCGCGTTTCGCCGCGACACGCTGTATTTCGCCGAGACAGCGGCGCTCAAGCGGCTCGATCCCGGCAAGACCGTTCCGGTCTTCCTGGCGGGTCTACCGGCCGGTGGTGCCCACATCACCCGAACGATCGTCTTCGGTCCCGATAATCTCATGTACGTCGCCGTCGGCTCGTCGTGCAACATCTGCGACGACGCCCTGCCGCGGGCCGCCGTCACGCGCTTCAACCTCGACGGCTCGCATCCCCACACGTTCGCCACCGGCCTCCGCAACTCGGTGGGACTAGCGTTCAACCCTACCACCGGAGAACTCTGGGCGAACAACAACGACCGCGACAACATTGGACCGAACCAGGCGGCCACCGACAGCCTCCCGCCCGAGCGTCTGAACATCTTGAAGGATGGAAAGTGGTACGGCTGGCCCCAGTGCTACCTGCCCGGCAAACCCAACTACGACCGGTATCCGGGGGCCGACTGCTCGGGCGTCGAGCCACCGGCGCTCACCTTCCAGGCGCACTCGGCGCCACTCGGCCTCGCCTTCTACACCGGTGCGATGTTTCCATCGGATTATCAGGGCGACGCGTTCATGACGTACCACGGGTCATGGAACCGGAACGTGCCCACGGGCGCGAAGGTCGTCCGGGTGAGGGTGCGAAATGGGCGGCCCGTCGCCATCGAAGACTTTGTCACTGGATGGCAGCTCACGAACGGGTCGCGCTGGGGCCGGCCGGTGGCGGTCTTGGTGGCGGCGGACGGGGCGTTGCTCGTGAGTGACGACCACGGCGGCAGGATTTGGAGGGTGAGCTTTGGGAAAAGTTAGGCGGTTAGACGGTTAGTCGGTTAGATCACCTGACCGCCTAACCGCCTAACCGTCTGTCTTTTCAGTTACGGCGCGGTCCGATATAGACGCGCGCGCTGTCGAGCGCCGTATCGCGCCCCGCGAGCCAGTCGTCCACCGTTTGCTCGACGGCGATCTCAGGCGGAATTCCGACGCCGGTGAACTCGGTCCCGTCCGGGAAGGCTTCACGCACCACCGAGAGGGACAAGCTCCAATCCTTGAGCAACGCCAGCTCGAGCGGCCGTCCGGGACTGCCCGACGAGGTCGAGCCGACGATCACGCCCCGTCCGGTGTTGCGGAACGCGGCCACGAGATCCTCCGCGGCACCGGCGGAGGCGGCGGAGCTGAGCGCTGCGATCGGGCCGGTGTAGCCCGGCAGGTCGATGCGCGGAGCGATCGAATCGACGGGGAACGCGTACCAGGTTTGGGCGGAGTCGGTCGGCCCGAATATGCGCAAACCGGGCCGGTACGCCGGCGTACGTCGGCGGACAGTCGGAAACGCCTGCGTCGTCAGCCGCGCGAGGATTTGATAGCAATACAGTGGCTCCCCCGGCGCGGGGCTGCGCAGGTCGAGAATCAAGCCGCGCACGCCGGCAAATGTTGGGAACGCGCGGTCGAACTGCTCCACCACCTCGCGGCTGTCGAGGCGGGTGAGACGCACCGCCACGATGCCGTCGGGCAGCGAGTCGATCTGCAGGGCGGGGGGTTGGAGCGGCCAGCGATCCGCGAGCGATACGCTGCGCGTGACGCTGATCCCGCGCAGCTGGTCTCCCGGCAGCCGGAGGACCAGCTGCAGGGATGTGCCCCTCGGGCCCTCGAGCATGTCCCGGACGGCACGTTCCCAGCGTGCGGCCGGAGTCGCTCCACTGACTTGGGGAAGGATCGAGTCGCGGATCCACTGGTCCGCCGGGACGCCTTGCACGGAGACGATCTCGGCCAGGCGCTGCGGCCGGGCGACGCGCATCTCGTCGTTCAGCGCGTAGTCGTCGATGAACGGGCGGCTGGCGACGCTGGCCACCGCGATGGGCGGGCGCGCCAGCCGTGATCGCAGCGCTTCTGGAGCGAGCACCGCCGCCTGGCCGTCGCCGAGCAGGGCCACGAGGCGGCGCAGTCCGCGCCAGAACTCGAGATCGGGCTGGGGTTGCACGGCGCGGCGCAGCGATGCGGCGAGCGCCGAGTCCCAGTCGGCACGCACGTCGGCCCATCGGGAGGAGTTACGTCGCGCCTCGCTCCACACGCGCGCGACCAGCTGGGTGCGGTCGGTCGCCGAGAGCTTTTGCGCGGCGCCGCGGGTGGTTGACGTCACCACGAACACCAGGAGGGCGAACAGCAGCCGGATGGACATGCGCCTAATCTATTTGGTCCTCTTCATGGCGCCGCAGGTACTGCTCTACCGCTACCTGTGGGAGCGCCTCCCAAACCCCGAGCGGCCGCGCCAGGCCGGGATCGCGCGCGCGGTCCTGACCGTCGTCTTCGTGGTCTTCAACATCCCGTGGATCTTCGTCGCCCACCGGGTGCTGTTCGGAACGGTGTGGGGCATCGGCTGGATACCGTTCACCGGTCCCTGGGTCGCGTGGCAGCTCCTGGGATGGATCTTCCTCGCGCTGGTCGTCCTCTATGTGGCGCTGAAGGGGTTGCTCTGGGTGGTGGGACGGCTCGAGCAATGGAAGGTCGGACGGGTGGACCCGGTCGTGGCGTTCGAGCTGTCGGATGCGCCGGAGGTCCAGCTCACCCGCCGTCAGTTTCTCGCGCGCGGCACGTACGCCTACGCCGCGGCGGGCGCCGCGCTCTCGACGTACGGGATCTGGAGCGCGTATCGAGTCCCGGTCGTCACCCGCCGCACCCTCACGTTCCCGGACCTGCCTGCCGCGTTCGACGGCCTGCGCGTGGCGCATCTCTCCGACCTTCACGCCGGGATACATCTGGGCGAGGACCGCATGCAGGAGATCGTCGCCCAGGTGAATGCACTGCGCCCCGATCTGGTCCTCCAGACCGGCGACATGATCGACATCTCGCGCCAGTACATCGCTCCCTACGTGCGTGCGTTTCGCGACCTGTCCGCCCCCCTCGGCTGTTTCACCGTGCTGGGCAACCACGATCACTACACCGGGTCGGCGCAGGTCGCGCGTGGCGTGCTCGACGCGGGACAGGTCCTGCTGATGGACCGATCCAAGGTGATCGAGCGTGACGGTGCTGCCATCGCCCTCCTGGGGATCGACGATCCCGACAACTGGAAGTCCGACGATCCCCAGGCGGAGTTTGTGGACCGCGCGCTCCGGCATGCCCCACCGGAGGCGTTCAAGATCCTGCTGAGTCATCGCCCCGGTGCCTGGGACGCGGCGGTACCTCGGGATATCCAGCTCACACTCGCCGGCCACATTCACGGTGGGCAGTTCTATCTCCCGGTCCTTGGCTGGTCGGCCGGGCGGCTGATCACTAAGTACGTCATGGGACACTTCCAGCGCGGCCACAGCCAGCTGTACGTGAGCCGCGGCATCGGCGTGGTGGGGGTGCCGATAAGAGTATTCGTGCCCCCGGAGATTGAGCTGTTTGAACTCAGGCGGGTAGGCGGGTAGACGGGTGGTACGCCCGCCTACCCGCCTGCCCGCCTACCCGCCCTTTATCGCGTCCCACGCCGCTTCAATCGTCGCACCCACGCTCGCATGCTCCGCGGTCCACTCGCGGGCCGACACCCGGTCCACGACCAACGCCAGCACGCTCAGCCACACGGAGGCCCACAACTCCGCGGCGCCCGGTCTCACGGACCCGTCGGCCTTGCCATGGGCGATCACGCTCTCGACCGCGAGCCGGAAATCGCGCGCCACCTTGTGGCTTTCGTCGTCCAACAGGGCGCCGTGCCGCTGGACGAAGAAGAGCCGGGCAATCGCCGGCTCGCGCGCGGCGCCAGCCGCCAAGGCCCGCCCCAGCTCGTTCAGCCGCTCCCGAGCGCCCGCGTGTGCAGCCTCCGCCTCGGTGACCAGCTGGGCGGCCCAGCGCGCGGACGCCCGGTACAGCTCGTTCAGCAGGTGCTGCTTGCTGCGAAAGTGTCGGTAGATGGTGCCTTCGGCCACGCCCGCCTTCCGGGCAATCTGGGGCGTAGTGGCGAGGTGATAGCCTTCGGTCGTGAACAGCTCGAGGGCGGCACGCACCAAGCGCTGGCGCGTCAGGTCGGCCTGCGTCATCGGGCGGCAATCTAACGCCGTGCTGGGCGCGATGCTGGGCGCGCCGCCGCGTGCGCCGCCGCTAGATTTCCAGCGCCTCGCGATTCCCCTCCAACCGGGAGGCCGCACTCGATGCGGATTCTCGTGCTCGGCGCAGGGTTGCAAGGATCCGCCTGCGCGTACGATCTGCTCCAACAGCGCGCCGTGGACCGCGTCACGGTCGCGGACCTGAACCCTCAGGCCGCCGTCGACCTGCTCAAGGACCACCTCGGCTCGCGCCTCGTGCTCGCCACGGTGGATGTCCAAGACGCGACCGCCCTGCGTGGACGTCTTACGCGGGCATGACGTGGTCCTGTGCGCGCTGCCCTACTACTTCAACCTCGCCATCTCCCGGCTGGCGCTCGAGCTCGGCATCCATTCCGCCGACCTGGGCGGCAACACCGACATCGTGTTCCAGCAGAAGCAGCTCGATGCGGAGGCGCGCGCCAAGGGTGTGACGGTGGTCCCCGACTGCGGCTTGGCTCCAGGCATCGCCAACATTCTTGCCGCGGAGGGAATTCGCCGCGTTGCTGACGCGGAAACGGTCAAGCTCTTCGTCGGTGGGCTGCCGCAGCGTCCGGAGCCTCCCCTCAACTACCAGCTGGTCTATTCGCTGGAAGGAGCGCTCGACTATTACACCACGCCCGGCGTGGGTCTTGCGCGACGGGAAGCCCACCCACGTCGACCCGCTCTCCGAGCCCGAGCCGGTCGCGTTCCCGCCGCCGCTGGGCACCCTCGAGGCGTTCCATACGGCCGGCGGTATCTCAACGCTGCCGTGGACGTACCAGGGTCGGATTCGTACCATGGAGTACAAGACGCTGCGCTACCCGGGTCACGTGGCGCTCATGCGGGCGATCCGGGATCTGGGATTGCTCTCGCTGGAGCCGATCAAGGTCAAAGGCCAGCAGGTGATCCCGCGCGATGTGTTCATCGCCGCGGTCGCCCCGAAGCTGACCAAGCCTGCGCAGCCCGACCTGGTGGCGCTGCGGGTGGAAGTGCGGGGACGGAGCGGCGCCCAGGTCGCGTGGCAGATACTCGACTACTTCGACGCAGTCCGGGGCATCAGCGCGATGCGGCGCGTGACGGGGTATTCGCTCGCGATCACCGGCGTCATGCAGGCGGACGGCCGTATCGGGGTGCCGGGCGTGCACACACCCGACGAGGCGGTGCCGTTCGCGGAATTCGTTGCTGAGCTGGGAAAACGAAACATCGAAATCAGAGAGGTGTGAGAAGGTGTCAGGTGCCAGGTGTCAGGTCCCTGACACCTGACACCTGACACCGGCACCTAGTAGCTCCACTGCGTCCCGAACAGGAGCTGTGCTCCCTCGCTGGCTGCGCCGACGCCCACCACCAAGAGCGAGTTACGTAAGAAACGCACCGCCACTTCGACGCCTCCGCTCGGGTGCAGGCCGTCCGTGGTGAGGCGAAACCCTTCCCCTGGCCCGAATACCCGGCCCGTGTCGTAGAAGCCCACGATCACGACCTCGAACACGCTCGGAGCCAGGACCGCCCGGTAGCGCAGCTCGACCCCGCCGAGCAGCTTCCCCGGCCCTACAAACCGGGCGTCGTAGTAGCCACGCAGCGACTGGTATCCCCCCACGGCGACGAATGGGCGCTCGCTCGACTCCATCTCGACCTGGGGGGCCAGGGGCGGACTGCCGCCCGTTCCCTCCCCGCCGAGGCGTGCCGCGAGCACTAGGCGCTTGAACGGGTGCAGGTACACCCGTGCGCTCCCGGTCGTGCGCGTGTACCCCGGCCCGCTCGCGAACAGTCCTTCAACCACGATTCCGGAATGGGGATCAAGTTCATTGTCGCGGGTGTCGAGCACCAACCCGGCCCGTACGGTCTTGTCGGTGAACCGTTCAAACGTCGAATCCTGTGCGAACAGACTGGGGCCGGGGAGTGCGTGAAAATCGGTGCGGGTGATGCCCGCACCTACGAGCGCGCGTAGCGGTCCCACCACGCGACGCTGTAGCGTGATGCGGGCGGCCGGATGAGTACGGCTGACCTGGTAGTAGTGCGGTGCATCCGCCGTGACACTGTCGGCAGTGTAGGGCGCGTCGTTCCCCAGGCCATAGAACCCCAGCCGATTGTCGCGAGCGGCGGACAGGGTCAGCCGGAGGCGCCATCCGTCCCACAAGGCGGGGAGCTGGGCGTCAGCGACCACGTTGTAGCTACCCTCCGTGCTCCCGCCCGCGTCGAAATTCACGGCGCCGGCGTTGAGCCTCCGGGCGCTCGCTCAAACCCGAGCGCGCTCGACAGACCGTAGTGCGCGGCAAACCAGAAGCCGTCCACCGTGCTGTAGTACGCGTAGGGATAGAACGAGCCGCTCCACGCGCGCTGCCCGCTGAGCGAAGGCACCAGGGCAAACGCGCCGGCCAGCGCGGTGACCCAGGTTCGCCGCGCGAACGTGGTCAGCTTGCCGGGGGTGGGGCGCACTCCTAATGTTCCGCTTCGTGTCATCAGATCCTTTCGACCGTCTCGAATCTATATGCGGGAGTCTTGGTCGCCCGGCGGAGCATGGCAGACCCGCGCGTCGGAGTTGAGGTGTGTCCGCGGCTCCTGAGTTGTCGCTCGTGATTCCGGTGTACAACGAACGGGACAGCCTGCCGCTCCTGGTCGGGGAGATCGCTGCCGCGCTGATTGGACGACCCTACGAGATCGTGGCCGTGGACGACTGTTCGGACGACGGTTCCCTGGATGTGCTCAAACGCCTCAAGCTCGAGCACCCTCAACTGCACATTGTGGCGCTGGCGGCGCGCGCCGGTCAGACGGCTGCGTTCGCCGCGGGCTTCCAGGCCGCGCGTGGTGCGGTGATCGTCACCCTGGACGCCGATCTGCAGAATGACCCGGCGGACATCCCCGCGCTCGTCGGGCGGCTCGCCGAGACCGGCATGACGGCGATCGTCGGGTACCGGGTGAACCGCCGCGACTCCGGTTGGAAGCGCCTGCAGGCCCGTATCGCGAACGGTGTACGCAACCGGCTGAACGCCGAGACGATCCGCGACACTGGATGCTCGCTCAAGGCGTTTCGCGCGGATGCGGTGCGGGCGCTGCCCCTGTACAACGGCATGCATCGCTTCTTCCCAACCCTGATCAAGCTGTATGGAGGAACGGTGGGGGAGATCCCGGTGCAGCACCGGCCGCGTCGCTTTGGCCGAACCAAGTACGGCATGTGGAACCGCGTGTTCCGATCCCTGGCCGATGCCCTGGCCGTGCGCTGGATGCAGCGCCGGACGCTGCGGTACGACGTGCGGGAGGAGTTGATCTAATGAGCGCCCATGAAGAGTGGGTCAAGCAGATCGCGGCCGAGCTCGACGGTGAGCTGACGCTCCCGGAGCGGGCCACACTCGCCCACCACCTCGCGGGCTGCACCGCGTGCGCCGGTGCGCGTGCCAGCCATCTGGAGCTTCGGGTGGCGCTCGCGCGCTCGGCGGGTCAATTGGACGCACCGGCAGGTCCTCGTCCCCAGATCCGGGGAGGCAGGGTTGTGCTCTGGGTGGCGGTCACCTTGTTCGTAGGAATCATGGCCGGGTGGCTCGCGCAC
Organism: uncultured Gemmatimonadales bacterium; assembly: GCA_963844035.1. Taxonomy (GTDB): domain Bacteria; phylum Gemmatimonadota; class Gemmatimonadetes; order Gemmatimonadales; family GWC2-71-9; genus AG25. The sequence continues at coordinate 69,797 of CAWJMT010000036.1, forward strand.
GTTCGGTGGGGTGGGCCAGGCCCCGGCTCGCTGGAGGCGTCGCGTGCCGCGTTTACCCTGGAGTAGCTTCGCCGCCGCCGCCGCCGCGCTGCTGGCTGCGGCACCGGCCGCGGCCCAGGTGCCGGGCTACCGCCTCACGTACGCGGTCCGCGTCCTGGAACGGGATGCCGGTGGAACGCGCGTGCTCGCGGTAGGGTCCGTAAGCGGTCCCCAGGAAACCAACCTTCGCCTCGCCCTGCGTACGGATACAGCGGAAGTGGAGGCGTTGCTCGACGTCTTCGCCGAGCCCGACACGGCGACCCTTTCGGGCGCATTCCTGGCGCGGCGTCGCGCCGGCCGTTCGCGTCGTGGCCTGCCGCTCTGGGAGGTGGACTCCTACCGGCGGAGCACACGCATCGCATGGGGTGCGACGTCCTACTTGTACCCCTTCGGCCGAGTGCAGGGTGGGGAGCGTCACGCGGTTTGGCTCGAGATCGTCGTCAGTCGCGAGTTCGCGGGGGGCCAAACGCGGCCTGCGGAGTTTGTCGGGATCAACGACTCCTCCCCAGTTCGGCTGACCCTCGAAGCGGTTGTACGCCCGCGGCGGGCCGCTGTGCGGCTCACCCTCCTGCGGGCCGATACCGCCAGCGCGCCCAAAGTGTTGGACATGGTCCCCGACGCGAGCAGCCGGCCGGTGACGTTCGTGGTGGGGCCAGGGCAGGCGCGCACGGTCGAAGTGGCTCTCACCCTCCCCGACCCGCCCCGCGCCGGCCGCGACAGTGCGCTCGCCACCAATGCGGACGTGCTGTGCCTGCTGGTCGTTGACCCCGGATCCACGGAGCCGGCGCGGCGGCGTTGCGGGCGCTTGAATAACGTGGCGCGGCAGCTGCCCCTCTCCGATCGAGATACCCTGGTCGTAACGTTCGCCTGGCCAGCGGCGCGCTGAGCTCCGCAAACTTGACAATGAGAATCCCGATTTATATCATCGGCTTTCCTGTCATGTCGTTGCAATTGATACTCATTCTCAATTGGTGCCATGCGACTGAGCGCTCTGTGCGTCGTGCTCTTGGGGTTGGCGGTCCCTGTCTCCGCGGCTGCCCAGGAAAAGGATGAATCGCACGATTCCGGGCGCTTCGGCTTCGGGGGTTTTGCCGTCCTCAACTATTTCCACTTCGCTTGGGACACCGACACCAACCGCCGCGACGCGGTGGATCTGGAGCGGTTCGTCCTCGAGTCGCACTACCAGGTGAATCCCCGGCTGTTGTTCGAGAGCGAGGTCGAATTCGAGCACGGCGGGACCGGCGTGACCATGGAGTTCGACCGGCTCGAGGAGTTCGGTGAGTTCGAGCAGGAGGTCGAAAAGGGTGGTGAGATCGTGGTCGAAAAGCTCCAGGCCACGTTCCAGCTGCGGCGGGCGTTGAACGTGCGGGTCGGGCACCTCTACGTCCCCGTCGGGCTGCTTACAGCGTACGACGAACCCGAGGACTACTTCACCAACACGTATCCGGAGGCCGAAGCGGCGTTGATCCCCACGATCTGGCACGAGACGGGAGCGGGGGTTTTCGGGCAGGTAGGGCGGGTCCACTACCAGGGCTACGTGGTCACCGGGCTCGATGCCACCGGCTTCAGCTCGGCCACGTGGGTGCGGCGCGGCCACCAGGTGCGCTTCGAGACGGCGAACGCGGAAGACCTCGCCTTCACGGGGCGCGTGGATTTCGACGTCGCTCCCGAATGCCGCGTCGGCGCCTCCGCCTATTGGGGCAACTCAAGCGGGAACCGGCCCAAGCCCGACCTCGCGGTGCCTGCCTACGTCACGATTTTCGACGGCCATGCCAACGCGGTGGTCGGTCGGTTCCGGCTGCGTGGCCTGGTGCTCTACGGCGAGCTGCAGAATGCCGACCTCGTGTCGGCCGCGAACCGCAACCTTTCCAACAACCTGAACGTGAAGCGTACACCGGTCGGGAGCGCCGCCCTCGGATGGTACGTCGAAGGCGGGGTCAACGTGCTGGGCTCCCATGCGCCCCTTTTCTTCTACGGGCGTTACGACTGGTACGACACCATGTACAAGGTGACCGGTGACGTGTTCGATAATCCGCGCTGGGCGCGTGAGGCAGTGACCACCGGCTTCAACTGGTTTCCCGATCCTCACTTCATCGTGAAGGCGTCGTACTCCCGGCGGACCATCGGAATCCCCTCGGCCAATGTCGAGGAGACCGTGGCGCTGGGAGTCGCGGCGCAGTTCTAGCCAACCTTTCAACAATCCTTTTGGATGAATGATGAAGACTCTGCTTCCCCTGCTCGGCGCCCTGTTGCTCGTCACCTCCGCCTGCAACGAAGACACCGCCGCTCCTCCGGCCGGGTTCGACGCGACCGCCATGCTGGCCGACGTCCCGACCAAGGTCATCCTCGCCACCTACCAGGACCTCGAGGCGAAAGCGGTGGCGCTGCGCACGGCCGTTAATACGTTTAACGGGGCACCGACCGATCCGAACCTCACCGCGGCCCTGAACGCGTGGCGGGCAGCCCGCCGTCCGTGGGAGCAGGCTGAGGGCTTCTTATTCGGCCCGGTCGAAACGCAGGGGATCGACCCGGCGATCGACAGCTGGCCCGTGAATCGGGTGGACCTCGACGCCGTACTGGCGAGCGCAGCGACACTCAACCAGGCGTACATCGATGGACTCGAGGGCACGCTGAAGGGATTTCATACGATCGAGTACCTGCTATTCGGCACGACGAGCACCAAGGTGGCGGCGGACTTCACCGCCCGCGAGCGCGAATATCTCGTTGGATCGACGGCGAGTCTCGCGGCGGCGGTGACGACGCTCCGCGCCGCATGGGATCCGGCCGGCGGCAATTACGCGCACACCGTGTCTTCCGCCGGTGCCGCCGGAAACGCCGTCTACATCAGCCAATCCGCCGCGATGCAGGAGCTGATCAACGGCATGATCGTGATCTGCGACGAAGTGGCCAACGGCAAGATCAGCGGTCCTTTCGATCAGCAGGATCGCTCGCTCGAGGAGTCCCAGTTCAGCAACAACTCGAACCAGGACTTCGCGGACAACATCCGCAGCGTGCAGAATGTGTACATGGGCAACTACGGCACGTCGAGCGGCACCGGCGTACGGGCGCTGGTCCTCGCGAAGCAGTCGAGCCTCGATGCCACCATCCAGAGTCAGATAACCGCCGCAATCAACGCCATCGGCGAGATGACGCCGACCTTCGGGGAGGCGATCACCAGCAATCCCACTAAGGTCGAGGCGGCACGCACGCGGATCCGTGACCTCAAGCTGACCCTCGAGTCGCAGGTGCTGGCGTTGGCACAATGACCAGGTCGCTCCGTGCGTGGCTGTGGGTTCTCGCGGTCCTGTTGACCGCCTGCGACGACGGGACCGCCCCGCCGCCGGAAGGCGACGATGCCGCGGCCCGCTCGGGCGGCGACATGACCGTGTTCGACGCCACCAGCGGCTCGTTCAACGCCCCGGCCCCGAATCTCTCGGCGGCGCGGCTGGCGGAACACGTCGAAGGCGACGCCCAGTTCGAGGCGACGTTCGTCACGGCGCCGGCGCCCGTCAACGCAGGGTTGGGTCCGCTGTACGACAACACATCCTGCCGCGCGTGCCACATCAAGGACGGCCGCGGCCGGCCGCCCGAGGGGAGCGAGGCGTTCGTCTCGATGTTGCTGCGCCTCAGCGTGGCGGGGACGGACGCGCACGGTGGGCCGGTGTCCGCCGCCGGGCTTCGGGCACCAGCTCCAGGCCCGCGCCGTGATCGGCACGGCAGCCGAAGCCGATCCTCGGGTGACGTACATCGAGCTCGCGGGGACCTACGGCGACGGTCAGCCGTATTCGCTCCGGGAGCCGCACTACGACCTGATGACCCCCTACACGCCGCTGCCCGCGGGCCTGCTCGTCTCACCCAGGGTCGCGCCGGTGGTGTTCGGCATGGGGTTGCTCGAAGCGATCGACGAAGCCACCGTCGTCGGCCGCGCCGACCCCGCCGATGCGAACGGCGACGGCATCAGCGGCAAGGCCAACTACGTCTTTGATCCCGACGACCGGTCTGATCGCACTCGGCCGCTTCGGGTGGAAGGCGTCCGCCGCGAGTGCGTTGCACCAGGTGGTCGGTGCCTATAACGAAGACATGGGGGTCACGTCGCCCTACCTGCCGGAGGAGCCGTGCGTGGGACAGCTGCCCGGTTGCGCGACGCACGCGCCCGACGTCACCGACACGATAACGGAGTCGGTCGCGATGTACGTGCGTACGCTGGGTGTCCCCGCCCGCCGCTCCCTGAACGACGCCACCGCGCTGCGCGGCGAGCAGTTGTTTCAGACCGTGGGCTGCGCCGCCTGTCACACGCAGACGGTCGTCACCGGTACGGCTCCCGAGACTCCGGAAGCGGCGGCGCAAACGATTCACCCCTACACCGATCTGCTCGTGCACGACATGGGGCCCGGCCTCGCCGACGGCCGCCCCGACTACCTGGCCGGCGGCCAGGAATGGCGCACCGCGCCGCTCTGGGGCATCGGCCTGACGCAGGTGGTCAACGGACACACCTACTTCCTGCACGACGGACGCGCCCGGGGACTGGCCGAAGCGATCCTCTGGCACGGCGGCGAAGCCATGACGGCGCGCGAGCAGTTCCGCACCCTCCCGGCTGCCGATCGTGCGGCGGTGCTGGCGTTCCTCGGCTCGCTCTAGGCGTGCCCTTGCCCGCGCGAGAGCCGGTGTATAATTTCTCGGTGCGATGAATATTAATGCAGCGGTGCCGGTGGGCGTGTTTGGGGCCTCCGGGTATGTCGGACAGGAGTTGATGCGGCTCCTGGCCGGTCACCCGGGGGCCTCGATTGCGTTTGCCACCGCCGAATCCTCCGCCGGCGAGGTGATGGAGGGCCAGCGGCTGCTCAAGGCCGACGACGCGCCGCTCCAGCGCGCGGAGCTGGTGTTTTCCTGCCTGCCGCACGGGGTCTCGGGACGCTACGTGCAGGCGGCGCGCGCCGCGGGCCGCCGGGCGGTGGATCTCTCGGCGGATTTCCGTCTGAGTCCGGAGGCGGTGTACGGGCTCACCGAAGTCACGCGGCCGCGCGTGGCCGGCGCGGACCTCGTCGCCAACCCCGGCTGCTATCCGACGGCGGCGTTGCTTGCGCTCATTCCGCTGGCCAAGCGGGGCCTCATCGACCCGGCGCGCGACGTCGTGATCGACGCGGCGTCGGGGGTCACCGGCGCGGGGCGCAGCCCCAAGCGCGAGCTGCTGTTCGGCGAGGTCACGGAGAATTTTCGCGCCTACGCCGTCGGCAACACGCATCGGCACCTCCCCGAGCTCCGCGACACGCTGGCACGCGAGGGAGGGTTCACGGGCGACCTGCTGTTCACGCCGCACCTGCTGCCGGTCAAGCGCGGCATTCTCGAGACGATCCACGTGCCGCTCACCCGGGCTCTCGATCAGGCGGCCGCCGAGGACCTGTACGGCGAAGCGTACGCGGGCGAACCGTGCGTCCAGCTCATGCGGGGTGGGCTACCCTCGCTCCAGGACGTGGTGTACCGGAATCGAGTGGCGATCGGTGTGGTGCCGGTGACCAACGTGCAACGGCCGCGCCTCACGGTCATCGCGGCCATCGACAACCTCGTCAAGGGCGCGGCGGGGCAGGCGGTGCAGAACATGAACGTGATGCTCGGAATCCAAGAGACGCTGGGGCTCGCGTGCTAGGCCCGCGCGTCGCCAAGCTCGGCGGCAACGAGCTCGACCGGCCCGGGTGGCTCGAGGAGTGTGCGCGGGCGCTCAAAGCTTGTCGATCCACTTGTAGTGGTGCACGGGGGCGGGCAGGCGATCACCGCCTTGTCGCGGCGTCTCGACTTGCCCGTCGAGAAGCGCGACGGTAAGCGCGTCACCACGGTCCAGGTGGCGGAGGTCGTCGAGATGGTGCTCGCGGGCCCCGTGAACCGCCAGGTCGTAGGCGCGCTGCGCGCCGCCGGCCTGGACGCGCTGGGCCTGTCCGGAACGGACGGGGGACTGTTCACGGCGCGCCGCGCCGCCGGCAACCTCGGCCACGTAGGGGAGATCACTGCCGTCCGGGCCGCGCTGCTCCAGAGTCTCCTGCTCGCGGGACTCACCCCGGTCATCGCTCCTGTCGCGCCAGACCCTGACGTTTCGGGCGTGCCGTTCAACATCAACGCCGACGATGCGGCCTCCGCGGTCGCCGCCGCGCTGGGCGCCTCCGAGCTGCTGTTCGTGTCCGATATCCCCGGGGTCAACGTGGGTGGCGTCGCTCAACCCGAGATCGCGGCGACCGAGATCGAAGGGCTCATTGCCTCAGGCGTTGCGAAGGATGGGATGGCCGCGAAGCTCAGAGCCGCCGCCGCTGCTCTCCGGGGCGGCGCGCGCGTCGTGCGCATCGGCGACATGGACATGCTCCGCACGCCCACCGCCGGCACCCGGATCGTGGCCGCCGTGACGCAGCCCGCATGACCGCGACCACTCCGGCTGCTTCCGCCCTCCTCGGGGTCTACGCGCGGGTCGGTCCTCTGTTCGTGGGCGGCGACGGCGTTGAGCTGATCGCCGAAGACGGCACCCGCTACCTCGATTTCGTCGCCGGGATCGGCGTCAACGCCCTGGGCTACAACCATCCCGTGATCCGGGGGGCGATCGAGCGGGCGCTGGCCACCGGGCTCATCCACGTTTCCAACCTGTACCGGACGGACCCGGGCGAGCGGTTGGCCGACGAGCTCGTGAGCCGCTCGTTTGCGGACCACGTCTTCTTTTGCAATTCGGGCGCGGAGGCGAATGAGGCGGCGTTCAAGTTCGCCCGCAAGCGCACCGGGAAGCCGGGCATCGTCGCGTTCAGCGGCGCGTTCCACGGACGCCTGTTCGCCACGCTCGCCGCGACCGATCGCCCCGACTACCGCCGGCCCTTCGAGCCCCTCGTGCCGCACATCGAGATCGTGCCGCTCGGCGATCGCGCCGTCGCCGGCCGGGCGATCTCAGCCGAGCGCACGGGGGCGGTCATTATCGAGCCGGTGCAGGGGGAGGGCGGTGTCCGCCCCATCGATCCGGCGTGGCTGGCCTGGCTGCGGGAAGTGTGCGACGAGCGCGGCGTGGCCCTGATCTTCGACGAGGTGCAGTGCGGCCTCGGCCGGACCGGGACGCTGTTCGCGTACGAGCAGACCGGGGTCGTCCCCGACATGGCGACCCTCGCCAAGCCGTTGGCCGGCGGCCTGCCGATGGGAGCGGTCCTCCTCAAGGAGGCGATTGCCCAGGCGCTCGCTCCCGGCGATCACGCGACCACGTTCGGCGGCGGGCCGCTGGTGGCGAGCGTGGCGCTCGAGGTGGTGCGCGCGCTCGCGCATCCCGACCTGCTCGCGTCGGTGCGCCGCAACGGCGAGTGGATGGAGACGCGCCTGTCCGGCGTTGCGGCGCGCTCGAGCCGCGTACGTGCCGTGCGCGGACGGGGACTGATGTGGGGCGTCGAGCTCACCGAGCCCGCGGCGCCATTTGTGGCGGCGATGCGCGAGCGCGGCTTGTTGATTGCGACGGCCGGCCCGAACGTCCTCCGCATGCTCCCGCCTCTCGTGATCACCCCGGCCGACCTGGCGCGCGGGGTGGCGATTCTCGAGGCGGTGCTGGCGTGAGGACGGCGCCGCTCGCGCTCGTGCGTCCCACGCGCGCGCCGGTGGTACGTCCCGCATCGCTCGTGGACGTGCCGCAGCTCGAAACGCTGATCGGGCCCTACGTGGCGACGGGGGACCTGCTACCGCGCAGCAACTACGACCTGTGCCGCCACATCAAGGAGTATGTGGTCGCTCCGGGCCCGGACGGACGCATCGTCGGATGCGGCTCCCTCAAGGTCTACTCGCAGGCGCTCGGCGAAATCGCAGGGCTCGCCGTGCATCCCGACGCACAGGGGAGCGGCGTGGGCCGCGCCATCATGGAGGCGCTGATCGCCGAGGCGCGGGCCAGCGGGCTTGCCGAGGTGCTGGCGCTCACGCGCAAGCCGGCATTTTTCTTCAAGCTCGGCTTCCTGCCGTCGGAAAAGGAGCACTTCCCATTGAAGGTGTGGGCCGACTGCACCCGGTGTCCGCGGCAGAACTGCTGTGACGAGGTGGCGGTCGTCCTGAAGGTCTAGCTGTCTTTCCGCTGCTCCCGGCCGAATCGGTGCGGGGGGTCAACGTCCCGGGGGGACACATAGACCTGGTCCCCCTTCTGCAACGCCAACTCCACGTACCGTTCCCGCGCCACTTCCACCTCGATCGTCTGGCCGCCGTCCAACCCGTCGAGCTCGACTCGCACCACTGCCCCGAACGGGCGCAGGTGGCGCACGGTCGCCAGCACGGCATGGGCGCCCTGAGCGGTCCGCGCCAATTCGACGTCGTGTGGCCGCAGCAGCCGTCCGTGGAACAGATTCACGTCGCCGAGGAAACGATACACGAACTCCGACGCGGGATGCTCGTACACCTCCTCCGGCGTGCCGACTTGCTCGATCCGTCCCTGGTTCATTACCACGATGCGATCCGCCACCTCGAGCGCCTCTTCCTGGTCGTGGGTGACGAACACGCTGGTGACGTGAATCTCGTCGTGCAGCCGCCGCAGCCAGCGCCGCAGCTCCTTGCGGACCTTCGCATCGAGCGAGCCGAACGGCTCATCGAGCAACAGCACGTTGGGCTCCACGGCGAGCGCTCGGGCGAGCGCGACCCGCTGGCGCTGCCCGCCGGACAGCTCGGACGGATCGCGGCCGGCCACGCCGTCCAGCTGCACCAGCCGCAACAGATCGTGGGCCCGGCGCCGGATCTCGGCTTCGGTGGGGCGCGTGCTGGGTGGCCGCACGCGCAGCCCGAACGCGACGTTTTCGAGCACGCTCATGTGGCGGAACAGGGCGTAGTGCTGAAACACGAAGCCGACGCGCCGGTCGCGCACGTGGCGCTCGGTGGCATCCTCGCCGTGGAAATGGATCGTTCCCGAATCCGGGGCCTCCAGTCCGGCGATGATCCGGAGCAGGGTGGTCTTACCGGAGCCCGACGGGCCCAGCAGAGCGACCAGCTCCCCCGCCGGAATTTCGAGGCTCACGCCGTTGAGCGCCTGTGAGCCGACAAACACCTTGCTGACGTCGCGAACCTCGATACTCATACGGCCGCCTCCTGCTCGTGCGCCGTGTCCGCTCGCCGGCGGAGCTCAAACCACTCCACCAGGCTTCGGGCCACCAGCGTCACAATCGCGAGCAACGCGAGCAGTGACGCGACCGCGAACGCCGCCGCGAGGTGGTACTCGTTATAGAGAATCTCCACCTGTAAGGGCAAGGTGTTGGTGACCCCCCGGATATGTCCCGACACGACCGACACGGCGCCGAATTCGCCCATGGCGCGCGCATTACAGACGATCACGCCGTACAGCAGGCCCCACTTGATGCTGGGAATCGTAATACGGCGGAAGGTCTGCCACCCGCTCGCGCCCAGCACCATCGCCGCCTCCTCCTCCTCCGTGCCCTGCTCCTGCATCAGCGGAATCAGCTCGCGCGCCACGAACGGGACGGTCACGAAGATCGTGGCGAGCACGATGCCCGGCACGGCGAAGACGATCCCGATCTCGTGGTCGGCGAGCCAGGGGCCGAACCATCCTTGCGCGCCGAACAACAGCACGAACATCATCCCCGCGATCACGGGCGAGACCGTGAAGGGCACGTCGATCAGCGTCACCAGGAGCTGCTTCCCGGGAAACGTGAACTTCGCGATCGACCACGCGGCCGCCACGCCGAAGACCAGGTTTAGCGGCACCGCGATCGCCGCCGTCAGCAGCGTGAGCCGGACCGCTGCGAGCGCATCGGGATCGCGCAGCGCCGCGGCATAGACCCCGACCCCTTTCCTGAATGCCTCGGTCAGCACCACGATCAGCGGGAGGGCAAGGAACAGCGCGAGAAACGCGAGCGCCGTCCCCATCAGGATCCAGCGGACCCACGCGGGCTCGGCGGCCGGTCCCGCCCTTCGCGTTCGCGGCGGAGCACTCGTGCGCATCGCGAGGGCTTGAGACATCGCTAGTCCGTGGCCCCCGTCAGCCGCTTGCGGCTCGAGAGCACATTGATGGCGACGAGCAGCGCGAACGAGATGACCAGCAGCACCACGGCGATCGCCGATGCGCCGGCATAGTCATACTGCTCGAGCTTCGTCATGATCAACAGCGGAGCGATTTCCGTGCGCATCGGCATGTTGCCGGAGATGAATACCACCGAGCCGTATTCGCCGACCGCCCGCGCAAAGGCGAGGGCAAACCCCGTAATGAGCGCCGGCCGGATGGCGGGCAGCAGCACGCGACGGAACACATCCCAGCGGGTCGCGCCGAGACTCGCCGCCGCTTCTTCCACGTCCGCCTCGAGGTCCTCGAGTACGGGCTGCAGAGTGCGGATCACGAACGGCAACCCGATGAAGGTCAACGCCACGACGATGCCGAGCGGCGTGAAGGCGACCTTGATTCCGAGCGGGGCGAGCCACGACCCGAGCCAGCCATTGGGGCCATACAGGGTGGTGAGCGCGATCCCTGCGACCGCGGTCGGAAGCGCGAACGGCAGGTCCACCAGCGCGTCTACCAGGCGCCGTCCCGGGAACGGGTACCGCACCAGCACCCAGGCCACCACCAATCCGAACACCGCACTAATGACGGCCGCTGTCAGCGATGCGAGCAGGCTCAATCGGTACGAGGCGAGCACGCGCGGGGTTGTGACTGCGTCCCACAGACCGCCCCAGCCCAGGCCCGCGCTCTTTACGAAGATGGTGGACAGCGGGATCAGCACGACAAGTCCGAGGTACGTCACCGTGAACCCGAGTGACAGGCCGAAACCCGGGAGCACCGACGCCTGCCTCCGGAGCACGCTCACGGCTTCGCGACCCGGGCCTGATAGATCTGGTCGAACAACCCCCCGTCCGCGAAGTGCTTTGCTTGAACTTTGCTCCAGTCGCCGAATACCTCGGCTACTGTGAAGAGCGCGATCTTGGGAAACTGCCCGGCGAATTTGGCCGCGACGGCATCGAGGCGGGGCCGGTAGTAGTTCTTGGCCGCGATCTCCTGTCCGGCGTCTGTGTAGAGGTACTCGAGATAGGCTTGGGCGACGGCCAGGGTGCCGTGCTTCTTCGCGACCTTCTCGACCACCGCAACCGGTGGCTCGGCAAGAACGGTGATCGACGGCATCACAATCTCGACCTTTCCCGATCCTAGCTCACGCACCGCCAACAGGGCCTCGTTCTCCCACGCGATCAGGACGTCTCCGATGCCGCGCTCCACGAAGGTGGTCGTCGCACCCCGCGCACCACCGTCCAGCACCGGGACGTTGCCGTAAAGGCTGGTCACGAACGCGCGCGCCTTGGCTTCGTCGCCCCCGGGACGTCGCAGCGCGTAGCCCCAGGCGGCCAGGTAGTTCCACCGCGCGCCCCCCGACGTCTTCGGGTTCGGAGTCACCACGGAAATTCCCGGGCGCACCAGATCGTCCCAGTCCCGGATGTGTTTGGGGTTGCCTTTGCGGACGAGCAAAACGATGGTCGATGTGTACGGCGTACTGTTGTGCGGAAGCCGCGATTGCCAGTCGGGCGGGATCAGGCCGCTCCGCGCGCTGATCTGGTCGATGTCGCCTGCCAGCGCGAGCGTCACCACATCTGCGCCGAGTCCGTCGATTACGGCGCGCGCTTGCGATCCCGAGCCCCCATGGGATTGGCGGATCGTGACGTCCTGACCGGTCTTCTCCTTCCAATAGCGGACGAACGCCGCGTTGTACGACTGGTACAGCTCACGCGTTGGATCGTACGACACGTTGAGCAGCGTGACGGGCTTTTGGGCTGGCGCGGGCGTGATCGCGGAAACCGCGAGCGCGACCAGCAATGGGAGCGTCATATGTCGAGTCATGTATGCTCCCTCAAAACGCCTGTTGGATGCGGACGACGAAGAAATTCTCATTGGTGCGATTGCCGGTCGCGGCCCCAGCGGCGAAGCGCGTCCGTTCGTAGTTCACCGCGAAGTGCACCGCGGGCGCGAGGTGCCACTTGATGCCTGCCCCCCACGCCTTCGCGCTGGTCACGGAATTCCCCACGGCCGCAAAGATGGGAAACGCGTCCGCGTCCGGAAGCAACTCACTGTAGCGGGCGCCGAGCTCCAGAGCCCCCCAATTCCGTTTCTTGGGATCGAACGGTCGCTTCGGGGTGACCGTAGCGAACGAGGCTTTCTCGCCGGTGACAAACCACGAGGCGGCCACCTGCCAGCCGCGACTCGTCAGGCGGCTGCCGGCGGTCCCGCGCGTGACATCCTGCTCAGATATGGAGTATTCGCCGAGTACACCGATCGGGCCACCGTACCAATACGCCTGCGGCGCGTAACGGATACGGCGTCCGTTCGCGACCGTGCTGTCGCGGTAGCGGAACATCGGCTGCTGGCCGGGCGTCACGTATGTCGGCAACGCGCTGGCCGCGAGTGTACCGCGCTCGATCCCGGTGCTGGCGGCAATCCCCACTCCCAGGCCACCCACTTTGGCGAACACGCGCGCCTCGAAATCCTTGTCGTTCGTCAGGTCCGCATCCCCGTTCCCCAGATCCGGTACGCCGTTGAAGACCCCGACGGCGTACGACAAGTGCCCTCCCGCGAGATCGCCGACCGCCTGCAGACCGACGTCGCGGTTCGGCACCAGGTTGGTCGGCAGTCCGCGCTCGACGAACCGGATGTCCGTCGCCGACTGCAGACGCTCGAGACCGAGCGGCGGCTTCGTCTTGCCGGCGCGCAGCCCGAACTGTGCGGCAGGCCGGAAGTCCAGGTAGGCGTCGAACAGCACCACCCGGCCCTGCCCGAAATCGGGCGTCAGCCGCAGCGTGAAGTACTTCCACACCGTGGCGTCGAGGACTGGGCGAGCGCGCCGCAGGCCCAGGGTGGTGTTGCCGAGCGTCGCTGGGGCTTCGCCGGGGAAAGAGCGCCCATCGGCCTGGATGTAGGCGCGAAACTTGAGCTGATACGCACCGTCTGCCGACTTGATGAGGAACCCCTCCTTTCCCGCCGCTACGCGGGGTTGCTGCTTCGCCGCCGCGGCAACGCTGTCCTGCTTGAGCTCCAGGAGACGCGCGAGAATGCGCACCTTCTGGTCGAGCTGCTCCAGTCGTTCCCCGACGCTCGGTTGTGAGTCGCGCAGCGCGGCCGTGTCCTGCTGCGCCGCGCCCGATTGCGCCGCACCAGCCAACCCCAGGATGCTGATCACCAATGCCACCGACCAATGAGCCCTGTACATGGAATCGCTCGCTCCTCGTCCATTGAGATGAACCCGCACAAAAAACCCGGTCACGTTTGGGGTGGCCGGGCCTGGGATCAGCTCGATTGGCGGAGAGGCTTGAGCGATTCCTCACATCGACAATGCGCGTACCATGGCGCCCGTCCAACCCTGAGGCTGGCGGGGACAACAACACATGGGACAACAGCGCAGCGCGATGATCATGAGGCGGTACAAGCTAGAGTCCTCCCTTGGGCAAGTCAACACGGCGAGGTCCGCCTGTTGACACAGCCGAAGCGGGACGCTGAGATTGCCGCATGACCAGCCCAGCGTTCGGCCGCTTCTTCCTCCCCGGTCCCACCGATGTCCATCCCGATGTGCTTGCGGCCATGGAGCGGCCCATGATCGGGCACCGCTCGAGCGCGATGGAGCAGCTCATGGGCGGCATGGCGGCGCCGCTTGGCCGGCTGTTCCGCACGTCTCGTCCGGTGCTCGTCGGTACCGCCTCGGCAACGGGGTTCATGGAGATGGCCGTCCGCAACGGCGTGGCGCGCCGCGCCCTCTCCCTCGTGAACGGCGCGTTCAGCGAGCGATTCGCCGACATGGTCGGCGCTTCTGGGAAGGAGTGCATCCGGCTCGAGGTGCCGCTCGGGAGCGCCGTGGAGCCTGACCTGCTGCGGGACGCGTTGCGCCGCACGCCGGTCGACGCCGTCACGCTCGTACACTCGGAGACCTCGACGGGCGTGCTGCAGGACGTCGCGGCGCTCGCCGCCGTGGTTCGAGAGTTCGACAACGTGCTCCTGCTTGTGGACGCGGTCACATCGCTTGCCGGCTCCCCGGTCGAGCACGATCGCTGGGGCCTGGACTTCACGTTCACCGGCTCGCAAAAGGCGCTCGCCCTCCCGCCCGGCCTGGCGCTCGGCGTGGCCTCCGAGCGGATGCTCGAGCGGGCGAAAACCCTGCACGGGCGGGGCCTGTATTTCGACCTGGTGAGCTTCGAAGAAGCGACGCGGAAATCGCAGCCCACCAACACTCCCGCTCTCTCACTGTTTTACGCGCTCGAGGCGCAGCTTGCCCGCATCGAGCGGGAAGGCGGCGTCGAGGCCCGCTGGCAACGCCACGACGCGATGCGCCGGCGGGTGGAGGCGTGGAGCGAGCCGCACGGCGTCCGCTATGTCCCCCCCGAAGGGCGACGCAGCTGGACCGTGTCGTGCCTCCAGGTGCCCGCAGGGAAGAAATCGCAGGAGATCGTTGGCGCGCTGCAAAAGAAGGGCTGGACCATCGGCGGCGGGTACGGGGCCTTGAAAGACAAGACGATCCGCATCGGCCACATGGGGGATCACACGGTCGCGGCGCTCGACGAGCTGCTGGCCTTGGTCGCGCAGACGCTTGTATGACCCTGCGCGTCGTGGTGGCCGACCGGGTGGCCAAGGCCGGGCTCGCGGAGCTCGAGGGATCGGCGGAAATCGAAGTCGCCAACGTCGCGGGGCAGCCGCGCGACGAGCTGCTGCGGGCCCTCGCGGGGGCGCACGCTCTTATCGTGCGGAGCGAAACGCGCGTGACGGCGGAGTTGCTGGCCCAGGCGCCGCACCTGCGAGTGATCGCTCGCGCAGGGACGGGCGTGGACAACATCGATGTCCACGCCGCCACCCGCCGGGGTGTGGCCGTCATGAATGCGCCCGGCGCCAACACCGTCAGCGCCGCCGAGCACGCCATGGCGCTGCTGCTCGCCCTGGTGCGCCGTATCCCCGGCGCAGTGGAATCCATGCGCCGCGGCGAGTGGGATCGGAAGCGGTTCGAGGGTAGTGAGCTGCGCGGCAAGACGATGGGCATCGTCGGCCTGGGGAGAATCGGCGGGCAGGTCGCGCAGTTGGCGCGGGCGTTCGGCATGCAGCTCGTGGGCCACGATCCCTTTCTCACACCCGAGCGTGCGGCCGAGCTTCAGGCGAAGCTGGTGCCGCTGGAGCAGCTCCTCCAGGTCGCGGACGTGGTCACGCTCCACATGGCTGCCACCGAACAGACGCATCACCTGATCAACGCCGAGCGTCTGAAGTTGATGAGGCCGACCGCCGTACTGATCAACACTGCGCGCGGGGAGCTCGTGGATGAGGCTGCGCTCGCGGAGGCGGTCCGGTCCGGCCAGATCGCAGGCGCCGCGGTGGATGTGTTCGCGGTCGAGCCCCTCGCCGCCGACTCACCGCTCCGCAACATCGATCGCCTGATCCTCACGCCGCACCTGGCGGCTTCCACGGCCGAAGCGCAGGAGCGGGTCAGCATCGAGACGTGCGCAGCGGTGCGGGAGGCGCTTCTCCAGGGCGACCTGTCGTTCGCGATCAACGTGGCGGGGATCAGCGGGAGTGCGCTGCGGCGCCTCGGGCCCCTCCTGGATCTGTCTCGCCGGCTCGGCAGGCTGGCGCTGTCCCTCGCTCCCGCGCCTACGAAGGCGATCGAGGTAGCGTTCGGGGGTGAGGACGAGACCGCCGTTCGGCCCGTGCTTCTGGCGGCCCTCGAGGGACTCCTCTCGGCCATGGGTGTGGACCCGGTGAGTCTGGTGAATGCACAGATGATCGCCGAGGACCGCGGCATCCGCCACGCCCGCAAGACGACCGCGCCCGAGCCCGGGTTCGAGACCACGGTGAGCATCGTGTTGGAAACCGCGGAGGGACAGGTGCGCGTCGCCGGAGCGTTGGTCGGCGACAGCCACGGCCGCGTGATCCGGATCGACGACTATCACGTGGACGTCGCACCGGAAGGGTGGATGCTGGTGATCCGCAACCGGGACGTGCCCGGCGTGATCGGCAATGTGGGGACGCTGCTTGGCGGGGCGGGGATCAATATCGGGAGCTACCACCAGGCGAGGCTCGCCGTGCCCGGCAAAGAGGCCCTCGCGGCAATCACCGTCGATCAGCCGCCCACCGATACCGTCATGCGTGCGCTGGAACGTGTGCCCGACGTGGTGCTGGTGCGGCTGGCGCAGCTAGGAGACTAGGGCGGGAAACGGGCAGCTAGAAGGCGACCGCCGCCTGTATCACCCCTTCGTTGACCGATCCCTCCAGGTCCGTCTCCCGGTGCCGGTACTCGACTTTGATCTGCGCGGTCGCGGCGAAATCGTATCGGGCGCCGACCACGACGAGCTGCTCGTCGTCGGCGACGTAGTAGGGGCCGGCCGGGTCGAAGATGAGCCCATCGTAGCGCGCATAGGGCACGAACTTCCCGAGCCTAAAGCCCGCGTAACCGTAGAATGCATCGGTGGCGGTCGTGGCCCCGCCCGCGGTGGGAGCGTGGGTGATATGCTGGTACTCCCCGAGCAGTTCCAATGCGTTCCCAAAATACACGGCGTACCCACCGAACATTTGCTGCGTGAGCCCGGCCAGGACGGTATCGCCGGGGGTGAGGGGCGCGTCGACGGGAGCCCCGTAGACTCGGGGGGTGCCTTGGGCGATGTGATCGTTGTAGTAGTTGACCCCAACCTTGAGGGCATGGGTGACCTGAGAATGCAGGGCGAGGGTCACCGACTTGGGCGAATCGTTGTCGTCGATGGGCGTCGAGCCGATCCCGTTGCCGATCATCGCGTCGAAGCCCAGGTGGAGCGCGGTGAGGTCACGGCCCGCGACCAGCAGCCCGGTCGTGTGGATTGGGAGAATCCCGCCGTCGTCCTCGAACAGATACATATCCGGCCGCTCGATGGTCGGCTGCATGAGCGCCCCGTGGTGGTATGCGTTGTTCCAATACCCGAAGGGCGTGTGGTGTTTTCCGACCGCGATCTGGATGTGGCTGCTGGGGCGATAGGAGATGATGAGGCGCTCCACGTCGACCACGAAGTCCCCGTCGAATTCAAATACGGTCTCTCCCAAGAACGACCACTTGGGTGCCAGTGCCGACGTGATGTACAGGTCGTATTGGCCGAGCGCGAAGTGCGGATTTGCTCCGTCAGCGTCGGATGCCGCGGCGATGACGTCGGTGAAGCCCCTGATCTGGGTGTCTTGAGCGGGCGCGCCACGCGCGGCAAGCGCCAGCGCGAGGAGCAGCACGATGCCTCGGAGTGTGCTCATGCGTGGTCCCTTTCCTCGCTCCACCTCAGCGCAACCTGTACGCCGGGTCGGATGGCGCTCGGCCATCGATGGTTACGACCTTCACCGTCTGATCCACCGCTGCCAGGTCGATGAAGGCCAGCGCGCCCGGGTGCTCCGCGACAAACCGGTTGAGCTCTGACCCGCTGGCGATAGCCTTGGGCGGCGTGACGTCCTGTCCCTGAAACACCAACTCCATCCAGTGCCGCCGGAAGCGGTCGCTGGTCATCCCAAGGGCCGTAAGAAAAAATGCGGCTTCGGCGGTAGGATAGGTCACCAGGGCAACACGCACGCGGTTGGGAAAGGTGACGGACTGCCCGAGGTACAGACGCTGCAGGTCTGACAGCGGGAGGTTCTGCATGGGATTCGCCCGGTTCACGATCACCGCGACCTGGGCGTCGGCCGCCGCCGGCGACGCAGCCACGGCGAGCGGAAGGAAGACGAGCAAGGCTCCGAGGCGCCGGACGGCGCTCCGTGCGACACCTCCATTGAGCAGCACTGGGGTCGTCACGGGGCACACGATACGCAATGGTCCCCCCGGATGCAACCTAGTCCGCGGCGGCCTCGCGTGCCGGGTCATGCTCCCCCGCCAGCAGCCGGAACGACTGAACGGCACCGGTGAGCCGGTCGGCCGCCTCGGCGAGCTGGTTCGCGGACGACGCGACCTCTTGGGTTGAGGCGGTCTGCTGCTCACTCGACGCCGCGATCTCCTGAGTCGCCGCGAGCAATCCCATCGGTGCCCTCGGCCACGCTCTGGAGTCGGGCAGCGATCTCTTCTACGAGCGCCCGGACCTCGCCGGTCGAATTGGCGATCTCACGCCCCCAGGCATCGTTGGCTTCAGCCTCGGCCGCGACGCTGGCGAGTCCCTGCGCGGCCGTCTGCGCCGCCTCCCGCGCCGCGGCGCTGCCCTGCGCGAGCTGGATGAGGCGGTTCCGCGTCCCCTGCACACGCGCGAGAACCCCTCGTACCGTGTCCGCCGTCTCGCCGGCCGCAGCGGTCGTGACTGACGCGAGCTTGCGGACCTCGTCCGCCACCACCGCAAAGCCGCGGCCCTGTGGCCCCGCGCGGGCGGCTTCGATGGCGGCATTGAGTGCCAGCATGTTGGTCTGCGTCGCCACCGCTTTCGCCTGCTTGACGAAACGCTGAATCTCGGTGGACGCTGTCGCCAGAGCTTCCGCCTCGGCGGCTCCCTTGCTCACCTCGTCGGCGAGCTTGGAGAGCTCCGCGGTGCTCTCGTCCAGCACCTCTTTGTTGCGTCGCGCCAGGGTCGTGAGGTTGCTGTTGCGGCGGACCGAATCCGCCGCCCCCGCGGCCAGGATCGTGATGATCTGCAGGATCTTCTGCGCGTCGTCCGCTCCGGCCCGCACCATCTGGGCCTGCTCGGCGGCCCGACGGGACAGGTCCTGACACGTGGCCGACATCTGCTCCGTGGACGCGCTCATCTCTTGGGTGGACGCGGAAATCTCCGCCGCCATAGCGGCCGCTTCGTCCGCCGCCGTACGGATGGCGCCGACGAGCCGGCGCAGCGCGACGACCATCCCCTGCACGGAGTTGAGCAATCCTCCTACCTCAACGTCCTCATCCGTGCGGCTTCCGATGGTGACGGATAGGTCGCCTCCCGCAACGCGGCTCGCGGCGGCGCCAGCCGCGCGGATCGGCCGGGTCACGCGCTCGTGGAGCCATCGCCCGCGCCGCCACAACAGCACCATCGTCAGCACCAGCAGCCCCAACGAGCTGAGCCAGATTGACCGGCGCGTGGCTCGCACCGCTGCATAGGCGCGGCTCGTCGGTTGCCGGAACAACACCCTCCACGCGCCCTTGTTGGTCAGGATCGAAACGACCAACTCTGGTCCGCGGGACGTGGACACGATCGCCGTCGAGGACTTTTCGTCCTGGGGGATGACGCTCCACTCCGGGAGCGGTTGGAGCAGACGGGAGGCGTCTGGAGTGACGATCAGGCGACCCCCGCCGTCCACGACCTGCAGGTAGGCGCTGTCGCCGAGATCGGCCACTGCGAGCAGCCACGCCAGCTTGTCCAGCGCGAACCCGGCGCGCAGCACGCCCAGGGGCCGCCCGCCACCCGCGGGCCGGACTGCCACCGCGTATTCGATGGAGGCTGCCGCCGCGCTCGAGTCGTAGCGCGGCGCGCTCTCGAACGTTCCGTCGCGCATCGCGGCCTTCCACCATGTCTCCTGCGAGTTGTCGAGGCGCTCCGGCGGACTCGAACCGACTACGGCGAAGCCGCGGCTTTCGGTGAGGAGGATCTCGCTGATGTCGGAGTGCTGCGGGTACTCCCGGAGGAACGCCTGGAGCTCGCGACTGCCGCCGGCGCTCCGGTCGCCTGCTAGGCGGACGGCCTCGCGGGCGGCCGCGACGGTCGAGGGCGACGTGGCGAGCGCCTCGACTTCGTGCCGGCGCTCGCGCATGTAGCTCGAAGCGAGCGCGGCAACCCGGCTACTGACTTCCACTCCCCGCTCATTGGCGAGATGCTCGAGGGTCCGCCGGGCGGCGTCGCCTCCGATAACTGCCAGAGCCGCCACGAGTAGCGCGGCGACCGCCGTCCCTTTGAGGAGGAAGCTCGACCGGAGTTGCTGGAACCAGAGCGCCATGAGGGCTGAAGTCGCTAAGGTATGGCGGGTTACACACGGGGGCAAGTCCGCTTAATTTCAAGCACTTATGGGAAACATGCCGACGTACGACCCGGCCACCGTCGAGACTGCCTGGCAGGCGCGCTGGGAGCGTGACCGCACCAACGAGCCGGAGCTCGACCACCCGCGCCGCCCGTTCTACAACCTCATGATGTTCCCCTACCCGTCGGCGGAGGGGCTCCACGTCGGTAACATGTTTGCCTTCACGGGCGCCGACATCTACGGGCGGTTCAAGCGCCTGCAGGGCTACGACGTGTTCGAGCCGATCGGCTTCGATGCGTTCGGCATCCACTCCGAGAACTACGCCCTCAACATCGGCGCGCACCCCGCACGTCTCATTCCTCAGAACATCGCCACGTTCCGGCGGCAGCTGCGCCGGTTCGGGGGGATGTTCGACTGGCGGCACGAGCTCTCCACGACCGACCCGGCCTACTACAAGTGGACCCAGTGGCTGTTCCTCCAGCTCTTCAAGGCCGGGCTGGCCGTTCGCAAAAAGGCCGCCGTGAACTGGTGCCCGAGCTGCAAGACCGTGATCGCCAACGAGCAGGTGATCGACGGCTACTGCGAGCGCCATCCGGACGTCAAAGTCGAGCAGCGATTTCTCGAGCAATGGTTCTTCGCCATCACACGCTACGCCGAGCGGCTGCTCAACAACCTCGACACCCTTGACTGGTCGGCCAGTACCATCGCCATGCAGCGCAACTGGATCGGCCGGAGCGAAGGGGCCGAGCTGGTGTTCGAGACCCCGGCGGGGGAAAAGATCACCGTCTTCACGACGCGGCCCGACACGGTGTTCGGAGCCACCTACATGGTGCTGGCGCCGGAGCACCCGCTTGTGGATGCACTGACCGCGGTGGAACAGCGTTCCGCCGTGCGGGCCTACCAGCGGCAAGTCGCCGCGAAAGACATCGTCGCTCGCAAGGTCGGCGACAGGACCAAAACCGGCGTCTTCATCGGCTCGTACGCCCGGAACCCGGCGACCGGCGAGGCGATACCGATCTGGATTGCCGACTACGTGCTGATGGAGTACGGGACCGGCGCGATCATGGCGGTGCCGGCTCACGACGCGCGCGACTTCGAGTTTGCCGCTCAGTTCGGGCTCCCCGTACGGCAGGTCGTAGGCCCCGCGGGGGACGTGCTGCCGCTCGAGTCGGAAGACGGCGCGCTGATCAACTCCGGTGAGTTCGATGGAGTCCCCTGCCAGGAGGCGAAGGCGCGAATTGTGGCCTCGCTCGCGAGCCGCGGGCTGGGAACGGCCCGCGTGCAGTTCCGACTCCATGACTGGTGCATCTCCCGCCAGCGCTACTGGGGACCACCGATCCCGATCATCTATTGTGAGCGGTGCGGGCCGGTGGGCGTCCCGGAAAAGGATCTGCCGGTCGAGCTCCCCTTCATCGACGATTTCCGCCCCGATGACACCGGCGTAAGCCCGCTGGCTCGCCACCGCGAGTGGTACTTCGTGAAGTGCCCGCAATGCGGCGGGGAGGGCCGGCGTGAGACCGACGTGTCGGACACCTTCCTCGACTCGTCCTGGTACTTCCTGCGCTACCCGTCGTCAGAGGTCGACGGGCGCCCCTGGGATCCGCAGCGCACCAAGACCTGGCTCCCGGTCAGCACGTACATCGGCGGGAACGAACACGCGGTGCTGCACCTGCTGTACTCCCGGTTCATCACGATGGTGCTGCACGAGCTCGGGCACGTGGAGTTCGAAGAGCCATTCCCGAAGCTGCGGGCTCACGGGCTCATCATCAAAGACGGCGCGAAGATGTCCAAGTCACGGGGCAACGTCGTGGTGCCGGACGCGTTCATCCAAAAGTGGGGTGCCGACACGTTCCGGATGTATCTCATGTTTCTCGGGCCGTTCCGCGAGGGCGGCGACTTCCGTGACGAGGGGATCACGGGCGTGCGGCGTTTCCTGGACAAGGTGTGGGCCCTCGTCCACGATGCCGAGCAGGCGCCGCCGCAGGCGCTCTCGGCCGCCGTCGAGCGGAAGCTGCACCAGACCATCCTCAAGGTGACCACGGATACCGAGAGCCTCGACTACAACACGGCGATCGCGGCGATGATGGAGTACGTGAACCTGTTGCGGGAAGAAGGCGCGGCACAGCGCGCTGCCGTCGAGCCCCTGGTGGTGATGCTCGCGCCCTTTGCCCCGCATATCGCCGAAGAGCTCTGGGCCCACCTGGGGCACGCGCCGTCCGTCTTCCGGGCCGCCTGGCCCGTCTACGACGAGCGGCGTGCCGCGTCGGGTGAAGTGGAGATCGTGGTGCAGGTGAATGGGAAGGTGCGCGGGCGCCTGACGGTCGCGCGCGGCACCACCGAGCCCGACGTACTGGCGCGCGCGTTGGGGGACGATGCGGTGCGCCGGTTCATCGATGGCATGCCGATGAAAAAGACGATCTTCGTCCCGGACCGCCTGCTGAACCTGGTGGTTTAGAGGACCCGGGCAACCAGCTCGCCGACCAGGTAGCCGACACCGGCGACTCCAACCCCTACCACGAACATGTCGGTCCCGCTGCGAATCAGCCCGCGGCCCGTGAACAGGCTGCGCGCAGCACCGACCGCGAAGTGCGAGACCATGGCGATGGCGAACGCCGTCCACGCCGCCGTCGGACCGTCGAGCACCAGAAAGGGCGCGACCGGAATGAACGCGCCGATCGCCGTTGCGCCTCCCGTGAGCCAGCCCTCCTTGAGCGGCGTTGAGTGCGCCTCGCCGATCTTCAGCTCCTCGCGTACCTGCTCCCCCAGGGCACGCTGTGGATCGCGCATCACTTCTTCGGACATCCGCCGCGCGGTGCGCGGGTCAACACCCTTGGCCTGGTACAGGAGGGCCAGCTCCTCCTCCTCGACCTCGGGCATGATCCGGATCTCTTCTTTTTCCATCTCGATCTCGTGGGCGTACACTTCCTGCTCGCTTTTCGCAGCGAGGTACCCGGACGAGCCCATCGACAGTGCATCCGCGATCATCCCCGCAATTCCGGAAACCAGGATGACGTGCGGCGCCACGCCGGCACCGATCACGCCCGCCACGAGACCGAAGTTCGCCGTCAGCCCATCATTGAAGCCGTACACGACGTTCCGCAGGAAGCCGCCCGACCCGGTTTGATGCCAGGGCTCCGCCCCGCGCCCAGCGAGGCTCGCCAGGGTGCCGGCGTGCTCGGCCGACTCCTTCGCGAGGGTGAGCGAGACCTGGCGGGCGTCCTTCGCGTGCGACGCCGCGTGCATGTCCATGTATCCCTTCACCTCCCGCCCCTCCTCCCGCAACAAGACGGGCAGCAGGTACTGCGGGCCGAATCGTCGACCCAGCCACGCCATGACCACGGCCTTGAGTGACGGCGCGACCCGCGTAGGAACGGGATGGCCGTTGTCGGCGAGCAGCTTCTCCCACATCTCGGTGTGACGTCGCTCGACGGCCGCAAGCTGGCGGTAGATTTCCTGTTTTCCGGGGTCGGGTTCCTCCGCGGCGAGGGCGACGTAGAGGTAGGCCGCGTCGTACTCGTCCTGCCAGTGGTGGCGCCACTTGTGCAGGGTCGGTCGGTCGGGCGCGGTGGTGAGCGCGGGATGGGACATAGTCGAAAGATACCCTCTATGCATGCAAGTGACTAGTTCTCAACCGGTTACGGACATGCGGGGCGGCGGGACACCCGTACGCACCGGCCGCTATCTTCCAAACGCAGCGACGTTCCGTGGCGGATTCGCATCGTATTGATAGGAGATGACTATCTCGCTCGCCGTCCCGGACATCCTGATCGCTCGTGCCAAGTCGGGGGACGTCGAGGCGCTCGAAGCATTGTACCGCGCCTTCGAAACACCCGTCTACAACCTGGCTCGGCGCATCCTCCGGAATGAGGAGGATGCGGAGGATGTCTTGCAGGAGACGTTTCTCGAGGTCGTGCGCAGCATTCGCGCGTACCGTGGCGAGGGACATCTTTGGGGCTGGATTCGCCGCATCGCGGCGTCCAAAGCTCTCATGCGCATCCGCAAGGATCACGTTCGTTCCGAGGAGGCGTTCGACGAAGAGACGGTGGAAGGCACCCCGGCAGTCGGGGTGCCGGCGCACATCGATCTCGAGCGGGCGATGGCGCGATTGAGCGAGACGTCGCGCGCGGTGGTGTGGATGCACGACGTCGAGGGATACACGCACGAAGAGATCGCGGAGATGATGGGCAAGACCGTGAGTTTTTCCAAATCTCAGCTCGCGCGGGCGCACACGCGGCTCCGGCGCTACTTGGAAGGAGAAGGGATCACCCGATGATGCATTGTACGATGGAGGAGTTGCTGGCCCAGCGGGCGAATGAGGGGTCGGTGTGGGGGCGCCAGCATCTCGCCGAGTGTCCGGTGTGCCAGGCCGAGATGGAGGCACTGTACCAGCGCGTCGCGCAGCTGAAGGCGCTGCCGCCGATCGGTCCGTCGCGGGACCGGTGGCCCGTCATCCGTCAGCGGGTTGTTGGTGCGCGCACGCGGGAGCGTCGCAACTGGGCGGTTCGGGGCCTCGCGGCGGCCGCGTTGCTCGCCGGTATAGCGGTGTTCCGTCCCTTCAGTGGGGCGTCGGCATACGCGGAGGACCTGGAGCGGGCCAAGCAGCAGTCGGCCTCGCTCGAAACCGAGCTGCAGGAGTACAATCCCGACTCGCGGGTCGTGAGCGGACGGGCCGCGTCGCTTGCGGCAGAATTGGAAGATCGCATCGCCGCAGTGGATGGCTGGCTGGCGCAGGTGAGCGGTACGCCGGCCGAGCGTGACCCAGATCTCGTGAAGATG
This sequence comes from uncultured Gemmatimonadales bacterium, assembly GCA_963844035.1. Lineage (GTDB taxonomy): Bacteria > Gemmatimonadota > Gemmatimonadetes > Gemmatimonadales > GWC2-71-9 > AG25. The sequence goes on from CAWJMT010000036.1 coordinate 94,467, forward strand.
TGGCAGGACCGCGTGAATCTGATGCAGCAGCTGGTGGATGTGCACGTGACCAGCGCGTCGTACGTGGGCTTGTGACGTCTCGCGAAGCAGAGCGGATCCTATTCATTCTCGCTACCATCGTGCTGAGTCTGCCCCGGCCTTCGGCCGCGCAGGCGCAGCCGAACCAGCCACGGCCGCGCACCCTGGTGCCGACCCGTGGACCGCACGGTCGCCTCGGGGTCGTCGTCAAGACGGGAGCCGCTCCGAGCACTGACAGCATCGGCGCGTGGATCGAGGCGGTCACGCCCGGAGGGCCTGCGGCAAAAGCCGGTCTCAAGGCCGGTGACGTCATCACCAAATTCAACGGGACGGCGCTCGCCGGCTTGGCGGCGCCCGAGGAGAATGCCTCGGGCCCGGGGCGCAAACTGGTGACGCTGGCGCGCGATCTGGCGCCCGGCGACACGGCCCCCATCGAGTACCGTCGCGGCAGTGACTCGAAGAAGACGAGAATCGTCACGGAGGACGTCGGTTCGTGGATGGTCATCGTGGACCCCGTGGAGCCTGTGGGGCCCGGTATCGTTCAAGTTCCTGGGGGTGGAGACCCGGGGTTCCCTTCGTTCTGCTTCGGCGAGTCCTGGTGCGACATCGAGCTCGTCACCGTCACACCGGAGTTGGGTGACTACTTCGGCACCAAAGAGGGGGTGTTGGTGGTGAAGGCGCCCGGGGACTCGACCCTGCCCCTGAGGAGCGGCGATGTGATTCTCGTGATCGGCGGGCGGCGGCCCACGTCCCCCTCGCACGCGATGCGCATCCTGCGGTCCTACGAGGGGGGAGAGACCGTGACCATCGAGATCCTGCGCAAGAAGAAACACTCGACGGTGGCGTGGCTGGTACCGCGATCCGAAGACCGGTTGCGCCCGTTCCTGCGGATGCACCGGATCGTCCCCGACTCACCGTCTACCCGAAACTGACGGCTATTTGCGCCGCCGCGCGGCCGGGAGCACCTGGTCGAAGGCGGTGAACTCGAAGGGCTTGGGAATGTAGGGGCGCCCGGTGCCCACCAGGAAGCTCCGCACCTGCTCATCCACCAGCTGGCCGGTCGTGAAAATCACTCGCTCCGCGTGCTCGGCGTCCTTGAGACGGAGCTCCCCATAAAGCTGTTCCCCGGACAGGTCGGGCATTCGCATGTCGACAATGACGGCATCGAACGTGCCTTCGCGCAGGCGGGCGAGGCCATCCTTGCCGCTCGCCGTGGTTTCCACCTCATGGCCCCGGCCGGCGAAGTACCGTTGGAGCGCGACGCGCACTGAGGCTTCGTCGTCGACCACGAGTATGCGCAGCTGGTCGCCCACGGGCGCTGCCAGGGGCAAGCGGCTGTACTCGTCGGAGCCGCGCGCCAGCACGATCGGCAGCTCAACCACAAAACGCGCGCCGCCGGTGGGGGCATTTTCGGCCCAGATGCGACCATCGTGCTCCCGCACGATGCCCAGTGAAATCGACAACCCGAGCCCGGTCCCCGATCCCGTGGGTTTCGTGGTGAAGAACGGGTTGAAGATTCGTTCAATGAGATTGGGCGGGATTCCGGGGCCCGTATCTTCGATTTCGACCCGAATGACGCCGCCGGTACGGCGCGTGCGCACGGTGAGCCGCTGGGCGTCCCGCTGCCGCTTCTCCATCGCCTGCTCGGCGTTGGTGATGAGGTTCAGGAACACCTGCTGCAGCTGGTGGGCGTCCGCCATCGTCTCGGGCAGCGCGTCGTCGTAGTCCCGCACGACCTCGATGCCACGCACCCGCAGCTCGTAGCCGCGCAGCTCGAGCGTGTCGTCCAGCACCTGATTGGTCGACGCCGCCGTGCGCTCCGGCTTGTGCTGCCGGGCGAAGGTGAGGAGGTTCTGGACGATGCGCGACGCGCGTCGCGCCTCCGCATAGATCATCTCCGCTGCGGTGCGCTGGTCGGGCGGAAAACGCTTTTCGGTCAGGAGCAGCTGCGCAAAGGCGGAAATGCCCGCGAGCGGGTTGTTCAGCTCGTGCGCGACGCCGGAAACCAGCTGCCCGATCGCCGACATCTTCTCCGACTGAATCAGCTGTTCCTGCAGCATCTTCTGGTCGGTGACGTCCCGGATGACGCAGAGGACTTCTTCGTCCCTTTGCGGCGTCGAGTACGTCACCTGGATGGTCCGAACGTCGCCATCCTTACGCAGGAAACTCGTTTCGAAGAGACCGGTTTCGCCCGCGAGCGCCATCTGGAAGTGCGCCAGGGCCTTCGGCAGCTCGTCATCGGGGAGCATGGGCGCGAACCACTGTGCAACAAGCTCCTCGCGACGGTAGCCTGAGATGTTTTCGGCCGCGTGGTTGAACGTGGTGAAGCGCCCGTTGGCGTCCAGCGTCACGATCGCGTCCGACGCGGACTCGAACAGGTTGCGATAGCGCGATTCGGAGCGGGCCAGGGTGTCCTGTGCCCGCTTCTGCTCGGTGATGTCGCGCAGCGTCGAGACGGTGCCAACCAGCTGTCCTTCGACCACCAGCGGCGCGGAAGACACAGCAACATCGCGCTCGCCGCCATCGGGCCGCAGGACCGTGGTCTCGAACCGCTGCTCTTCCCCGGCGTACCCACGCCGATCCCGCTCCGCGACGTGCTCGCGCTCGACCACGGCGAGGAGGTCGTCGACAGGGGTCCCGGGCAGGTCCTCGAGCGGCCGCCCAAACAACTCGGCCGCGGCCCGGTTGACGGTCGCCACACGGCGGTCGACCCCGGTTACCACCACCGCGTCGGCCAGCGCGGCGACGATCTCGCGCGCGGCCGACAGTGGATCGAGCGTCGCGCTCTTCGGCGGGGCGGCGGATCTCCGCACCCCAGGCGCCGGCGACGTGCGTTGGCGCTTACTCATTTCTTGTAGCAGGCCACCATGGACTCTCGCATCAGCGACAGACTCTTCACCGACGCCGACGTCACCGCGTCCGGATCTTCGTCTTTTGCGACACAGCTCTTGATGATCTCGAGCGCGTGGATCGGATGCTCATCGTCGTACTTGGCGTGCTCTTCGAGCCACCAACGCCCCCGGGGACCGATCTTCTCGTTGCTGCCCAGCCCCTTCAGCGCCTTCTCGGAGATCTTCTGAGCCACGCCCTCCACGGCATAGTTCACCGCGCCGACGGCAGAAGCGAACGGCGCCGTCCGGCTCATGCTGGTGAGGTAGTCGTGGAACTCGCGCGTTTGGGCGTTCATTTCCTCGGCCACCTGAAACCGCGCGCGGGGGACCTTGAAGCCGTCGCCCATGGCGCGCCACATGGCATCGTGACGCTTCTCCACGCGGATGTTGTCGCGGAAGAACGACTGGCCATTCGCCGGGGAGCGATCCAGCAGGATCTGCAGCCACTGCGGGAAGTCCCGGATGATGGGATAGAACGCCACGAGGAAGTTCTGAATCCCGCCATCGGCGAGTCGATTTTCCGACGCATCCACGACGACCGGGGTATCGAGAATCGCCTTGCGGTGCGGCTCCAACTCGGTGTCCAAGCCAGCCACCCAAGTTGGGTGTGGCGTTATCTCTACAGACATGCCGTCTCCTTCTAGGGCGCGTTTGTGTGGGGGAACCGTCCCAGCAACAAAAGCACCTCAATTTACACTTGGGTGCGAGTGATGCAAATTCAAGTACGGTGGTGACTTGGACTACAGCGCCCGATCGCATTACAGGTTTGTCTCGTAACTCCGCTGCCTGCCAAGGCATGCCGTTCCCAGCCCCGTCCCAGTTGACATGATATATCAGTCACGCAGTAACGTCACGTAACATCGTACTAATGGAGTGTCAAATGAGACGCGGCTTTGGATGGGACACATTCGGATTCGCTTTCGGCCCGCGACAATGGGCCGGCGGGCGCCGTCGGCGCCAGTGGTTCGAGTCCGGTGACATGAAGTACGTGATCTTGAAACTGGTGCAGGAAAAGCCCCGGCATGGCTACGAAGTGATGAAGGAGCTCGAAGAGCGCATGCACGGCTGCTACTCCCCGTCGCCCGGGACGGTTTACCCCACGCTCCAGTGGCTCGAGGATGAGGGCCTGGTGATCGCCAAAGACGTGGCGGGCAAGAAGGTCTTCGAGATTACTGACGCAGGGCGTGCTTTCCTGGAGGAGCATCGCGACGTGGTGGAAGAGATATTCGATCGGGTGAAGGAAACCGTGGAGCGGGTAATGGGCGGTGCCATGGTGGACGTCAACCGCGCCGTTGGTCGCCTGGTCAAGGCGGTGTACCGCACCGGCTGGAAGGTCCAGGACGATGGGGCACGCCGGAAGGTTGCCGAAGTGCTTACACGGGCGGCTGAGGAGCTCGAGGTGCTCGCTGGGCACTAGTCACGGCTCGCCTCCACACGAAGCGGTAGGCCTGTGCTTCACCTGCCGCTCCATGCGGTCGACCACCAACCGGCATGGCTCCACGTTCTTCCGCTGTGCTCGCGCCGAGACGGACGCACGGTTTGTCCGATACCCGCCACTCCCGGTGCGCGCCTGCGCCGGCTATGAGGAAGCCATGTTCTTCGTCGTTCTGATGCACTATACGGCGCCGCTTGCGGAGGTGGACGCGATCCGTCCCGCCCACATCGAGCATCTCGAGCGCTTCGCTCGGGAGGGGGTGTTCCATGCGTGGGCGCGCCGCGACCCTCCGGCGGGCGGAGTGCTCGTCGCGGCGGCGCCCGACCGTACGACCCTGGAGTCGATCGTCGCTCAGGACCCTTACCTGCAGGCGGGTGTGGCCCGCGCCGAGATCGTCAATTTCAGCCCCGCCAACGTCCGCGGAGCACTGCGCACCTAGGTCGGCTGCTAGACGACGTAACTGCATGCGGCACTGAGACGTAGGCCTCCTGGCGACCGTTCCTCCGCCGCCCCTCTATTGCATCTGGCCCCGGCGCTCGCCACTTTGAGGCCGCGCCCCCCAAAATCTACCGAGGTGATAGTGGTCCATCCGAGTCTGGTGGAGCGCGCCAAGTTGTTCTTCTTCCGCCACTTCGAGCGGATCTTCGTGCTGCTGCTCGTCGGCGCCATGCTTGTCATTCACGCCGTGATCGAGCAGAAGTTCGCATTCCTGAGCTTCTACTACCTCCCCGTGATTCTCGCCGGCTTCTACGGCGGCCGGCGCTTTGCCGTCGTGTCCAGCCTGTTCATGGTGTCGCTCGTCTTTTTCTACCAGGCGGTGCAGGGACTCGACATGCTCCCTGGCTTTTACGAGGGTTCGATTCTGACCCTCGGGCCCTGGGCGGGATTTCTCATCCTCACCGGGTACGTCGTGGGCAGACTTGCGGAGCAGCGGGAGGCGCGCCTGGTCGAGGTCAAGAACGCCTACATGGCGACCCTCGAGCTGCTCGCGTTCCATATCGAGTCGACGGAGAAGAACCAGCAGGGCCACGGCAATCGCGTCTCCGAGCTGGCGGTTGCGATTGCGCAGGAGCTCAAGCTGCCGAAGGAGGACGTCGAGAATCTCCGCGTGGCCGCGCTGCTGCACGAAGTGGGCACCCGCGATCACCGACTGGTCCGCCTGCTGTCGGGCTCGCAGGGCGACGCGTCGGTTCCGGTGGCTCGCGCGATGCACGGTGCGGCGGGAATTATTGCCGAGTACGCGCACTACTACGAGATCGTCGGCGAGGACTGGGCTATCGACACGCTGCCCATGCCCCTCACCGTAAAGATCCTTGCCGTGGCGGATGCGTTCGAAACGCTGCAGATCGCCACGCCGGTGCGCCAGGCATTTCCGAAGTGGAGCGCCCTGGAAGAAATCGAGCGGGGGGCCGGGTCGACGTTCACACCGGCGGTGGTGCGGGCGCTCCGGGCCGTGGCGGGGGCGCCCGAAGCCTCGCATCGCCCCCACCCTGAAGGTGGTGTAGTCCTTACTGCGCAGCCGGCGGCGGCACTACTGCCACCGCCATTCCCATGACGTGATAGCCCGAATCCACATAGACGATCGATCCCGTGATCGCGCGCGCCAGCGGGCTCAGCAGGAACGCCGCGGTCGCCCCGACATCGTCGGCATGAATCGGCCGTGGTAGCGGGGCGTTGGCGGTCGTGTACGCGATCATCTGCTCGATGAAGCCGATGGCGCTCGCCGCGCGTGATGCCCAGGGGCCGGCCGAGATGGTGTTCACCCGCACACCGTAGCGGCGGCCTGCTTCGTAGGCGAGGGTCCGCGTGTCCGCTTCGAGCGCTGCCTTGGCCGACGACATGCCGCCGCCGTATCCCGGGATCACCCGTTCTCCCGCCATGTAGGTGAGAGAGAGAAAGGCCCCCTCAGGACGCATCATGGGGCCGAGGTGGTGCACCAGCGCGATGTTGCTGTACGCGCTCACCCCCACGGCGTCGAGATATCCGCGCCGGGAGGTGTCGAGCAGCGGCTTCTTGACTTCCGACGCATTCGCGAGGCTGTGGACCACGATATCGAGTGGCCGCTCGCCAAAATCCTGGCGTAGCCGCTCGGTGACGCCCTGGACGCTGAAGTCGCCGACCTCGCGGTAGCGCTTGTTCTCCCGGATGTCGGTGGGTGCGTCGGCGAGCGTATCGAAGGCCGCGTCGAGGGGATAGATGCGCTCGAAGGTCAACGTGCCGCCGTCCGCGAGCCGCATCGACTCCGCGATCTTGCCCCGCTCGAGCAGCTTGGTAAAGATGCCGAGCGCCGGCGGCCAGGTTCCGAGGCAGATCGACGCTCCCGCCTGGGCGAGGGCTTTGGCGATGGCGAAGCCGAACCCGCCGTCGTCGGCGACACCGGCGATGAACGCGCGTTTTCCCGAAAGATCGATGTTCAGCATGGGCCTCACATTACCATCGTATGGCCGCGCTCGCCCAGGTGAATCCCGAGCCGAACGCGGTGAGAATCAGCAGGTCGCCTCGCCGCAGCCGTCCTTCCGACAGCGCCTCATCGAGCGCGATCGGGATCGAGGCGGCGGTCGTATTGCCGTATTTCTGAATGTTCGCGTAGACCTGGTCGTCACGGAGACCAAGCGCTTTCTGCACCATCTCGATGATACGCAAGTTTGCCTGATGGGGGACCAGGAGCTTCACGTCGGCAGGCGTGAGGCCGTGGGTGCGGAGCGCGAGCTGGACGGCTTGCGGCATCAGCACGGCCGCTGACTTGAACACCTCGCGACCGTCCATCACCGCGCGATGCTGTCCCGCCTCGATCATGGCCACACTCACAAACGGGTCGTGGGCGAGGCCCGGGCCGTCGACCCAGAGCTTCTCCGCATGGCGCCCGTCGGCAAAGAGGTGGGTGGAGAGGATGCCGCGGTCGGGGTCGTCGGTGGGGCCCAGGATCATCGCGCCTGCGCCGTCCCCGAACAGCACGGCGGTGTCGCGCCCCCGGGTCGTCTTGTCGAGGCCGCGTGAGTGTACCTCGGCACCCACCAGGAGAATGCGGCGGTACTGGCCGACGCGGATCCACGCGTCCGCGACCGAGAGCCCGTACATGAACCCGCTGCACTGGTTGCGGATGTCGATGGCGGGGATGTCGGTGACGCCGAGCTCACGCTGGAGGAACACGCCGTTGCCAGGCTCGAAGTGGTCCGGGGTACAGGTGCAGTACACGATGCAGTCGAGATCACTCGGCTTCATGCCGGCCTTGGCGAGCGCGCGGGACGACGCTTCCCGTGCCAGGCTCACGCCCGTCTCTCCAGGCCCCACCCAGTGGCGGGCGCTGATCCCGCTGCGCTGCACGATCCACTCGTCCGACGTGTCCATCATCGTCGCGAGATCGTGGTTGGTGACGCGCCGCGCGGGCACGTGAAAGCCGGTAGCAAGCACTTCGGTACGGGGCATCAGGCCTCGGCGCGCCAGGTTGCGGGGTGAGAGTGAATGGGGAAGATTTCGCCGCCGGCAGGGCAAAGTTAGGCGGTTAGGCGGTTAGACGGCTAGGGACCAAGGGGAGCGACATGCAGAAACTACGACGGTTCGTCTTGATCGGTGCATTGACCGCAGTCTCATCCCTCGCTCCTCGTGCCAGCCTCGCCCAGAAGCGCGCGATGACGTTCGCCGATTTCCTCGCGCTGCCGAGCGTTGGGGGGCCGCAGCTCTCGCCCGACGGGAAATCGATCGCCTATACCGTCACGACGTATTCCCTGCCCGACAATCGCGGCACGTCGCGCGTCTGGCTCGCGGACGTGGCGACCGGCCGCACGCGGCAGCTCACGCAGGGGCCAGGGTCGGACCGCCAGCCGCGCTGGTCGCCCGACGGGAGCAGCCTGGCATTTGTGTCGACCAGGCAGGGCGGCGCTCAACTGTGGGTCCTGGCGCTCGCGGGCGGCGAGGCCCGTCAGGTGACGAGCCTTCCGGACGGCGTGTTCGATCCGGTGTGGCTCCCCGACGGAAAAGCGCTGCTCGTGACCAGCGACATCAAGTGGCCGGCGGAGCAGGAGATCGACCGCCGCAACGGCGAGTACCCGACCGACGCGCGCCTGTGGACCGACCTGTTCTACCGGCACTGGGACGAGTGGCGCGCGGGAAAACGGCAGCACCTGTTCTCGGTGAATCTGGCCGACGGGCGGGCCCGGGACATCACGCCACTCGACCGCGACGTCCCGACCATCGCCACCGGCGGCGACGGGGACGTGCACGTCGCGCCCGACGGGCGCGAGATCGCCGTGGCGATCCACACCGATCGGGTCGCCGACAGCACCAACGTCGAGATCTACGCGCTGCGGCCGGACGGCTCCGGCCTACGAGCGCTCACGAGCGGCCGCGGGGCGGACAACACACCGCGGTATTCTCCCGACGGACGGTGGCTGGCGTACCTGTCCCTGGAACGGCCGGGGTTTGAAGCCGATCGGGGGCGGCTCATGCTGCTCCCCCGGACCGACGGGCGGACCGGCGGTCCGGCGGTCGAGGCCACAAAGGGGTGGACGCTATCCGTGGCGTCGTATTCCTGGTGTCCGAGCTCGCAGTGCATCCTCGCGGTCGTGGAAGAGCGCGGCCGGGAAAACATCTACCGGATCGACCTGCCGTCCTACCGCCGGTCCGACGTGGTGACGAACGGCGGGGTGAACACGGCCGCGACCCTGGCCCTCGACGGACGGTCCGCGGCGTACCTCCATCAGAGCAACACCGAGCCCGCGGAAGTCTGGTTCGGCGGACGGCGTCTCACCCACCACACCGACTCTGGCGTAGCGGTGCTCGATTTGCGTCCACTCGAGTCGATCGGGTTCGTCGGGGCGCTGGGGGATTCGGTGTTCGCGTGGGTCCTGAAGCCGCCCGGCTTCGACGCCGCGAAGAAGTACCCTCTGATCTACTTGATCCATGGCGGTCCCCAAGGCGCATGGGACGATCTGTGGCACGCGCGCTGGAACTACCAGATGTTCGCGAGCCGCGGCTACGTCGTCGCGGCAGTGAACTTCCACGGCTCGACGGGCTACGGCCAGGCGTTCACCGATGCCATCTCGCAGCACTGGGGAGACTATCCGTACGAGGACCTGATGAAGGGCCTGGACGTGGTGGCGCGCCTCCCGTACGTCGATTCAACGCGTATGGGAGCGGCTGGAGCGTCGTATGGCGGCTACATGATCTACTGGCTGGCGGGCCACACCAATCGCTTCAAGACGCTGGTCGCCCACGACGGCGTCTTCAACCTTGCAAGCATGTACGGCTCAACCGAGGAGCTGTGGTTCGTCGAGTGGGAACTCGGCGGCAGCCTGTACCGCAATCGGGCGTTGTACGAGAAGTGGTCCCCGCACAACCACGTGGAGCAGTGGAAGACCCCGATGCTCATCGTCCACTCGCAGCTCGACTATCGCGTGGATCTGTCGGAAGGCTATCAGGCGTTCACGGCGCTCCGCACCATGGGCGTTCCCGCGAAATTTCTGTACTTCCCCGACGAGGGCCATTGGATATTGCGGCCGCGCAACCGCCGCATCTGGTGGAGCACGGTGCTCGACTGGATGGACCAGTATCTAAAAAAATAGCTGATTGCTGTTCTTCAGCGCTTCTTCCACACGTTGTTGTCCCGCCGCACGTCGGGAAGGTCCATGTCCGGGTCGATTTCGACCTTGACGAGATCAGCGGGGGCGGGTCGGACGTACACGTAGCGGTTCCCCTGAAACCAGACCTCGATCGGGAGCCGGACGCGCGCGGTCGAGTCGTTGGCATACGTCAACTTCAGATCCACGGGCATCGGCAGGTCCCCGCGACTCGACAGGATAACCCCGGCGTACGGGGCCCCACTCTTGTCGCGCACCGTCGCGGCCGAATCGATCGCGAGGTCCACGACGTCGTTCGTATAGAACCATCCGCGCCAGAACCACGAGAGATCCTCGCCCAGCCCGTCTTCCATGGTCCGGAAGAAATCAGCGGGCGTGGGGTGGCGATACGCCCAGCGCCGGATGTACTCGCGGAACGCCGCGTCGAACCTGGTGGTGTCGTCCGCGATCTGGTGCCGCAACAGATAGAGTCCAACGGCCGGCTTGTTGTACGCGACCTGGCCGAGCTGCTGCGGATCGATGCGATCGGGCGGGAAGATCGGCGGCTGGTCGCGGCCGGTAGCGGCGATTCTCGCCCAGTTCTGCGTGTCGCCCCGATTCCGATCCCACTGCGAGTCGGGGTAGAACGAGCGTACCGAGTAGATGTTGATGAAGGTATTGAACCCCTCATCCATCCACGCGAACAGGCGCTCGTTCGACCCCACGATCATCGGGAACCACTGGTGCCCCAGCTCGTGGGTGGTGACGGAGTAGAGGGCGAAGCCGGTGGCCTGGTCGCCGCAGAACACGATCATGGGGTACTCCATCCCCCCCACGGGCCCCGCCACGTTGATGGCGGTGGGGTAGGGGTACCGGAACCACCGTTCCGAATAGTGCTCGATGGTGTGGCGGGAGTACTTGGTCGAGTTCTCCCAGTCGCGGTCGGCTTCGGGGGTATAGACCGATTGGATCAGGATGCCCTCCCAGCCGCTCGCGTCCCAGATGAAGTTCGGCGCGGCCGCCCAGGCGACGTCCCGGACATTTTTCGCGTTGAAGCGCCACGTGAGGGTCGGGCTGGCACCGGCGGGCCGGGTTGAGGCCTGGCCCGCCTCGCTCCTCGCGATGATCAGGACGGTGGTGTCGGATTTGAGGGCCTGGGCCAGGCGTGACCGCTGGGTGGCGGTCAGGACTTCGGTCGGGTTGGCCAGCGTCCCGGTCGCGACGACGACAAAGTTGCGCGGCACGGTGATCTCCACGTCGAAGTCACCGTATTCGAGGTAGAACTCTCCCTGCCCCAGGTACTGCTCGGTGTTCCATCCCCGTACGTCGTCGTACACGGCCATTCGGGGATACCACTGCGCCATCTCGTATAGCCACCCGGTGTCATAGTGCTCGCGACCCATGCGGTCGGAGCCGTGCTCGGGGATCTGGAATGAGTACGCGATCGCGAATTCCACGGCGCCTCCGGGCGGGAGGGGGCGACTCAAGTCGATCCGCCCCATCGTCCCGTTGACCGTGAGCGCGAGCGCGGTCGTCTTGACCGGCTTCCCCGCCGACCGCGAGATCGCTTCGACCTTGGATATCACGTAGCCGCCATCGAACCCGGCGCCGGCGAACCGCGCTCCGGGCGGATTGAGCGCGGTGCCACGGCTGTCATCCCGGTAGATGTTCTGGTCCAGCTGAACCCAGACGTAGCGCAGCGTATCGGGTGAGCGGTTGGCGTACCGCACGGTGACGCGGCCGGTGAGCGTGTGGGCGCCGGTGTCGAGCGACGCCCGAATCGTGTAGTCCGCCCGTTGCTGCCAGTATTCATGCCCGGGGGCACCCGACCCGGCGCGCACGGGGCTCGCCGCGGGGAGCTCGAGGCGCCGGAAGGGGGACGTGTCGCCGACCTGAGGCGGCAGCGCAGGAAGCGCAGGCTGCGGCTGCTGCTGAAGGGCGGCGAGTACGAGCGCGAATGCGAGCATTGTGGTGTCCTCGGTGTCGGATTCGAACAGCGGGGGACTCTACGTGGTACGTGCCGGCGCCTCGGCGGTTTCCGCCGCCTCTCCGAGGTATCCGCCGGCCACTCCGCCAACGACCATCGCCAGGCCGAGCCAGCCGATCGACGTGAGATGCTGGCCCAGCAGGAAGAACGCGAGCAACGTGCCAAGCACCGGCTCGACCGTCGCTGCGACGGCGGTTGGCGCTGCGTCGATGCGCTTGAGCGCCGCAAAGAACAGGAAGTTCGCCGCGAGCACGGGTCCCAAGGCGAGCAGCGTCACAAAGGTCCACGCGCTCGCGCCCTGCGGGCGCACGAGCGGATAGCCGGCGAGCGGGAGCACGATGCCGAGCACGAAGATGGCGCCGGCCATTTCGAGAAACAGCACCTGGCGCGCGCCGTAGCGCGGGACGGTATAGCGGGCGACCAGCGTCATCCCGGCGTACGCGACCATGGCGAGCAGTCCGCCCGCGATCCCGGCCACCAGGCTCGGGAGGGGGATCGCCGCTGCTCCCGCGCCGTGGCTGCCGCCCTGCACGGTGAACGCCGCGCCGGCCATCACGACGAGGGCGAGCGCGATCCGCCGGACCGTGAGCTTTTCCCCGAGGATGGGCTTCGCCAGCACCGCAACCAGGACGGGCGCGATGTAGAGGAGCGCGGCCGCGCCCGCGACGCCGGTGCCGGCGATACCGAACTGGTACGCGACCTCGAACAACGCGGTCAGCGTGCCGCCCGCGAACCCGGCGATGAGCCAGGCCTTGGGCTCAACGCGAAACAGCTCGCGGTGAAATAGACCGTACACGAGCAATCCGACGAAACCGAGCACGAGTCGCCAATAGCCGATCCCGGTGATCTGCTCGCCTGCCCGATACAGGAGCGGTGGAGAGCGGGCCGGTCGTTCCCCACACGGCACCGGCTGAGAGCGCGAAGAGATACCCCGCGAGACGGGAAGGGCGGGCGGCGGTGGGGGTAGTGGTTGTCATGCGCGTGGAGCGGAACGATAACTCACACGAGCGTGCCGCGCAGCACGGTCACGGCCTGGCCGCCCAGGATGACGCGGTCGCCTTGTAACCGCGTGCGTACGACTCCGCCGCGCGCTGATGCCTGATATGCCAACAGCTCCGACTTGTGGAGCCGGGCGGTCCAGTAGGGGGCCAGCGCGCTGTGCGTCGACCCGGTCGTGGGATCCTCGTTGATGCCGCACGCCGGCGCGAAGAAACGGGACACGAAGTCGAACGGCGGTGTGGCGGCGCGGCTCGTCACAATGATCCCGCGGGTGTCGATGCGTGCGAGCACGCTGAAATCCGGAGCCAGCCGGCGGACCGTGTCTTCGCTGTCCACCTCCACCAGGTAGTCGAAGCGGCTGCGACCCACCGCATGGGGCTGTACCCCGAGGCCCTCCACCAGGCCGGGCGGCGTATCGGCTGGAGTCGCGACGGTGGCGGGGAAATCGAGCTCGATCCACGCACCGCGCCGCTCAGCGACGAGCAGTCCGCTCTTGGTGTGGAACCGCGCCGGTGCCGCCGGGGCGAGGTGGCCGCCCTCCCACAGCACGTGGGCGCTGGCGAGGGTGGCGTGGCCGCACAGGGCTACTTCGACGGTGGGCGTGAACCAGCGAAGCTGGTAGCCATCGTCCGCGCGATGCAGGAAGGCTGTCTCGGACAGGTTCATCTCCCGTGCGACGTCCTGCATCCAGCGCTCATCGCGCGGCGCGGGGAGAATGCACACCGCGGCCGGGTTGCCGGCAAACGGTTTGTCGGTGAAGGCGTCGACCTGGACGATCGGGAGTTCCATGGCGCGTCAGGCTGGTGTGAACCGATTCAGCGCCGCGCGCTCGTCCGGTGTCAGGGTGGCGCCCGTCGCGCGCTTCTTGAGCAACCGCTCGACTTCCTCACGGTTGACGGGGTGCAGGTCCTCGAGGCGGATCTTGGCCCACTGCTCGGAATCGGACGACGCGGAGTCGGGACGGTCCGGGGTCGCCGCCATCCGCGCTCGAAATTGCGCGGCGGGGGAGCGACGCTCCATCCAGGTGAGGTACACGAAGCCGCCGAGGAACCCGCCGAGGTGTGCGAAATGTGCCACGCCCGGTTGCACGCCACCGAAGCCGCCGGAGAGCGACAACGCCGTCATGCCGACCACGAACCAGCGCGCCTGAATCGGAACGACGCCCCAGAGATACATGAGCGCGCGCGGCCAATAGCGGGCGTAGCCGAGCATGACACCGAACACGGCGCCGGACGCGCCCACGATCGCGGCGTGTGGCTGGAACGCCAGGGACGCGAGCGCACCGACCAGGCCGCTGACGCCATACAGGGCGACAAAGTGCTGCCCGCCGAGCCGGGCTTCCACGCGCGGCCCGAAGAAATACAGGGCGAGCATGTTGAAGGCCAGGTGCCAGGGTCCGGCATGGAGAAACATGTACGTCACGAGCGTCCAGGGACGCATCGGGATCAGTGCCGGGACGAGGACCAGGGCCTGGGGGACAGTCGGGAGGGCGATGCTCAGCAGGAACATGCCTACGTTCAGGACGATCAGGCGCTGGACCCACGACGTCACAAAGGCGCTCCCTAGCCTGCGGCGACTTTCGGCACCGTTCCGAACCGCCGTTCGCGGGCGCGGAATTCCTCGAGGGCAGCCGCCAATTCCGCGGCGCCGAATTCCGGCCACATCCGCTCGGTGAAATGCAGCTCGGCGTAGGCGCATTCCCAGAGGAGAAAGTCGCTGAGCCGCTGCTCCCCACCGGTGCGGATCAGCAGGTCGACATCGGGCAACAGGTTTCCGGTGGCGATTGCCCAGCGGGCCGAGTAGTCGACGGCGAGGCGGAGGTGCAGCGTGGTTCCGGCCGCGGTGGCCAACTCCGCATCCTCCATCGCGGCGACGAGCGGCGCCGGGAGGCGGTCGCGGCGCCCCACGATCTCGAGATGCACACCGTTCTTGATGAGCCGCGGCGTTTCGGTGCGAAGGTGGCGGGCGAACAGCCGCATCAGGGCCGAGACTTCGTTCGTCGGCCGCTTCCAGTTGTCCGCCGAGAAGGCGAACAGCGTCAGCCCGCCGACGCCGAGCGCCGGCGCCGCCTCGACGAGCGGGCGCACCCCCTGTGCACCGGCGCGATGGCCAGCAGTGCGGGGAAGTCCCCGGCGCGTTGCCCAGCGACCATTGCCGTCCATGACGATGGCGACATGCAGGAGTCCGGCGGCCGGCATCAGCGCTCGCGCGTGGCCCGAATCAGGGCCTCCATGTGGTCGAGATAGCGCTCGAGCGCCCGGCGCCCGATGGCAGTCAACCGATACTCGGTTTTCGGCATGCGCCCCGCGAACGACTTGGTGCACCGCACGTACTGCGCCTCCTCGAGCTTGCGCGCGTGCGCGCTCAAGTTCCCGTCGGTCGTTTTGAGCAGACGCTTCAGGTCGTTGAACGTCAACGTCTCGTTGACCGCGAGTCCGCTCACGATCGCCAGCCGGACGCGCTCGTGGATCAGGCGGTCGAGTTTCGGCGCCTGAGCGCGGGCCACGGCCGGGGCCACGGCGCGGTCAATGGGCTGGGATCGCCGGATCGAGGTGACCTTACCCACCGTACCTCCGTGCGATCACGGCGCCGAACACGAGGTGCAGCCCGCCGAACCCGGCCGCCATGCACCAGTTCCCCCACGCCGCCGGGCCGAACAGGGCCACGGCGCCGACAAGCATGAAACAGAGCCCCATCACCGGTACGATGCGCACCGACACCGCGCCCGTCGTCGCGACGCCGGCGCCGTACAGCATGAGCCAGGACCCGGGCAGCGCGTGCGGCACGCCGGCGCGAAACAGCCAGACCGTGAGGAGTCCGGCGACCACGACGGGAGGGAGAAAGCTGAGGCCGAAGCGGCGAGCCGGACCGGACAAGATCGGGTCGTTCGCCGCGTGCGCCTTGCGGGCGAGGGCCCAGCCGCCGATCACGAGCGCTACTACCGCCTCCGCGAGCCATACGGCGAGCCAGAGCTCGACGGTGGGTTGGCGTGCGGCGAGCGCCGCGGCAATGAGCGCCGTGGTGCCGACGGCCACGCCGCCCCATCCGGGCACTGCGGTGAATGCGCCGGCGCGCTCCATCGTTTCCCTGATGAAGCGCAGGTTGTCCATGGCACGGTCGTGCAGCGCGGGGGGATCATTGCGGTGTGGCGCAGGACGGGGCCGGAACATGGGGGCAGGCTAGCGACGCGGGCCCATGTTTGTCAAGTACTTTACGGCACAAAGTGAAACTAGGTTGTGGAGGCGGGCTTCCGCAGCCGCAGCACCTTGAGCGACAAGCTGCGGGCGAGAATGCCGATGCCGCCCGCGTCGCCGTCGCGCCGCGGCACGGCGCGGTAGATGAGAACGACGACGATCCAGGTCAACCAGCTTACCCGCTCGGGCCATGTGAGCGACCGGAGCATGAACCAGGGCTGGCTGAATGCCGCGGTCCACGGCTCCCACGAGCCCTGGAGCAGCGCGAGGGGACGCGCGAGCACGTGGTTGGCCTCGTAGCCGTGATGGCTGGGGCTGGCGACGTTCCACATGCAGGTCGCCTTGCCCCAGCCGTGGTTGTCGCTCGCGCCGACCAGCACGAGGTCGTGCTGTTGGGCGAGGGTGACCACGCGCGCGCGGGCTTGAACAGGGAACCCGATCGCCTTCGGCGCGCAGTTCACGATCTCGAACCCGTCCAGGCCCGCCTTGACGAAGGCGTCGAGATCGTCCCAGTGGTTGCGCCAGTATTCGGGGAGAGAAGCGATGGTGATGGCTCCCCGGCGGTGCAGTTCGGCGAACACTCCGAGCATCGAGCGCGTGTCGCGGTTGTAGGGGTCGCGGTCGATCGGTGTGAGCTGGCCGAGCGCCACGATGTGCTGGCCCGAAACGCTCCACTCGGCACCCTGCAGCAGGACGAATGGATCGTCCACCCGCCCATCGAACACGTGGTTATGGTCCGTCACGTACGACGCGGCGAACCCCTGCGCGGCATGCCAGTGCGCGAGGTCCAGCGCACTCCAGCCGGGACGCCCGTCGTGCGACTCCTCGGTGTGGGCATGATAGTCGATCACGGTCATGGCGGAGTCGGTGGCGACAAGCCGCGCCACCGGGCGGGGCAGGGCCACCGTGGCGGCGGCCACCGCGACGAGCATGAGGGGACCCAGCACCGCGCGCGTCATTCGACGCGCCAGGGTGCCGGACCGCAACGCGCCCCAGAGGGCGAGGGCGACGGCCCACACCGCAAGGAGAACGCGCGCGCGCTCGATGCTCAAGAACGTGAGCCCGTCGAGCACGTCGGAAAGGGGCGCGACGACGACGTACGCCAGCGGTCGAACCAGCTCGGCGTCGACTGCGGGTGCGCCCGAGACGGCATCGACCAGGGAGGGGAGCGGGTCAAGCGCGCTGACGAGCACGAGCGCAATCAGGGCGATCGTGATCGGGTAGCGGCGCGCGGCGTTCACCCCTAGAATCCTCGTGTGAGAGCGATGGAAGCTATGCCTGAGTGTGCGGTCGTGTCGAGCCTGCGGTGACGGACTATGGCCAACTCCCCAACCTTGTCCTCGGCCCCCTGACTGGGCGTCCCGACACGGATTGGCACCGAGCCCCTCCAGGGAAATGGTGCCCGGGGCAGATCGTCGAACACCTCACCCTCTTGCTCGAGTACAGCGCGCGAACCTTCCAATCGCGCCGCGCCAAGGAAACAATGCGGCGCCGGGCACGCAGCCCCCGGGAGTGGGCCGGGTACCTCCTCGTGTTGCGAATGGGATGGATCCCGAGCGGGTGGCGGGCGCCGGCGCCGGTGCGGCCGGCCGAGCATCCAGAGCGGACTGAAATGGAGCGGCGCTTCCGGGAAGCGGTCGAGCGGTGCGCGGTTCTGGAGCGCGAGCTCCTCCCGGCCCGCGCTGGCGACTTGTTCGTCAAACACGCGGTGCTGGGCGATCTGACGATCCCTGAGTGGGGGCGCTTTCACATGCTGCACTGCGCGCACCATGCCCGGCAGATCCGGGCCCGGCTCGCCGCATGAGTCGGAGCAGGAAGGACAAGCTCACGGTCCGGGTCCCGAACCCCGAGGCGCCGGTCAAAGAGCGCCTCAAGACGCCGTCGCACAAGGTGCACCGCTCGAAGAAGGGATATCAGCGGCAGGAAAAGCACCGGCGGGGCCCGCTGGACAAGGAATAGGACCATGGCGCATTTCAACTACCTGATCGTCGGCGGTGGCATGACCGCCGATGCCGCCGCGCGCAGCATCCACGCCGTCGACGAGACGGGCGCGATCGGCATCATCGGTGCGGAACCGGATCGGCCCTACAATCGCCCGCCGTTGTCCAAGGGCCTATGGAAGGGTGAGGCCGAGGACACGATCTGGCGCAAGCCGGAGGTGCCCGGCGTGACCCTGCACCTCGGGCGCCGCGTGGTGAATCTCGACCCCGCCGGCAAGCGCGTCACGGACGATAGCGGCGCGACGCACACCTTCGACCGGCTGCTGCTGGCCACGGGCGGCGCGCCGCGCCGTCTGCCGTTCGAATCCGATCGATCATCTACTTCCGGACCCTGGCTGATTACCGGCGTCTCCGTGCCCTCGCGAATCAGAAGCCGCGTTGCGTGGTCGTGGGCGGCGGGTTCATCGGCAGCGAGGTGGCGGCGGCGCTCCGGATGCAGGGGTGCGAGGTCGCGATGCTTATCCCCGAGGCGGGGGTGGGCGCGCGGGTGTTTCCCGCGGACCTGTCAGGGTTTCTGGCCGACTACTATCGGGAGAAGGGCGTGGAGGTGCGGACGGGCGAGGGGGTGACCGGCGTCGAGGACCGGGCAGGGAAGGCCGGGCTGCGGACGACGCTCGGCAAGGAGCTCGCCGCCGATGTCGTGGTCGCGGGCCTCGGGATTCAGCCAAGCGTCGAGCTGGCGGAGCGGGCGGGGCTCAAGGTGGATAACGGCATCGTGGTTGACGCACACTGTCGCTCCAGCCATCCGTCCATCTACGCCGCCGGCGACGTGGCGAACTTTCACAACCCGGCGCTCGACGCTCGGATGCGCGTGGAGCACGAGGACAATGCCAACACGATGGGGAAGGTCGCCGGTGAAAACATGGCGGGGCAGGCCACGCCCTACGACCACCTTCCGTTTTTCTATTCCGATCTTTTCGACCTGGGATACGAGGCGGTGGGTGACCTCGACGCACGGCTGGAAACGTTCTCTGACTGGAAAGTGCCGTTCCGCGAAGGCGTCGTGTACTACCTCAAGGGCTGGCCGAGTGCGCGGAGTCCTGCTGTGGAACACGTGGGGACAGGTGGACGCTGCGCGGGCCCTGATCGCACAGCCGGGTCCGTTCAAAGCTGGGGACTTGAAAGGCCGGTTCTAGAACCGAAACCCCACCGCCAGATTGTAATGATTGTCGGTGAACTCTCCTGCGCTATAGGTCGTCGCGAGCCGGCGGTACGCGAGTCCGATCACCAGCGGAGGCTGCGATAGGCTAGACGCGGACATGCAAATGCTAGACGCATAGACGGGCAGCGGCTTACAGTCGTAAGCGGTCAGGACAAGCGCTTCCTGCCCCCTTCGGACGGTTCACCACTGCGCGTCTATACGTCTACCTGGCGGCGCGCACGCGCACGCTCGCCGGACTGAGCCAGGTCTCGGCGGGCGTTCCCCAGTTTCGTGAGCGGCTGCTGACGAGTCGCGATCGCGCGAATTCCCTCGACCAGGCGCAGGAGTACCGCGATCTGATCGGTGCGGCCTGGATTCTCGTGACGAACAGCGAGGGCATCCTGGTGGCCCGCACCGACTATCCGACGCAATACGACCGCGACCTCTCCCGCGGTGCGCTGATCGCCGGCGCACTCTCGGGTGAGCAGACGAGCGGGGCGTGGCTGGACGACGCGGCGGGCCGCCTGTTCATGGCCGTTGCGACCCCCCTCGCCGCGTCGCGAACCGCGTCGCCGCAAGGGGTTCTGGTGGCGGCCTACGCGCTGGACGATTCCCTGGCACAGACGGTCAAGCAGGCAACCGGCTCCGACGTGGTGTTCCTCGCGCTCGACACGCTGAACCGGCCGTACGTGGTGGCGAGCACGCTGCCCCGCGACCAGATCGAGCCCGCGCTGATCGCCGACAGCAGTGCGATTCGCGAGCTCGCGAGTCGCGAGCCAGCGAGCGATTCCACCGGGCGCCAGCTCGCGGCCGTCCTGGGCGGCGAGCACCTGCTCGGCCTCGCGGGGCCGATCCGCTCGGCAGGCGGGGACGTGTACGGTGCCTTCGTCCCGTTCCGATCCCGCGACGCCGAGCTCGCGGGGTTTCGGGCGCTGCGGCGCACCGTGATGCGTCGCAATCGCGCTGGGGGTGCTGCTGGCGCTGGCGCTCGCGTTCATCCTGGCGCGGCAGATCGCGCTCCCGGTGCGGCGGCTGGTCGCAGCGACCCGGCGCGTGCAGGACGGCGACTACGATGTCCAGATCGACGTGAAGTCAGGTGACGAGATCGGCATTCTGTCGCAGGCGTTCCGGAGCCTGGTGGAAGACCTGCGGGAGAAAGCGGCCCTGGTGGACTACATGATCTCGGCGTCCGGCGCCACGGCGACGAAGCAGGTCACCAGCCTCGCGCCGGGGATGCGGACGGCGGTGGTAACGCCGGGCGGCCAGGCTCCGCGCCCGGGCGCGGTGTTCGACGGTCGGTACGACGTGAAAGAACTGCTCGGCGCCGGAGGGATGGGTGTCGTGTACCGCGCGTTCGATCGCGAGCTCGGTGAACCGGTCGCGATCAAGACGCTGCGGCCCGAGCTGCTGGCGGGGGACAGCGGTTGCCCTGGAGCGGTTCAAGCAGGAAATCCGGCTGGCGCGCAAGATCGCCCACCGTCACGTGGTGCGCACGTACGATCTGGGCGAGGTCGACGGGATGTACTACCTCACGATGGAGTACGTGGAGGGCACGTCGCTCAAGCAGCTGATCAACTCGCGCGGCAAGCTGCCGCTCGCCGTGACGCTGACGATCGGCAAGCAGCTGTGCCGCGCCCTCGAGGTGGCGCACGAGCAGGGCGTCATCCACCGCGACATCAAGCCGCAGAACATCGTGGTCGAGCCGAACGGCTTCGTGAAGGTGATGGACTTCGGCATCGCGCGGCTCGTGCATGCGCCGCAGGGCGAGGGCCTGACGCAGGAAGGCGCCTCGATCGGCACGCCCGACTACATGTCGCCGGAGCAGCTTGCGGGAAGGGAGCTCGATGCCCGGAGTGATCTCTATGCGGCGGGGGTGGTGCTGTTCGAATGTGTGACGGCCCGCCTTCCCTTCCACGCCGACACGCCGTGGGCGCTGATGGCGAAGCATCTCGAAGGATCGCCGCCCGATCCGCGCACGCTCAACGCCGAGGTACGGAGCAGCTCGCGAGCGTGATCCTCAGGGCCATGGCCAGGGACCCCGGCGATCGGTTCGCGAGCGCGGCGGCAATGCATGATGCCCTGGCGGCGATCGGCTAAACGCGCCGCGTCTCCTCATATATTCCCGACCATGCGCTATTCAATCATGGTGCTGGCAGCATTGCTCGGCGCGTGTCGCGCGCGCCCGGCCGACAACGCGCGCACCCGGGACACGACGGGTATCGCGGAGCGGTTCCCGTTGGGACGGGACTCCACCGACAGCCTGATGCGAACGCCCCGCGTCGTGAACGATGCCGCGGTGGTGGTATTCTGGCTGCGTGCCGCTGACACCATGGCTGCGGACGATCAGGCTGCTGCGTTCGAGGACCTGCGCTATTACACCGACCAGGTGGCGCCAGCGCTGGCGTCCAATGGGGTGGGGTTGATCGCCACCCGCGCGGATACGCTCTATGTCACATTGCCCGGCGAGCGCCGGCGGACGATTCTCTTGTCCGGGCTCGACTACCCGTACGGATACGTGCTGGTCGATCCCGGTGGGCCGGAGCGCATTCTGACGGGCGTGTATTCGGACGACGATCTGCTCGACGAGCTGCGCGCCTACTTCGATTTATCCGATGATTCCGCCTCAGTGGTTCCCCGGGCCACGACCTGAGGCGGGGTCGCGCGAGTGAACTCGCGGCTCGGCGTCTGCCCGTGAACGGGCGTGATGGCGCCGCTTCAGCGGCGAGGGCCGAGCCGCGGCTTTAGCCGCGCTCGGGAGCCCCATTCACGTGGAGGCGTAGCGCTGTTTCGGTGAGCCGCGCCGCGGCGGTGGCGACGCGCTCGGACGCTGCGGTGAGGTCCCCGAGCGAGGCGATCTGCTGCTGGGTCGCGGCGGATGCTTGCTGGGCACGCTGCGCCGCCACCTCCGCCATCGAAGCGGTGTCGATCATGCCGCTCGTGACCGCGCGGATCCGGGCGGTATGGGCTTCGGTCTCGGCAGCGAAGCCGGTGGCGAACCGGACGGTGGTGTTCAAGTCCGTGAAGATCGCTTCGATGGCCTGCCGCACCGCCGCCGACACGGTGCCCACACCCTGCGCCGTGCGGCGCGCGTCGTCCAATGCCGCGAGCAATGCCGCAATGTTGTCCTGGATTTCCTTCACCCGGGCCCCCACCTCATCCGTCGAGCGGGCGCTCTGCTCGGAAAGCTTGCGAACTTCTGTCGCGACGACGCGGAACCCGAGGCCGTGCTGGCCGGCTCGTGCGGCCTCGATCGCCGCATTGAGGGCGAGCAGATCGGTCTGGCTGGCGACCCGCGCGATGCTGTCCACCAGCTTGCCGATCTCGCGCGACCCGATTTCGAGGGTGGCGGCGGCGCCCGAGACCTGATCCATGCGCTCGACCAGGGTCACCAGCAGCTCCCCGGCTCGACCAATTTCGTCGCCGTGGCGGCGCGCCTGCTGCGCAACAGCGCTGACCTGCCGCTCCGCCTCCCGCGCGCGTCCGTGGAGTGCCGACGCCACGCCAGCCGCCGCCTCAGCAGCGGTCCGGCCCTGCCCGATCAGCTCGCGCTGGCGCTCGGCGCCCTGAAAGAGGTTCTGCACCGTGACCGAGCTTTCCAGGGCCGCCGACTGCAACAGCCGCGCCGCGCCCGCCAAGTGCTGCGCCAGGCTGCCAAGCTCGCGCGACTCCTTCTGCACCTGGCGCACGGCACCCGCAATGGCGTCACTGGTCCGATTGAGTCCCTGCTCCACCAGCCCCACGTCGTCGAGCTCTGGTTGGGGCACGCGCACTGTGAGATCGCCGTGCTCGATGCCGGCAAGGATGGCGCGGGTCCCGCGTAGCCGGTCGACGATCCTGACCACCAGGGGAATCAGCGAGGCCGTGCTGATGCACAGGATCAACGCCTCCTGCGCGAAGGTGACCCAGGTCCAATCCGGGCCGCCCTGGCGGAGAGCAGTGGCCACGGCGAACCCCACGAGGTTCAGAACGAGCGCGTACCACGCCTCACGCTGGCCGAGGGAGAATGCGGTGAGGAGCGGGCCGATCAGGTAGACGGCGTAGGCGAGGTGACCGGCCGGTCCGAGGGCGTAGAGGACTGCCGAAATCATCGCACTTCCGACGCCCATGTCGAGCGTCGCGTGCCACGCCGTGCAGGGGCCGATCGCGCGCCAGGCGCTGCAGCGCCAGATTCATCCCGACGAAGCACACCGCGAACGCCGGAACGAACCACCAGGAGATCGTGATGAGTCGCAGCAGCCGGGCCACGCCCAGCACCGCCACCGCACCGCCGACCCAGCGCCAACGCGCGCGCGTCGCGGCGAGCACGTATGCACGACGTTTGGCGCGCAGCTCCTCCGCGGCTGGGTCGGCGACGCTGGGGTCAGGCGGCATCGGGGGAAAATGGCCGACGCGTCCCGTGAGGGGTAGAGGGCACGGGCCGTGATCGTATCCGCCCTCCTCCTTGCGACCGTGGCCCTTGTCCAGGCGCCCGCCGATTCGACCGGCGCAACGTTGTATAGGGCGTGGTGCGCCATTTGCCATGGGGCGGATGGCCGCGGCGCGCCTGCCCACCAGACGCAGCTGTCCGTACGCCCGGCGAACCTCGCCGAGTGCAAGACGTCCACCGCCGAGACGGAGGATCAATGGACGGACATCGTGCGAGAGGGCGGCGCGGCGTTCGGCCTGTCGCTCGACATGCCGGCGTACGGCCAAGCCGCGACGCCTGAGCAGCTCCGGGCCGTGGTGCGCTACATCCGCTCGCTGTGCCAGGAACGGGGCTGGCCACCCGGCGAGCTGAACTTCCCCCGGGCATTTCTCGCCGAGAAGGCGTTCCCCGAGAACGAGGTGGTCGTGACGGCGCACGGGACGGGCCAGGAGTACATCTACGAGTGGCGCGTCGGCCGGCGCGCGCAGATTGAGGCGAGCGCGCGCACCGTGTTCGACTCGGCCGGCGACCCATTCGATGGCGTGACGGCCGCGCTCAAGTACAACGTCTGGCATTCGGCGGCGCGGCGCGCCATCGCGAGTGTCGGTCTCGAGGCCACCCCGCCGGTCGGGCGGCAGGAGGCCTGGGAGCTGGAGCCATTCTTCGCGTTCGGGGCGAACCCGCTACCGGCGCTGTTTATCCAAGGGGAGCTTGCAGGCGCGTGGGAGGACGGGGAGGGCATGGCCGACTTCTCGTACAGCCTCGGTGTTGGCCGCGAGGTCGGGCGCTTCGTTCCCATGATCGAGGTCGGCGGTACCGTGCCACGGGAAGGCGAGAGCTCCATGTCGCTCGTGCCTCAGGTCTGGTTCCGGCTCTCGCGACTGGGGCATGTGGCTGGCTCACTCGGAGTCGAGATTCCGGTGCAAGGGCCCGAGCCGCATCATCCGCGCCTCACGGCGTTCGTGCTCTGGGACTTTGGCGACGGTGGACTGTTCAAGGGCTGGTAGGGTGTTTTTCGATGTAGGCATTCAGCGCGCGCGCCGCCTGGGCTCGGATCGCGCGTTGGACCGGGGGCGCCCAGCCAAGCAGCAGCCCTTTCATGCCGAGGGCCTGGCGGGCCCAGGCGTAGAGGTCGAACACGTCGGTATGGCGGTGGATCTTGCCGTCTCGAAACGTGAATGAGGCTGTCACGCGATTGTGCACCGGCCGACCGGTCTGGGTGAAGGTGTACCAGGCTTCCCAGTGCGCCGAGACCCCCTCGGCGGACGGGTGCACGCTGGGCAACTCGATCCGCAGGTCGGTGGCGCGCTCGCACAGCATGCGCCACATCGCGCCGACCCGCCACCCGGCGAGATCGGTGAACACCGGATCGTGGAACTCGGCATCGGGTGCGTAGCAAGCCGCCATCGTACGGTGATCGCGTCGCTGAAAGGCGGCGTAGAACGACCGGACCAAATCGACGTGCGGCTCCATCGTGGTGCTAGGCATCACCTTCCCGCTCGGATCGCTGCCGCCAAAGCGCGCGCAGCAGCAACAGCGCGCCGATGGTGATCCCGGTGTCGGCGACGTTGAACGTCCAGAACCGCCACGCGGGCACGCCAATGTCAATGAAGTCGACGACACCGCGCGGCGATATCAGGCGACTCAGCAGATTCCCGAGTGCTCCACCCAGGATGAGCGCCAGCGCAGCTGCTCGAATGCGATCGGTGACCGGGGTAGCGAGGTACAAACGGAACAGGAAGGCGATGACTACCAATGCCAGGGCGGACAGGCCGACCCGCGAGTACGAGCCGAGCGACATGCTCATGGCGGCTCCCGGGTTGTGGGTGAGCGTGAGACGGACGACGCTTCCCAACACCTCATGCGGCGTATGCTCGGGCGCCAGGTAAGTCTCGGCCAGCCGCTTGGTGCTACAGTCCGCGACCAAGAGCGTGGCCAGAACGGGCCAGAAGGCACGGGCTCGCGGCGGCCAGGTCATGTCCACTGCTTCCTGGTGGCTAAGGGTGTCGGTGCTAGTGGCCGGCAGTGACCAACTTCGCGACCTCGAACCCTTGCGCCGCCGCGGTGGCCAACAGCCGTGCGTAAATTGCGTCGTCCATCTGGGGGCTTCGGGACAGCACCCAGAGATACTCGCGGTTCGGGGTCCCCACCAGCGCAGCACTGTAGTCATCGGTGAGGTCGAGAATCCAGTAGTCGCCCCACACCATCGACAAGAACGACAAGAACCCCGGCGCAAAGCGCACCTTGAGCCTCGAGGTCGGGCCTTGCCGGTCGGCCAGACGCGCCCGCCCTTCAGCTCGGATCACTTGTCCCTCGGCCCCACGGCATGTGTTGGTGACGCGGAACTCGCCGCCGGGAAGCAGCTCGTACAGCGCCGTCGTCTCTCCCCGGCACTTCTCCTGGAAGCGATTCGGGAGCCGCGCGACTTCGTGCCAAAGGCCGGCGTAGCGCTCGAGGTCTACCGTGGGCACGCTGCGTACCTGGCCCAGGACAGCGTCTTGCGTGGCAAGCGCCGCGAGGATGATGGTGAGGAGATGGGCTGTCACTGCTCCTGTCCCCGTCGCCACGCGCGCAACAAGCCCCACACGAGGCCGAGCCCGAAGCCGATCGGGCCGGTGATCAGAATCCCCAACAGCGGGCCCTGGTTGGCGCCGGGCGTCACGATCATCGGGCCCACGAAGCCCGCGAGGAAGGAGATACCGCCGACGAACAAGGCGAAGCCGACGGGGTGCTCGCGCCGCCACCAGCGGTTCTGCACGGGGCCATAGCAAACGGCGCCCCAGACCGCGGCGATCGGCACGAGCGGGATCATTAGGGAGATCAGCAGCCCCATGGCGCGTGGTGCGGCCAGGCTGCGGCCACTACTCGTATCTCAGGGCGACGATCGGGTCGAGACGCGCCGCGCGGCGCGCCGGCCAGATGCCGAAGAAGAGGCCGATGCCGGCGCTGAACACGAATGCCAGCAGGATGGCGAGCGGGGAGATCAGGGTGTTCCAGTGCGCGATCCACGAGATCACAACCGCGCCCAGCGTGCCGAGCAGGACGCCGATCAGTCCCCCCAACAGGCACAACACGAGTGCTTCGACCAGAAACTGAAACAGGATATTGAACCGCGTGGCGCCGAGCGCTTTGCGGACGCCGATCTCGCGCGTACGCTCGGTGACCGATACGAGCATGATGTTCATGATCCCGATGCCGCCCACCAGCAGGCTCACGGCGGCGATCCCGGCAAGGAGGTACTTGAACGTGTCGGTCGTCTGCTGGAGGGTCGCCAAGATGTCGGTCTGGTTGCGGATCTGGAAGTCATTGTCCTGACCCGGCCGGATCTTGTGCTGGCGCCGCAGCACCCGCTCGATCTCGATCATCGCGAGGTTCATGGATTCGACGTCACGGGCTTGCACCGCGATGTTGCGCAACCGGTCGGTGCCCATGACACGGTAGCGTGCCGTTTGCAGCGGGATGAGGATCTGCTCGTCGGGGTTGGAGAAACCCTGTGCCCCCTTCACCGACAGCACGCCGATGATGTCGAAGGCGATACTGCGGATGAGGATCTGCTGGCCGATCATGGCGTCGCGATTCGAGTTGAGCATGGTAGGAACGGATCCCCCGAGCACCGCCACCCGGCGCCGTGCTGCGTCGTCCCCGGCGGTGAACATCCGGCCCGCGGTCACCGTGTAGGTGTGGACCGGGGCGTACTCCGCGGTCGTCCCCACGACGTTCACGTTGATGTTCTGATCGCCCAGCTCCACCTGGAGATTACTGCTCAGTTCCGGCACGACCGCAGTCACGTACCGAGCATTGTTCGCGAGCGCCGTGTCATCGTCCAGGGTCAGGCTCACGCGGCTGCTGCTCGCGACGCCGCGGTTGAAGCTCTGGCCGGGGTTCACGCTCAGCAACGTGGGACCGAGCGCCTGGATCCGGTCCTGCACCGACTTCTGGGCCCCCGATCCCAGCGCGATCATCGTGATGACGGCACCCACGCCGATGATGATGCCCAGCATGGTGAGCAGCGAGCGGAGTTTGTTTGCCCGCAGCGCATCGAGCGCCACCGTGATGATCTCGCCGATCAGCACGCTACCTCCCTCCGGCGCCGGTGAGCACGATCACCGTATCATGTGCCGTCACACCGCTCACGACCTCGATATAGTCCTGGTCGGTAAGCCCCGTCGTGATGGGCACGGGAACGATCTGGCCGGTCCGTGACGCGAACACGACGTAGCGTCCGCCGGTTGTGATTGAGTCCGTCGCGGACGGGGTGGCCACCTGGCGCTGCACGGCGAGCGAGTCGAGTCCGAGAACGCGCGCCGCGGAGGCGATGTCGCGCGGCGTCCGGAGCGCCGCGTTGGGCACCGCGAGCACGCCCTGGCGCTGCCCGATGTGAATCTGGACCTCGGTGTTCATCCCCGGCTTCAGCACGTGATCGGGGTTCACGATGTTCACCTGAACCGGGAACATCGTGACGTTCTGGGTGACCTGCGCCTGGGGCTCGATCTTCAAGACCCTGCCGTTGAACGTGCGGTTCGGGAACGCGTCCACGGTGATCGTCACCGTCATCCCAGGCTGGATCTTGCCGACATCCGTTTCGTCGACGAGCGCCGACACCTGCACCGTGTCGAGGTTCGCAATCTTGAGAATCACCGTGCCCCCGGCCACGTCGTTCGTGGGGCTGGAGATCACGGTGCCGAGCACCGCGGAGAGCTCGAGCACCATACCGGTCACCGGCGAACCGACGCGCGTGTCGGCCATCGCGTCCTTGGCGGTCTGGAGGTTCGCCTGCGCGGTGACGACCGCCGATCGGGCCGTCGCGGCTCCCAGCTGGGAAGAGTCGTAGCCGGCGTGGGTGATCGACTGAGTCTGGAAGAGCGCCTCGCTGCGCTTGAGCTGCGCGGTGGCGTTGTCGAGCTGCGCCTTGGCGACGGCGAGGCTCGCCTGGGCCTGGGCGAGGTTGCTTTGCGGAATGCGCGGATCGATCCGGGCCAGCAGCTGACCCTTCGTGACCTCGTCGCCCGTCTGCACCGGCATCTCGAGGATTTCTCCCGACGCCTTGGATTTCACGCTCAACGTGAGAATCGGCTGGATGACGCCGGACGCGGTCGCCGTGACGACGATATCACGTGTTTCGACGGGGACCCGTTGATACAGGGGCGTGGTCTGCGCCTTGCGGCAGGCACCGGCGACCACGCTCGACGCCGCGACTGCGGCCAGGAGGCAACGTTGCGCAGTCACATTACCTCGCCGGCGCGCCCGGTGCCGGTTGCTGTTTTAGGCCGGGGAGGCCGCCGCCGGTCACGTTCTGGAAGCGCTGGCGGAATTGCTGTTGCGCCTGCACCAGCGACGCGCTCGGCAGCACGAGCACGGAGTCCGTTTCGGTCAGTCCGCTTGTAACCTCGATAAAGTCCTGATCGCTGAGCCCCGTGCGGATTGATACGGGCATGATCTTGCCACCCCGAACCACGAACACGATGTAGCTGCTCGACACCGGGCCGCGTGATCGCCCGCCCGCACCGCGTCCACCGCCCGCGCCTCGTCCGCCACCCGCTCGCCCGCCGCCGGAGGGCCGCGCGCCCGTGGCCGCTCTGCCCCCGGCCGAGTCCTGTCCCCGGGCGGCACGAACCTGAGCCAGCAAACTCCGCTCGGCATCGGTCAGCTCGCCGCCGCTCCTCGCCTTTTCGAACGCCGACCGCACCTGTTCAGGCGTCACGCCCGGGGGCAACGGCCCCATGCGTCCGCCGCGTTCCCCGGCAGAACGGCGCTCGGCGGTGTCCCCACCGGTCCGCGGCGGCGGGGGCGCGGCGGCGGCTGCGGCCAACTGCTGCTCGACCGCCTGTGGGTCGAGCCCGAGCACGCTCGCCGCGGAGGCGACGTCCCGAGGCGTGCGGAGCGTGGCGTTGGGGATCGCGATCACATTCTGCACCTGTCCCATGTGAACCCGCACGCCGGTGTTCATCCCCGGCTTGAGCACGTGCCCCGGATTCGGGATGTTCACGCGCACGGGAAACATCGTGACGTTCTGGCTGATCTGCGCCTGCGGCTCGATCTTCAGGACGGTACCCTCGAACGTGCGGTTCGGGTATGCATCCACCGTGATCGTCACCGGCATTCCGGGCTGCACCTTCCCGATGTCCGTTTCCACCACGAGCGCCGAGTCCTGCACAGTATCGAGGCTCGCCATCTTGAGGATCACCGTGCCACCGCCGAGCGTTGGGCTCGAGATGACGGTGCCGCGCACCGCGTCGAGCTCGAGGATCGTGCCGGTAATCGGCGCGCGCACATGGGTGTCATCCATGGCCTCCTGGGCCGTGCGCAGCTGCGCCTTGGCGGTGACGACCGCCGACTGCGCCGTGATGTACGCCAGCCTCGCACGCTCATAGTCGGTTTCCGCGATGGATTCGCTCTTGTAGAGCGCCTCACTCCGCTGGAACTGCGCAGTCGCGTTCGTGAGCTGGGCGTGCGCCTTGCTGAGGTTGGCCTGCGCCTCGGTCAGGTTGTCGCGCGGAATCCGGGGGTCGATCCTGACGAGCAGCTGGCCCTTTTTCACTTCGTCGCCGGTCTGCACCGGCATCTCGATGATTTCGCCCCAGGCCTTCGATTTCACGCTGAACGTGAGGATCGGCTTGATCACGCCCGTGGTGGTCGATGTGAGCACGACGTTGCGGCGTTCGACCGCGACTGTTTCGTAGAGCGGCGCGGACTGCGCTTTGGTACAGCCGGTGATGCCGACGAGCGAACGCCGCGGACGTGGCGAGGAGCAGGTGCTTCAGGGGGAGCCCTTGGTCTTCTGGTCGCGCTCGACGAGCCCGTCCCGCAGCAGGATCTGGCGGTACGCATGGGCGGCGATGTCGGGCTCGTGGGTGACCACGATGATCGTCTGTCCCGCATCGTGCAGCTCCTTGAAGAGCCGCATGATGTCTTCGCCGGTGGCCGAATCGAGGTTACCGGTCGGCTCGTCGGCGAGCAGGATGGACGGCTCGTTCACGAGCGCCCGGGCAATTGCCACGCGCTGGCGTTGACCCCCCGACAGTTCGTTGGGCCGGTGCTCCATGCGATCGCTCAGGCCCACATGCTGGAGCGCTCCGGCGGCGCGCTCGCGCCGCTCTTTGGCCGCGATCCCTGCGTAGATCAGGGGCAGCTCGACGTTGTGCAGGGCGTTGGCCCGGGGCAGCAGGTTGAACGTCTGGAAGACAAACCCGATCTCCTTGTTGCGGATGCGCGCGAGCTCGTCGTCCGAGAGGTCCGATACTTTCTGGCTGTTCAACCAGTACTCGCCGGCCGTGGGCGTATCGAGGCAGCCGATCAGGTTCATGAGCGTGGACTTGCCCGAGCCCGACGGACCCATGATCGCCACGAACTCGTTCTTGCGGATCTGGATGTCGACGCCGCGCAACGCGCGCACGACCTCGCCGCCGATGTCGTATTCGCGGGTGAGCTTGTGCGTGAGGATGACGACATCCGGGAGCGGCGTATCCCCGGTGCGGAACGCCGTCGATTGCGGGCTCGTCACAGCGGATGACCGACCAGGGCCTCGAGCTGCGCCCGGGCGTTCTGGTAGTCGAAGCGGGCCTGCACCTGGGTCACCTGCGCCTCGGTCACATTCGCCTCGGCGGTGAGGAGGTCGAGCAGGGTGCCGGCGCCGAGCCGGTAGCGATCCTGCTGCACGCGGAGCGCCTCCCCGGCGGCGACGACGTTGGCGTCGGCGAAGCCGATCTGAGCAGCGGCCGTGAACAGTGCGGCGACCTGTTGGGTGAACAGGGCATTGAGCTGCCGGCGCAGGTCCGTGGCGTGGGCTTCGGCCACATCCCGCTGCACCGACGCGGACACCTGACTGCCTTCACGGGAGAACCCGTTGAACAGCATCCAGCTTACCGAGAATCGCAATGCCCAGTTGTTGAGGTAGTTCGGGGAGCCCGACCAAGGGGCTTCGAGACCCGAGTAACCATTGGAGTAAGATGCGGAGAACGTCGGCCAGTACTCCGCGCGCGCCACTCTCACCTGGGCCCGGGCCGCGCGAGCCTGCGCCTCCGCCTGCCGGATCTGGGGCGAGGAATCGAGCACCTGGGCGCGCAGCGTCGTGGTGTCGGGCAGGGGGGCGAGCGCCGAGTCCCGCACCGCGCGCACCGGTCCATCCACGCCGACCTGGCGGCCCAGGTTCGCCGTGGCGGTGGCCAGGTTTCCTTGGGCCTGGAGCAGGGTCAACTGGGCCGTGCCGAGGTCCACCGTCGCCGTCAGGGTGTCGGAGCGGAGGGTCGCGCCGACGGCGAACCGGTTGACCGATGTCTGCAGATTCTGTTTGGCGCGCTGCATCTGGGATTCGGCCACGCGCACGAGATCCTCGCTGGCGAGGGCCGTGAAGAAAACCTGCGCGGTCGCCGCGGTCACCTGATAGCGCTGGTTGACGAGCCCGGCTTCGGCGGCGTCGCGGGCGGCGTCGGCGGCGCTCCTGGTCCCGAGCCGCCGGAACCCGTCGAACAGGTCGAGGCTCAGCTGGAGCGTGCCAGCGTACGAGGTCTTGCTCAACGCGATGTTGGTCTCACCCGTCGAGGTGTTGTACCGCGAGGGGGAGGCGTAGTTGGAGGACCCGCCCACGGAAATCGTCGGCAAGAAGGCACCGGCGGCGGATCGCTGGTCCGCGCGGGCGTTGCGCTGATCCCCACGAGCCTGGATGATGGCGGGCTGCACCTCGAGCGCGCGCCGAATTGCGTCCGCCAGGGTCAACTCCACCTGCTGGGCCGCCGCGAGCGTGGGCAGCATCGCAAGGACCAGGGTGGCGCCGGTGAGGCGATGGCGTTCTTTAGGTGCCGCCATTGCGGACCGAGTGGGCCGCACACCCGGACGCGTCGACCCGCGTCCCCCGGGGCGTATTCCTGGCACTTGTCGATCCAGTTCAGGAACCCGATCTTCGTCCCCGTCCCACGATGCCTGACTGGCGCTGTCGGCGGCGTGACGCTGACGTGTCGTGCCACGCCATCAGCTCGCGGAAGCGCGACCCGCTGGGCCGGTGTCAGCTCTTCTTCGATCTCGACTTGCATGACTGCACGGAGGGAATCGATGCCGGGACGGGTCTGACGCCAGATGGAATCCATCTTCATGCGGCGGAGCTCGAGAATCGTCCGGATAGAGTCCTGCTGGTCCCCGGTGAGGCCGAGCTGGGTCGTCAGGTACGCGATGGTCGTGTTCGGATCACGGTCCTGCCGTGCGCGCCCGGCCGTCCAACCCTTGAGCAACCAGCCGGCAGCTCCTCCCACGACGACTGCGCTCGTCAGGAACGCGGCGGCCAGCCAGTGTGATCGGCTGGGGAGCATCTACCGATGGCCCTCGGGCACGAGGAGGACGCTGGGGTGGGGCGGTGTGGCGGTCGCCACCAACGCGTGGGCTGAGGGACCAGCGACCGGCGCCACGAGGTCCAGGGGTGCTTGGTGCATCGCCCCGACCAGCAGCCCCGCGCCGAGCGCCGCCACACACGCGGCACCCGCGCTGCGTCGGGCCCAGTTGGCGAGGATGTCCCAATGGACGGGATGTGGGGCTGCGACTGCAGCCATCACCCGTGCGACGAATGTCGAGTGATCCTCGGCGGACAACGCCTGACGGAGCGCGGTGCCGAGCACCGGATCCGGCCGATGATCGAACGGCATGGGCATCCCCTTCATTCCTGCTCCCTCCAATCCGCGAGTAAAACGCGCAGGGCACGCCGCGCGTGAAAGACTTCGGACCGAACCGTGCCTTCGGGTAGGCCAAGGATTTCTCCAATTTCCGCGTGCGTGTAGCCTTCTACGTCGAACAGGACGACGGCCATCCGCCGCCGTTCGGGCAACTCAGCCAGAGCCTGCCGCAGCCGCCAGCCCAGCGCCCGCCGATCCGCGTCCGCATCGGGAAGGGTGCCGCCGGACCGCATGTGGTTCTCGAGCGGCTCCGCCCGGCGTACGGCGCGCCGGCGCCGGCGGTCCGTCGCCGCATTGACCGCGATGCGCGCGAGCCACGGACCGAACGGGCGCGCGGGATCGAACTGTTTCAACTTGACCATCGCGGCGAGGAACGCGTCCTGGGCCGCATCATCGGCGTCGTCGGGATCGTTCAGGACCGCGCGGGCCACCCGCCGTACCGACGGCGCGTAGCGATCCACCAGCACCCCAAACGCAATCCGGTCACCGGCCTGGGCGCGCGTCACGAGCGTGCCGTCGGCCTCCGCTGCTATACGCGCAGCCTCTGCTATACGCGCAGCCTCAACCACAGGTTGAGGGTTAGCCATCGTCCGGTTCCCGCAAGCGGTGCCGTTCCAGGACATAGGCCCCGGACACCAGGGCCAGAAGGAACGACCCCACGGCCAGCGTGACGCTCATCACCCGGGGAAACGCCAGCAACAACCCGCCCAGTAGCATAAACGTGAGCGCCGCCGCTGTTCCAATGGCCCGTCGCAACCCGCCCGCCACGCGTCGCAGCGTCACCACGGCAACCGCCCCAAGCTCGTAGCGCGAACGCCGGTGACGCCGATCCGGCACGAGCGACGGCGTGGTCGCGGGAGCTCCCACCAGCCGTCCGCGGAAAAAACGCCGACCGGCCTGCAGCACGATCTCCCGGCAGAACGCGAGGTCGTTCACGAACTGGCGGGCCAGGTCTGCGGCGAGGTCCCCCGACTCGGCGATCAGATCCAACTCGTAGTTTCCGAGCAGGCTCGACACGTTGAGGTTGCTCGACCCGACGCGCGCCCAGTTCTGGTCAACCACGAACGTCTTCGCGTGCAACATCGGTCCCTGCCACTCGAAGATCCGAACGCCCGCATTCAGCAGATCCCGATAGCCGACACGGGTGAGGTTCCGGACCACGGCCAGGTCACTGGCGCCCGGGACCAGCAGCCGCACGTCCACGCCGTCGCGCGCGGCGTCGAGCAAGGCGGCGTAGAGGGGCGTGGGTGCAATGAGGTACGCGTCAGTGATCCACAACCGCTGCTGCGCGCTCGCGGCCAGGAACTGGACCGCCCGATACATGCGGGCACGCCCAGTGGCGCCGGCAACGATGCGCACCGCCACCGATCCCCGTTCGGCGGGGTTGGCCTCCAGCTCGTCGGGCGGCAGCGGCGCGCCAGCACGCTCCCAAATGCGACTGAACGCGATGTCCGCCGCGGCGGCGGCGGGTCCTGAAACCGTCACCATGCTGTCCCGCCAAGCGCCCCGTCCCTGCGCCGGGTCACCGGCCCACTCGTCGCCGATGCATAGGCCGCCCAGCATTGCGTGTGCCCCGTCCGCCACGACGAGCTTGCGATGGTCGCGGGCGATCGCGGCGAACACGCGATGCGAGAGGAGCGGGTGAAACGCGCGCACGTCCACCCCCGCGCTCGCGAGACCGCGCCAATAGCGCCGCGACGTTCCCAGCGACCCGAGGGCGTCGTACAACACGCGGACCCGGACGCCGGCGCGCGCACGCTCGGCCAGCGCGTCGGCGAAGCGACGCCCGGTGCTGTCGTCGCGAATGATGTAGTTCTCGAAGTGCACCCAGCGTTCTGCCCGGGCGATCAGCTCGAGCATCGCGTCCAGCGCCCGCGGGCTATCGGCGTGGTGCTCCACCTGATTGCCGCCGATCGGCCGCGCTCCCGTGGCGCGGTCGATTCCCAGCGCGAGCACGCCCCGGGCGGCGTGAACCGGCCGCGGGACCGGAGTGAACGAAAGAGCGGAGACCGTCACGTCGCGGCCTGCGCCGGCCGTCCCAGGCCGAGCGAGTCCTCCACCGGCCGCAGCGACCCGATCACGAACGCGATGTGCTCGTCGAGCGGGACGTCGAGCTCGGCGGCTCCCTGGAGCACGTCGTCGCGGTTGACGCCGCGCGCGAAGGCCTTGTCCTTGAGCTTTTTCTTCACCGAGGCGACCTCCAGGTCCGCAACACTGCGCGATGGCCGCACCAACGCGCACGCCACGAGGAACCCGCACAGCTCGTCCACCGCAAACAACGCCTTCGCGAGGAGGGAGTCACGGGGCACGCCCGTATAGCTCGCGTGGCCGAGGATCGCGCGGCACGACGCTTCGGACAGGCCCCGCTCGCGGAGCAGCCGCACGCCCCAACTCGGGTGCTCCTCGCTGGGAGAGCGCGCGGCATTGGGGTAGCGTTCGTA
The DNA here is from genome assembly GCA_963844035.1 of uncultured Gemmatimonadales bacterium. Classification (GTDB taxonomy): domain Bacteria; phylum Gemmatimonadota; class Gemmatimonadetes; order Gemmatimonadales; family GWC2-71-9; genus AG25. The sequence goes on from CAWJMT010000036.1 coordinate 130,189, forward strand.
GTCGAAGTCGTGCAGCAACCCCACCAGCCCCCAGCCTTCCGGATCCTCACCGTACTTTAGCGCGTATGCGCGCAGCGCAGCTTCCACTGCCAGCATGTGCTGCCGCAGGCTCGGCGACTCGGTGTGCTCCTGCATGAGCCGCAGGGCGGCGTCACGGTCCATGGTCTACCCCAGAGGGCGGACCCTGGCTTGCGTTCACCCGGGGTGCCGTCCACGTCCACGTTCCAACGGTCGGCCCACAACTCTGCCATCAGGATCGGCCACAGTTTGCGGGCATGATTCGCGCCGCCGGCACGGTGTTCGGCCAACAGGCGTGGCACCTGATCGGCTCCGAAGCGGGGTTTCGCAAGCAGCCGATCCGCCAGGGGCGCGAGGCCGCCATTGAGCCAACTCGCCACTGGAACCGACAGACCCCGTTTTTTCCGTTGGATGACGGCTTGGGGGATCAGGCCCCGCGCCGCATCCTTTAATATGCGTCTTGGACGTCAGGCCACGCACCTTCAGGCGCGACGGCCCTGGAAGGACAAGCTCCATGACCTCCCGGTCGAGGTACGGCGCCCGTGCTTCAATCGATGCCAGCATGGTCCCCCGATCGACCTTGACGAGCAGGTTGTCGGGCAGGTAGGTGAGGAAATCCAGCCACAGGATCCGGTTAAGAGGGTCGTCTTTCGGAAAACCCGTCAGTTTGCAGGCCAGTTCCGGCACCGTTCCTGGGCCGGGCCCGAGCGCGCCGAACCAGTGCAGATGCCGCTCCAGCGCCGGGAGCTCCGCGGCGGTCACGAACTGGCGCAGGAGAAACTCCAGCGTGACCCTGCCGGTCGATGCGGGGAGGCGACTCACGGCCCAGCGTGCGAACGCGCGCACCGGGGCCGGAAGGTGGAGGTAGAGGCCGGCGACCTGGTGACCAAGGTAGGTGGGATAGCCACCGAACAACTCATCCGCACCTTCCCCCGACAGCACCACTTTGACATGCTCGCGCGCCGCCTCGGCCAGGAGGAACGTCGGGAGGATGGCGGGATCTCCGACGGGCTCCGCCAGCGCCCCGCTCACACGTGTGCAGCGCCCGCTCGAGCGAGACGTCGTCCGCTACAACCTCGTGGTGCTGCGTGGGGATGTCGCGCGTGACCGCGGCGGCATAGCCGCTCTCGTCGAAGCGCGGATCCTGGAACTTGACCGAGTAGGTGTGGATGCGCTCGCCCGCCATCACGCGCGCGGCGGCGGCGGCGAGCAGCGAAGAGTCGAGACCGCCGCTCGTGAACACGCCCACCGGAACGTCCGACATCAGCTCGCGCTCGACGGCCCGGAGCAGGACCTCGCGCACCTGATGGGGTGACTCGAGCCGCGAGGGTCGCGCGGCGACGGCGGCGGGGTCCCAATACGCGCGGATCGCGACTCCCGATTCGTCGGCGACGAGGATGTGGGCGGGCGGGAGCTTATGGATATTCTGCGAACATCGTGTGCGGCGCCGGGACGTACCCGAGCGCGGTGTACAGCGCCGCGGCTCGCGGGTTGAGGCGCCGCGCCTGATCGGGAAAGACGAGTAAGGCCTGAATCTCCGACGCGAAGCGGAACTCGCCGTCGAACTCGGTCCAGAAGAGCGGCTTCTCGCCTGCGCGATCGCGCGCCAGGATCAGCGTGCGGCGGCGGTCATCCCAGATCGCGAGGCCGAACATGCCGTCGAGCCGCTCGACCGCGGCGGGGCCGAAGCGCTCGTAGAACGGAACGATGTTCTCGATGTCGCCGCGGGAGCGAAATGGATATCCCCAACCGGTCGCTTCGCGCCGCAGCGCCGGTGCGTTGTAGATCTCCCCGTTGCACACCATCCAGACCGAGCCGTCGGGGCTCTGGAACGGCTGATCACCGGTTGTGAGGTCCATGATCGCGAGCCGGCGCGCGCCGATCCGCGCCCGCTCGTGCCCGACGATCCGTTCGCCGTCGGGGCCACGATGGACCAACGTGGCGGCCATGTCCGGGAGGCAGGCGGCGTGGCGCAACGGCCGTCCCCGAACCGACACCGCGCCGAAGATGCCGCACATCCCTCACCCCCTCACGCGGTGACGTTGGCACGGCCCATAGGCCGCGAAGCGGCCGTCCTCCGCCAGCAGCGGCAGGGTGGCGAGTGCGGATCGCACGGTGCGGTTGCCCGCGCGTGTCACGAAAACGGTCGGCACGGGACAGACCTCGAGCACCTCGCGCCAGGAATCCTGGGGCCGCAACGGGGAATTGGGGACGGTGCGCAGTTGCTCGTGATAGCGCGCGATGTAGTTGCTGGTCAGTTCTTCGGCGCGCCCGGTCGCGACGGGAATCGTGCGTCCCAGATAGAACGGTAACGAGGGTGGGTACGCCGCGATGCCAAGCACTTCACCGCTGTCTCCCATCGCCGAACCGATCGCGGCGCTCAGCGTCGCGGCGGAGCGGTCCTCCCCAACGGCGGCCATCAACGGCGCCGAGGCGAACGGAATCGCCATGACGACTATGGCGTATGCGGCGGCGGCGAGTCCGGTCGAGCGGCGCGCGGCCGCGAACGCCTGGCACACCGCCGACAGGAGCAGCACGATGCCGAGCGCCAGCGCCAATTGCGGGATGGCGGCTCGCTCCAGGGCGGTGAGGGGCAACGTGCGCACGGTGATGCCCGGCAGTACCACAAAGAAAATGCCCAGCGCCGTGGCGAGCGCGGTGTGGACACGCCACCCGGCGCGCGGCCCCGCCGCAGTCAGCGTTCGTGCGGCGGCGAGGGCGAAGGCCGGCATCAAGGGCAGCATGTACTGCGGCAACTTGGACTGATTGAGCGTGAACATCGCCAGGGGCCCGAGCACCCAGGCGATGAGCCAGAGTGACTCGGCGTTGGCTGGATCGCGCCGCGCGGCCCAGGTCCGGCGCCAGGCACGCAATCCGGGCACACGCGGGCACGATCCACGGGAACGGGGCGACACCGAGGATCGGGATGTAGTACCAGAACGGCGCGGTGCGGTGAAAGCGCGGGGTGGTGAAGCGTTCGAACGTTTCCTGCACGAAGGCGTAGTGGGGGAATTCGGGCACACGCGCGGAGACCGCGATGAACCACGGCAGCCCCACGAGACAGAAGGCGCCCAGTGCGCGCAGCGAGACCACGCGCCGGAGCGGTTGGCCGGTCGCGAGCAGATAGGGAACGATCCCTGCGAGCGCGATCCCGATCGCGACCGGTCCCTTGGTGAGGGCGCCGATGGCGATGGCGATCCACGCGAGCGTGGTGCGCTCGAGAAACAGGCAGAGCATCGCGGCGGTGGTGCACAGGGTAAGCGTGCTATCGAAGATCGTGGTGTGGGCATAGGCGAGCGTGAGCGGCATGGTCGCGAACGCGATCCCGGCGAGCCATCCGGCGTCCGGCCCCCAGCGGCGCCGCCCGAACCACACCAGCAGCGCGATGGTCGCCAGGGTGGCGAGGTACGCGGGGAGCCGGGCCGCTGCTTCCGTCGGGCCAAGCCACTCCATGGCCAGAGCGGCGGCAGCGAAGTAGATGATCGGCTTGTCGAGGTAGGGAAGCCCGTCGAGATGGGGCACCAGGTAATCGTTCGATGCCGCCATTTCTCGCGCCACCTCGGCGTTGCGGCCCTCGTCGGGATCGAGGAGGCGGTAGCCGCTCATGTTCCAGCCAAGCGTCAGCGCCGCCGCGATGAGCAACAGCGGCAGCCCCCGCACGGTCACCTAATGAACCGCTTGCCCGCCCGATCCGGGAGCGGGCGGCGGGAGCTGTGAAACCGTCACCGGCACCGCGGCCTTCTGCTCGCCGTCGATCGTGATTTCGAAGCGGTACACTCCGGGGTGCGGGAAGGGGACATCGAACACGAGGATCGCTCCCGCCTCGATCTCGGTGATCCCAGCAGGGGGCTCGGCAAACAGGACGCTGCCCGACCCGCCGAGGCTCTCGTTGCCGCCCTCGTCGACCAGCCGGATCTGAACGCCGTGCTCGCCGACCTCGGTGCGCTTGCCCTTGAGCCGCAGCACCAGGTGGAGGCGGGGGTGCATCGCGGGGAACTGCTGGACCCAGATGTGCTGGAAGATGCCGAGCACGGACAGCTTGCCGCTCTGATCCACGAGCGCGTAGTCGGCCACCACCGCGAAATCAACGTGCACTATCGCGCCCGATCGACCCTCAAGTCACCTTGATCGACGTGATTTCGTCATTCTGCGCGATCGCGTTGACGACGTCCATTCCCTTGGTGACCTGTCCGAATACCGTATGGACGCCGTCCAGGTGCTTCTGGGGCGAGTGGCAAATGAAGAACTGGCTGCCGCCCGAGTCCCTGCCCGCATGCGCCATCGACAGCGTGCCCGCGACGTGCTTGTGGGTATTCTTCTGCGTCTCGCAGCGGATGGTGTACCCCGGCCCGCCGGTCCCGACGGGACCCTTGCCGGTCTTCGAGTAGGGGTCGCCGCCCTGGATCATGAAGTTCGGGATGACCCGATGGAACTTGGTGCCGTCGTAGAACTGGGCATTGGCGAGCTTCTCGAAGTTCGCGACGGTGCTCGGCACCTCATCCGCGAACAACTCCAACTTCAATCTTGCCCTTGGACGTTTCGATCACGGCCTTCTTGTTCGGCATTCGGCATCTCCTCTGAAGAGGCGCGGTGCGTCTCGAAGCATCAATGTAGCGGGCGGATAGCGGCTCGCGGCAGCGCCGTCAGCGCAGGGCTTCCCCCAGGGCATCCGGCGACGGCGATTGGAAGCGAGCATGTCGTGCCGACGCACACGACCGCGGTGGGGACGGCGGCGTCCTTGCGCACCACGACTTTCCGCGGTCGATACACCTGCAGGGCGAGCAGGTGCATGTCGCACGCCGGCCCCGGGCCCAGCGGGCCCGCCACTTCGATCCGGGTGATGGGATGCGCGGCCCAGTCCATGGCGCGCGCGAGCGTGGCGCCGTGGAGCGACAGCAACCCCGCCGCGCCGGCGAACGTGGCGAGCTGGCGATCGAGCAGGCGGCGCCACTCGGCGTCGTCGCTCAACGCCCAGAGGCGGGCCAGCACGAGAGCCGCCACGCCGTTGGCCGACGGCGTGGGGGCGTCTTGCACCGGCTTCGCCGGCGTCGTCAGGTACGCCTCCGCGGCTCCGCTCCCGTCGCGCGCCGTGTCGAAGAACCCGCCGGCGGCTTCGTCCCAGTGCGCGCGGATGCAGTGCCGGATGACGGACACGGCGCGCGCGCGCCACTCGACGTCGCCGGTCGCTTCGTACGCGTCGAGGAACGCTGCTGCGGCGTGCACGTTGTCGTCGAGCAGTCCGTGCGGCTCCGCGCGGCCGATCACGTGCGCCATGCCATGGCCGCTCGTCCCAGGATTCCCAGATTCGTCCAAGGACCTTGAGGGCCAGCGCATTGCACTCGGGACGGTTGAGCACCGCGCCGGCGTGGAGAAAGGCCGACGCCATCATCGCGTTCCAGTTGACGTACGCAGCGACGTCGACGTACGGACGCGGGCGCAGGTCCCGCGCGGCTTTGAGCGTGCGGATGGCATTTTTCAGCGTGCGCCATTCGTCTTCGCCGGCGGGGTCCTCGTGCCACCAGAGCACGTTTTTCTCCGGGTTGTGATGCATTTCGCCGTGCTGCTCGACCTCGAAGACGCGGCTGGCAACGTGGAATGCTTCGTCTGGCAACGCCGCTTTCATCTCAGCGAGCGTCCAGGTCCAGTAGTCGCCGTCGTCCCCCAGCCCCACATCCGCGTCCTGGGACGTGAAGAACGCGCCGGCGCCTGAGTCGGCGAGCACTTCCGAGCACCCAGTCCACGATTCCGCCCGCGACCTGCTTGAAGAGCGGCGTGCCGAACGCCGCGTAGGCGTCGAGGTACGCGTGCAGCAGCTCCGAGTTGTCGTACGACATCTTCTCGAAGTGGGGCACGATCCAGCGCTCGTCCACGGAGTAGCGGTGGAACCCGCCCCCCAGCTGATCGTGGATGCCGCCGCGCGCCATTCCGGTGAGCGTCTTCTCCACCACCTCCCGCAACGCGTCGGCGCGCTCGTCGAACCAGCGCGCCAGCAGCAGCTCGCAGGAGGCGGGGTGCGGGAACTTGGGGGCCGTTCCGAAGCCGCCGTAGCGGATGTCGAACAGCCGGACGACGTCGTCGACGACCTGTGTCACGAGCGCAGGAGTGACGGTGCCCGGCTTGGTTTCGTCGAGCGATTCGGTCACATGCTGCCGGATCGCCTTGGCATTGCCGGCGATCTTTGGCCGATCCTCGCGGTGCAGCCGTGCCACCTGCCGCAGCACCGTGAGGAATCCCGGGCGTCCGAAGGGGTTCTCTTCGGGTGGGAAATACGTGCCGCCGAAAAAGACTTCGCCCTCATGGGTGAGGAACGCGGTGAGCGGCCAGCCGCCCTGGCCACTCAGGGCCTGGACGGCGCGCTGGTAGCGCGCGTCCACGTCGGGGCGCTCGTCGCGATCGACCTTGATACAGATGTAGTCCCGGTTCAAGACCTCGGCGACCGCCGGGCTCTCGTACGATTCGCCGTCCATCACGTGGCACCAGTGGCACCACACGGCCCCGATGTCGAGCAGAATCGGCTTGTCCTGCGCGCGTGCTTCCTGGAATGCCCGTTCGCTCCACGGATACCAGTGCACGGGCTGATGGGCGGCGGACTTGAGGTAGGCGGAGTGCTCGGAGGCGAGGAGGTTAGGCAAGGTATCGCACCGCCGTCCGCGTCAGCAGCTCCGCGCCGATCACCAGCGACTCCTCCTCGATGTCGAATGTGGGGCTGTGATGCGGCGATCCCTTCGCGCCGACGGGCGCCGAGCCGACGAACGCGAACGCGCCCGGCACCTGGGCGAGGAAGAATGACATGTCTTCGCCTCCCATTGTGCGAACGCCGCTGACGACCTTGTCGCGCCCAACGACTTCGGCTGCGGCCTCGCCCATCAGCTCGGCCATTCGCCCGTCGTTGACCGTCGGCTTCGCGAGCCGGCGGTAGCGTACCTCGACCGACGCGCCGAACGCCGCGGTGATTCCGCGCGCCGTCTCCTCGATGAGCGTGGGGGCCTCGTCGTAGAATTTTCCTCCGAAGGTGCGTACCGTGCCGCGCAGCTCGGCGTGCCCTGGGATCACGTTGAAGGCGTGGCCCGCGTTCACCTGGGTCACGGACAGCACGGCTTCCTCGAACGGATTGCGCCGGCGGCTGATGAGAGCTCTGCAGCGCGGTCACCAGGTGCGCCGACACGAGCACCGGATCCACGGTTTGATGCGGCGACGCGGCGTGCCCACCGCGGCCAACTACGCTGATTTCAAATTCATCCACCGACGCCATCACCGGTCCCGGCATCAGGCCGACCGTGCCCACGGGGAGATCGTTCCATAGATGAATGCCGAACACCGCATCCACGCGTGGGGCGTCGAGCACGCCGTCTGCGATCATGGCCTTGGCCCCGCCGGCGATCTCCTCGGCCGGCTGGAACGCCATTTTCAGCGCGCCGGCGAGCGGGACGCGCGCCAGCCGTCGCGCTACCTCGAGGCCGATGGCGACATGCCCGTCGTGTCCGCAGGCGTGCATCTTCCCGGCGTGTTTGGAGCGGTACGGCACGTCGTTCGCCTCCTCGACCGGGAGCGCGTCCATGTCGGCCCGGATCAGCACGCAGCGGCCCGCGCTCCCTGCCCGCAAGGCAACGACACCGGTCTGACCGACACCGGTCCGCACGTCGTAGCCGAGCGCCCGCACGCGCTCCGCGACGAGCGCGCCGGTGCGCGTTTCCTCGAAGCCGATCTCGGGGTGCTGGTGGAGATCGCGGCGGGTGGCGACGAGCTGGGCGCGGTCGATGGGGGGGAGATTCATATCAGACGCTAAGACGCTACGACGCTACGTCGCTACGACGTAGTGCGGTCCGTCATTCGTACAACGTAGCGACTTGGCGACGTGTAACGCTGCTTCATACCCGCGAACTCGGGCACCACCGATTCACGACGCACTCCTCGCATTTCGGCCGGCGCGCGATGCACACCTGGCGACCGTGCCGGATGAGGGTGTGTGAGAACCATGTCCAGCGTGGGCGCGGCACCAGCGCCATCAGGTCGCGCTCGATCTTCTCTGGCGTGGTTTCTCGCGTGAGGCCCAGGAGCGTGCTGAGGCGCTGCACGTGCGTATCCACCACCACACCTTCGTTTTTCCCGAACCAGGTTCCGAGCACGACGTTCGCCGTCTTGCGTCCCACACCGGGAAGCTCTACGAGGGCCTCGATCGTGTCGGGGACGTGGCCGCCGTGGCGCTCCACCACCGCCTGCGCCATCCCGATGATGGACTTGGTCTTGTTGCGGAAGAACCCGGTGCTGTGGATCTCCTGCTCGAGCACGGCAGGGTCGGCAACGGCGTAGGCCGCCGCGTCGCGGTACTTCGCGAACAGGGCCGGCGTCACCATGTTGACCCGCGCATCGGTGGACTGTGCCGAGAGGATGGTCGCGACCAGCAGCTCGAGCGCGCTCTGGTGGGTCAGCGCGCAGATCGCTTCGGGGTACGCCTGCTCCAGGCGTGCGAGGATCTTGCGAACGCGCGCTTTGAGGTGCGCGGGGGACTCGCGGGCTCGTTTGGGACGCGCCCGGGTCTTCGCGGGCATCAGCGTGCCGCCGTGCGACGCTGTTGCGCGAACGCGCTGAACGCGGCGGCGTCCCGGGTATTCAAGACCTGCGAGGCTTCGACCCACCCTTTGCGGGCGATGCCCACCCCCACCGCCACGTTGGCCATGCCGCCGGTCGAATGCGCGTCGGCTCCGATCGAGATCATGACGCCCAGGTCCCGGGCCTGCCGCACGACGCGCCAATCGAGGTCCAGGCGGTGCGGGTCCGCGTTGACTTCGACGGCGATGCCGCGCAACGCGGCTTTGGCGAGCACCTTCTCGAGGTCGATCTCGAACGGCTCGCGCGCCAGCAGCAGGCGACCGGTCGGGTGGCCGATGATCGTGAGGTGGGGATCGTCCATCGCGGACAACACCCGGCGGGTCATCTCGGGCTCGGTCATCCCGAACCGGCTGTGGATCGACCCAATGACAAAATCGAAACGGTCGAGCGTCTCGCTGCCGTAGTCCAGCGTGCCGTCGGCGAGAATGTCCGCCTCGACACCCTGCAGCACCCGGAACCCGTTGGCGCTGCGGTTGACCGCGTCGACCTCCTCGCGTTGCGCGGCGATCGCGGTGGGGGCGAGCCCGCCCGCGTAGGGCGAAGAGATGCTGTGATCGGTGATCCCGATCCACTCGTAGCCGGTCCCCTGGCACGCCTGTGCCCACTCTGCGACGGTGGTGGTGCCGTCGGAATAGTTGGTGTGGCAATGCAGCAGCCCGCGCAAGTCGGCCTGTTCCACGAGTGCCGGCAGGCGACCGGCGGCGGCGGCGTCGCATTCTCCCGCGCCCTCGCGCAGCTCGGGGGGGATCCACGCGAGGCCGAGTGCCTGGTACACGCTCGCCTCGTCGGGGAACGGGACGCCGGGCTCGAGCGAGATCCCGCGTGCGCGGGCGCGGGCATCGAGCTCCGCGAGGTGCGCGTCCGATCCCGTGGCGCGCACCCAGGCGAGCCCGAACGTGGCCGGCGTGGCGAGGAACACGTCGACCACGGTGCCGCTCGCAAACCGCAGGGTCACGCTCCCCTCCGAGCCCGCGAACTCCGTCACGCCGGTCACCTGGCCGAGCCGTTTTACGAGTGATGCCCGCGCGCCGTCGCTCTCGGCGAGCACCACGAGGTCGAGATCGCGAATCACCTCGCGGCAGCGGCGCACGCTGCCGGCGAGCTCCACGGCCCGGACGCCTTCAAGGCCACGGAGCGCCTGCTGTACCCCCTGAGCTTCGGCCAGCGCATAATGAAACAGGCGGTACTCGGTGGTCTGCCGCAGGAAGACGATTGCCTTACGGACATTGGCGGCGGTTCTGGCGCCGAACCGCGGCAGCTTGGCGAGGCGGCCATCCTGCGCCGCCACGTCGAGCTCGGCGAGCGACTCGATTCCCAGGGCGCGGTGGATCTGGCGGACCTTCGCGACCCCGAGTCCCGGAATGCGCAGCATTTCCACCAGGCCGGGCGGGATCTGCTCGCGCAGCTCGTCGAGCACGCTCGACCGCCCCGCCGTCACCAGCTCGCGCACGACTTCGAGCGTGTCGGGCCCGACCCCTTTCATCTCCGCCAGCGCCCCGGTTTCCACGCCGCCGGCGACGTCGCCCGAGAACCCCGCGAGCGCCCGGGCGGCGTTCTGGTAGGCCTGGATCCGGAAGCGCGACTCGCCCTTCAGCTCAAGAAAGGCCGCGATCTGCTCGAGGGTTTGCCGGGCGGCCTGTTTATCCATAGATGACGGGAACGTACGAGCGGCGAGGGAAAGACGGAAGGACGTCTAGCCGCGCGGCAGAAACTCGTCCAGCGCCCGCACGAACGCGTCCGTCGCCTCGACGTGCGGGACGTGGCCGGTGGCGAGCTCCTCAATGGGCGCTTCGAGCAGGGCCGCAAGCTCACGCGCCGCCTCGATCGGCAGCGGATCGAAGGTGCCGGCAATCACGAGGGACGGACGGATCCGTCCGGCAAACGTGGTGCGAATCCGATCGCGCAGGTCGTAGCCCGCGAGACTGTCCCACACCGCCTGCTCGGTGCGTTGGGTGATGCGGAACGGCGTCAGCTCCTGCGCCTGGGCGGGGTCCCGGAAATAGGCCGCGACCGATAGCGCGAACGCGGTGCGGCGGTATGTTGCGGGGTCGCTGGTCCGCAGCCCCGAGGCCTGGAGCTCGGCGCGCGCCGCGACGATCCGCGGGTCCGCTGCCCGGGCGGCGAGGCGCTGCTGGTATTGGCCGCGCCACTGGGCGGTGACGGGGGCGGGGCACACCAGCGCGAGACGCTCGATCCGCTCGGGATGTTCGAGCGCGTAGAGCAAGGCGAGCAAGCCGCCCCAGGAGTAACCCAGCAGCGTCACGCGGTTCAGACCCCACTGCTCCCGCAGCGCATCGAGGTCCGCCACGTGCTCCCGCCACCCGGCGGGCTGGTCGCGGCCGATGGGCGACTGTCCACCGCCCCGCTGGTCGTAGTAGAGCAGCTCGCGATGTTGAGCCAGGCGATCGTATTGCGGGAGCAGGTAGTCGTGATGGGCGCCGGGGCCGCCGTGCAGCACCACGACGGGTGGACCGGCACCGATGCGACGCGTGTAGAGGCGCACGCCGTTCACGACGCTGGCGTTCGAGTTCACTGATTCCCAAGTTAAGCGGTTCGCGTGAAAGCAACTCTGCCGCCCCAAAGGGCGATTCGTTTCCCGGCGGCCCTCGCGTCCCCGTTGCTCCGGGGCGCCGGGCTTCCCGATGCCGTCGTGCTCTGCATGCTCGCCGGCGTGATCGCCATGGTGGTCACGTTCGCGCGGGAGTTTGACGCACCGTTTCGTCAGGCGGTGCAGATCGATCTGAGCGCGGCGGCGCTGCCGCGCTATGCGCTTTACTCGCTCAGCCGGGGCGTCAGCGCGCTGCTCTTCTCGTACCTGTTCGCCCTCGGGTTCGGCTGGGCGGCCGCGAAATCACCAGCCGCCGAACGGCTGCTCCTTCCGCTGATCGATATCCTGCAAAGCATCCCCGTGCTCGGGTTCCTGCCCGGCCTCGTGCTCGGGCTCGTGGCCCTGTTCCCCACCCGCAACGTGGGGCTCGAGCTGGCCGCGATTCTCATGATCTTCACGGCGCAGGCGTGGAACCTAGCGCTGTCCTTCTATGGATCGATCAAGGGTCTGCCTGCGCCGCTGCGCGAGGCAACCCAGATGTCAGGCTGGAGTGGGTCGCGGATGTTCTGGCGCCTCGAGGTCCCGGCGGCGGCCCAGGGGCTCGTGTGGAACGGCATGCTGTCGATGGCCGGGGGATGGTTCTTTCTCATGGTGAACGAGGCCTTCCGGCTCGGCGACCGCGACTACCGGCTGCCGGGGATCGGATCGTACATGAGCGTTGCGCTCGATCAGGGGAACGCCCCGGCCATGGCCCTCGCAATTGTCACGATGATCGTAATGATCGTGTGCGTGGATCAGCTGCTGTGGCGACCGCTCGTGGTGTGGGTTGAGAAGTTCCGCCTGGACGACACGGCGCGCGCCACGGAGACATCGTGGCTGCTCGACTTCCTGCGGCGGGCGCGGCTGCCGCGCCGCGTGGCCGTGCTGCGCCGTCGCGCGTACCGTACGGCGCGCCGCGCCACGGCGCCGCTGTACCGCCCGTTGCAGGCGGCCGCGCGGCCGGTCGCGTCGGGACCACGGCTGCGGGCGCTGCGGCCGGTGTTGGCGCGGGCCGGCGTCGTGATCCTCGTGGTCGGTTGTGCCGGCGGCGCGGTGTTCGGTCTGTGGACCCTGTGGCAGCTGCTGCGCCAGCTCGGCCGGGCGGACTGGGGGACGCTCGCGGTGACGAGCGGGCTGACGTTCGCGCGGGTCATGGGCGCCGTGGTTCTCTCAACCGTCTGGGCGCTGCCCGTGGGAGTGATCATCGGTCGGTCGCCCCGATTGGCCCGACTGATGCAGCCGATCATCCAGGTGGTCGCCGCGTTTCCGGCTCCGATGCTCTTTCCACTCGTCATCATTGTGTTGGAGAGCCTCGGGTTGGGACTCGGGCTGGGTGCGGTAGGGCTCATGGTGCTCGCGGGCCAGTGGTATATCCTCTTCAACGTCATATCCGGTGTCGCAGCGCTGCCGGAGGAGCTGAAGGATGCTGCGAACGTGTTTCAGCTCTCGAACGTGGCGCGCTGGCGGATCCTGTATTTGCCTGCGGCGTTTCCCGCCCTCGTCACCGGATGGTTGACGGCCGCGGGTGGCGCGTGGAACGGCTCCATCGTGGCCGAATACATCGAAGTGGGGGGAACGTTGCGCACGGCGCGCGGTCTCGGGAGCCTCATCAGCGAGGCGACGGCGCATGCGAACTTTCCGCTCCTCGCGGGAGGGATTGCCTCGATGAGCCTCATCGTCGTTGGATGGAACCGGCTCGTTTGGCGCCCGCTCACGCGGTGGGCGCACGATCGCTACGGGTTCGGGCAATGACCGCCGGCGAGCCGTTGCTGGACGTGCAACACGTGACCCACCGGTTCCGGCTGCCGAACGGCCAGATCCTGGAGGCGCTGCGCGACGTTTCGCTGGCGGTGCGCGAGCAGGAAGTGGTGGCGCTGGTAGGTCCATCGGGGTGCGGCAAGAGCACGCTGCTGCGGATGCTCGCCGGCCTCACGCGCCCCACCCAGGGTACGGTCCTGCACCGCGGGCAAGCCCTCACCGGTGTCGTGAGTGCCACGGCGATGGTATTCCAATCATTCGCCCTGCTGCCGTGGCTCACGGTGACCGAAAACGTGGCGATGGGACTCGAGGCGCGTGGCGTGGACGGCGCGGCGCGGCACGATGCGGCCGCTCGGGCGATCAACCTGGTGGGCCTCGAAGGTTTCGAGCACGCCTACCCGAAGGAGCTCTCGGGAGGCATGAAGCAGCGGGTGGGGTTTGCCCGCGCGCTCGCCGTCGCGCCGGAGATCCTGCTGATGGACGAGCCGTTCGGCGCGCTCGATCCGCTGACGGCCGAAAACCTCCGGAGCCAGGTGGTGGATCTCTGGCGGGATCCGGCGACGGGCGTGAATACGCTGGTCATTGTGACGCACAGCGTCGAAGAGGCGGTGTTCCTCGCCAGCCGGATCGTCGTATTCGGAACCAATCCCGGCCACATTCGCGAGGAGCTGGTGAACTCGCTTCCCTATCCCCGCCATGAGCGGAGCCCCGACTTCGAGCGGATGGTGGATCGCCTGCATGCGATCCTTACCGCCACGCTGTTGCCCGAACCCGAGCCGGTGCAGGGGCAGGCACCGCCCAAGCTCGTGCCGTTCCCGCGCGTCCACGTGGCCGAGGTCACCGGTCTGCTCGATCACCTACTCACGCAGGGCGAGGGCCGGGGCGAAGTGTTTGAGCTCGCCGAAAACCTGGGAGTGGACTACGACCGGATGACCGCCGTAACGCGGGCGGCCGAGCAACTGGGCTGGGTCGTAACCCCGGGCGAGGTAGTGGAACTCACCCCGGCCGGTACGGAGTACATGTCCGGGGACGCCGCCGCCCGCAAGGCGGCCGTGCGGGTGCGCCTGTCCCGGCATCCACTGTTCGCGCGCGTCCTGGCCATGCTGCAGGAGGGGGGTGACGAAGGAGAAGACGGCGGGATCCTGAGCGACGAGGACGTACTCGCCGACCTGACGATCTGCTTTCCGTTCATCCCCGCCGAATCGCTGTTCGCCACGCTGGTCGAGTGGGGCCGGGACGCGGGGCTGCTGGATCACGATGTCGAAGCGGGCCGGCTCACGCTTCCGGAGGCGTAGCGCCGGCCCGCGGCATGCTTACAACGCGAACGACAGGCCCACCTGGAGCAGAAAGACATCGCCCTCACTCTGAATCGGCTGGAGTGTGACCGAGCCGTCCGAATTCTCGAGAATGTCGCCCTCCCGCAGGTAGGTTACGTCACCATGCTTCACGAAGATCGCGCCCAGATCGAGCGCCACGCTGTGTGAGAGATCGATGCGCAGCCCGCCTCCCCCAGCGAGCGATGTAACCGCGTCGTCATAGTTGGTGGCTCCGCAGCAGCCACCGACCGACGTTTCCGTCGCAAAGTAGGAGACGCCGGCGGTCCCGAAGATGTAGGGCCGCACCCGTCCCGTCCCCAGGACAAACTCCGGCCCGGCGCGCAACGAAGCGACGAAGAACGAGGTGGTCATTTCGGCCCCTGCCAGCAGGCCGCCGCTAAGCGCGGCTGGCAGCGGGCGATTCTCGCTGCCGTATTGCAGGTAGGTCCCGTCGATCCGCAACGCCACCGTGCCGCGGCGGTTGAAGTTCAAGCTCAGGTTGGCGTTGAGGCCTCCCAGGCTATTTTCACCTACCTCGTCGCTGAATTGCCCAACCGCAGTGCCTCCCGCGATTGCGAACCCGAGACTGCCCCACGAGTTACGAGCCCTGTGAGAGCTCTCCACCTCGCGGTACCCACGGTGTCTTTGAGCCGATCCCACTGTCGCGGCGAGAAACAACAGACCTAGTGCGAAACCGACTGTACGTCGCATACCCCCCCCACGGTTGAGGACAAACCACATGAGGGGAAGAGAAGGCAACGTGTGTGCCCGGCCGACGCCCGGAGCTCCGCGCGTGCCAAATAGCGGCGGGCCTTGGACTTCACGGCGGGGCACGCCGGGAGGGGTCCGCGCCGAGCGGATCGACCGGCCCCTCCAGGGGACACGGGCATGGGACCCGACACGACGGCGTGGTGTTCGACAACCCCCCGGCACCCGCGCGGACGCTTGGCGGCCAAACGATGACGGGGATAGTATGACACGGTGAGCGACGCCTCCGGCCGTAATGGCCCGCGCTCCACACACCCCAAGGGAGCATGCGATGAAGCGACCTGAAGAATTGATTTCCCGTGGCTTTATCACCGGTTTGATCGGGGCCGCCGCGGTCGCGCTCTGGTTTCTCTTCATCGACTTCAGCGACGGGCATCCATTCCGCACGCCGGCAGCGCTCGGATCAGCTCTGTTGTTCGGAATAACCGGGGTGGAGATGATGAAGGTCACGTTCGGGGTCGTGGCGGCGTACACGCTCGTCCACGTGGTCGCGTTCGTCGTGGCGGGAATAGGTTTCGTGTGGATCGCGGATCAAGTCGAGCGGTCGTCTTCCCTCGTGCTCCTGACGATACCGGCCGCGATCGCCCTCGAGGCGGTCGTCGTTACCGGGCTGGCAATGAGCGGCGAGTGGGTGCTGGGCACCCTGGGCGTCTGGTCGGTGCTGTTCGCGAACCTATTCGCCGTGCTCGCGATGGGCGGGTACATCTGGCGCACGCACCCGAAGCTCCGGCACGGCCGGGGCGCGAAGGGCGGCGCACCCACCCCCGATCGATCGGGGTCCCAGACGCGCTAGTTGTGCCGACGTGCCGTGCCGCTACAACAGCACGGCAAGAGCGTCCGCGACCCGTTTGACCGCGGCGTGATGCGCGGGGCTGAACCCCGCGGGCACGTCGGAATCCACATCCAGCTGGCCGAGGATCGTCGTGCCGCGTCGGATCAGCACGACCAGCTCGGCCCGCGTGTCCGTGTTGCATGCGAGGTAGTTGCCGATCGCCGTCACATCCGGGACGAGCTGATCCTGGCCGGTGGCGACGGCGGTTCCGCAAACGCCAACGCCGACCGGGATGCGTACATGCTCGGTCGTGCGACCGGAGAACGCCTCCAGCACCAGCTCACCGCCGTGCAGCATGTACGCGTAGACCGACGTGAAGGGAGCGCCCCAGGCACTGAGGCGCTGGCAGGCCAACTCTAGCAGCTGTGATCTCGGCGCATCGTGCAGGTGAGCGGCCCGGAGGGCGCGCACCAGCGCGGCTGCGTCCGACTCCAGGCTCAGGAGCTTCCCCGCTTTCCGAGCACCGCGTTGAGCTGGATCGGGGCCCCGTCGCGCGTCACCGCAATGATCACCGAGTCACCCGGTTGGTGGCTGCGCAGCGCCTCGGTCATCTCGATCAGGTTCGCAATGGGCTTACCGGCCATTCCCGTGATCACGTCGCCGGCCTTGAGACCCGCCCGCTCGGCGGGGCTGCCTGCGCGTACGCCGACGAGCCGCACGCCTCCCGGCGAGGTGGTCATGTCCGGGATCGTCCCCAGGTACGCGCCGTAGCCCGACCCGCCGGCCGCCATCTGGGGCGGCGCGGCGTCGACAAACGTGAGGGGCGCCGGGCGATTGGCGAGTGCCCACGCCACGTCCGCCACGAACGCGGCCACGCGCGCGAGTCCGACGGCATTGATCTTTTGCCAGCGGTCGGTGGTGCGGTGGTAGTCCTCGTGGAGATCGGTGAAGAACTGCAGCACCGGCCGCTTGGCCGCGAAGAACGAAGCGTGGTCGCTCGGCCCCCAGCCATCCCCCGACGCCCGCAGGGTGAAGCGCGCGCCCTCTTTGCCGTTCAGCGAGTCGAGCAGGGCCGGGAACTCCCGCGCGGTGGCAGCGCCCAGCGCGAGGAGACGATCGTTTCGCAGCCGGCCCACCATATCCATGTTGAGCATCGCGTAGATCGAGTCGACCGGCTCGACGAGGGGATGCTTCACGAAGTACGCCGACCCGATGGTGCCGAGCTCCTCGCCGCTGAAGGCGATGAACACGATGGTCCGCGCCGGGTGCCGGGCGTGCAACAGCCGGGCGACCTCGAGCAGCGCCGCGACCCCGGACGCGTTGTCATCCGCGCCGTCGTGGACCTTGCCGGTGCTGTCGGGATCGAGGGCGCCAAAGTCGCCGAACCCCAGGTGATCGTAGTGCGCTCCCACTACGACGACCTGCCCACGCAGCGCCGGCGAGCTGCCCCGTAGCACCGCCACGACGTTCTGGGTTTTCGCGCCGCCGAGGGTGGTATGGAGCACGGCGGGCGCGTCGGGCGGGATGGTGAACGGCTGGAGATAGGAGCGGTCCGCGCCAGCGGGGGCGACGCCGGCGCGCTTGAACGCGTCGGCGATGTAGTGGGCCGCCTCGTCGAGCCCGCGGGTCCCCACGCCGCGCCCTTCGCGGGCGTCGTCGGCGAGATACTGCACGTCTTTGAGCACGCGGCGCGCCGCGGGGGGTAAGGTGTCCTGCGCCATGGCGGCGGCGATCAGCAGATAGGTCGCGATCATGGACGGATATCTATGTGCGGCCGAGGTTTGGCGGAAGCCGGTTGGCGGCCTAGTTGCGCCATGCCTAGATTCTCAAGCTCGATGCCGACTCCAGACGCGCTCGCCGCGCAGTTCGCGCGGTGCGTGGAGAGCCTCCGCACCTCGGAGGCGAAAGAGGAACAGAAGGCCGAGTTCCGGGCGCTCATGGCGCTGCTGGAGAAAGCGGGACTGGCCCTGCGCGAGGAGCAGGGCCGGGTCACCGTCAACGGCGCGCCGGTAGATCGATTGTCGGTGGCGTCGCTGTTGCCCCGGCTGACCCTGCACGACCTCGCCGGTTTCGATGTGCCGCGGGCCCCCATCCCAGCCGAAGTGTTCGAGCTCATCAGAGCGCTTGCCGAGGAGCCCGGCGAGGCGGCAGTCGATGCCAAGCTCGACTCGGGCGTGGGGCGGGTATCGGTGATCCGTGTGGGCTCCCCACCACCGCCGTCCTCTCTCGGGACCGAAGGTATTCTGCGCGGCGATCCGATGACCGACATTGCGTCGCCTCACGTGCAGGTGCCGGGCGCGTCGTTCATCACGCACGATTCCACATTGCCGCCGGAGCACGCCCTACCGGCGGAGGGCAGAGTCAAGGCGTCCAAGGCTCTCCCGGGGGTTAGCGAGTTACCCCCGGCTCCTCCACCCGTTCCGGTCCCACCCCCAGCCGCGCCGGCTCCGGAGCAACCATCTGCGCCGGCGTTTGCGCCGGCCATCGCTCGCTCGCAGACGACCGCCGCGCTGTTGCAGGAGCTCGAACGCGCTCCGGAAGCTTCCCACGTGGGGGAGCTGCTCTCGGTGCTCGGTCGGCAGGTCGAGGACGCGGTTCAGCACGACCGAACCGAGCAGGCGCTCACCATCGCCGCGACGCTGGTGCGACTGGAGCTGCGCGTGCCCGAGGGAGGCGCGCGGCGGCAATACGGAATCGCGCTGCGGCGGATGTATTCCAAGCCGTTGCTCAAGCTGCTCGCCGGGCTCCTGTCTGCGCCCAAGCACGAAGCCGACGCCGTCCTCGCGCTCCAGCGGGCGGGGCTGGATGCGGTCGAGGTGTTGATCGACCGCTTGGTGGCTGCGCCGGGGGTCGGCGAGCGCCGGGCGCTGTTCGACACCCTGCGCCAGATGCACGGGGGGCAGGAGCAGCTCATCCCGCTGCTGCGTCACAGCAAGTGGTTAGTGGTGCGCAATGTTGCGGAGCTGATCGGCGAGCTGGGCATGGAAGGAGCGGTGCCGCATCTCGCCCAGGCTCTCGGACACGAGGACGAGCGCGTGCGAAAGGCGGTGGCGCTCGCCCTCGCGAAGATCGGCACCGCGAACACGGCGGAGCCGCTGCGCCGAGCCTTGAAAGACAAATCGCCCGAAGTGCGCATTCAAGTGGCGGTGGGTCTCGGAGGACGGCGCGCGATGGGAGCCGTGATGTCGCTGGTTGCGGCGCTCGAGGCTGAGGAAGACGAGGCCGTGCGTCGCGAGCTGATCCTCGCGCTGGGGCATATCGGCACCCCCGACGCCGTTCAGTCACTCATCAAGATTGCGCAGCCCTCGGGGCGCTTCTTCGATCGGAAGCCGGCGGGGCTGCGTCTCGCCGCCGTGGAGGCGTTGCGTCTGGCCGGGACCGCCCCCGCAATCGGAACGCTCGAGGGACTGAGCGAGGACGGTGACAAAGAGGTCCGTGCAGCCGCGCAGGCCGCCGCGAAAGAACTGACGCGCCGGCCTCAGCGCAAGTCGACTTCATCCTAGGTGGGGATGAAGCTCGTCGCCGGTGACAAGCGCCGGGCGAAGGCGGCACACAGGCGCGCGGCGCGCGCGAGATCCTCCAGGGAGACCAGCTCGTTCGGGCTGTGCATATACCGGTTGGGAACACTGACCAGCCCGGTGGGAATCCCCCGCAGCGCGTTGTAGATGGCGTCGGCATCGGTCCCGGTATCGTGCGGGGCGGCCTGGATGCTGTAGGGGATCTGCTCGGCCTCGGCGCTCTCCACCAGCAAGTCGAACACCACCGGGCTCACCGCGGACCCGCGTGAGAGCACCGGGCCGCCGCCGACCTTATGCTCGCCGGCGCGCTTCTTCTCGGCGCCCGGATAGTCCGTAGCGTGCGTGACGTCCACCACGAGCGCCACCTGGGGATCGAGCCCGACGGCGCTGGTGCGCGCGCCGCCCCCCGACCAGGCGATCTCTTCCCGTGTGGTGGCGACGGCGTACACAGCGGCGTGCTTCGGCCGATCGGCCGCGAGGAGGCGCAGCGCCTCCGAGACGACGTAGGCGCCGATCCGGTTGTCGATGCTGCGTGAGACGATGCGGCCGTTCGGCAACTCCTGCACGGCAGCATCGAGCACGGCGGCGTCACCGACCCGCACCCGCTCCCGCGCTTCGTCCCTGGTCGCGGCGCCGACGTCGATCCACAGGTCCGTAATCTTCGACACCTTGTCCATGTCCTCGCGCTTCATCAGGTGGATCGCCTGCTTGCCGATGACGCCGCGCACCGGACCGCCGCGGCCGGCGATCACCACGCGCTGGCCCACGAGCACCTGCGAATCCCAGCCCCCGATGCCGGCGAAGTACAGGTAGCCGTCCTCGTCGATGTGCGTGATCTGCAGGCCGATCTCGTCGATGTGCCCCGCGAGCATGAGGCGGGGAGCGCCCTTGGCGTTCACGCTCGCGACGGAGTTTCCATGCACATCGGTGCTGACGTCGTCCGCGAAGCGCTTGACCTCTTCGCGCCATACCCGCGCCGGGGCGGTCTCGAAGCCCGAGGGCCCGGGGGTATCGAGCAGCCGCTTGAGGAATTCCACCGTGGGACTGGCCATGATGTCGCTACTCTGTGTGAGAGATGAGCATGCCCGCCATGCGCTCGGCCGCCTCGACGAGCCGCGGACCGGGCCGCGATGTATAGGCGTTCCCGTCGATAATTTCCACCCTCCGGCTGAGCAGCGCGAGGGCATCGGGGTCGGTGACCGCCGCCAGCTCACGCCGCGCCCGCTCCACGTCGAAGCCGCACAGCGCGACAATCACGAGGTCGGGCGCGGTCTGTGCGAGCTCGCGCCAGGGGCGCACGACCGACGGAGCGCCGGCGCTGTTACCCACGTCCACACCGCCGGCGAGCGCCACCAGCTCGGGCACCCAGTGGCCCGCCACGTAGGGCGGGTCGAGCCACTCGAGCACGAGCACCCGGGGCGGGGTGGGGGGCCGGGCAGGCGACTGCTCGAGGGCCCGCACGCGCTGCTCCAGCCCAGCGACCACCTCCCGCGCCTGGTCCCCTCGCGCCATGCTCTCGCCAACCCGCACGATGTCCCCGAACACGTCCGCCAGCGAGTGGGGGTGCAGGGTGACGACCCACGGCGTCGGGTCGAGGGCGCGGACGACGCGGGCGAGCTCGTCGGTACTGACCGCACACACGTCGCAGACTGATTGTCCGATGAGGATGTCCGGGCGGAGCCGGCCGATGGTCGCGAGATCCACTTCGATCGGCGCGACACCGGAGTGCTTTGCCTCGGCCATCAGCCGGTCAATCTCGCGGGCCGGAAGCGCCGGATCCACGCGGGTGGAGGTGACGCGCGGCAGGCCCTGCACCTCAGCGGGATAGTCGCACTCGTGGGAGACGCCTACCAGGAGCCCCGCCCCCCCGACCGCCGCCACCATCTCCGTAGCCGCGGGCAACAGCGAAACCACCCGCATCGACGCGTCAGCTCCTGCGGGAGGCCACCTTGTAGAGGGCTCCGCCGAGCAGCGCGAACAAGATGAACGCGAGAGTGCTCGACGTCGCGAGGCTCCCGAGCGCCTTGGACAATCCGGCGGTGTGCGCGAGCCACTCGGCGCTCCCGGTTGCACCTGCGATGGCCGCCACCGCGATTCCGGCGATGGCGCCGCCCGCGATGAGCCCGCTCGAGAACAGCACGCCCGGCCCCGATTCGATCTCGGCAAGGGACTGCTGGCCCTGCGCGCGCCGCTCCACCAGCCAGCGGATCAGCCCGCCCACGAACATGCTCGATGATGTGGAGATCGGGAGGTACACCCCCACGGTGATCGGCAGCGACTGGAGACCCATGAGCTCGATCGCGAGCGCGAGGAACACTCCGATGAGCACCAGGGCCCATGGCAGGCGCTGTGTCAGAATTCCGTCGGTGATGAGGGCCATCAGCGTGGCCTTGGGCGAATCGAGACGCGTGAGGGTGCGGCCCTCATACTCGCGGATCCGCCCCCCGATGCCGGGATCCACCACGTAGCGCAGCTCGCGCGTGGCCGGGTCCATGAGGTACTTGCCGGGGAGTACGCTGCCGGTGGCGACGAACACCCGGACACCCTGATACGTGGCGCTGTCGAAACTCTCACCGCCCGCGACGCGGAACCCCGACGTGGTCTCATCGAGGATCGCGACATCCGGCGTGCTGGCGGCGGGCACGACGAATCCGGAATGCCGCTCCGGCACCGGGTACTGGTACGCCTTATTCAATAGCGTCAGGGTCCAACCCACGACTACCGCCGACGTCACGGCTCCGACGAGGATGCCGATCTGCTGGCGGCGCGGGGTGGCGCCGACCAGGAACCCGGTCTTCAAGTCCTGCGACGTCGCCCCACCGTTGGCCGCGGCCACGGCGATCACGCACGCGATGGAGATCGCCTGCACCCGATGGTCCACACCGATCCAGCCGAGCAACAAGAAGATCGACGCCGTCCCGATGAGCGCCGCGATGGTCATTCCGGAGATCGGGTTCGCCGAGCTGCCGATCTGGCCGCAGATGCGCGAAGAGACCGTCGTGAAGAAAAATCCGAACAGCACGATGAGCAGCGCGCCGAGCAGGTTGACGCCGACCTGCGGAAGCAGGGTCAGGACGATCGCGAGCACGATCGCACCGATGGCCGTATAGGCGATCGGGAGATCGTCGTCGGTGCGGAGCCTGGTGATGGCTTGTCCGACTCGGGATTTACGCAGGTCCGCGAACCCGGCAGCGAACGCGGAGACGATGGTGGGCAGCGCACGGATCAGCGCGATGATGCCCGACGTGGCCACGCCCCCCGCGCCGATGTAGAACACGTAGTTCGCGCGGACCTGGGAGGCCGACATGTCGCGGATCAGCATGGTGGCGGGGTACATCGGCTCCGTCATGCTTTCGCCGAACAGCTTGATGGCGGGCATCAGCACGAGGTACGCGAGCGTCCCGCCCGCGAACAGGTATCCTGCGATGCGCGGCCCGATGATGTACCCGACGCCCATCAGCTCCGGGCCCATGTCCATGCGGAACTCAGCGCCCTTGAACCAGCGAAACACCTTTCCGGGGTACTCGGCCCAGAGCTGCAGTCCCGTCATCAGGAACTTGAACGCGAACGCGATCCCGAACGCCTGGAACACGGTGCGCGCGTGGATCCCGCCTTTTTCCCCGGCAATGAGCACCTCGGCGCACGCCGTGCCCTCGGGGTAGGTGAGGTTTCCGTGCTCCTGCACGATCAGCGCCCGGCGCAGCGGAATCATCATCAGAATGCCGAGCACCCCGCCCGCGGTCGCGAGGATGGCCACCCGCGCGATATCGAGGTCGTAGCCCATAAGGAGAATCGCGGGGATCGTGAACACCACGCCGGCGGCGATCGACTCGCCCGCCGAGCCGACCGTCTGCGTGATGTTGTTCTCGAGGATGGTGGCGCGGCCGAGGGCTCGAAATATGGTGATCGACAGGACGGCGATCGGGATCGACGCGCTCACCGTGAGGCCGATCTTCAAGGCCAGGTACACGCTCGAGGCGCCGAAGACGATCCCCAGCAGGGCGCCGAGGACCAGGGAGCGTGTGGTCAGCTCGGCCGGGGACTGGCTCGCTGGGATGTAGGGTTGATGGGCGGTCATAGGCCGGAAAATGTGGGGGGACGGGCGGAAAGACGATAGAGGTGGTGGTTCACCCGGCGCTGCGGCACGTTGCCAGACGTTCGGCGGCTGCGCTCAAGACGTCGAGGCTCTTACAGAAAGCAAACCGCACCTGAGCGTCCGCCCCATTTCGGGCCGGGAGTAGAAGCTCGAGCCGGGCACCGGGGCGACGCCCACCTCCGCCGCCAGCCAGCGAGCGAACTGATCGTCCGGGAGATCGGACAGCGCGGAGAAATCCGCCATGATGTAGTACGCCCCTTGGGGGGACACGCACGTGAATCCGGCTGCGATGAGCGCCCGATACATCACGTCGCGCCGGGCCCGGTACTCGCGCGCCAGCGACTCGTAGTAATCGTCACCCAAGGTTTCGAGCCCTGCGGCCACCGCCTCCTGGAGCGGCGCCGGGGCGCCGACCGTGAGAAAGTCGTGCACTTTCCGGATTGCATCGGACGTCTCGGGAGGCGCGACGATCGTCCCGATGCGCCATCCGGTCACACTGAAGGTCTTGGAGGCCCCGCTGATCGTGATCGTGCGGTCGCGCATCCCGTCCAGAGTCGCAATGGGAATGTGCTTGCCCTCGTAGTAGATGTGCTCGTAGATCTCGTCCGTGACGGCGTAGGCATCGTGCCGCTGGCACAGGGCCGCTATCCCATCGAGCTCGCGGCGCGTCAGCACCCGCCCCGTGGGATTGTTCGGGGTGCAGACGATGATGGCACGGGTGCGGGACGAAAACGCGGCGGCGAGCCGGTCCATGTCGAACTCTTGGCCCGCCGGCAGCGGCACGTACACCGGCTGCGCGCCGCATAGGATGGCGTCCGGTCCATAGTTCTCGTAAAACGGCTCGAACACGATCACTTCGTCCCCCGGATCGACGATGGCGAGCAGCGCGGACGCCATCGCTTCCGTCCCACCGCAGGTGACCACGATCTCTGCTTCCGGGTCCACGCTCATGCCGTACCACTCGGCGTACTTGCGGGCCAGGGCGTCGCGCAGGCGCTTGGTGCCCCAGGTGATCGCGTACTGGTTGATATCGTCGCGGATCGCGCGGATCGCGGCCTCTTTCAGGACGTCGGGGGCCGGGAAGTTCGGGAACCCCTGCGCGAGGTTGATGGCGCCGTACTCGTTTGCGATACGGGTCATGCCGCGGATGACGGATTCGGTGAACCCGTGGGTGCGGCGGGCGGTGTGCATCTGGAATCCCATCTGTGGGAGGGCTGTGCGAGAATGTAGGAGGACCCCTTGAACCGAGCAAATTTTCGACACTCCAGCCATGCTCGGGTGCCTAAGTTCTCATCCCGTCGCGCTTTCCGCGTTGCTGTGATACGTGTGCATTCCCGCCCTGTGATTTGGGTTACCGCGTGCTTGGCTGGACGGCGATAGCTTTGCGGGCAGCAAGGGGGCCAGTTCGCCGCCCTGCGACTTCGCCTTGCCCTAGCCGAGTCCCCTGCGCCCTGAAGCTCACTTTTTCCTCCTGGAGGAGGAGCTATGCGCACGCCCGGTTTGGCAGCGATCACCATGGTTCTGGCCATCGCGGCGTGCAGCGACGTCGCGGCGCCGACCGCATCGACCTTCGAGACGTCGTCGCTCGAAGCGGTGGCGCACAGGAACTCCTACAACGACCGCAAGTTCGGCGACAAGCACGACGAGTGCACGGACAATGACCGGGGCCATCACTGGGGCCGGGGTCGTCACAGCCTGCGCTTCCGTCATTGGGGCTGGAGCCACGGCCGTCGTCACTCCTACCATTTCCGCGGTCATGACAACACCTGCGAGCCCCAGCCGCCCGAGCCGGGCACGGGGAGCATCAGCGGCGCGGTCATGAACGAGGGCGAACCCGCAGTGGGCTACTCCGTGTTCCTGCTGAACGCGGATGGGTCGGTGGCTGCCACGGTGCTGACCGATGCCGCCGGCGCCTATACGTTCGCGGAGGCCGCGGCGGGGACGTGGCTGGTCTGCGAAGAGAACCCGTTTACCGAGGAGAATGGCTTCCTTGGTGAGACCCGTCCCCAGACCGGCGCGGCCTGCCCGGGGGCGGCCTATGCGCCGATCGGCTTCTCGCTTCAGCTGGCGGGTGGCGCAGCGCTGACCGGGAACAACTTCAGCAACATGGAGCAGCAGTAAACTGGGTTTGAGACGAGGCATAACGGCCGCCGGGCTTCCGCCCGGCGGCCGTTGTGCGTTCGGGACTGTTGCAGATCTGCAATAGTGCACTGTTGCAGGTTTGCGACTCTTGCGAGTGCCGCCGGACCACGGCACATCTACTGTCCCTACGCGAGGAGGTCCCAATGCGAATTCTCAGCCTGGCAGCAGTCACCACGTTCGTCGTGATCGCGGCGTGCAGCGATGTTGCGTCGCCGCTCGCTGCCGGCTCGGACGCCGGGTCGCTGACGGCGGCCGGCGGCGCAGCACACTTCCTCGGCGGGAAGAAGAAGATCGACGTCCGCAGCAAGCACGGTCACCACGACGAGGGCGACCGGGCGGAGTGCGGTGACGACGACCGCGACCACCACGACTATTGGGGCAAGCGCCGGCACGGGCGCCACGAACACCACTGGGGGAAGCGCGGTCATTCTGTCTTCTCGCGGGGCAAGCACGGCTTCAGCGGGCACATGCTGGGCGGTCACCATGAAGACGGCGAGGACTGCGGCGGAGGAACAGAGACCACCGGGACCATCAGTGGCGCCGTGATGAACGATGGTGCGGCCGCCAGCGGCTTCCCGGTGTTCCTCCTGAACGAGGCAGGGACGGCGGTGCTCGCCAACACGACCACCGCAACCGACGGCTCCTACTCGTTCGCGGGGGTCGCAGCGGGGAACTATCTGGTGTGCGAGACGGATCCGTTTGTTGCGATCTACGGATTCCTCGGGCAGACCCGGCCCGAGACGGGCCCGGCTTGTCCGGTGGGATATGCGCCGATTGGCTTCCTCATTACTCTCGACGGCGGCGCCACGGTGGGCGGGAATGACTTCAGCAACTTCGGTGAGACGTAGCGCGTCGCAGTTGCTCAGCGCTAAGATCACGGCCGCCGGGATTCCCCCGGCGGCCGTTCGATTTTCTGTGCCTCATTTTGCCAGACTTGCGCAACCAAGGCACCCCTCATCACTGTTGAGCCCGGACCGGTCATGCTTTTGGCAGGTGGCCGTCTGGTGGTGCTCCCGCGCCCTAGCCCACTTCCCTGCGCCCTGTCTTCTACACGCAAGGAGGAGCTATGCGAGTGCGCCAGTTGCTGACAGTAATGATTGCCGCCGCCATGGCGGCTTGTAATGACGTTCCCACGCCAGTGGCGGGTCCCGGTGGACCATCGATGGAGATCGTCGATGGGGCCCACGGCGGTGGCAACCCGTTCTTCTACTTCCTTCCCCCCATGGTGTCGAACCCCAGGTCCGGCACGAACGTGACCGGCCTTTCTCCGGTCGTGGACATTTGTGCCTGGACCGGCGCCAACTGCGAGGGCGTCGCTGGCCCATTTCACGATCGATCTCGCCACCACGACCACGACGCAGCCAGGCAATTCCGAGACCGTCCGCGAAAGTTCGGCCGGATACATCGTCAACTGGCACACCACCGACTTCAACCTGGCCGTGAACAGCCTCTATCGCGTGAAGGTGAGCATCGGCGGTCAATGTCTTGGGCACGCGGATGTCGATGTGGTGGGCAGCGGGAAGGACCTGAAGAACGTCGATACGAACCAGTACATCCCTCTACTCGATGACCGGACCCTCCCGATCAAGTTCCGCATCGAGGACGGCGCCCTGTCCCACCCGCCTGATGATACGTGCGACGGGCCCGGCGACGACGTCTAGGCGACGCCTCCGGGAAGGGAACGACGCGGCCGCCGGGCCTTTTTTGCCCGGCGGCCGTTCACGTTACTTGAGCAGCAGCTTGGCGATCGTGTGGAGCTGCATGTTGCTGGTGCCTTCGTAGATGGTGCCGATCTTGGCGTCGCGATAGAACTTCTCCACCGGGTACTCCTTGGTGTACCCGTACCCGCCAAACAATTCCACGCACAGCGACGTGACCCGTTCGGCCACTTGCGACGCAAACAACTTCGCCATGGCCGCCTGCATCGTATAGGGCTCGCCCGCGTCCTCGAGCCGTGCCGCGTTGTAGACCATCAGGCGCGCCGCCTCGAGCTCCGTGGCCGCCTGGGCCAGCTGAAACTGCACGCCCTGAAATTCGGCGATCGGCTTGCCGAACTGGCGGCGCTCGCGCACGTATTGCAGCGCCGCCGTGAGCGCGCCGCGTGCGATGCCGATCATCTGGGCCCCGATGCCGATGCGGCCGGTGTTGAGCGTCTCGATCGCCACCTTGTAGCCCTTGCCCACCTCGCCGATGAGGTTGGCCGCGGGGACCTCGCAGTGGTCGAGGATCAGCTCGGTGGTGCTCGATGCCCGGATGCCGAGCTTGTCCTCCTTCTTTCCGACCTGGAATCCTGGGAACCCGCGCTCGACCACGAAGGCGGTGATGCCCTTGTGGCCGAGCGAGAGATCCACGCTGGCGAACACGACGAACAGGCCGGCTTCGGCGCCGTTCGTGATGAACAGCTTCCGGCCGTCGAGCGTCCAGGTGTCTCCGTTGCGCGTCGCTTTGGTCTCGAGCCCGAAGGCGTCCGAGCCGGATCCCGGCTCCGAGAGCGCGTAGGCGCCGATCAAGTCCGTCGTGAGCCGCGGGAGGTAGCGCTCCTGGATGTTCCCGCTCGCCCACTTGAGGAGCAGCGCGTTGACGAGCGTGTTCTGGACATCGACGACAATCGCGACGGCGGCATCGATCGCCGCCAGCTCTTCCACGGCGAGCACGCTCATCATCAGGCTGCCGTTGGCTCCGCCGTGCTGCTCCGGGATCTCGATGCCCATGAGTCCCAGCGTGAAGAACTTCGGGAACAGGGTGGGGTCGATGGCCGACGCCCGCTCCATGGCGGCCACCCGCGGCCGGACTTCCCGCTCGGCGAAGTCGCGCACGGTGTCGCGGAAGAGGGTTTCCTCCTCACCGAGTACGCTGAGCGGAGATGGAGAATCGAGATAGTTCATGGTAGGGAGAATCTACCGGTCTTTCACCCGGCGCACGAATTTGAGCCCCTGATTCCAAGCTTCTCGGCGAGCGGCTTACCCGAGGCCCCAGCCGGGGCCGCCACCGGTCAGTCGGCCGGGGCCGGCGCCGCCCGAGGCTCGTCGCCGAGGCTGGTTCTCCGCCAGAATGAGAATCCGCGCAGGCGATGCTGCAGGTCGTCCAAGTACGTGTAGATCACCGGGGTCACGTACAGCGTGATGATCTGCGAGAACGCCAGGCCGCCGACGACCGCGATGCCGAGCGGCCGGCGTGACTCGGAGCCAGTGCCGAAGCCGAGCGCGATCGGCAGCGTCCCCATCAGCGCCGCCATCGTCGTCATCATGATCGGCCGGAACCGGATGCTGCACGCCTCGACGATGGCGTCGCGCGCCGACTTCCCGGTATTCCGCTGCGTTTCGATGGCGAAGTCGATCATCATGATGCCGTTCTTCTTCACCAGGCCGACGAGCATGATGACGCCCACGAACGCGTACACGGTCAGGTCGACGCGGAAGATGAGGAGCGTCAGCAGCGCGCCGAACCCCGCGAACGGCAGCGCCGAGAGGATCGTGAGCGGGTGGATGAAGCTCTCGTACAGGATGCCCAGCACCATGTAGATCACGAACACGGCCACGATCAGCAGGGCGAGGAGCCCGGCCTGGCTCGACTGGAACGCCTGGGCGGTTCCCGAGAAGCTCGTGGTGATGGTGGCCGGCAGCATCTGTCGCGCGATGCGCTGCACCTGGCCGACGGCGGTACCGATAGCGACTCCTTCCCGCAGGTCGAACGAGATGGTGACCGACGGCAGCTGTCCCGAGTGGCTCACGGTCAGCGGTCCCACGCTCGATGTCAGGCTCGCGATCGAGGAGAGGGGCACGAGCGGCCCGTTTTTGGAGCGGATGTACAGCAGGCTCAGTGCGGACAGGTCCTGCTGGTACTCCGGCAGCAGCTCCATCACGACCCAATACTGATTGGTGGAGGTGTAGATCGTGGACACCTGCGCGGATCCGTAGGCGCCGTACAGGGCCTCTTCCACCTGGCGGGCGGTGACTCCGAGCGCCGCGGCCCGGTCCCGATTGATGGTCACCGTCGCCTCCGGATTCGAGATCTGGAGATCGCTCGTGACGTTGATCAGGTCCGGCAGCTTGGCGAGCTCCGCCGTGAGCCGCGTCGCGTTGTCGTATAGTGCGATGCGGTCCGGGCTCTGGAGCGTGTACTGATACAGGCTCTTGGTGCGGCGGCCGCCGATCTGGATCGGCGGGGGGTTCTGGAGGAACACCCGGATCCCGGGGATGCCGGCCAGCTTGCCGTTGAAGTAGCGGATCAGCTCGTCCACGCTCATGTCGCGCTGCGAGCGGGGCTTGAGCTGCATGAACAGGCGCCCCTGGTTGATCTGGCCGCCGCCCAGGAACGACATGGTCGCTTCGATGTTGGGATCCTGCTGCAGGATCGCCATGACCTGTTGCTGGTGTCGCACCAGGTCGTCGAACGACGTGCCCTGGACGGTTTCCGTGGTGCCGAAGATCTGGGACGTGTCCTCACTGGGAAGGAATCCCTTGGGGACGATGACGAACAGCGCGACCGTGGCGACCAGGATGGCGGCGGAAAAGCCGAGCGTCGCGGGCCGCCGCGCCATCACCCAGGCGAGGCTGCGCTCGTACCAGCCCAGCACCCGTTCGTACACGCGCTCCGACGCCTGGTAGAACCGCCCGTGCTGCGCCTCACCCGGCGGCGCGAGGAAGCGGCTGCACAGCATCGGGGTCAGAGTGAGCGAGACCACGCCCGACACCAGGATGGCGGCGCCGATCGTCACCGCGAATTCGTGGAACAGCCGGCCGACGATCCCGCCCATGAACAACACCGGAATGAACACGGCCGCGAGCGACAGCGTCATCGACAGAATGGTGAATCCCACCTCACGCGATCCGGCCAGGGCCGCCTTGAGGGGCGGCTCGCCCTTCTCCATGTGGCGCACGATGTTCTCGAGCATCACGATGGCGTCGTCCACGACGAACCCGACCGACAGGGTCAGCGCCATCATCGAGAGGTTGTCGAGGCTGTAGTCGAACGCGTACATCACGGCGAATGTGCCGACGAGCGAGAACGGCAGCGCCAGGCTCGGGATGACCGTCGCCGAGAGGTTGCGCAGGAACAGGAAGATGACGAGCACGACCAGCGCCAGCGTCAGGAACAGCGTGAACTGCACGTCGTGGAGCGAGTCGCGAATCGACACCGAGCGGTCGGAGCGCAGCTGCAGGTCGACCGAGGCGGGGAGCAGCGGCTTGAGGCTCTCCATGACGGCGCGCACGCGGCTCGCGACGGCCACGGTGTTCGTGCCCGGCTGCCGCTGCACCGCGAGCACGATCGCCCGGTCGTCGTTGAACCAGGCGGCGCTCTTGTTGTCCTGCACGTCGTCCAGCACCTGTCCCAGGTCCTGGAGGCGCACGGGGGCGCCGTTGCGGTAGGCGACGACGAGCGGCCGGAAGGCGGCGGCGTTCTCGAGCTGGCCGTTCGTCTCGACGGTGTAGGCGCGATGCGGCCCCCACAGAATGCCCGTCGGCAGGTTCACGTTGCCCGCGGCGACCGCGTCCGAGACCTCGTCGATCCCGATGCCGCGGGTCGCGAGGGCTTTGGGATCGAGCTGAATGCGCACGGCGTACTTCGCGGCCCCGTAGACGTTCACCTGCGCGACGCCCTCCACCATCGACAGGCGCTGCGCGATGAACGTTTCGGCGTATTCGTCCAGCGCCGGCAGCGAGAGCGTGCTCGAGCTCAGCGCGTAGTAGATGATCGGCTGATCCGCCGGATTCACCTTCTGGTACGAGGGCGGCACGATGCCGGTGGGCAGCTGGCGCAGGGTCTTCGAGATCGCCGCCTGGACGTCCTGCGCGGCCGCATCGATGTTGCGGTCCAGACTGAACTGCAGGGTGATGGACATGCTGCCGAGGCCGGACGACGAGGTCATCTGGTCCACGCCCGCGATGGTCGAAAACTGTTTCTCGAGCGGCGTGGCCACCGCCGACGCCATCGTCTCCGGGCTCGCGCCCGGCAGGCTCGCGTTCACGGTGATCGTGGGGAAATCGACGTTGGGGAGGTTGCTCACCGGCAGGAGGCGGTAGGCCATCGTGCCGAAGACGAGAATGCCGAGCATGACGAGCGTCGTCATGATCGGCCGCCGGATGAAGAGCTCGGAAAGGTTCACGGGTCCGCCTCCGGCTCGAGGGGCGCCACCCACCGGGCTCTTCACCTCGACCTGTGCCCCGGAAACGAGACGCAGCTGCCCGTCGATCACGACCTGATCGCCCACCTGCACTCCCTGCGACACGACCGAGTACCCGCCGCTGGTACGCGCCACCGTGACCGGCCGGGCCTGAGCGGTGCCGCTCTGATCGACCACGAATACGTACGTCCCCTGCTGGCCCGTCATGACCGCCTGTGAAGGGACGACGACGGCCTTCTGATCCACGTACAGCTGCAGACGCACGGTGACGAACTCGCCCGGCCAGAGCGCATTGTCCTGGTTCGCGAATTCGGCCTTGAGGAGCACGGTACCGGTGGTGGTGTCGACGTTGTTGTCGACAAACGTGAGGACGCCGGTGGCGGAGGTGGTGTCCTGTCCCGATGGACTCACGAGCACGGAGAGGCGGTTGCCGCGATAGCGCTGGACCTGGGGCAGACTCTGCCCCGGCACGGCGAACCGGACCAGGATCGGGTGAATCTGGTTGATCACGACGAGCGGATCGGCGCTGGCGCGTACGAGGTTGCCCGGGCGGACCAGCAGCCTGCCCGTACGGCCGGCGATCGACGCCCGGATGGTGGCCCAGCCGAGGTTGAGCTGGGCATTCGCGACGGTGGCTGAATCGGCGCGCACCGTCGCGGTGAGTCGCATCCGCGGTGGCGCGCTTCTCTTCGTATTCCTGCTTGGTGACGTAGTCCTGTTGGACGAGCTCAGCGTAGCGGTTCGCTTCGAGCTGGGCGTTGGTCGCCTGGGCCACGTCTCGCGCTAACCCGGCCTGGGCCTGCTGCAACGCCGCCTGGAACGGGCGCGGGTCGATCTGAAACAGCACCTGGCCGATCGCGACGTCGTCGCCCTCGCGGAAGGAGACGGCGGTGAGGATGCCAGTGACCTGCGACTGCACGGATACTGTCTGGCGGGGCTCGACCGTCCCCGTGGCGAGGATTTCGTAGGGGACGGCGCGTTGCTCCGCGTGCGCGATGGCGACGGGCACGCGCTTTGGCGCCCCGCCGGCGCCTCCCCGCGAGCAGCCGGCGGCGAGTACGAGCAGAGCGAGGGGTGCGGCGGTGCTGCGGGTCATTTCGGAGTATCCACTGTATCGGCTCGAATTTGCAACGGGCTCGAGCCGTCGAGCCCGAGGATCCCGCTGTCGCGGGCGAGCTGCGCGAGCGCCGTGTACCAGTTGAACCGGGATTGAATCACCTGCGCCCGGGCGTTGGCCAGCGCCGCCTGCGCGGTCAGCACATCGAGCACGCTTCCGGCGCCCGCCCTGTAACGGCCCGACGCCACCTGCTCGGACTCCCGGGCGCTGTTCAGCAGATCGGAGCTGGTGCGCACCTGCTGGGTGGCGGTGCGGAGCGCGTAATAGGAGCGGAACACCTCGTACACGACCTGTTGTTCCAGCCCCCGCGCCTGATGCGCCGCGGCCTGCGCAGCTTCCTGCGCGGCCTTGATGTCGTAGCGGCGCGACCAGCCGGAGAAAATCGGGATCTGCAACGTGACGGTCGCCGCATAGCCGTTGCCGCTCGGCGTGTTGTCGAAGAAATAGATGGCCTGGTAATTCCCTCCCACCACGAGCGACGGCAGAGCGGCGCCCCGCGCCACGCTCACGCGGGATTGCGCGGCTCGTGCTTCTGCGCGTGCCGCCATCAAATCGGGGCGCCCCCGTATCGCGCGCTCGATCAGCGTTTCGATGCTGTCGGCGATGCCGAGGGGCGGCGGTCCGCCCGGGGGCGGCCCGATGTCGTAGGGCACGGTGGCCGGGAGCCCCATCGACAACGCCAGGGCTCCTCGGGTCGTGTGAATCGCGCCTTCGATCGACTCGAGCTGGAGCTGTACCTGGGAAAGCGCCGTCCTGGCCTGCAGCACATCGGCGATGGTGGCGAGCCCCACTCTGTGGCGCTGCTCGGCGGCGCCGAGGTTGGCGCGGGCCTCGTCCAGCGTGGTCCGCTGGGCCTGGAGCAGCGCTTTGATCGCCATGTACGCGAAGTAGGCGGTCTCGGTCGCCAGGACCACGTCCTGAATCGTCGCATTGTGGCTCCAATCGGCGGCGAGCAGCGCGTGACGCGCTTCCCCGATGGACCCGCTGCGACCGCCGAAGTCGAGCAGCAGCCAGGACAGGTTGACAGTGGGGCTGTAGAACTGCTGTTTCACCGCCACCCTGCCGCCGGACGGGGACGTCTGCACGGCGGTGGCCGCGCCCTCGAGGGTGATCGTGGGAAAGTACTGGCCGCGCGCCGACCCGTACGCGGCGGCCGCGGAGCGCGCCTGGGCCCACGCCACGCTTGTAGCGGTGTTGTTGCGCAACGCGACGTCCAGGACATCCGTCAGCTTCAGCTCGAGGGCGCGTTCCACGATGTCCGCGGGGATCTGAGGCGCCGGTGGGGGTTGCGGCGCGACCTGCTCGGACCGTGGTGGCGTCCAGAACGCGCCTGAGGACGGGGCCGCACCGGCGACGCCGCCGACGTTCGGAGGGTTGTGCGCGCAGCCGAGGAGGAGGCCCGCGAGCACCGCGGCGGTGCGTGGCGACGCTGATGGAGTCGTCATGCTCATATCTTTGTTAAGGGTGCGTGGAATCGTTGCAAATACTATAACATGAGGGGCATGGCGCACTTGAGTGATACGCTGGGCGAGGGACAAGGTTGCGGGATGATGGCTGATGACTGAAGACTCGGTGCGCCTGGATAAATGGCTCTGGGCCGCCCGCTTCTTCAAGACGCGGGCGCTGGCGGTCGAGGCGATCGGCGGCGGCAAAGTGCTGGTGAACGACGCGCGCGCGAAGCGGGCCAAACCGATCCGCGTCGGAGACAGGATCCGCCTGCGGCTGGGGCCCTACGAGTACCGGCTGACGGTCCGCGAGGCGTCCGAGCGGCGCGGGCCCGCCGCAGAAGCGGCTCGGTTGTACGAGGAGGATGCCGAGGGGAAGCGGGCGCGCGAAGCCCTCGCAGCGCAGCACAAGCTGCTTCCGACTCCCGCGTTCCGGGGGAAGGGCCGGCCTACCAAGAAGCAACGGCGGGATATCGATCGCTGGGAGGAGGGGGAGTAGGGCGGCCTCCAAGACGAGGGCGCCGAGTCTCAGCCCCCGGCGCCCTTCCTCAATTACCTCAGTGTCAGGTCAGTTGTGGCCGGGCCGACGACGAAGCAACCACCCCAATCCGAGACCGATTCCCGAGCTGACCAGCGCCACCATCGCCAATTTCTTGGTCTGCCCGAATGGGATGAACCTGGTGTCTTGGCCGCTGATTTCGACCACGCCGATCGGCGTCGCCCTCACGCCGCCGCCCGCTCCCTCGCCGGCTTCATCGGCGGCCCGTTCGGGGCCGCTGGCACCCTCACTCTTCCTGTGGCCCGCGCCTCCCCCGAAGCCCAATGCCACCTTGGCTACGGGAATGACGGTCTTGCCGTCCACGACGACGGGCTCGCCGTACACCTTCTTCACGCTGGCGGTGGTTTGCAGGTGCTCGACCGCCGATTCGATCAGCTGCTTGGTGCTCATAGTGGCTCCCTGTAAGTGGTCGTGGAGGAAATGACGCACCGCTGGGCTGAGACGGTCGTGAAGGCGGAGTGACGGTAGGTTCACTGAAAAAGACTTCCCCCCGCGGGGCTTTGGCGCCGCGGGGGGAACTGTCGCCTCGCTGAAGGCTACTTCAAGGCTTTCTGCGGCGGGGCGACTTCCACCTTGATGAGGTGCGGTTTGGCTGCCTCGACTTTGGGCAGCACTACCGTCAGCACGCCGTTGTCGAAGGTCGCTTTGATCTTGTCGGGCGCGACCGTCGCCGGCAGTGTGAAGCGGCGCTCGAATGCGCCATATGTCCGCTCATACCGATGCACCTTCTCGGCCTTCTCCTCTGCTATCTGCTCCTTGTTCCCTTTGATCGTCAGCACGTTGTTCTCGACTGTGATATGCACATTCTCGAGTTTGACGCCCGGCAGCTCCGCAACGATGCGGATGAACTCTGCCTCCTCGAAGATGTCGACCAGCGGCATCCAGGCGGTTGTTGCTATCTCTGGGGCGTTCCACTCCATCAGTCCATAGGGCTCGAAGAAGCGGCCCATACGACGCTCCAGCCGGTACAGCAGATCCAGCATCGGATCCGTCTGCGGCTTCGTGGTGATGTTGAACATGGTAATCCTCCCTTTGACGTTGCACCCCGAACGTAGTCGCCTCGGGGTGAAGCGTGGTGAGGTCACCCTGAGGCTTTCGAGCGGATACCTTCACGCTCAGCGGCCTTGCTCGAACTGTTCCGTCGCTGCGAGCTTCTTGTACACATCGGCTATCACTCTTGGGGGGGCTATGAACGTGCGGTCAGGGAACTGGAAAGCAGGCATCGTAGCGGCGGTGTTCGGGGTCGTTCTGGGGGCCGCACCAGCGGTTGCTCAGGCGCCTGACGGGGCGGCGCTGTACAAGCAGTACTGCAAGGCGTGTCACGGCGCGAAGGGAATTCCGTCGAAGCAGATGGTGACGATCTACCCGGGCCTGAAGGCGTTGGCCGATAGCGGCGCGCTTGCCAAGCTTCCGACGGACACGGTGATCGCCGCGATGCAAAAGGGGAGAGGCACCACCATGAAGGCGTTCGGCGACGTGCTGTCGCCCGAGCAGATGGCGGCGGTAGCGAAGTTCACCAAGACGTTGTAGCAGCCGCCGTCACGGGCGCAGGGGCGGTGGAAACGTATCGTAGAAGTGTGGCTCGGCGTTGCTGGTCCCCCGTAGCGCGGCCATGTACTGGGCCAGCTCTTCAATTTCCTGGTGCGAGAGTACCGGCGGCCCGAACGCGGGCATGTGCGACTCCGCATAGAACCGGCTCGGCTGCTCGATGAAGCTGTGCAGCCACCCGGCTGAGTGCCGCAACCCCACCGTCGAGAGGTCCGGGCCCACCTCGCCGCCCTGACCAGCGATGAGGTGGCAGCCCCCGCATTGCTGCGACTGGTACAACGCGCGACCCGCTCTCTCCGCCGAGCTGAGTGCGCGGCCCGTCTCGGGGGCCGTGATCGGGCCGCGGCCCGCCGCCCCGATCAGGATGCCGGCGCCGCCGAGAATACCGACCAAGCAGATCAATGCGAATGGCCGATGCAACAGGTTTCGGGTGCTCCCCCGATCAAAGAACGGCAGTCCCAGCAGAACCAGGATCAGCGCCGCCGGAACGCCGACCGCGATGAGGCTTTCCAGCGAGCCGGGAACAAGCTTGAGGAGCTGATAGATCGGCAGGAAGTACCACTCCGGCCGCGGCACGTAGGCCGTGTCGGTGGGGTCGGCTGGAGGATCGAGCGGAGCGCCCAGCGCGAACGCGAGCAGCACGATGACAACGACGGTGCCCGCCGATACGATGGCGTCCTTCCCCAACACGTCCGGCCAGAATCGCACCCCCCCCCGCTTGGACGCAGCGTACGCCTGTCGATAGTAGGCCGGATATCCTGGATCCCCGGTCCCCTTCGGCGCCCCCACCTCCAGGTCCTTCGGGCGCGCGGCGATGCCCTGGCGTACCACGACCACCAGATGGAGAGCGACGAAGACAGTAATCACCAGCGGCAACCACAGGGCGTGGAAGGCGTAGAAGCGCGCCAGCGTCGCCGCCCCGAGCTCCGCGCCCCCGCGGAGTAGCGCGACCAACGCGGAGCCCAGCACGGGCGTCGTCCCGGCCATGTTCGTGCCGACGGCGGTGGCCCAGTACGCCTTCTGGTCCCAGGGTAGGAGGTATCCGGTGAAACTGAATACCATCACGATCAGGAACAGCCCCATTCCCACGATCCAGTTGACCT
Source organism: uncultured Gemmatimonadales bacterium (assembly GCA_963844035.1). Classification (GTDB taxonomy): domain Bacteria; phylum Gemmatimonadota; class Gemmatimonadetes; order Gemmatimonadales; family GWC2-71-9; genus AG25. Next base: position 167,670 of record CAWJMT010000036.1, read on the forward strand.
CGCGGGGATACTTGTACGCTCCCACGGCGAATACACGAATCATGTGTGCGACAATGAGGACCACCATCACGCTCGCTGCCCAATGGTGGATCCCGCGCAGCAGGGAACCGCTCGCGACCTGAGTTTCGATGAACCGAATGCTCTCGTAGGCGTGATCGGGCGAGGCGGAGTAGTAGGTCGCCAGGGTCACACCGGTGATGACCTGCACGAGAAAGACGGTGAGCGTCGCGCTCCCCAGCGTGTGCCACCAGGTGAGGCGGTCGGGGACTTCGCGGTCGAGCAGATCTCGCTTGGCCCGCACGAGATCCAGTCGTTCGTCGAGCCAGCGGAATGGGTTCATCATCATCATCTCAGGTCGAGGCCTTGGCGGTGACGCCCAGGTGGAAGTCCTTGTAGTCGGCATAGAGCACGCCGTCTTCGACCTTCACCTGTAAGGTGTCGAGCGGCCGCGGCGGCGGGCCCCCCAGGACGGCGCCGGTCGCGATCTCGAAAAAGCCCGAGTGGCACGGGCAGCGAAACACCTTCTTTTCGGTGTCGAGCGAGTAGTTGCACCCCAAGTGGGTGCAGCGTCCGTTGTAGACCGTGAAGTGCTCACCGTCCGCCGTGTAGATCCACACGTTGCGGAGCCGGCGGGTCTCCACCCAGGCGTCGTTGGCGGTATCGACGAAGTCCAGCTTGGTCGGGACCTCGGTCTCGAACTGGCTGACGTCCCCTAAGCGAACCCATTTCTCAGGTCGCTTTTGCCCGAAGACCGGCGAGAGGAATGCACGCGCCGCCGGAACGCCGGCGAGCAACGTGCTGAGAAATCCGCCCACCGCCGTGGCCCACTTGAGGAACGTGCGCCGGCTGGCGCGGACAACGTCCGCTGGTTGCACTGCCATGGTGCAGACCTCCTGGGAGTTCCGTTCCTACGGCGTCGGGATCGCGGTGCCGTGACAGACCGTGCACATCTGGGGATTCTTCTGCTTCAACCGCTCGGCGTCAAATCCCGGCCCGTGGGGGTTGAACCGGCGGCCCCCGTTGGCGGAGTGACACGGGAGGCAGTCGCGCTCGACGTGGCAGGAGACGCAGGTCTCGAGGCTCTGCCGCGCGGCCTGGCCGTGGCCCCCAATGAAGTTGCTGTTGGCGTCATGAAAGCCGCCCCGCAGTGTCCGCGAGCTCACCAAACCGGCCGTCGCGTGACAGGTCGTGCAGAAGCCCGCGGGATTGTGGCACTCGCTGCACGACGTCTCGCGCGCGTAGGCCGCCGCGGGGTGGCGGGCCAGGAATGCGGTCGGATGATATCCGGGCCCTGTCCCCGCATCCAGCCGGTGGCACTCGAGACAGTTGGACTGCACGTGGCACCCGGCGCACGTGGCCGGGGTCCGGGCGGCCATCGCCCCGTGACCGCGCGCGAAATCCGGTCCGTGAAACACCGGACGGTGGCGCGCGATGATCGCTCCGATCCCGCGCCCCGCGCCGCGGGTCGGGAGCGCCGCGGCGACGCGCGGCGTGCCCACGTGGCAGGTGAGGCAGCTCTCCCGTGCGTGGCAGCTCGAGCACTGAACCGGTGCACTGCGCGCCGTCGCGCCGTGGCGGTTGAGGAACGCCGGCTCGCGCGTGCGATGGGGGCGCTCTGAGGTGCACCACGATTGCGGTCGAGCGTGGGTCACTCGGCAGCGCCTGGATCGCAGCGCGCTCCGGCGCGTCCACGTGGCAGGTGAGGCAGAACTCCCGCGCGTGACAGGTGGCGCAACTCGCCGCTACGGCGGCGTTCCTGCCACCGCTCTGCGCGGCCCTGGCGTGCCCGCCGCCGCCGACCCAACCCGCCTCCTGGTGCGAGGGCGGGGTGGGGAACCCGGCGATGTCTTCGCGCGTGAGCGCTTGCGCTTCCGCGAGGGGCAGGTGACAGACGGTGCATGCGGTGTCCGGCGCCGCGAGATGCGCCGTACGCACGCCATGACAGTTGAGGCAGCGTCCAAAATTCACGCGCTGCACCGCCATCCACGTGCCGTCGTCCGAACCGTGACAGACCGTGCACCCCGGGGGCCCGGGTTGGCCTGCGCGCACCATTATCGGCACGAGGGCGTGATCGAACCGCAGATTCGTCCGTCGCGGTCCAGCCGGCGGACGCCAGTTCACCCGCGGCTTTACCGTACCGTCATGACAGGTCGCGCACGCCGCGGGATCGGGATACAACGACCCCTCGCCGGTCGCCGGCTGCGCGTGACAGGCTGTGCAGGTGGGGAACAACCGGCGGTGTTTCTCATGATCGAACCGCTGTGCCTGCGTCTGTTGCGCGGCCACTCCCCGCCCGGGGTGCACGCCCAAGGCGAGGGCTACCATCAGGACGTGCCGCAGTGCGGCTATGGGGAGGTCCCCGGCGAGCGCGGCATCTGCAGCACGGCGGGCGGGAGTCGGCTGAGATCCGCGCCGCTTGCCAACACAAACACGACCCGAGCGCTCACGCGCACCTGGTCCCAGCTGAACGCCGCGGCGTCGGGGCGCTTCCGATCCTCGTCGTACCGGCTGGCATCCAGCTCGACCCGCACTCGAGACGACGACCGATACTGGGCATACACGCCATACGTGCGGACCGACGATTCGTCGAAGCGCAGCTCCAGGGGGCGATCCAGCATGCCGCCGTGGGCGGCGACCGTGAAGAAGTCGGCCGGCGCGTACGCAACGCCCGCTTCGAAGCCGCGCGACGATGCTCCCGGGCCGAATTCGGAGTGGTAGCCGCCTTGCACCGTCCACTTCGGGGGCAGGGTGTAGACGGCGTTCCAGGAGAACCGCCACCCGTCGCTCTCGACGTTCACCGTCGGCGTCGCGGCTTCGGCGTTCGCGAACGAGTAGCGCTCGCCGCTGGCGCGGAGCGCGAGATGGCGGATCGGCGTGACAGCAAGCGAAGCGTCGAACGCCGTGTAGGGCACCGGCGCGAATGCTCCCCAGATGGTCCACAAGTCGAAGTGCGGGCGATAGCGCCGCACCGCGGCGGAGGCGTTGACGCGGCCGTTCGGTGCCGCGTACGCGAGCGTCCCTTCCGCGCTGCCCCACCACCCTTGCGCCATGTCGTATTCGGCCCCGCCCGAGAGGGTCACGCCGCGATAGGGTCGTACGCCAGCGTCGACGCCGATTCGTTCCGCCACGAAGTAGTGGACGCTTGGGTCCACCTCGCGCTCGTAGGTGAGCCTGACGTCCCCGTGAGACGTGGTCCAGCCGGCACCGCCGCCGGCGACGACCATCCGCTCCGGCGGGCGGTACTCGTCGAGCGGGTTCAGCGCCGGGCTGGTGACGGGAAGCACCGAGCCGCGCCACAGCCCCCAACCTCCGTAGCCCGTGACATCGAGGCCGAGGCGGCGGTCGCGCAGGGTGAGCCGGCCGCCGTCGAATCCGGTGAGCCCGAACCGTGTCGCCACCGTCTGTCGGCCCAGCTGGACGGTCATGCGCTCCACCGCGTATTGCGCGTAGCTCTCGAGCAGCTGCGCCGATGGCTCTGTCCCGGGCCAGGGATCGGCGCCGCCGAACGAGCCGGCGAGCCGTGCGATCGCGTGAATCGAGAGGCCCGGTAACCCGAGACCCCACACCGTCAGGTCTGCATTACCGGTCACCGGACGTGCGTCCTGCTGCAGCCCCGGCCGGAAGAAGCTGCAATAGGGGCTCCCCGCAACGCAGTCCACGGCGAAGCCGTCCGGCGTGGTCGGCCCGCCCGACAGCCCGGTCACGGTGTCGCCGACCGGGATGCTGTCCAGCTGGACGCCGCGGTAGGCCACGGCCTGCGCGCGGGTGTCGACGCGCAACCGGTAGCCCTGCGCCAGCCCGGACCGGGGGAGGGCGATCGCGAGAATCAGCAGCGGCGCCGCGATTCGGCGGGGGATCACGAGCCGCCATCCTCCCGCAGGTGAGTCTGGAATGCTTCGGGGCTGCTCCCGAAATGGCACAGCGTGCATTCCTTGTCCCGGTAATGCTCCTGCCGCGCTGCGTGACATGTGAGGCACAAGCCCCGGTCGGGAACGAGCCGCGCGACGATCGCGGCATCGTGGCATGCGTCGCAGGCGGTGTGCGCTTCCGCAGGGGGTGCATGCGCCGCACGCACGGCTGTGGATCCGCCGTCGTTGTGACACACGGCGCACGGTTTCCCCGCCGCGTGGTGGTTGTCATGACACGCGGCGCACGTCGCGACCGCCGGCTGCGGCTCGAGGGTGGCGGGCGTGGTGTGACAGGTCACGCACTTCAGGGTGCGGTGCCGGTCGTGCTCGAAACGGGCAGGGTGGAGCCGCGGCTCGCTGCCGGCTACGGCGACGCGCACGGCAACCGAGTCAGGCCGCGTCACTTCGCTCGCGGCGTGGCACTTCGCACAGTCGCTCGTTTGCGGCGCCTGGTGGTGGCAGATCTGGCACCCCCGGGGGGCTTCGAACGTGAGGCGGTTGCGCGCGCTCTGCGACGCGTGGCAGGTGATGCACGAGAATTTCTTGTGGAGGCCGTGCGGGAAGCTGTCGGCGGCCGCCTCACCGCCGCGCGGGTCGCCCCCCGCCGGCGGACCCCCAAAAAAAGGTCCGTGCCCAGAGTCCTCATCCGGGCTCCCCCGGGATGCAAGGCGCAGCGGGGGTGATGTGGTGAGGTGCGACACCCGCCGCAACGCCGCCGCGGTATCGAACGGCAGCGGGGGATTCATCCCCTTCCCGCCGCGGCGTTGCTTGACTTCGGCGTGGCAGCTGGCGCAGTCGCTCGGATCGACTTTGGCGTGATGGGGCTCGTGACACAGCGTGCAGTTCTCGCCCACCCTGCGGTGGTTCGTGCCGACGTGAAAGGCGTCGGACCGCCAGTCGGCATGGCATTTGGCCGAGGTGCAGGTGCGCGCCGCTTCGGCCGGGCTCGCCTGCGTATGGGGATTGTGGCAATCACCGCAGGTGCCCCGGTGCGGGTCGCGCGCCGGGTCGAACTCGGCGAGCACAGCCTGCATCTCGTGACACGAAAGGCACTGCTTCATGCTGGGGACGAGCGTACCGCGCGCAGAGTCGCGCGTCGCAAGCAGGGGGACTTCCGCCGTGAAGCGATGGCACACGACACAGTGCAGATCCGTCTGATCTCGCATCTTGGCCAGCGTTGATCTCCATGCGCGCATGGCATCCGGACTGGGCGCATGTCGCGTTCACCGGAACGAAGCGATGGACCTCCATGCCGTGACACGTGACGCACTGCACGTTCTTGAGCGCGCTGGAATCGGACTCGAGGTGGGTGCGGTGACCGGCCGTGGAGGCGATGCGCTGCCACTTCTCCTTCGCGTTGCCCTGGACGTGGCAGCTGCTGCACACGCTCGTCGCCACCTTGGCGTGCGTGCCGATCTCGGTCGGCCGGTCGGCGACCCATAGATAGAGCTGCCGCATGCTGGCGAACATCGATTGCTGATGGCAGTTGTGGCACTCGAGCGAGTCGTGTTTGGAGCCGGCGAACCGCTGAAACGGCGCGTTCATCACGTGGCAGCCGGTGCAGAAGCCGTTGTTGTGATTCACGTAGTGCATGCTTACAGCGCCGCCGCCGGCAGCCGCGAGCACCACGACGCCCGCGCCTGCGGCGAGCCCGAGTTTGGTGCTGCGTGGCAGCGAGACGAGCCACAGGTAGATGGCGACGCGGGAGCGCCACAGCAGCGCCAGGACCGCCAGCGCGACCAGCACCCCGACGATGAATCCCGCGATTTGGAACCACTGAGGAAGATTGAAGAAGAACCGCAGCACGGCGGCGACGCCGCCGGGCAGCGGCGGCTGCCCGACGGCCACCTGCTGGGGTGTCACGCCTGACCCCTCTCCCATGGGAGGGGGCGCTCGAGCGACGGCAAACTATCGGACGCTCACCTTGAGCCCCGGCGGCGGCGTCGCACGGATTCGCAAGTCAAAGTTCGCCGGCGGCGTGAGGCCGTACGTCGTATGGATCGCCGCGATCGACGAGGTGAGCAGCGCCTCGAGCAGGAATGGATTGTGCACTCCGTTTCCCGACGCCGCGTGGGCGGTGAAGCCGTTGCCCAGCACCCGGCCGTTCAGGAAGTACGCGCGGTCGTCCGTCGCCGCGAGCGCGGCGTTGTACAGTGTGCCCTTGGCGACCGTCGTGGTCGTGCTGCGGAAGTTGATCGGGGCCGAATCCGCGGCCGTTGCTCCCGGCCGCATGGCCCGCGCGACGAGCTGCGGCACCAAGCCGCCGTCGGTTGAATCGATGATGGCGTTGGCGTTCAAGTCGGTCCAGATCTGATCGAGCTGGTTGTTCAGCGTGCCGATTTCGGACGTGTATGCCGACATCGCGGTCTGCGTGGACGAGTGGCATCCGGAACTGACGCAGCCGGAGAAATCGCGTTGCGCGGTTGCGCAGGTCCCGGGCACCGGTATGCCGTTCGCATCCTTGCAGGGGATCGCGTCGAACAGGTGACCGACGCTCTGGAACTGGAAGGCACCGGTGGCCGCGTCGGTGATCGTCGTCCGGACCACGTGGCAGGTCGCGCACAGCCGCTGGTTCTGGCCGGTGCCGTGGCTGCTCACGATGTTGTTCGTGTCGTAGGTGAAGCCCGGCGGAATCCAGCCCGCGTTCTGTCCGATCACCAGGAAGCCCTGCGCGCCGTGCGGTCCGCGCGCCGAGGAGGTCGCGCTCGCGGCGCTCCAGGGCGGGGTCGCGCTACGAGCATGGCACTTGATGCAGAGATTGTCGGTCGTCGGCGTGGAAACCGATGCCCGCAGCTGGTGCTCGTACGGCGACCCGTGCGGGTCGTGGCACACGGAGCACACGATGCGCTGATGGGTCGTGTCGCTCTTCTCGAGCGTAGTTGGCCTCGGTGTCCCCAAACCGTATCGCGATCGCGGCCTTCCCTTCGTGGCAGGGCGCGCAGGACGCGTTCGCGGCCGGCAGACGCGAATCCGGGGCCGGACCCGTGGGCGGACTGGACCCACTGATCCACGAACGGCTCGTGCGTTCCCGTGTGGCAGCCGCCGCATCCGTTCGCCAGCGCGGTATCGACGTGGATCGATGCCAGCGGCTGGTTCGTGGTGATGTCGGGGTTCTCCGCGTGAGTGAGCCCCGGCCCGTGGCAGCTCTCGCACTGCACATCGTGGTAGGCTGAATCGGGCACCACCGTGTAGCCGGCGGGCTTGCCGACGCGTGTTGCCCAGCTGCGAGACGGTGTGGCAGGCGTTGCAGGATGAATTCGCATGGCCGGAGGCCTGCAGGTCCATCCAGGCACTAGCGTGCTTCGTCGCGCCCCACGACGCCTGCACGCCGGAGTGGCAGTTGCCGCACGTCGTCTGCTTGGTGCTCACCGTGAAATAGCCGAGAAAGCCGGCCGCCGCGTCAGGCGGCGGATTGAACGGCGGCCTTTCGACGTAGGTGATCGTCTCCTCGGTACACGCGCCAAGCGCCAGCACCGCGAGGATCACTGCGGGACGCAGCCTCATGGATGTTGCTTCCTTTCTACTCTATGGGCGTGCTGACGGCACTCGGGCGTTGGGAGCGGGCCCTAGTCCCCGCTCTTTCGAGCCGGTCGCGTTGCAGCACCAGTGCTCTTGAGGTACATCAGAACGTCCTGCCCCTCTGTTGGCGTGAGCGGCTTGACCTTCATCCGCTCCATGTTCCGCTCCATGCGAGCGAAGACGGTCGGCCAATCTTCCTTCGAATGCTGACGCATGTCGGGCAACGCGTGGCAGCGGCTGCAGACCTGTGCGTACGTCTCGCGCCCTTTCCCCGCCGGAAGTACTGAGCCGCTGATCTTGAGGGCGTTGCCGGTGAGGTACTTCAGGATTTCGTACCGCTCCGCCGCGCTCGTTACCTTCACCCCTAACGACTCGGGAAGTTCATCCATGCGGATCCACATGCGTCGCGTCACGCCTGGCCAATCGGTCGCGCTGTGGGCCGTCGGGGCCGGCAACGCGTGGCACTGCGCGCAATACGTCGCGAGGACCTGTGCTCCCCGGGAGTTCGGGCTCCGGGAGGTCGCCCGGCTGAACGCCGGCCGGCGGCAGTGCGATGCTGGCGGCTGCCAAGAGCAGTTGATCGCTGTGACTGAGGGGCGGCGCGACGGTCTGCGTCGCCTGCTCAGTGGTCGGGGCCCGCGGGGCCTGCTGGCATGCCGCCACGATGACTACCGTGAGACCCATCAACAGTGCTCCGGCCGGAATCCGTCGCATGAACTCCTCCGCTTCTTGGTTGGGTACCGGCGTGGGGAACGATCCCGTCCGGCGCGTGAAGGCTTTGGAAGGTCGGGTGAGGGTTCGGCACGTGTCAACTCGCACCACTCGGTGCCTCTTGTGACGCCCTAGAATGCGACGAATCGGCGACCTTCGCCAGGGTCTCGGACCACGCCACGCGCGTGCGCATCAGCGGCGCCGTAACAGGTGTTTCAACCGCAGCCGCTCCTCCCGCTCCCGCTCGTCGAGGACGCGCCGTACCCCCACCATGTCCGACCGCAGCTGGGGCGCGACGCGGCGTTCGAGGGTGTTGACCTGGCGTGATGTCTGCGACAGGGCTTCGCCCAGGCGGCGAATCAGCATTTCCCGCGGCGCCGCATCGAGCAGCAGCTCGATCAGACGCTCGAACTCAGTCGCCGCGCGTACGGCAGCCGGCCCGGTGGAGCCGGGGGCCGTGCCGCGCGCGCCGAGGGTGCGGGCGAGGGCCGGCCGGCGCACGATGGTCGAGACCGCGATTCCCCACACCGACCCCGGCTCCATCTCGAGCGGGATGTCGCGGGCCGGCCAGCCGAGCGGCCGCAACCCCGCCAGCCCATGACTCGCCAGCGCGCCCAGCAGGGCGGGATACGCCCGCTGTGTGGCCTGCTCGATCCCCGCGCGGGCGTCGGCGGCGGGACGGGCGAGCCGGAACAGCTCGCTGACCAGCGCTTCGCGCTTGCGGCGCAGGAGATCGACTCCCTTCCCGACCTGCGCGAGGCGGCGCGCCGCCCGGATGAGGTTCATCCGGGTCGGAGCCATCCGGCCGGCGACGCTCATGTCGCATTCTCCCGGCGCGCAGCCCAGGTCGCGTCGGAGAGCGGATCAGGTCTTCGCGCGGCAGGGTCTCCAACAGGCGCCAGCCGATGTCGATGGTTTCCTGGATGCGGCGGCGGGCAGTGCCCTGTCGCCACGAACTCGGTTTCGAACCGGTCCGCGAACGCGAGCGCGCGGCGGTCGCCGGGTGACAGGCCGGCCTCCCCCACGATCGCCGCCATCGTGCGTGCGTCGCGTCCCTGGGTGTAGGCCGCGTACAGCTGATCGGCCCACTCGCGATGCTCCGGAAGGGTCTTTCCTTTTCCAATGCCGGCGTTCATGAGCCGGGAGAGCGACGGCAGCACGTCGAGCGGCGGGAACACCCCGCGGCGGTGCAGCTCGCGCGACAGCACGAGCTGTCCTTCGGTGATGTAGCCCGTGAGGTCCGGAATGGGATGGGTGATGTCGTCGTCGGGCATCGTGATGATCGGGATCTGCGTGACCGACCCAGGCCGGCCGGCCACGATCCCGGCGCGCTCGTAGATGCTCGCGAGGTCGGTGTACATGTAGCCCGGGTAGCCGCGGCGGCCGGGGATTTCTTCGCGCGCCGTGGCGATTTCGCGCAGCGCCTCGCAGTAGTGGGTCATGTCGGCGATCACGACGAGCACGTGCATCCCCGCATCGAAGGCGAGGAACTCGGCCTGGGCGAGCGCGACGCGCGGCGCGAGCAGCCGCTCGATCGTGGGATCGCGGGTCTCGTTCAGGTACAGCACGCTGCGCTCGCGCGCGCCGCTGCGCTCGAACCGCTCGAGGAAGGCGTCGGTCTCGCGCGCCGTGATGCCGATCCCGACGAAGATCACCGCGAACGGCTCGTCGTGCGGCGCGCGCGCCCCCTCCACGATCTGCGCCGCCAGGTCGAGTCCCGGAAGCCCGGGACCGGAGAATACCGGAAGCTTCTGACCCCGCACCAGCGTGTTCATCCCGTCAATCGCTGAGAGACCGGTCTCGATGAAGTCGGACGGACGTGCCCGGCGCGCGGGGTTGAGCGGCGCGGCCCAGATGGGACGGAGCGCCTCGCCCACGGGCGCCGGCAACCCGTCGGCGGGCGCGCCCATCCCGTTGAACACCCGGCCGAGGAGCTCGCGACCGACGACGACCGAACCCACATCGCCCGTGAGTGTGACCTCGACCCCCGCCGGTGCGAGGCCAACCGTGTCCTCGAGCACCTGAATCACGGAGATGTCGCGGCCGGCGTCGATCACTTGGCCGCGCCGGGCGGGCTGGCCGGGTGCCTGGATCGACACCCATTCGCCCAACGCAACGGTCGGCGTGCGCCGGACGTACAGCAGCGGTCCGGTCGCGCGTTCCGCGCCGTGGTAGCGCCGGGCGATGGAGATCATGCCAGTGCCGCCACGGCCGCCGTCGCGGCCGCAATGCACGCCGGCAGCTCGGCCGGCCCGGCGCGCCGGACGCCAGCGAGCGCGCGACGCGCGGGTCCAAGATCAATGCGCTCGATCGGTGTTCCCGCGTCGAGCGCCCGGAGCCCTGCTCTGATAGAGCCCGTGCGCCAGGGCTGCGAGCTGGTAGGTCTTGTCGAGCGGGGAATGAGCGTCGTTGGGGTCGTAGGCGCTCTGGCCCAGCACCGTCTCGCGGACGACGCGCGCGGCGTCGAGCAGCAGCCGGTCGCGATCCTGGAGCGCCTCCGGTCCCACCAGGCCGGCGATTTCGCGCAGCTCCCGTTCCCGTTGCATCAGCTCGAGCGTCCCCCGCCGGATCTCCGGCCAATCGGCGCCCGCCGCGCTGGCGAACCACGGGGCCAGCGCGTCGGCGTGCAGGCTGTAGCTCGTCTCCCAGTCCACGGCGGGAAACTGGCGTTGATGCGCGAGCGCGGGATCGAGCGCCCAGAGGGCGCCCGCGACGCGCAGCGACGCCTGCGTGACGGGCTCGGAGAAATCGCCCCCGGGCGGTGAGATCGCGCTGATGAGGGTTACGGCGCCGGTACGCGCCGGTTGTCCCAGCGCTTCCACCCGACCGGCGCGCTCATAGAACTTTCCCAGTCGGTTGCCGAGATACGTGGGATAGCCCTCCTCGCCCGGCATCTCCTGGAGCCGGGCACCGATCTCGCGCAGCGCCTCCGCCCAGCGTGACAGGCTGTCCGCCAGCACCGCCACCCGGTAGCCCATGTCGCGGTAGTACTCGGCGATCGTGATCCCCAGGTACACCGACGCCTCGCGCGCCGCCACGGGCATGTTGGACGTGTTCGCGATCAGCACCGTACGGTCCATGATCGACCGGCCCGTGCGAGGATCGAGGAGCTTGGGAAACTCCTCGAGCACTTCGGCCATCTCGTTGCCGCGCTCGCCGCACCCGATGTAGACCACCACGTCCGCGGCCCCGTACTTGGCGAGCGATTGCTCGATGACCGTCTTGCCGGTCCCGAACCCGCCCGGCACGGCAACGCTGCCGCCCTCGGCCACCGGGAACAGAAAGTCGAACACGCGTTGACCGGTGATGAACGGCTCGCGCGAGGGCAGCCGCCGCGCGGACGGGCGCGGCTGGCGCACCGGCCAGTGGTGCCCGAGTGCGAGCGTCGTCCCGCTTTCGAGCCGGCCCACCTCGTCGGCGACGCTGAATTCGCCCGCGTGAAGCTCGGCGACGGTGCCCTCGACACCCGGGGGCACGAGGATGCGGTGCAGCAACCCCGGTCGTTCCTCAACGGTGCCCAGCACGTCGCCGCCCGCGACGTGAGCGCCGGGCTGCACCAGGGGAGCGAATGTCCACCGTCGTGCCGCGTCGAGCGTGGCCGCTGCGACCCCCGGCTGAATGAAGTCGCCGCCGGTCTCCGCGACACGGCCGAGAGGCCGTCCCACGCCGTCCAGCACGCTGCCGAGCAATCCGGGACCGAGATGCACGGTCAGGGGCCGGCCACTCGCCGCGACCGGCTCGCCCACCTGGAGGCCGGTCGTGTCTTCGTAGACCTGCACGGTGGCGAGGTCGCCCGCCACGCGCACCACCTCGCCGAGCAGCCCGCGTGACCCGACGCGCACCAGCTCGTACAGGGCTGCGTTGCGGAGCGGCGCGACCTCGGCGAGCGAGCCGCTGATCCGGACGATGCGGGGTCGCTCACCTGAGCCTCACGCGGTAGCCGATCACCTGGCGCAGCAGCTCGACGATGTAGGCTTCGGCGGCGGCGGGGCGCTCGACCCAGGCGGGACCGGGGAAGGGGATGAGCAGCGGCAGCGACCGGCGTCCCACCTGGCGGCGCAGGTCCTCCGGGAGCGCGTCGTAGAAGAGGTCTTCCACGAGCGCGACCCCGACGTCGGGTTGTGCCAGGAGCTCCTGCACCGCCGCGATGCCCGGCTGCGGGCGCCGCTGCTTCGATGGGCTGGAGGCCCGCGAGCGCGAAGCCCGCGGCGACTTCCGGCCGGCACACGACACGGAGCGCGTAGTCCATCAGACGGTCACCAGGTCCCGTCCGCAGGATCGCCCGCGGCGTGCGGAGCGCGACCCCCCAGATGATGCGCTGCACATCCAGCATTTCGGCGCGCAGCCGGAGCGCGTAGGTGAGCAGCGGGGCGGGCCCGAGCGGGTCGATCCGTCCGGTGCGAACGAGTGCGCGGATGCGGGCCCGCAGCAGGGCGGTCTCGAGCCCGGCGGAATCGCCGCTCGCCCGGGCGAACACCGGTCCGAAGGGCGTGTTCACGAGCGCCGCGGCAATGCGACGGCCCGCTCCCGTGGTCGAGCCTGCCGCACACGCTGCTTCGAACGCCGATTGCGACAAGGTGGCGTCCACCTTGAAGGAAGGCTTCCCCGGGGCTGATGTCTCTCCCCTCGCTCGCGAGCACCAGCGCCGTGTACCGCGTTCTCGAGATCGATCGCGTCGCGAACGTAGTCAGCCAGGAGGCCGGTGCCGCGTGCGGCGCGGCTCGCGCGGGCCGCGAACGTGCGGTTGACGAGCAACTCCAGGGTGAACAGGTCGGGCTGCGCGGCCGAGGCAGCGGCGAGCAGCACCGACCCGTACGGGTTGCGCCATGCGGTGAGCAGCGCCGCGACGGCCGCCGGTGTGGCCTGGTTCGCGAGCTCGCGCAGGGCACGCTCCGGCAGTGTGGGCGTCGGTACGAGGCCGGCCAACCGAGCCTCGGCGGGGGCGTGCTGCAGGCTGCCGCGCAGCAGCGCGCGCAGGCTGCGCCGGTCCTCATCTTCGAACAGCACGGCCAGGATTGCGACGCGCGGGCCGCACCAGCGGGCGAGCAGTCGGAGCCGGTCCGCGGCCGCGCGGCGGAGCGCGAGCTCCAGCGCGGCGGGCGAGGCGGTGCCTTCTTCCAAGGGGTAGCCGTAGATGCCGCAGCGCCTCCCCGAGCGCCGCGGCGTCCGGGACCTGCGCCAGCATCGCCAGCTGCGGGCCACTCAGGAGGTGGGTGGCGAGACCACGCGCGCGGGCGTTCAGGTCTTCCCAGCGCACGGTCATGGTGTCGTGCCCAGTCGTCCGAGGACCTCGAGCGCGAGGTGCGGACGCAGCCGATCGAGCCGCGCCTCGAGCGTGTTGTCGGCCTCGACGGCGCCGTCGCTGGTGGCGACGATCACGCCGGCGCCGCCCCCGCCTCGCCCCGCACCGATACGTTCTGACGCGTCTGCGACCGCGGCCTGCACAGCGGGGACGAGGAGCACCGGGCAACGGATCAGGGCAGGCTCATCGCCGATGGCGCGCAGCCCCTGGTCCACGTGGTGGGGGAGCGCCGCGCGGTATGCATCGCTCGCGAGCGCCTCGGGGAGCCGGGCGCGCGCGGCGGCGAATACGCGCTCGAGCAGCCGCTCTCGGGCTTCGAGCACCGTCGCTGCGGCTCACCCGCCGTGCGTCGCCGAGCGCGGCCGCAGCGGCTCCCCGCAACTCCGTTTCGCGGGGTCCGAGTGCGTCACTCCGGCGCCGCGCCAGGCGCGCGTCGGTGTCGCGGGCGATTTCGGCGGCTTCGGCGCGCGCTGTGGCGAGCAGCGCCTCGGCCTGCGCCGTCGCTTCGCGCTCCAGTGCGGTGAGCAGATGCTCGAGGGGCATGGCTAGGGAGGCGCGAGTGAACTCGCGGCTCGGCACCTGCCCGTAAACGGGCACGGCATGGCCGCTTCAGCGGCAGGGCCGAGCCGCGGCTTCAGCCGCGACATTCGGGTCGACCAGTTCACGCCGTCTTCCCGAGCAGGATGAGCACGGCGACCACGAACCCGAGAATGACCATCGTCTCAGGGATCGCAATCATCAGGATCGCCGTGGTGGAAAGCTCGGGCTTCTCGGCCATGCTCGCCGCGATGGCCGGTCCGATGCGGGACTGCGCCCACGCGGTTGCGAGCGCGGGGATCGCCACGGCGAGGGCCGCAGCCAGTACGGTAAACAGGACGTTCATATAGACGCTCCTATCGAGGGCCGGTGCTACCGAACGTCGTGGGTCCAGCGCCCGAACGGCTCGTATCGAACGCCGCCCGGACTGTAGAACTTCCCGAAAAACTCCACGTAGTGCAGACGCAGCGCGTGAATCGTCGGGCTGAACAGCGCGATCGCGAAGTTGACGAAGTGAAACAGCAGGGCGAACACGATCGCCGACCGCGACGCTGCCGACCGACCCGACCATGCGATTCGCGACCACCGCGAGCATGACCGACGCGACGCCCAACGCCATGATACGGGCATAGCTCAGGATGTTGCCGATCGAGGTGAGCAGCTCGATCGGCGCGACCAGGCCCTCGAGCACGATCAGCACCGGGAAGGCCACGAGCAGGCCAATCGATGCCGGCGTGAAGAACGCCCGGGGGAGAACATCTACTGCGGCGAGCAGGGCCAGGATGATCAGCACGAGCATCAGCGCGGACAGCCCGCTGCCCAGCGCCGCGCGGGGGTGCCGCCGCAGGTTGCTCGCGACGCTCAGACCGAAGCCCAGCAGGATATGCACCGCCCCGATCGCGACGGCGAGCAGGAGGAAGGGGATCAGCGCTTCCTCGCGGTTGAATGCGATCGGCTGCATGCCGAACCAGCGATGTCCCAGGTCGCCGAAGAATTCCCCGAACAGAAAGCCCGCAATGATCGCAAAGAGCGCACAGGGTCCGATGATCTCGGAGACATTGCGCAGGAGCGACCCCGGCTTGGATCGGGCGTGCAGCAGGAGCCCGAGCACAGCGAGCACGAGCCCGTATCCCACGTCGCCCATCATCAGGCCGAAAAAGGCCGGAAAGAACACGGCGACGAAGGGAGTGGGGTCGATCGTGCCGTACCGCGGCAGCGGCATGATGCGGATCAGCGCCTCGAATGGGCGGAGCAGGCGCGGGTTTGCGAGCACCACGGGGGCGTCCTGCGATTCCCATTCTTCGCTCGACAACGCGCTCACGACGACATCGTCGCCGAACCCGGTGTGGATAGCCGTCTCCAGGTCCTTGCGGGCGCGCGCCGGTACGAACCCCTCGAGCACGAATGCGCGCGCCGTCACCCCGGAGAGCGGCAGGACGCCGAGCTCCTGTAGCCGGTCGTGCAGGCCGGCCCGCGCGCGCCGCAGCTCGCCGCCAAGCTCCCGGGCGAGGCCCTCGCGCTCGCGCCGCACCTTCTCCTGTTCCTGCGGGATCTCCCCCAGGCGGGCGAGCATCCGGGGAATCGCGTCCGTCAGAGACGCGCCGCCATAGGCCGCAGGAATGGGGATTTCTTCAACCCGCGCTTCGGCCATGAGGCGCTCCACACTGCCTGCCGCCCGCGCCGACACCACGACCAACAGCGCGGTCTCACCGGTCGGAAGCGGCTGCGTATAGAGCTGATACTCGTCCCCGATCACCGCCGTCAGACTTGTCCGCAGTTTGCGCAGCGACTCCGTGTCGCCGTGTTTCAAGAGCACGTGGTACGCGGTGGCGTTCGGCCACCGCGCCTCGCTCTCGAGCGACGCTCTGAACGCGGAGAAGAAGTGCTGATACTTGAGGATGAGGGCGCGCTCCTCCTCGAGCGCGGTGGCTTGCGTCTTGAGCCGCTCGGCGGCGCGGCGCGCCCGCCACGCGAGCCGGGCCCAGCGCGCGAAGTCGGTCGTCGTCGGGGCGGACCCGCGGGGTGCGGCCCCCGACCCAGCCGGGAGGCCCAGCTCCGCCATCGCGTGCTCGACGTCCTCGATCGCCGCGATCAGATGGCGGCGCTCGCGTTGCTGCTCCGCCGAGAGTTGCAGGGCGGTGAGCGGCTGCCCGGCGGTGGGCGCCGCCAGGTGGAGAATGCCGAGGTCTTGCAGGGCGCGCAGTACGGCGGGCAGGCGCTCGCGGGGGCCGAGTATCCGCACCTTCGACATTTTGATGATCACGCCCCAACTCCGATCGCGCGCTCCACGACGTAGCGTGCCAGGGCGTCGATCTGTTCGGGGCCGGTCTGGTCAAAACGCAACGCGTCGCGCCGCGCCGCCTCCATGACCTCCTGCTCCTGTCGTTGCCGCTCGGCCTCGATCGTTGCCTCGAGTTCGCGACAGATCGCGTCGATACTGGCTACCAGGGCGGCCTCGCGTGCCGCCGCAGCCTCCTGCGCGGTGGTGATCAGTCCCGCTGCTTGCGCCCGCGCGCGGCACAGCATCTCCTCGAGCCGGGCCTCGGCATCGAGCAGTCGCGACAAGTCCGCAGCCCCCTCAGAGGGAGCGGACGGGCTCGACTGCTTGCTCTGCGAACGACGGATCACCAGAATGTGCTCCGGTGCGGTGTGTGACTACAGTCTCGCTGGAAGCGAGTCGGGCAAGAGTGAAGAAGACAGAAAGATTCCTTCATGCGGGTACATGACCGTATCGCGGCGTGACGTCTGGGTACGGATGCTCCTGTACCCGCGCCATACGCTGCCGACGGCGGCGGCGCCGGTGCTCGTCGCCCTGGGGCTCGCGCGGCGTGACGGCATGACGGCGTGGTGTCCCGCGCTGGCGGCGTTCGTCGCGGGGTGGCTGGTGCAGCTCGGCGGCGTCATCGCCGACAACTACTTCAACCTCACCCGCCATCCCGAAGATCGCGAGCATGCGCTCTTCGTGCAGGCGCTCAATGCGGGTGTGGTGAGCCTGTTGGAGCTCCGGCGTGCAATCTGGGCCTGCTACGCCGGGGCGGCGGTGGTGGGCCTTTACCTCATCTCCGTAGGTGGCCTGCCGGTGCTCGTTGTGGGGCTCGCGAGCATCGTCGCGAGCCTGGCCTACTCGGCCGGCCCCCGCCCGCTCGGCGACAACGGCCTGGGGGATCCGCTGTTCTTCTTGTTCTTCGGCATCGTGTCCGTGACGGCCACCTACTACGTGCAGGCGGGCGCCGTAACGCACCTCGCGCTCGTCGCGAGCCTGCCGGTCGGGGCCCTGACCACGAACATCCTCGTCATCGACAACATCCGCGATCTGGAGCACGACCGCGCGAAGAACGAGCGCACCCTTGCCGTGCTCATCGGGCCGCGCTGGAGTCGGGCGGAGTATCTCGTGCTGCTTGCGATCGGGTACGCGATCCCGCTCTGGATGTGGCTCGATTGGGGGGTGGGGCGCCTCGTGTTGCTTCCGCTGTTGTCGATCCCGTATGCGGTGGTGGTCGCGCGGCGGGTGCTGCGCGCGCGGACCCACGACGAGATGATTCCCCTGACCCCGCAGGCGGGACAGGTCCTGCTCGCGTACTGCGTTCTATTCGGGGTCGGCCTCGCCGCCTGACCGGGCCTTACGCGCCGTCACGGCGGGGGTAGTCCGTGTAACCCCGCGCGTCCCCACCATAGAACGTGCTCGGATCGGGCTGGGTAAGGGGGGCGCCCGCGGCGAATCGCTCGGGGAGATCGGGGTTGGCGATGAACGGCCGCCCGAACGCGACGAGGTCCGCGGCGCCGCTCGCGACCGCGCCGTCGGCTGACTCCTTCTTGTAGCCACCGTTCGCGATCAGCGGGCCCCGGAATCGAGCACGGAGTAACGGCGTGATCGGGGGTGCGGGGACCGCTGGTTCGAGCGGCTCGAACACGTGGAGGTACCCAAGGCCGAAGCCGTTGAGCGCGGCGGCCGCGTGTCCGAAGGTGGCCGCGGGGTCGCTGTCTGCCATGTCGTGCAAGGGACTGGCGGGCGAGAGCTGAATCCCCACGCGTCCTTCCCCCCATGCCTCACACACCGCCTGCGTCACCTCGAGCAAGAATCGCACGCGGTGCTCGACCGGTCCGCCGTATGCGTCCGTGCGGCGATTCGATCCGTCACGCAGGAACTGGTCGATCACGTATCCCTGCGCTGCGTGCAGCTCGACGCCGTCGAAGGCGGCGTCGTGGGCGAGGCGCGCGGCGCGCGCGAACTCCCCCACGATGTCTCTGATCTCACCGAGATCGAGCGCGTGCGGCACGACGAAGGGTTGACGACCCAGCGGGGTTGCGATTGTGCCGGCCGGCGCGATGGCGGACGGGCCGGCCGGCGAAACGCCATCGGGAAGCACCGCCGGGTGCGTCGCCCGGCCGGCGTGCCAGAGCTGCAGGAATATCCGACCGCCGCGGTCGTGCACTGCGTCGGTGACCTGCCGCCACGCGCGGGCATGGGCGTCGCTGTAAATCCCCGGGGCTCCCTCGGATCCGATGCCACGAGGCGAGATCCACGTGGCCTCCGTAATGATCACCCCCGCCGAGGCGCGTTGCGCGTAGTACTTCGCCATGAGGGGCGTGGCGAGACCGCCCGCCGCGGCGCGGCGGCGGCTCATTGGTGCCATGACGACGCGGTTGGGCAACTCGAGGGGCCCGAGCTGGACGGGGGAGAGGACGCCAGGAGGGGACGGGGTCATGGACGGCAAGATGCACGATATCGCGATTGTCCGTCACCCTGAGGCACCCCTCATACCACCTTTAGGCCACGTTCAGCACCGCCTTCCTACATATGGACACGTCATCCAACTGCCAGGTGTCCCATGCTGATCGATCGGTATCTCCCGCGCTTCGACGTAACCCAGATCTGCGAGGTGAGGGTTGACGCCCCACCCGATGTGACCTACCGCGCCATTCGCGAGGCGGACCTGAGCGATCCACTCGTCAACGCGCTGTTCGCGATCCGTGAGTTTCCCCTCCGCATGGCGCGCCGGTGGCGCGGCGTGGCGGCCCCGCCGGCACCCGCGAAGGTGATGTTCGGAACCATGATCACCGCGGGGCCGGGGTGGGTGCTGTTGGCCGAGGAGCCCGGTGTTGAATTCGTGGTCGGATCGGTTGGCCGGTTCTGGCGGCGGGACTACGGTGGCCGGCCGTTCCAGACCGATGAGTTCGTCACGTTTCACGAGCCGGGGTACGCGAAGTTGGCGATCACCTTTTCGGTCCAGCGCGCCGCGACCGGTGGGACGATGCTTCGCTACGAAGCGCGGACCGCTACCACAGATGCGGCGGCGCGGCGGACGTTCCAGCGGTACTGGCGCGTCATTCGTCCCGGCGTCGCGTTGGTGATGTGGCGCGCGCTGCGGAGCATCAAGCTCGAAGCGGAGCGGCGGGCGGGCAAACCGGCGCCGTCTCACGCCGGGTGGCTCGATACGGTAAACCCGGTGCGCGCGACGCCTGTCGAGCGAAACCGGTCGCTACCAGGCGATCAGCTGATTCCGGAGGCGATCGGCTCGTTCACCCACGCCATCACCGTGAAATGCGAGCGACGGGATCTGTGGCCCTGGCTGGCGCAAATGGGTGCGGGCCGCGCCGGCTGGTACAGTTACGACTTCATCGACAACGGCCACGAACCCAGCGCCATGGAGGTCCGGCCGGACCTGCAGCAGATCGGGGTCGGGACTCTCTTCCCCGGGCTGCCGGGCGTGCAGGATGGGTTCCGCGTCGTGGAGTGTGAGCGGGAGCGGGCGCTCGTCCTCGGCTGGCCGTCGCCCGACGGCTCTTACGGGTCCACATGGGCGTTCGTGCTCGAGGATGCCGGACCGGGTTGCACCCGGCTGATTGCGCGCGCTCGTGGCGCCCATGGCTATCAGTTCCACCATCTGCCGCTGTGGCTCATCAAGGCGGGGCACTACGTCATGCAACGCAAGCAGCTGCGTGGGCTCGCGTGGCGGGCCGAGCACCGCACGCCCCCCGTGCCTCTGGAGACATGCGCTTGACGTCGCGTCATCGGATTCGCTCAGCCGCCTCCTGGCTCGGCGTTGGGATCGCGCTCACCGCGGCGACATACGCGGCGTATGCCGCGGTCGCGTGGCTGCGGTACGGCACTCCGTCGCAGCCGGCCCGGCCGGAAGATGCGGACGCGCTGCTCGATCGGTTCATTCCTTCTTATGAGGTGGCCGAGCGCCACCACGTGCGGGTTGCCGCGCCGGGCACGATCGTCCTCGGTGCGGCGAAGGACATGGACCTGCTGCATGCGCCCCTCGCGCGGTGGATCTTCCGCGGGCGGGAGCTCGCGATGGGCAGCACACCCGACACTCAAGTGCGGCCGCGGGAGCTGCTGCCGCTGGTGCAGTCGCTCGGGTGGGGCATCCTCGCCGAAGTCCCCGGGCGGGAAGTGGTGGTAGGCGCGGTCACGCAGCCGTGGGAGGCGAACGTGGTATTTCGGTCTCTTCCCCCCAACGAGTTCGCGGCATTCAACGAGCCGGGGTGGGTGAAGATCGTGTGGACGCTACGCGCCGATCCGCTCGGGGCGGATGAGTCCGTCTTCCGTACGGAAACGCGCGTCGCCACCACCGATCGCGAGGCCCGTGCCAGGTTCCGCCGCTATTGGGCATTCGTCTCGGCCGGGATCGTTCTGATCCGGTGGATGATGCTCGAGCCACTCAAGGCCGAGGCCGAGCGCCGGGCGGTGGCGCACCCGTGAAGCGCGCGAGCGAGTTGTGGCTGTCGGTGCTGATCGTCGTGCTCGGCGTGCCCGTTCATCTCACCGGCTTGCTTGTCCCGACGATTTACCGCGACCCGGCCGTGCTCTTGCCGCAGAACCTGGGCACGGACCTGGTCACTCTGCTGGTCGGTCTCCCGCTGCTCGCCGCTTCAACAGTCGGCATGCGCGCGGGGTCGCTGCGCGCCCGCATCCTCTGGCTGGGCGCCCTCGGACTGTTGGTCTACGTCTACGGGATGTATGCGCTGGGGGTCTGGTGGAACGAGCTGTTCCTCGTCTACGTCGCGCTGTTCGGTCTCTCGCTGTTCGCGTTGATCATCGGGCTCGTGAGCACGGACGCGGTGCGGATTCGCGCCGGCTTCGTCATGCAGGCCCCGGTACGGTCGGTGGCCGCGTACCTGATCGCGATCGCAGGTATGGTGGCAGCGATGTGGCTTGCGGAAGAAGTGGGTGCGCTGCTGCGCAGCACGGTGCCGCCGACGGTGCTGCAATTCGAGGCCCCCACGAACATCGTTCACGTGTTCGACCTGGGTCTAGTCCTGCCCGCCATGGTCCTCGCCGCCCTGATGCTCCTGCGGGACCAGCCGTGGGGTTACGTGCTGGCGGGGATGCTGCTCGTCAAGGCGGCATCCATCGGCCTCTGGGTGGTGGCCATGATCTGGTTCTCCGCTCGACAGGGGTTCGGCGCGCCCGCCGCGTACACAGGGTTCTTCGTGTTGTTGACCATCGCCGGCGGCATACTGAGCTGGCGCTTCTTGCGCGCGCTCAAGCCGCTCCGAACGCCGTGTCGCCGCTCGCTTCTCTCACCCTCCATCGAGCGAGGACCCACCAATGACCACTGCAACCGCCGCGATGCGCCCTCCAGGCGCTTGGGCGCAGGATCCGCCCCTGGATAGACCTTCAGGAGCTGCCGAAGCATCTCGCCAACGTGCTCCCGTTCCTGCTCGGCACAACGCTCGCGTACTGGCAGGCCGGGCGAATCGACTGGCTGGTGTTCGGCGTGGCATTGGTCGCGCTGTTCCTGCTCACCGACGGCACGTACATCGCCAACGAGTACTTCGACTACGAGAACGACAAGCTGAACGTCGGCCGCATCGGCGGCGCCGACGCGGTGGGCGTGACGACGACCGGTGGGACGCGCGTGCTCGTCAAGGGACTGATCCCGCGGCGGCACGCGCTCATCGCCGCCGTGAGTCGCGTTCCTCCTGGCGATCCCCGTCGGGTTGTTTCTCCGGTTCGGACTCGGCACCGGTCCGCTGACGATTCCGCTTGGGCGTGCTGGCGGTCTTCATCGGCTGGTTCTATACCGCTCCACCGATCAAGGCATGCTACCGCGGCTTCGGCGAAATCTTCATTGCGGTGGGGCAGGGGCTCGTGGTGTTCGGCGCGTACTACGTGCAGCTCGGGTTTAGCACTCTGCCGTTGATCGTGTCGTTGTCCTGGTTCATTGCGCTTCCGGCCCTCAAGATCATCCGTGAGTTCCCGGACTACGACGCCGATCGCGCCACCGGCAAACGCGGTCTGACGCTCCGGTTCGGCCGCGAGCGAATGGCCGTCGTGTACGACATCCTCATCGTCCTGGCGGTGCTGGCGTTCATCCCGACGTATTTCGTGCTGCGGTCACCCGCGTATTGGGCGGTACTGCTGCCGGCGTACTTCCTGCTGCGCAGTGTGCGCCTGACCATGGCGGGGGGCTGGCGTGTGCCGGACCGACTGGAGGCGGGCGCGGCGGCAGGATTCATCGGCATGCTGCTCATGCCGCTGGCGCTGACGGCCGCGTTCCTGGGTGCTGCGGTGCTGGGGCGGTGAGTACCCGATCGTTCCTCATCAGCACATCCGCACAATCACCCGGCCAGCAGCAGCATCACCGCGAGTGCGACAGGCATCGCGGTGATGCTATCCGGCGCGGGCGGCGACCGCCCCGAGCTTTCCAGGCGCGGACCTGCGCAGCGAGCTTGGGCGGCATCGAGCGGCACGCACAGTGTTTCGCGTGGGCGTCGTGCCACGAAAGCCGCTGCGAGAGCGTCGCGTTGGGCGGCATCGGGTGTTTGGCGTGCCAGGTCGCGTTCATATGCATCCTACCGGATGTGACGGACGACGCCCAGCACGAGACCGATGTCGTTCCGCGTTTCAGACTCCTGTCCGGCGAACGGCGGCTGATAACAGTAGATGTTGCCGCGCGCCTCGAGCCGCACCGCCGTCTTGCCGGCCTGCAGCTCGGCGCCTACGGCGCCGTATCCTGCCGTGCACGTATTGTTCGACACGTTCGGGTCGGCGTATGCGTACGTCCGGCCACCAGCTCCGAGGGCGACGAACGGTTTGAGGAGATGCTCTCCATAGACCAACCGAGTGAGACCCACCTCGATCCCCAGCGTGTACTGCAGAATGCTGACGTGGGGGTTGGTGAACGCGTACTCGACCTCGCTCGGCGCCCAGCCGAACGATGCGACCGCATGCACGGCCGGCCGCAACTCCATCGCTGCCTCCAGGCCCAGGATGGGGGCGTCGGTGAACAGGTCATGTTGTGCACCCGTCGCAATCAGGGCACCGGTGAACCCCCGAATCTCGGGAGTGGACCTCGCCTGGGCCGGCAGCGCGGTTGCCGCCGCCACGAGCAGTCCGAGTAAAACCGCAACCGATTTCATGGGTCCTCCTTATGCCGAGGTGAGGCAGAACCGAACCATCGTACTGGGTGAACGATGGCGGTGCGTTTGTTACGTCAGCGTGAACGGAATGTGATGGTGGCGTCAGAGAGGGCCGAAGGCTCGGTGCGCCGAGTTGACGAACACCGTACATCGGTGGATGATTTGCTGGTGGGAGGACTGACCGCTTGATGAAGACCTCTTCATACGGCCTTCGCGACAGTCAGGCGACCAGTCCCCTAGTGTAGCTCCGGCAGCGTCACGCTGTACCACCGCCTTCGGAGACTCCGCATGTACCTCCCCACGTCGCACCCGTGGGCGGAAGGCGAAACCCTCGGCGCATACCTCGAGAAGCGAGGTGTGAGCCGCCGGGATTTCCTCGCCTTTTCCGCCAAGATGTCCGCCGTTCTCGGTTTCAGTGAACTCATGACCCCTCGGATCGCGACGGCGCTCGCGGCTGTCAAGCGCCCGAGCGTCGTGTGGATCTCCCTGCAGGAGTGCTCCGGCTGCACCGAGTCGGTGCTGCGCACCGCCGATCCGACGATCGGCGACCTCGTGCTCGACGTCGTGTCGCTCGATTTCCAGGAGAACCTGATGGCGGCCGCGGGATTCGCCGCGGAGACCGCGCTCCATGACGCCATGAAGAAAAACTTCGGCGAGTACGTGCTGATGGTGACGGGCTCGGTCCCGCTCAACGAGGGCGGCGTCTACACGACGGTCGCCGGACGTCCGGTGAAGGAGCTGCTCGAAGAAGCGGCGAAGGGTGCCAAGGCCGTCATCGCGGTGGGCGCCTGCGCGCATTGGGGCAACATCCAGGCGGCGCGGCCCAATCCCACCGGCGCCGTGGGCGTGAGCGACATCATCAAGGACAAGCCGGTCGTGAACATCGCGGGGTGCCCGCCGATCGGCGACGTGGTCACGGCGACCATCGTTCACTATCTGACGTTCGGCAAGATTCCCGCGCTCGACTACGAAGGGCGGCCGATGTTCGCCTACGGCGCACGCATCCACGACCAGTGTCCGCGGCGCGCCAACTTCGACGCCGGCCAGTTCGTCGAGCAGTTCGACGACGAGGCGGCGCGCAAGGGTTGGTGCCTGTACCACGTCGGCTGCAAGGGGCCGGCAACGTTTTCGCCGTGTCCCATCTTCCTGTGGAATGGCGGCACGAGCTGGCCCATCGGGGCGGGGCATCCGTGCATCGGATGCACCGAGCGCAACTTCTGGGACACGATGACGCCGTTCTACGGACGGCTGCCGGACGTTGCCGGCTTCGGCGTCGAGCGCTACGCGGATACGCTCGGTGCCGCGCTGGCTATCGGGGCGGCGGCGGGCGTTGCGACGCACGCGATTGCCACCGGCGTGCACCAGATGCGCGAGCGGCGCAAGCTGCCCGTCATCGATAACCGAGGCGAAGGAGGCGGCCATGGCCACGACTAGAGTCGTCGTCGACCCGATCACCCGTATCGAAGGCCACCTCCGCATCGAGGCGCAGGCCGACGCCGGCAAGATCACCAACGCGTGGGCCACCTCCACGCAGTTCCGCGGCATCGAAATCATCATGCAGGGGCGCGATCCGCGCGACGCGTGGGCCTTCACGCAACGCATCTGCGGCGTGTGCACCGTCGTCCACGCCGTCGCTTCCTGCCGTGCTGTGGAGGACGCGCTCGACATCAAGATTCCGCCCAACGCCAACCTGATCCGCAACCTGATTCACGGGATGCAGTTCGTGCAGGATCACGTGATGCACTTCTATCACCTGCACGCGCTCGACTGGGTGGACGTCGTGAGCGCGCTCTCCGCCAAGCCATCGGAGACGGCGGCGATCGCGAAATCCGTTTCGCCCTGGCCCAACAACTCGGAGACGTACTTCGCCGAAGTGCAGAACCGGCTGAAGACGTTCGTCGGGAGCGGGCAGTTGGGAATATTCGCCAACGGCTACTGGGGGCACCCGGCGTACAAGCTGCCCCCCGCCGTGAACCTGCTGGCCGTGGCGCATTACCTCGAGGCGCTCGACTGGCAGCGCGACGTGATCCGGGTGCACACGATCTTCGGCGGCAAGAACCCCCACCCGAATTTCCTGGTCGGGGGGATGGCATCGGCGATCAATCTCGACAGCCGGATGACGATCAACGCGGCACGCCTGGTCGAGATCCATGGCATGATCGCGCGCGCCCAGCGGTTCGTGGAGCAGGTGTACTACCCGGACCTGATGGCGATCGCCGGCTTCTACAAGGAGTGGGCCGGGATCGGAGGCGGCACCGGCAACTACCTCGCCTGCGGCGAATTCCCCGACGGCGATGTGCGCGACATCGACTCGCTCTACTTTCCGCGCGGCATCATCCTGGGCAAGGACCTGACCAAGGTCTGGCCGTACGACCACAAGCAGGTGCAGGAGTACATCAACAGCTCCTGGTACGAGTACTCCAAGGGGGATGAGGCCGGCCTGCATCCGTGGGAGGGCGAAACGAAGGCGAAGTACACGGGTCCCAAGACCCCCTGGACCTATCTGCAGGGGGAGAAGAAGTACTCGTGGATGAAGACGCCCCGCTACGAGGGCCGCGCCATGGAGGTCGGGACCGCTCGCGCGCATGCTGGTGGCGTTCTCCGCGGGGCACGAAGACGTGCGGCACATGATCAAGGAATTGATGGACCGGCTGGATGTCGGTCCCGCCGCCCTGTTCTCCACCTTGGGACGGACTGCGGCGCGCGGCGTGGAGACTGTGTTGCTCTCGCGGCGGTTGTCGCACTGGTACGATGCCCTGGTCGCCCGCATCAAGGGTGGCGACACCCAGACGTTCAATGGCGACAAGTGGGACCCGGGGAAATGGCCGGCAAAGGCCCAGGGCTACGGCTACCTCGACGCGCCGCGCGGGGCGCTCGGGCACTGGGTGCAGATCGAGGACCAGAAGATCTCCCGCTATCAGTGCGTCGTCCCGAGTACCTGGAACTGCTCGCCGCGCGATGCGAAGGGGGTTCCGGGGCCCTACGAGGCTGCGTTGATGGATAACCATCCGCTGGTCAAACCGGACCAGCCGATCGAGATCCTGCGCACGATTCACTCGTTCGACCCGTGCATGGCGTGCGGCGTGCACGTGCTCGACGCCACCGGGAATCTCATCACCTCGGTGCAGGTCCAATGAGCGCCGGGGGCGGGAAGGCCGGCAGCTCCTTCGCCCAGAAGCTCCAGCCGCCGTCGGGCAACTACCGCTGGGTGTACCTGTGGGAGTGGCCGATCCGGGCAATGCACTGGATCGCGGTCCTGTCGATCCTGGTGCTGGTGGTGACCGGGTTCTATATCGGCGCTCCGTATTTCGTCCAGAGCGGAGAGGCGAGCAGCCACTACCTGATGGGCCGGATGCGGTTCCTCCACTTCGCGGCGGCGGGACTGTTCGTTGCCACGGCGATCGTGCGGGTCTATTGGCTCCTGGCGGGGAATGAGTTCGAGCGCTGGACCGCGCTCTTCCCCGTGTCCAGGCAGGACTGGATCAACATGTGGAAGCAGACCAAGTACTACCTGATGATCCAGCCGGAGAAAGCGCCCCATTACCTCGGGCACAACCCGATCCAGCAGCTGAGTTACACCAGCCTGTATCTCGTGGCCGCGACGCAGGTGATCACCGGGTTCGCGATGTACGGCCAGTCACGCCCCGGCGGCCTGTGGTACACGCTGTTCGGTTGGGTCATTCCGTTCGCCGGTGGTATTCAGGTGGTGCATTTCATTCATCACGTCTTGTCGTGGGTGTTCCTGATCTTCCTCCCGGTCCACCTCTACCTCGCGCTGCGTGCCGATATCCTGGAGCGCACCGGGACGATCTCGTCGATCATCAGCGGCGGCCGGTTTGTTCGCACCGATGTGGACTATGTCGACCAGCCCAAGTGAGGCCTCCCCGCCCGTCACGGTGGTGATCGGGGTCGGCAATCCGCTCATGGGTGACGACGGCTTGGGGCTCGCGGTTCTGGAGCGATTGCGGGACGGGTGGCACCTTCCAGAAGACGTAGAGCTTGTCGATGGCGGGACCTGGGGCATGAATCTGCTGCCGGTGATCGAGGACGCAGGGCGGGTGCTGCTGATCGATGCCATCGAGATCGGCGCGGCGCCCGGGACCGAGATCATTCTCCCGCGCGATCGGTTGCCGCGCTATCTGGCCACGAAGATCTCCCCGCATGAAGTCGACCTGCGCGACGTGCTGGCGCTGGCCGAGCTGCGGGGGACGCTGCCCGAATACACCACGGCCATCGGACTCCAGCCGGCGCGCATCGAGCTCTCGGAGGAGCTCAGCGAGGTGGTGCAGCGATGGGCTCGATCAGCTGGTGGCGACCGCGGTCCGGGTGCTCGCGGAGTGGGGACACGTCTGCACGCCACGGGTCGCGGCCGTCGATGCATGAAATGAGCCTGGCGCTCGAGGTCTGCCGTATCGCAGAGGAGCAAGTCGGCCCCGCGGCGGCCGGGCGCGTGGTGGCCGTGGGACTCGAAGTGGGCGACGACGCCGGCGTCGAGGTTTCGAGTCTCGAGTTCTGTCTCGAGAGTCTGCTCTCGACTCCGCCGTTCCGCGGTGCGCGACCCCGGATCACGCGCCTGCCCGGCGACGTCCTGCGGGTGAGCTACGTGGACGTGGATGATGGCAGTCCGGACGATTGACGTGCGGGAGCGGGTCATGGCCAGGAGCGATGAGCTCGCGGCCGGTGTACGCCGCCGCCTTCAGGCCGCGGGCGTCCTCACGTTCAACCTCGTCTCCTCGCCGGGCTCTGGAAAGACGACGCTGCTCGAGCGGACCCTCGCTGATCTCGGCGCGGAAATCGCCATCTCCGTCGTGACGGGAGATGTCCAGACGCAGAACGACGCCGACCGGCTGGCGCGCCACACCGACCGGCTGGTGCAGGCGGTGGTGACGAACGGCGCCTGCCACCTCGATGCGCGCCAGGTGGCGACCGCGCTCGATGAGGTGGACCTCGACCCGCACCCGCCTCCTGTTCATCGAGAACGTGGGCAATCTGGTGTGCCCCGCCGGCGTGGGATCTGGGCGAGGACGCCAAGATCGTGGTGTTCTCGGTCACCGAAGGCGAAGACAAGCCGGTCAAGTACCCCAAGATCTTTCGCCAGGCCCGCTACGTGGTACTGAGCAAGATGGACCTGCTGCCCGCACGTGCCTTTCAGCGTCGAAAAAGCGGTGGACTTCGCGCGCCAGGTCAATCCCACCATCAAGTTTCTGTCTACGTCGGCGCTCGCGCCGGACGGGATGCGTCGAGTGGTACGGGTTCCTCCGCTCGCAGATCCGGCGGACCGAATGACGGCGTCCATGCCCGCTGCTGCGCTCGAGGCCGTGCGGCTCCACGTGACGGGGGTGGTGCAGGGTGTAGGGTTCCGGCCGTTCGTGCACCGGCTGGCGACGCGATACGGTCTCGCCGGCTGGGTCCTGAATGCCGCGGGCGACGTGCAGATCGACGTCGAGGGATCGCCTGAGGATCTGTCCGCGTTCATGCGGGCGCTCTGGGTGGAGACGCCGCCGCTGGCTCGGATCGAGAGCGTCGAGCGCACGCCTGGCACCGCGAACGGACTTCACACCTTCACGATCCGGAAAAGCCGGGAGGGGCCTGACCGCCGGCAGCCCATCGCGTCCGACGTGGCGGTGTGCGCGGCCTGCGAAGCCGAGCTCGTGGACCCCGCGAATCGGCGCTTCCACTATCCGTTCATTACGTGTACCGATTGCGGCCCGCGGTTCACCATCATCGACGCCATGCCGTATGACCGCGAGCGGACCAGCATGCGGGCGTTCGCGCCGTGCCCCGATTGCCTGCGCGAATACCATCGGCCCGAGGACCGGCGCTATCACTCCGAGACGAACAGTTGCCCCGCTTGTGGGCCGAGAGTGTGGTTGGAGTTCGCCGGTAGCCCCGGGCGTCAGCCCGGGGATACCGGGGTCAGGGGTGACTCCGATGCGATCCAGCGCGCGGCGGATCTCCTGAAGGCGGGGAGCATCGTGGCGATCCGCGGGCTCGGCGGGTTCCATCTGGCCGTGGATGCGTCCAACGAACAGGCGGTCCAGCGGCTGCGTGCGCGGAAGAGCCGCGAGGCGAAGCCTCTCGCCGTCATGGTTCGCACGCTCGACGAAGCCCGCGCATTGGCGCACATCGCTCCCGGTGAGGCCGAGATCCTGACTTCGCGGGAACGCCCCATCGTTCTGCTCAGGCGTTCTGACTCCGGGCTGACGCCGGGGGCTCTCGCCCCCTCGCTCGCGCCGGGCCTCGACACCATCGGCGTGATGCTTGCCTACACGCCGTTGCACCAGCTCCTGCTCGAGGCGGCGGGCTGTCCCCTGGTGATGACGAGCGGCAATCGCAGCGAGGAGCCGATCGCAACGGCGAACGACGACGCGCGGCAGCGCCTGGCGGGGATCGCCGACGCGTTCCTGCTGCACGATCGGGAGATCGTGGTGCGGTGCGACGATTCCGTGGTGCGTCTGGCGGGTGACGCACCACTGTTTCTGCGACGCGCCCGCGGGTTTGCTCCGCTGCCGCTCGAACTGCCCGTAGCGAGTCCGGTGCCCCTGGTCGCCGTTGGCCCGCATCTCAAGAACACGTTCACCCTGGTGCACGGCCGCCGCGCATTCGTGAGCCAGCATATCGGCGACCTCGAGAACCTCGAGACCCTCGAGCACTTTCAGGCGACCCTCGGCGCCTACGGCCGCCTGTTCCACGTCGAACCCGAGATGGCTGTGTGCGATCTGCATCCAGCCTACCTGTCCACGCAGATCGCCACGGAGCTCGGGCTCGAGCGGATCATTCGCGTGCAGCATCACCACGCGCACATCGCGGCGGTGCTCGCCGAGCATGGCGTCACCGAGCGCGCCGTCGGCATCGCCTACGACGGGACCGGCTACGGGGACGACGGCAACGTGTGGGGCGCGGAGACGCTGGTGGCCGATCTTGCCGCCTATACGCGCGTGGGCCGGCTCCGCTACGCACCGCTTCCGGGAGGCGATCGCGCGGCCCGTACGCCGTGGCGCGCGGCGCTCGGCTACCTGTCGCTCGAGCCCGATGCCGCGGCGGCGTTCGCCACCGCGTTCCGCGACGTGCCGGAGCGGGAGCGATCGCTCGCGACCCAGCAGATCGCGCGCGACCTGAACTCCCCGCTCGCGTCCTCGATGGGGCGGTTGTTTGACGCGGCGGCCGCGGTGCTCGGCGTGCGCGCGGTGGCGCAGTACGAGGGCCAAGCGGCGATGGAGCTCGAGGCGCTGGCCGCGCGGCGTCCGGCCACACCGTTGCCGTTCCCACTCATCGAGGGCGGCGACACGGCCTGGGAGCTCGATCCGATCCCGTTGCTGGTCGCCCTCGGCGAGCGGCGTCGGGCCGGCGACGCGACTCCGGATCTGGCCGCCGCGTTTCATGAGAGCGTCGCGGCTGCGACGGCGGACCTCGCGCTTCGCGCGGCGACGCTGGCAGCAACGCGGACCGTGGCGCTCGCCGGGGGGTGCTTTCAGAATGCCCGGCTGCTGGTTTCGCTGCGCTCGCGCCTCGAGGCCCGCGGCCTCCGGGTGCTCGTGCCGCGCCAGCTCGGACCGAACGATGGGGCGGTCAGTTACGGGCAGGCGGCGGTTGCCGCGGCCCTCTTGCAGCGTGAACGCGGGACCTAGAGAAAGCTGAGGCTACCATGTGTCTCGGAGTGCCAGGGCGAGTCGTGCAGGTCCATGGCCTGACCGCGACCGTCGATTTCTGGGGTGTGCGGCGGGAGACGCGGCTCGACGTGGTCGATGAGCCCGTCGGGCCCGGCGACTACATCCTGAACCATGTGGGGTTCGCGATCCGCAAGATCCCGGCGGGCGAGATCCAGGAGACGCTCGCGTTGTACGAGCTGCTGCTCAAAGAGGCCGAGGGCGACATGATGGCCGCGGACGTCCGGGGCGAGATCACCGCCGCGCCCGACCGTGCGCCGGTCGAGCCGCCGGGAGGCCCGCATGCTTGATACCGCGCTCACCGGGACCGCGAGCGAGCTCAAGTTCCGCGATCCCGCGAAGGCACAGGCGCTCTCCCGGGCGCTCGAGCGGATCTGCGGCGAAGTGGGGCGCGCGCCGGTGTCCGTGATGCACGTGTGCGGCAGCCACGAGCAGTCGATCGCCAAGTTCGGGCTGCGGGCGGTGCTGCCGCGGGCGCTGAACGTGATCATGGGGCCGGGCTGTCCCGTCTGCGTGACCGACCTCCCCGAGGTGGACGAGGCGGTGGTGCTGGCGCAGGACGGCGTCCGGATCGCCACCTACGGGGACATGCTCAAGGTGCCCGGGACGTCCCGGTCCCTGGCGGACGCGCAGACGGCGGGCGCGCGGCTCGACGTGGTGTACAGCGCCACGCAGGCGGTGGAGCTGGCGCGCGACACGACCGATGAAGTGGTCTTCTTCGCGAGCGGCTTCGAGACGACGGCGGTGGCGACGGCGGCCGTGGTGCTCGCCGATCCGCCCCCGAACTTCTCGGTGCTGTCCGCGCACAAGTACATCCCGCCGGTCATGGAGATCGTGGCCGAGATGCCGGGGACCAAGGTCGAGGGGTTCCTCGCCGCGGGGCATGCCGCGACGATCACGGGCTCGGCGATCTTCGAGCGGTTCGTCGAGCGCCACAAGATTCCGGTGGTCGTGGCCGGGTTCGAGCCGCTCGACATCCTCGCCGCCTTGGTGAAGCTGGTCGAGCTGGTCCGGGATGCCACGCCCCGCGTCGTCAACATGTTCCCCCGCTGCGTGACCCCGGAGGGAAATCGCAACGCGCAGGAGCAGCTGTGGCGCGTGTTCCGGACGGTGGGCGGCCAGTGGCGCGGCATCGCCCACGTGCCCAACGGCAACCTGCGGCTGCGGGACGAGTTCGCCCACGTGGACGCGCGGAAGAAGTTTCAGATCGACGTCCGGCGCCTGTGGAACCACGCGCCGTCCACGCTCACCCAGCTCTGCATCTGCGGCGACATCATGGCGGGCATCGCCTCGCCCAGTGGCTGCTCGCTGTTCGGGAAGGAGTGCGTGCCCGACACGCCGGTGGGCGCATGCATGGTGTCGAGCGAAGGCACCTGCCGGATCTGGCACCAGTACGGGGGACATCCCGATCTATGAGCGCGACGCTGAAGGCCGGAGCGATGGTGGGGTCCGGAGACCTCGTGACCATGAAGCACGGCGCGGGCGGGCGCGCGATGCGCCGCCTCATCGAGGAGACGCTCAGCGCCGGCTTCGTGGACACTCCCGGTGGATGGATTCGGCCTCGCCGCCATGGACGACGGCGCGGCGCTGCGCGTCGGCGACCAGTGGCTCGTGGTCACGACCGACTCGCACGTCGTGCATCCGATCGTGTTCCCCGGCGGCGACATCGGACGGCTGGCGATCGCGGGGACGGTGAACGATCTCGCCATGATGGGGGCCACCGAACCGCTCGGCCTCACCAGCGCGATCATCGTGGAGGAGGGGTTCCGGCGCGCCGACCTGGAGCGGGTCCAGCGCTCGATGCAGGACACCTGCCGCGAGGCGGGCGTCACGATCGTCACCGGCGACACCAAGGTGATGGGCCGTGGCGAGCTGGACGGGCTCGTGATCAACACCACCGGGGTAGCGATGACCAGGAGCCTGGTGCGGGACGCCGGGTTGCAGCCGGGCGATCGCATCATCGTGACCGGCACGATCGGCGATCACGGGATCGCGCTCATGGCCAAGCGGCACGGCCTGGCGTTCGAAGTCGAGCTCACGTCGGACGTCGCCCCGATCAACGGGCTGATCCGCGGCGCGCTGGCGGCCGTTCCGGGCGCCATCACCGCCATGAAGGACCCGACCCGCGGCGGCGTGGCCAGCGCGCTGCACGAGATGGCCGAGAAGAGCGGCGT
The DNA here is from genome assembly GCA_963844035.1 of uncultured Gemmatimonadales bacterium. Taxonomy (GTDB): domain Bacteria; phylum Gemmatimonadota; class Gemmatimonadetes; order Gemmatimonadales; family GWC2-71-9; genus AG25. Next base: position 200,860 of record CAWJMT010000036.1, read on the forward strand.
CTGCATCGTCATCGAAGAGCCGCAGGTGCCCGTGAACCCGGTCGTCCGCTCGGCGGCCGAGATGCTGGGGCTCGACCCGTTTCACATCGCGAACGAAGGGAAGGCGCTGCTCGGCGTCCGGCCGGAAGCGGCGGCGGCGGTGCTCGCCGCGCTCCGGGCCCATCCGCAAGGCGGCGCCGCGGCGATCGTGGGCACGTGTCTGGCCGACCACCCCGGCCGTCTGGTGCTCGACACCGGGATCGGCCGGCGGCTGATGACCGAGTCGGAGGGCGAGCCCCTGCCGAGGATCTGTTGATGGACCATATCCGGATGACGTGCGACGGCGCGGTGGGGATCATCACGATCGATCGGCGCGAGCGGTTCAACTCGCTGGACGTCGCTACGGCGCAGGAGTTTCGCAAGGCCGGCCTGCAGTTCGCCCGCGACGAGAAGCGTGCGCTGCGTGGTGATCCGCGGCGCCGGCGGCGTGTTCTGCAGCGGGGCGGATCTCAAGTACATCCGCGAGCAGGGGGACGAGCGCGACTTCGGCTACCTGCAGCCCGACGGCGTCGGCCCTGCGGCGGGGTTCGGGGAGAGCTTCAAGCAGATCCTCGAGTACATCCACAGCACGATTTCGGAGATCAAGCGGGCGCCCAAGCCGTTCATCGCCGCGGTGGACGGGATCGCCGCCGCCGGCGGGTTCGGGATCGCGATGGCCTGTGATCTCGTGTACGCGTCGGCGCAGGCGAGCTTCGAGTGGGCGTATCACAAGACGAGCCTCACGGGTGCCGAGAGCTCGACCTTCTTCCTTCCCCGTCTCATCGGCCTGCGCAAGGCGATGGAGCTGGTGCTGCTCAATCCCCGCCTCACGGCGCAGGCCGCGACGGAGATGGGGTTGATCACCGGGGTGTTCCCCGCGGAGACGTTCGAGGCCGACGTGCTCGACGTCGCGCGACGCCTGGCCGCCGGACCCACGCGCGCCTACGCCGTCGCCAAGAGCCTGCTGAATCAGGCGGCCGGTGTGGACCAGCTCGACTACCATCTCGACGAAGAGCTGCAGCACCTCGCCCGTATCGCCGACAGCCCCGATTTCGCGGAAGGGTTACGGGCGTTCTTTGCCAAGGAAGCGGCGGCATTCCAGGGGCGGTAACAGTGACCATGAAACGCGCGCTCCAGATCATCCTGGCCATCAGCGTCTTCGGATCGCTGTTCTCGGGCGTCCTCACCTATCACGAGCTGTTCGGCGTGTTCCGCCACGGGCTGTCCAGTGCCGGGTGCACCCGGTACGGTGTTCGGGCTATCCGGCGTGTGTATACGGGTTCTTCATGTATCTCACCATCGCAGGTATCGCAGGGGTAGGTTTGCGCGCGCGGGGGTGAGGTCGCAGGAGTCGCCCGGTGAAGACCGCTTCATGTCACCTTCACCCATTGCCCCACGCTGCGCAGATACACTTCCTTCCAGCTACCTCAACGGAGACGCGAGAATGAGACGTATGACCTTGGGCCTCGGCGTAATGCTGTTGACCGGCGGTGCGGGCATGGCGCAAAGCCAGACGCCCGGGGCGCCGCAGGCGGACCCCCGCGGGACCATCTTTGTGCAACGCGGGTGCAACGCATGCCACGGGGTGTGGGCGCTAGGGGTGAAGGCGAAGTCCGATGTCGCGCCCGATCTCACCTTTGCGTACGTGGACGTGGTGAATCGTTACGGCATGAGCCTGGAAGCGTTTCTCCACGACCCGAGCGGCGTGATGCGCCTGATGCTGGCCTCTCACCTTCACTTGTCCCTGGCCGACCGGGACTCGATTGCCCACGTGCTCGAAGCGATCTACAGGCAGCACCGCGCACAGCTGAATCGGGAGATTCCGCTGATCGCGCCGGACAGGGCTCCTTCCAACTAGGGCCCGTGCCCATCCACCTCAACTCCGAGGTCGCGGGCTGGCTGGCCGTCGCGGGGCTTGCCGGCCTCGCCGTGGGCATCGAACGCGAGTGGTCGGGACATGCGGCAGGGCCGGCGGCCCGCTTCGCCGGCGCTCGGACCATGCTGCTGCTGGGCCTTCTGGGAGGGGTGGCCGGATGGCTGATCGGTGGCGGCCTGGTGATCGCCGGCGCGCTCATCGTCGCCGGGGGCGCAGTGCTGACCGTGGCGGCATACGTGATGGCCGCGCGGGCCGGCGGGGACAGTATCGAGGGTACCACCGAGGTAGCGGCCCTCCTCGTGCTGGCGCTAGGCGTGGTGGCGGGGCTCGGGTTTCCGCTGCTCACCAGCGCGGTGGCCGCGGTGACGGTGCTTGCCCTGGTCGAGAAGACGCGCATTCACGCGAGCCGTCGAGCGACTCGGCGAGCGCGAGCTCGCGGCCGCGCTCCAGTTCGCGGTCCTGGCGCTCGTCATCCTGCCGCTCCTGCCGGCGGGTCCCTACGGTCCGTTCGACAGCATCCGTCCGCGCGCGCTGTGGACTGCCGTGTTGGTGTTCTCGGGGATCAACTTCGCTGGCTACCTCGCCGGCCGTGCCATTGGGGTGGCGCGCGGTTATAGTCTCACGGGCATTCTCGGCGGCGTCATCTCGAGCACGGCGGTGACTTTGCAGTTCGCGCGCCGCAGTCGCGACGAGCCGAAGGCGGCCGGAGCGCTTGGCCTGGGCGTGCTGGGGGCATGCACCGTGCTGGTCGTGCGCGTCGGCGTCGTCGCGACGGTGCTCAGCCCGGTGCTCGGGGCGCGCCTGGTGCCGCGCTTGTTGCCCATACTCGCATTGGGTGCGGCGGCGCTGGCCCTGGCCTTCGCCCGAGTGCGGGTCGATGGGCCGAAGAAGCCGCCGCGGGAGGACGCCAGCCCGCTGGGATTGTGGGCGGCCCTGAAGATGGTGGCCGCCTTCCAACTGGTCCTGCTCGCGATCCCGTATGTCCAGGCTGTGTGGGGCTCAGCGGGGGTGCGGTCTTCGGCGGTGCTGCTGGGCCTCACCGATATGGACGCGTTGACCTTCTCGATGACGAGGCTGGGAACCGACCCGGACGCGGTCGCGCTGGGTGTGGACGCCATTCTCATCGGCCTGCTCACGAACACGATCTTCAAGCTGGTGCTGGCGCTCATCCTGGGGTCGGGGGCGTTCCGCCGCGTGGTGGGATCGGGCCTCCTGGCGTTGGGGGCGGCGACCTGCCTGGTACTATTGATCGCGCACTGAGGTGCGGGTGTCGGGCGGAGTCTGGGCTTCCGTCGCCACGTCGAGCCGCCGTACCGGGGCGCCACCGTAGATGGCCGTTCCCTCGAGCCGCCGGTGTTTCGGAACGACGCTGAGTGCGCCGACCTGCGTCCCCGCCCCGATCTCCACCCCGATGCCCACCACCGATCCCACGCCGATCGTCACGTTCGGCCCCAGCCGCACGGCGCCCGTCTTCACGATGCCGCGCTCGACCGTGTGGCCCGAGAGGTGGACCCCGTGGCCGATCACGACATGGTCGCCGAAGTCGAGCTGGTTGTCGTCCACCACGGCCAGGCTGTTTACGTATACGCCTCGTCCCATGTGTGCGCCGTTCAACCGGTGGTACACCGTCCATACCGGCGTTCCGCGAAACAGCGCTCCGGCGCACAGTCGAACGACGTGGGTGGAGGCCAAATAGCGGGCCCAGCGGAGCAGCGGCCAGTCGAGATCGGCTATCTTCATCTCGGCGTCAGCAGGCGTGCGCCAACCGAGGACGCGGGTCGCCGCGGCGGAGAGAGCCATCAGCGTCAACGCGAACGCGACGTAGGCAGGCGCGACCGTCATCGACCGCAGTACCAAGCACAGCCACGGTGGGCCCGGCACCCAGCTCGAGCCCCAATGCATCACGAGCACGCCGGCAATGACCGCCAGGCCGAACACGCTGGCCTCGACGAGCAGCAGGGAAACCGCAGCCCACGCGACACGCCCCGCCTTTGCGGCGCGCGGCCCGAAGATGCCGGTGCTGAGCCGAGCGGTTGGGGTCATACGGACAGAATACCGGCCGCTTCCCATGCGGTGCGATGAAGAGTGTCTGAAGATCCCCACGCATTGTCCCGGGCGTGGGTGGCGCGCGTTATGATACCGGGGGTGGACCAGTCCTACGATCCAGGCATCGAGCTCTCCGGCGAAGGCCCGCCGCTCGTCCTCGTCCCGGGGATGGACGGCACCGGGCGGCTGTTCTACCGCCAGGTGCCCCTCCTCGCACGCCGTTATCGCGTGGCGACGTACCGCCTGCGGGACGACGCTTCAAGCATGGCCGTCCTGGTGGATGACCTCGCTGCAGTGATCCGGGCGGCCTCCCCGAGCGGAGCCCCGGCGGTCGTGATGGGTGAGTCCTTCGGGGGGACAGTGGCGATGAGTGTGGCGCTGTCCCGACCGGAGCTCGTTGCGGCCCTCGTCGTGCTGAACTCATTCCCGTACTTCGTGCCGCGCCGGCGCCTGCGGCTCGGGATCTTCGTGCTGCGAGCGATTCCGTTTCCGTGGCAGGTGATGAGTCTGGTGCGGCGGGTGACCGCGTTCCGCCTGCACTCGAGGCACACGCATTCTGCGGAGATCCGGCGGTTCCTCGAGCTGACGGCGGACACCACCCGCCCGGGCTACCTCGGGCGGTTACGCATTCTTCTCGAGTACGATGTGCGCGACCGGCTGGCGGAAATTCGGGCGCCGACGCTGTTTCTCGCGGCCGAGCACGACCACCTCGTGCCGTCCGTGCAACAGGCCCACGACATGACGGCGCTCGTGCCTGGCGCCACCCTCCGCGTGTTGGCCGGCCACGGCCACATTTGTCTCATTGCGCCCGACATCGATCTCGCGACCATTCTGGCGCGGTGGGGCCCACCCGCTGGCAACCAGGGGAATCCATGAATCAGCGTCTCCACAAGCATCTCACGGACCTGCACAGCGAGCTGCTCGCTGCCCGATCCGTCACACCCAAGGATCGGGAACTGCTGCAGCAACTCGCGGCTGATATTCGCGCGATCGTCGAGGGGAAACCTGCTCCATTGCGGCAGCGCCTGGCCGAGGGCGTGAAGGCATTTGAGGCGTCGCACCCGCAGCTCAGCAAGACGCTGGCCAACGTGATCGACACCCTCGCGCTCTACAACCTTTAGGTCAGCGTTCGCGCACGACCATCCAGCGCCCGGTTTCTCCGGTTGGGTTGGGACCCGGATGCGTGACGAATGTGCCGGCGATCGTGTCGCCCGACAACCGCCCCTCGAACGTCGTGAGCAGCCGGTCCCCCGTCTCCGGGTCCGCGTACGGCGTCATCATGCCGGTCACCTTGCTGCCCTCGACCGCGATGAACTTGACGGTGAGCCGTGCTGGAGTTGTGCTCGACCGCAGGTCGGGCGCGAGCGCGGGGTCGGGCGCGAGCGCGGGGTCGGGCCACGGCTCGAGCGGCTGTCCGAAGCCCGCCGGGATCATCATGATCACGCCCGACGCCGAGTCGCCCTCGCTCGTGATCCGTGAGGTCGATGGTGCCGGAGCGGCCCGTGAGGGGACTGGCGTACTCGCCCGACCAATGTCCGGCCAGCGCGGGCGCGCCGTGCGTCGGTCCGCTGACTGGAACGATGGGTTCGGGTGCTCTGCAGGCACCCAGTGCGGCCGCCAGGCCGAGAGCAACGAGAGGAGCGCGTCGAGTCATACCCCACCTCCGGGTTGAGTACAGTGTCGCTCGACCCGCTTGAAGGTGGGATGAAGATGGTTGGAACTCCCCCTCCGGATGGCTTCAGCGAGTCTTCATTGCCCAGGGGTGACTGTTGGGTGGCACGAAGATGTGGGCCCAACCGTCGAGAGGAGACCGCGATGTCACCGAAGCCCATCGTCGTCGGCGTGGACGATTCCCTCGAATCGCGGCGCGCCCTGGCCTTTGCCTGGAAGATCGCTGATGCCGCGCACGCGGAGCTCATTGTCGTCCACGCCGTCCCCGATCTCTGGCTCGCGACGGGTCTCAATGAGACCCCGGTGGTCTTGCCCGAGGTTCAGGAAGCATTGACGCGCGCCTCGCGCGCTCAGATCGAGCGTGTGGTGGGCGAGGTGTTGCCACACGCCGCCAAGCGCCGTCTCGAGGTACTTGCCGGCCCGGCGGCGTTTGCCGTCGCCGACGTGGCGCGCCAGCGGCGCGCGGAGCTCGTGGTCCTCGGAGGAAAGCATCACACGGCGCTGGCACGCGGGCTGGGGCGGAGCACCGCACGCTACTTGGTGCGGACCCTGGATATCCCCGTGCTCGTCGTGGGCCCTGCAACGGGCCGTGCCACACGCGTGCTGGCGGCGGTCGATCTCTCCGACGCGGCGATCCCGACGATCAAGGCGGGCGAGCGGTACGCCAAGCTGCTGGGAGGGAAGCTGCGCATCGTGCACGTCGTCGAGCCGCTGCACCTGATGCTCATGCCGGTCGACGCGCTCGACCAGGAGGCATACGAACGCTACGCCCGCCAGGCATTCGAACGCCTGACCGCCGCGCTCCCCGCCACGGTGCTGGAGGATCAGGTTGTCCGCACCGGACCGGCGGTCGAGACGATCGTGGCGGAGGCGGCCGCATGGCACGCGGACGTACTGGTCGTCGGATCGCACGGCAAGGGGTGGGTCGATCGCTTGCTGATCGGGAGCACTACGGAGCACCTGCTGAACGCCCTGCCCGCATCGGTGCTCGTCATCCCGACAGCGGGGGCCGCGAAACAGGGGAGGGGTGCACGGCCGCCAAGGCAGACAACTGCGCGCACGCGCAGGGCGAAGGCCACTCCGAAGCGCACCCGACGTTGACGCATGACGTTCGGACGCGCCCTGGTATCCCCGCGACCTGCGAGCACCGAGCCGGAGGTGGTGTTCCAGGCCCGGCAGATCTCGAAGCTCTACCGGATGGGCGACGTCGAAGTGCACGCATTGCGCGCGGTCGATCTCGAGCTGTTCCGGGGCGAGTTCGTGGTCATCCTGGGACCTTCCGGAAGCGGCAAGTCCACGCTCTTGAACATCCTCGGGGGGTTGGACGTCCCGACGAGCGGAACGGTGCGGTTCTTCGACCACACCCTGACGGGCGCGAGCGATCGTGAGTTGACGCGCTTCCGGCGCGAGCACGTCGGCTTCGTCTTTCAATTTTACAATCTCATTCCCAGCCTCACCGCGCGCGAGAACGTCGCGCTCGTGACTGAAATCGCCGAACGTCCCATGGATCCGGCCGCGGCCCTCGGATTGGTGGGACTCGAGCAACGCCTCGATCACTTTCCGGCGCAGTTGTCAGGGGGCGAACAGCAGCGTGTGGCGATCGCACGGGCGGTCGCGAAACAGCCCGATGCGCTCCTGTGCGATGAGCCCACTGGGGCACTCGACTTTGAGACGGGCAAGGTCGTGCTCGAAGTGCTGGAGCGGGTGAATCGGGAACTCGGCACCACCACGGCGATCATCACCCACAATGCCGGCATCGCGGCGATGGCCGACCGCGTGATCCGGCTGCGGAGCGGCCAGATCGCGGACATCCACCGCAATGAGCGGCGCGCCAGCCCCGGAGAGCTGTCGTGGTAGCCCGCCTTGCGGTGCTCGACCGCAAGCTGCTGCGGGACGTGTGGCACCTGCGCGGCCAGGTGGCGGCGATCGGCGTCGTCGTGGCGTGCGGAGTGGCGACGGTCGTGACCACGCGAACCTCCTACAACTCGCTCATCGTGTCGCGGGCTGCGTATTACGACGGGTATCGGTTCGCGGACGTGTTCGCGCATGTGAACCGGGCTCCCGAGACGCTGCGTCCGCGGCTGCTCGAGATTCCGGGCGTGGCGGCGGCCGAGACGCGTCTCGTGACGCAGGTGACGCTCGATGTCCCCGGGCTTCCGGAGCCCGCGACGGGTCAGCTCGTATCGATCCCCGAACGCCGCCGGCCGATTCTCAACGACCTGCATCTGCGGCGGGGACGCTGGCCCGAGCCGGGGCGCGGCAACGAAGTGCTCGTGAGCGAGGCGTTCGCTCAGGCGAACCGACTCGGAATTGGCGGCACCCTCGAGGCCGTCATCAACGGTCGGTGGCAGCGCCTCCGGGTCGTGGGCGTGGCGCTCTCCCCCGAGTATGTGTACGAGATCGCGGCGGGCGGGCTGCTCCCGGACAACAAGCGCTTCGGCATCCTGTGGATGAGCCGTGAAATGCTCGGTCCGGCGCTCGATATGGTGGGGGCGTTCAACGACGTGTCCTTGACGCTCACTCCGGGCGCGGTCGAGGCCGATGTGATCGCTCGGGTGGACCGGCTGCTCGAGCAGTACGGCGGGCTGGGTGCGTACGGTCGGAGCGACCAAGCGTCCGCACGGTTCCTGTCGGACGAAATCGCCCAGAACCGGGTTTCGGGTACGGTCATTCCGGCGATCTTCCTCGGGATTGCCGCCTTCCTCTTGAACGTGGTGCTCGGGCGCCTCGTCACCACCGAGCGCGAGCAGATCGGCGTACTCAAGGCCTTCGGGTACACCGACTGGGCCGTGGGGTGGCACTACCTGAAGCTCGGGCTTGTGGCGCTGCTGTTCGGCTGCGCGCTGGGAATCGCGCTGGGGCTCTGGTTTGCATCGCGAACGGTCGCGCTATACGCAGAGTACTATCGCTTTCCGGTTTTCCTGTTTCGCTTCGATTGGGTGGCCGTCGGGCTTGCGGTGCTTGTAACGCTCGTCGCGGCGCTGGCGGGTGCCGTAGGCGCGGTGCGCCGCGTGGTGGCGCTCTCTCCCGCCACGGCGATGCTGGCCGAGCCCCCGACTCATTTTCGTGCCGGCGTGCTCGAGCGCCTCGGGCTGCATCGTTGGCTCTCGCCTCCGGGGCGCATCGCCATGCGCAACCTGGAGCGCCGCCCGCTCAAGGCGGCTTTTTCGGCTCTCGGGATCGCCCTTGCGGTGGCCATCCTCCTTGTGGGCCGCTTCTTCGTGGACGCGATCGCCATGATCGCCGAGGTGCAGTTCCGTCACGTCCAGCGGGAGAACCTCATGGTGGTGTTCAATGCCCCGGCTTCGGCGGCGGCGCGCTACGACCTGACACGGCTCCCTGGCGTGCTGCGCTCCGAGCCGTTCCGGATGGCACCCGTCCGGCTGCGGGCCGGACATTACAGCCGCCGAACGGCGCTGCTGGGCCTCGAGGAGACGGGGGAGCTGCGGCAGCTGGTTGGGCGTCGGCTGGTCCCAACAACGCTGCCTCCACAGGGTGTGCTGCTCACTACCAAGCTGGGCGAGGTCCTCCACGTGTCGCCGGGCGATACCGTCACTGTCGAGGTATTGGAGGGCGAGCGGCAGGAGCGGCGGGTTGCGGTCGCAGGGTTCGTGGACGAACTGCTGGGCTTGTCGGCCTACATGGAGCAACACGCGTTGAATCGGCTGCTGTCCGAAGGGAACACCCTGTCGGGAGCCTTCCTGCGCGTGGACCCGTTCGCCGCCCCGGCGCTGTACGGGCGGCTGAAGCGGCTCCCGGCGATCGCCGGGGTCTCGAGCCGCGACGCGGCGCTCCAGAGCTTCGAGGAGTCCCTCGCTGAGAGCATCGGCCTCATTACCGCGATTCTGGTCGGGTTCGCGGGCGCGCTGGCAGTTGCCATCGTTTACAATGCGGCCCGCATCGCGTTGTCCGAGCGTGCCCGCGAGCTTGCGAGCCTGCGGGTGCTCGGCTTCACGCGGGGCGAGATCGCCGGCATGTTGTTCGGGGAGCAGGGTGTACTCATCGCAACCGGCGTTGCGGCGGGGCTCCTGCTTGGATACCAGCTGTGCGGCGTCCTCTGCCGGCCTGTACCAGTGGGAGCTGTTCCGGATCCCACTGGTGCTGAGCCCGCAGACGTACGTCTTCGCCGTCGCCGTGGTCGTCGCGGCGGCGATCGGCACGGCCCTCGTCGTCCGCCGGCGGATCAATCGACTGGACCTCGTGGCGGTCCTCAAGACCCGGGAGTGACTGGGACGATGACTATGTCTCCCAAACGCATCGCACTCGCCGCGGCGGCCGTCATCGTAATCGTGGGTGCGATCCTGTTCCTGAGGCCGGCCCCGGTTGCGGTCGAGGTGGCCCGCCCGGTGCGTGGGCCGATGCAGCTGACCATCGACGAGGAGGGGCAGACCCGCGTGCGCGACCGCTACGTGGTGGCGGCGCCGGTCGGCGGCCGGGTTGCGCGCATCACCCTCCGGGAGGGCGATGCGGTGACGCCGGCGACCGTCGTGGCCCGGATGTTCGCGGCACCGCTCGATTCCCGCGCCCGGGAAGCGGGAGCCGCGCGCGTCCACCAGGCGGAGGATTCCCGGAGCGCGGCGGCCGCCGCGGTCGCGCAGGCGCGCGCCGCACTCGAGCAAGCGCGACGCACCCACGAGCGCTCGGAGCAGCTCGCCGCCGAGAACCTGATCGCGCCCGAGGAGCGCGAACGGGCCGAGCTCGACGAGACCACGCGTGCCCGCGAGCTCGAGGCGGCCGACTTCCGGGCGCAAGCCGCGGCACACGATGTGGAAGTCGCCCGTGCCGCGCTCCTCGGGAACGGGAACGCGATCGTGCTGCGGTCGCCGCTTTCGGGCAAAGTGCTGCGCGTCCCGGATCCGAGTGAGCGCGTGGTCCCCCCGGGGACTGCCCTGGTGGAGATCGGCGATCCCTCGAAGCTCGAGGTTGTCGCCGACCTGCTGTCCAGCGATGCGGTGCAGGTCAAGCCCGGTGACCTCGTGATGTTCGAGGGCTGGGGCGGCGGGCCCCTGCGCGGACGGTTGCGGGTGATCGAGCCCTCGGGATTCACCAAAGTCTCGGCCCTGGGCGTCGAGGAACAACGGGTGAACGTCGTCGCCGACTTCGAGGATACGGTTCCCTCTCTGGGCGACCGCTATCGAGTCGAGGCGAGGATCGTTGTGTGGGAGGGGGCGAACGTCCTCAAGGTCCCCGGAAGCGCCCTGTTTCGGACCGGCGACGGCTGGAGCGTGTTCGTGGTTCAGGGGGGGCGGGCCCGGCGGCGGGACGTCACGGTCGGACACCGCGGTGCGTTCGAGACGGAGATCGAATCGGGCATCGCGGAGGGGCAGGTCGTGATTCGCGATCCGACCGACCGGATCGCTGACGGAGTGCGAGTTGCCGTGAAGCAATCAACCAAGGAGGACGGCCATGTTCCGTAGCATCACAGGGAGGCCGGGAACCGTCGTCTGAGGTTCCCGGCCGGGCGCGTCACCCTTCCCGCATGTCCTCCACCTCGAATTTCAACTTCCCTACCTCGGCGCGCAGGTTGTCGAGCTCGGCGGTGTGCTGCGTCAGCGCCTTCATATGCTCCGCAAGCTCTGCCATGCGCCGTTCGATCGCCTCCAGGCGCCGCTCGAGCCGTGTGGCGGTGTCGGTCCGGGTGCCCATAGATCCTCCACGGTTGCCTTCGTTTCGATTCGCTGGTGCTCTACAGTTACCCGGACGGCCGTGATGGTGTGATGAGGCGCAGATGAGGCCTTCATGAACCTGGGCCGGCCACCGACCGCCAACATGACGGGGTTCTCAGGTCCACTTCAGCGTGGCGTCACGCGCCAGGCACGACCTTGCGGTAACGAACACCAGGGGGGCGATATGGGTTTCAACCGGACGCCGTACATGTACGACCACCTGTCGGAGCCGGTGGTCATTCCCGCAGGCGACGTGCGGCTCGCGGGAACGCTGACCCTTCCGCCGTCTCCTGAGGGCGTCGTGTTGTTCGCGCATGGGAGCGACAGCTCACGGTTCAGTCCCCGCAATCAATTCGTCGCGAACGCGCTCGTGGGGATGAACGTCGGGTCGCTGCTGTTCGACCTTCTGACGGAACACGAGGCGCGGAGCCGGTCCAATGTCTTTGACATCCCGCTGCTGGCAGACCGGTTGCGGCACGCCACCCGCTGGGTGGCGTCCTACCCCGCGAGCGCGGATCTGCAGATCGGGTATTTCGGCGCCAGCACCGGAGCCGCCGCGGCGCTCGCAGCCGCCGCACAGGAACCCGCGATCGGCGCTGTGGTGTCGCGCGGCGGACGGCCCGATCTCGCCGACAAGCTGCTGCCGCATGTGCACGCACCCACGCTGCTGATCGTGGGCGGCAACGACGCACCGGTGCTCGACCTGAACCGGGCGGCGTTGGCACGCCTGGGTGGCGTCAAGAAGCTCGTCGTCGTGCCAGGGGCGACGCACCTCTTCGAGGAGCCCGGCGCGCTCGAGGCGGTGGCCCGCCTCGCGGGTGACTGGTTCGCCCAGCATCTCGGCGCCGCCGCGACGGCGCGACAGGGTTCACGATGACTCACAACGGAGGAGCTATGACCCCCTTGGCTTACGAAACCGGCAATGACCTGCCCGCGACCGCTCGCGCGCAAGTCGCTGAGCTTCTGAACAACCGTCTCGCTGACGCCATCGACCTGGCGGCCCAGGCCAAACAGGCGCACTGGAACGTGAAGGGTCCGCAGTTCATCGCATTGCACAAGCTGTTCGACGAGATCCACGAGGCCGTCACGGGGTACGTCGACCTGATCGCGGAGCGGGTGGTACAGCTCGGAGGGATCGCCGAGGGCGGCGTGCGCGTGGTGGCGGAGCGCTCGGAGCTTACGGACTATCCGCGCGGTATCGCGGATGGCATGGAGCACGTCGACGTGCTCGCCGGCGGTCTTGCGGCGTTCGGCACGCGGATGCGGCGGGCGATCGACGAGACGGCCGATCTCGGCGACAGCAACAGCTCCGACATTTGCACCGAGATCTCCCGCGGCATCGACAAGTGGTTGTGGTTCGTCGAGGCGCACACGCAGGCGTCGGTCCTGGCACGATAACGTCACGCCGCCCGACGTGCGCGAGTAAACTCGCGGCTCGGCCCCTGCCCGTAAACGGCGTCGCCGCGCTGAGCGGCGCGCCAGCCGCTTCAGCCGCGGATCACTCGCGGCGCCCCAGTACGTGAACAACTGCTTGTCATCGACATCTAGGGCCGTTGCGCCAGCGCAGCGGCGAGCCGCTCGTCCCATCCATAGATGTCGTCGCGGAATTGGATGGTGCCATCCTCATCCACCCAAGCGGTCCAGTAGGTCAGGTGGGCTGGGATCGGCTGCGGCAACGGCACCACCTGCTCGGTCGGACCGGTCATCGCGGCGCGCACCGAGTCCGCCGCCCAACGCACCGAATCCTGCAACAGCCGAACGGCCAGATCTGCGGGTCGCTCGATCCGTGTGCAGCCGTGGCTGAAGTTGCGGACGCGCTCGTGGAACGCTACTCGCGCCGGGGTGTCGTGGATGCAGACGTTGAAGTGACTGCCAAAGATGAACTTGACGCCGCCGAGTGGGTTGTCTCCCCCGGGCGCCTGCCGCAGTTGAAGGTTGAATGTCTGCTCCGTCATGGCCGCCCAATCCACCGTCCCGGGATCGACTTCGCGCGGGGCGGGCGATGAGTCCTCGAACACGCTGATCCGCTGCTGTCGGAGGTATTGCGGGTCGCGCTGGACGAGGGGCAGGACTTCCTCCACGGCGATGCTGCGCGGGATGTTCCACACCGGGCTGAAGATCAAGCTCGTGATCTGGCCGCTGACGATCGGCGTGGGCCAGTCACCGCGGCCCACGACTGCCTGCGTCGTCATCACCGTCCTCCCGCTGTCGATGAGTGCCAGCTCGAACGCGGCGCTGTTGACCATCACATACCGTCGGCCCAGGGAGCGGGGCAGCCAGCGCCAGCGCTCCAGGTTGAGCTCGATCTGGCGGATCCGCACACGCACCGGGACGTTCAGCGCCCCACGCGTCGCCGCGCCCACCACGCCATCCGGCTCGAGGCCATGCCGGGTTTGAAACCGCTGCACCGCGTGGACGACAGCCGTGTCGTACACGTCCCCGCCGTCGTTGCCTGACGGAAGATCTCCTTCCCCCGTGAGCCGCGTTCGCAGGGCGACCACGCGTGCGTCCCGAGTCCCGGGAACGAGGTTGCGGCCGGCGGGGAAGGCGGGCCACCCACCGCGGTCGGCTATCCCGCGGTGGCGCTTCAGGGCCTCTCGCAGCTTCGCGTAGCCCGGGTGCGGGGGCGCCAAGCGCTCCAGCACTTGCGCCGGGCGGCCGGAATCGAGAACGGCCTTGAGGGCAGCGGCAAGGTCCACCGCGCGTGGGGCGGCCGTCCACGGCGAATCGACGGCGGCGGGATCGATGCGGCCGCGTGACAGGTGGGAGCCGTAGGCGAGCAGGGTGCGGCTGAGCAACAGATCGAGGCGGGCCAGACTGTCCGGCTCGCCCCCCGACTGCAACAAACGGCGAATCGCCGCGTGCGGGTAATCGTCAGGATCCAGGCCGTCGGCCCGGGCCGCTTCAACCACCCCCAGCAGGTCGGCGGCCGCCGGCAAAGGCCCGTTCTCGCCGACCCAGCCAGCGCGATAGGCGCGCTGCTCGTACACGCGTACAAGCAGGGGCCGCAGCGCGTCGTGTGGCTCGGCGCTGAGGCGAGCGCGCAGGCGCTCGGGCAGGCCCTGTGCGGCAGCGACTCGATGCACCGCGAGCAGGGCGGCGATCAGGAGGAGCGAGGCTCGGGCCAGCAGAGTGCGATTCACGCCTTCCAAGATAGGGCACGAATGTCTCACGGTGGCTTCACCATCCTCTCAGGCCCCGGACCGCAGGTTTCCAGCTGGAGCCATGAGTCGACAGTTCTTGACCGGGGGATATTTCCATGCTTGCGATCCACGAAATCATGACCCAATGGCCGATCACTGCGACGCCGAGCACCACAATCGGCGAAGTGATGGGCGAGTTCGATCGGCACGATTTCAACGCGATTCCGGTCGTTGGCGCGGGCGGCGAGTTGGTGGGCATCGTCACGAAGCTCGATGTGCTGCGGGCGTTGCAACCGGCCCCCGCCGGGGAGCTCCCCATGCGCTTTCCGGTGACTTCGCAGCGGGTTGAGAGCATCATGCGCCGCGGCGTCGTGACCGTCGAGCCGGAGGATCCCGTCGTCATCGCGGCGGATCTGATGGTCGCTACCCGGTTCCTGAGTCTCCCCGTGGTGGAGCGGCTGCACGGGTCGGAGCGGAAGGTGGTCGGCATCGTCACTCAGGGCGACCTGATCCGCGGGTTTCGGTCGGAGCCGGTGAGCGCTCATGCTCCCCCGCAGATCGAGAGTCCATGGCTGGAGTCCTGACCGCCGAGCGCGCAGTCGAGTCGTGGCCGGGGCTCAGATCCGGTGCTGAGCGACGGCCTTCATGATGTCGGTCGCGGTCACGATCCCCACGAGTTGGTTGTCCTCAAGCACCACCGCGCGGTGAATGCGCTGCTTCAGCATGTAGGCGGCGGCGTCGGCGACACTCAGGCCAGGCGCCACCGAGCGGACGCCGCGGCTCATGACTTCCGCAACGGTGTGCTCCGCGAGCAAGTCCCACTCGGGGCCTTTGAGCTCCGCAAAGCGCTCGGCGACATCCGCCCCGGCGTCGGACCACAGCTCGTTGAAGTAGGTGCCGGGCGCCTCGACGTCCTTCGCCCACTCATCCTCTTCGGGTAGGTCCAGTCCGTCCTCGTCGGCCTGTTCCGGCTGCTCGGTGGGCACCGTGGGCGTAACGGCTTCGAAGGTCAGGACATCGCTCGCCGACAGGACCCCCACGACCTTCCCCCCGGATACCACGGGTGCGCCGGTGATGTAGCGGCCGGCCAGCAGCTCGACGGCGTCCCGCAGCGTCGCCTCGGGGTCCAGGACTACCACTTTGGTGGACATGATGTCTCGCACGGCGAGGGTTGGGCGGCCGTTGCCGGAGGCATGCAGCTCTCGCGTGTGGACCTTGTCAGTCTGAGCGTGTTTCATTGGGCGCTCCTGGTGATGCGTGATCGGGACCATCTTGGAGTGAACAGTCGCCTGACGAGGCTAAGGCGGAGGTGAAGCACCCATGAAAGGTTGCGGGCGAGGTGAAGAAGGCCTCATGTGAGGTTGCGGCGGACATCAGGAGCAGTGTGTTAGTGTGAGGATGGCGTAGGGCACCCGGCATGAGTAGGGTGGCCCCAGCGGCCACCTACGGGGCTCGCCCGTATGAAGTCCGTACGACGGCCTCTTGGGAGTGGATCTTGATCCACCCGCTTGGTCCCTACGCTGTGAGACCCGCTCGGCGCTCGTGCCGGGCGGGTTTCGTTTGCGGGAGTGGGAAGAAAGGCGAGCAGCGAGATACTTTCAGGCGAACCGGAGCAGGGCGGCGAGCCCGTCGATCCGGCGCGCCGCGTCGGGATCCTGGATCGTGACCACGGTCGCGTGCTGGCGGCGTGCGTCCGCGATCGCCTCACTG
Organism: uncultured Gemmatimonadales bacterium; assembly: GCA_963844035.1. GTDB lineage: Bacteria > Gemmatimonadota > Gemmatimonadetes > Gemmatimonadales > GWC2-71-9 > AG25. The sequence continues at coordinate 216,990 of CAWJMT010000036.1, forward strand.
ACGAGATCCGGCACGGGCGTTGGCACTCCCTCTCCGAGACATTCGCTGGCGGCGAGCACCAGGCGATGCGAGACGGCGCAGCGGAATCCGGTCGCCGAGGTGTCTCGTGCGACGAGGAGGGTGCGCACTTGCCCCTTCGCGAGCGCGCGCAGCGTCTCCCGGACTCCGTTGGTGGCCGAGCCCGTGCCGAGTCCTTCCTCGAGCGCCGCGAGCATGTCGCGTTCGGCTGCCGGTCGGCGGTCTTTCTGAGCGCGGCGCGCGGCCTGTGCGACCACCGCAGGGGTCACCTCGGTCGGGTTCAACCGGGTCGTGGCGACCAGTCGGTCGGCGAGAGTCGGGGGCAGCGCCAGCGCGAGGCTCGCGACGGCTCCACCAATGCCCGCGACGAGAATTCCATCGGCCGGCCGTTCGCGGTCGAGCCGCAGCAAGCGCTGCACGACGCCTTCCACGTGACGGCGCGCCTCTTCGCGGATACGGCCGTGATACGCGTGCTCCCCCCACCCGGGGCTCCCCTGGCGGTCGCTGTGAAACTTGCCGCCCCGCATTGCCGGTGACTGGTAGCTCGGGAGCTCCGTTACGTCGGCGTCCGTCACCTCGAAGAACCGCGCGTGCGCTCGATCGAGCACGACCGCGAGCACGCATCCGATGTCCTGCTGTACGGCGGTTGTCATGGTCAGTACTCCTCCCCCGCCTGGGGAGTTGCAGTGGGTTTCGGCTCTGGAATCTCGGTCAGCGTCGCTTCGGTCAGGAGCAGTACGCCGGCGACGGAGACAGCGTTTTCGAGCGCGACCCGTACCACCTTGGTCGGGTCGATGATCCCGGCTTCGGCGAGATCGACGTACTCGGAGCGGGCGGCGTCGAATCCGAAGTTGCCCGTTCCCCGCGCGCATGCGTTCGACCACCACGCCGCCGTCCACGGCCGAGTTCTCGGCGATTTGCCGGGTGGGCGCCTCGAGTGCCCGTCGCAGGATCAGCATCCCCGTGCGCTCGTCCCCGTCCGCCTTGGCGGCGTCCTGCTCGACCGGCTCGATCGCGCGCAGCAGCGCCAGCCCGCCGCCGGGGACGATCCCCTCGGCCATCGCGGCCTTGGTGGCGCTGATGGCGTCGTCGAACGCTTCCTTCCGGCTCTTGAGCTCGGTTTCCGAGGGCGCCCCGACCCGGATGACCGCGACGCCGCCCGCGAGCTTGGCGAGCCGCTCCTCCAGCTTTTCGCGATCGTAGTCCGACGTCGCGTCCTTGATTTGCTTGCGCAGCTCGTCGCAGCGCCCGGCGATCGCGGCCTTCGCGCCGGTCGCCGCCGATGATCGTCGTGTCATCCTTGTCGACGACGACGCGCTCGGCCTGGCCCAGGTCGTCCACGCGTGACGTGCTCGAGCTTGACCCCGATCTCCTCGGCGATCACGCGGCCGCCCGTGAGGATCGCCATGTCCTCGAGCATGGCCTTGCGGCGGTCGCCGAACCCCGGCGCCTTGACCGCGAGGCAGGCGAGCGTGCCGCGCAGCTTGTTCACCACCAGCGTGGCGAGCGCCTCGCCTTCGATGTCCTCCGCGACGACGAGCAGCGCCCGGCCGAGCTTCGCGACCTGCTCGAGCAGCGGCAGCAGGTCCTTCAGGTTGGCGATACGCTTCTCGTGCAGGAGCACGAACGGTCGCTCCAGCACCGCCTCCATCTTGGCTGGATCGGAGATGAAGTAGGGCGACAGATAGCCGCGGTCGAACTGCATTCCCTTCACGACCTCGAGCGCGGTCTCGGTGCCCTTCGCCTCCTCGACGCTGATCGCGCCCTCGGGACCGACCTTCTCCACGGCGTCGGCGACGATCTCGCCGATCGTGGCATCGTTGTGTCGCGGAGATCGTGGCCACCTGCGTCTTCTCGCGCCGAGTCTTGACCGGGCGGGACAGCGTGCGCAGTGACTCGACGGCTACGCGCAGACGCGCGATCGAGGCCGCGCTTCAGGTCGATGGCGCTTGCGCCGGCAGCGACATTGCGCAAGCCGTCGGTGAAGATCGCGTGCGCCAGCAGGGTCGCGGTGGTGGTGCCGTCGCCGACCGCGTCACCGGTGCGCGCTGCCGCTTCGCGGAGCACCTGCGCACCGAGGTTCTCCTCCGCGTCTTTGAGATCGACTTCCTTCGCGATGGTCACGCCGTCGTTGCACACGAGCGGCTGACCCCATTTCTTCTCGATCAGGACGCACTTGGACTTGGGGCCGAGCGTCACGCGGACGGCATCGGCAAGCGCGGTGGCACCACGCAGCACTTTTTCTCGCGCGGCCGCCCGGAAGGTCAGTTGTTTGTGGGGCATGGGCGTCTCAACTCGGTTGTTTGGAAGAGATCGACGGAGCATGTGCCGTTGCGAGCGCGTTCTGGCGCTCGACGTAGGCCTGCAACCGCCGGCGGGCGGCGTCAAAGGCGTCCTGCACCGCGGTGCGGAGCTCGTCGCAAGGCTGGTGATTGATCACGATCTCCCCGCCGGGCAGCACGATCTCGACCCGGACGCGGTACTTGTGACCATCACTCCTCCGGCGGCGCTGCGGAACGTCAATCGTGACGGCGCAACTCGTGATCCGCTCGTAGTACCGACTCAAGCCGTTGATCCGCTCACGGAGGTCCGCCTCCGTTGCGGCGGGCAACTCGATGTTCCGTACTGTGATCCGTGCTTGCACCATGGGAGTGCTCCTTTCGAACCCAAGGTGGTCCGATTGGTGTGAAGACGTCCTGAGGGCGGGCAGAAGCTTCCTTCGGACCGCGGGCTACTCGGGCAGGCGGTCCTTCCTCGCAATCTCACGGCGGATTCACACCACCGGAGCGATGATTGGCCAGGACGCAGAACGACTATGACCTACTGACGCAGGAGCGGAGACCATGACAACGGTGACGAAGAATCTTCTCCGGGCGTTGGCAATACGCGCCGCCGCGGCAGCCCGCACGACAGGGAAGCGCGCGGTCAACAAGATGGTGGCCGCAACGGATGCGGCACTCGTCGAGGCGGGTCGTGCGGCAGCTCGGCGCCAGCGGGTGCGGACCGTGAAGGCAGCCCTGAACGTGGCGGCGAAGGCCGCGCTGATCGCAGGAACGGCGGCTGCGACGGTTGTGGCCGTTCGCGCGATGCGCGCTCGGAAGCCCGCCACCTGACGAGGAGGATCGATGCGCAAGAACGTCGGCAGCCTCGATTCCGCGATTCGCGCGATGGTCGCCTTGGCGCTGTTACTGGCTGCGGGGGCGACGAGCCAATGGCTCGTTCTCTCGGTCGCGTGCGTGATCGTGGCGCTGGTGCTGGTCCGGACAGCATTAAATCAGTCGTGCCCGCTGTACACCCTCCTCGGCATTGAGACCCAGGGTGGCCGCGGCGGGGGCCCTCCGGCCGCACGGCGCAAAGCATGAAGGCAAACAACGCGCTGTGATGCGGGCGGGAATTTAGCGGGAATTTATCCAACACCGACGTGGACGCCACCGGGTCGCACTTGCACTGGGACCCGGTGGCGTTGCTTGCGGTGGAGTTTAGCTCGCGAACACAAATTCGTCGTCAACCGCCGTTACGCCGGGCGCCGACCAAGCCGCGCGCCGCGCCTCGTCGCGCTCCGTCCAGGAGTGAATCTTGCCCCGGAGTGTCACGCTGCCGTTCGCCGTGGTGACCGTGATGTTCCGTGCTTCGGCCTCGGCGCTGCGCTTGAGCGCCGCCTCAATACGCTGCTTCACGTCGGTTGGGCTCACGGGCGCCGCGACCTTGATGTGGCAGCTGATGCCGCGTACTCCCGGGAGGTACCGGATCGCCCGCTCGGTGGCGTCGCGCTGATAGCGCCACTGCACGGTGCCGTCCAAGGTTACCCAGCCGTTCTCCACGGCTGCCTTGATGTCCTTGTCGGGCACCTCCACATGCCACGCGAGTGCGTTTGTGACTGCGGTGGCCAACTCGGCATCCGAGTGAAGGTTCGCAGGCGCCACCTGGACGTTGAGATGCTGTACGACCCCCCGCACGCCGCTGACCGACTCGACATCGCGCTCCGCCGTCAACTTCATGGCGAACGACGACACCGTGCCGCTCAGAGTGACAACACCATTCCGCGCCGACACCGCGATGCCCGTCTGATCCACGCTCGGATCCCATACCAGGGCATCCATGACGTCTTTCTCAAGGGCACGGTCGCTCTTGGATTCCCACATACCCACTCTCTCTTTCGTTGAGGTTTCCACTCCCACAGGACGATGTCAGACATCGGCCTCGTGGTGAAATGGTACGGGGCGCAGCCTGAAATGGACGCCAAGATCCGGTGAAGGGTTGCTGTGGAAGATTTCAGTGGTGGCTCAACGTTTCTTCACGGCACCGGCGCCAAGTTCCCGGGGAAACAGGCGCAAGGAGGATGAGAATGCGACACGTATCGATTCGCCGATCGCCGGGAGGCGGGTCGCCTGCTTGGGCGGGCGCTCAGCCGGTACGCACGCCATCCGGATCTCTTGGTGTTGGCGCTGCCCCGCGGCGGCGTGCCGGTCGCGTATGAGGTTGCCAAAACGCTCGGCGCCCCGCTCGATGTGCTGGTCGTTCGCAAGCTGGGCGTGCCGGGCCACGAGGAGATCGCTATGGGCGCGATCGCGAGCGGTGGGGGGCGGGTCTTGAACCGCGATACGATCGAGCAGCTGGGAATTCCGATGGCCCTGGTCGACCAGGCAACGGCGTTCGAGCGGCGGGAGTTGGAGCGTCGTGAGCGCGCCTATCGAGGCGCGCGGCCGGCACCGGAGGTGCGCGGACGCACGGTCATCGTCGTGGACGACGGACTGGCGACTGGGGCGACCATGCTCGCGGCCGTCGGCGCACTGCGCGACGAGGGGCCAGAGAGCATCATCGTCGCAGCGCCTGTGGGCTCAGTCGAGGCTTGCGATGTCGTGCTGCGAGCGGCCGATGCGTGCGTGTGCGTGGTGACGTCCGACCCTACTGGGTGCTGTCGGCCGCTGGTACGTCGACTTCACACAGACGACCGACGAGGAAGTGCACGCGCTCCTTGCGCACGCGGAATCCGAGGGCCTCGACCCGAGAGGCGCGTGCGCCCCTCGAACCGCTCCCCCACTGAGAGGGACGCGATCATGCTCGGGATCCTCGATCATACGCCCGCCCGCGCGCTCGGCGCCGCGGCTCATCCACTGGTCGGCACGCCGGAGGACTTCGACCCGTTGCTCGCGCTCGTGGGGACGGCGCGGTTTGTGCTCATCGGCGAGGCGTCGCACGGGACGCACGAGTTCTATCGCGTCCGGGCTGAAATCACCAAGCGACTCATCCGCGAGAAGGGCTTCACGTCGGTCGCCGTAGAAGCCGACTGGCCCGACGCCTACCGGGTGAACCGCTACGTGCGCGGGCGCGGCAGCGATCGTGATGCGACGGAGGCGCTCGGCGGCTTCAAGCGGTTTCCCCAGTGGATGTGGCGCAACGCCGACGTGCTGGACTTCGTCGGGTGGCTGCGGGCGCACAATGACGCGCTACCGGAAGCGGCCCGGGTCGGCTTCTACGGTCTCGACCTCTACAGCCTGCACGCCTCGATGGAAGCGGTCCTCAAGTACTTGCTCGTCGTTGATCCCGCGGCCGCCGCGCGTGCCCGCCATCGGTACGCCTGCTTCGAGCAGTTCGGCGCCGACCCGCAAGGCTACGGCTACGCGGCCCGCATGGGGCTCGCGCCGTCGTGTGAGACCGAGGTCGTCGAGCAGCTCGCCGAGCTGCGGCGCTCGGCGGCCGAATATGCGCAGCGGGACGGCCGCCTGGAGCCCGACGACCTTTTCTTTGCCGAGCAGAACGCCCGGCTCGTGCGGAACGCGGAGCGCTACTACCGCGCGATGTTTGGGGATCGTGCGACGTCGTGGAATCTGCGGGATCAGCACATGTTCGAGACACTCGACAACCTGATCGCGTTCCACGACGCCCGCGGACGGCGTGAGAAGGTCGTGGTCTGGGCCCACAACTCCCACCTGGGCGACGCCCGGGCCACGGAGATGGGGCGGAGCGGAGAGCTGAACCTGGGGCAGCTGGTCCGCACGCGGTACGGGCGTGACGCGTGTCTCGTCGGGTTCCTGACCCATTCCGGGACCGTGACAGCCGCATCCGATTGGGACGCGCCGGCGGAACGGAAGGTCGTGCGCCCCGCGTTGCCGCGGAGCTATGAGGCGCTATGTCACGAGGTGGGGGTCCAGAACTTCCTGCTGGACTTGACCGCTCCGGGGCCCGCGACGGCTGAGCTCGCGCGAGCCCGTTTGGAGCGGGCGATCGGGGTCATCTACCGTCCCGACACGGAGCGGGCGAGCCACTACTTCCATGCCCGCCTGCCCGAGCAGTTCGACGCCGTGCTCTTCTACGACACCACGCGCGCGGTGGAGCCGCTCGAGCGGACCGGGTTGTGGGTGCGTGGCGAGGCGCCGGAGACGTTCCCCACGGCGCTGTGACTACGCCGCCGTCATCTCCATCTGCTTCGAGTACTTCCCGGTGGCCGCCGCACTCACGCATTTCACGCGGTGCAGGTACGCCTTCTGAGCGGCCGCCACGTTCCCAGCCTTTCCAGCCCACGTCTTGAGCGCCTCGTCCTGGAGCGCGCGACCGTACGAGAAGGACAGCGGCCAGGGGTTACTGCCCAGCGTGTTCATCACGTTGAGATGCTCGGTGGCAAGCGCGGGGCTCTGGCCACCCGACAGGAACACGATCCCCGGAACGGCGGACGGCACCGTGCGCCGCAGGGTGCGCACCGTCGCTTCGGCGACCTGCTGGACGCCCGCCTGCACCTTGCAGTCCTTGCCCGCGATCACCATGCTCGGCTTGAGGAGCATGTGCTCGAATACGACGCCGAGGCGGTACAACGCGCCGAACACCTGCTCCAGCGTGGCGGTGGTCACGGTCTCGGAGCGCTCGATCGTGTGATCGCCGTCCATCAGGACTTCCGGCTCCACGATCGGGACCAGGCCGGCTTCCTGGGCGAGCGCCGCGTAGCGGGCCAGCGCGTGGGCGTTGGCTTCGATGCACCCAGGCGTCGGGATGCCGGCGCCGATCGTGATCACCGCGCGCCACTTGGTGAACCGCGCGCCGAGGCTGACGTACTCGGCCAGGCGCTCGCGCAGGCCGTCGAGTCCTTCGGTGACGGTCTCGCCGGGAAAGCGCGGCCAGCGCCTTCGCTCCCGTGTCGACCTTGATCCCTGCGAAGATGCCTTCCTTCTGCGAGGCGGTGGGGAAGGGAACGCCGGCCGCGGTCTTCTGGCGCAGCGTCTCGTCGTACAGGATCGCGCCGCTCACGTACTGTCCGGCGCCCTTCGCGGTCAGCAGGAGCTCGCGGTACGACCGGCGATTCTCTTCGGTGTTCTCGACGTTGATCGCCTTGAAGCGCTTTCCGATTGTCGCATTGCTTTCGTCGGCGGCGACAATTCCGCGCCCGGGAGCGACCAGAGCTTTGGCGGTTGCTGCAAGATCGTGCGTGGCCATGGGTTCAGTCCTCTGTTGTTTTCCAACTGCCGGGCCCACAAGCTAACCAGCAAGGGGCTGCCCCGGAAGCCAGGTTCATGAAGCCTCGCGGAGACGTTGCTCAGACCACAGGACCCGGCTGAGGCTCTGGGCGAGCCACCAGGCGAGGGCGACGCTCCCGGCAACCCAGGCCCAGGCGGCAGCCGGCAATGGCACCGTTCCGAAGATGCCTCCGGAGCGCCGGCACCAGCACGAGCGGGATCTGCGCAGCAAAACTCACGGCGATGGCGACGTGCAGGACGGGGTTGGACGGTGGCCGCAGCGCCGTTCGGCGCGCGGGGTACGCGAACAGCAATTGGCCCGCCGCCATGAAGATGAAGTTGGCCGTGGCGGCGACCGCGAGGGGCTGTCCGAGCAGCCGCGGCAGCAACCCGAGAATCGCGAACGCCACGAGCGCTTTGCTGGAGCCCGACAGCACGACGAAGTGGAGCGAGGGCCGGTCGAGCAGGGGCGCACGCGGGTCGCGCGGCGGACGCCGCATGACCCCGGGGTTGCGGTCGAGACCGAGGGCCAGGGCCGGAGCGCCGTCGCTCACCAGGTTGATCCACAGCAGCTGCACGGCGGTCAGGGGGAGCAGCAAGCTTCCCGCGGCGTCGCGCAGGTCGAGCAGGAACGCCGCGAGCGCGGCGCCGCTGACCACGAGCAGCTCGGACAGGTTGGTGGAAAACAGGAAGCGAATGAACTTCTGAATGTTCTCGTAGATGCTCCGCCCCTCCTCGACGGCGGCAACGATGGTCGCGAAGTTGTCGTCGAGCAGCACCAGGTCCGCCACCTCGCGACTGACGTCGCTGCCGCGTTGCCCCATGGCCACCCCGACGTCCGCACGCTTGAGCGCCGGGGCATCGTTGACGCCGTCGCCGGTGACCGCGACGATCTCCCCGGCTGCCTGGAGCGCTTCGACGATGCTCAGCTTCTGCTCGGCGGTCACTCTGGCAAACACATTCGCTTCCCGCACGGCGCGGCGCCGCTCCTCCGGACTCAGCAGCCCGAGCTCGGCACCCGTCACAACGCGCGAGGCGTCGATCCCCACCCCCCGAGCGACGGTTCGCGCGGTGCCGGGGTGATCCCCCGTGATCATCAGCACCCGAATCCCCGCTTCCCGGGCCTCGCGCACCGCGGCAGCCACCTCGGCCCGCGGCGGGTCCCACAGCAGGATGAGTCCCAGCCACGTGAGGTGGCTCTCACGCTCACCTTCGCCCCATGCCACAGCCAGCACGCGGTACCCGTCGGCACGCGTAGGCATCGATCTTTTCCCGCCAGGCGCGTTGCTCACCCTGCCGGGAGATCGGACCGGTCGAGCACGACTTCGGGCGCGCCCTTCATATAGGTGATGATCCGATCGCCCGCGGACACGCTCACCCGCATGTACATGGAGGCGGAATCAAAGGATCGGCCCGAGCGGCGCGGGTGCTTGGCAGCGCTTTCCGCGGGGTCGTGCCCCAGTGTCGCAGCGTAGTCGAGCAGCGCCAGCTCGAGCGGGTCTCCCGCGCGCGTGGCCGCGTCCGCGTCGTTGGCGAGGACCATCGCCAGGAGCGCGCGCTCCTGATCCGGAGAGTCCACCGAGCGTACGCCCAGGCGGTTTTCGGTGAGCGTGCCGGTCTTGTCGGTCGCAATCACGGTGACCGAGCCCAGGGCCTCGACGGCGACCAACTTTCGCACGACGGCCTTGCGCCGCGCCATCCGCTGCACGCCGAGGGTGAGGGTCAACGTCAAGACGGCCGGGAGACCCTCGGGCACCGCGGCCACCGCCAGCGCCGCGCTGAAGATCACGATCTGCCACAGGCTGCCTAGACCCTCGGCCCACACGCCCGCGACGATGAGCAACGCCGCGATCACCACAACCCATCCGGCCACCCTGCGGCCGAAGGCGTCGAGTCTGCGCTCGAGCGGCGTGCGCTCCTGCCGCACCTCCTGTAACAGGGCGGCCAGGTGGCCGAGGGCGCTCGCCGGCCCGGTGCGGATCACTTCCGCGTAGGTCTTACCGCGGACGACGAGCGTGCCGGCGGAGAGCTCATGACGCGCGGCCTTGTCGACGGGAAGGGACTCGCCCGTCAGAACGGACTCGTCGACCAGGAGACTCTCCGCATCCAGCGCCAACGCATCCGCGGGCACGCGATCTCCCCCTTCGAGGCGGATCACGTCGCCCGGAACGAGGTCTGCGCCCGGGATGTGCGCCAGCGCGCCATCCCGCAATGCCCACGCTTGGGGCGCCCCGAGTTTCTTGAGCGCGGCGAGGGCCGCTTCGGCCTGGCGCTCCTGCCAGACGCCAAGTGCGGCGTTGAGCAACAGGATTCCTGCGATCGCGAGGGATTCAACAGGGAATCCTCGCGCGTCGCCGGCGATCCAGACCGCCAGGTCGATGAGCAACGCCAGCAGCAGCACATAGATGATGGGGTGTCCAAACTGGGCGGCGAACCGCCGCCACAAGGCGGCTGCGGCGGCGCGGGAAGCGCATTCGGTCCTACGCGCGCGCGGCGCTCGCGGGCCTCGACGCTCGAGAGCCCGCGTGGTCGGGGGGCGGCGGTACTAGCCGCCGTCACGTGCTGTGCTCGCGGCACCTCCGCGCCCACGGCACAATGTCGAGGCGCTCGAACGGGATGGGCTCGCCGGCGCGCTCGCACAGCCCGTACTCCTCCGGCCGTGCATAGAGCAACTCCAAGGCGGCGTCAATCTCGCCCAGCTCCTTTGTCTGCCGCGCGGCATTCGCCGCTTCGAGCTCCTGGTCCGCCGTGTCGGTCCCAACGTCGGCCTTGTGCAAGCGGGACCCTGAGATGTCGCCGGTTTCCTCTCGCACGCTATCCCGCGTGTTCCGGGCATAGCGATCGAGCGAGCGTACCAGGCGGTCCCGCTCTTCCAGGAGCCGGTGCTCCAGGTGTTTGCGACGGGCTACGGCAAGTGTCATGTGATCCTCCTTACATGGGCCGCGCGTGACCACGGGTTTCGCACTCCGGCCCAGTCTACCGCGGGGCGGCTGAGCGGAGAACGAACGGCGTGTGAGGGGTCCTTCAGAGCGCGCGGCCTTCCGCCATGCTCGCCGGCATCCGCACTGCCACCACTTCCCCCCGCGCGGTGACCCGACCTGCGGCCGAGACCGACGCCTCGACGACCGTCTTGCGGTCGCCGATCTCCTTGACGCGCGCCCGGACCTCGAGCTCAGGCCCAAGCGGCGTGGGGGCGACGAAGTCCACCCGCAGCGCCGCCGTCACAAAGCGGGGGGCCGGCCCGTCGCCGATCTCGCGGCCCGCGGCCCGCTCGGCGGCCGCCGCGGCCGTGCCCATGGCGTGGCAGTCGATGAGCGAGGCGATCAGCCCGCCGTAGACGAAACCCGGTACGGCGACGTGCTCGGGGCGCGGGAGAAAATGCGCCACGGTTTCATCGCCGTCCCAGCGGGTCTTGAGCTTGAGCCCCTGGGGATTCAGCCGCCCGCACCCGTAGCAGTGGGCAAAATCGTCGGGGTAGAAGTCCTGGATGGCGCGTGGGGGCGGGGCGTCCATAGTGGGATATCCTTGGGGTGCCGGGCGTCGGGCGATGTCGGTGCTGGTGCATCCAACAATCGCCCGGCGCATGGCGACTGGCCAGGGTCCCTCAGATCAAGACGCCCTCCCACCCCGACCTCTTGGCTTTCCCAAGCACCGGCTCGCGCGCCGTCGCATGCGCGTACGCCGGTACGATCAGCAACGACGTGGGCAACTGGTTCAGCAGCCGCTCGGTGACACTCCCGAGCAGCAGCCGGTCCACGACCCCCTTGCCGTGCGAGCCGACCACCACGAGATCCGCCAGCCACGCCGCCGCCTCCTGCCTGATCAGGTCGAGCGGCATGCCGTAGCGGACGAACCGCTCCGCCCCCTCCGCCTTCACCATGGGCCACACGTCTTGCGTGACGTGCTCCTCGAGGATGTTGTAGTACTCGGCCGAATGGTATGTCGGCGCGCCCGGGACTTCGGGGAGCGGCTCGAGCACGGTGATCACCCGCAGCTGGGCGCCGAACAGGGCGGCGAATACGCTCCGCCTCGGCGATCGTCGGCTGCGCCGCCGGAGATGCATCGACGGCAGCCAGGACGTGCCGAATCGGGGCACGGCCGCGCGGTGACGAGCAGCGGTATGCCCAGCGTCCGAACGGCGTCAATCGCCGTACTGCCGGCGAGCCATCGGCCCACCGTCGAGTGGTGCTTCCCGCCCAGGACCACCAGCTCAGCCCCCACTTCGCGTGCAACGTCTTTCAAGGCTATGGCCGGGCGCCCGGCACGGACGACGATGCGCTCGAGCAATGCCGTGGGGACGACACCCTGCGCGCCGTGCAGCACCTGCTCGCGGGCGTGGGCAAGCTGTGCGGCCGCGAACTCTTCGGCTCCCAATGGAAGCTCGGCCAGCGCGAGCGCCGAAACGACGTCGCGCGTCGCATGCACGAGCTGGCAGGTCGTGCTGCCTCTCTGGGCGATATCGGCTCCCAACGCCGCCGCCCAGGCCGACTCGGGCGAGCCATCAACGCCGACTACGATCGGGTTCCACGACATATGCCCTCCCTCCTACTCGTTGGCCGGCGTTGCCGCCGGTGCGGAGTGCCGGCTGCCGAACCGATAGGACAGGCCGATGGTATACGTGAAGTCCCACTGCGTACGATCGAAGTCGCCGGTGCTCACCTCTAACGGATAAGCCTGACCGCCAGTGGTCGGGATGTACACCCGCATGGGGGTGAATCCGCCCTGGTCCCACTGGTAGACGAGACCTTTTCCCTCAGTGAACAGTTCGAACCCCGTCTTCGCGATCGCATAGAAGAATCCCGCGCCGAACATGCCCGCCGGGTTCGTGAACGAGTTGACTGTGGAGTTGCTCCCCAGCTCGTTGATCGTGACGGCTCCGCCCCCGAGGAAGAGATACGGCGTGATGTGCTCCCCGAGCGGGTAGCCGAACTCCACATGGGCGCCGTAAAAGAACCGGTCGAACAGCCCACCCGCGAACGACTCATCACCCTGGCCCTGGTTCTCGGCATAGGTGAAATCGCCATGCACGGCCACGAAGCGAGTGAACTGCATTCCCACAGTGGCCCCAACGGTCGAACCTTGCGTGAAATGAGCCTCTCCGTGGGAGCCTCCGGCGTTGTTGAGGTTCAACAAGTGACTGTATCCACCGCCGTATACGCCGACGACAACGGACCGACCCGTTTGCGCGCCGAGCGGCATGGTGGCGCAGCAGGCCGCGAGCGCGGCCGCAGCGAAGCGATTTCTGTATAGCATTGGATTCCACCCTCCTCTCTCAGTTGCAGTGTGGTCGATCGCCGTCAGGCGAACGCCGGGTGTTGCTCCATCCGCCCCGCAGCGTCTTCCGCCGCCACCACCGCGTACACCGGCACCACCAGCACGGATGTCGGCAAGCGATTCAGCAGCCGCTCCGTGACGCTGCCCACCAGCAGCCGATCCACCCAGCCTTTGCCGTGCGATCCAACTACCACGAGATCGGCGTCCCAGTCGGCCGCTTCCTGGAGAATCGCCTCGATAGCGGTCCCGTAGCGCGTGACTTTCTCCGCCTTGGACGACTGGACCAACGGCCACACCCCGTGCGCGATTTGGTCGTCCAACATCGCGTAGTAGTGGGGCAGGTCGAAGTTGGGCGCTTCGGGGATGACGGGAAGCGGCTCAATCACGCACATCACCCGCAGCTCTGCGCCGACCAGCGTGGCGAAGCGCTCGGCTGCCTCGATTGTCGGACGCGCCGCAGGGGACATGTCCACCGCCGCCAGGATGCGCCGGATCGGTCCCCGTTTGTCGCCGGTGACAAGCACCGGCACGTCGGTTGTGCGCAGCAAGTCGAGGCCGGTGCTGCCGGCAAACCAGCGCGCCGCTACCGAATGGTGCTTCCCGCCCAGCACGATCAGGCCGGCATCGCGTTCGGCGGCCAGGTGTTTCAGCACGGCAGCCGTACGGCCGAGGCGAACGATCAGTCGCTGCACCACGTCCGGCGGTACCACACCCCACATGGAATGCAGCATCCGCTCGCGCGCGTTCTCCATGAGCGCGTGGCGGAACTCCGCCGCCCGCTCTGGCATCTCGGCGATGGCGAACTTCGACCACCCATCCTGCGTTACATGCACGAGCTGGCAGCTCGTGCCTGCCGCCTGAGCCAAGTCCGCCGCGACAGCCGCGGCCCGTGCGGATTCGGCCGAGCCGTCCACGCCGGCCACGATGGGCTTCCACGTCATAGTGCCCTCCCAAGCCATGAGGTGTACGGTCAAGATCGCGGCCCCCCCATGAACGGGACCTGAGGCAACGCGGAAACCCGCTTCATGTCCGCTCTGGGCCGGTCTGGTACGGAGTGAGGAGGTCTTCAGGGCGCCTTCGCGGAGGCTTCATCCTGGAGGGGCGATACTCCCGTCGGACCCCTAATGGAGTTGCCCCTATGAAAGTCGCTGAACTGATGCACACCGAGCTCAAGACGATCAGCATCGATTCGACGGTCGGCGATGCGGTGGATGCCTTGACCGAGGCGCAGGTCTCCGCGCTTGCCGGTGGTGGACCGATTCGGACGCGCGGTCGGGGTGGTATCGACTCGCGAGATCCTCAAGGCCGAGAGCACGTTCAACAATCCGCGCGCGCGTGATGTGCTGTTCGACCGGACGACCCTGCTCGAGATCATGGCGCCCTGGCCGCCCACGATCGCGCCCGAGGCGGACGTGAAGGAAGCGGCCCAGCAGATGCTGTACGTCGATGCGCAGCGGCTGTTCGTCGAGGACGAGGGGAATCTGGTCGGGGTGATCTCGCAGAGCGATGTCGTTGCGGCCGTCGCGCGGACCAAGATTTAGGGGGTATCTTGCTGGCCAAGGGAGGACCCTTGGCCAAACGCCCCACGGCCACAAAAAAAGCGAAGAGGCAGGCCAGTTCGCACTCGCGAGGTGTCGCGCGTGCGGCACCGTTTCGAGCGCCTGCTCGAGGCGGGCGTCGCGATATTTTCCGAGCACTCACTCAGTGCCGTGCTGCAGCGCGTCGCGGATTCCGCGCGCGAGGTCGTTGGCGCACGCTACGCCGCGTTGGGCGTGATCGGCGAGGACGGCACGACCCTCACCCAATTCATCACCTCCGGGATGTCCGAGGCCGAGCGGGAGCGCATCGGCGATCTCCCGCAGCGGCCGCGGGCTGCTCGGCCTGGTCATCCGCAAACGCAAGGCGATTCGCTCCGCGGACTTGAACCGTCATCCCGAGCGGGTCGGGTTCCCGCCCCATCACCCCCCGATGAAATCGTTTCTCGGCGTCCCGATCGTACTGCGGGGCAAGGTGTTCGGGAACTTGTACCTGACCGAGAAGGTCGGGGCGAAAGAGTTCGATGCCGAAGACGAGGCGATCGCCGCGTTCCTCGCGACGAAGGCTGCGGTGGCCGTGGAGAGCGCACGCCTGTACGAGCAGAGCCAGAAGCTCGTCGGTGAGGTGCAGGAGATGCACCGGCAGCGCGATCTCTTCTTCGCCTCGATGAACCACGAGCTGCGCAACGCCCTCACCGGCGTGTACGGCTGGGCGGAGCGGTTGGTCCGCGCCAAGGGCAGCCCGCAGGCGCTCGCGGAGGCGGCGAACGAGGTGTACGAGGGGGCGGAGCGGACGATCACGCTGCTCAACAATTTCCTGGACTTGAGCCGGCTCGACGCCGGCAAGGTGCGTCCCGTGATGCGGGACGTGGATGTGCACGCCGCGGTGAAACGGGCCATTCGCGACCGTGCGGCCGGCAGCGGACGCGAAGCAGCAGCGGCTCGAAGCTGAGTACGCCAACGGCATTTCGCGCGTGCGCAGCGACCCGTTGCGAGTGGAGCAGATCCTCCTCAACCTCCTGCGCAACGCGGTGCAACACAGTCCCGACAACGCACCGATCACCGTGCGCGTCGCTGCCGAGACGGAGGGGATCACCTTCCGGGTCGTCGATCGTGGCCCGGGCATCCCGGCCGACGTGCAAGCGTGGATCTTCGAGCCGTTCGAGCGCTTCGACACGGAGTCAGGCGTCGGTACCGGACTCGGACTTCCGGTCTCGCGCAAACTTGCGGAGCTGCTGGGCGGGCGGCTCACCGTTGAGAGCCGGGTGGGGGAAGGCGCCACCTTCACGCTCGCGCTTCCCGCGACGCCGCCCCAAGTGTGAGCCTTTCTTCAGGTAGCGTTTGCCGTGGGTTTACCAAGCCCCGGCTAGTCTGACACAACACTTACTCCCCATATGCCATGAAAATCCTTGTCGTAGAAGACGATCGCAAAGTCGCCGGTTTCATCGAGCAGGGGCTCCGGGAGGAGGGCTACGCCGTGGACGTGGCCCCCGACGGAGATCAAGCCACGATGCTGGCGCACGTGTACGAGTACGACTTGCTCGTGCTCGACGTCATGCTCCCGAAAAAGACGGGGCTCCAGATCGCCGCAGAGCTGCGCCGCGAGGGGCGCAAGACCCCCATCCTGATGCTCACGGCGCGGGACACCACGGAGGATGTGGTGCGCGGGCTCGACGCGGGAGCGGACGACTACCTCACCAAGCCGTTCAAGTTCGACGAGCTGCTGGCCCGCGTGCGCGCCCTGGTGCGGCGCGGGGGCGCCGGGCGCACCGAGTTGCTGAGCTACAGCGCCATCGAGCTCGACCGCCTGAAGCACAAGGCCAAAGTCAACGGCAAGAAGCTGGACTTGACCCCGAAGGAGTTCCAGCTGCTCGAGCACTTCCTGTTACGGCCTGAGGAGGTCATTCGGCGGACCGACTTGCTCGAGAAGGTGTGGGACCTGCACTTCGATCCGGAGAGCAACGTGGTCGACGTGCACGTGGGTAACCTGCGTCGCAAGCTGCGCGAGGCGGCCGGCGTGGATCTGCTGGCCACCGTGCGTGGCGTGGGGTTCCGCCTGCAGTCGCCCGACCGGGCCGACGAGTGAAGTCTTCCCTCCGGTGGTCGCTCGCCGCCCGGTTCGCGGCGACGATGGCCGCCGGGCTCGCCGCGGCATCCGCCGTGCTGTTCTCCTTTCACACCTCGCTGTTCGCAACGACGTCGCAGCAGCTGCTGCTGGCGCTCGTGCGTGGTCGTGGTGCTCGGCTCCGGCGCCACCTTCGTCGGTGCCTGGTGGCTTGCCTGGTCGGCCGTGCGGCCGGTCGCGGAGATCACGGCCCAGGCCACCGAAATCGAATCCGGAACGCTCAATCACCGGATTGTCGCGCACGCCGACACCGAAGAGTACCGCGACCTGGTGGCGGTTTTGAACGGCATGCTGGAGCGTTTGGACGCCGCGTTTCAGGGCCAAGGCCGCCTGATTGCCGACGTCAGCCACGAGCTACGGACGCCGCTCACGGCCATGCGCGGCGAAATCGAAGTCGCGTTGCGCGGCGAGCGCACGCCGCGCGACTACGAGCTGGTTCTGCGCAGCGCGCTCGAGGGAATTGAGACGCTCACCACGATGAGTGAAGACCTGCTGCTGATCACGCGGGCGGAGTCGCGTCACCTCGCGCTCGACCGGGCACCGACCGACCCCAACGCGATCGTTCGCGGCGCGGTGGAGCGGCTGCACACGCTCATCGAGGAAAAGGGGTTGGAGGTTGAGCAATCGCTCGACCCGGAGGTGCGCTCGGTACCGCTCGATCCGACCCTCGTGACCCGGCTCGTGGAGCACCTGATGGACAACGCAGTGAAGTTCACTCCGTTTGGGGGACGGATCGGCATCCGGACGGAATCCGTCACGCCCGCCATGACCGGCGTGCGTGTGGCCGTCGAAAACTCCGGCCCAGGGATTGCGGCGGTGGATCTGCCGCACGTGTTCGAGCCGTTTTATCGGGCCGACCAGGCGCGCAGCTCGGGAACGGGAACCGGTCTGGGACTCACCCTGGTCGCGGCGATCGCCCGGTTACACGGCGGCGCGGTCCGCGTGCGCAACCAGAACGGCACGGGCGTCAGGTTCGAAGTGGATCTTCCCGCGCCCGCCTCTGCCTGAGGGAAGCGGGAAGCGGGAAGAGGGAAGGGACCCCGTGGCATGAAACGACTGATTGGGCGGTACCCACTCCCGTTGATCGCGGCGGTTGGCCTGGTGGGCGGGCTCGCTGCCCGCTTCTTGTTTGGCGCACCCGCGGTGGGGCAGTGGGTGTTCCTCGCGGCCCTGGCCGCGGGCGGCGGGCCGCTCGTGGTCCAGACGCTCCGGGGAATTGCACGCGGGCAGTTTGCGGCCGACATCGTCGCCATGCTCGCCATTGTCACGGCGCTGCTCCTGGGCCAGTACTTCGCCGGCGTGGTGATCGTCCTGATGCAATCGGGCGGTGAGGCGCTTGAGGCATACGCGATGGGCCGCGCGTCGCAGTCGCTCGAGGCACTGCTCGCGCGCGCGCCCAAAGTCGGCCACCGAATCCGCGGGGATCAGATCGAAGAGATCTCTGTGGATCAGATCGAGGTTGGCGACCTGCTCTTGGTCCGACCGGGCGATCTCATTCCGGTGGATGGCGAAGTGACCGAGGGCGTGTCCGCGGTGGATCAATCGGCGCTCACCGGCGAGCCGCTACCCATCCGCGCTATTCAAGGGACGGCGCTCATGTCGGGGAGCGTCAATCTCGACGGCGCGATCCGGATGCGCGCCCTGCGACCGGCGGAGCAGAGTCAGTACCAGCAGATCGTCCGGCTGGTCGAGCGGGCCCGGCGGGAGAAGCCGCCGATCCAGCGGCTCGCGGACCGGTTCGCCGTATGGTTCACGCCCGTGACACTGGTGATGTGTGCGGCCGCATGGCTCATCACCGGCAGCCCCACCAGCATCCTCGCGGTTCTCGTCGTGGCCACCCCGTGCCCGCTGATCCTGGCGACCCCCGTCGCGGTGATCGCCGGAATCTCCCGCGCGGCCGACCTGGGCGTCATCGTCAAGACCGGCTCGGCCATCGAGCAGCTCGGCCGCGCGCGCGTTGTGGTCTTCGACAAGACCGGGACCCTCACACTGGGCCGGCCGACAGTGGAACGGATTCGCGCGGAGGACGGCATCCCCGCCGATGAGCTGCTGCGGCTCGTCGGCGCCGTGGAGCAGCTGTCGTCCCATCATTTGGGAAAGGCGGTCGGGGATGCCGGACGTCTGCGGTTGGGATCGTTGCCCGCGGCGACGGCGTTCCGCGAGACGGCCGGCCTGGGCGTCGAGGGGGAGGTCGAGGGGCGGAAGGTGGCCGCCGGGTCCGCCGGCTTCCTCGCCGGCCGCGGCGTGCAAGTGCCGGCGTCGCCGGCGGACCTGACCACCGCGTTCCTCAGCGTGGATGGCCGGTTTGCCGGTACGATCGAGTTCGCCGACCGCCTGCGTCACCAGGTGCCGTCGCTCATGCAACGGCTGGCGGTACTGGGCGTGACCGAGACCGTGATGCTCACCGGCGACCGGGAATCGAGCGCCGAGGTCATCGCGGCTCAGGCCGGCATCCGTACCGTGCGCGCGAATCTCCTGCCGGCGGACAAGGTCGTCGCCGTGCAGGATCTGAAGCGCCTGTTTGGGACCGTCGTGATGGTCGGCGACGGGTCCAATGACGCTCCGGCGCTCGCTGCGGCCACGGTCGGTGTCGCCATGGGGGCGCACGGGACCGCGATCTCCGCGGAGGCGGCGGACGTTGTGCTGCTCGTGGACGACATCTCGCGCGTGGGCGACGCGATAGCGATCAGCCGGCGGATGCGGCACATCGCGCTGCAGAGCATCGGCGTCGGGCTGGGCGTGAGCTTCGTCTTGATGGTGATCGCGAGCTTCGGGGCGATCACGCCGGCCGCGGGCGCCGTGATGCAGGAGGCGCTCGACGCGGCGGTCATTCTCAACGCGCTGCGGGTGCGCTGAGGCTCTTCACCAACGCCTCACACTCCCGTCATACCGAATGCGCTAGGCTCCTCGTGGCAATCACAAGGAGAAACAGTGACGGCCGAAGTGCGAAAGATCCTAGTCCTCTGCGGCATCCTCTCGTCGCTGCTCTACGTCGCCATGAACGTCTTCATCCCCATGCGGTGGGAGGGCTACAACTCCGCGTCGCAAGTGGTCAGCGAGCTGTCCGCGGTAGGCGCTCCGACGAGATCGCTGTGGGTTGTGCTGGGTTTCGGATACGCCGTACTCCTGGCCGCGTTTGGATGGGGCGTCGAGCCTCTGCAGGTGGAAACCGCCCGATGCGCGTCGTGGGAAACCTGTTCCTCGCCTATGGGGTGTTCAACATCTTTCCCTGGCCCCCGATGCATCAGCGTGACGTTCTGGCCGCGGGCGGGGGAACGTTGAGCGATACCCTGCACATCGCTTGGAGCGTCGTGGCCGTTCTCTTCATGATGACCGCGATCGGCTTCGGGGCCGCGGCGTACGGCAGGCGTTTCCGTCTCTACTCCATCGCGACCATGGTGATGCTCCTCGCGCTCGGCGGGTTAACGGGATTGGATGCCCCCCGCATGCAGGGGAATCTGCCCACGCCGTGGATCGGGGTCTGGGAGCGCATCAGCATTGGCGTTTTCCTGCTCTGGGTCGTGGTGCTCGCCGTCACGCTGCTACGTGCGCTGTCGCGCCGACACGGGGGCGAGGCGCATTCGCGGAGAGCGGGACAGGGGGCGAGCAAGCCCGTCGATGGATGGGTCGCTCCAGGCTTCGAAGCGGTACGCGCCGAGTTCGAGCGCAACTTCGCCGAACGCGGCGAGATCGGCGCCGCCGTCGCCGCGTACTGGCGCGGCGAGAAGGTCGTCGATCTGTGGGGCGGCCGCCGCGCCCCGGACGGCGACGCGCCGTGGAACGAGGACACTATGGTCGTCGCCATGTCCTGCACCAAGGGCCTCGCGGCGTTGACGCTCGCGGTGGCGAACGCGCGCGGGCTGGCTCGACTACGACGCGCCGGTCGCGCGCTACTGGCCCGAGTTCGCGCAGAACGGCAAAGCCGCGGTCACCGTGCGCCAGCTCCTCGGGCACGAGGCCGGCCTGGTCCTGCTCGACGAGCCGCTGACGATCGCCAGGATGCGCGATCTCGATGACGTCGCGCGCCTGCTCGCCCGCCAGAAGCCGGCGTGGCCGCCGGGCACCCGCCACGGCTATCACACGATGTCGCTCGGGCTGTATATGCAGGAGCTCATCCGCCACGTCGACCCGGCGCGGCGCACGCTCGGGCGCTTCTTCCAGGAAGAGATCGCCGTGCCGCTCGGCCTGCGAGTTCTATATCGGCCTTCCGCCCGACATCCCCGACGAGCGCCTCGCCAAGGTGAAGACACTGTCCCCCCTGCGCGCCGTCCTCGGGTTGCGCAAGACGCCCGCGGCGATGATCCGCAAGCTGTTCCAGCCGGGGTGGGTGATCTTTCGGTCGTTCCTGCTCTCGGACCTCGACTGGAACGACCGACGCATGCTCGAGGTGGAGTTGCCGGCCGGCAACGGCGTGGGTACGGCGCGCGCGATGGCGCGCGCCTATTCGGCCTTCGCGGAAGGCGGTGCCGAGCTCGGAATCACGCCCGAGACGTTCGCCCGCGTCACCGCGCCGCCCGTAGTCGCGGATGCCAAGGACGAAGTGCTGGGCGTGCCGAGCTACTTCTCGCTCGGCTTCCTGCGGCCCGGGCCCGAGGTCTCCTTCGGCTCGAGCCCCCGCGCGGTCGGTGCGCCCGGGGCGGGCGGCTCGTTCGCGTTCGCCGATCCCGACGCGCGCCTCGGGTACGCCTACCTGATGAACAAGTTGGACTTCTACCTGGTAGACGATCCGCGCGAGAAGGCGCTGCGCGACGCGGTGTATCGCGCGATCGCGCGACTCGGCGCCCGGACTCGTCCCGTGCAGATGGTTGGATAACGCATGGAGGGTGTCGCCATGGAGAGAATCAGGGTCGAGCAGCACAGTTTCGCAGGGAGTCTGTGGTTCGTGGGATGGCTTTTCACCATCGGCTTTCTGCACCTGCATTTCTGGAAGGGGGTCCTCGCGATCGTGGTGTGGCCGTACTACCTGGGTGTGACGTTGAGTGCCTTGATGACACATTAGTCCAGTGGATTTCGGCTCCGTCAGCCCCCCGGATCTCGTGCAGTCCCTGCTCCAGCCCGGCGCTTACCCGGCTGGCGAGCGGCCGGCGCGCGTGACACTCGTCGAGACCCACATCTCCTGGCTGTTTTGCACCGGGCGGTTCGTCTACAAGGTGAAGAAGCCCGTGGACTACGGCTTCCTGGATTTCACCACCCTGGAGAAACGCCAATTCTTCTGTCTCCAGGAGCTCCGCCTGAATCAGCGGCTCTCGCCCGACGTGTACCTCGGTGTAGTGGCGATTTCGGCGGAAGGCGGGCAGTACGCGGTGGGCGGAACGGGTCCCGCCGTCGAGTACGCCCTAAAGATGCGCCAGCTCCCGGCGGATCGCTGGTTATCGGGACTGCTCACGCGCGGGGAAGCGTCACCGGCGCTGATGCGGCGGATTGCGCAACGGATCGCGGCATTCCACGCTGCGGCCGGTGCCGTGGAACCGGCCGGGAGGGTTGGTGGGATCGAGACGGTTCGCGTCAACACGCAGGAGAACTTCGCCCAGGCGCGCGAGTACGTGCGCGTCACCGTGACGGCCGAGGCGTACGACCGGGTACAGGCTTATACCGAGGCATTCCTGGACGTCCGGGCGGCAAGTTTCGCCCGGCGCGCGCAGGAAGGGCGCATCCGCGACTGTCACGGCGACCTGCACGCCGACCAGATCTGCGCGGAGAACGGTATCGCCTTCATCGACTGCATCGAGTTCAACGAGCGGTTCCGCTACAGCGACGTCGCTGCGGACATCGCTTTTCCGGCAATGGACGTGGAGTACTACGCACGGCCGGATCTGTCGGCCGAGCTGGTGCGGGAATACGTCGCGGCCTCGGGCGATCCGGGCGTGCTGGATATGCTCGATTTCTACAAGTGCTACCGGGCGTTCACCCGCGGGAAAGTGCGCGGCTTCCGGTTGCGGCAGCCCGGTCTCGGCGAGACGGACCGGCGGGCCATCGTGGATCAGGCATCGCTCTATTTCGAGCTGGCGCAGGCGTACGCTCGACTCCCCGGCCCGCTGGCCATCGCGATCTGCGGTCTCATGGGCACGGGGAAAACGTCGCTTGCTCGAGCCCTGGCCCCCCGGCTCGGCGCCGATGTGCTGAGCTCGGATATTGTGCGGAAAGAATTGGCCGGTCTCTCCCCGGAGGAACCGCGCCACGAAGCATGGGGACAGGGCATTTACGGCGCGGCGTTCTCCCGCCGCACCTACGAGGCACTGCATCAGCGGGCGGCGGAGCGGCTCCGCGAAGGTACGCTCGTGATCCTCGACGCCTCGTATCGCGAGGCTGCATCGCGCGCGCGAGCCCGTGAGACGGCGGGGGCCGCGGGGGCGCGCTTTCTGCTCCTCGAGACGCGCTGTCCCGACGACGTGGTGCGGCGCCGGCTGGCGGCGCGCGGCGCGGGGCCGAGCGACGGACGGCTGGAGCTGCTCGATGCGCAACGTGAGCAGTTCGAGCCTCCGCTGGAGATTCCCGGCGAGCAGCGCATCGTCGTGGACACGTCAGGTGACCCCGGCGAGGTCGTCAAGGCGGCGCTGGGGGAGATCTACCGCCGGCAGCTGGCCGAGTCAGGCGATCGGTAGCCCCCCGGTTCCCGACGACGCTCCGGGGGGGCGGTGGCGTTCAGACGGTCATGACT
The DNA here is from genome assembly GCA_963844035.1 of uncultured Gemmatimonadales bacterium. Taxonomy (GTDB): domain Bacteria; phylum Gemmatimonadota; class Gemmatimonadetes; order Gemmatimonadales; family GWC2-71-9; genus AG25. The sequence goes on from CAWJMT010000036.1 coordinate 240,045, forward strand.
GCTCCGGGCGGCGCCGGTTGCGGATGTGCCAGACCACCGTGATGCCAAGAACAGTTGTCGGCACCACGAGCAGCACGACGCACGCCCACAGCATGCTTTGCATCATGGGGTCGGCCTCGTTCATCATCACTGGGCAGCCTGCCGCAGCGTGGCGATGGCGTCGGGCACGATCAGCCCGAACAGGGCCACCGCGGTGAGCACTGTTGCCCCCACGATGGAGATGACGAGCGCCGCCCGCTCGAACCGCAGGTGCATGAACCAGGCGGCGATGACACCGGCCTTCACCAGCATGGCGACGAGGAGCAGCAGCACCGCTGCCATCCGGTACAGGGGCAGCGTTTCCGAGTACGAGCATCACCACCGTCAACGCGAGGAGGGCGCCCCAGGAAATCCAGTATTTCGAATACGGCATGACGCCCGCAGGCTGCGTGCTCACTCCAGTCATGGGTGCAGGTGCTTGGATGATGTGCCCGCTGATCGTTGTCATGGTTCGCTCCTAGGCTCCGTGGTGGAGGTCAGATGAGATAGAAGAACGTGAAGATGAAAACCCACACGAGATCTACGAAGTGCCAGTACAGGCCCACCAACTCCACGCCCGACGCCGAGCTGCGTCCGGAACGCAGCCGTGCCGCGAGCAACGCGAGGATCACGACGCCGATCAAGACGTGGGTTCCGTGGAACCCCGTGATCATGAAGAAGAATCCGGAGAACGCCGGCACGCCCCAGGGATTCGCCGTGAGACGCGCGCCTTCCTGGATCAGACCCGTCCATTCCCGCGCCTGACACCCGAGAAAGAACAGCCCGCCGATGGTGGTCAGGACCACGAACGTGCGCGCCAGCCGCAGGTCGCCGCGATGCGCCGCTCCCACGGCGGTCGCCATCGTCGCGCTCGAGGTGATCAGCACGAACGTCATGAGCCCGATGAAGGGCATCGAGAAGACCTCGCTGCGCACCGGCCACGCACCGGCGGCCAGGCGCACGAATCCGTAGGCCGCGAGGAAGCCGGCGAACAGCAGCGCGTCGGTGACGAGGAAGAACCACATCATGAGCTTCTGCCACGGCACGCCGAAGGGCGAAACGCCGCCCTCCCAGTGGACTTCCGCCGCCGCGTGGTGTCCGACGCTCGTCATGGGAGTCCCTTCCTACAGCGTTGAGAGGAGAGCGAATACCCACAGCCAGACGACGCCCACGAAATGCCAGTAGATCGCCGTGTGGGTGAGCCCCGCGTGGCGGGCGGCGGTGTAGGCTCCGGCCCGGGCGCGCCCGAATGTCCAAGCGAGCGCAGCGATCCCGCCCAGGACGTGGGCGCCGTGGACCGCCGAGAGCATGTAGACAAAGGACGCGTGGGGACCAGACGCCAGGAACACTCCTCGCGCGCCCAGTGTCCGCCACAGCATGACCTGGCCGGCGAGGAACAGCAGGCCGAGAGCAGCGGCGACGGCGAGGTTGGGGCTGATGTCGCGCAAGGCGTTGGCGCGCGCGGCCGCGCGCGCGCGCTCGAGCGCCCAGCTCGACAGGAGGAGCACGCCCGTGTTGGCCCACACGAGCGGTGGCCAGGCGATCGGGGCCCAGTCCGTGCCGGTCCGACGTACGAGCAGCGCGGCGGTGAACGCGCTGAACAGCATCGCGACGGTGACGAGGATCGTGAGCAGGCCGATGGGATAGGGGCCTGCGTCGTCGGCTGCCGCGGGGGAGCGGGGCATCACGCGAACGCCGGTCATCGCGCACCCATGGCAGGCTGCGCAGCGGGCGCCGCATTCTGCGGGTCGTATCCCTGAGGGGTGCGGCCGACGCGATACTCATATGGCTGGCGGTGGACCATCGGCAGATCGTGCGCCCAGTTGCCGTGCGGTGCGGGCGATTCCGTCGTCCATTCGAGCGTGGTCGCCTCCCAGGGATTGGCTGTGGCGCGCGCGCCGAAGAACAGGCTGCGGAAGAAGTTCCCGAGGAACACGAGCTGCGCGGCGGCCGCACCGCCCAGCGCCAAGGTGATCAGGACGTTCAACCACTGCAGCGGCTTCAGGAACTCGTAGGCACTCGGATCGTACAAGTGCCGCTGCTCTCCGCCCACGCCGAGCAGGTGCATCCCGACGAAGCCGACGATGACCGTGGGCACCGTCAACCAGAAGTGCACCTTGCCGAGGGTTGCGTTCATTTCCCGCCCGAACAGCTTCGGGAACCAGTGATAGGTCCCCGCGAAGATCGCGAACATCGTCACGACCGCGATCATCAGGTGGAAATGCCCGACGACGAAGTACGAGTTGTGCAGGTACATGTCGGAAGTCGCCGTGGCGAGGAAGATGCCGCCCAGGCCCCCGATGCCCACGGCCGCGATGATCCCGAGGACGAACAAGCAGGGCTGGATTGAACCGGATTTCCGCCCGCCACAGCGTCGCGATGAGGTTCATGGCGAGGATCGCGAACGGCGCCGTGATCGTGACCGTGGCGACCGAGAAGTACTCGCCCACGTAGGGGCTCATGCCGCTCACGAACATGTGATGGCCCCACACGATCATGCTCAGCACCGCGATGACGAGCAGCGCCCAGACCGACGTGCGATAGCCGAACACCGGCCGGCGGCCGAATACGGCGATCACTTCGAAGGCGATGCCAAGGGCCGGGAGCACCAGCACGTACACCTCGGGATGGCCCAGGAACCAGAACAGGTGCTGGAAGAGGAGCGGCGTCCCGCCGCTGTGCGGCAGCACCGTGCCGCCGAACACGAGTCCTGCCGGCAGGAAGAAGCTGGTGCTGCCGAGACGGTCGAGGAGCAGCATGATCGCCGCCGCCGTCAGCGCGGGGAACGCGAGGATGCCGAGCACGGACGCAACGAACAGCGTCCAGATCATCAGCGGCATCCGCATCATCGACATCCCCCGGGTACGGAGATTCAGGATCGTCGTCACGAAGTTCAGGCCTCCCATGGTGAAGGAGGCGATGAACAGCGCCATCGCGAGCAGCCAGAGCGTCTGCCCCATCCCGGATCCGGGCGATGCTTCGGCGATAGCCGAGAGCGGCGGGTAGGCGGTCCAGCCCGAGGCGGCGGCCCCGTCGGGTGCGAAGAACGACCCGAGCATCAACAGGCAGGCCGGCACGATGGTCCAGTACGACAGCATGTTGAGGAAGGGGTATGCCATGTCCCGCGCGCCGATTTGCAGCGGGATGATGAAATTGCCGAACCCGCTTACCAGGGCGATCGAGACGACGAAGAAGATCATCACCGTCCCGTGCATCGTGACGAGGCTCAGGTAGCGCTCGGGGAGGAGCACGCCGTCCTGAAACAGCCCGGGGAACAGCTTCCCAAACAGCGGCCACGTTCGTCCGGGCCACGCGAGGTGAACGCGTAAGAGCAGCGACCAGGCCGTGGCGAACAACGCCATGAACATGGCCGTGAAGTAGTACTGCTTGCCGATCATCTTGTGATCGGTGCTGAACACGTAGTGCGTCCAGAAGCTCGGCCGGTGCGTCGTGCTCATTGTTGCAGCCACCCTGTCTTTGTTGCGAGCCAGGCCCGGTAGTCGTCGGGCGACTCGACGTAGACCGCGCCGTGCATGCGGTAGTGCCCCATGCCGCACACCTGCGTGCAGGCGATTTCGTAGCGGCCGGCCGTCGTGGGAACGAACAGTGTCCTGCCGATGATTCCAGGGACCACGTCCTGCTTTACGCGGAAGGCGGCGACGGAGAAGCTGTGCAGCACGTCCCGTCCCCGGAGCCGCAGGGAGACCGGCTCTCCCACGGGTACGTGCAGTTGGTTGCGCAACACGATGTCGTCGAGCGCCGCCGGATCCTCACGGTCGAGGCCGGCCGGATTCGCCGTGTTGTTTACGAGCTCAGGTGTGACGTGCCCAAACTTGCCGTCGGGGCCCGGGTAACGCACGATCCACTCGAACTGCTGTCCCGTGACCTCGACGGCCACGGCGCCCGCCGGGGCCTGGGCGTACATCTCCTCCCAGACCGGAAACCCTTTCACGACGACGCCCACTTCGGTAATCGCCATCATGCCGATCACGGGCGCGACGGTCCACCACACCTCCGCCCGCGCGTTCGTTGCTGGCGAGGCTGTGGGGAGGCCGCGGCCGTAGCGCCAGAGGAACCACGCCATGGCGAGGGCCCCGATGACAAGCACGGGGCCGGTGGCGTGGAACAGGTACCGGATCACGCCATCAACGCCGGCGCCGTGCCGCGACGCGACGGGGGGCAGCCACTCCATGGCGAATCCCACCACCGTGAACGCGGTGATGCTGAGGAAGAGGGTGATGAGCGCGACTACTTCGGCAGCCTGTCGGCGGTCGGTCATCAGTCAGCCTGTCTAATTAGGAGTAACGGGTCCGATTCTCCGAAAATACTGCACTACGACGGCACCCTCGTCAAGAGGCCTTCAGTCCTTCTTCGGGGAGGGGCTGAGACTCCGGGCCCGGCGGGAGTGGTGCCGGGCGAGCGACGCACGCTTCTCGGCCAGTGCCAGCGCCATGTCCGCGACGCTGGTCTCCGCGAGGTAGCGCCTCATGGCGATGCGCAGGGGCTTGAAGCGCTCGTGCTGGGGACAGGGCATCTCATCCGAACATTTCCCGAACCCAGATGCGCAGCCTTCCAGGTCGGACGTGCCCTCGACCGCCGCTTTGATGTCGAGCAGGGTGATCGCGGTGGCGCGCCGGGCGAGTGCGTACCCCCCGTGCGGACCCTTGGACGAGCGCAGCAGGCGGACGCGCACGAGGTCCTGCAGGATCTTGCCCAGGAAGGCGGCGGGAATGTCCTCCGCGACGGCGATGTCGCGGACCTGGCACAGTACGCCGGTGGGTTGCTCCGCCAGGAAGGTCAACGCGCGGATCGCATATCCACAGGCGCTGGAGTAGAGCATGGGTCGCTTTTCGGACTCGCAGGTCTTGTGTTTCGATCCTAACGGTGCCGCTCGGCCGCTGCAGTGTCAAGGCCGCCTGGCGTCACTTCGACGCGGGCCTCGCCCAACGCCGCCGGCCAGCGCGGAGTCACCGATTGCCCTTGCACCGTCTCGTCCAGACCGCGCTCCGATTTCGACACGGTGGCGATCGGAAAGGACCACACGTCGGCGGCCGGCGCGTAGTGGATCTCGAGCGGTCGGGAGAGCGAGATCTCCGGAGCGAACAGCGCGCCGGCTGGAAATGCGGCCGGGTCCCAGGTGTAGGTCACGCTGAGCGCGCCCGCCGCAGTGAATCGGAGCCGCTTCTCGATCAGGCCTTCGCCTCCCTCGGTTCCCACCGGCCGGCACACGACCTCCACGAAGTCCGCCGAGCGTTGTAGGTCGGCGTTCAGCGGGCTGCGCCCCCACGAGGCCAGCGGGGCGAACTCACCCTGGGCGTACGCCTCGAGGGGGAGCGGGCCGGGAAGCACGCGGTCCACGAACAACGCCCGATCCTCGGCATCGACCGGCGGGAGACGTTCGAGGCGCACGCCCTTTTCGATGTCGTGGATACTCGGTGTGCCGCTCCCATCTGCTTCGGGCGCCGCAGCGG
>CAWJMT010000037.1:0-322325 GCA_963844035.1 uncultured Gemmatimonadales bacterium
GGCCGCAGCGCATCCTCCTTTGCCAGCGTCTGCGCGGTGGCGCCGAAGCGAATGAGCAGTGCCACCAGCAACCGCTGTGGCTCGCTCAAGCGGGCGCGCGCGGCGATGACCCGTCGCGCGACAGCGGGATGATCGGTAATGAGGCCGTCGACGCCGCGGGTGAGGCCCACGAGCATCCAGGCAGGGTCGTTCGCCGTCCAGATGTAGACGTCCTGACCGGCGCGATGGGCGCGGCGAATGAAGCGACGCGAGGCCATACGCGCTTCGACGGCCAGGAAATCAGCGTTCCACTCCGTGAGATCCCCTATGGCTTTCGCAACCAGAATCCCCACGCGCCATGACGGACGCAGCTCCTTCATCTTGCGAACCATGTCGTGATCGAGCGACATGAACTCGCATTCGTTCACCATGCCGGCCGCTTCGACGATCTGCACGACCCGCTCTTCGAGCTGCTGGTTGTGGCCGTACGATTTGAGCTCGACCAGGACCTTGCAGCGCCCCTTGCAGACGGCGAGCGCCTCGGCGAGGGTGGGCACCCGTTCGGCGGCATAGCGCGGGTCCTTGTAGCTGCCGATGTCGATCGCTCGGAGCGTCGCGGCGTCGGTGTTCCAAATGCTGGCCGGATTGCCGGAGACCTTCATCAGGTCGGCGTCATGCGCGACGAGCACCTGGCCGTCGGAAGATTCCTGCACATCCAGCTCGACCATGTCGGTGTGCTGCTCGGCCGCGAGACGAAACGCCGCCAGTGTATTCTCCGGCGCGACGGCCGATGATCCTCGGTGGGCGATGATCACGACCGGCGCCTGATTCCGCGTGGCGAGAAATGCCAGCTCAGCGACGCCCCCCATCCCGAGCACGACGAGTGCCAGGAGGCCAATGCCTGATCGCCCGGTCAGCCGGAGCCGCCACACCTCCCCCGCGTACTGCGCGACCGACGCCGGCGTGCGTTGGGCAAGACGCTGGTACAAACGCGTGAGGACCATCGCAAACAGCGAGAAGTTCACGACGTTGACTGCCAACGCGAGCACCGCGGCCACCAGGGTCCACAGGCCCAGGAACAGCAACAACAGCGGGAGCGAACCGGCCACGGACGGGGCGCCCCAGAAACCGATGGCCCGCATCAACCACGTCAACGTGCTCGTCACGACGAACGCCGAGACCGCCCCCATGGCGAGCGATGCGAGAATGAGCCCGTAGGAACCGGCCGCGCGCCTGGCACTCTCGCCCAGGGCCTGTCGCGGGTGGACCTGCTCGAATACCACCAGCGGCCAGGCAAACGCCCAGCGGGCGATGGTGCGGGCCAGCAAGAACGCGAACCCGATACCGATGAGCCCAATCAGGCACGCAGCGATCCAGAACTCCGGGGGGTGGACCTTGAGGTAGTAGTTGATGTCGTGTGCGCGCAGCAGTCACCAGGTACACGACGCCCGCCGCGAGCGCGAAGGGCAGCACGCCGAGCATGACACGGACCACCATGTGACCAGAAAGACGCAGGACATTCAGCGCGTTGGCCGCGCCGAACCGCAATGCGCCGCGCCCGTTGAGGCTGACACCCTGCGACTGACCAACGCCCACCGCCATCAAACACGACGCCTCAACGGCCGTGATCGCGACGATCAATGACCCGCCCAGGATCAGGGTCACCAGCCCCGAGGGAGTGGTGAGGAAAAACATCGCGATGTCTGTATCCGCCACCACACGCTGAGACGTCCCGGCTCGCAGCCAATACAGGAGCAACGTCGTCGCCGGCATGAGCAACGCGAAGGCGATCGCCTTGTATGCCAGATCGGTGATCGCGAGAACCTTCCAGGATCGACGCAAATCCCCCAGCGCGCTCAGAAACAAGTCGCGGGCCGCACGCCACATTTCTCGATCCCTCCGATGGAAGACCAGGGCCGTTGCTTTTGCAGTGCCAAGAACTTACCGTTTTGACCACGCGGTGACAGTGGCAACGCACATTGATTGCGATGATCACCGAGCACGCCTACGTTCATCTCATGGGACCGGCGCTCATGACCGCCGAGGAATTGCTCCACGCGAGCATTCCGGACAAACGAACCGAGCTGGTGCGCGGCGTGGTTGTCGTCCGCGAACCCGCGGGCGGTCGCCACGGCCGCGTGGCCAATGAGCTGGCCCGCCTCATCGGCAACCACGTCCACGAGCAGAGATTGGGAACAGTGTACGCCGCGGAGACGGGGTTCACGCTTGCCCGGCACCCCGATACGGTGCGCGCTCCCGACATCGCATTTGTGCGCCGCGACCGCGTACCTGATCCCGAGCCGCTCGGGTACCCTGAGTTCGCGCCCGATCTGGTTGTTGAAGTGCTCTCACCCGGCGTCCGCCCCGGCGAGGTGCTCACCAAGGTGGGCGACTGGCTGAATGCCGGCACTCCGCTCGTTTGGATCGTCGATCCGGAACGTCGCGCGGCTCGCGTATACCGGCACGACGGGAGCGTGACGGTTGTGACCGAGAGCGAAGTGCTCGAGGGGGAAGGCGTCTTACCAGGATTCGCGTGCCCGCTCGCGTCCATCCTCTAGCGGCCATGCCGACATGCCCGCCACGGCTGATGACCGCCGAGGAATTGCTGCATGCCAGGATTTCCGACAAGCGCACCGACCTGGTCCGCGGCGTGCTGCGGGTTCGCGAGCCTGCCGGGGACCGGCACGGCCGCGTCACCATGAACCTCACCATTCGACTCGGGCTATGGGTGGAGCAAGCGGGCGCGGGGCAGCTCTTTGCGGCCGAGACCGGCTTCATGCTGTCCCGAGCACCCGATACCGTCCGCGCGGCGGACATCGCGTTCGTGCGGCGCGAACGGCTCCCGGAGGCCGTCCCCGGGTTTCTCGAGCTTGCTCCTGACCTCGTCGTGGAAGTCCTCTCACCTGGCGATCGCGCCGGCGAGACACTTACCAAAGTGGGCGACTGGCTGAATGCCGGCACCCCGCTCGTTTGGATCGTCGATCCCGAACGTCGCGCGGCTCGCGTATACCGGCACGACGGGAGCGTGACGGGTTGTGACGCGAGGGCGGAATCGCTCGAGGGGGAAGACGTCTTACCAGGATTCGCGTGCCCGCTCGCGTCCATCCTCTAGCGGCGGGATGCGCAGCGCACTCTCTCCTGCGTGGCGAGGTGGGAGCGGCGCTGTGGTTTAGACCGCCGTATAACCGCCGTCGACCAGGTAATACGCTCCCGTCATGAAGGACGCCTCGTCGGATAGCAGGAAGCAAACCAGCGGAGCGACCTCCTCGGCCCGGCCGAGCCGCCCCAGTGGGTGGCGGGCGACGAGCGTCTTCCGGACGTCGTCGGAGAGGCCGGCGAGGAGCGGGGTGTCGATGTACGCCGGCCCCACGCAGTTGATGCGCAGACCCTGTGGTCCGTACTCCGCCGCGGCGTTCTTGGTCAGCCCAACGACACCGTGTTTGGCCGCGGTGTACGCGCCGTTACCGATCGCGGCGACGGTCCCATGGATCGAGGCCATGTTCACGATCGCACTCTCACGTGGTCCGGTCTTCAACATCGCGGGGATCTGATAGCGCATCCCGTAAAAAACGCCATTCAGGTTGATGTTGATGACGCGATTCCAGTCCGCCAGGTCAGTCTCTCCGGCTGGCGCCTGAGCGCCGCCGATCCCAGCGTTGTTCACCGCGTAGTGGAGGCCGCCGTAGGTGCTGACCGCATAGCGCACCACCGCCTCACAGTCCTCCGGCTTGGCGGTGTCCTGGAGGAAGGCACTGGCGGTGCCGCCGGCCTTCGCGATCTCGGCCGCGACCCGTTCCGCGGCGTCGCGCTTGATGTCGGATAGGACAACCTTTACACCCTTCTTAGCCAGCGCCTTGCCGATGGCCTCGCCGAGTCCGGAGCCGCCTCCGGTGACGATCGCGACTTTGCCGGCGAATCCAGACACGGGAGCCTCCTTCGATGAGGATTGCTTACGCTCGAAACAGGAATCTAGCCGCGGCCCGGTTGGCCTCGTATGGCTCCAACGATGTATTTTCTCCCGCGCGTAGTCTGACGAGGAGGGATCGTGGCTCAGGGGGTCGGCCCGCTGCTGGTAGCGCTCGATCTGGCCGGCACGGCGGTGTTCGCCCTCAGCGGCGCGGCTGTGGGCGTGAAGTATCGGCTCGACGTCTTCGGTGTGTGCGTGCTCGCGTTCGTCGCGGGCACGGGGGGCGGGATCATGCGCGACGTGTTGCTCGGCGCCGTGCCGCCGATGGCCATCCGCGAGTGGCCCTACATCGCCGTGGCGCTCGCCGCGGGAGTGATCACGTTCCTGTGGCATGGGCGCGTCGAGCGCCTGCAGGGCCCGATCCTGGTGTTCGACGCGGCCGGGCTGGCGCTCTTCGCCGTCGCGGGGACGCAGAAGGCGCTGACCTTGGGGCTCGAGCCGATCATCGCACCGCTCGTCGGCATGCTGACCGGGATCGGCGGCGGCGTGCTCCGGGATGTGCTCGTGAGCGAGATCCCGACGGTGCTCCGCTCGGACCTGTATGCGTTGGCCGCGCTTGCCGGGGCGGTCGTGGTCGTAGCCGGGAGCTGGCTCCAGCTTCCACCCGCGCCGACGGCGGCCGCAGGCGCCGTCGCCTGTTTCGCCCTCCGCGTCATGGCGATCCGGCGCGGTTGGAATCTTCCGAAGCCGAACGAAGCCGAGCGTGATCCGGCTTCACGACGGCGATCGCTTCGACCTGCGCATCTGTCCCGTGCGCAAGGCACATCGACGCCGCCGTGTTGCGCATGCTCGCCTACAACGGGTCGATCCCCGGCCCGACACTGCACGTCGATCAAGGGTCGGAGATCACCGTGCAGGTGACCAACGACGGCGACATCGAGGCGACCGTTCACTGGCACGGCCTGCGGCTGGAGAACCGTTACGACGGCGTCCCACAGGAGACACAGGCGCCGATCCCGATCGGAGGCACGTTCACCTACACGCTCCAGTTCCCCGACGCCGGGCTCTATTGGTACCACCCGCACATCCGGGAAGACTACGCGCAGGAGATGGGGTTGTACGGCACCATCGTCGTCGAGCCCTCCGACCCGTCGTATTGGCCCGCCGTCGACCGGCAGCTGACCCTCACGCTGGACGACCTGCTCGTCGAGGACGGCCACATCGCGCCCTTCCGCCGGTCCGGGCCGACCTTCACCGCCATGGGGCGGTTCGGCAACGTCCTGCTGATCAACGGCGAGACCAGGTTCTCCGGCGAGGCGGCTCTGGGGGAGGTCGTGCGCCTCTATCTCGTCAACACGGCGAACACGCGCCTCTTCAACTTCGCCGTTCGCGGCGCGCGCATGAAGCTGGTCGGTGGTGACAGCGGTCGTTACGAGCGCGAGACGTTCGTCGACGCGGTGCTGCTCGCACCTTCCGAACGAGCGGTGGTCGACGTGCTGTTCGACACGCCTGGGGACGTGCGGCTCGAGCATCGCACCCCGGACCATGTCTACGACCTCGGTGGGTTCTCGGTCTCGGCTGCCGAGGCTGGCCATGCCGCTCGGTCGTTCGAGGTGCTGCGCATCGACCCGCAACTCACCGCCGAGCATCAGTCGATTGGACACGACGTCGAGCGAGCGCCGGACAAGACGCTCGCGTTTGTCGCCTCCATGCCGCTCTTGTACGGAGCGGCCGACAAGCCGGCGTCCGCGTACGGCTGCCCCATGCACCCGGACGTCACCGCCTCCGAGCCGGGGAGATGCCCGAAGTGCTTCATGAAATTGGTGGCGGTGCAGGCGACGACGGCGTCGCCGACCTCCTACATCTGCCCCATGCATCCGGGGGTCACGGCCTCGAAGCCGGGGAGATGCCCGAAATGCTGGATGAAGCTGGTGCCATCCGACGTGCCGGCGACGCCCGCTCCGCAACCGCACGATGGCCCGCCGCATGCGCGGGCACGAAGGCAGGGCGACGGCCTCGAGTGGGAGGACCTCATGCCGGCGATCAACCGCGCGTCGGACCCGAGCAACATGATCTGGAAGCTCATCGATCGGGAGACCGGGGCCGAGAACGGGGCCATCTCCTGGGCGTTCACGGTGGGTGATCGGGTGAAGATCCGGCTGGTGAACGAGATGGAGTCGGATCATCCGATGCACCATCCCTTCCACATCCACGGAGCCGGGCGCTTCCTGATCCTGTCGAGGGATGGCAAACCGGAGTCCAATCTCGTGTGGAAGGACACCGTGCTCCTGCGCGCGGGAGAGACGGTGGACATTCTGCTGGATGTCACGAATCCCGGGCTATGGATGGCGCACTGCCACATCGCGGAACACACCGAGAGCGGGATGATGTTCAGCTTCGATGTGGCGCGGCGCGGTTCGGTTCCCGGAGCGGACCGTCCGCACGGATCCTCACCGCATCATCACGGGGGCCACTGACTGCTTGACGGATGTCGCCGGCGCCCGGCAAAGCAGCACTCACCAAGTCTCGAGTTTTTGGGTACCTTAATTGCCCCCCTTTCTTCTATATCCGGGAGTGATCCGCATGTCGGTTCGCAGGTTCGTGCTCGCTTTCGCCCTGGTGTTGGGTACCGCGCATTGCGCCGATCATCCGGCTGCCGTGCAGTCTTCGTTCGATCCTACGCCCCACTTCCTCCGCTGGGGGGGTCGCTCGGCGCCACAGTTCACGACCACCGCGTTCAGCGCGTCGCGCGCGGGTCCCCTCAGCCTCGATCAGTACACGGCTTCGTTCTGGGCGGTGCGCGGACAGGAGCGATCGGCGCAAATCAATTATCGGGATGCGTTGGGTGAGACCAGTCATCCGTTTCTGATTCTCACGATTACCGATCCTGTCGCACTCGCGGATTCGACCTTCGCTGAGGGCGACTCGGTGCTCGTCACGGTGACGATCGACACGACCAAGGTCGGGGTGACGCTCGAGCCGACCGGACTGCAGTTCGGCGACGTCGGCGGGTTTGCAGCTCTGGTATGGCGGCGCCGAAGGCGACCTGAACGGCGACGGCGCGATCGACGAGGCCGACAGTTACATCGAGACAGAGCTGTTAGGCATGTCATACCGCGAAGGTGCGGACGGCGAGTGGGAGCGCATTCCGGCCATACACGTGCTCGAGGAAAAGTCGTTCTACGTCGAGCTACCGCATTTTTCCGAATACGCGGTGTCCTGGTAACCCGAGGGCTATTGCTACGATCGACGCAACCGTAGTTGAAAAAGCCCGCGCGCTCTCGACGACCGGCCATCATGCCGAAGTCGTGGCGTTCCTGGCCGGGCGCGCGAGTCGCGAGCTGACGGAGTCGCCGAACCTCGCGCTGCTCTATGGGACGGCGCAGGCGCGCCTCGGGCGTCACGAGGAAGCGCTGCGGTGGGTGCAATTCGCCCTCGATCAGGCGCGGACGCGCGCGGAGCCCGCACTCGAGCGCCAGGCCCTCAACGCGCGCGGCGCGATCGCGCTCGTCAGTGGACACATCGACGAGGCCGCGGACTTCTTTACGCAGGCCCTGATGGCGGCAAGCCGGGACGGGGATCACGCCACGACGGGTCGCTGCTCCAACAATCTCGGAATCATCAGCAGTCTGCGCGGACGGCACGCCGAAGCGATCGGATCCTGGGCAATTGCGGGGGCGGCGTTTACGCGCGCCGGACTACGCCACGGGGTCGCCGAATGCCATCACAATTTGGGAATCACGCTGCGTGAGCAGGGGGCGCTCGACCAGGCGCTGGCGGCCGCGGAGCGGGCCGTGGCGGAGGCCGAGGCGGCCGGGGATCAGACCCTCGCGGCGTTGACGCTGCGCGGCCGGGCCGAGATCCACGTCGTCCGGGGTGAGCTGGAGTCGGCGCGGCGCGAGTTGGCCCTGGTACGCGACGTTCGCGTCCGGGTGCCCGACCCGCTCAGCGAGGCCGAGGATGAGCGCGTGGCGGCGTTGTTATTCGCGGCCGAGGGTGACCTCACGATCGCCGAGCTGACGTTGCGCGAAATCATCGCCCGAGCGGAATCGCAGGACCGCGCCCAGCTGCTCGCCGAGGCGACGCGGGATCTTGCGCTCGTGCTGCGCCGAACGGGGCGAACCGCGGACGCGCAGACGGCGGCGCGCACGGCAAAGGCCGTCTTCACCCGGCTTGGGGCGGAAGGACAGATCCGTGCCCTGGCCGCTCAGGAGTGGGACGCAACGTTCCGGGCCGAGCTCGAGGGGTCGATGGCGCCGCTGCACGTCGCCCAGCAGCTGGCTGATTCCGGCCACTATGCCCAGCTCCTGACGTATCTGGGCGAGCGTTCCCAGTCCGAGCTCGAACAGTCTCCCATGCTCACGCTGCTGTGTGGTATCGCGCACGGCCGGCTGGGCCGGCTGGATCTGGGACAACATTGGGCGGTCGTGGCGCAGCTGCGCGCCCGGGTGCTCGGAGATCGGGCGTTGGAAGTACGCGCGCTCAACGTGTGCGGCGCGCTCGCGGTGGAGCGAGGCGGCATCGACGAGGCGGCGTACTTCTTCAGTCGCGCGCAGGAAGAGGCCCGGGAAGAGAACGACGTCATTACGGTCGGCCGGTGCGCCAACAACCTCGGCATCATCGCGAACCTGCGAGGGGATCATGATCGCGCCGTCGGGGCATACCTAAGCGCAATCGACGCCTACCAGAAGGCGGGCTATGACCGCGGCGTCGCGGAGTCGCAGCACAATCTCGCGATCACCTATCGCGAACAGGCGATGTTGGACGACGCGCGCAACCTTGCTGAGACGGCGGTGCGTGAAGCGGTGCGGTTAGGCGACCGCCAGCTCGAGGCGCAGGCACTCGCAGGACTCGCCGAGATCGAGGTCGATCGGGGTGATCTCGCGGGCGCCCAGCGCCACGTGGAGCAGGCCATCGCGGTGCACCGCGAGCTGCAGGATCCCGTTCGCGAGGCCGAGGACCTGCGGATTCTCGCGCTGGCGTTGGGCCGGGTTGGGAAGGCCGGCGTGGCCGAAGACGTGTTTCGTCAGGTGATCGCGCGCGCCACCGAGCACAAACGGCTCTTGCTGGTCGCCATGGCACAGCGCGATCTCGCGCACCTGCTCGTTCGCGGGGACCGGATCATCGACGCGAAAGCCGAAGCGGAGGAGGCGCGCGCCACCTTCGAGCGGCTCGGGGCGCTGGTCGAGGTGGAAAAGCTCGACACATTGTTGCGCGATGCGACGGAGCAATAGAACACGGATACCTGTCTTCAGGCGCTCGAACTACGCGATCGCCTGGTAGCCCACCCGCTTGTTAGGCCCTGGGTGACAGGACGTTTTCGATGCGCCGGTCCGGAATCAGCCACATCAGCGCCACCGTCACCAGGATCGCCTGGGCAATCCACGGCGACACCAGGGTGGCAACAATCGCGACAACGTAAAGCACCGGCGAGACTTTTCCTTTCCAATCGCGCCCGACCGCTTTTTTCAGGATGGACGCCGGCCCCTCCGCGCGGATGATCGTCTGCTGGAGCACGTAGTACGCAATCGCGGCCATCAGTAGCACCACGCTGTACAGCGCCGTGGGCACGGGGGCAAAATGGTTCTCCCCCATCCAGCCGGAGGCAAACGGAAACAACGACAGCCAGAACAACAGGTGCATGTTGGCCCAGAGTACCGTGCCGTTGACCGCGGTGCAGGCATGCAGCATGTGATGGTGGTTGTTCCAGTAGATGGCGACATAGACGAAACTGAGGACGTAGCTGAGGAACACCGGCAGCAGCGGCAACACGTCTTGCAAGCCGTCGCCATGCGGTACCTTCAGCTCCAGCACCATGATCGTGATGATGATCGCAATCACGCCGTCGCTGAATGCTTCCAGCCGTCCCTTGCCCATTTCGCCTCACGGTCGAGTAAGGAGTTGTACTACGGCGCCACATCCGCCGGGAACCAATGCTTCGACGATGGCTTCGGGTCTGACAGCTCGCGCGCCTTCCGATCGCTTACCGCGTCCGCTCCGGTTAGCCGCCCGTGGTGCTGCCGCAGATGCTCTTCCCAGGTCGCGACCAGATAGGACTCGATGAAGACGTGGGGTGGTGGGCCGCGATCTTCATGTCCTCGGCTCTTGCCGCGGCCTCGGGCGCTTGTCAGGCGCCCGGCCGATCCGTCCGCATCGGCGTGGGTGGGGTTTCAACCGGCTCCCGGACCACGCGCTCGTACTCGGCAATCACCTGCGCGCCCAGGAGTAAGATGATCGCGGCGATATCAACGCTGAGCAGCGTTGCAATCGCGGTGGCCAGCGAACCGTAGACCACCCGGATTTGCGATAACGTGCTGTAGTACCACACCAGCGCGTGGCGCGTGACCTCCCATAGGATGGCGGCGGTGACGCCACCGATGAGCGCGTGCCGCACGTTCGGAAGCCCGACCGGCATCACGAGATAGATCGCCGTGAGTATGAAGATTTCGCCCACGACGCCTGTCAGGTACAGGAGGGAGCTGGACAGCTCACCGAGCCCGTGCGGCATGCCGAATACGGTGACGTCCCGGGCACCCAGAACCGCAAGCCTGCCGGACACGAACGTCACCACCAGCAACCCGAATCCGAGGAACATCATGAAGACGTAAGGGAGCACGGCCGACACGACGAACCTGCGGCGGCGCATCGCCACGCGGTGGTAGAAGATGACCAACATCGCGTTTTCGAGCACGGTGAACGCGAGCGCGCTGGACAGGATCATCACGACGAGCAGCGCGCCGCTGATTGCTTCGTGCTGCCCGACAAACGCGCGCAACTCATCCACGAGCGCCCGCGCTTGTCCGGGCACCACGAACTCCAGATACTCGGAGAGCGCGGTCAGCAACTGCTGCTCGGCGATCACGTGCGACAGGGCGATCACCAGGAGGATCAGCAGCGGGATCAGCGACAACAGCGTGTAGTATGCGACGGCCCCGGCCAACAGCAGCCCTTGGTTCGCCCGAAACGCCTTGAGCACGCGTACCGCAAAACGGGCCGGATGCTTGAGGATCTCGGCGGAATGGTCGCGTAACCGGCGCGTCGCCATCTCGGGGAGGCTACGGCTACCGGACCGCGCCGAAGGTCTTCCGGGGCGGCGGCACTGATCGGCGTGCCGCAAAGCAGCAGCACGACGCCAAGCCTGGCAGCCTGATCCCGTTGGTTGATCTCAAGTACCGTGAAGATGCTGCAAGGCCGCCCGGCGGACTAGGGCGATTCATCAGTTCATCGTCTCACCCGCGCCCAGTTCCGGCTCGGGTTTTGAGGTGAACGGCCGCGCCACATGTCGCGCCACTTTCCACGTTCGTATGTTCGTTGGCAGTGCAGGCACCACAGGTATTCGGAACACACCAACGCTCCGCCGCCGGTACCCAAAGAACGCAGCACAGTGGGATTGAGCGCACCTGTGTGTGCGCCGTCGAATACGAAGCGACCGCTTCAGCTCTATGGGCCGAAACGGTCGCTCGTGAGGGCGGATTACGCGAGATCATGGGGCGGTCGTCGAACCTGTGTTGCGGTAGCCGCTCGGCAGGTAGCCCGATCTCACGTGGCGCACTCGGCCGTAGAACAACCCGGTCGTGCCGGGCGTGTAGAAGGACTGTGTGACGCCGGGAGCCGCGGTCCCAGCGGAAGTCCACACCCCGTTCTTGTTAATCTCGACTTCGGTCGAAGCCGCAGGATCAGCGTTCGCCCACGACACCTTGAGATACTTCGGGGTCGGGATGTACTCGATCAGGCAGCTCGTCGGCGTGGGGAGACAGGTGCCAACTGTGACGCTCGACGTGCCGACTCACGCCGTCGAGCATTGCGGTGATCGTGGCTTGTCCAACCGCAAGACCGATGACTGTGGCCGTACGGGTTCCGGTCGACGCCACCGTTGCGCCACTCGTGTTCGAGCTCGACCACGCGACGGTTCCGGGAGTCAACGTTCTCCCCCATTGATCCTTGGCGGTCGCCGTCAGGTACCCGCCGCCGTTCAAGCAGACCGACAAAGCGGAGGGTGACACGGTTACCGTGCTCGCCTTAATGACGGGCCAGCTAAAACTCACCATCAGCCGGAACGTCTCGGGAGGAGCATTTGGCTCGCTGGCGCAGCGGAGGTCAACGTCGACGGACGGAAGCACGGTCACCACCTTCTTCTCCTCTAAACCGAACAAGCGGTAGTTGTCGGTCGCAGACCCAGACCGCCACTCCAGTGGTGATGGTTCTGGTAAACCCACGTTCGACCCGAGTGGTATAGCTCGGCACCGCTCTAGATCGTGCGTGTCCCAGTAGTGGAAGAACCAGAAGTCGTCGTTCAACACGTTGAACGGGTCCGAATCCGTTTCTCGCGCGGCAATGAGGCAGGAAAACTCTGACGTGGTGGTGCCCTCCTGGGAGGAGAGCGCGCACTGGAAGGAACGAATGCGATCCTGAAACCCGTTCTGGGCGATGATGCGTTCGAGTAGAGCGAAGTTCGCGGGATCGGGTTCTAGGGCCAGCGCCTCGAAGTGCACGTATTTGAGCAGTGCCACAGAAGTCACACCGACGTTCGCGCCCACATCAATGACGCAGCCGCTGAGGACCGTCGCTCAGGTGCCCGTCAGCTCGCAGCACGGCGAGCGCCGTATGCATCAACTCGGTTTCGTACCTCCGCTTCAGATACAGGCATCGTCCGATGGCTTGGTCGCGCGTATCGAAAGACAGGAGGCCGTTGGCGGTCCGCTAGGTGAGAACTGTCGGAGGCTGGCGCTGAAAAATCCAGGACCAGTAGTAGCGTCGGGCCACCCATTCGGGGTGGAGCAACGCGTCGACAATGCGTCGTCTCAACGACACGAGACCGGGTTTCTAGCTCGCTTTGGCGATGACTTCGTCACCGGGTCGATCGGGGATCCACCGCGAATCCCGTGGAACATCATATACGCAAGTTTGGGAGTCTGGCCGAAGCTACGCAATCAGGTACTCTCGCAGTCGCGATCCCTGCCGCCGCCCCTCCAGCGCCTTGGCGCTCACCATCACCGCGCACATGCCTCCCTGCTGCGCCACGTTCACCACCGCGCTCTGGGATGTCGCGCGCCACCAGCCCCACCCCGTACCGGCTCGGCGCAAACCCCATCACGATGTAAAACGGCTCGACGCGCAGCTCACCCGATTCATCCAGCACGTGAAACGGCTTCTGCGGAATCGGCGCGGCCTGCTGCACCACCCAGCGGCTCGCATCCCCGAGCACCCGCTGTAACGCGGAGTCCCACTCACCCTGCGCTGCCGTCGCCCCGACGAGCACCCCCTCGCCCCCATACGCCCGATTGGGCTTGAGCACGAGCGACTCGCGCTCCTTCCGCGCGTACTCGAGCAGGTCCACAAGCTTGCCCGCCGCCGACACAGTGCGGCGCTCGGAGACGAGGCGCGTCCACAGCACGTGCCGCCGCACCATCTGCCGCTCCTCCACCGTCAGAAACTGATCGGCCAGCTCCGGATCGGTGAGCACTTCAAAACAGCTCTTCTGATCGAGCTCGGCGGAGATGGACGACACGACGCGATTCTGCTTGAGCAGCGCCCGCATCGGCGCGACATCCACGCCGTCCCTCGCCATGTCAGTCAGATCGAGCACGCTCGCGTCGCGGTACACGATGTCCACGCGCTTGTCGCCGTACCATACGTCGTCGCCCTTCAGGCGCAGCTCGCTCGCGTCCGCGTGCAGCACCGGCAGCCCATGATGCTCTCGAAGGAACGCGACAATGGCATCCGGTTCGTCCGGCCCTTCCATCACGTATTTGGGATCGACGAGCACGATCTGCCCGTCCCGCGCGCCGGTCGCCGCGAGATGCTCGAGCAGATCCTGGAGCAACAGCTCCCGTATGTCGTCGGTGAACTGGAGCCGGATGCTCGGATCCTGGGCCAGGAGCGCCGGGAGAACGGTATCGGCCAGGACCCGCATCGCCGTCGGCCCCATGTGAAGGCCGCCGATGCCGCTCAGGTTCGATTCCATGAACTTGATGGAGTCGAGCCAACCGGGCGTCGCGTAGTCCACCACCGCATCGAGCCGGCCGAAGACCGTGTTCGCCTCGCGATGCGCCGGCGTCCAGCACTCCCGCAGCCACTCGTCCTCGACCGGCGTGAGGCGCAGAACCTCATGCACTCTTGGCACCTGGAAATAGAGGTCGGGGAGTCGCTTGAGACAGTTGAGCAGGGTCTGCGAGATGTGATGCGTGTACCCGACCTGATCCGGCCGGAGCACGATGGGGCAGGGGAGCAGCCGGACGGTCTCGGTCACCCCGTCGCGTTGATACGCCATGTGCCTGGCGGTCGCCTCGCGATGGATCGCGTGGATCAGCGCGACCATCTGCGCGGGCGGGATCCGGTCGAGCGCGTGCTGCACGCGCGCGGCCAGGCGCTGCGCCATGAGACCGACTTCTTCCCCGGGGGTGCGAACCATGTTGGCGGGCGTATAATACGGCGACGTGAAACCGGAACAAGCCTACCAGGAACTGGTGCAGCTGTCGCGCGACGAGACCCTCCTCGCGTCCTGTCTCGACCTGCTCGAGTGGGACGAGGAGGTCGCGATGCCGCGCGGCGGCGTGGAGCACCGCGCGGAGCAGATGGCGCTGCTCGCGGGGCTCGTGCACGAGCGCGGCACCAATCCCCGCTACGAAGAGCTGCTCGGCACGCTGGAGGGGTCCGCGCTGGTGCGGGACGCCGAGAGCCCCGAGGCCGTGAACGTGCGCGAGCTGCGCCGCGCCTTCGATCGGGAGCGCAAGAAGCCCCGGCGGCTGGTCGAGGAGTCGGCCCGGGTGACGGCCCGCGCGTCGCAGGCCTGGGCCGACGCGCGCGAGCGGGACGACTTCCAGAGTTTCGCGCCCTGGCTCGACCGGGTCTTCGCGCTGGCGCGGGAGGAAGCCGATGCGGTGGGCTTCATCGGCGAGCGGTACCAGGCGTTGCTCGACGACTACGAGCCCGGCATGACGGTCGCGCAGCTCGAGGCCCTGTTTGACGCGCCTCGAAAGGGCGCTGGCGCCGCTCGCGCAGGCGGTGCGGGTCGAGCGGCCGCCGCAGGCCTGGGACGTGCTCGCGCGCGAGTTTCCCCTCGAACGCCAGCCGGTGCTCGCACGGCAGGTCGCGGCGGCGCTTGGCTTCGACCTCGAGGGCGGCCGCCTCGACGTGGGGCCGCACCCGTTCTGCACGGTCATCGGCCCCGGGGACATCCGGATGGCGCTGCGCTACCACGCGCACGACTTCGCCCGCGGATTCTTCGCCCTGCTGCACGAAACCGGGCATGCGCTGTACGACCAGGGGCTCGATCCCGCGCACTACGGAACGCCCATGGGGGAAGCGGCATCGCCCGGTCTTCACGAGTCGCAATCGCGCCTGTGGGAGAATCTCGTCGGACGCAGCCCGGGATTCTGGCGGCACGTCTATCCGCAGATCCGGGGCGCCTTTCCCGAGCAGCTGCACGACGTCTCGATGGATGAGTTTCGCGGGGCGGTGAATCGCGTGGTACCGGGCGCCATCCGCGTACAGGCCGATGAGGTGACGTACGACCTGCACATCATGATTCGCTTTGAGCTCGAGCGCGCCCTCCTCGCGGGCGATCTCCGGGCCGCCGAGCTCCCGGGCGCCTGGGCGGAGCGGTATCGGCGACTACCTCGGCGTCGTGCCGGCCGACCACCGCACCGGCTGCTTGCAGGACGGGCACTGGTCGGAAGGGCTGATCGGGTACTTCCCGACGTACACGCTCGGCAACGTCTATGCGGCCCAGCTGTTCGCGGCCGCCGAACGGGCGGTCGGCCCGTTGGATGAGGCGTTCGCCGCCGGAGACTTTCGCACGCTCAGCCGCTGGCTGAGCGAGCACGTGTACCGGCATGGGCGGCGCTACACCGCCGCCGCCATCGTCGAGCGGGCGACGGGGAGCGCACCCGATCCGTCCGCGCTGATCGCGAGCCTCGAGCGCCGCTACCGCCCGGCGGGGTGATCGGGCGGAACGAATGATCGACGCACCGGCTATCTTTTCTCCAAATCCTTCGACGGTGCTCTCCCATGTGCCGCAACATCAAAACCCTCGCCAACTTTGCACCTCCCGCGACCGACGACGAGATCCGCGCGTCGGCGCTGCAATTCGTCCGCAAGCTCAGCGGGACGGCGCGGCCTTCCCAGGGAAACGCCGCGGTGTTCGATCGGGCAGTGGAGGAGGTGACGGCGGCCGCGCAGCGTCTCATCCACTCCCTCCAGACGAACGCGCCCCCGCGCGACCGCGAAGCGGAGCGACGCAAGGCGCACGAGCGCGCGCTCAAGCGCTTCGGCCCGGCGCCCGGAGCGACTGCGCCCGGAGGACACCATGACGGAGTGAGCGCGTTGCCGGGTGAGGCGTTACCGGATGAAGCGTTGCCGGTTGAGCGTCTGCCTGGAACGCCTTCTCTCGGCAACGCCTCTTGTCGGCAACGCCCTTTGTCGGCAACGTTCTTGTCCGACAACGCCACCAGCTGACAAAGGAGGAACCCGTTATGAAGAGCCGCATGCGGACGATTGCGATCGTGACGGCACTCGTCAGTGCTTTGGGCGCGAGCGCCGTGTCCGCCCAGGACAAGTACGCCGTGAAGGTGCCCGGTGGGCTCGCGTTCTCCGAGTTCAGGGGATACGAAAGCTGGGTCCTTGTTTCTATCAGTGAGGACGGACCGGCGATTGCCGCGATCCTCGCGAATGCCGTGATGATCGAGGCCTATCGGGCGGGCATTCCCGGCAACGGCAAGCCGTTCCCCGACGGCTCCAAGATGGCGAAGATCCACTGGAACCCGACAAAGATGGCGATATTCCCGGCCGCGACTGTGCCGGGTGCGCAGCATGATGTCGACTTCATGGTGAAGGACAGCAAGCGGTTCGCAGACAGCGGCGGGTGGGGATGGGCGGCGTTTGTGCATGACACCGCGTCCGGTACCTTCACGCCCGCCACTGCCTCCGCCAAGCCGCCGCAGGGGAACGACGCCAAGTGTGGACTCCAGTGCCACCAGATCGCGAAGTCGAAAGACCTCGTGTTCACGGATTACGCACCGCGCTGAGTGGGGGAGAGATTCATGAAAACCATCATGCTCGCCGCGACCGTCGCCTCACTCGTCGCCTGGGCGCCGGCAGCGGCGCCCCCGCTGGAGCTGCGCGTCATCACCGGTTCGCCCCAGGGGTTCCTCGTCAACTCGACCCTGGTGACCGGTGCCCACGACGCCGTCCTGATTGATGGGGCGTTCACGCTGGCCGATGCCCGCAAGGTCGTCGACCAGGTGCGGGCGAGCGGCAAGAACCTCACCACCGTGTACGTCACGCACGGCCACCCCGATCACTACTTCGGGCTGGTCGTGATCAAAGAGGCATTCCCGAAGGCGCGCTTGGTCGCGCTGCCCGCCACGGTGGCCGCGATTCAAAAAACCTGGGAGTCGAAGGTGGCCCAGTGGATCCCGCTTTATAAAGACGCGATCACCTCGGCGCCGGTTTTGCCGAGCGCGCTCGAGGGGAACTCTATCATGCTCGAGGGACAGCGCCTGGAGATCGTGGGGCCGGTGCAGGGCGACGACGCGGAAAACTCCTACGTCTGGATTCCCTCGCTGCGCGCGGTCATCACGGGGGACATCGTCTATAGCGGGGTGTTCGTCTGGACCGCGGAAACCGATACCGCGGCCCGCACGCGCTGGGTGGCCACGCTCGATGGCTTGACGGCGCTCCATCCCGCGATCGTCGTTCCCGGCCATCAGACCCCGGAGAAGGGAACTACGGCGGCGAGCATCGCCTTCACGCGGGACTATCTCCGCGCGTTCGATCAGGCGCTGGCGAGCGCGACTACACCCGAGCAGCTCCAGGCGAAGATGAAGGGAAAGTACCCGGAGTCTGGCGCTCGACATCATCCTGAGCATCGGTTCGGAAGCGGCGTTTGCCCTGCGTTCCCCCTCTCCGCGTTAGCGGAGAGGGGGCCAGGGGGTGAGGTCGGGACTCACCCGATCGAGGTTTGGCCGTTTGGGCCGGTCGTCACCCGATGACCCGCCCCGAAGCTGGCGCCACACCCAGGGCAGGAAGTAGCCGTACCCCCAATGCACTTCCGCCGCGACCTTCTCTCTCCAGGACCGCGGTACCGCCTCCGGCAGCGGTGTCGACCAGGACTCATCGGTGCCGGGCAGGCCGATCGCCCAGGCGAGGGCCGCGGCGATACGGGCGTGGCCGGCGGAGTTCGCGTGCAGCCGGTCGGGGCTCCACAACCTGGGGTCGGATCCCACGGCGTGCCGTGCAAAGTCCACGAGCATCGCTCCACTCGCCGCCGCCGCGTTCCGCAGCGCGTCATTCAGCGCGCGCACCCGCGCGGCGATGGGCCTGGCGAGCGGCAGCACGCTCGAGAGATCGGGGAGCGTGAACCCCAGCA
Organism: uncultured Gemmatimonadales bacterium; assembly: GCA_963844035.1. Lineage (GTDB taxonomy): Bacteria > Gemmatimonadota > Gemmatimonadetes > Gemmatimonadales > GWC2-71-9 > AG25. Next base: position 18,255 of record CAWJMT010000037.1, read on the forward strand.
CGGTCGCACCGCCTGCGATCAGCCGGCGCTGCATGTACTCGACGTCGCGCGCCACCGCGGCGGCATCGAAGCGCCACGCCACCACATCGTTGGTCCCCGAGAACAGGGTCACCAGATCCGGTCGCAGGGCCGCGGCCGGCTCGAGCTGCTCATCCCGGATGCGCCGCGTCGAGCGGCCCCGGACGGCGAGGTTGGCATAGAGGAGGGGCGAGCTTCTGCGTCGCCGCGAGTGTCTCGGCCAGGCGGTTGGCCCAACCGCGATAGCCGCCCTGCCCGTCGGGATCGTCGAGCCCTTCGGTCGAGCTATCGCCGATCGCTACGTAACGCGCGAACATCCGTGAAGATACCACGTGAAGTGGCTTCCACTCGTCACGCCGATCGTGGACGCGGAGTATGGGTCGGCCAGCTTCGCAGCCGCGCGGGAGCCCACCGCGTTCATCGTCCTCGTGTCCACGACGGGGCTTCTGATTCGACCGATCCCGTGGTGATCCGCGGTCCACCCCCCTCCACCATCCTCTTCACCGCCTCAGAATCGGTTCGAGCACCCGCCACACATTCTCCGCCATGATCCGCGCCCCCGCAGCCGTGGGGTGCATCCCGTCGGCCTGGTTCAGCTCCGGCCGCCCCGCCACTCCCTCAAGAATGAAGGGGACCAAGGCGGCGTCGTTCACGCGCGCCAAGGCCTCGAACAGGTTCCGGAACCCGCGCGTGTAGCGCGCGCCCAGGTTGGGCGGCGCCTCCATGCCGGCCACCACGATCTGCGCTTTGGGATACCGGGCGCGCGTCCGATCGATGATCTCCTGCAGGTTGCGACGCGCCGCCGTGAGGTCCTGCCCCCGCAATGCGTCGTTGGCCCCCAGCTCGAGCACCAGCACGGCGATCGGCTGATCGAGCAGCCACTCGATGCGGCGGACGCCTGCGGCCGACGTTTCGCCGCTCACGCCGGCGTTGACCACGCGAAACCGCAGCCCGGCCGAGTCGATCTTCGTCTGGAGCAGCGCCGGATACGCGTCCTCGGGGTCGAGCCCGAGCCCTGCCGTGAGGCTCGTGCCGAAGCACAGCACAACGGGGCGCGCGTCCGCGGCGGGGACCATCACCGCCGCAGAGTCCGCCGCGCCCGCGCGGGGGCGGTCGCTGCCGCAGGCCGCGACGCACCATCCGGCCAGCAGGGTGACTACGTTTCTCGCTACCATGATCGTCGCGGAAGACCTCGAGCAGACCTACCTGAGCGGCGGACGGCCGCTCACCGTGCTGCGGCAAATTAACCTCGCCATCGCGCCCCAAGAGTTCGTGGCCCTCACCGGGCCCTCGGGGAGCGGCAAGACCACCCTGCTCGGCCTGCTCGCTGGGCTCGACCTCCCCACCAAGGGAGTCGTGCGACTGGACGGGGAGGATCTGCGCGGGCTCTCCGAGGACGCGCGGGCCCGGCTGCGCGCCGAGAAGGTCGGCTTTGTGTTCCAAACCTTCCAGCTGCTGCCCACCCTCACGGCGCTCGAGAACGTGCTGGTGCCGATCGAGCTGCGCGATGGGGGCGATAGCGGCGCGCGGGCGCGCGCCCACGACCTGCTCGCCCAGGTAGGCCTGGCCGACCGGCTACACCACTATCCCGCCCAGCTCTCGGGCGGCGAGCAGCAACGCGTGGGGATCGCGCGCGCCTTCGCGGCCGCGCCCCGGATCCTGTTTGCGGACGAGCCCACCGGCAGCCTCGATGCCGAGACCGGCAAGACGGTGATCGACCTGCTCGTGCGGTTGAACGAGCAGGCGGGAACGACACTGCTGCTCGTGACGCACGATCCGGCGCTCGCGGCGCGGGCGCGACGCGTCATTCGCATCGCGGGCGGCACGATCGTCTCCGATACCCGGAGCGACGCGCCGTGAAGCTGCCATTCGCGGCCCGGATGGCCTGGCGCGAAGGGCGGCGCGGCTGGCGGCGTCGCACCCTCTACCTCGGCGCGGTGAGTCTCGGCGTGGCCGCGCTCGTCGCGATCAACTCGTTCAGCGCCAACGTCACGGCCGCCGTCCGCGGGCAGGCGCGCGCCCTGCTCGGCGGCGACGTGGAGCTGAGCTCGCGCACCGCGTTTTCCGACTCGATCGAGGCCGTGCTCGATTCCGCCGCACGCGCGGGAGCGCCGGTCGCCCGGGTGACGAGCTTCGGCTCCATGGTGCTGGCGCCGCGCACCGGCCGCACGCGCCTGTTCGAGGTGCGCGCGGTCGAAGCCGGATTCCCGTTCTACGGCGAAATCCGAACCGATCCCGCCGGCCTCTGGACCGAGTTCCGCGCCGCGCGGCGCGTCGTCGTCGATCCGGCGGTGCTGATCTACCTCGACGTGCACGTAGGGGACTCGGTGCGGATCGGGGAAGGGACCTTCACCGTCGCCGGCGTCGTGACCGACGCCCCCGGCGACGTGGGCCTGCGCACCGCCATCGGCCCGCGCGTGTTCATGCCGGCGCAGTATCTCAAAGACACCGGCCTGCTGCGATTCGGCAGTCGCGCCTGGTATCGCGCGTACCTCCAGATCAATGAGGGCCGCGCGGTGCAGGGGTTTGCGAACCGGCACAACGCGTTGTTCGAGCGCCACCGCGTCCGCACCACCACGGCCGCCGAAGAAGGGGAGGATGTGACCCAGGCGCTGGGGAGGCTGACCAGCTACCTCGGGCTCGTGGGCCTCGCCGCGCTGCTCTTGGGCGGCGTGGGCGTGGGCAGCGCGGTGAGCGTCTTTGTTAAGGAAAAGCTCGACGGCGCGGCGCTGCTGCGGTGCCTCGGCGCTTCGCAGCGCAGCGTCTTCGCCATCTATCTGCTACAGGCTGCGGCGCTGGGCTTCCTGGGTGCGGCGGCCGGCGTGGCCCTGGGCCTGGCGGTGCAGGCCGTGCTCCCCGCGATCGTGCGCGACTTCCTGCCGGTGCCGGTCGCCGTCGCGATCAGCTGGTCCACCGTGCTTACCGGACTGGCGCTCGGCGTCGGCACCGCGCTCGTCTTTGCCCTGCTGCCGCTGCTGCGCGTGCGGGGCGTGACCCCGCTGCGGGCGCTGCGCCGGGAGTTCGACGACGCCGAACCGTCCCCGTGGGACCCGTGGCGTCTCGCCGTGTTCAGCGTCCTGCTCGCCGGGATCGTCCTCGTGTCGCTGTGGCAGGCGCCGCGGCGCGAGGTGGGTCTCGCGTTCGCGGCGGGCGTGATCGCCACGGCGGGGATCCTGTGGCTCACCGCGCGCGGCCTGATGTGGGCGACGCGGGCGTGGTTTCCCACGCGGGCGCGCTACGTGATCCGCCAAGGGGTCGCGAATCTGTTCCGCCCGGGCAACCAGACCAGCGCGGTGATCCTGGCACTCGGCTTCGGCGTGTTTCTCGTCGCCACGCTCTACGTCGTGCAGAAGAATCTCGTGGACCAGTTCGCGGTCGATGCGAGCGCCGATCGCCCGAACCTGGTGCTGTTCGACATCCAGGTGGATCAGCGCGACGCGGTGGCGGGGTTGCTCGCCGCACGCGGCATCGCGGCGGCCGGCGTGACGCCGATCGTCCCGGCGCGGATCACCGCCGTGAACGGCCGGCCGGTCGAAGGCCGTTCATCGAACTGGGCGCTGCGGCGGGAGTATCGCAACAGCTACCGCGACACATTGGTGAATTCGGAGCGGCTGGTGGCGGGCGCCTGGTGGACCGCGCCCCGCCCCCCGGGCGATCCCCCGCGCATTTCCCTCGAGGAGGCCGTGGCGGCCGAGTTGGGCGTCGGCCTGGGGGACCGCCTCACCTGGGACGTGCAGGGCGTGCCGATGGAGACGCGGATCGCGAGCCTGCGGCGCGTCACGTGGGCGCGGTTCCAGCCCAACTTCTTCGCCGTGTTCGAGCCCGGTGTGCTCGAGCGCGCGCCCCAGACCTTCGTGCTGATCACCCGCGTGGAGGACCCGATGCAGCGCGCCGAGCTACAGCGCGACGTCGTGCTCGCCTACCCCAACGTGTCGGCGCTCGATCTCACGGTGGTGCAGAAGTCACTGGACGGCCTGCTCTCGAGCGTCTCGCTCGCCATCCGCTTCATGGCGCTGTTCACGATCGGGAGCGGACTCGTGATCCTGGCGGGGGCGCTCTCCGCATCGCGCTTTCAACGCGCGCGGGAAGCGGTGCTCCTCAAGACGCTGGGGGCGAGCGGGCGTCAGCTGCGCCAGATCATGCTGACCGAGTACATCGCGTGGGGCTCGCTCGCGGCGCTGACCGGCGTGCTGCTCGCGGGGGTGGCGGGGTGGGCCCTCATCACGCAGGTGTTCGAGCTGAGCTTCACGCTCCCCACGCTTCACCTCGCAGTGGTGTGGGCGGTTGTGTGCGTCCTGACCTCGGTGGTGGGGTTCGCGAACAGCGGCGAGGTGCTGCGGGGCACACCGCTCGCCGTGCTGCGCGAGATCAGCGAGTGAGTGTAGTTACGGCGTAGGTTTCCTGCGTGACCGTTCCCGTAACCAGACTCCGCCCACCGCCTCGCCCGCCCAGCCGCCTTCGCGTCGGCGCGTTGCTGTTCCTGTTCGCCTTTGTATTCCTGTTTCTGCCGGGCCTGATCGACCTCGCGGCACAATGGCCCTGGTTCACCGCGCTGGGCTACGAGCGCGTCTTCACGACCCGGCTCGTGGCCAAGGTGCTGCTCGGCGTGGGGGTGGGGTGTCTCGCGTGGGCATTCCTCTATGTCAACCTGCGGTTTGCCCAGCGCGGGCTGGTCCCGGATCCGCTGGTCCTGCAGTTCGACGGTGGGCGGGTCTCCGTGGACGTGATCCGCATGTTGCGGCGCCTCGCCCTGCCGGCTGCCCTCGGTTTGGCGCTGCTATTCGGCTTGGGCGCCGCCGTGCGGCTGGCTCAGCGTGCTGCGGTTCCTGCATCGGACGCCGTTCGGCGTCGCGGATCCGGTGTTCGGCCGGGATATCGGCTACTACGTGTTCACGCTCCCGGTTCGTCACGGGTGCGATCGGCCTCGTCACCGCACTCACGGTGTTCACCCTCCTCGCGGTGATCCTGCTGTACGTCGTGCGCCGTGACGTGGTGGTGTTCGAGCGCCGCGTCTCGGTTGAGCCGTCGGCCCGGATGCATCTCGCGCTGCTGATCGCGTTGCTGTTCCTGATGACGGCGCTGCGCGCGTACTTCGTCCGCCTCCCGGACCTGTTGTACTCGACCACCGGGCCGCTCGTGGGGGCGAGCTTCGCCGATCTCCACGCCACACTCACCGGCCTGCGGATCGCCGGCGTGGCCGCCCTGGCGGGGGCGCGCTGGTCCTGTGGGGCGCGTTCAGCGAGCGCCTGGTCCGCAATACGGCGGTCGCGGCCGGACTCTACGTCGTGGTCTCGCTGCTCGGCGTGGCGCTGTACCCGCAGCTGGTCCAACGGCTGATCGTTGCCCCGAACGAGCTGGTGAAGGAAACGCCGCAGCTCGGGGCTCACATCGCGGCGACGCGCCGTGCCTGGGGACTGGACGCCGTCGTGACCCGCGACCTGACCGGCGAGGCCCGGCTCACCGAGCGGGACATCCGCGCCAACCGCGCGACCATCGACAACGTCCGCCTGTGGGATCGCGACCCGCTGCTCCAGACGTTCGGGCAGCTGCAGGAGATCCGCACCTACTACGACTTCGTCTCGGTGGACGACGACCGCTACATGATCGACGGGCAGTACCGCCAGGTGCTGCTCTCGCCGCGCGAGCTGAACCCGGCGTCGCTCCCGACGCGCACGTTCATCAACGAGCACCTCACCTTCACGCACGGGATGGGGCTCACCCTCGGCCCGGTGAACCAGGTGACCGAGGAGGGCCTGCCGGTGCTGTTCGTCAAGGATCTGCCGCCGGTGTCGAGCGTGTCGCTGAAGGTGACGCGTCCGCAGATCTACTTCGGCGAGCTGACCGATTCGTGGGTGTTCGTCCGCACCAGGCAGCGGGAGTTCGACTATCCCTCGGGTGACGACAACATCTTCACGACGTACGAGGGGAAGGGCGGGGTCCAGGTCGGCTCCCTGTGGCGCCGGCTGGTGCTCGCCGCGCATTTCGGCTCGCTGAAGGTGCTGTTGTCGAGCGACATCACGAACGACAGCCGGGCATTGTACTACCGCAACATTCGGGAGCGGGCGCGCACGGCGCTGCCGTTCCTGCTGTTCGACGCCGACCCCTACATCGTGATCGACGACGCGGGCCGGCTCAAGTGGATGCTCGACGCCTACACCACGACGAGCCGCTACCCCTACGCCAGCCGGTCTCGAACGGCATCAACTACATGCGGAACAGCGTCAAGGTCGTGATCGACGCGTACGACGGCACCGTCACGGCCTATCTGGCCGACCCGCGCGATCCGCTGGTGCTGACGCTGGCGAAGGCCTTCCCCGGCATCTTCCAGCCGCTCGACTCGATGCCCGCCGATCTGCGCGCGCACCTGCGCTACCCGGAGGATCTGTTCCGCCTCCAGAGCGACCTGTACGCCACCTACCACATGGACGAGCCGGAGATCTTCTATCACCGCGAGGACCAGTGGCAGATGCCGGTGTTGTCGCGGGCGCCCGAGCGGGCCGATCCGTTCCTGCGCCACATCATCATGCGGCTGCCCGAGGAGCGGCAGGCGGAGTTCATCTTCATGGTGCCGTTCACGCCGCGCGGCAAGGACAACCTGGCGGCGTGGATGGTGGCGCGGAACGACGGGGAGCACTACGGCAAGCTGGTGGTGTACCGCTTCCCCAAGCAGAGCCTGGTGTTCGGGCCGACGCAGATCGTGAACCGCATCAACCAGGACACCGAGATCTCGCGCCAGGTCTCGCTGTGGGACCAGCGCGGCTCCGAGGTGATCCGCGGCGACCTGCTGGTCATCCCGATCGAGGAGTCGCTGATCTACGTGCAGCCGCTCTACCTGCGCGCGGAGGGCGGGCGGATCCCCGAGCTGAAGCGGGTCGTGGTGGCCTACCAGAACCAGGTGGTGATGGAGGAGACGCTCGAGGCCGGGTTGGCGCGGCTGTTCGGTGGCGCCCTCGAGCCGGCCCGCACCGCGGTCGCGCCGACCGCTGTGCCGCGAGGCGACGGGCGTTCCGCCGATCTCGCCCGCCGCGCGGTCGAGTCGTACCGGCGCGCCATCGAAGCGCAGCGCGCGGGCGAGTGGGCGCGGTACGGCGAGGAGCTCACCCGACTGGGGGAGATGCTGCGCCAGCTGCAGGAGGCCGTGGGCGCTGGGCGGCCGTAGCCGGCCGCGACGAGTTGACCTATGCGTAGCGCGGTTGCGACGGGACGGACCATTGGTGGCACCATCTTGAAACGGGAGGGACGACGATGGCCCAAGACAAGGGCAACGGGATCCGGGAATACCTGGCGGACCGCCTCGACGGCGCCCGGGACCTCTATCTACTCGCGCTGGCGCTGGGAGTCCGCGGCGACCGGGCGACCCACTTCGGTGGGATGATTCGCGAGGCGCGGATCCATTTCAGCACCGTGATCGAAGAGTGCCGCATCGCCGGCCTCGACACCAGCGCGATCGCCGCGATGCTCGGCGAGGAGAACGAGGTGCTGGTGGACAGCATCCGGCCCGACATCTGGGGGCATTTGGAGCAGCTCATCGCCCAGCGAGCGCGCGGTCATACGGCGTGAGTGAACACGAGGCATCCTGGTAGAGTTTTTTTGACCGTCCGTTGACAGTCGCCCCCTATCCTGTTGCCTGTGCCCGCCGAGCACCCATATGTTCCCAGCATGACCACGCCGCTCATGACGGCTGAAGAGCTGCTGTACACGAGTATTCCCAACAAGCGCACGGAACTGGTGCGTGGGCGTCTCATCGTGCACGAGCCACCCGGCGGCCGGCACGGCAATATCACCGCACGTTTGGGCTCGCGTTTATGGCAGCATGCGGATGCGACCGGTGCCGGTGAGCTGTTCGTTGGTGATACCGGCTTCACCTTGGCCCGCAATCCGGATACGGTCCGCGGTCCAGACATCGCATTTGTACGCAAAGAGCGGCTGGCGGGGCCAATCCCGGATGGCTACCTCGAATTTGCGCCGGACCTGGTCGTCGAGGTGCTGTCCCACAACGACCGCCCGGGAGCCACGCTGCTCAAGATCGGCGACTGGCTGGACGCTGGAACGCGATTGATCTGGGTGATCGATCCCGCGCGACGCCTCGCCCGGATCTATCGGCAGGACGGCACAGAAACGCTGATTGCCGAGAACGACTCGCTGGATGGGGAAGACGTGCTCCCCGGATTCCGCTGCCCGCTCGCGAGCCTACTTTAGTCCATTATCCCGCTTTCTTCGCGGTGCTAAAGTGCAGCGGATCCCGGAGGTTCTGTAACTCCCGATAGTAATAGAGGGCGGTGGGCTGCCTGCCGTTCACCCGCAACCGCTTGAGAAACGCCAGCTCTTCTTCGGTCGCCGTGCCGCTGAGCGAGGCATCCTGCAGGAACTTGTTGAGGCCCGACTCCGCGTCGCCCCGCTGCTCGATTTCGCGCTCGACAAACTCGAACCGCGCCGTGCGCCCCCCGGCCACCCGCGGGCTCATCGCGATGTCCAACCGGAACGTCGCGAGGTCGATGTCCCAGGAGTCGATCAACGGACTCAGGAACGCCACGCAGTTGTCCGCGGACACGTGGAACAGGTCGGTGTCGAGGAACTCGAGCACCACCACGCGCATCTCCTGATAGCTGCGGCCGTCCAGCTGCGCCACCATGCGCAGCCAGTACTTGTTGTCCAGCTCCTGCCGGGCCACCTCCTTCGCGACATCCAGCAGCTTCTGGGTGACTAGCCGTTCCAGCTCGCCGAACGGCTGCGTCTCGAAGATCGCGCGGATATGCTTGGTCTTGTCCGGCTGGCATTTGCGCAACACCAGCTCGCGGACTTCGCGGAACCGCGGCGGGGCGTCATCGCCGATCTCGCGCTTGCGCACTTCCTTGCGCTGCAGCGCCGCCAGCTTCGCCAGCTCCCCGCGCGGCAACCGCAGGAACTTGTCCATGCGGTCGTAGATGTCCGTGCGATTCGGGGCAGGGGGCGCCTTCGCCCGCGTCAGCAGCTGCGAGATGTAGGACTCGGTCACCTGGGCGGCGCGCGCGAGGTCGCGTTGTCCCAACCCCAGCTCCTCCAGGCGCTGCCGAATGACATAGGGAACGTCCATCGTGCTCCTCGCGTGCTTGACAATGTGCTGTTAAGCTTGATCGCAATGATGTTGCTGACTTGACTAATTATAGTAAAGCCACTACGTTCTAGCCAGCGTAGAGCCACTTCGCAGCAGCTTCGGCCCCTGCCAGTGACGCCGCCTACCAAGAGTGCGCACCACCACGCAGCACACCACCGATGATCGAATACCGTTCCACTTCAGGAGGAAACCGTCATGGCTACTGCGACAAAGACCAGGCTCAAGGTCTTCCCGCTCGCCGATCGAGTGGCGATCCGTCCGATGGAAGACACCGAGGAGATGCGGGGAGGGCTCTACATCCCGGACACGGCGAAGGAGAAGCCGATCCAGGGTGAGGTGATCGCGGCCGGTCCCGGCCGGTTGGAAAAAGGCCAGCGGGTTCCCATGGAGCTGAAGGTCGGGGACCGGGTCGTCTACGGGAAGTACACCGGCTCGCAGGTCGAGCTGGACGACGAAGAGATCATCCTGATCAAAGAATCCGACGTCTACGCCAAGCTCAGCTGAGCAGAGAGAGGACTAGATGCCTAGCAAATATCTCGAATTCAATACGGAAGCCCGCTCGCGCCTCAAGCGGGGCGTGGATCAGCTCGCCGACGCGGTGAAGGTCACCCTCGGCCCCAAGGGGCGCAACGTCGTCATCGATAAGAAGTTCGGGAGCCCGACGATCACCAAGGACGGCGTCACCGTCGCCAAGGAGATCGAGCTCGACGACCCGATCGAAAACATGGGCGCCCAGATGGTGAAGGAAGTGGCGACCAAGACCTCCGACATCGCGGGGGACGGCACCACCACCGCCACCGTGCTGGCGCAGGCGATCTTCCGCGAGGGCCTGAAGTCCGTCACGTCGGGCGCGAACCCGATGGCCCTGAAGCGCGGCATCGAAAAGGCGGTCGAGCTGGTCGTGGAGGAGCTGAAGCGCATCTCCGCCCCCACCAAGGGCCGCAAGGAGATCGCGCAGGTCGGCACCATCTCCGCGAACTCGGACAGTGAGATTGGCGCGATCATCGCCGACGCGATGGAAAAAGTCGGCAAGGATGGCGTGATCACGGTTGAGGAGGCGAAGGGTCTCGAGACCACGCTCGAAACGGTCGACGGCATGCAGTTCGACCGTGGCTATCTGTCGCCCTACTTCATTACCGATCCGGAAAAGATGGAAGTCGTGCTCGAGGACGCCTACGTCCTGGTGCACGAAAAGAAGATCGGCACCATGAAGGACCTGCTCCCGGTGCTCGAGAAGGTGGTGCAGACGGGTAAGCCGCTGCTCATCATCGCCGAGGACATCGAGGGGGAGGCGCTGGCGACGCTGGTAGTCAACAAGCTGCGCGGCACGCTCAAGGTGTGCGCGGTGAAGGCCCCGGGCTTCGGCGACCGGCGCAAGGATATGCTGACGGACGTCGCCACCGTCACCGGCGCCAAGGTGATTTCCGAGGATCTGGGCTTCAAGCTCGAGAACATCGGGCTCGACGATCTCGGCCACATCAAGCGCATCCTGGTGGACAAGGACAACACCACCCTGATCGGCGGCAAGGGCAAGCAGGCCGACATCCAGGGCCGCATCACCCAGCTGCGCGGCGCGATCGAGAAGTCCACGTCGGACTACGACAAGGAAAAGCTCCAGGAGCGGCTCGCGAAGCTCGCGGGCGGCATCGCCGTGATCAACGTGGGCGCGGCGACCGAGATCGAAATGAAGGAGAAGAAGGCTCGCGTCGAGGACGCGCTGCACGCGACCCGCGCCGCGGTTGAGGAAGGCATCGTGCCGGGCGGCGGCGTCGCGCTCGTGCGCTGTCAGAGCGTGCTCGACAAGGTCCGAGGCGGTGACGAGGACGAGAAGACCGGTATCGAGATCGTCCGCCGGGCGCTCGAGGAGCCGATCCGCATCATCGTGCAGAACGCCGGTGCCGAGGGCGCGGTCGTCGTAGGGAAGGTGAAGGAATCCGCCAAGGTGAACTTCGGCTACAACGCCCAGACCGACGAGTACGAGGATCTGGTCGCGGCCGGCGTCATCGACCCGACCAAGGTCACGCGCACCGCGCTTCAGAACGCGGCGTCCATCGCGGGACTGCTCCTCACCACCGAGTGCGTGATCGTCGAGAAGAAGGAAAAGGACAAGATGCCCCCGATGCCCGGCGGTGGCGGCATGGGCGGCATGTATTAGTCGGCTGGAGGGGCAACACGCACAGGCCGGCACGAGTGTTCTGTAGGTTCACGCTGGAAAAGGAGTCCACATGTACGCACGTAATGTGACCATGCATCTGAAGGCCAATACGGCCGGTGAGTTTACCCAGATGCTCGAGAACGACGTCCTGCCCCTGCTGCGCAAGCAGACCGGCTTCCAGGACGAGATCTCGTTCGTGGCCGCGGACCGCTCCGCAGCGGTGGCGATCAGCCTGTGGGATAAGAAGGAAAGCGCGGACAACTACACCCGCGACACCTATCCCCAGGTGCTGACGAGCCTGGCGAAGATTGTGGACGGAACGCCGACGGTTGAGGCCTTCGAGGTCTCGAACTCGACCTTCCACAAGATCTCCGCAAAGAACTAGAGTCACGCAGGGCACGCGACGCCCGATCCCACATGGTGTGGGGTCGGGCTTCGCATTTCCTCCCCCCACTCCGAGCTAGCTACTCCGCTAGCTACTCCGAGGGAATCAAAAGCCACGCACCTCCGGGTAGCTTCTCGCATCTTCGAATTCCCTCAGTCCGTATTGGAGTACCACATGCGATACCGCACCCTGTTGATTGCCGGCGGCGTCGGCCTATTGTCGGCGACCGCGACCGTGCACGCCCAAGCTCAAGCCCGATCAACGCCGGCGTTCCGTCTGACGGAAGGCAAGGACGTGACCTTTGAGGCACGAGGCCTCGGCGTGAGCAACGCGAGCCGTGGCAAGCTGGATATCGACTACAAGAATGGTCACGCGATGCTGCATCTGGAGATGGACAGCCTGGTCCATCCGCAGCGCGTGGGCTGGGAGTACACGGCGTACGTGCTCTGGGGCGTCACGACGGACGGCAAGGTCGCGCGCCTTGGAGAGCTCCCCGCCGGCAAGAAGATTGACCTGAAAGCGGACTTCGCCGCCCAGACGTTCGGGCTCATCGCGACCGCGGAACCGTACACGGACGTCGAGCTTCCCTCAACGGCGCTCGTCATCAGGTTCACCCTGGCCAACAAGGCAGACAAGGACGCGCCCGTGGTCAGCCGCGCGCGGTATGTGGGCGACAACGGCGATCTGTACGTGACGCCGGACCGGACGTTCGCACCCGACTACACGACGCCGCTGCTGGTCCTGGGCGCGCGTCACGCCTTCGAGGTTGCGCGGCGGGCCGGTGCGGCGGAATACGCGCCGACCGAGTGGCGTGAGGTGGACGTGAAGCTCGCAGCACTGGAGCAGACCTGGCCGGACCAGCGGAACGACGAGGCGAAGTTCAGCGGGCCCGCGCGCGAGGTCAGTCCGCCTCGCCGATGGCGCACGCCGCCTCAGCACCGAGCGGGCAGGGGGCGCGGCCGCTACGGCCACCCTCGCGCACGCCGCGGACGACGTCGAGACGGCGCAGAAGGCGACGCAGGACGCGCAGCTGGACGCCTCGTCCGCACGGGCATCAGCCGACAGCGCTGGCGAGGTCACGGACTCGATCCGGATCGCCTCCGCCGCCGCCGCCAGCGCAGCGGCCGCGCAGCAAGCGGCGAGTGACGCCGCGTGGGCGGGGCTCGCAACCTCGATCGGTGCCGTGCTGGAAACGAAGCGTGAGGCGCGTGGACTGCTGGTCAACCTGTCCGGCGTCTACTTCACGACCGGCGAGGCCGGGCTGCAGCCGGTCGCACGGGAAAACCTGAGCAAGCTGAGCGGGATCATGCTCGGGTATCCGGGCCAGTACACCCTCTCGATCGGCGGGCACACGGACGCGGTGGGATCCGATGCGATGAACGACCAGCTGTCGCTGGCGCGGGCCGAGAGCGTTCGGAGCTATCTGATCGGAGCGGGCATCGCTGTCGTCGCATCTGCCCCGCGCCACGGGGTACGGCGAGCATCAGCCGGTGGCCGACAACGCAACGGTGGACGGGCGCGCGCGCAATCGGCGCGTGGAGATCATCATCGTCGACACGGATCTGTCGATCCGCTAAACTAGGGTAGTGCAAACGCGAAGCCCGATCTCACGGCATGTGAGGTCGGGCTTCACGTTTTCTTCGCTTGGGGCGTGGACTATTTTTGCGTGCGGCGGCCGGGGCAGCACGTCGCTGCTCCAGGTGTCCTGCATCTGCAACCAGCGGCCCTTCTCCAGCACCCAGCGGGACCATGTATTTCCCCGAGTCCGCCTGCATTTCACCCGGCGGCAGCTTGGCGCCTGCGGGCCAGGTCCAGTTCCAGCGACCGAGCTCCAAGGCCCACGATCCCGCACTCCACACGGAGTCCGCCCGCAGCGTGAGCACCGGCGGCGGCGAGGACATGGTGTTCATCGCGGTGAAGAACTCGCGGATCGCGACCTTGCCGTGCAGTGACGTCATGTTGGGCGGGTATATGACCGCGTTCGGGTGATAGAACTCGGCGAGCGAGTCCGAGTGGCCGGCGGCGGTGAGCCGGGCCCAGGCGGCGTTGGCAGCGTCGATCGCGTGGCGCGCGTCGGTGGGCGCCTGGGCGGCCACCGCAGCAGCCGGCGAGAGGACGAGGGCGACGAGCAGAAACGCGATGTGGCGCATGGCCGGCTCCAGGAAAAGGGAAGAGCGGGAGGATATCACAGGTACCGCGCCACCGCCATTGCGGAGATCGCGAGGAACAGCAGCACCGCTACCGACCGCTGCCACGACGGAGCTGCGCGCCCGCAGCCGCCCGATCTCGGCCCGGTTCGCCGCCGGATCCGGCGCCAGGGCGGCGATGCGCATCATGGCGGGCCGCATCACGACGATGCCGATGAGGAACGCGACGATCGCCAGCGTCCCGCCGGTCGCCAACGTCTGGCCGACGCGCGAGCCCATGAGCCCCGCCATGCCGCCGTACACGGCGAAGATGAGCCATACCCCTGACACAATCGTCACGAGTGCCAGAACGGGCAGGATCACCATGATCTTGCGGCGCTGCAACGCTGGCATCAGCTTGCCGCCTTCGGGGCCCATCTCCGCGATGGCGGGTGTGAGGAAGAAGGTGATGAAGGCGAACATCCCGATCCAGAGCGCACCGAGCACGATGTGCACCAGGCGCAACACGACGATGAGCGTATTCATGCCCTCAATTCTCCGCCGGGGATCGCGCTCCGCAAGGGGAGTCCGGGCTTGGTGGAAAATTCACATCACTGGAACGGAGGCTCACATCGCGAGGTCACGAACAATTGGACGGCACGTCCCGTTACTCTGGCTCGCGATCAGCGCCTGCGGACCCACGATGAGCGACGACGGCCGAGACCGAACGACCCGCGCGCGAACGTATCTGGACGCGCTGGTCGCCGGCTCGCAGACCCCGGGCATTCAGTATCTGGTCCTCGATTCCGTGCACACCCTGCTGGAGTACGACGGTGGTTGGGCGGACCTGCGCCACCGCGTGCCGATGGACTCGAGCACCACGATGATGGCCTATTCGATGAGCAAGACCATCACCGCCGTGGCGGTGCTGCAGCTCGTCGAGGCGGGCAAGGTCGCGCTCGATAGCCCGGTCGTCCGGTACCTGGATTCGCTTCCCTACGGACCGGGGATCACCGTGCGGGAGCTGCTCGCGCACACGTCCGGTATTCCCAACCCGATTCCGTTGCGCTGGGTGCATCCGGCCGGGCAGCACGCGACGTTCGACGAGAGCGCGGCGCTGGCGGCGGTGCTGCGCCGGCATCCGCGGCCGGCGTCCGCTCCGGGCGCCAGGTACGCCTACTCGAACATCGGGTACTGGCTGCTCGGCAGCATCGTAGAACGGGCCAGCGGCGAGACATTCCCATCCTACGTGACCGGGCACGTGCTGCGGCCGCTCGGCATCGCGCCGCGGGATCTCGGGTACGCGATTCCCGATCCCACCCACCACGCGACCGGCTACCTCGCCAAGTATTCCTTCATGAACCTCGTGAAAGGCTTCTTGATCGACGACGAGCTGGTCGGAGAGTACGACGGCCGCTGGTTGGCGATCCGCAGCCACTACGTCAATGGAGCGGCGTTCGGCGGACTGGTGGGCACGGCCAGAGGATTCGGCGGGTTCCTCCAAGACCAGCTCAAGGGTACGTCCCGGCTGTTCGGCGCCAGTACCCGCACGCTGTTCTACGCACCCCAGCACACCGGAGACGGAACGCCCATTGCGATGACTCCAGGGTGGCATGTCGGGACGGTGGACGGGATTCGGTTCTTCTATAAGGAAGGGGGCGGTGGCGGGTTTCACCACGAGATGAGGATTTACCCCGATGATGGGATAGCGACCGTGGTCATGACGAATGCGACGGGCTTCAACGTCAAACAGTGCCTCAACACGCTCGACGCGCTATTTCTGCGCTGAGCCTTTGCGGTTTCAGGTTGCGCGTACAGATTCCCAATCCGATTCTCTTATCACGCGAGCCGTTCAATGGAACACCTCCTCAAGGCCACCGCCGACCGCGCCTGGCGCTATCGCCAGGGTCTCGAGCGTCGCAACGTCGCGCCCGCACCCGACGCGATCGCGAACCTGCGACGCTTCGATGAGCCGCTCCCCGCGCTGCCCAGCGATCCGGAAGCCGTGATCGAGCTGCTCGATACCGTGGGCTCCCCGGCGACCATGGCATCAGCGGGCGGCCGCTTCTTTGGATTCGTGGTCGGCAGCTCGCTGCCCGCCACGGTCGCCGCGAACTTCCTCGCCGCGGCGTGGGATCAGAATGCCGGGATCGTGGTGCTCTCGCCCGTGGCCGCGAAACTCGAGACCGTCGCGATGCGCTGGATCTCCGAGCTGCTGGGCCTGCCGCCTGAGTGCGGGGCGGGATTCGTCACCTGCGCCACGCAGGCGAATTTCGCAGCGCTCGCCGCCGCGCGACACGCGCTGCTGGCGCGCCGCGGCTGGCAGGTGGAAACCCAGGGCCTGTTTGGTGCGCCGCCGATCACCGTGGTCGTGGGCGAAGAAGTGCACGTGAGCGTGCTGAAGGCGCTGTCGCTGGTCGGCCTCGGGCGCGACCGGGTCACCAAGGTCCCGGTGGACGATCGCGGCCGGATGCGTGCCGATGCACTCCCGCCACTCGATGAGAACACGATCCTGTGCTTGCAGGCGGGCGACGTCAACACCGGGGCCTTCGATCCTGCCGCGCACGTCATTCCGCTCGCGCATGCGGCGGGGGCGTGGGTGCACGTCGACGGCGCATTTGGGTTGTGGGCGGCGGCGGCACCTGCGCGGTCGCACCTGACACGCGGCTTCGCCGCGGCCGATTCGTGGGCCACGGACGCTCACAAGTGGCTCAACGTCCCGTACGACAGTGGCCTCGTGTTCGTGCGTCAACCGGAGCACCTGCACGCGGCGATGGCGGTGAACGCGCCGTATCTCGTGGTCGGCACGGAACGGGAGCCGGAGCATTTCACTCCCGATTTCTCACGCCGGGCCCGCGGCATCGAAGTCTGGGCGGCGCTGCGCTCACTCGGCAGGGAAGGGGTCGCGGAGCTGATCGAGCGGACCTGCCGCCATGCCACCACCTTCGCGGAAGGGCTGCGCGCGGCCGGCTACAAGATCTTGAACGACGTCGTCATCAATCAGGTACTCGTCTCATTTGGCGATCCCGACACGACTCAGCGTGTGATTGCGGCGATCCAGGCGGATGGCACGTGCTGGGCGGGGGCCACCAAGTGGCGCGGGCACTCGGCCATGCGGATCAGCGTGTCATCGTGGGCGACCACCGAGGAAGACGTCGAGCGTAGCCTCGCGGCCATGATTCGCGTGGCGGAACGGGTACGAACCTAGGGAAGACGACTATCTTACGCCGTCTTTCATAAGGAGAGCCGCGAATGCTCACCGCCATGAACCGGATCTACGTGGCACCGGAATTTGCCGAGCAGCTCGAGCAGCGCTTTCACACGCGGGCCGGGTTGGTGGACGGTATGCCCGGGTTCGTCTGGAACAAGGTGCTGCGCCCGGTCAACCCGGGAGACCCGTACGTCGTGCTGACCCTGTGGGAGTCGCGCGCCGCGTTCGATGCGTGGGTACACTCGGACGCGTTCGCGAAGGGGCACGCCCGCTCGGGCACGCTGCCCAAGGAAGCGTTCCTGCGGCCGAGCCAGCTCGAGCTGCACGAGGTGTTCACCGACTCGAGTCAGCCGGACTTGAAGCCGGAGCCGCGCGGTAAGCCGGTCGCCTTTCACGGGTGACCTCACCCCCCGACCCCCTCTCCACTGACGTGGAGAGGGGGAACGAAGAGACGAACCTCGTCAGAGAGAATGCTCGCCAGGTGTTCTCTCGTCACATCGCGATTGCATAGTCGAAGGACCTTGAAGCCCTGGGCTTCCATGTACGCCGATCGAGCCACGTCGTATTGGGATTGCTCTTCGCCCATGTGAACGTCGCCATCAATTTCAAGAATCAGGCGCAGTTCCGCACAGTAGAAGTCAACGATGAACCCCAGCAGCAAGTACTGCCGCCTGAACTTGAGGCCGAGCATTTGCCGATCACGCAGGAGATCCCACGCCCGCTTCTCCGCGAGCGTCGCCTCGCGCCGCAGTTGTCGCGCACGGGCGACCTTCTCGCGTGATCCACGTCCACGTCGCACAGTGCAGAGATAGAGCAGTTTTCCATCGAACCGCAAACCAGACCTATGCCGTGGGTAACCCAATCTTCGCGTGCGTTCCCCCTCTCCACGTCAGTGGAGAGGGGGTCAGGGGGTGAGGCAAACGACACGTCAGCGGAGAGGGGGCCACGGCGCGTTCGTGACCCTGTCGGCCACGATCACGGAGAAGCTGCACCCCCGCGGACGCGCGCTATGTCGAAAACGCGCGGAACCGCATACCTTAGCCGACGCACATGCCCAACGCACTCCTCATCGCCGCCGCGGGCGTCCTCCTGCTGGTGCTGGGCGGTATGGAGCTTGTCGCCGCGTGGCGCGCGCTCCGCGGGCACCATTTGAGGGCCGGCGGCATCAGCGCCCTGTTCGGTGTGCCGCTCTTCGCGCTCGGGGTCCTTGCCAGCACGGTCAGCGTCGCCACGCGAGGCTATCGCGCTCTCACGCACGAAGAGCTGGCAGCGACCGTCAGAACCGAGCCGTTGTCGCGCCAGCGCTTCCGTGCGACCGTCATCATGCCGGGAGGGCGGCTCGCGATGTACGACCTCGCCGGAGACGCGTTCTACGTCGACGCACACATCGTCAAGTGGCACCCCATAGCGAACATGCTGGGGCTGCACACCGCCTACGAGCTCGACCGGGTTGCCGGGCGCTATGACGAGTTGCGGGACGAGCAAACCAAACCGCACACGGCCTACGCGCTCGCGCGTCCCAAACTGTTCGACATGTTCACCGTGGTGAGGTGGTTTCCGATCGTCACCCCGATCGTGGACGCGGAGTATGGGTCGGCCACCTTCGCCGCTGCCCGCGAGTCGACCGCGTTCATCATCCTCGTATCCACGACGGGGCTTCTGACTCGACCGATCCCGTGGTGATTGGGGCTAGCTTGCCTTCAACTGACCACGATCCCGCCCGCGCGCGGAAGTTTCGCCAGGCGGCGTTTGTCTATCTCCACGTGGCGATCCTCTATGAGGCCTCCGCGTACGCCATGTGGCGCCACGGCCTGCTCCCGGTCGGCCGCGGCCCCGCCTGGGTGTGGCTCATCCTCGGCGCGCTCGTCGCCGGAGCGATCTTTTGTCGGCCTGTTGCGCTGGCAGAACGCCATATTCGCCCGCGTCATCTGGGCGATCCATGGCATGCGGCTCCCGGCTCTCATCAGCTCCGCGTTCATCGCGACGGCGGAGAGCGGGCTGACGCGCGGCTTCTACATCACGGCGATCGTCGTCGTCGTGATCAATCTGTGGATGCTCGCGCGCGCGGGGTGGGATCTGTAACGGTCAAACCTTCAATACCACTCGGCGACCCCGCCATGATGGGAGCAGGTGCCGGAGCGCGTCTGGCTGTGCGAGTACGTCCCGTCCTTACACTTTGCCGTCGCGCCGGCGGGGTGCCCACCGCTCGAGCTTGGCTTCTTGGCGGCGGGTTTGGGCGTGAGTTTTTCGGCCACTCCGCCGTGGTGCGAGCATATGCCTTGGGACTTGGTGGCGGTGCTGTAGGTACCGTCCTTACACCGGGCAGTAGCGTTCGCGGGCGCCTGTGCCACCAACGCCGTACCGATCAGCCCCCACACCAATAGACCAGCGATTCTCATGTGGGTGCGCATACGCCCCCGGGACGAGTTGTTGAACTGCGGTTGACCGCTGGTTGATAACGTACCGCCCAGGGTGGCGGACGCCAGAAGCCGGGTCGCGCTTCCGTGCACGTCGCCGGTAAATTCCGCGCCATGCACGCACGCGCCCCCGAACCCGCGACGGACCTGCGCCGTCACCTGTTTTACGAAACGTCCCACTCCCCCGCACTCGCCGATCTCGTCGGCTACGAGCGGGCCCAGGACATCATCGATTTCTGCTTCATCGCCAATCCGTACTATCCGACCCCCGAGATGCTCGAGGACCTGCAGCGCAACCTGCCGAACCTCATCAAGTCCTATCCCTCGAGCACCCCGGCACTCGGCCAGGAGCACCTCGCGAGCGTGCTGCACGTCAACCCCGACCACCTGGTGATCGGCAACGGCGCCACCGAGATCATCGCGCTCATCAACACGACGCTGATCGACCGCATCGCGGTGCCGATTCCGACGTTCGGTGAGTACATCGAAAAGATGAAAGACCTGCGCGATGCCGAGCTGTATCCGCTGGACCCGAACCACCGCTACGAGCTGCGGCTGGGCGAGTACCTCGACTGGGTCCGCAAGCGCAACCTCACGGCGCTGCTGCTGATCAATCCCGGCAACCCGACCGGGCAGTTGATCCCGCTCGACGAGATGATGGCATTCATGCGGGAGACGAAGGACCTGGAGCTGGTGATCGTGGATGAGTCGTTCATCGATTTCGCCGGCGAGTCGGTGCCCAGCCTGCTCCCGCATGCCGACCAGTTCTCGAACCTGTTGATCGTCCGCAGCATGAGCAAACATTGCGGCGTGCCGGGGCTGCGGCTGGGATACTGCTACAGCGCGAACCTCTACATCCTGAACCGGCTGCGGCGGTTTCTTCCGACCTGGAACCTGAACACGCTGGCGCAGTACTTCCTGTCGCTCCTGCCGTCCACCGACGCGGACTATCACGTGGCGCGCAAACGGCTGATCGGCGACGTGCGGGCGCTGCACGACGCGCTGCAGCAAGTCCGCTCGCTCGAGGTGTACCCGACCGGCGCGAACTTCGTGCTCTTCAAGATCACCAACGGCACGACGGCCACGGAGCTGCAGCGCCGCCTGCTGGAAGAGCACGGGATGTACGTGCGCGACTGCTCCAACAAGGTGGGCATGGACCAGTTCCACGTGCGCGTCGCGTCGCAGGGCCGGGAGAAAGACGCCCGCCTGGTGGACGCCCTCCGTATCCTGACGCGATGACGCGGCCGGCGGTCGTCGTCGTCACGCGACGCTCGATTCGCAAGAACAGACTGATCGACTACGTGGCCGAGCTGCACCTCGAGCTGCTCACGCGGCTCGGGCTGCCGTCCCGTGATGGTCCCCGTGGTCTCCGGCACGCTTGCCGTCCATCCCCGAGTACGCGCGCGGGATGCGGGGGCTGTTGCTGGTCGAAGGCGAAGATATTGAAGCGACGCGCTACAAGGCCGAGCCTGCCCTCCTCGCGCACCTCGAGGAAACCCATCCGCTCAAGGACGAGATCGAAACGCGACTGGTGCGCGCCGCCCTCAAAGCCCGCGTTCCCATCCTCGGGATCTGCCGGGGCTCACAGCTCGTGAACGTGGTGTGCGGCGGCACGCTGCACGTGGACGTTCAGGCAGAGAAGCAATCAACGCTCAAGCACATCGACTACGACAACTACGACGCGTACCGCCATCCCGTCGCGATCCTCCCCGGTACCCCGCTCGCGCGCTGGTACCGCGAACAGAGCCTCGCGGTCAACAGCTACCACCATCAGGGGATCCGGAAGCTGGCGCGCCGGTTTCGGCCGATGGCGCACGCGGACGACGGACTGATCGAGGCGTACTACGACCCGGCGGCAAAGTTCGTCGTGGGCCTGCAATTCCACCCGGAGCGCATGCTGGACGAGCACCCCGGCAACCTGCGTGTCTGGAAAGCGTTTGCGGCAGCCGTGCGAGGCCGCGGCGCCCGCTAAGGTCTTCCCGGGAACGGCAGCCGGGGCAGGGCAGCCTTCCTGGTCAGCTCCTTCAATTGCTTGTCCAAGTCGGCGCGCACCGCCGTCAGCTCACTCTGCTGTTTGGCGAGACGGGCCTGCACCTCCTCCTGCACCGCGCTGACCCGCTGGCGCGCGGCGGCGACCTGTTTGTCCACCAGGCTGTCGACCTGAGCGCGCACCCGCCGTTCCGCCTGCTCGACCTTGGCGCCGATTTCCTGACGCAGCCGGCGCGCCAGCTCGGTACCCAGATTCGAGCTGACGGCAAACGAGGGCTTGGTGAGTGCGCCGCGGATCCGGCCTTCGACCTCCACGTCCTTCACGCCGCTCACGGCACGCCACACCAGGTCCTCGACGTCCCGCGCGGTTCCTGCCGGCGCGGCACCCGAATCGGCCAACCGCTGCCACTCGACGTTCGTGGACCGAACCTGCCAGCGGGCGAGAATCTCGCTGCCGCGCCGCACCAGTGATACCTCCGTCGTGCCCGCGCCGAGCACGGCGCGGGCCTGCACCGGGGGCAGTTCCACCGTGGGCAGCGCGACCCCGGCAACGAACGCCTCGACCGAATCGCGCGTCGGCGTCTTGATGTGATCGACCTGCCCCGCCACCCGGACGTTCTTGGGTCCGGCGCGCCCAGCGCTCCGCTGCGCCAGAAACTCGAACGGGTGACCGTACAGTGCGGGTTCGGTGGTGAGTCCGACGAGACGCGCCACGTAGTCACCGGCGGCGGCGCCCGTCCCCCCGAGCGTCAGGTCGAGTGACGCGAACCGCAACAGGAACTGAGGCAGGCCGCGCGCGCGCGGGAACGCAACCGTGGTGCCGGCCATGCGCATCCGCCTGGGACCGTCGTGCGCATGCGGCATGAGACCAGCCGGCATGTACTGCTCGACCAGCTGCGCCCAGTAGAGCAGGGTCTGCAGCCGGTCGAGCGCCGTGCGGCCGAACAGCGCCGGCGAGATGTCGGCCTCTTCGAGTGACGGGAGCTTGAGCAAGCCGCGCGCCCAGGTGTAGTCGCCGCGGCGCGCCTCGTCCAATCCGGACACGCCCGAGCGGAGCCGCGCCACGCCGGAATCGACCCCGCGCTGCAGCTTGCGCACCTGATCGAGCGTGCTGGTGAGCCCTTTGAGCGTCGCCTGGCTGGTTTGCACCGTGCTGCGCACGCCGTCGAGCCCGAGCGCGCGCACGTCGAGCGTGCGCAGCCGTTCGACCAGCGCCTTGGCGGAATCGATCTTCGGGCCCGGGGTCGAGCGTGCGCGCGTCGGTTTCCCAGACGCGCCGCGCGGAATCGCTGAGTTGCACGATCGCCCGCGCCTGTTGCGTCGTGCGTAAGCTGTCGGGGTTGAGCGGCGGCAGGTCGATCGCCTTGCCGAAGCCCTCCACACTAAAGGAAGGGATCCGGATCTGCTTGGCCCACACCGTCACTTGTCGCGCCACCGCGCCCGTCGTCGCGCTCGGGTGCGCCAGCGCGCCCGAGGTGGTACGCGGGGTGTTGAACCGCACCTCGCGCGCGAGCAGGGTGTCGACGATCACCTTCTTCTCCAGCAGCGGGAGCGGCCGCACCATCGCGGTGATCTGGGCAACTTCGACGAGATTTTCCATCGGCTTCGAGGGGTTCGCCACCTGCAACCCGCGCAACACGATCCGGCCCGCGCCGAGCTGCACGTGAGCGGATGCGAGCTCGACCTTGGCCCCGACGAGGATCTCGCCCGTCGCGATGATGCTGCGCCGGACCAGCGTATCCAGGAACACCACGACCAGGATGGCCAGCAACAGGACCACGGCGGCGAAAGTGCCGATCGCCTTCCAGCGGAACAGCTTCATGGCCGGAACAGCTTGTAGACGGTGTACGCTTTCGATGCGGTGATGACCTGGAACAGCCGCAGCCGCTGCAGCCGTGCGTACACACGCTGGCGGTATTGGGCAATCAGCCAGCGTAGCAGGATGAATAGTGGAACAAAAGCCGCCGCCCAGACTACTACACTGCCCAGCACGACGGTGTTGTTGAAGTTGGTCAGCGGCAGGACGGGCGTGTTGAACCACACGGTCCAGGTCGCATCGAGTGCCGGCGTCTCGAGCAGCAGGTGACGCCCGATGGCGTGAAATACCGGGTCGAGCGCGAACCCGAGCGGTATGAACAGCGCCCAGCCGAGCATGAAGCCGGGGAACGAGACGTTCAAGAGCATCGCCGCGCCGAGGATCACCAGGTTGTGGAGATTCATGATCGGCGTGAGGCCGAGCGCCGAGCCGAGGGCGATGCCGGCCGCGAGCTGGCCCGGGGTCCCCTGCGAGTTAAGGGAGCGAACGACGCTTTGAATCAACTTGATCAGTGCGAGCATGGGTCAAAAGTAATGAAAATCCACTCGCTCGCCGTTGCCTGTCTGCTGGTCGTGACCGGGACCGCATGTCACCGACCGATGAACTACACCAGCGTCGTGGGACCGCGCTACGCCGCAACCGCGGCGCCGCGCCCGACCGCCCGCGAGGACGGTGTGGTCCGCGTGGTCACGTTCAACATCAAGTGGGCGCTCCACACCGATTCCGCGATTGCCTTGCTGCAGTCGGATCCGTCACTCCAGGACGCCGATATCATCACGCTGCAGGAGATGGATGATCCGGCGACCCGGCGCGTCGCCGAGGCGCTCGGCATGTCGTACGTCTACTATCCTGCCACCCTGCATCCGCAGAGCAAGCGCGACTTCGGAAACGCGATCCTGTCCCGCTGGCCGATCACCGATGACCGGAAGATCGTCCTGCCGCATCCGGGGCGGTTCGCCAGGACGGTGCGCATCGCGACCACGGCGACCGTGACGGTGCGCGGCATACCGGTGCAGGTCTATTCGGTGCACCTCGCCACCTGGATCGAGCGCGGGCCGGGACAGCGGCGTGAGCAGGCGCGTGCCGTGGTGGACGACGCCGCCCAGTACGAGCGCGTTATCGTGAGCGGCGACATGAACAGCCACGGGATCGGCAAGGTCGTGCAGGAGGCAGGCTACACCTGGCTCACGGAGCACAATCCTTCCACCGTTCTCCTAGGGAATTGGGACCACGTGTTCGTCAAAGGATTCGCTGCGACCGACGGGACCCCCACGGGCGTGGTGAGCGATAACCGGCACGCGAGCGATCACAAGCCCGTGTGGGTGGCGGTGTCGCTCGGCGGAGACTGACGCACCACCACGCATTGCCGCAGTTCGTTCCTCCGTACATCTTCAGTCCTTCCTTAGTGCTCCACTCGCGGAACAGAAGGAGTCGCAGCGAATGCCCACCCAGCGGGGTGCTGCGCGCACCCTGATCCCAGCACTCCGTTGGCTGCGCAGCTACTCCGGAGAGTGGCTGCGGGCCGATGTCACGGCCGGCCTGACCGCCTCGGCGGTCGTGATCCCCAAAGCCATGGCCTATGCCGCCATCGCCGGCCTGCCGCTGCAGGTCGGGTTGTACACGGCGTTCGTTCCGATGGTGATCTACGCGCTGCTCGGCACGTCGCGCGCGCTCAGCGTCAGCACCACCACGACCATCGCGATTCTGGTGGGGAGCCAACTCAGGGAGATGGCGCCCGGTGCGAGCGCCGCAGACCTGATCGTGCCGGCGGCCACGCTGGCGCTGCTCGTCGGGGCGATGCTGGTCGTCGCGTCGGTGTTGCGGTTCGGCTTCATCGCGAACTTCATCTCCGAGCCCGTGTTGGTCGGATTCAAAGCGGCGATCGCGCTCGTGATCACCGTAGATCAAGTCCCGAAGCTGCTGGGATTTCACATCACCAAAGCGGGATTCTTCCGCGACCTCTGGTCGGTCATCCAACACGTACCGGAGACCTCATTCGCCACCGTCATGCTGGCCGTCGCGCTGTTCGTCTTGCTGTTCGGGGTGGAGCGGTTCCTCCCGCGGGCGCCGGCGCCGCTCGTGGCACTGGGCGCTGCGATCGCGGCGTCGAGCCTGTTGGGTCTGGCGCAGCTCGGGGTGGAAACCGTGGGCACGGTCCCGAGCGGACTCCCCGGGTTCACCCGGCCGAGCGTTGACCTGCTCGTGCAGCTGTGGCCGGCGGCCGCCGGTATCGCGCTGATGAGCTTCACCGAGACGATCGCCGCCGCGCGGGCGTTCCGGGCGCCCGGCGAGCCGCCGCTCGTTCCCAATCAGGAGCTGCTCGCCGTGGGGCTCGCGAATGTGGGCGGCGGCCTGTTCGGCGCCATGCCGGCCGGCGGCGGCACGTCGCAGACCGCTGTCAACCGGAGGGCCGGCGCCCGCACCCAGATGGCCGAGCTTGTCACCGCCGCGATGGCGGTGGCCACGCTCATGTTCCTGGCGCCCGTGATCGCGCTGCTGCCGCAGGCGGCGCTCGCCGCCGTCGTTGTCGCGTACTCGGTCGAGCTGTTCAAGCCGGAGGAGTTTCGCGAAATCCGCCGGGTGCGGCGGGCCGGAGTTCCGCTGGGCTGCGATCGCGGTCCTCGGCGTCCTGCTGCTCGGCACGCTGAAGGGGATCATCGTCGCGGTCATCGCGTCGCTCCTGTCGCTCGCCTACGACGCGTACAACCCGCCGGTGTACGCCGTCGGCCGCAAGCGCGGGACCAACGTGTTTCGCCCGCTCTCGAGCGAGCACCCGGATGATGAGACCTGGCCGGGCTTGTTGATCGTGCGAATGGAAGGCCGGATCTTCTTCGCCAACGCGCAACGGGCGGGCGACCAGATGTGGCCCCTCATCGAGCAGGCCCGGCCGTCGGTGGTGGTACTCGATTGCAGTGCCATCCTCGATATCGAGTACACGGCGCTCAAGATGTTGTCGGAGGGCGAGGCGACCCTGCGCGCCGAGAGCGTCACCCTCTGGCTTGCCGGCCTGAACCCCGGTGTGCTTGCCGTGGTGCGGAATTCCCGCCTGGGCGAGGTCCTCGGCAACGAGCGCCTGTTCTTTACCTTGGAATCCGCCTTGGAGCGCTACCAGCAGAGGCCCCGCGTGTGACCTAGGGCACACCCGGCATCTGCCGATTGGGCAGACGTGGGGAATTACGCCCGCCACGTGACGCCAGGTGTGTTGCTCCAGCCGCCTCTTACTACATTGGGTGCGCCCCGACCACCCTTTTGGAGGCGTAGATATGCGCGTCACACCGTTCCTTCTTGCCCTGGCTGCCGCCGTCGCTGCCCGGCCCGCCCTGGCCCAGTCCGAACGGCAGCTCCGAGGCTACTTCGAAGGCAAGAACGTCATGGTCAAGCTCGACATGCCCGGCACCGAGGCGGGCATCGACGTGCGTCCTGACATGCCCCATCCGATCGCCTATCCCGATCTCGCCAAGCGCCTCAAGACCTACGGGACGTCCCTTCACCGTGGCGACCAGGCGACCGTGACCAAGGTCAAGGTCAAGAACGACCTGATCGAGTTCCAGCTGGGCGGCGGCGGATACGGCACGTTCGGTGACGACGCGAGCCCGAACATCAATATCCCGCTGACACCCAAGAGCGTGCGGGAGAAGAACCTCGAGCAGGATCTCCAGAATACCAGCGATCCCGCGCTGCGCCGTAGGCTTCAAGAGGAGCTCGACGGGTTGCGGCGCTCCCGCCAGCGGGAAGACTCCCGCAACCAGGCGCGCGCCGCCGAAGCGCGACAGATCAAGGAGGCGAACATCCGGCAGCGGCGCGCCGAGGGGGGATCGCGCTTCAACATACGGTTCCGGGACGGCGTGCCCCCTGAGATGCTCACACCCGACGGCTTGATGCGGGTGCTGGCGGAGTACGTCGACTTTGCGCCGGCTGAAGGTGGCCCCCCCGTGCAGAACGCGGGCTTTGATGAGCCGGCCGGCGGCGACCTGCGCAAGGGGCTCACCGTCGAGGAGGTCGACGCCATTATGGGTCGCCCCGAGTCCATTGGACAGCGGCGCGAGGGCACGCTCAACGTCAGCACGTCCACGTACCGCATGCCGGGACGCACCGTCATGGCGGAGTTCGTCGAGGGAGTGTTGATCCGCTACACGATTTCGTCGAGCTCGCGCTAGCTCACCCAGCGTCTGAGGATCCCGGGCGGAGCGCTCCGCCCGGGATCTTTCTTTTCCCGTCGATGGACTTGACGAAATGGCTGCGGTCTCGTATATAACCAATAGGTTATGCAAAGCCGTCGCCTCGATGCCACCTTCGCCGCACTCGCCGATCCCACGCGGCGCGCTATCCTTGCCCGGCTCGCCTTGGGCCAGGCGTCGGTGATGGATCTGGCCGCGCCATTCGCGATGAGCCAGCCCGCGATCTCGAAGCATCTGAAAGTGCTGGAGCGGGCAGGGTTGATTTCGCGCCGTCGCGACGCGCAGCGGAGGCCGCGCCGGTTGGAGCCGCGGCCGCTGGCCGACGCCACCGACTGGCTGGAACGCTACCGCCAGCTGTGGGAGGGGAACTACAAGCGTCTCGACGCCGTACTCGAAGTGCTCAAGACCAAGAGGACCACGCCAGGAGACCGCCGATGACCACGACCGGAACACTGCAGGTCACGACGCCGACGGATCGCGAGATCGTGATGACGCGCGTCTTCGATGCGCCCCGCACGCTCGTGTTCGAGGCCTTTACGGTACCCGCGCTGCTCAAGCAGTGGTTGCTGGGACCGCCCGGGTGGTCGATGCCGGTGTGCGAGGTCGACCTGCGGGTGGGGGGCAAGTACCGCTACGAATGGCGGAACGACGGCGATGGCACCACGATGGGGATGGGCGGCGTGTATCGCGAAGTCGTGGCGCCGCAGCGGATCGTCTGCACCGAGCGGTTCGACGAAGCGTGGTACCCGGGCGAGGGCCTCGGGACGCTGGTCCTGGTGGAGCAGGGTGGGAAGACGACCGCGACGCAGACCATGCGCTACGAATCGCGCGAAGCGCGCGACGCCGCCATCAAGACCGGCATGGAGAAGGGCGTGGCCGCGAGCTATGACCGGCTCGAGGGTCTGCTGGTGCCGCCGCGCCGTCCGCTGCGCAGCATTGCGGCGGTACTCGCGGGATTCATGTCGGTGGTGATTCTCTCGCTCGCTACCGATCAAGTGCTGCATGTCCTCAAGGTGTATCCGCCGTGGGGCCAGCCGATGTTCGAGCCGGGCCTGAACTTGCTGGCGCTGAGCTATCGCATGGTGTACTCCGTGCTCGGGAGCTACATCGCCGCACGGCTGGCTCCCCGCTATCCGATGTGGCACGCCGTGATCCTCGGGGTCATCGGGCTCCCGCCGGGCGTGGCCGGCGTGGTCGTGGCCTTCAAGACGAACCTGGGCCCGGCCTGGTATCCCATCGCGCTGGTGCTTGCGACGTTGCCGTGTGCGTGGTTGGGCGGTGTTCTCTACCGCATGAAACATCAAGGAGCACGCTGATGCAAAAGATCACGCCGTTCCTGTGGTTCGATGGCCAAGCCGAAGAGGCGATGAATTTCTACGTGTCGATCTTCAAGAATTCCAAGGTGGTGCGGGTGAGTCGTTACGGAGACGCCGGGCCGGGGCCCAAGGGGAGTGTCATGTCCGCGACGTTCCAGCTCGAGGGCCAGGACTTCTACGCCCTGAACGGCGGGCCCGCAATACAAGTTCACGCCGGCGATTTCGCTGTTCGTGAACTGTGAGACGCAGCAAGAGGTCGACGAGCTGTGGGCCAAGCTGTCGGCGGGCGGCCGCATCGACCGCTGCGGCTGGCTGCAGGACAAGTACGGCTTGTCCTGGCAGATCATTCCTTCGGTCCTCGGCAAGCTGCTTGGGGACAAGGATCCCGCCAAGGCAGGGCGGGTGATGCAGGCGATGCTGGGAATGCAAAAGATCGATATCAAAGGTCTGCAGCAGGCCTACGACAGGGGGTAGGCAGGTCGGCCCGCTATGGGGGGCCGTTGCACGGCGCGACGAGCGACCAGCCGGCCGCGGCTTCCCCCCTCCGTGACTATCCCCAAAACCGCTGTTCCGCGACTATGTTATGCGACGGGCTTGTCCTCGCGCCTAGCCCTCCTCGGGGTCCGACACCGCAATCGTTTGGGGGAACCACATCGTGCTTGGTTCACGCTCGCTGGCTGCGCCGCTGCGGCCCGCTCTCATCGCTGCGCTCGTCGGTGTCGTCCCCGCGGTGGCCGCCGCGCAGGCCCACTGGAAAGTGGATCCGAAAACGAGCCTCGTGTGGTGGCAGATGAGCCCGCATCTGAATCATTTGTGGGGCACGACCTGTCCTGAGGACCGCTCCTGGCGGCCGGGCGAAAACCGCAGCCCCGGCTGGCGCATCAATCCCCGGCTCAGGCTCCCCGAGTCCGGGTTTGCCGCTGTCGACGACACGGTGAACGTTCCCCTCTTCCCGCGGGACGAAGTCGAGGCGGTATGCGCGGAGCAGGTCGCCGGCGAGGTGAACCTGCCCGACACGGTGACGTACCGGGGCGCCACCGGATCGATCAGGGTGAAGGCCGAGGGCCTCGTGTCGGGCCAACAGATGCGGGACATGCTCATGCATCAGGTGCTCGAGATCCAGTCGTTTCCGGAGCTCACGTTCAGGCTGGACAGTGTGGTGGGTCTGCGGCAGGAAACGGACGCGCTGGTCGGCAGTGCCCTCGGACATTCTCACCATTCGCGGGGTGCAGGAGCCGATCGTCGCTTCCCTGCGAGTGTTCCCGGACGCGGCCGGGATGCGCGTGCTGGCCAGGTGGCGCATGACGGCCGATACGTTGTCCCACAAGTTCATTCCCAAGATCCGCATCTTCGGCCTCGGTAGTAACACCGCCATCTGGCACGATTTCTTCATGGGCGCCGACCTCATCTTTGTTAAGGATGAGGCCGGGGCGCACTGAAGACGCCGTCCGCTGGCCCTCGACATGAGAGCCGGAGGGTCATATGCTTGTCACCACCTCTTGCCCCCTGGACCGATGCTGCGAGCGTTAGTCGCCGGACTTCTCATCGCCACCATGACGGCGTGCACCAGCTGGTCGCAGGTCTCGATGTCTCCCGTCAACTACATCCGCAGCCACGACCCCCCGGCGGTCTGGTTGGAGCTCGAGGACGGCTCGACGATGATTCTCGGGCGGCCGCGCGTCATGGGGGACACCCTGCGGGGCATCGCCTCGGGTGTGTACCGCAACGTGCCGCTCAGCCACGTGACGAAGTTCAAGGCGCAGGAGCCTTCGAAAACGAAAACGGGTCTGCTGATCGCTGGCGGGGTCCTGTTTGCCGCCGGCATCGTCTGGGTGGCCACGTCGTCCGACCATACCACGCCGTAGCGCCAACGGCGGGCCGGACGTAAGACAGCCCCGCATCCGACTGGATGCGGGGCTGTTTCGCCTTTGGGCGTCTACTGATGGGTTGGCCGGTGTGCGCCTGACTGTTGCACCCGTGCTACACCCTCACTCCCCCGGAGATCAGGAGGCGCCGTTCAAGACGCCGTTGCCGTTGCCGTTGCCGTTCCCGTTGCCGTTGCCGTTCAGCTTGGAACGGCCACCCGTGACGGCCAGCCAGCGCTTACGCATGGCGATCAGGTCATCGAGCTGGCTCCGCAAGCTGGCGATCTCGGAGTCCAAGTTCGCCAGACGCCAATCGATATACTGCTCCGCCTGCTCCGGCGACCAGTCGGTGGAGCCGATCGACAGCGACTGCTCCGGCACCTGCACCCTGTGGCTCCCACTTGGTCTTTCATGGTTCGAGGCCTCCAGCGCTTCGACCACTTCGTTCCTGGGCCCGAACACGCCTAATTTCTTCACCATACAAGTCCTCCCCCGGCCGTGGATTTGAGTTGCGATCCGCGCCGTGCTCACGCACTGTCGCGGTCGACTGGGCGCACCCAGCACCTTCGCAAGAGGTGCGCCACCGGGTCCCGCCAGCCAAGTCACGATTCTGCATGCGTTTGGTCCGGCACGTCCTGGCACGCTCGCTGATTGCCCGTGACGGCACGCTGCAGGCAGTGCTTCAGATCGCCTGAGGCATCGTGGTAGCGAACCCTGCAACTGGCCTGCACCTTGATGCCACCCGCCCAACGAGGAGCACCGATGACCGTCCCGTCCGACTTTCCCGCATCACTCGAGATCGACTACCCGGACCGCGACCTGGACCGGTTCACCACGCTGTTCCGGCCGTTCGCCGTCATTCCCATTGCGATCGTGCTCGGTCTGGTCAGCGGGTCCACGGTGCGCGTCGAGGGCGACAAGTACCTGTTCGGCACGGGAGGAGTCGTGTTCTGCGCGACCCTGCTCATGCTCGTGTTCCGCCAGAAGTACCCGCGCTGGTGGTTCGACTGGCACCTGGGAGTGACGCAGTTCGGCACGCGCGTGTCCGCCTATATGGCGTTGTTGCGGGACGAGTATCCGGCGACCGATGACGAGCAAGCTGTCCATGTGACGATCCGCTATCCGGATGCGGCGCGCGACCTGAACCGCTGGCTGCCGCTCGTCAAGTGGATCCTGGCCGTCCCGCACTACATCGTGCTCACGTTTCTGGCGATCGCCGCGGTCTTCTGCGTGATCGTCGCCTGGTTCGCCATCCTGTTCACCGGCCGCTATCCGCGTTCGTTGTTCGACTTCGTGGTCGGTGTGATGCGCTGGTCGCTCCGGGTGAGCGCCTACGCATTCCTGCTCACGACCGATCGCTATCCGCCGTTCAGTGTGGCGGCGTGACGCACCGGCGGCACGGGCCGTCGTCCGCCGGCCGCGCCCGGGTACCTTCCAGGCACCATGAAAACACACAGCGCAAAGCGCAAAGGCAAACGGCTCCAGGCGACCGTCAGGACAGCGATCCTGGAGCGGTTCCCCGAGTTGGCGGGCGATGATGTCCGGGTCGCCGTCCGGTCGGAGCCGGGCACCGATATCAAGCTGTCACCCCAGGCCCGCAGCGTGTTCCCGTACTCCGTGGAGTGCAAGAACGTCGAGCGGCTGAATATCTGGGAGGCGCTGGCGCAGGCACACCGCAACACGCAGGACGCCACCGCCGCATTGCTGGTGTTCAGTCGCAACCGGACGGAGCCGTACGTCGCGTTGCCGCTCACCGAGTTCATGAAGCTGCTCCGGAAGTGAGGGTAGCCGCTCTCCGCCGGCTCGTTCCCATGCGGCGCGCGGCGATCCTGATCGGCTGGATCCTCCTCGCGGGGTTGGTTGCCTGGTCCGCCGACCTGCATCACTACATCGTCCGCGCCGCCGAGCTGCTCGAGCCGCTGGTGGCACGCGACCCGACGGCCGGCGCCTTGCTGTTTGTCGCGCTGGCGGCCCTGTCCGCGGTGCTCGTCTTCTTCTCCGGCGTGCTGCTGGTGCCGTTCGGCATCCAGGTGTGGGGAGAGTGGGGCTGTTTCCTGCTCTTGTGGATCGGCTGGTTTCTGGGCGGCGTCCTGACGTACGCGATCGGGCGCGGCTTCGGCTGGCCGATCGTGCGCTGGTTGCTCTCCCCGCGCGTCGCCGCCGAATACAAGACGCGGATACCGACGTCGCAGTCCTTTGTGCCCGTCCTGCTGGCGCAGCTGGCGCTCCCGTCGGAAGCTGTGGGCTACGTGTGCGGGTTGCTCCGGATCCCCCTGCTCACGTATGCGGGCGCGCTCGCGATCGCGGAGCTTCCGTATGCGCTGGGCACTGTGATTCTCGGGAATGCCTTCTATCGGCGGGAGTACGTGATGCTGCTGTCCCTCGCTGTTGCTGGTCTCCTGGTGTTCGGCTGGGTGCGGTGGCGGCAACCGAAGTCACGCCGCCGCTCTAGGGCCGGGGCAGCGCGGCGTCGCCCACATTCTTTGCCGTGACGTAGAAGCGCTCATCCACCCGAAACTCATCGCGCCGCTTCAGGTCCAGCTGGGCCGTCTGCCACGCCTCGGTGGGATGGATGACGGTGTAGGGTTGCCGCTTCGTGAGGGTCACCCGCACCGGCATATCGAACCCCGGGACGACGTTGCTCCAGCGGTACGTCAGGGTCTTGCCGGCGATCTTGTACTCCAGGGTCGGGACCAAGGTGGTTGTGAGATACTGTGCGAACACGGTGCGCAAATCCACGCCCGCCTGCGTGCTGATGTAGTCCTCGACCTGACGCCCCGTCACCGTCTGGTGACGAAATGACTGGTTCAGGCCGCGTAGGATGCTCCGCCAGGTCGAGTCGTTGTCCACGACCTGGCGGATGGTGAGCAGCATGTTGGAACCCTTGTAGTAGCGGTCCTGCGACTTGGGCGTGTGGTTCACTCCGTACTGGCCCACGATCGGGACGTCGTTCTTGATACGTCCCCGCAGGCCCACCAGATAGCGCTCACCGGCCTCCCGTCCCTGCTGGCACTCGGTGTACAGGCCCTCGGCGTACATCGCGAAGCTCTCGTGCAGCCACATCTCGGTGTGATCTTTGGCGCTGATGTTGTTCCCCCACCATTCGTGCGCGCTCTCGTGCACGATGATGAAGTCCCATTGCATGCCGAGGCCGGTGCCCGACAAGTCCTTGCCGCGGTACCCCTGCAGGTAGCGGTTGCCGTACGCGATGCCGCTTTGATGCTCCATACCCAGGTACGAGGTCTCGATCAGCTTGTAGCCGTCCTCGTACCACGGATAGGGACCGAACCAGCGCTCGAAGCAGGCGAGCATCGCTGGCACCTGCCGGAATTGGATTGCGGCGGTATCGCGGTGGTAGGAGAGAGGCCAGAAATCGAGCGTCAACGGTCCCCGCTCACCCTGATAGGTGTCGCTCAGGTGGACGTAGTGCGCCGCCGCGTTGATCGCGATGTCGTAGCTGTTGATCGGTGCGCCGACGAACCACTCGAAGGTGGACGTGCTGTCGCCGTTGGACGTGGTGCCCCGCAGGCGCCCGTTCGATACCGCGATCATCGGATCGGGTACCGTGATCGCGATCCGCTGGCTGTCGGGCTCGTCCGCCGGATAGTCCTTGAGCGGCCACCAGGTGCTGGCGCCGATCGCTTCATCCGATGTCGCCACCCAGGGCGCGCCGAGGCTGTCGACGGCCCAGATGAACGGACTGGCGCTCGCCGAGTCCTCCGCCCGGTACGCACCGTGATAGAAGACGGTGAGGGTACGCCGCTCACCTGCCCGCTGCGGCGCCTCGAGCGCCACAAAAAAGGCGTTCCCGTCGCGGGTGAACCGGAGGTGCTCCCCGTCCTGGACGACGCTGTCGATGTCGAGCGGGGGTTGCAGGTCGATCTGCATGTCCTGCAGCGGCGCGAGGACGTCGTACGTGATGGCGTTGGAGCCGCGGACGGCGCTGTCCGCCGGGCTCACAGCGGCCTGCAGGTCGTAGTAGGTGACGTTCCACCAGGCGCGCTGCGGCGTGTTGGAGCCCCGCAGCGTGTCGGCCCGGGTGAACGTTTGCCGCTCTTGCGCCAGGCTCGCGACGCCCGGGAACAGCACCAGGACGAGGATCAGAAGGGCGGTGCGCATCGAGAATGAAAGCTACATCCGCCATTCCGGGCGCAACTGTGTTACATTTACCGGCGCTGGGAGCGGTTCGTCACCTTCGGCGGACCGAGGCGTTACCCAATCGGCCCCCCAGCAGGCAGTGACCACGACCAATGGGAGCGTATTTCCTCGTGCAGCGCTCAAAGTTCGCGGGAGTGTGACTGGCCGGAAAAACGGCCGGATCATCATCGTCGGTACCGGTCTCGCCGGCCTGTGGACGGCGTGGCGCCTGGCGCTTGAAGGGCGTGCGTCGGTGCTGCTCACCAAGGGAACCCTGGCCGACAGCGCCAGCGCCTGGGCGCAGGGAGGCATCGCCGCCGCGCTCGGGCCCGGTGACAGCCCGGCGCTGCATGCCGCCGACACCCTCGCCGCGGCGGACGGCCTCGCCGATCCGGAGGCGGTGCGGGTGCTGACCACCGAAGGACCGGAGCGCATTCGCCAGCTCATCACCCTGGGCGCGACGTTCGACCGCGGGCCGGACCGCGCGCTGCGGCTGGGGCTCGAAGGCGCGCACAGCCGGCCGCGCATCCTCCACGCCGGCGGCGACCGCACCGGGGCCATGCTGGTCGGGTGCATCGCACAGATCGTGGCACGCCATCCGCTGATCGAGATCTACGAGCACACCGAAGTGACGCGCTTGCTCGTCGCGGGAGACCGCGTCGTCGGGGTCGCCGCCGTACGGCGGGGTGCCTCCCCCTTCACCCTCACGGGCCCAGCGACCGTGCTGGCGACCGGCGGGGTGGGGCAGTTGTTCGCGGTCACCACCAACCCGCTTCCCGCGACCGGCGACGGCTGGGCATTGGCACACGCCGCGGGCGCCGAGCTGCGGGACCTCGAATTCCTTCAGTTCCACCCCACGGCGGTCAAGCTGCCGGGCGTGAATCCCGCGCCCCTCATTTCCGAAGCGGTGCGGGGCGCCGGGGCCTTCCTGGTGGATGACGCCGGTCGCCGCTTTGTCCTGGACGTGGACGCCCGCGGTGAGCTTGCCTCGCGCGACGTGGTGGCGCAGGCGGTGGCGGCCCAGGACGAGGCCGGCGGCGCGTGGCTCGACGCACGCCACATCGCGGATTTCGCGACGCAGTTCCCCGGCGTCACGGCCCTGCTGGCGCGCTACGGCATCGATCCAACCCGCGACCGCATCCCGATCACGCCCGCCATGCACTACGCGATGGGCGGAATCCGCACGGACCTGGACGGTCGCACCACGCGTCCGGGGCTCTGGGCGGTGGGGGAGGTCGCGTGCACCGGCGTGCACGGGGCGAACCGCCTGGCGTCGAACTCGCTGCTCGAGGCGATGGTGTTTGCCGACCGGGCGGCGCGGGCGGTGGCCGCGGAGCGCGGTCCCGCGCGGCGGTCTTCGCGAACGTTCGCCACCGCCCCGGCCGGCGAGGCGGGGGCGGGCGCGGGGGCGGACGACGATGCGGCGTACGAGACGGTTCGCGGCACGATGCGGCGCGTCATGAGTCACGACGTGGGCGTGCGGCGGAGCGAGGCGTCGTTGCTGCGGGCCGAACGGGTGCTCGCGCGAGCTGGTCGCGGCCACGCCCGGTCTCGGCGTGGCGGACCCGGAACCAGCTGCTCGTGGCCGAGCTGATCACGCGCGCGGCCCTCGGCCGGCGCGAGAGCCGCGGCGGCCATGCGCGCGTGGACTTCCCCGACCACGCGCTGGTGGTGGGTGGACACCGATGATCATGTCCCCGGAGCGCCTGCACGACCTCGCCAGTGAGGTGCGGGCGTTGAAGGCCGAGCGCGGCGCGGCGATTCTGGCGCACAACTACCAGCTGCCCGAGATCCAGGACGTGGCCGACGTGGTGGCCGACTCGCTCAAGCTGGCGCGGCAGGCGAGCGATCTCGATGCCTCGGTGCTCGTGATCTGCGGGGTGCACTTCATGGCCGAGACGGCCGCGATCGCCAATCCCGACAAACTGGTCCTGATCCCCGATCTCCGCGCCGGCTGCTCGCTCGCCGAGACGATCCGGCCCGAGGACCTGGTGGCGTGGCGTGCGGAGCACCCCGGCGGGCTGATCGTCGCGTACGTGAACTGCAGTGCGGCGGTGAAGGCCGAGGCCGACTACTGCTGCACGTCCGGCAATGCCGTGGCCATCGTGAAGTCGTTGCCGCCCGGCGTTCCGGTGCTGTTCGTCCCGGATTTCTTCCTCGGCAGCCACGTACGCCGGGTCACGGGCCGCGACATGGATGTCTGGATGGGGGAGTGCCACGTGCATGCTGCGCTGACCCCCGACGTGCTGGCGGCCAAGCGGCAGGAGCACCCGGATGCGGAGTTTCTGGTGCACCCGGAGTGCGCCTGCGTGACGAGCGCGATGTACTACGCCGAGGCGGATGGCGATGTCGCGGCCGGCCGCACCCGCATCGTTTCCACCGAGCAGATGATGCGCCGCGCGCGGGAATCGACGGCGCGGGAATTCGTGATCGCGACGGAAACAGGGGTGCTGCACCGGCTGCGGCGCGAGAATCCCGAGAAGGCGTTCTTCGCGGCGGCGGAGTCGGCGGAGTGCCGCTACATGAAAATGATCACGCTCGAGAAGCTGCGCGACTCGCTGCGCGACCTGAAGTACGAGGTCACGGTGCCCAAGGAGACGGCGGCGCGGGCGCGCCGTGCCATCGATCGGATGCTCGCCATTGGCTGAAGCGCTGGGCGCGGAGGAAGTACGGCGCGCCCTCGCTGAAGATCGGGCCGACGACGACGTCACGACCCGCCTGCTCGGTGCCCGCGCAGAGAGCGCAGCGGTCGGGCGGTTCATCGCCGAAGGGCGCTTCGTGGTTGCCGGGCTTCCGATCGCCGCTCGCGTCTTTCAACAGCTCGAGCCCCTGGCCCGCGTCGATCCCGCCGTGCCGGAAGGGGCCTGGAGCGTGCCGGGTGAGACGATTGCCACGGTGCACGCCAGCGCCCGGACGCACCTCGCGGGCGAGCGCGTCGCGCTCAACTTCCTGCAACATCTCTGTGGAGTGGCGACGCTGACGCGTCGGGCGGTGGATGCGGTCGCGGGCACGGGTGCCCGGATCACGCACACCCGCAAGACCACGCCGGGCCTGCGCGCCCTCGAGCTATACGCCGTCCGGGTGGGCGGCGGAGTGGAGAACCGGGTCAGCCTCGCCGACGCGATTCTCTGGAAGGACAATCACTGGGCCATGGTGGCGGCCGGCGAGCGGTCGCTGGCGGAGGCGCTGAACAATGCGCCCGACGGTGTGCCGGCTGATCGTCGAGGTGGAGACCGAGGCGCAGCTCGAGCAGGCACTCGCGGCCGGCGTCCGGCACATTCTCGCCGACAACCAGCCGCCCGAGCGCATCGCGGACTGGGTCCGGCGAGCGGGGCCCGGCGTCACCATTCAAGCCTCGGGCGGCATCACGGCCGAGACCGCCCGCGCCTACGGGGAAGCGGGGGCGGGGCTGATTTCGATCGGCGCGCTCACCCACTCAGCGCCCGCGGCCCCGATCCGCTACGAGATCGCGCTGGTGGCCTGAGCGAGAGCCGGCTCGACCGCGACCTGGACCTTGATGCCGTGTCGCACGCTCTCGGTCACGATGCAAAAGTCCTCGAACAGCTCGAGGCACCGCCCCATCCGTTCCCGCTGTTCGGGCTCCATGTCCGGCGCCATCGTCACCTGGATCTCGCCGATACGCAGGCGGCCCCGCTCGTTGCGCTCGAGGCTGACGTCCACCGCGATGCGCAGCCCGTGAATTTCAATTCGCGACCGGCGCAGGCAGAAGAGCAGGCTGGCGCCGAGGCAGTTCCCGACCGCCGCAGCGAGCAGGCGGGCCGGATTCGGGCCGCGGCCCATCCCCGAGTGGTGGAGACTCATCCACCTCGAGGTCGGGCACGCCGTCCTGCCCGAAATCCACCGTGAAGGCGTAGTCGTGCTGGAGAGTCAGTGTGAGCGCAAATCGACTGTCGTGCGTCATAAGCCCATTCCCCGTGAAAGCCGCAGCGGCGCGTCAGTGCGGCCGCCGTTTCAAGAGAACAGTGAGCACGTGGGAGAGTCTTGAAGCGGGATTGAGACTCGCTTCATCCAGCTCCGCCCGAGCCCAATGAAGATTTCTTCAGCGTTATCCTTACGCGGCCGCACCGGTCGTGGGGACACCTTGAACTAAGGAATTAAAGGAGGGAGGAATCCGTGAAGCAGACAACCCGGTACGGCTTCGCGACGACCGTCGCGCTGCCTTACGCACAAGCCCTGCAACGCACCCGCGAGGAACTGGCGAAGGAGGGCTTCGGCGTGCTGACTGAGATCGATGTCGCGGCGACATTGAAGAAGAAGCTGGATGTGGCATTCCGGCCGTACACGATTCTGGGAGCGTGCAATCCGCCGTTGGCCCACAAGGCGCTCACGCTGGAGCGCGACATTGGGCTACTGCTCCCCTGTAATGTGGTGGTCTATGCGGCCGACGATCCCGCCCAAAGCGTAGTCGCCGCGATGGACCCCATCGCTGCTCTCGAGCTGACCGGAAACCCACAGGTGCGGGCGGTCGCCGAGGAGGTGCGAGCGCGGCTGGAGCGCGTCTTGGCTGCACTCGAATGTGGGCTGGTGCCGGCGGGCTCGGGGACCTGACCGGCGATCGATGGCGGACGTTCGGTAAACAAAGAACCCCGGCGTGGTGCCGGGGTTCTAGGGGAGTCCGCGCCTTCCGTTGCGCTACGCTTTCTGCACCCGGAAGTTCACCGTGCCGCTGTAGTTCGTCAGTACGAGTCGGATTGTCCAGTTCCCGGTTGCCCCTACGCTCGTTTGCGTGCTGCCGCCCACGCTGAGGGATTGCGAGTACACCTGGATGCCGTTGGCATCGAGGATGGTGAGCACCGCCGTCCCGGCGGTGATCGTCGTGGACTGATCCGCGCTCGCCCTCGTCCCAGAGTTCGCCCACGTGTAGGTGTACGTACCGGTGGCGTTCGTGACGTCGGTCGCCTGAAACTGAAAATTGTCCGGCGCGTTGTTGATCTGCGGCTGGAACGCCGCTAGCGAGGTCGTGCTGTCCCCGCAGGCGACCAGCAGTGCGATCGCGGTCAGAGCAACGAGCCGGGCCACCGATTTCGAGCGGTCCAAGGCGAACATTGTAGAAGCTCCTGAGAAGAGAGTTGCGCCGGTGCAAACGACGACCCCAATATTCGTTTGCAATGCACGTAATGCGGTGACAACCCTCACTCGTCGAGCCGTTCATGCTGTGTCGTTCCAGTGCGTCCAAACTGCACACTACGGGTCGCACACCTTCATCTTCATGAAGATGCCGACTTCATGAAGATGCCCGACTTCATGAAGACGCCCGACGTTCCGGATCTCATTTTAGATTTCTCAGGTCGGTCGACGGTGTAGGACGGACTGCCTTGGTCGTGCGCTCCACCGCCAGCCGCTTCTCGTAGTCGTCCACGTTCGGCGGCGCGTACGCCGGCCCGCGGAGCGCCATTCACGCTCTCGTGCAGCTGCTCGGCGGTCACTCGGAACGGATCCCGGACGCCGTACTGTCCCAGCCCCCCATCGATATCCCGAATCCTCCGCCCGCCCAACAGTCCGTAATACCACTTGTAGGAGTCGTGCAGGGTGACCTCTCCCGGAACGGCCGCCGCCAATGCGCGTGTGTCCAGCTCGAGCCGGCAATACCTGGTCACGCGGTTCACCATCCAGCGGAGCGTCAGGTTCGCGAGATCGCGCTCGGCGAACGCGTAGCCGCCGCCCACATCGGAGTGCACGCCGGCGAACCACGCCTGCTCGAGATGCTGTCCCGCGGCCAGCGCTCCGGGCTGCTGCTCCCAGAGGGTCGGGATGAAGGGCCGGCGCCGCTCGTCCACCGCGACGGCGTGAAAGGCGCGGTCCACGCGGCTGCTCAGCGTCACATCGTGGAAGCCGAAGCGGTGCTGGGTCAGTCGGCCCAGCAGGCCGACGGGGATGCC
Source organism: uncultured Gemmatimonadales bacterium (assembly GCA_963844035.1). Taxonomy (GTDB): domain Bacteria; phylum Gemmatimonadota; class Gemmatimonadetes; order Gemmatimonadales; family GWC2-71-9; genus AG25. The sequence goes on from CAWJMT010000037.1 coordinate 58,862, forward strand.
GAGTGCCCCGACCGTGTCCCACACGCCGATGCAGGTGATGCGAAAGTCAGGGTGCGAATGGCGGGTGCGAAAATCCACGGCGGGCAGAGCGGCGGGAGCGCTCGCGGCGCTGCGTTTGCGGTATAGCCGATACGCCTCGGCGATCACCGCGTCGAGATCCGCGCCGGAGTGCTTGTTGCGATCGATGATGCCGCTGTTGCGCACCAGGCCCGCGAGGTAGCGGACGGTGTACGCCCCGCGGCTGAATCCGAACAGGTAGACCGCGTCGCCGGGCGTGTAGCACTGGACGAGTATCCGGTAGCAATCGACGATGTTGCGCTCCAGGCCGACCCCGGCGATGCCGCCGAGCATCCGGTCGACAAAGCCGCCGGTCCCGACACCGGGATGGTAGTACGCGACCTGGGGGGTGCCGTCCCCGGCGAGCGGCGGGACGAACTGGTGCAGCAGCCAGACGTTCGACGGCGCCGCTCTGCCGTGCTCGATCGTGCTGGGCTTGTTCCACGTGCCGTCGGCGGAGATGACGATCCGCTTCCGCTGGTCCCGGACCGCGTTCGGATCCTGGTTCAGCTTCTCCGCCGGGTCGCGGCCGATGCCCCCTGGGTCCGGCGGGATGAGCCTGAGCGGCTGGCCCGACGGTGGTCCGGGGGGCGCCAGGGGCTCGAAGGTCGCAAGCAGGCGCGTCGTGTCGCTCACGAATATTTTCCTCCACGGGTGCCGCAAGATTCTTGCGGCCCTCTGCTACCGCAAGTGGGCCGAACCCTTAGTCCCGCTCATGCACCCAGGGTGGAGTCCCCGTCGCGGCGACGGCCTGTATGTTATGGCGATGGCCGACGCTCCAGATCTCATCTTCCGTCGCATCGCGCACGCCCTCGCCGACCGCTACCGGCTGGAGCGAGAGCTGGGAGCGGGAGGGATGGCCACCGTCTACCTGGCGCACGACCTGAAGCACGGGCGCCAGCTCGCGATCAAGGTGCTCCGCCCCGAGATCGCCGCGTCGATCGGCGCAGATCGCTTCTTGCGCGAGATCCACGTCGTCGCCCAGCTCCAGCATCCCCACATTCTGACGCTGATCGACTCCGGCGAGGCCGACGGCCTGCTGTATCTACGTGATGCCATACGTGGACGGCGAATCGCTCCGGTCCAGGCTCAGCCGCGGAGGCGGGCGTTGCCGGTGCCCGACGCCGTCCAGGTGCTGCGCGACATGGCCGACGCGCTCGCTTACGCGCACGCGCACGGCGTGGTGCACCGCGACGTGAAGCCGGAAAACGTGATGCTCACCGGCCGCCACGCGCTGGTGATGGACTTCGGCATCGCGAAGGCGGTGAGCGAGACGACGTTCGCGAGTCGCTGACGACGGCGGGCCTGGCGGTCGGGACACCCGCGTACATGGCACCCGAGCAGGTGGCCGCGGACGCGAGCGCTGGACCACCGGGCCGATCTGTACGCGCTGGGCGTGGTGGGTACGAGATGCTGACGGGACGCACGCCGTTCGCCGGCATGTCGCCGCAGGCGATGCTCGCCGCCCACGCGACCCGGCCGCCGGAGCCCGTCGCCGGCACGCGGCCGAACGCGCCGGCGAGTCTGAGCACCCTCATCATGCGCTGTCTCGAGAAGGATCCGGCCGACCGGTACCAGAGCGCCGGCAAGGTGCTGCGAGGCGCTCGAGCGGTTGGCGGTGGCGGGGACTGACGCGGCGCCGCGGTCGCACGTCTCGAGTGGGCGGCGGGGTTGGGGGCGCTGGCGTGCTCGCGGTCGCTTCTCGTGGTCCTCGTCATCCGCAGCCGGGGGCGCGGGAGCCGCGAGCGCCTGCGCACCTCGTGCAGGCGACGTTCCGCCAGGGCGTGCAGCAATCGCCTGCCTGGTCGCCCGACGGCACGCAGCTCGCGTTCAGCGGTGACTCGGGAGCGGTGCGAAAGATCTTTCTCACGCACCCGGACGGGGAGGTGACCCTGTTGAGCGGCGGAGCGTACGATGAGCTACAGCCCACCTGGTCACCCGACGGACGAACCGTCCTCTTTGTGCGGGCCCAGCGCCCGGGCGTGCGGCTCGAGCCCGGCGACGTGTTCGGCGAATACGAGGGCGGCGATATCTGGGCGGCGGACGTGCGCACCGGGGACGCCACCAAGCTGATCGGGAACGCGTTCAATCCTGCTTACTCCCCACGCGGCGATCGCATCGCGTTCGACGCCCGCTGGGCGGAGGCGCGCCGTATTTGGGTGGCTGATCGCGAGGGACACAATCCCGAGCAGCTGAGCGTCGACAGCTCCGAGGCCGTGACGCACATCCGGCCGCGCTGGTCGCCCGACGGCGCGCACCTCGTGTTCCAGAACATCGAGCGGACCAATTTCAGTATTCGCGTCGTCAGCGTGGCGTCGCGCACGACCAGGGCGGTGACGAACGCGCTGTTTCAGGACCTGAATCCCGTGTGGGCGCCGAACGGCCGCGCCATCTATTTCTCTTCGGTGCGGAGCGGCGGCCTGAACCTGTGGCGCATTCCCGTCAGCCCCGATGGAACGCCATCGGGCGCTCCGGAGCAGGTCACGAGCGGAGGCGGACAGGACGTGGACGCCGCGATCGCCCCCGATGGCAACCGGGTTGCCTTCGCGATCCTGCGGCAGAACGCCGACATCTGGCGGCTCCCGGTGGCGCCCGAGACGGGAGTGCCGACGGGCCCGCCGCAAGCGCTCATCGCCACGACACGGGAAGACAGCCGCGGCGCCTGGTCTCCGGATTTCCGCAGGATCGCGTTCAACTCGGATCGCAGCGGCCAGATGAACCTCTGGGTGTACTCGCTCACCGACGGCTCCACCCGCCAGCTCACCCAGGGCCCGGGCGGCGATTTCCAGCCCACCTGGTCCCCCGATGGCACGCGCATCGCGTTCTTCTCCTCCCGGGCGGGGAGCGTGGACATCTGGACGGTGGCGGTCGCGAGCGGCGCACTGACGCGGCTCACCAGCACGTCCTCGATCGACGTCAACCCGTTTTTCTCCCCCGACGGAAAGCAGATCGCCTATCAATCGGACCACGGCGGGCGCCTCGAGGTCTGGGTCATGAACGCCGATGGCAGCGCGGCGCGGCAGCTCACCCGCTCCGGGGTGTCCGGCCATTTCATGCGCTGGACAGCCGACGGGCGCGCGGTGGTGTTCCGCTGTCCGTGCGGCACCACGCCGCAAGTGATGCGGGTGCCCCTGGACGGCGGCCCTCCCGAGCCGGTCGGGAACGTGGCCGGCGGCGCGCACATCTCGTTCGCCCCAGGTCACGGACGCATCATGGATGTGGTGGGGCACAAGACGCTGTGGGTTTCACCCCTGGCGGGCGGGAAGCCGGTGCCGAGGTTCGCGTTCGACGATCCCGATGTCCGGATCGACTACCCGACGTGGTCCCCGGACGGGCACTGGGTGCTGTTTGACCACTTTCGCCCGCAGGGTGCCGACATCTGGGTGATTGAGGACATCAAGTGAAACCGGACGGGAACCCGCGCCCGGTGCCGCGGCGTATAAGAGGAGCCCTACACTCCGGAGAACGCTCCATGCTGGGAATTCTGGCAGCCCCGCTCATTCTGGCCGCGACCGTGACATTTGCGGCACCGCCGCAGGCGACCGCGGTGTTCGCGGGCGGCTGCTTTTGGGGGATTGAAGGCGTGTTCGAACACGTGAAGGGCGTGACGTCGGCGGTTTCCGGCTACGCGGGCGGCTCGGTGGTCTCACCCACCTACGAGCAGGTGGGCACCGGAAAGACGGGGCACGCGGAGTCGGTGCGCGTGACCTACGATCCTGCGCAGGTCAGTTACGAGCAGCTGCTGGAGGTGTTCTTCACGGTGGCCCACAATCCGACGCAGGTCGGCGGGCAGGGCCCCGATCGCGGGACGCAATACCGTTCCGTCGTCTTCTACGCCGACACGGTGCAGCGCCGCGCGGTCGAGGCGTACGTGGCCGAGTTGACGAAAAAGAAAGTGTTCGCCAAGCCGATCGTCACGGAGATCGTGCCGCTCACCGCGTTCTATCCGGCGGAGGGCTATCACCAGAACTACATGGCGCTACACCCGCAGGCGCCATACATCGTGTACCACGACGCCCCGAAAGTGGCGAACCTGCAGCGTCAGTTCCCGGCACTGTACCGGAGCCGGTCGCGAACTAAGGCTACTTCTTCTTCGTCGTCGTCTTCGACTTGGAAGTGCTCTTCTTGGCCGGTGCCGCGGTCTTCTTCGTCGCGGCGGCCGGGGGCGACATCGAACGGCTTGAGTTCCAGATCATGTCCGCGACCTGCCACTGACCGTTCACGTGGTGCCAGTGAATCAGATATTTGCCCTCGTCATGCACGCTGGCCGGCGTGCCCTTCGGTGCACCGGGTATGGCCTTTCCCTCGAACGTGTAGGTTCCCCGCTCGACGCCCAGCGGGCCGCTGGCCATATAACTCTCGCCCCGCAGCGTCAGCTTCGCCGTCATCATGGCCCCGTGCTGGCTTTCGTACACTTTGATCGCCGGACGGCCGATGACCGCGGGTTGGTTGGGTGGCATCTCGCGCCCTTGCTCAGTGAAGATGCTCGCGATCGAGTCCGCATGACCGGCCACGAGCCATCCCTGGAAGCGCTTCATGGTCGCCGACGCCGCCGCAGTGAATGCCTCCGTCTCCTTTTCCATCCGCGCCTGTGCCTGCTTCGGACTCTCGTGCGAGCTACACGCGACCAGCAGCGCGGCAGCCCCGCATAGCCACTGTGTTTTGAGCATTGGGCCTCCCATGGGATGGTGTCTCGGTGGGCAGAACCTACCGGTCCGCACCGAGAGCGCCAAGGGCCGACAGTTCACATCCGAATCACGTAACTCACCTTCACGAACAGGCCGTCCTGCAGCCGGCGGACGCCGCGGAACGCGAACGCGTCCGTTTCGGCGAGGCTGGTCCCATACCCGGCGTACACCACCGTGCCGGGTGAGGGCGTAAAGCTCACCAGCCAATCGATCTGCAGGGTGTTGGTGGCCTGCGCGGCGGCGCGCACATAGCGGTTGGTGGCAGGGTCGTGAATCAGGATGGGATCGTTGGTGCGCGAATCGTCGCGCAGCGAGTCCTGCCAGTGGGAGGCGTATTCGCCGACGACCCGCACGAACAGCGACCGCGCCGCCTGGTACTCCACCTTCACCCGGGGAACCAGGTCGCGGGCCACGGTGCTGCCGTCGGTCTTGCGCCAGTACTGCTGCTGCAAATAGGTGGCGTTGACACGCACGCGATCCGACGGGCGCCAGTCGAGGCCGGCCTGAACGAACAGGATCCACGCCGGGGCCCACTCGTAGAAGTTTTCGTCCTGGAGCGCGGGGAGCACGAGCAGGGAGGCGTTGAAACGCCGGAACTGGGGTGTTTGCAGCGTGACCTGCAGGTCGTAGTTGGGGATCCGCGGCACTCCGACGAACGGCACCGTGTCGGTCACCCCGGCGGCGGTGTGCTCGAGCCGGTAGGTCGAGTAAAACGCCGAGTCGAACCCGAACGACTCGAGGTACACGGCCGCCGACACGTTCCAACCCCGGACCTGCCACGTCGACGTGACGTGGAAGAACTGATCGTCCGGGACCTCGCCGCTCATGAGGTGGGGATACGTCCAGCGGCCCCGGAGCAGGAGGTCGCCGGTCCAGCTCTCGACGCCAGCGCCCGGGCCGCCGTACCGCGTGACCCGGTGGTCGACTGGTGCCGACCGCGAGGCCGGGGCGGGGGATGAACCCGCTCGCCGTCACGAACTCCGGGGCGATGGCGCTGAACGCGTACGTGTAGCCGAATCCGCGCCCCGTGCGATCGAGGCTCGCGTTCCAGAGCGGGGCCGTCACCGTCACGCCGCCGGTCCGCGTGATGCTCCCCGCGCCCTGGAATGTGGCGGTGTGCGTTCCCCCGAACACGATCCGCCCATTGGCGCCGGCGACGCGATTGTAGTCGGGACCGTCAACCTTCTCCGTGTACACGATGCCGGCGCTCGACTGCCCGCCCAGGTCGCGACGCACGCGCAGGATGTTGTAGACGGGGTTGCGGGTCCCGCTCGCTGAATAGGCGCGGTCGTCCACGCCGGACAGCAGACCGACTCCGAACCCCGACACCTTGCCCGTGAGTTTGACCGCCGCCACCGGCTGCACCAGGCGGCGCGTGTACACGAGGTTGTTCGGCGTGCTGAACTGCTCCAGGCCCTCGAGGAAAAACGGGCGCTTCTCGGGAAAGAACAGCGCGTCGCGCGGGTCGGACACGAGCTGGCCCGCGTCGGCCTCCACCTGGGAGAAGTCGGGCCGCGCGGTCGCCGTGAGGGTGAGGTTGTTCGTGACGCCCCAGCGCAGGTTGCCGCCGACGTCGGGGTCGACGGAACCGTACGTCCACCCGGCGGGGCCGGGCGCACCGTCGACCTTGGCGGTGAGCTCGGGGTTGACATCGAGCACGAGGCCGCGGCGCAGCTGTTCGAGCCCCGTCAGCGTCCCCGATTGCGCCAGGAACGATGCGGCGGCCAGGCGTGCCGCGGTCCAGGTGGTGCGGTGCCCCGAATGCTGGATCTGGCGTACGACGTTGACTCCCCACTGCTGCACTGCTTGCGGCTGATAGCGGATGCTCTTGAACGGGATGCGGATCTCCACCTCGTAGCCCGTGTCCGTGAGCCGCCCGCGCGATTGGTAGACGAAATCGGCGGAGAAGTCGACCGTATCCTTCGCCCCGGTCTGGGTCTCTTGGAAGGTCCCGTCTGCCTGGACGCCCAGCGGGTTCACGCCGAACACCAGCGCCTGGCGACGGTCGTCGAACGTGTCGAGGAAAATCTCGACCCAGTCGTCGTTCGCGATCCGGTCGCGATTGGCATGCGCGGCGTGGACGGCGCCATGGCGCTCGGAGGCGCGGATGCCGATGTAGAGCGCATGCGGGGAGTACCACACATGCACCATGGTGGAGTCATCGGCGGGACGCCCGTCCACCGGGGAGTACTCGGAGAAGCCGCACAACAGCGCGGCCGCGCTCCACGCGGGGTCCGAGAGCGCGCCGTCGACCGCTATGTCGGCATCGTCGAGCCGCGGGATCGCGACCGCGGTGTGTCCGTCGGTCCCTGAGTAGGGGCAGGCGCCCGAGAGGGCGGCCGCGAGCAGCGGAGATGCCGAGCATGAGACACGTACGGGCCGCATGGCGGTGGGTTTCGCGGGACAGCCGTCAGTGGCGCAACACCGGGGTGAGGGAGAGCACGATCTCGAGCGCGATCAGCGCGATGATGATCCATTCGAGCACTTCCGAGCGGCGGATGGCCGCGCGATCGGTCAGTTTCGCATAGATGCCGTCGATCGTCTGGAGCTTGCGCGTGATGCTCGCGTCCCACTCGGCCAGGTGGAAACGGTGGGAGATGAGGGTGTACACCCGCGCCAGGTACTGCTCCCCGACGAGCTTCAGGGCGTTGGTCACCTGCTCGAACAGAATGGCCCCATCGAGCTGCAGCTCCGCGAGCCGGCGCAGATCCGGGCCCGGCTGGCCCAGCAGGGCGAACCGCGCGGCGCCCGCGTGCCGAGCGTTTCGTACGCCCGGTCCAGCGAATTGTCGAGCTGCTGATCGAGGAAGCGCATCTCGAGCAGCTGGGTATTGGCGAACTCGATCACCGCCCGCACGTCGTCGCCCTCGGGGTCGAACAACAGCGTCGCGTCGCCGTCGATGATCGTCGCGTCGTTCGGCCCGAACGACAGCCGCAGCGCGGTCGCGTCACTCACTTCCTGCTGGGAGAGGTTGTGCGGCGACGGCGCGCAATACCTGCGCGACCGTGTGCGCGTGCTCCGTCCACAGGGCCGCCGCTTCGCACGTCGCGTTGAACGCCTCGATCTGGAAGATGGAGTAGTCCTCCACGAACTCGGCGATCCGGGGGCGCTGCACCGCGTCGCCCAGGGTGCGGAGCAGCTCCTCGACGTGGCGGCGCGAGTCCGCCACCAGACGCTCGTTCCCCCACAGGGCCTCGGCGAGCCCGGGCAGGTTGCTCACGGGTCCGTCGATGGCGATCACATAGCTCAAGGATACGGCGCCGAAGTCATAGATGACCGCCTCGACACCTGCCGCCGTGTGGTAGCCGCCGATCGTGTGCGGCTCGCCCGCGCGCGTCACGCGGAGCGGGGCAGGGCTGTACTCGAAGAAGGCAGGGGCGCGCCGCTTGTGCTTCACGGTCTGGCGGGCTGCGTCCGCCCGCAGCAACTGCCGCTCGGCCGCGTCCAGGTCGATCGCGCGTCCCACCTCGTAGGCGAAAAGGGGGAAGCAGGTCCCCTTGGCGATGACCAGGCTCGTGGATGTCAGTTGAGCACCGCCGCGGTATCGCCCGGGAGCAGAATGCGCCGGATCAACGGGATCGGCACACCCCCCTGGCGGACGAACTGGTCGTGGAATTCCCGCAGCGAGAACGCCGAGCCCTTCGCCCGGCGGTAGTCGGCGCGGAGCTTGTAGATGGCGAGCTTCCCCAAGGTGTAGTAGAGGTACGTGGGATCGTACGCACCGCGGCGGGCTTCTTCGTACGCGTTCGCGGGCTGCTGAAAACACTTGTCGGTGAAATACTGCTTGGCGGCATCGTCCACCGACAGACCTTGCGTGTGCTCCTTGATTCCCGCCACCCAGCGGCAGTCCCGCAGCAACGCTTCGGATAGCTGCGCGAGCCGGATGCGCGGGTTGCCGTTCCCGAACCCCTCCTCGACCATCATCTGCTCACCGTAGTGCGCCCAACCCTCCACGTTCGTGTTGGCGTACAGCAGCTTGCGGGTCTTGGTGGGGAACTGTTTTGCATAGATGAACTGCAGGTAGTGGCCAGGGAACGCTTCGTGAATCGTGATGATGCTCATGACATTGCTGTTGTAGAGCCGCAGGTGTTCCTCGACGTGCGTGGAATCCCAATCGGCCTCGGGCGGGGTGACATAGTAGAACGCCTCGGTGGCCTTCTGCTCGTAGGCGCCCGGCGTATCCATCGACGCGAATGTGCCGACGCGCGCGTAGGGCGGGGTCTCGGCGACGATCGGGCGCACCTCGGAGGGAAGGTCCACGATCTTGTGATCGATGAGGAATTGACGCGTGCCTTCGAGGGTCGCCCTGGTTGACGGCAGCAGCGTCGCTGCGCTGGGGTGATCGGCTTCGAGCGCCGCCATCGCCTGCTGCGGCGTCGCGCCCGGCGCCACCTCCTGCGCGGTGGCGAGGAATGCCCGATGGTCCTTGTCCAGCGTGGCCTCCCCCAGCGCGAGCAGGCGGTCGAGGGGGATTTCGATCATCTCCTCATAGCGGAGCTTGTCGGCGAACGCGCGAGCCCCAATAGCGAAGGTTCCCTGCGAGCGGGGCAGCAGGTCGGTCTTGAGCCACGCCGCCGCCGCGGCCATCGCGGACACGACCGAATCGTTTACCAGCGTGAAAGCACGCAGCGCGGCGCTGTCGGTGCCGGCGGATTCGCGCGCCCATTTCGCCACGTCGTCACGGAAGAATCCTACGGACCCGCCGGCGATGCGAATCGCGAGATCGGTGAATTCCCGGGGTGGATTGGCGACGTTGGCGCGCATGGCGACGAGCAGGGCCGGGACCCCGCGCAGCCGCGCCGTCACCAGACGAAGCCGCGCGACGGGCGGCGCGAAGCGGCGCTTCATGAGCAGGTCGACCGCGTTGCCCGCCAGCCCGACGTACCCCATCGGGTTCTTGCGCCACGACTGGATCACCTCCAGCTCGAGCAGCTCGGCGCGGATGGCGCCCGCCAGGACGCCCGCGTCGATCGAATCGTCGGTGGCCAGCCGGCCTGCGCGGAGCGAGTCGAGCCGGGCCCGTTGCGCCGTGAGCGTGGTTACGCGGCGTGCGATCGTGGCGGCGGAGCGGTTCTCGAGGAGGGAGTCGTATTGATGCAGCCCCGCCGCCGTGCCCAGAGAGGGGGCGTACGCGTACAGCGAGTCGAAGTAGGCATCGACGAATGCGGCAAACGGCGGCGGAGCAGGCCTCGACCCCGCGAGGGCGACCACCAGGACGATGGGAAGGAACACCGTGAGCCTCCTCGAGCAGAGATGTGGCAGCAAATCTCACTGCAGCACCGTTCGCAGTGCAACGCGGGCCGGGCGAACCCATCGTAGATTCCTGAGGTCCCCGGTCGGCGAATCCTGTTGAAGTAGACATCCACTCGAGGGTCAGTGCAATGAGTGACCGAGGCCTGCTGGCCGCCGGCGCCGCCGCGCCCGACTTCGCCCTCCCCAGCGGCCCCGATCGCGTGGTCACCCTCCGCGAGTACCGGGGGCGCCCCGTGATCCTGGCGTTCTATCCGGCGGACTGGAGCCCGGTGTGCGGCGATCAGATGGCGCTGTACAACGAGATCCTCCCCGAGTTTCGGGCATTCGGCGCCGAGCTGCTGGGAATTTCGGTCGACGGCGTCTGGTGCCACGGAGCATTCGCGGAGCACCGCAAGCTACACTTTCCCTTGCTCGCGGACTTCGAGCCGAAGGGCGCGGTGGCGCGCCAATACGGGGTGTACCGCCCGGCGGATGGCACCACCGAGCGGGCGCTGTTCGTGATCGACGCCGGGGGGATCATTCGCTGGAGCTACGTCTCGCCGATCGGCGTGAACCCCGGCGCCGACGGGATCCTCGAGGCGCTCGAGACGATCGCGCCGGCACGGGGAAAGCCATGAGACACGGGCAGGCGGAGCTGAGCGTGCCGGTGGGTCCGGACGATCACGCGCAGGGACCCGCGACGGCGCCGGTGACGCTGGTCGAGTACGGCGATTTCGAGTGCCCGCATTGCGGCCGGGCGTACCCGGTCGTGAAGGAGGTGCAACGGCGGATGGGGCAGCGGCTGCGGTTTGTGTTCCGTCACTTTCCCCTCACCGAGATCCACCCCAACGCCCAGCATGCCGCGGAAGCGGCCGAAGCGGCTGCGGTGCAGGGGAAGTTCTGGGAGATGCACGACCGTTTGTTCGAGCGGCAGTTTGCGCTCGAGGATGGGCACCTGACCGAGTACGCGCGGGACCTCGGGCTCGACGCGCTCCGCGTGGCGCGCGAGATCGCGGCCCACACCTACAAACCACAGGTGCGGGAGGACTTCATGAGCGGCGTGAAGAGTGGCGTGAACGGGACCCCGACCTTCTTCATCAACGGCCTGCGGTACGACTACACGTGGAACGAGGACACGCTGACGGAGGCGCTGGAGCGGGCGATCGGCTAACCGTCTAGCCGTCTAACCGTCTATCAGCGCAGCAGCTGCAAGCAGGTGTAGATCGCGAGCCCGACCAGCCCACCCACGAGCGTCCCGTTGATGCGCACGAACTGCAGGTCCCGTCCGACCGCCAGCTCGAAGCGTCGCGACGTCGCCTCCGGGTCCCACCCCGCCACGGTCGTGGCAATCAGATCTCCGATCTCGTGCCGGTACCGCTCCACCACCATCGCCGCCAGATCGATCACCAGGTCGTCGAGCTCGGCGAGCAGGGGGTCGTTGGCGAGGAGCGCCGCCCCGAATTCGCTCAGGCCCCGCTCGCAGGGGACCAGGCTCCGGACCGTCGGCCCGGCTCGCATAGCGGACCAGCGCGCCGCCGGGTCGATTCCCACAGGCGCACCGACAGATCGGCGACCGACGGGTCGGCGAGCCACTCTTCCTTGAGGGACTCGGCCCTGGCGATGACGTCGGGGGAGTGCTGCAGGCGATCGATAAAGTCCCACAGGCCCGTCTCGAACGCCGCGCGGAGGGGATGATCGGCGCTTGGTGCCGATGTCGCGCAGCAGGCCTTCGACCGTGTCGAGGATGCGCTGGTAGATCTTGTCGTCCACCACGCCCGGCACCCACCAGGGGCTCTCGGTGCGCACCTTCTCGCGGATCAGCTCCCGGTTGTCCCGGATCGCGCCCGCGGCCAGCCGGACGACCACGTCGAGCAGCTCCTGTTGCCGGTTGCCGGCCAGGACGAGCGCCAGGGTCTTGCCGAGCGCGGGGGCGACGCGGATCGCCCGCAGGCGCGCGCTCACCACCTGGTGCATCAGCTCACGGACATCGTGATCCGGGAGCGTTTCGAGGGTCTTCGCCAGGCCGCTCGCCACCTGCCGCGCGATGTCGCGGGCGTGGCTGGGGTCGCTGAGCCACCGGGCGGCGCGTTCCGCGGGGCGCACGGCGCGAAGGTTGGTGGCGATCACGGTGCGCGACGAGGAAGTGGTTCTCGACGAAGGTCCCGAGGATGCGCCCGATCCGCTCCTTGCGGGTCGCCACGATCGCGGTGTGGGGGATCGGTATGCCCAGGGGATGGCGAAACAGCGCCGTCACGGCGAACCAGTCGGCCAGCCCGCCCACCAGCGACGCCTCGGCGGTGGCCTTCACGTACCCGAGCCAGGGATAGGCGTCTTCGTATACCGTCGCGGCTACGAACACGGCGGCGGCGAGGGCCAGGAGCCCCGTCGCGCGCCGCTTCATCACGTCGAGCCGCGCCTGCCGTGCGGCGTCGTCGGGCCGCGACCACGGTGACGGCGGGACCGTCATCCCGATCTTCCCCAGCAGCCCATATCGGGTCGGGATGGCATTGAGCGACTCCTCCGTGTGGGCCGACAAGCGCCGGAACCGGGACTAGTTACCCGGCGGGTAGCGCGCTGCGCAAGCATCGACCTCGCTCCAAGGAGCTAGATCCCCATGGCAGCAACTTCATTCTCCCGACCGATGGTACGTTGCGTGAACGCGCCCAAAATTTGATTCAACGGAAAGGGAGGCACCACTGAGAGCGACCTTAGCACGCGAGACTGTCCGCGAGCCCGTCAGCGAGCCCGTCGGCGAGAACGCCGAAGCGCAGTGGGTCACCGAGCACCTGGCCGGCGACCCTCGCGCGTTCGGCGCGATCGTCGATCGCTATCAGGTCCGGCTCCTCAACTTCATCAATCGGAGCCTGGGGGACCGCGCGCGGGCCGAGGACCTGGTGCAGGAGGTGTTCATCCGGGTCTACCGCCATCTGCACCGGTTCGACCGAACGAAGAGGTTCTCGACATGGATCTACACGATCGCCTCGAACCTGACGAAGAATGAGCTGCGGAATCGCCGGCGCAGTCCCGTGGTGTTGTTCCAGACGATTACCAGGCACTGGGACGAGGACCACCGGCCCGTCGAGTTCGAGGACCGGAGCCAGCATCCCGACGACCGTCTACGTGAAGCGCCAGTCTGCGGGAGATAGTCGACGCGCTCGGTGCGCATGCTTCCCGAGCTCCATCGGGTGGTCTTCGTGCTGCGCGAGATCGAAGGGAAGTCCTACCAGGAGATCGCCGACATCGCGCGCTGCTCGCTGGGCACCGTGAAGAGCCGCCTGAATCGCGCGCGCAGCAGGTTTGCCGAGATCGTGCGTCCGCTGCTCGACTGACCTTCAGCCGTTCGATCTGTGGTTCCACGTACTTGCCGTAGCATTCGGGACAGATGCTGTGGCTCAGCAGGCTGCCCGACCGGATTTCGATGTAGCGCTCCAGCGAAACCCAGGCTCCGGCATCGTCACGCAGCCGCCGGCAGTAGCTGCAGATCGCCAGGAGGCCTTCCAGCTGGAACAGCTCGTTCCGGACGCCCAGGATGCGCTCGGCGGCGGCGACGCGGGCCACCAGCTCTTCGGGGTCCACCGGCTTGGTGATGAAATCGTCTACGCCCGGCCCGCATCGCTTCGAGAAAGTGTCCCCGGCCGCTCCGGACCGTGACCAGGATGATGTAGGTGTACGCTTCCGGGGGCCTCGCGCGAATCCGCCGGCATCAATTCGAGGCCGTCCATGTCGGGCATGAGCCAGTCGGCGACGATGAGGCGGAAGCGCGTGAGCAGCCAGCGGTCCCACGCCGCGCGCCCATTCTCCGCGGTCACGACGTCGTGGCCCTGGGCGGTGAGTATCGCCTGATACGTCTCCCGGGCGACCGGATCGTCTTCTACCAGGAGGATCTTCATGCGCGGCCCGCTGGCGGGGCGACGTGCGCGTCGCGGTCCGCCGTACGTAGTCCAGCACGGTGGCGGCTTCGACCCGCACGCGCTCGAGTCCGCCGCGCGCCTGGCTCGACGTTCCCCTGCTGCGCCGCCGTTTCGACGTGCTCGAGCAGCGCCGGCGAGCTGATGGGCGCCGATCGTCGCCGCGGCGCCGCGCAGGACGTGCGCGGCGCGGGTGGTGGCGTCGGCGTTGCCGCTGTCCGCCGCGGCCTCGAGGGTCGCGAGGCGCTGCCGGCACCTGGCTGATGAAGGCATCGAGGATCGAGCCGATCGCGTCTCCCGCGCCGGCTTCCCGCAGGGAGTTCTTGAACCCCTCCAGGTCCACCCGGTCGGGGGTCATGGGCGCCTCGGCGACGATCGGCGGAGCGGCCGACGGCTCGCGGCGTCCCTCGATCATCCCGAACAGCTCGTGTCCCTTGAACGGCTTGGCGAGATAGTCCGTCATGCCGTGGCCGATGCAGCGCTCCCGCTCGCCGCTCAGCGCGTGCGCGGTGAGGGCGATGATCGGGAGATCCCCGGCCGCTGCGGCAGCGCGCGGATGGCGTGCGTCGCCTCGAAGCCGTCCATCTCGGGCATCTGGATGTCCATCAGGACGACGTCGTACGCGCCGCGCTGGACCGCCGCGACGGCCTCGCGGCCGTTGCTCACGACGTCCACGAGATGCCCCCGGCTCACGAGCATGGCCGTTGCCACCTGCTGGTTCATCTGGTTGTCCTCGGCAAGAAGGATGCGAAGCGTGGGCCGCGACTCGGCGATCGAGTGGCGGGTGATGACCGAGGGCCCCCCGGCGGTCGGTGCGCCGGCGAATATCGCGCCGAGGGCCTCGATCAGGTCCGCGCGTGACGCGGGCTTGGTGAGATAGGCCTCGATGCCGAGCGTCCGGCAGCGCTCCCCGTCGCCCCGCTGGCCGGCGGATGTGAGCATCAGGAGCCGGGTGACCGCGACGCTGCGGATCGGAGCGGATCTCGGTCGCGAACTCGAACCCGTCCCGGTCCGGCATCTGGACGTCGAGGATGGCGAGGTCGTAGGAGGACCCCTGCGCGGCGCCGCGCGTTGCAGTGCCTGCGAGCCCGGCGGCGGCGCTGGCCGCCTCGTCGACCACCATCCCCTCGGCCGCGAGCATGTCGCGGAGAATGCGGCGGTTGGTCGGATTGTCGTCCACCACGAGCACGCGGCGCCCGCCCAGGGCGGCGCGACCGGGCGCGAGCAGCATCTCGCGGGCTCGACCGGGAACGTCAGCGTGAAATGGAAGTCGCTCCCGCGGCCCACTTCGCTCGTGACGGCGAGCTCGCCCCCCATCAGCCGCACCAGCCGCTGCGAGATCGCCAGCCCGAGCCCGGTGCCGCCGTAGCGGCGGGTCATGGAGGCATCGGCCTGCGCAAACTCCCCGAAGATCATCTGCACCTGCTCGGGCGCGATGCCGATCCCCGTATCGCGCACGCTGAACTTCAGGCGGGCCCGGTCGTCGTCCATCTCGACCACGGTGATCGACGCGACCACCTCACCCTCCTCGGTGAACTTGATGGCGTTGCTGATCAGGTTGGTGAGGATCTGCCGCAGGCGGGTGGGATCGCCGCGCAGCGCGCGGGGCAGGGCGCGCGGCACGTCGGCGAGCAGCTCGATGTGGCGCTCGCGCGCCCGCACCGCGAGCAGGCTCGCGGTCGCGTGGACCAGCTTCGCCAGGTCGAACGAAATCGCCTCGAGATCGAGGTGCTCCGCCTCGATCTTCGAATAGTCCAGGATGTCGTTCAGGATGGTCAGCAGCGCCTCCGACGACGCGCGCACCAGCTCGAGCGCGCGCCGCTGCTCGTTTCCGAGCTCGGTGTCGAGAATCAGCTCCACGAATCCCATGATGGCGTTCATGGGCGTCCGGATCTCGTGGCTCATGTTCGCGAGGAAGGCGCTGCGCGCCCGTGCCGCCTGCTCGGCGGCGTCGCGCGCCTCGCGCATGGCGATCTCGGCGCGCCGCGCCGTCTCTTCGCTCACCGCCAGCTGCGCGGTCGCCCGCAGGTGATCGACGATCCCCGCGTGGGCGCGCCGGAAAATGAACGCCATGAGGGCTCCGAACAACGCCGTGCCGACGGCGGTGGCGATGTGCAGGCGATCGGTCCCGTTGGCCAGGAGCCCCACGATGACGGGCACGGTGATCGAGCCGACGAACCCCAGAAAGCTCACCGAATCGGCGGACAGGGTCGTCAGGGCGGCCGCGATCATTGCAGAGAGCACGACGAGCAGCAGTGCCGCGTGGGAGAACGGCAGGTCCTGGATGACGATCGCCACCCCGACGCCCCAGCAGAGGCCGAGCAGGGTGACGGTGAGGCGGACCCCCAGCCAGATGTCCCGGTCCGTGAGCGCGCGCTGATGGACGGTGCGCAGCCACACCGACCGGAACCCCGTCGCCAGCAGGACTGCGAGCGCCCAGCCCGCGGCGACGAGGTGCGGCACCTCGTCCCACGTGGCATACACGACGAGGCCCATCATGAGCGGGTGCCCGAACAGCACGATGCCGCTCTCCCGGATCAGGCGCTCTTGCAGCAGACGCCGCAGATCGGCCCGTACGCCCGCCTCGGTGGTGGGTGCGCCCGCCGGGAGCACGGCGGAATCCGCGGTGGTCACGTGCCCGCCATGTCGTCCACCCGCGGCGCGAGCAGGCGGTCCAATGCCTCGCGGAGCTTCTCCGGCGCGACCGGCTTCGAAAAGAACTCGTCGGCGCCCATCCCGAGCACGCGGCCCCTGAGCTGCGGATCGGTCACGCCGGTGAGGACGATGATCGGAACCGTCTTCAGCTGCTTGTTGGTGCTGGCCTTGAGCCGTTCGAGGACCTGGTACCCGCCGCCGCCCGGCATGCCGATGTCCAAAATGATGGCGTCCGGCGGCGTGCGGACCGCCAGCATGATGGTCTGCATCGCGTCCGCTGCGATCGAGATCTCGAACCCGCCCGCCTTCAGCACGCCTTCAAGCATGCTGATAGTGACGAGATCGTCGTCCGCGATGAGGATGTGTTTCCGCTTGAGTTTGCGCACGGACGCTACCGGCCGTTCCCGGGCTCGGGTGGAGCATCCAGCAGCTCCCGCACCCGGCGCGCCAGGTTCTCGGGCGTAAACGGTTTTTGGAGGAAGGCCAGCCCCGGCTCGAGCACGCCGTGGCTTACGATCGAGTCGTCCGCATGGCCGGACAGATAGAGCACGCGCATGTCTGGTCGTTCTGCTGTGAGGCGCCGCCCCACCTCCCGGCCGCTCATGCCCGGCATCACGACGTCGGTCACCAGGATGTGGATGGTGCCTTGGTGGAGCGCGGCCACGCGCAGCGCCTCCGGCCCGTCCGCGGCGGCGAGTACCGCGTAGCCCTTGGTTTCCAGAATCTTGCGCGTCAACCGCCGCACCGGCTCCTGGTCCTCGACCACCAGGATCGTCTCGGCCCCGCCGTGCGGCGCGGCGTGGGTGATGTCCGATACCTGCCGGCTCGACGCGGGTGCCGGTGCGCGGCAGGTACACCTTGAAGATGCTACCGCGTCCCGTCTCGCTCTCGATCGACACGTATCCCCCGCTCTGCTTCACGATTCCATACACGGTCGAGAGGCCCAAGCCCGGTTCCCTTGCCCCGCTCCTTGGTCGTGAAAAACGGCTCGAAGATGTGAGCCCGCGTCGCGGCGTCCATGCCGTGCCCGGTGTCGCTCACCGTCAGCACCACGTATGCGCCCGGGGGCCGGGACCTGGTCCGGCTCGTGTCCGGCACCGACCTCGATGTTCGCCGTTTCGATCGTCAGCGTCCCGCCGGTGGGCATGGCATCGCAGGCATTGACGACGAGGTTCATGATCACCTGCCCGATTTGCCCGGGGTCCGCCCGCACGGCGCCCAGGTCCGGTGCGAAGCGGGTGCGAAACGTGACGTCGGCCCGGATGAGCCGGCGCAACATCTTGTCCAGGTCGCTGACGACCTCGCTGAGATCGAGCACCTGCGGGTCCAGGACCTGTTGCCGGCTGAAGGCGAGCAGCTGGCGGGTAAGGTCGGCCGCCCACATCGCCGCGTTGCGGATCTCCTCCGCCTCTATGCGATCGGGGTGGTCCAGTCCGAGACGCGCGAGCAGCAGCTCGGACGACCCGAGGATGGCGGTGAGCAGATTGTTGAAGTCGTGCGCGATGCCGCCCGCCAGCCGGCCCACCGCTTCCATTTTTTGCGCCTGGCGGAGCTGCTGCTCGAGCCGCTGGCGCTCGGTGACGTCGAGCACGGTGCCCACCATGCGGACCGGCCGGCCGGCCGGGTCCCGCAACACGGTGGAGCGCTCTTCGACGATCCGCTCCGACCCGTCGGGCCGGATCACCCGATGCTGAATGAAGTACGGCAAGCCGTGCTGCAAGGACCCTTGCACTGCGGCGTTGATGCGAGGCACATCTTCCGGCGGCACCGCCTTGAAGAACAGATCGTTGGAGACGGGGACCGCACGGGGCTCGTACCCGAAGATCCGATACGTCTCGTCCGACCACCACAGCGGATTCTCATTGACGTTCTGAAGGTTCGTGAGGTCGAGCTCCCAGCTGCCGAGGTGTGCGGTCTCCTGCGCGCGGGCCAGTCGCGTCTCGCTTTCGCGCAGCGCGACTTCCGCGCGCTTACGCTCGATGGTCATGGCGATCTGCGCGGACACGAATGCCAGCATGCGCTCCTCCGCCTCCCCATACCGCACGCCCGGGGTATAGCTCTGCACGGCGAGCACGCCGATCGTCTTGTCGCCGATCTTCAACGGGACGCCCAGCCATTGAAGCGACGGGGTGCCGATCATCTCGGCGTCCCCGCGTTCCGTCAGCATGCGGTGGAGAGTCGTCGTCGGCCAGGAGCGGCTCGCCCGGTCCGCAGCACGTACTCCGTCAATCCCCGCCCGCTCCGCTTCGGGGGCGTGGGGCGCGTCGAACTCGTCCACGAAGTACGGGAAGCTGACGACGTCGGTCGCCGCATCGTAGAGGGCGATGTAGAAGTTCGTGGCGGGCATCAGCTCGCCCACGATGCGGTGAATCTCGCGAAACAGCTCGTCCAGCGTGGCCGATGAGTGGGCCGCTTCCGAGATCCGGTACGTGGCGAGCTGGGTCTGCTCCGCCCGGTTGGAAGGCGTCGGGTCGCGCATCACGCGGACCGGAACCCGACCGCGCGATGGCTGTTGTCGCAAAACGGCTTGTTGCCGGATGCACCGCAGCGGCACAGCGCCATGCGGGTGTCGGCTCGCACGAGCGCGCCGGCTCCGTCCTGGACTTCGACGCGACCGCGGATGTGCAGGGGACCGTTCGGGATCACGAGCACCTCCGGCTCCGGAGGCGGCGCTTCGGCAGGCCCGCCGTCCAGGAGGTCGGCGTGGAGGGCGCCGCTGGGGCAGCGCGCTACGACCGCCGCCACTGCGTCCGCAGCCGCTGCGTTCGGACGGATCCACGGGACCGCGTCCCGGTCGAACACCGGCGGGAGGCCGCGCAGGCACTCCGCGGCGTGGATACAGAGGCGGGGATCGAAGTACACGACGAGTTCCTGACCGCGGTACGCCTTGCCCTTCCGCTCCATCTAGATCTCTCCTCGGCGCGCGAAGCCGGCGATGTACTCCCCGGCGCGGTACGCCAACGCCTGGATCGTACAGGTGGGCTGCCCCCGACCCGACGTCACGAAGCTGCTGCCGTCGCACAGGAAGAGGTTGGGGACGTCGTGGGTGCGATGGTGGCGATCCACCACCGACGTGCGCGGGTCGTCGCCCATCCGGCAGGTGCCCAGGAGGTGGACGGCGAAGGTGGACGGCTGCACCGGGGTCTTCCAGACGCGCCGCGCGCCCGGCCGCCTCGAGGATCTCCACCGCCTTGTCCTGAAGAAAGCGCATGGTGGCGAGGTCGTCGGGGTGATCCTGGTAGGTGAATCGCAGCGCCGGCAGCCCCCAGGCGTCCTTCAAGGCCGGATCGAGCGACACCGCGTTCGACTCGAGCGGCAGCGACGTGGTGTGGCCGGCCGCGACCATCGAGTGGGAGTACGACTCGCGCAGCAGACGCTTGTACTCAGGCCCCCAGGTCGGGTCGTCGGGCGCGAGGCCGCCGAACACCCCGCCGAGTGCATACCCGACCGGATAGCCGGTGAACCGGGCGTCGATCCCGCCGCCACCGTAGAAGCCGCGCGCCGGGTCGGTATCATAGAAGTCGTGGATCATGCGCGACGCCGCGACACTCTTCCATTCGTTGAGCGGCCGCTCGAAGGTTGCTCCCGACCTCAGCGTAGCCGTTGAACATCAGATGCTTGCCGACCAGCCCGCTCGAGTTCGCGAGGCCCTGCGGGAAGCGCTTCGACTGCGACATCAGCAGCAGCCGCGGCGTCTCGGCGCCGTTGGCGCACAGCACCACCGCCCGGGCGCGCTGCAGGTGCTCGACCTTGTGGTCGTCGAAATAGACCACGCCGACGGTGCGACCGGTGCGCTGGTCGATCTCGACCCCGCGCACGTAGCTGTTGGGCCGGATCTCGCAGTGGCCCGTCGCCTCCGCCATCGGGATGACCGTCGCCAGCGTGGACGACTTGGCGCCGAATTCGCACCCGAACGCGAGACAGAAGCCGCAATGGTGGCAGGGTTCGCCGTCCATGGAACGGCTGCGACAGGATCGCGAGCGGCGTCGGCTGCGAGTGGAATCCGAGCTTCGGCGCAGCCGCGCTCGAACAGCACGCCCGACGACTTCACCGGCAGCGGCGGCAGCGGGTACGGGCGCGAACGCGGCGCGTCGAACGGGCCGGGTACCCCCGACACACCCAGCTCCCATTCGGCCTTCGTGTAGTAGGGCTCGAGGTCGGCGTAGGTGATCGGCCAGTCGGCGAATCCGGTACCGCTGATCGCGGCCGTGGCGGCTCGCTTCGATAAAGTCGATTTCGTGGAACCGCCAGTAGTTGGCGGTGAAGTGCACGCTGCCCCCGCCGACCAACCGGGCGTACAGCAGCGGTGCCGGCGCCCTGCTTGGCCGGTTCATTCGGTGTCGGGGCGAAGGTCTGGGGCTGGAGCGCGGGGTTGTTGACGATCCCGCTGCGGAAGAAATACTTGAACTCGTCGTGCTCGAACTGGCTGGGGTCGAGGCGCGGTCCCTGCTCGAGCACCACCACGGATAGCCCTGCGGTCGCGAGCTCCTTGGCGACGATTCCCCCGGCCGCGCCGGAGCCCACCACGACGAAGTCCACGACGTCTTTGGGACGGAACCGCGCGCTCGGTCGCCGCATGCGCACTCTACTTCTTCCCCTCGGCGCCGGGCGGCGTCGTAGTCGCCGAACGGCGGCTGCCAGCGAAGCGGTCTTCGAAGCCGAGGATCCGCCAGCCGATGTGGTCGCGGTTGCCGCCCCAGGAGGGGTTCGCGAACGTGCCCGCGACCGTGACGAACCGTATCATCTTGAAAGAACGGCGTCTTCTCGGTCGCGCGCAGCAGCTCGATCTGGCGAGCGGGGGAGAGCGTGGCAAAGCGGCCCGCTCCGGGCCAGCGCTGTCTGCGCGTCGCCGATTGAGCTCGTCCAGCCCCTGGGCAAACGGGTCACGCTGGTCCTGCCCCCAGGTGGCGAGCGAGTGATCCACGAAATGGACCACGCCGGCCTCGCGTGCGCCCGGGAGATCGTCGGTGGGGATGATCTGCGCGGCGATCGCGTCTACGTCGGCCGCTTGATCGGGGGTGAGGAACTCCCAGGTGGCGGCCCGGCGGCAGGCGAGCGGTGCGCGCATGGGCGAGGCTCGCGCGCAGCTGTTCCGGATCGGCGGCGAGCCACGCGGAGGCGATGGCGGTGCAGGAGGCGGTGAGGAAGGCGCGGCGGCCGAGCGAGTCATCGAACATGGCGCCGGTAAGTATGCGGCTGGGCAGCCGTGGCCGCCACGCGGGGCGGCGGCTATTATACCAGAGCGATGAAACAGCTCGTGATCACCCGTTATGGTCCGCCCGAAGTGCTGGCGGTGCGCGACGCCCCCGATCCTCCCGTTACGCCGGGCACGGTGCGCATCCGCGTCGCGGCCGCGGGGATCAACTTCTCCGACGTCATGGCCCGCCAGGGTCTCTATCCCGACGCGCCGAAGCCACCGTGCGTCATCGGGTACGAGGTCGCGGGTGTCGTGGACGCCGTGCGGAGTGGGGTGGTCGCGCCGCGGGTTGGTGACCGGGTGGTCGCGACGACGCGGTTCGGCGGCCAGAGCGAGCTGGTGGTGGTTCCCGCCCCGAACGTGTTTCCGCTCCCCGACGCCTGGAGCTTCGCACGAGGGCGCGGCCTTCCCGGTCGTCTTTCTCACGGCGCACCACATGCTCGTGCGGGTCGCAGCGGCGCAGCGCGGCGAAACCGTCCTGGTGCATGCGGCCGCGGGTGGGGTGGGACTCGCGGTGGCCGAGCTGGCCCGGATCCACGGCGTGCGGGTGCTCGGCCTCGCGTCGCCCGGGAAACACGACATCCTGCGAACCTACGGGGTTGAGCCCCTCGACCGCCTCGATCCTCGCTGGCCCGATGCCGTCCGCCGCCTGGCCCCCGGGGGCGTGGACATTGTGCTCGACGCAGTGGGGGGCGACTCGTGGCGCCAGGGGTACGCCCTGCTCGCACCGGTCGGCCGGCTGATTTGCTTCGGCGCCTCGGAGCTGTCGAGCGGCATGCGCCGCAATCTCTTCGCGCTCGTGTGGAAGGCGTTGCGGTGGCCCCGCTTCGCGCCGCTGACCCTGATGAACCGCAACCGCACGGTCGCGGGCGTGAACCTGGGGCACCTGTGGGACGCCGACCATATCCTCCGGCCCCAGATCCAGGCCCTGCTGGGCTACGCGCGGGAGGGACGGATCCGACCCCGTGTGGACCGGGTATTTCCCGTGGCGGAGGCCGCCGCAGCCCACCGTCATATTCACGAGCGCCGCAACGTCGGTAAGGTCGTGCTGGCCTTTGGGTAGGGATCCTGGGACCGCCTCCCGGCGTTATGGGAGGCGCGTAGCAGCTATACCTCACCGGAGTCTCCATAATGCTTTTCGACTCGAGGATCGTCAGTTTGGGCTTGGTCGGCGCATTTGTCATGGGCCTGGCGGTCGCGCCGGCGCCTGCGACCGCCCAAAGCCATGGAAAAGGATGGAACCCGATGGAGTTCAAGAAGCCGAGCGATGCCGCCCTGAAGAGCTCGTTGACCCCGCTGCAGTACCAGGTGACGCAGCACGAGGGGACCGAGCGAGCTTTCAATAATGAATACTGGGATAACCACCGGGCGGGGATCTACGTGGATGTGATCTCCGGCGAGCCGCTGTTCAGCTCGCTCGACAAGTACGAGTCGGGCACGGGATGGCCCAGCTTCACGAAGCCGCTCGAGACCGGGAACGTGCGGGAGAAGACCGATCGGTCACTGGGCATGGCGCGCACGGAGGTGCGGTCGGCCCACGCGGACTCGCATCTCGGGCACGTGTTCAACGACGGGCCGGCACCGACCGGCCAACGCTACTGCATGAACTCGGCGGCGCTGCGGTTCATTCCGGTCGAGGAGCTGGAGAAAGCGGGATACGGGCAGTACCTGTCGCTCTTCCAGGGCGCCAAGGCGAAGGACCCAACGCACAAATAAGCCGACGGCGCGCGGGCGTCACATGGTGAGGGTGGCGCCCGCCGCTTGAGGTCCCCCCGCCGCTTGATCGTCATCCCCCTGTGGCCGCAGTTCCTCGTCTGAAATAGTGAACGAAAACCGAAGAACCGGTTACACGTCGGCCCGACGCGACGACTCGCCCGGCGCGTTAGGGTCACGCGTTGCCACGCGACCCCGACTTTGGGTAACCCGCCGACCTGTGACCCTGGCCCGGGTAACGGCACTCACCGATCTCCCCGCCGAGTCCATGCCACCATACCACGTGCTGGAAACGCACCCGGGGGACCGGGTGCGTGTCGCCCTAACCATCATTTTGGAGTACTTCCATGGCATCGTCGTCGAAGGTATTTCTCCTCCTGTGTGCCGGTGTTCTCCTCGGCGCCTGCGAAGAACAACCGACATCCGACGTCACCGCCCTCAATGACGACCCCGTTGAGGTCATCCCCTCGGCGGTGACGGCCGATCTGCAGTTCGCGAATGCCTCCACTTCCTTTGGCGATCCCCTGCCGCGCTTGACCGCGGAGCAGCAGGAACTGTTCGAGGAGGGGCTCGACGAGTTCTCGGAGGTGGAAGAACCGGACGAAGGGCTTGGCCCGGTCTTCAATGAAGCGGCCTGCCTGGTGTGCCACACGGACCCTGTGGGAGGCACCACGGGACGGCTGGAGACACGCTTTGGGCGCAGGGGCAACAGCGGAAAGTTTGATCCGCTCGAGGCTCTTGGGGGCTCGCTGTTGCAAGACCAGGGGATCGGCGCGGTGGAAGACGGCTTCGTCTTCAAGGCGGAGAGAGTTCCGCGCGGCGCGAATGTGGTGGCGTCGCGGCTGACCACACCGCTGTTCGGCCTCGGCCTGGTGGACGCCGTCCCCGACGCGGAGTTGATCGAACTGGCTCAGAAGCAAAAACGGTTCACGCACACCCCCGGCATCGCGAACATGGTAACGGACCTCGCAACGGGGGAGCAGCGCGTCGGCCGGTTTGGGTGGAAGGCGCAGGTGGCCACGTTGCAAACCTTCTCGGGTGATGCCTACCTGAACGAGATGGGCATCACGAATCCCATCTTCCCGAACGAGAGCTGTCCGCAAGGGAATTGTGCCGCACTTGCACACAACCCCATGCCGGAGCTGAACGATTCGGGGGCCGGCATTGAGGCGTTCAAGAACTTCATGACGCTGCTCGCCCCGCCGCCCCGCGGGTCGGGGGCCAGCCGGACGGGGGAGGACATCTTCCAATCCATCGGCTGTGCGACATGCCACACCCCCAAATTGGCAACGGGACCCAGCCCCATCGCCGCACTCGACCGCAAGGTCTTCCAGCCGTTCTCAGATTTTCTGTTGCACGACATGGGGCGGCTGGGGGATGGGATTACCCAGGGCAACGCGACGGGACGGCTGATGCGTACCGCCCCCCTCTGGGGTCTGCGCGTGCGGCCCGTTTTCCTCCACGATGGCCGGGCGACGACCGTCACGGCAGCGATCTTGGCGCACGATGGCCAGGGGCAGCGTGCCCGCGAGCGGTTCATCAACTTGAGCAGGGACAAGCGGCAGGCCCTGCTGGCGTATTTGAACTCGCTGTGATGCAGCCGGCCGCTTTCCGATAACAGGCTGGCTCAATGCACAACCGGGGCTCCTCGCAAGTGCGAGGAGCCCCGTTGTTGTGCCGATTGTCGTCCACGGTACTCGCCCTGGAGGCACCATGTTCTACCACAGCCGCGTCAAACTGCTGTGCCTGACGGCGTTCCTCGCCGCGGTCCCCCGCGTACGAACAGGATTTGCCGTCCTCTGCGATTGTCTCTCCTGTCGCGAAGCGGTGGTCAGACGTCAGGGCAGACTGATTCGATATACGGCCGGCATGAAGATCCCACGCCCCCGGTCGCTTGCGAAGTAGACGCTGCGCCCGTCTTCGGCCCAGGCAGGCTGGTTGTCGTTTCCCGTGCTGCGGCTGAGCTGCCGCTCGGCGCCGCTGGCGAGGTCGCGGAGCCATACGGTGTCCCACCCGCCGACCCGCCGCGAGAACACGAGTTGCGCGCCATCTGGCGAGTAGCGCGGGCCGCGCTCGTCGCCCCGCGCTGCCACGAGCGGGCGCAGCACGCCGCGCCCCAGATCGAGCTCGTGGAGGTGCCAGTGCCCCGCGCTGAGCCGCGCGAACGCCACGCGCCCGCCGTCCGGTGAGAGCGCCGGATCGGCGATCTCACCATCCGCGAGGGGCAGCGCGTGCCCCTGCCCGGGCGCGTCGAGGAGATACAACCGACCATTACACACCGCGACCAAGCGACGCCCATCGCTGGAGCTCGAGGGCAGCCCGCAGCTGAGATCCGCCGGGCTCCAATCCGTTCCGGACCCCGCGTGGACCCGGACCACGCGCGAGCGCCCGCCGGTCGCGATCTCGACGAACAAGTCCCGGCCCGCCGCGAACGCCGGGGCGAGCTGATGTCCATCCGCGGGAACCCCGGACGGCACGGCGCCGCGCAGCTGATAGTGGGCGCAGCCGGCGCACCCCAACACAGCGTAGACGAGCGCGCCACCCCCCGCCGTCGGCGACTCGAGGTGGAAGCCGTCCCAGGCCACCGGGACGGCCCCGTCGACCGCGTGCGGGCGTGCGGCCCAGCCGGCATGCGCGAGCGAGACAATGACGATCGTGACCGCCGCGGCACGAGGCAGCCGCCACGGTCGCACCTCGCGCAACAGCAGGAAGAACAGCGCGGCCAGCGCGCAGAGCCGCAGGTGCAGCATCGGCCACGCATCAACGAGCGGCGACACCGCGAACAGGTACAACCCGAGGGCCGCCGCCAGCGGACCCCAGCGGCGTTGGCGCCAGAGCTGCGGGATCCAACACGCGACGGGGACAATCGCCAGGAACGTATGGTAGGAAAACGCCGACGTGGACAGGAGGAGGAGCGCCAGCACCATCAGGCTGAGGGCCGGCGCGTCGCTGCGGTCGCGAATCGTGTAGAGGAGCAGGGCGAGCAGCGCCAGCAGCGACCCGACGCGCAGGAAATCGAACAGGAACGGTGAGTCGAGCAGCGGGTGTGGGTTCAGGGTCGGCTCGCGCACCAGCAGCACGCGCAGCACGCTGGTCCAGCTCTGGAGCGCCGGGTGGAACGGCGTGTCGGTTTGGCCGGCGAGCGAGGCAGGGAGGATGCTCGCGAAGTAGTGCTCGTGGAGCGGCCAGCCGAGCACCCCGATGGACACGGCGTAGGTGATTGCGATTGCGGCCGCGAATGCCAGTGCCGCCCGCCACTCGCGCCGGACGAGCAGGTACGCGAGGAGCGGAGCGGGATAGAGCTTGAGGGCGGTCCCCAGGCCCAGCAACGCTCCCGCGCCCAAAGAGCGGCCGTTGCGCAGCAGCAGGAGCGCCACGGCGATGAGGAGCGTGAGCGCGATGTAGAACTGCCCGAACAGAAAGTTGTCGTGGAGGCTGGTCCCGGAGAGGGCGGCGAGCGCGAGTCCGGCCCACAGCGGCAGGCCGCCGAGGCGCCGCAGCGCCAGGAGCAGCGCGATGAGCATCACCAGGTTGGCGGCGGTCCACGCGGTCTTGGCCGCGATGGGGTCCAGTCCGCCGATGGGGACGAGCGGCAGCGCCGCGGGGGGCGGGAAGTAGTTGAACCCGCCCAGGGCGCGGTGGATCCCTGCGTATTCCATCTGCCGCTGAAACCAGGAGAACTCGTACAGGCGCGCGGTGGACTCGCCGCGCACGATCAACCGCGCAGGGATGTAATAGTTCGAGAAATCCGTTTCGATGCGGCGGGCGGCCGGGAGGACGGCGCTCCAGAGGATGTAGGCGAGACTCACCCCGGCGACGAGAATCTGTCGCACACGGCTGCGTCCCGGCGGCGCCGGGGGCTGCACGCTGCTCGTACTCAGTCGGCCGCTGTGTCGGCGTGCCGCGTGGCCGTCTCCGAGTGCCGTGCGGCCTCGAGTGGAGGCTTGCTCAGCACGCCGCAGCAGCGCGCACAGGCGGGCAATGTCCCTCCGGCCCGCTGCAGCGTCTGACGAAACCCGCGGAAGCGCTCGTGGTTCCACAGGTCCGACAGCGGTGTCGTCTGGATGTTGCCGATCGGGAAGTTGTAGCAGCGGTTCTGGGCGGGGATCACGCTGCCGTCTGTTCTGATCATCATCATGTTCCACGGATCGGTGCATCGCGGACCCGTGACGGGCGTCAGGGGCTCGTGGTACAACGCGTCGATGCCTTCGCGGCTGGTGAAATCGGGGCTGATGGTGACGCGGGGGAGGGCGGGGCCGCGCGAGCGCACATAGGCGCGTACACGTTGCAGCTCGGCCCAGATCGCGCCGGTGTCAAAGGTCGCGGGGTCCATGGCACCCAGGTTCGAGCGCGTCACGGGCAGATCCGCACCGTACCTCGCGTTGTGAGCCTGGGCCATGCCGTCGGTGATGAAGTTGAGATGCGAGATGTGGATCGATTCCGGCTGCAGCGGCTCGACCGCCTGAATGAACTCCAGGAGGTGGCCATAGTTCTCGTCGGTGATCGTGAGCGAGAGCTGCAACTTGGGGTACCGCCGCTTGAGGCGGGCCTTGGTGGCGGTCAGGAGCTCCGCTCCGCGGTACAGCTTCTCGAACGAGTCACGACTGCCGCGGATCCGGTTGTGCACGTGGGCGGGCCCATCCACCGAGAGCGCGAGTCCGTGCAGGCCACTCTCCACCAGGGCGGGCGCCAATCGCGGCAGCATGGTGCCGTTGCTGATGATGACGCAGTACAGGCCTTCCCGTACGATGGCACGTGTGAACTCGATGATCTCGGGATGGATCAGGGGCTCGGTGCTGCCGATGGACACGTGGGGGCGGGGTCGGAACGCGCGCGCCTGACGCAGGATCCCGTGGAGCATGTCCAACGTCATGTTGTGCGGGTTCGGTCCTATCAAGTTCGCCCAAAACGCCGTCCCGTTCTCCCCCAAACCGACGTCGCACATCTTGCAGTGCAGGTTGCACACGTTGTTGACGGTGAGTACCAGCCACTCGGGTGAATGGCGGCAGCGGCCATCCAGGCGGTCGTAGTCGTCGCCGCGGAGACGCCGAAGCAGGCGCCGCGAAACACGGGCGATGCCGTGTCGGTCGAGCCGCCTGAGTCGCGCGAGTGTGTGAGAGAGGCTGTTTGCCATGCAGCTATCGTTCGTGAAGGTACATCCCCAGATAGGGGGCCGTGAATGGGCGAATTCGAGTTGTTATACCGCGCATCAAATCTTCTTCAGGAGGAATTGCCGGTTGCGCTGTAAGACAAGCTCGACTGACCCCGTGGCCACGAACTCGTCTACCGCCCGCACGATGCTTCCCTCCCACCAGCCGTCCTCGGTGTAGTCATCGCCCGAGATGTAGCCGCCCGGCTTCACGATGTTCAAGCACAAGGCCAGGTCCCGTTTCACGTATTCGTACACGTGGTTGCCGTCGATGTAGACCCAGTCGAAGGATGCCTCGGGGAACCGCGGCAGCACGGCATCCGAGCGCCCGCGATGAACCTTCACTCGGCCGTCGAATTGAAAGCGCGCGCATACACTGCGGTAGCGTTCGTCCATCTCCGCTTGCCCGCCCGGTGCCCCGCCACCGTAGAGCGCGTGTCGGTAGGTGTCGGATTCTTCGTATTGCCATGGATCGATCAGGTGGAGCTCGCGAGGAGATGTCGTCCGCAGGATCAGTTCCGAGAAATCGCCCGCGTGTACCCCTATTTCGGCGCACACCGCATGCGTCGGCAGCATCTTCAGTAAGAACTCCCGCCCGTGGCGCGGCGTGAGGGCGAGCGCGCGGGCGAGTCGTTCGAGGATACTCACGGGTTTGGCGCGTAGTACAGGCGGACCCAGACGCTGTCCTGATGAAACACCTCGCGAGGGTCGCGAGCGAGGACCTGGGCGGCGAGACCGGTCTCGATGGCGTTCGTCGGCACGAAGTCACTCCACAGCACGATCCATTGGGGGCGCCCGCCGGTCGGGGCGGTGCTCGTCGTCTCTCCATACCGCCCAAGCTCCAGGCTCGCGAAGCTCACCAGGCGATCCTTGCTGCGGCGGGAGTGAACGAAGATGCGCTGGTAGTCCTCGGGCTTGGCCATGTCGAGGTCCCGCAGGGTCTCGAGCGCCTGTTCTACGGCCGCGGGGCCCCGCTGCCGCTCCAGCCGGACGAGTGCGCGCTCGGCGTCGGCTCCCCGGCCGCGTGCCAGTACAGCGACGGTGTCGCCCGGTGGGACCTGGCTGTCGACGTATCGCGCGACCCGGTAAGACAGCGCGAGGTGCGGCTCGCGGGTTGCCCGCTGGATCATGCGGTCGGCAGCCCACAGGCCCACCGAGACGGTGAGTATCGTCGCCAGTTCCCGGAAACGGGGGAGCGCGCCCAGGCCGAGGGTTGCGAGTATCGCGACGCCCACCAGCGGGATGTGTGCCTCGCGCCCGGTCACGACTTGGTCGGGCCGGTCCCCGACGCCGTGCGCTGAGAACAGGATGGCGACGAGGAAGAGCGCGAGAGCGGCGAGGAGCATCTGGAACGGTGCGGTCTTCAGCAGGCGCTTCCGCAGCACCACGACGGCGCCCCCCGCGGCGAGGAGCAGGGTCGGCACCGTGCTTCCGCGCATGGTCCCCGACACCAGGTGCGCCCAGCGCAACAGGCGTTCCGGGCTCGACCAGCGTTCGATGGCGTAGCTGCCAGCGGGCGTGATGCCGACGTTGTAGACCATCCATCCGAGCGGAGCCCATCCAAACAGGGCGCCGGCCGCGAGGAGGGCTCGCGGCGTGCGGTTGTGCGCGTTCACGTACGCCAGGGCGAGGACCGGGCAGGCGATCCAGGCCTCGTAGCGGCTCAGACACGCCAATCCCAGACTCAAGCTCGCGAGGTACCACCGCTCCGTGAACGCGAAATAGAACCCGAACAGCATCCCCGCCAGCATGAGGATCTCCGGGTAGGGGACGATGGAGTCCACGAGCACCAGCGGCGTCGCAAGGAATAGGAACGAACCGTCGAGGGCGACGCGGGGCGGCACGAGCGTCGAGAGCAGGAGATAGAATCCCGCGCCGGCCACCGAACCCACGACGGCCATGAAGCACTGCACGGGGAGGGGGCCGCGCGACAGGACCGCGAGATAGTGAATCGCTGCCTGCAACAAGGGAAGGTTGTGTGACAGGACAATGTGGTCTGCCTTCGCGAGCCGGGCGATCGTGTCCCCGCCGAAGATGATCGGGTGGCGATAGATGAGGTACAAACGAACGACGAGGCCGGCGGCGAGAATGAGCGAGAGATACGTCGCCTGAGTGCGACGGTCAGGCGTCATCGTAGCCGAGCTTCGCGAGGGTGGGCCCCAGCAGTCGCTGGAGCTCGGCCGTTTGCGCGGCGTCGAGGTCGGTGCGCCACCGTCCAATCGACGTCTGATGCACGGCTTCGCGGACGCCTTGGAGGTGGACCATTCGCTCGACGTCGCCGAAGTGGAGACCGAGCTCGTGATGACGCAGCATGCGCTCGTCGAAGGTCAGGCCCAGGAACGTCGCGACCCCCTGGATGGTCTCGCGGGGCGAACGCACGAGGTTCTCATAGCGAATCTCGAGATACTGCCCGGGGTGGCGGGCGCCGAACGCCCGGGCAGCACGCACGGCTTTGACCCAGTGGCGGGCAGTCGCCGGTAGCGCATCCTTGTAGATCCGCATGAACGATCCCACCACGTCCCGTCCGTCCCGGAGTATGTGGATCACTCGGAGATCGGGGAAGATCGCGGGCAGCGCGCGCAGCACAAACGTATTGCCCGGCGTCTTGTCCCCCCATCGGATCGCCGACGGCTTGTGTTGCCTCAGGTGCGCGCGGTACACCGCCTCCAGCACCGCGGCGAGGTCGCGTCCCGCCCGCGGGCGAGCGTCCACCTCGCGAAACACGTCGTCGAGATCGAGCTCCCATCTCCCCCACGCCGGATGATGCTCGAATCCGCCCACAATGATGCGCAGCACGACGTTCCACGGGGCGCGGCAATACCATCGGTAGTCCCGTACGGTGGCGCGGAGGTCGTTCTCGGGAGGGATGTGAACGTCGGGATGCGCTTCGAGCATGGCGCGCAGCAGCGTCGAGCCGCAGCGGCCGGACCCTACGATAAAGAAGGGCCCGTAGCGTTCCGGGCCGTGCAGCGGCCACCCACCGACGAGCACGGGGATGTGGCGAAGCACCTGACGGAGGGAGCGATTCACCTCGGGCGCGGAGTCCTGGAGGGCCACCTCAATCGGGGACCTACTTCCCCATCAGATGATACGCGTACAGCCCCTGCCCATGATCGCTCGTCGTGACGCCGGCCGGGAGGCATTCGATGAAGTAGTGGAGCGGCACCCAGCTGAAATCCGGATCCTTGGCCGTTACGAACACGAGCCCCACCCCCCCATGCGGCTGACGGCGGAACAACGATCGCAGCGATTGATGGACTTGCGCGTTGGGAGCGAGGACAATGTCCTGGCGGTCAACGACACACCCGTCTTGATCCACCAATTCACAACTGAAGCCGGCGGAGTCATGGTAGTCCCACGCGTGTGACACGTTCGCGAAATTGATGTAGGTCTCGAGCGCGTCCGTACAGAAGTAGGGGAGCACCATGAACACCGTTTGATATCTGAGGACCCACGCCGGCCGCACAAAGCCGCGCGGTGAATGCCACGGCACCGAGGCACCAACCTGGGTCGACTCGCGGGCGTTGGGACCGTCGTAGCGCACCTGACCGTGCAGACTGGTGGCGAACCGGCCGTCGGCCGTACAGGGCTCGGCGTGGTAGATCTCGAAATGCCCCTCGAACGTCTCGCCTGGCCCCAGGTTGAGATAGTCCCGGAAATCGAGGTGTACGAAGCCGCGCGGCGGTATGCGGGCGGCGCGTCGGTTATGTAAGACCAGAACTCCCTGCGCGTCGTAGATCAGCAGCCCGACGATCTTCTCCGTGTCCTCGAGCTCCGTGTTGAAGAGGATCACCGACGTCGTCAAGGCGTCGGTCAGGAGGAGCGAATGGGGGAACATGAAGCCCTTCCCGAGGCGCTCGTGATCGGCGGCCGGGTACGTGTTGCGCGCGACCTTGGACATGTAGAACGAGTGGTCGAGCGAGAAAGCGCCCGTGCGTCGATCGGTCGTCTTCACGAGGAAACGATAGCGCCGCAGATCGTCGGGGTAAGACTTGACGAGGATATTGCCGGGGCCGCCATTCAGGAACGCGCGCGCGTTCGGGAAGGCCTCGCGAATCGGCACCTCGAGGACCTGATGCGGTCCCAGGCCCGGCAGGCGCACCGACAGCGCCTCGCCGGCTGCGTTCCGCAGCTCGAGGGGGATGTTGCGCCACCCGTGCTCGTAGCTCTGGAGCACCAGTGCGCTGGCTGACCGATCGTCTTCGAACACGGCGATCGCGCCGGCATAGGTGTGGTTGCGGTGGGTCAGCTCCCGCGCCGCCCATTCGACCTCCCGCAGCAATCGCCAGGGCAGCGGCGCTGCACCGGTCGCCATGTTGGCGTGGGTGCAGGTGCAGGTGCGTCGCTCGTCGGTCCACAGCAGGAAGGCGTCCGGCGAGGTATCGGACTCGAGGAGCACATCGTCGAGCGAATCTCCGGCCACATCCCAGCAGTGGATCGCGAACTCCATCGAGCCCGTGACGATCTGATCGGAGGATAGGAAATCCGTGGAGGCGAGCCTCGCAAACGGCCGCCGTGCCCGGGTACCGCGTTCGTGGATTCGTGGAGAATGGTTCCGTTGGCGGCGCGGATCGTGACTGCGATATCGTAGCCGTCGACCGTCCGGCCCAGATCGGTGAGGCGCCGCCTCAGGATCTCCAGGACGATGAGGATGGTCGTGTAGTAGCCGTCGCCATGCACGAGGTACTCCACGTAGCCGAGGCGCTTCACTCCGCGCCAGGGAAGTACTGCCACCTCAGTCGCGCTGTTCGAGCGCCGTGAACATCTTGTCGAGGAAGGGCAAGGCGTCGTTCGGATCGTCGGTCAGCTTCAGCTTCCAGCCGCCTCCCGCAGCCACCCGCCGCAAGGCCTCATCCACGCCGTCCCCGAACATGGTGCGGGCGATCCCCAAACCGTTGCGCAGGAAGGTCTCGACCTCTTTGGGTGCCACCGGAGTCAGGGATGCCTGTCCCCCGTTGCGCTCGAGCAGACACACGCCCACATGCGGTGCCATCGGCGCGCCGCCCCCCGCGCCCGACCACGCATAGGGGAATTGGATGAAGAGCTTCTCGGTGCCGTTCGCCACGAGCGACGGGACGTCGCCGGCGAGCTCGGGAAAGCGCGCGCGGGCCTGCGGGGTCAGGTACACCTGGCCCGGGATCTCGCCCCACACGCGGAACTCGGGACGCAGCTGGATATGCGCCACGTCGTCCGACAACACGCGCAGACCGCGGCGGTGCGCTTCGAATGCGATCGTGCTCTTTCCCGTTCCCGCCGGGCCCGCCAGCAGCAACCCCACCTGCCCGCGCGCGATGAATGCCGCGTGTACGGGATAGCGGTTATGGGTATCGACGAGCGGCACCGTCATGGTGTGCAGCACCGCATACTCGAAGTGCGCCCGGTCCGCGAGCAGCGCGGGGGTGAAGTACACGACCGAGTCCTGGCGGTCCATATCCATGAGCCCCACGCTTCCGGCCGTGTGGATGAGCAGCCGACGCGGGTCGACCAGGCGCCAGATCACTTTTGCATGCGAGGCGGCGCCCTCAACGTCGTCATGCACGATCAGCCTGACCCGCACCGAACCCTGATCGATCAGCTCAGGGCTCTGGAGCAGTGCCCGCCACTCGCCGAACGTTTCCTCCACCGCCTCGAGTACCGCCGCGCTGTTCGATTCGTACCGCACCATCACGCCGAGGACGGGCAGCTCGAGGACGTGGCGCAGCGGAACGTTGAGATACACCGGATCCGACGCCGCCGGTCGGTCAAATTGGATAGGCGAACTCATGTCGAAAGCATTTTAGCGAGGGGTTCCACGTTTGGGTAGCTTCTGTTATGGAAGCAGAAATCGATGCGCGCCTCGCGCGTTTCAGTGTGACTCGCGATGCGAGCGACCTCTGGCCCGCCGTGCCCGTGGCGTCGTTTCGCGCGGCTCAAGAAGAGGTGGCGCGAGTGGCCAGCGCTGTCTTACCCGGTGCTTCCCCTCTCGTTCCGATGCAGCGGTCTCACACCGTGGACGCGCAGGCGCTGAACGCCGCCGCGTTCGCCGGGGGTATGGGCCCGCTGATCGGGTACTGGTGCGAGATGGGCTGGGTCGCCGCCGACCGGGAGGTCGCGGAGCAGTTCGCCACGGCGCTCGATCACGGCCGGCGCCGCGCCACGCGCATGCGCCAAGCCCTGGAGCAAATCGCCGCACGGCTCGCCGATCGGGGGATCGACGTCGTCGTGATCAATAGCGCGCACACCCGGCACTGCTATTTCCCGGACCCGGGCACCCGCACATCGGCCGACGTCGACTTGCTCATGCGACCGTCGGACCGGGCTGCCGCACGCGCCGCGCTCCAAGATCTGGGGTACCAGCGGGCCACGTCGTCCGCCCGTTCTCGCCAGAGTGGCTGGACTCCGCCGGGCCCCGCCGGGAGGGTGCAATCGCTCGACTTCGCTCATGCGGACGATCCCTGGTCGGTGCGCCTGCACGAGACGCTCGATCGCGGGCTTGGCACTCCCGATCCCTCGGCCGAGGTGGCGTGGCCCGAGGTCGGCCGCACCGTCCGGGTGCTGCGACACCCCCTCCTGTTCGCCCATCTGGCGCTGCGCGCGTCGCGGAAATTCCCGATGATCATGCTGGTCCAGCTCGTCGAGCTCGCCTGCGTCGCGCGGCAGGATATGGCACGCCGTCCGGCCGCGTGGGAAGCGTTCGACGAGCTGGTGGCTCGGACGGGCACCGCAGGCGCTCTATTCCCGGCGCTCGATCTGACGGAGCGGCTCGTCCCGGGCACGGTCGATCCGGCGGTGCTCGAGCGCGCCGCGGCTGCCGCGTCGGGCCGGGTACGCCGCGCGGTCCGGGCCGCGACGCCCGCAACAACGCTGCGCATGCACCCGCTTCCTGCTCGTCGCGGCTAGCGCCCGAGCGATCTCACCGGACTGCTGCCGGGGCGGACCTGCTGCGCGCGCGGACGCTTGCGATGACGCCGACGGCCCCGATGAATGCGATCGCCCCCGCGACGAGGAACAGCGTGTGGAACGAGCTCGCGGCCAGGAGGCGGCCGCCGAAGCTCGCGCCGGTCATGGCGCTCACATCGGCTGCGACCTGACGCCAGCTCGACACGACGCCCTGGCGTTCGGGCGGTGCCTGGCCGAGCAGCCACTGGTCGATGAGCGGCGTGGTGAGCGGCGCGATCACTCCCTGGACAAAGTACAGTGCCACCGCCAGCCCGACGTTCGTCACGAGCGACAGGCCCCAGATCGCCGGTGCGAAGGCGATGAGCGACGCGAACAGGACGCGGCGCACCCCAAGCCGGCTCGCCAGCTCGCCGCTCGCCAGCACTGCGAGCGCCCAGCACCAGCTCGCGGCAGCGAAGACGAGCCCGATGCGCTCGATGGAAAGCTTGTGCATGTGAGAGAAAAAGATGTTGAGGAACTGCGAGCAGAGCGCCGGCCCTACCAGCCACACGGTGAGGAGCGCGATGAGCGGGAGCATCTCACGGGCGAGGTGGGGGTCCACCGGTGACGCAGCGGTCGGTGCAGCGTTGGGGGTCGCGGGATCGGTTTGCAGTCGCAGCGCCCGGTACAGCAGCAAACTCGCGGCGCTGCCGGCGGCACCCATCAGGAGCGTCGCGCGCAACGCCGCCAGACGCGGGAGGCCCCACCGTGTCTCGAGCCACGCGGACGCGGCCCCTCCGGCCCAGACGCCGGCGCCGTTCCAGGCGGCGAGCAGCCCGATGTTCCACGCGAATGCTCGCGCGCGGCTGCGCGGCTGCGTCAGCTGCATCAGGACCGGCGCCATCGCGACGCGCCAGAAGGCGCTCCCCGCGCCGGCGATGACCGCCGCGCCGCACACCGCGAACGGATTGGTGACGACCGCGCCGAGGCCGAGACCGACGGTGAGCACGAGCGCCCCGGTCATCACCGTCGTCCGGTGGCCCGCGCGGTCCGCGAGCAGGCCGCCGGGGATCAATGTCAGGAGGCTACCGGCGGTCAGCGCCGCGGCCGCGTATCCCATCACCGTCGCGGAGACGCCCAGCGCTTCGAGATAGAAGTTGTAGAGGAACGCATGGGTGATGAGGCCGGTGGCGAACAGCACGTTGCCGGCGACGAAAAACACCAACGGGAGCGGGGCGCGGCGCTCAGGGATAGCCATTGACCGTGTCCACCTGGGGTAGATAGAATGCCACGCCGCGTAGATCGCCATGCCGCCTCGGTCGGCGGCCGCGAAATCTGTAGCCGAGAGTCTGCTTCCGACACCCTGAATCCTGAATATGGACGGTGCAATGCTGGATCGATCATTCTCGACCCTGACTCTGTGTGTGCTCTTGACGGCCCCGATCGCGCTCGGAGCACAGCAGCCTGGGCAGCCCGATTCCAGCCGCCGCGACACGGCGGGCGCGTTCGCGCTGCCGCCGGTCGTCGTGACCGCGACACAAGTCCCGGCTGAACCAACCAAGATCGGGGTCGCGACCTCGGTGCTCGACTCCCTGGCGCTGGCTGAGGAGCCGACGCCCCTGGCCTCCCGCGCACTCACCTTCCTGCCGGCCGTCTCGCTCGACCAGGGCAACGGCCCGGGCGGTCCCGCGGTGCTCCACGTGCGGGGCGGGGATGAGCCGTTCACCCAGATGATGTTCGACGGCGTGCCGGTAAACATCAGCGGCGGCTTCAACGACATCCTGGGCCTGATGCTGACGAACGTCGAACGGGTGGAGATCGCGCGCGGTCCGCTGTCCGCGCGATGGGGATCGTCTGCCATGTCCGGCGCCGTGCAGTTTATTACCCGCGAGGGGCGGCCCGGCCCGGCCCACGTGGAGCTGCTTGCGGAAGGCGGCCGCGCGACGGAGGAGGGCCAGCAAGCGCATTCGGAGGTCAATGTTTCGGGTGGGAGCCCGCAGCTGCGCTACTCGAGCGGCCTGGGCTACAGCTACGATCGCGGCATCTACGCGCTGCCGCACGATCTGAGCACCGGCGACGCGTCGCTCCGTATCGACGCGAGTCCCTCGCAGCGTTTGACGTTCACGGGCACCGCACGCTATCTCGACGTGCAGACGAACCTGCCGGTCCGCGACAAAGGAGTGACCCGAGTACCGCTCGATCCCAACCAGCGCGACAGCCGGCATCGCTGGCTAGGATCGGTCGAGGCCAATTGGGCAACGACCGCTACGTGGCACAATCGCCTGAATGCCCACGTGTTGTGGGACGACTTCACCTACCGGGATGAGCGGGACGGCGTGGCAGACTCGACCGACTATCCGTTCATCGCCGGTGACTCGGGCTTCGTGGCGGACTTCAACTTGACCTACCAGAGCAAGATCCTGCGGCCGGCCCTGGAGTATGTCGGGAGCAACGTCCTGCCCTTGGGCCAGTCGGGGTCCAAGCTCAACCTGTCCTACGGCGGCTCGCTGCAGACCGAGTCGGAGGTCGACGTTCAGTCGGGGGACTTCGGCAATACGCGCAACGAGTATGACCGCAGCAGCACCGCGCTGTTCACCGAGCTACAGGGCGACGTCGGGAAACGCCTTTCGGTGCTCGGCGGCGCACGGTTAGAGCACTACGAAGGCCTGCCCACGCAGGCGCTGCCGCGCGGGAGCGTGGTGTTTGCGGTCGTGCCCGGCAGGCTCTCGTTGCGCGCCGCCGCCGGGCGGGCGTTCCTCGTCCCGAACCTGACCAACCAATTCCTCAGCAATCCGTCCTATCAGCCGAATCCCGACTTGAAGCCGATGACCAGCACGAGTTGGGAAGTGGGCGCGCGGGTCACCACCCCCGACCGGAAGCTGACATTCAGCCTGGGCTACTTCCACCAGCAATTCAACGACTTGATCCGGACCGTCCCGGCCGACACCGGCACGAAGGTCACCAACAAGAATCTCGGCGCCGCGCAGTCGGTTGGCGTGGAGGGCGAAGTCGAGGGGCGATTGTCCGACCGGTGGCGCAGCGGGCTGAACCTCACCTGGGTGAAGACCGAGATTCTCGACAACCGTGGCCTCGACCCAACCAACTACCCGGTCGGGGGCTCGCTCCCATACGTGCCGAATGTCACGGGCAGCGTGTTCGTCGCGGGCGATCTTATCCGCGGGCTCTCAGTGGTCGCGCGCGTCACGGTGGTGGGTGAGCAGACGGTTCTCACTGAGCGGTTTGGAGGTCATCGCACCACCCTCGACGCACATGCGCCGCTCGACCTGGTGGTGCAGTGGCATGCTACCCGAGGTCTCGACATGTACACGCGGCTCAGCAATATCCTGAACACGAGCTATTACGCTGCATTCGACAAGCCGGGCAGTCCTTTCACGGCGGTGGTGGGTTTCCGGACCCGGACCTAAGGGGAAGTTGCCGGGCGTGGTTGAAAACCGCGCCCGGACTGATTACCATCACGTATCGCTAAATCAGCGAAGCGTTTAGGGTTGCAACGCGCCACACGTACGGTCTGGAGGTTGGGATGTCTCGCTTACTCTCGTTGATCGGTTTGGTCGCCTTCGCAGGTCTGGGTATGGCAGGCTGCCACAGCAACGGCCCAGGCGGTGATCCTCAGGACCCGGGGATGATGGGCGGCGAGGGCCCGATGATGTACCAGGCGCCCACCCCGGCGACTGGGTGCAGCTCACCCTCGTTGGCGGCCAAGTGCTCGCCGCTCCAGCGGCGCTAGAGTAACCCACCTCCCGGGCGGCGGGTTATCCCGCGGCGCCGCCCGGAAACCGTTCCGCTACGAGCATCCGCAGGGCTTCCTCGACCGATTCCACCGGTATTTTGGGAACGCCCCCGACGTGCGAGGCCGCACGGTAGGGGGCGCGGTATGGGAACCACGGCATGACCTCC
This sequence comes from uncultured Gemmatimonadales bacterium, assembly GCA_963844035.1. Classification (GTDB taxonomy): domain Bacteria; phylum Gemmatimonadota; class Gemmatimonadetes; order Gemmatimonadales; family GWC2-71-9; genus AG25. Next base: position 98,237 of record CAWJMT010000037.1, read on the forward strand.
GCCGACCCTCGAAACAGCCCCACGAGTGGCGTCTTCCACGCCGCCGCGAGGTGTACGACCGACGTATCCGGCGTCAACAGCATGTCAAACTCCCGCAGCACCGCCGCGAACTCGTGAAACGAGGCTAGGGCAGGGAGCGATGCGGCGCCGGTCGCGCGTGCAATAGCGTCGACATCTGCCTGGTAGTCCGGGGCGCCACCCACCCAAATCGCAAATCGCGGATCGAACTCCTGCATCCAGCGGATGCAGGCGATGAAGTTCTCGTTCCCCCAATACCGCAGCCGGCTCGATCCCGCAACGTTGACGCCCAGCCGTAGCGGCCGCTCGGTCGGCCCGAGCCGAGTGCGGGCGAGCGCGCGGTCCGCATCGCTCAGCCGGTACTCGAGGTCGAGCGGAACCTGGGAGGGGTCGATGCCAAACGGCAGCAGCAGCTGCGCCATCCGCTCGACGATGTGGACGCGGCTGCGGTCGAGCAGCGGGACGGCGTGGGTGTAGCGGCCGGCGCGCTCGTGGCGGATCCCCAAGCGGTACGGCGCCCCGCTCCATTGCGCGAGAAGTTGCGAGCTGACCGACGGGTTGTCCGTCAGGTTCACGACGATGTCGTAGCGCGCCGCGCGCACCGCGCGGATCACGCGCACCGCGCTGGCAACGGTCTTGTCGTAGCGCCAGGAGTGGTCGACGTACTGGGCGACCGCGTGGCGGACGCCGAAGTTCGCGCGGCTGAACAGCATGTGAATCCGGGCCCGCGGGTAGCGCTGGCGCAGCGCGCGAATCACGGGGATGGAAACGAGCACGTCGCCGATCCGGTCCTGGCGCAGCAGCAGGATCCGCGGGGCGTCCCCCAGGTGAAATGCATCGCGCGGCGCGGTCACGAAATCGCCCGTGAATGGCCGATCGGTGACGGCGAGGAACCGGCGGCGTAGGGTGCGCTCGAGCGATTTGAGCAGCGTCATCGGTGCAGAATCTTAACGCAAGTGCGCCTTCTTCAAGGACCTAGCCTCCGCCGCCTGCCGTTCGCGTTTCTTGACGCCATTTTGATGACCATTCTCCTACCATTGGCCCCGTGGCGCATGACCTCCTGAACGGAGTGCACAATGCTCGACATCGTCTATATCGCCGTGACGCTGGCCTTCTTCGGCTTGATGCTCGCCTACGTCCGCGGCTGTGAGCACCTGGGCCGCGAGAAGACGGGCGAGGAGGAGCGGTCGTGAGCGAAACGATCTTCGGGGGACTCGTATCCCTCCTGCTCCTCGTGTACCTGGTGTACACGCTGCTCCGCCCCGAAAAGTTCTGAGGATCGAGACATGACTGCGAACGGCTGGCTGCAAATCCTGTTCTACAGCGCTGTCGTGCTTGCGATCACCAAGCCGGCGGGTGTGTACATCCTCCGCGTGTACGACGGCTCGCTCCGCTGGCTCGCTCCGCTCGAGCGGGCGATCTACCGGATCTCGGGGGTCGATCCCGACGAGGATCAGCACTGGACCCGCTACGCGGCCGGGCTGCTGCTGTTCAGCGCGGTTTCCATGCTCGTGACCTACGTCGCGCTGCGCCTCCAGGACTCTCTGCCGCTCAATCCGTTCGCGCGCGCTGCGGTGCCCGACCGGCAGGCGTTCGAAACGGCGGCCTCGTTCACGACGAACACCAATTGGCAGTCGTACTCGGGCGAGACGATGATGTCGTACTTCTCGCAGATGACGCAGCTGGCGTTCCACAACTTCACGTCGGCCGCGTGCGGCGTAGCCGCCGCCGTGGCGCTGGCGCGCGGCATCGCCCGACGCTCGGCCGGCAAGATCGGCAACTTCTGGGTCGACCTCGTCCGCGGGACGCTGTACCTCTTCCTCCCGTTGTCGTTCCTGTTCGCCCTGTTGTTCGTGCAACAGGGGGCGATCCAGAATTTCGCCCACTACGTCACGGCGACCACCCTCGAGGGCGCGAAGCAGGTGCTCGCCATGGGACCGGTCGCGAGCCAGGTCGGCGATCAAGCAGCTGGGGACGAACGGCGGCGGCTTCTTCAACGCCAACGCCGCGCATCCGTTCGAGAGCCCGACGCCCTGGACGAACTTCCTGTCGATGTTCGCGATCTTCGTCATCCCCGCCGGGCTTACCTACACCTTCGGGCGCATGGTGAAGAACCAGCGCCACGGGTGGGCGCTGTGGGCGGCGATGTTCGTGCTGTTCTTCGGCGGCGTGACGACGGCCTACTGGGCCGAGGCGCGCGGCAACCCGATCCACGCGGCGCGCGGCATCGACCTCGTCGCATCCGCCGGCAATCCCGGCGGCAACATGGAAGGGAAAGAGGTCCGTTTCGGGATCGCCAACTCGGCCCTGTACGCCACGGTGACCACCGACGCGTCCTGCGGCGCCGTCAACAGCATGCACGACTCGTTCACGCCCATCGGCGGGATGGTGCCGCTCGTCAACATCCAGCTCGGCGAGCTGATTTTCGGCGGGGTGGGGTCGGGCCTGTACGGGATGATCGTGATGGCCGTACTCACGGTGTTCATCGCCGGGCTCATGGTGGGCCGAACGCCCGAGTACCTCGGGAAGAAGATCCAGAGCCGCGAAGTGCGCATGGCGATGCTGTACGTGCTGATCTTCCCGGCGGTGATCCTGCTGTTCACCGCGGCGTCGTCGGTACTGCCGATGGGGCTCGCGGGGCGGAACAACGCGGGGCCGCACGGCCTGTCGGAGATCCTGTACGCGTTCACGCTCGGTCACCGGCAACAACGGCAGCGCGTTCGCCGGGCTCACCGGCGGGACCTACTACTACAACACGCTGCTCGGTCTCGGCACGCTGTTCGGGCGCTTCGCGATGATGGTGCCGATGCTCGCGCTCGGCGGATTCCTCGCCGAGCGGAAGATCGTCCCCGAATCAGCCGGGACGTTCCCGGTGACGACTCCGATCTTCGTGACCCTGCTCATTGGGGTCATCCTGATCGTCGGCGCCCTCACGTTCTTTCCGGCCCTGGCGCTCGGTCCGATCGTCGAGCACTTGCTGATGCACACAGGGAGGCTGTTCTAGTATGGCACTCACCAAGCGACCCTTGTTCGACCCGCCGATCGTCAAGCGGGCGATCCGCGACGCCTTCCTCAAGACGGTGAACCTGCGCCACATGGTGCGGAACCCCGTCATGTTCGTGGTGCTGGTCGGCAGCGCCCTGACCACGCTCGTGCTGATCCGCGACGTGCTGGGTGGTGCGGGGGACACCGGCGTTCACGCTGCAGCTCGCGCTCTGGCTGTGGTTCACGGTGGTGTTCGCCAATTTCGCCGAGGCGATGGCCGAGGGCCGCGGCAAGGCGCAGGCCGAGACGCTGCGGCGGTCGCGGACGGAGTCGACGGCGAAGCGCCTGCGGAACGCCAACGATCGCACCAAGTTCGAGTCGGTGTCCGGCGGCGGGCTGCGCAAGGGCGACCTCGTGCTATGCACCCCCGGCGACATGATCCCCGGGGACGGCGAGGTGATCGAAGGCGTGGCGTCGGTGGACGAATCGGCGATCACCGGCGAGTCGGCCCCGGTCATCCGCGAGTCGGGCGGCGACCGCTCCGCGGTCACCGGCGGCACGAGAGTGCTGTCGGACTTCCTGGTCATTCGTATCACGGCCAATCCCGGCGAGACGTTCCTCGATCGTATGATCGCGCTGGTGGAAGGCGCGTCGCGCCAGAAGACGCCGAACGAGATCGCCCTGATCATTCTGCTGTCCGGGCTGACCATCGTGTTCCTGTTCGCGGTAGTGACCCTGCAGCCGTTCGCGATCTACTCAGGCGGCGCGGTGTCGATCCCGATTCTCGTTTCGCTGCTGGTTTGCCTCATCCCCACCACGATCGGCGGCCTGTTGTCCGCGATCGGGATCGCGGGGATGGACCGCATGATCCAGCACAACGTGATCGCGATGAGCGGCCGGGCCGTCGAGGCGGCGGGCGACGTCAACACGCTGCTGCTCGACAAGACCGGGACGATCACGCTCGGCAACCGGCAGGCGGTCGAGTTCGTGCCGATGGACGGTGTGACGCCTGAGTACCTGGCGGATCGCGCCCAGCTCGCCTCGCTCCCCGACGAGACGCCGGAGGGGCGCAGCATCGTCGTGTTCGCGAAGGAGAAGTTCAGCCTGCGCGGACGCACGCTGTCGGAAGGGAAGGGCGGAATCGCGGGCGCCGGAGCGGCTCCCACCAAGGATCAGATGGTGCTGGTGCCGTTCTCGGCGGCGACCCGGATGAGCGGCATCAACGCCGGTACGCTCGAGCTCCGCAAGGGCGCGAGCGAGGCGGTCGTGACCTGGGTGCGGACACACGGGGGCGATATCCCCGCGGGTCTCGCTCCGGTGGTGGAGCGGATCGCGCGCCAGGGCGGCACGCCGCTCGTCGTCGCCGAGCGCGGTAACGGGTCCGCTCGTGTGCTCGGCGTGATCTACCTGAAGGACGTGGTCAAGGGCGGCATGCGCGAGCGGTTCGGCCAGCTCCGCGCCATGGGGATCCGCACGGTGATGATCACCGGTGACAATCAGCTCACCGCGGCGGCGATCGCGGCGGAGGCGGGCGTGGACGACTTCCTCGCCGAGGCGACGCCCGAAGACAAGATGGCGCTCATCAAGCGCGAGCAGGGCGGTGGCCGCCTGGTCGCGATGACCGGCGACGGCACGAACGACGCGCCGGCGCTCGCCCAGGCCGACGTCGCGGTCGCCATGAACACCGGCACCCAGGCGGCGAAGGAAGCGGGGAACCTGATCGACCTCGATTCCAACCCGACCAAGCTCATCGAGGTCGTGGAGATCGGGAAGCAGCTGCTCATCACGCGCGGCGCGCTCACCACGTTCTCGATCGCCAACGACGTCGCGAAGTACTTCGCCATCATCCCGGCGATGTTCGTCGCCACCTACCCTGCGTTGCAGGCGTTGAACGTCATGCGGCTGCACTCGGCGCAGTCGGCGATCCTGGCGAGCGTCGTGTTTAACGCCCTGATCATCATCGCGCTCATTCCACTGGCCCTGCGCGGCGTGCAGTGGCGCCCCGCGGCCGCGGCGGCCATTCTGCGCCGCAACCTGTGGATCTACGGCGTCGGGGGCATCATCATCCCGTTCATCGGCATCAAGGCCGTGGACGTGCTTCTCGTCGCCCTTCACCTGGTCTGACCATGCTCAAGAACCAACTCCGCCCCGCCATCGTCGTGACGATCGTCATCATGGTGATCACGGGGCTCGTGTATCCCGGGCTCGTAACCGGCGTGGCACAGCTGCTCTTCCCGCGCCAGGCGAACGGCTCCCTCGTGACGGTGAACGGCCAGGTTATCGGCAGCGAGCTGATCGGGCAACCGTTCACGAGCCCTAAGTACTTCCATCCGCGCCCGTCGGCCGCCGGGGCGGGCTACGACGACACGCTCTCGGCCGGGACGAACAAGGGTCCCACCGATCTCAAGCTGGCGGACACGCTGATCGCGCAAGCGGTGGACAACGCGGTGCAGCTCGACAGCGCGGTGAAGGGGCAGATCCCTTCCGATCTCGTCACCGCGTCGGGATCGGGTCTCGACCCGCACATCTCGCCGGCGAGCGCGTTCCTGCAGGTGCGCCGGGTGGCGCGGGCGCGCGGGCTCGATTCAGCCGTCGTGCGGGCACTGGTCGAGCGGCACGTCGAAGGGCGGCAGTTCGGGTTCTTCGGCGACCCGCGCGTGAACGTGCTCCTGCTGAACCTTGCGCTGGATAGCCTCGCGGGCCGACGCTAGACCACTAGGTTGGGAGAATGAACGAGCGCCCCAGTCCCGAGGCCATGCTCAAGCGCGTGCGCGAAGAGGAAGCGCGCGCGAGCCGCGGGAAGCTGAAGATCTTCTTCGGCGCATCGCCCGGCGTCGGCAAGACCTACGCGATGCTGGAGGACGCCCGGGCCAAGCGGCGCGCGGGCGTCGATGTCGTCGTCGGAGTCGTGGAGACGCACGGGCGCGCCGAGACGACGGCGCTCGTGGAGGGTCTCGAGGTCCTGCCCCGCCACTCGATCGAGTATCGCGGCATCACCCTGCAAGAGTTCGACCTCGACGCCGCGCTCGCCCGCCACCCGTCCCTCATCCTGGTGGACGAGCTGGCGCACACCAACGCCCCGGGCTCGCGCCACGCGCGCCGCTGGCAGGACGTCGAGGAGCTGCTCGCCGCCGGGATCAACGTCTCGACCACGCTGAACGTTCAGCACCTGGAGAGTCTCAACGACGTGGTCGCCCAGATCACCGGCGTCCAGGTGCGCGAGACGGTGCCCGATGCGCTGCTCGACGAGGCGGACGAGGTCGAGCTCGCCGATCTGTCGGCGGAAGATCTTCTGAAGCGCCTGCAGGAAGGCAAGGTCTACGTCCCCGACCAGGCCGCCCGCGCCATCCAGGAGTTCTTCCGCAAGGGCAACCTCATCGCCCTGCGCGAGCTCGCGTTGCGCCGCACTGCGCAACGGGTGGACGCGCAGATGCGCGGCTACATGCAGGAGCACGGGATCCGCGAGACCTGGCCCGCCGGGGAGCGGCTGCTCGTGTGTATCGGACCCAATCCCGCCGGCGCCCGCCTGGTGCGCGCGGGCAAGCGCATGGCGACGAGCCTCAAGTGCGATTGGGTCGTCCTCTACATCGAGGCCCCGGGCCAGCGGATCTCGGCGAGCGACCGCGACCATCTGGTGCAGAATCTGCAGCTCGCCCAGGAGCTCGGCGCGCAGACGGTCACGATCTCAGGGCTGAACGCCGCGGAGGAGGTGCTGGCGTATGCCCGCGCCCACAACGCCACGAAGATCGTGGTCGGGAAGCCGACCCATCCTCGCTGGCGCGACAAGGTGTTCGGGTCGATGCTCGACCAGCTCGTGCGGGGCTCGGGCGACGTGGACGTGTACGTCATCACCGGCGATGTGGAAGATGAGCGGGTGCGGCGGCTGCCACTCACGTTACGCCCAACGCCCGCCGCAGAGTACGTCCGGGCGGGGTTGGTCCCGGCGTTCTGCGCGCTCGTGGGCTTCGCGCTGTATCCGTACTTGTCCCTCACCGATGTCGCGATGGTGTTCCTGCTGGGCGTGGCGCTGGTGGCGTCCCGGTACGGACGCAGGCCCACGTTCTTCGCCTCGATTCTGTCCATCGCCCTGTTCGATTTCTGCTTCGTGCCGCCGCGCTTCACCTTTGCCGTCTCCGACGTCAACTACCTGCTCACCTTCCTGGTCATGCTCACGATCGCGATGATCATGAGCACCTTGACCCTGCGGATCCGGGCGCAGGCGGAGACGGCGCGGGAGCGGGAGCGGAGCACGGGCGCGTTGTACGGCATGAGCCGCGAGCTGGCGGCGATCCGCGATGAGCGGGACATCGTGGTCGCGGCCGTGCGGCACGTGCGAGACACGTTCGGTGCCCCGGCGCAGATTCTCCTGCCCGATGAAGCACGGCGCCTGCAGGTCCCGATCGGCACGTCCGCAGCCTACCCGATCGACGAAAAGGAGCTCAGCGTCGCGATGTGGGTCCTCGTGCAGGGCCGCATCGCCGGCGCCGGCACGGACACCTTGCCGGCCGCTCAGGGCCTGTACGTGCCGCTCGTCGCATCAAGCGGAACGGTTGGAGTGCTCGGCGTGCGGCCGGACGATCCCAAACGGTTCCAGGACCCCGCGGTGCAGCAGCTGCTCGAGACCTTCGCCGCGCAGGCCGCGGTCGCGCTGGAGCGCGCGATGCTGGCTGCGCGGACGCAACGGGAGCAAGTGGAAATCGAAGCCGAACGGCTGCGCACGTCGCTCCTCAGCTCGCTCTCGCACGACCTGCGCACTCCCCTCGGCGTCATCACCGGCGCGGCGAGCAGCCTGCTCGAAGATCGGGCAAACGTTCCCGAGGCGACCCGCCGCACGCTACTCGAGTCGATTCTAGGGGAGTCGCAACGCATGAACCGCCTGATCGGAAATCTGCTCGACATGATCCGGGTGGAGAGCGGCGCGCTCCAGGTGCAGAAGGAATGGCAGCCACTCGAGGAGCCGGTCGGGGTGGCGCTGATCCGCCTGGAAGATCGTCTGCGAGATCATCCCGTGACGGTGAACCTGCCTGCCGACCTCCCGCTCGTGCCGCTCGATGAGGTTCTGATCGAGCAGGTGCTGATCAACCTGCTCGAGAACGCGGCCAAGTACACGCCCGCCGGCACGCCGGTCGAGCTCTCGGCCGAAGCGCTCGACGGCCTCGTGCGGGTGGACATCGCCGACCGCGGACCCGGGCTCGAGCCGGGAGAGGAAGCCCGGATCTTCGAAAAGTTCTACCGGGCTCCAAGCGGCACGGCGACGAGTGGGGTCGGACTCGGGTTGACGATCTGTCGCGGGATCGTCACGGCGCATGGCGGGAAGATCTGGGCGGAGAACCGCCCCGGGGGCGGCGCGGTGTTCCGGTTCACGCTGCCCCTGTCCGGACCGCCGCGCTCGGCTGTCCCAACTGAAGTGGAGGGAGTATGAAGAACTACGTTCTCGCAAGCGTAGTGATGGGGGCGTGCACGGTCGTCGGCACCCTGCTCATGGACGTGCTCTCGCTCACCGACATCGCCATGCTGCATCTGATCGGCGTCGGTGTCGTCGCGGCGCGGGCGACCCGGCGGCAGGCGGCGTTCGCCGCCATCCTGTCGGTGGCACTGTTCGACTTCTTCTTCGTGCCCCCCAGGTTCACCTTTACGGTATCCGATCTCCACTACGTCGGGACATTCGGGGTGATGCTCGTGACCGCACTGGTGATCAGCTGGCTCGCCGAGCGCGTCCGCACGGAAGCCGCCGCCTCGCGGGAGCGGGAGCGGGGGACGGCAGCGTTGTATCCCATGAGCGAAGACCTGCTGAGTGCTGAGACGCTGAGCGACGTGGTCGGGATCATCGCCCGCCACGTGCGCGGCGCCTTCGGGGCCGATACGCGGGTGCTGTTGCGGGAGCCCGGCGGTCGCCTTGCGCCCGCCGGTGGCCCGCCCGAGGCCGAGCAGCCGGACGGCGACCTGGCCCAGCTGGCGTTCCAGACGTGGGAGGCGGTCGGCGTAGGAACCACGCAATTCCCCAAGGCCAAGAATCTCTATCTGCCGCTCGTTGGCTCACACGGACGGCTCGGCGTGCTCGAGCTGCATCCCGACGATCCCGAGCGCTTCGCCGAGCCGGCGGTGCGCTGGCTGTTGCAGACCTTCGCCGCTCGGGCGGGGCTGGCGCTCGAGCGAGTGCTGCCGGACGTATCCGCGGCGCCGCGCGAGGCGTAGGTTCTGTCCCTCCGAATCCTTGGAAGACATGGCCGAGCCGCTGCCGGTGGTGCTCGTCGTCGAGGACGAACCCGAGATGCGTCGTTTTCTCACGACGGCGCTCGAGAGCCACGACTGCCGCCCGGTTGAGGCCGCCACCGCGCGCGAGGGGCTCGCGCAGGCGAGCGGCCGCAACCCCGACGTGATCCTCCTCGATCTTGGCCTCCCTGACGGCGACGGCATCGATGTGACCCGCACCATTCGGGGGTGGTCGCGCGTGCCCATCATCGTCCTCTCGGCGCGAGGACGGGAGCAGGACAAGATCGCCGCGCTCGATGCCGGTGCCGACGACTATCTGACGAAGCCGTTCGGCGTGGGGGAGCTCATGGCGCGCCTGCGGGTCGCCTTGCGACATGCCGCTCAGCCGGAGTCGGCGCAGGCCGCAGCCGTCTTCACCGCTGGCGACCTGCGCGTCGACCTCGGCCGGCGCCAGGTGTGGGTGCGAGACGCCGAGGTTCACCTGACACCGCTGCAGTACAAGCTGCTTGCCGCCCTGGTGCGCCACGCGGGACAGGTGCTTTCCCACCGGCGCTTGCTGAGCGAAGTGTGGGGCCCGAACGTCACCGAGCATACGCACTACCTCCGGGTCTACATGGCGCAGCTGCGACACAAGCTCGAGCGCGACCCCGCGCGGCCGCGGCTGCTGCTCACCGAGTCGGGGGTGGGGTATCGGCTCAAGGTCGACTGAGCCGGCGGGCGGGACGTGGCGACCCCGGCCTGATGCCCGTAGGTTCGCGCATGCCTAAACTGGCGTTCCCTCACCCCCTCACATTGCTCGTGGTCTGCACGGTGCTCGCCGCGGCGGCGAGCTACGTGGTGCCGGCCGGCGAATACGAGCGGCGCGAAGATCCCGCGACGGGACGGCAGGTGGCGGTCGCCGCGACCTACCATCGCGTACCCCAAACGCCCGTCGGACTGTTCGCAGCGGTGATCGCGATTCCGCGCGGGATGGCGGACGCCGCCGCGGTGATCTTCTTCGTCTTCCTGGTCGGCGGGGCCTTCGCCGTCGTGGACCGCACCGGCGCGTTGCGCTGGGGCGTGGACCGGCTGGCGCGCGCCCTCGCGCGCCGCGACACGCTGGTGATTCCCATCTCCTGCCTCGCATTTGCCACGGGCGGCGCGCTCGAGCACATGTCGGAGGAGCTCATCGCCTTGATCCCGGTGATCCTCGTCCTCACCCGCAGCCTCGGCATGGACGCGGTGACGGCGGTGGCGATGAGCCTCGGTGCGGCGTCGGTCGGCGCCGCCTTCAGTCCCATCGACCCCTTCCTGGTGGGCATCGCTCAGAAGGTGGCGGGTCTCCCGCTGCTCTCAGGCGGGCTGTTCCGCACCGCGTTCCTGGCGCTGGCGCTCGGCCTGTGGATCTGGGGAACGATGCGCCACGCGGCGCGCACCCGCACCGCGCCGCCGGCGGCGCGCGACACCAGCGTCGCGCCGTCGGCAGATCTCGGCTCCCGCCATGGGTTCGTGCTGCTGCTCGTCGTCGTCACGTTTGCTGGGTTCGTGTACGGCGTGTTGCGGCTCGGGTGGGACTTCGAGCATATGGCGGCGCTCTTTTTCGTCATGGGCGTCGTGGCGGGCTTGATCGGCGGGCTGCGCGTCACCGGCACCGCCGCGGCGTTCGCGGATGGGTTCAGCTCGATGGCGTCCGCCGCGCTGCTGATCGGGTTTGCGCGCGCGATCTTCGTGGTCCTGAACGACGGGCACATCGTGGACACGATCGTGCACGCGTTGTTCACGCCGCTCGGCGACCTGCCCGTCACACTCTCGGCGTTGGGCATGATGGTGGCGCAGACCGCCGTGCACGTTCCGGTGCCGAGCACCAGCGGGCAGGCGGTCTTGACGATGCCGGTGCTGATCCCGTTGTCTGATCTGTTGGGTCTGTCGCGCCAGGTGACCGTGCTTGCTTTCCACTACGGAGCCGGGTTGTGCGAGCTCCTGACCCCGACCAACGGCGCGCTGATGGCGGTGCTCGCGGTGGCGGGCGTGAAGTACGAGGACTGGTTTCGGTTCCTGATGCCGCTGTACATGCTGCTGTTTGGCTTGGGTGCCGTGGCGGTTGCCGTGGGAATCGCGGTCGGGCTGTCGTAGACCGCAATCCTCGAACCGGGAGGACGAATGAAACGCAGAGACTTCCTCACGACCGGTGCGATGGTGAGCGCTGCGCTCGCAGCGACCCCCTCGCGGCGGGGACGAGCGGCCCCGCGCCCCGCGTCGGCGCCTGCCGCCCGACTTCGAGCTCGACGAGCTGACGATCGCCGAGCTGCAACAGGGGATGCGGGCGGGGAAGTACACCTCCCGGAGCCTGTGTGAGCAGTATCTCGCGCGCATCGACGCGCTCGACGCCCGAGGTCCCGCGATTCGGGCCGTGCTGGAAACCAATCCCGACGCACTGAGTATCGCGGCCGCGCTCGATGCGGAGCGGCGGGCCAAGGGCCCGCGCGGACCGCTGCACGGCATTCCGGTGCTCATCAAGGACAACGTCGCCACCGCCGATCGCCTGGCGACCGCCGCCGGCTCGCTGGCGCTGCTCGGCGCCAAGGCGCCGCGCGACTCGTTCGTCGCCGAACGCCTGCGCGCTGCCGGCGCCGTCATCCTCGGCAAGACAAACATGAGCGAGTGGGCCAACTTCCGCTCCACTCGCTCGTCGAGTGGCTGGAGCGGACGCGGCGGCCAGGGGCTCAACCCCTACGCCCTCGACCGGAGTCCCTGCGGATCGAGCTCAGGCTCTGGGTCGGCGGTGGCTGCGAGCTTTTGCGCAGTGGCGGTGGGCACTGAGACCGACGGTTCGATTGTGTGCCCCTCGGCCGCGCATTCCCTGGTGGGCATCAAGCCGACGGTCGGCCTGGTGAGCGGCGCCGGCATCATTCCCATCGCCCACAGCCAGGACACCGCCGGGACCGATGGCGCGGACCGTCGCCGACGCGAGCGTCTTGCTCGGCGCGCTGGCCGGCGTGGACTACGCGCCCTCCCTCGATCCGCAGGGCCTGCGCGCGGCCCGCATCGGGGTCGCGCGGGCGAAGTTTTTCGGCTATCACCCGCCGACCGATCGCCTGGTCGAGGACGCGATCGATGCGATGCGTAAACTCGGCGCCGTCATCGTCGACCCGGCGGACATTCCCCACGCCGGTCGAATACGACGACACCGAGCTCGAAGTCCTGCTCTACGAGTTCAAGGCCGACGTGAACCGCTACCTCGCCGACCTGGGACCCGGACGCACCGGTGCGGTCCCTGCAGGACGTGATCGCCTTCAACGAGCGGGAGCCGCGCGAGGCGCTCCGGGTGTTCGACCAGGATCTCCTGCTCAAGGCGCAGGACAGGGGGCCGCTCACGGACGCCGCCTATCGCACGGCGCTGGCCACGGACCAACGCCTCTCCCGCGACGAGGGGCTCGACGTCGTGTTCGCGACGATGAACCTCGACGCGATCGTGGCCCCCACGGGCAACCCCCCCTGCGCCATCGACGCCGTGAACGGGGATCATTTTCTCGGTTCGAGCTCGACGCCCGCGGCGGTGGCGGGCTACCCGAGCATCACGGTCCCGGTGGGCTTCGTGTTCGGACTTCCCGTCGGGCTGTCGTTCATCGGAAAACCGCGCAGCGAGCCCCTGCTTATCAAACTGGCGTTCGCGCTGGAGCAGGCGACCAAGGCCCGCCGGCCGCCCAGGTTTCTGCCGACGCGCCGATCTGGCGGGGGCGTGACTCGAGACACGAACGGCCGGGGCTACCGCGCCCCGGCCGTTCGCCGCTCACAACGCTGCTGTGTTCGGCTAGAAGGTGAAGGTCTCCGCGCGCCGCGTTCCCGGGGCGTTCACGTCGTCCCCACCCGCCACCAGCACGTGGTAGGACCCGTTGCCGCGCCACATAGCCCGTGGTCGCCTGGTTGAAGAGGTTGCAGGAGCACAGCGCGTTGAGGGAGGTGGCGGGAGCGGCGGTCGTAAACGTGCCGGCGGTGCCGTCCTCGTTGATCGCGGCGTATTCCGACTCGCTCGTGTGGGTCGACGCGCCGGTGTACAGCCCACCGATGACCAGCGCATTCCCCGCTGAAAACACGGCGGTGGTCGCCGCGCGGGCGTGCCCGAGCCCGGTCGTTGGCGACCAGGGGGTCGCGATGTCACGGGTGCTGGGGTTGAGCTTGGCGACGTACACCGTGCTCTGCGAGCTGCTGGGACCGGTGTCGTTGGGTGCGATCGCGCTGCCGTCACCGCCCACTACGTAGAGGTACAGTCCCAACACGTCGAATCCGAAGCGGGCCCGCCCGCCGGGGAGCGGCTCCCTGCACTTTCCAGGGCCCGTTCAGCGCGCCATCCACCTGAATCGGCAAGCGATAGGTGGCCATGACAGGGTTGTTGCTGGCACCTGCCCCCCCAACCACATACATCGAGCCGTACTGAACGGCGGCGCCGAGGGAGCGCAGCGGTGCGGGCAGGGCAGTGATGGACGTCCAGTTGCCGAGGATCCCGGTATTGGCGATCGGCGCGCGATAGATCGTGGTGACAGGCGCGCCGCCGGCGCTGGTGGAGCCGCCCAGCACGTACAAGAACCCGAAGGTGAGGATTGCGGAATTCCACTGAGTGACGGCCACGACTGCGGGGAACGCGAGCGCAGTGGGGAGTGGCGTCGTCGCCGTCCACGCCCCGAGTGTGCCGGTGGTGCCCACTGGCGAGTAGTACACGGTGTTCACCGGCGCTCCGCCGGCCGCGCCGCCGCCCACGACATAGACGAAGCCGTTCGCACCGATTTTCGCGTACGCCGCCGCGGCTCCACTGATGCCCTCGGGAAGAGCGGGACCTGCCGTCCATGTGACCGCGGACGGAGTGAAGGGTTGGGCCGGTGTCAGGGTGAAGGTCCGCTGGCCGCTCGAGATGCTGCTATTTCCGTTAATCACGCTTATGAAGTAGTCACCGGGCGTCACCGTCGGCGCGACGATCGTAATCGCAGCCGCAGTCCAGCTCAACACCGTCGGGTTGATGCCGACGCCGCCCGTTTGTGGGACGAAGTTTACCCGGCCGGCCCCCTGGGTTTCACCGAATCCTGCGCCCGCGAGCACCACCACGCTTCCCACCGCGCCCATGGGCGTGGTCGCCCCATTCACGTTGGAAAGCACGGGCTGCGTCTGCGGCAAGATGTTCCCGAAGCTGCAGGCGGTGAGCGCGATGCACAGCGCGAGCGACAGGGTCCGAATTGCAAGTCGCATGACAGACTCCCAAAAAGGGTCGAAGATGCACTTTAAGATAGCAGGGACAAATAGCGCCTCAGTACGTACACCACAGAGGTTCGGAGGTCACACCCCCCCCACCGCACTCGGGCCAGGGGCTACCAGTCCCGGGCACGGTCGCGCTATGCTTCGCGCGATTATCGTCCCCACGACGGGAGCAATGCGCTGATACGAACTTCGCTGCTCGGGCCCACCCGCCACTTGCTGGTTCTCGGGGCGCTGGCCACGTCTGCCGGAGCGCAGGCCCGTGTCCCGCCGCGTTTCGACGCCGACGTCACCCGGGCGCTACGCGCGTTCCAGATTCCCGGTACGGCGATCGTCGTCGTGAAGGACGGGAAGGTTGTCCTCGCCAAGGGCTACGGGGTGCAGCGGGTGGGCGATCGCACACCGAGCGATCCGCACACCCTCTTCCAGATCGCCTCCATGACCAAGGCCTTCACGGCGGCCTCCTTGGCGATGCTCGTGGACTCTGGGAAAATCGGGTGGGACGACCCGGTCATCCGCTATCTCCCCGACTTCCAGATGTTCGACCCCTGGGTGACGCGGGAGATCACCATTCGCGATCTCCTGACCCATCGCAGCGGGCTCGGGCTCGGCGCGGGCGACCTGCTCTGGCTGCACTCGGACTACAGCCGTAAAGAGATCATCTACCGCATGCGCGCGGCCCGGCCGGTGTCGAGTTTTCGGAGTCAGTACGCCTACGACAATGTGCTGTATGCCGTGGCTGGGGAGATCATCCCGGCCGTGACCGGGCTGAGCTGGGAAGAGTTCGTGCGCCAGCGGATTTTCGCGCCCTTAGGGATGACCCAGTCCAGAACCGGTGTGGCCGCCCTCGCGGCCGGCGACCGGCTCGCCGCGGCGCACGGCGTATCGGGCGGCGCGATCCGCGTCATCCCGATCGACACCGTCGACAACATCGGTCCGGCCGCTTCGATCATCTCGAGCGCGTCCGATCTCGCCAAGTGGGTGATCGCCCAGCTCGATTCCGGGCGGATGGGGAGCACGCGCCTGTGGAGTGCCCGGCAGACGCGCGAGATGTGGTCTCCACAAACGATCATGCCCATTTCCGATCCGGGGTCTGCGCTCGCCGCCACGCGGCCCAACTTCGCGGCGTATGGGCTCGGGTGGCGGGTGCGCGACTACCGCGGCCGCAAGCTGGTGTGGCACACCGGTGGCCTGGCCGGCATGACGTCGAAGACGACCCTCGTTCCTGAGCTGCGGCTCGGCATCATCATGCTCACGAACGGCGAGAGCTCGATGTACGAGGCGCTCACCTACGGCTTGCTCGACCATTTCTTCGGCGCTCCCTCCAAGGACTGGATCGCGGCGTACCAGGCGGCGGCGCGGCAGGACCAGGCCAGCGCCGACTCCGAAATGGCGGCGCTGCGGCGCTCCCGCGATACCACGGCCCGTCCGTCGCTCCCGCTCGCGCGCTACGCGGGCCGCTACACCGACGCACTCTACGGCGACGCCACGATCACGCTGGAAAACAACGCCCTGGTGTTGCGGTTCACGCGCTCGCCCGCGTTCGTCGGGGATCTCGTCTATTGGGGCTACGAAACGTTTCGCACCAATTGGCGCACCCCCAACCTCGCCGACGCGTTCGTCACCTTCACCCTCAAGCCGGGCGGGACGGTGGAGCAATTCACCATGGACGCCGTATCGCCGCAGGCGGACTTCAGCTACGACTATCAGGATCTGAGATTCGTCCCCACGCGATGAAAGCGATCCGCGTTCACTCGCACGGTGCCCCCGAAGTCCTCACGTACGAAGATGTCCCACAGCCGGTGCCGGGTCCGCTCGAGGCCCTCGTGAAGCTCGAGGCGGCCGGCGTGAACTTCATCGACGTGTATCACCGCACCGGGCGCTATCCCACGTCGCTCCCGTACACGATCGGCCAGGAGGGTGCCGGGACGGTGGTCGCGGTGGGCGCCGAGGCGCGCGGCGTGCGCACCGGTGACCGGGTCGCCTATACGGGCGTGCAGGGCGCCTACGCAGAGTATGCGGCCGTTCCCGCCGAACGGCTGATCGCGATCCCCGACGGGGTGAGCACGCGGCAGGGAGCGGCCGCAATGCTGCAAGGGATGACCGCTCACTACCTCGCCTGCACGACCTATCCCCTCAAAGCGGGCGACACCTGCCTGGTGCATGCCGCGGCGGGGGGCGTCGGCTTGTTGCTGTGCCAGGTTGCCAAGCTGCGGGGCGCGCGGGTGCTCGGTACGGTCTCGACCGAGGCCAAGGCGCGCCTCGCGCGTGAGGCCGGTGCCGACGAAGTGATTTTCTATACCACGAGCGACTTCGAGGAAGCCGTGAAACGCCTCACCGGAGGCGCGGGGGTTCAGGTGGTTTACGATGCGGTGGGGAAGACCACGTTCACGAAGGGACTGAACTGTCTGGCGCGCCGTGGCATGATGGTGCTATACGGTCAGTCGAGCGGGGCCGTCGATCCGGTCGATCCTCAGGTGTTGAACCAGAAGGGTTCGCTCTTCCTCACGCGGCCCAACATCGCGCACTACGTGGCGACGCGCGAGGAGCTCGAGTTGCGGGCGGGCGAGGTGTTCGCCTGGATCCGCGGGGGGCGGCTCAGGGTGCGCATCGGCCGGGAGTTTCCCCTTGCCGACGCCGCCGAGGCGCACCGGGAGCTCGAAGGGCGACAGACGACGGGCAAAGTTCTGCTCATTCCGTAGCGGCCTCCCGCGCGAGCAGCGCCTGCTTGCGCTTCAACCCCCAACGGTACCCGCCCAGTCCTCCGTCCTCGCGCACCACGCGGTGACAGGGGACGACAATCGCGACGGGATTGGTCGCGCAGGCGCGGGCGACGGCACGCGCGGCCGTGGGCTTCCCGATGGCGCGCGCGATCGCGGAATACGAGCGCGTCGCTGCCGTACGGGATCCGCTGCAACGCCTCCCAGACGCGTCGCTGAAACGCGGTGGCGCGAACGTCGATGGGGAGATCGAGTGGCGCCGTGCCCCCATCCACGTGGGCCGTGAGGCTGGAGACCCAGGCCTTCAACCGCCCGTCGTCCCGCGCGACCGTCGCCGCGGGGAATTCCGACCGGAGCGCCCGCTCGAGCGGTGCGGCGCTGTCGCCGAGACTGATCCGGCAGAGGCCGCGCTCGGTGGCGGCGACCAACAGCCAACCGAGCGAGCAGGGCACGGTGGCGAAGCGAACCGCGACGCCCGGTCCGCCGCGGCTGTAGGTCGCGGGCGTCATACCGAGGTGGGCGTGCGTGCGCTCGTACACGCGGCTGGTCGAGCCGTATCCGGCCTCGTAGAGAGCTGGACTCACTTTTTTCCCTCCTTTCAGCTGGGTCTTGAACCGGGCGAGGCGTCGCTCGTCGGCGTATTGGCGCGGGCTGATGCCCAGCACGTGTTGAAATGCGCGCAGCAGCCGATGCGGCGTGGTGCCGCCACGCGCGGCCAGCGTCGCCAGGGGCGTGGGTGCATCGGGGTGTGCGTCGATGAGCCGGCACGTGTCCCGCACCAGGGCCACGCGCGGATCGGCGACGCTGGCTTGTCCCGGGCGGCAGCGCCGGCACGCGCGGAATCCGGCACGCTCGGCGGCGTCTGTCCGGGCGAAGAACTCGACTTGACCGCGGCGCGGTTTCCGGCTCGGGCAGGAGGGAAGGCAGTAGATCCCGGTCGAGCGCACGCCGTACACGAATGCGCTGTCGTAGCGGCGATCGCGCGCCAGCACGATCCGCCAGCGGCGTGCGGCACTCAGGGTCGAAACGGCAGCGGCACGGCTCACGCAAGTAACGTAGCGCGCTGCCGTGCCGCTTTCTATCCGATTCTTGTGCTCGAAGTGCCTGCCTGCCCGTCTACGCGTCTATGCGCCTAGCCTAATTCCACGGCTCGTCCGCCGTTGGCCCGTAGATCGAGGGCACTTTTCCGTCCGTCATGCGAAGGTATACGGAGAACTGACCGCGATGGTGCACGGCGTCCATCAGCATCATCCAGAGGATGTCCATCGTACGGAGATCCCCCACCTTCTTGGGGCCGGTGGCGAACTTCACCGTCTTGTTCAGGTCGGCGTCGGGCGTACGCTTCACGCGCTCGACGAACGCCGCATGCGACTTTTCATAGCCCGAGATCACCTCCGGGAACGTCGCGGGCGAGGGTGGCAACTTTGCGAACTCGATCGCGCCGTCCAGCGCCATGTCGCAGGCCTTTTCCTCGAGCACAAAGTTCCAGGCGAGATCATGGGCGCTTCTCGACTTGGCGTGAGGCTTGAAACCGCCTTTCGCCGCAGGATAGGCCTTCAACACCTTGATCGTGGTCGGAAACTCCCGTGCCACTGCGGTCAGGTACTGCTCCTTCTCCGTCATGATGCCCGTCTCCTTAACTGGCGCCAACGCGCCTGCTTCGGGTTTGTGAACGAACCGGCTCTCAGACTACCGGCTGAAGGATCGCGTCGAGCTTATCGAGGCTGCCGCGCCACCCATGCTCGTGCTTTTCCAGAGCCTCGGCGGCCAGGAACAGCTCGTGTTTGAGCACCACTTCGGTCGCGCGGCCGCGCTCGAAGAACTCGACCGTCACCAGCGTTTCGCCCATTTCGGGACTGGTCTCCCAGGTCCACGTATAGACGAGTTTCTTCGGGGGATCGACCTCACGGTACACACCCACGAGACGCGCTTCGCTGCCGTCGGGCGCCCGCATGTGTACCCGGTAGGCGCCGCCGACCCGCAGGTCCACTTCGACGAGGGGGGTCGAACGGTCGCCCGGGCCTTTCCACCGCTTCATTTCTTCCGGCGTCGTCCACGCCCGGAAGACGCGCTCCCGGGACGCTTGGAAGGTGCGTCGGAGCGTGAGGGCGGTGGTGCGCTGTTGCTGAGTGGCCATGGGAAGGTCTCCTCCGGTTCCGTGGCGGCGAGGTAGGTAGCGAGCGCGTCGAACTGGTGCTCCCAGAACCGCCGATAGTGTTCGATCCACCGGGCGGCGCCCTTCATCGGACGCGCCTGGAGCCGGCAACGTCGCACGCGTCCGTGCTTGGCGTGCACCAGCAGGCCGGCCCGTTCGAGCACCCGGAGGTGTTTGTGCACCCCGGGCAGCGAAATGCGAAACGGCTGCGCCAGTTCGGTGACCGACGCTTCCCGCGTAGCGAGATGCGCGAGGATCGCGCGCCTCGTTGGGTCCGCGAGAGCGGCGAACACCGCGTCCAGTTCGCCCGCCGAATGGTTAACCATACGGTTAAGTGTTGCCTGTCGGCCCGCGCCTGTCAAGCGGCGCGCGCGCGCCATTATCTTCCACACGATGCCGAGCGACCGGCGGACCTATTCCAGCGGCACGACCTGGGAGCCCCTCGTGGGTTATTCCCGCGCGGTGCGGGTCGGCAACGCGATCTACGTCGCGGGGACGACGGCCACCGGGCAGGACGGGCGCATTGTGGGGCCGGATGACGCCTATGCGCAGACGGTGCAGACGATCCGCAACATCGAGCGCGCGCTGCGGGCGTTGGGCGGGGGCCTCGAGTCGGTCGTCCGCACGCGGCTGTTCGTGCGCGACATCGCGGACTGGGAGCTGGTCGGCCGCGCCCACGGCGAGTTCTTTCGCGACATTCGTCCCGCCTGCACGCTGGTCGAGGTCTCGGGTCTGGTCGACCCCGCCATGCTGGTCGAAATCGAAGCGGACGCGGTCGTCGCCGGGTGACCCTCCCGGGTGACACTCTCGAGCCGCGCCCGCGGGGCGAGCAGCCGCCGCTCCCCGGGTGGGCCAAGACACTCCAGCGCCGCATCCGGCAGCGGGGGATCGACTTTTTCATCCTCCACGGACCCGGTGTGCGCGACCTCCACCCGCTCGGCGCGCGACGCTTCGGCGCCATGGGCGAATTTCTCACACAGGTACTGCTCAGCGACCGGTCGGCGATCATCAGCTACGATCGCGGTGCCGGGATCGGGTTCAGCGATCGCGACGTCGAAAACGATTTCAAGACCGTCCTCAAAGCCTACGACAAGATCGGCGGGACGAACCTCGCGCAGCTGCAGCCGCGCGAGCCGGAGCGAGCGCTCCAGCTGATCGAAACGTATCTGCGCTACCAGCTCGCCGAGAACCGCCGTTTTTCGGCGGCGGTCGTCGTCGACTTCGGGGAGACGGTAGCACCCGCCGGCGAGCCCGGTCAGCTCCCGGCCGAAGATCGCAACGCGATCGTCACGCTGCGCCGTTGGGCCAGTGAACCGCTGTTTCTGCAGCGCTACGTGACCTTCTGCCTGCTCGCCGAGACGGCGGCGGCACTGTCTGCTGCCCTCGTGGGCGATGCCCGGACATTTGAGATCACCGTGCCGGTGCCCGACGAGCAGGAGCGCCACGCCTACCTGGCGGGCCGCGGCAGCCGGCCCGAGACCTTCGCGAGCCTGGACTCGCGCCGCGCGGCGATCCTCACCGCGGGACTCACGCGGCTGCACCTCGAGAGCCTGCTCGCCGAGGCCGAAGCCAACGGCGCGGGGCTCGATCAAGACGCCCTCACGCGTGAGAAGAAACGGCTCATCGAAGAGGCCAGCGGTGGCCTCCTGACGTTTATGACCAGCAGCCTCGGGTTGGACGCGGTCGCCGGCCACACGGGTGCCAAGGCACTGCTGCGGGAGACGGCGGGGGCACTGGCGCAGGGCCGCCTCGACGTGGTGCCGATGGGCTACCTGATCTGCGGTCCGGTCGGGACCGGCAAGAGCTTCATCGTGCGCTGCTTTGCGCGCGACATCGGGATCCCGGTCGTGGAGCTCCTCAACTTTCGCTCCAAGTGGCAGGGCCAGACCGAGGCCAATCTGGAGCGCGTCCTCGGGCTGCTCGATGCGATCGGTCCCGTCGCCGTGGTGGTGGACGAAGCTGACGCGGCCCTCGGCACGCGCGAGCGGGGGGGCGGGGACTCGGGCGTGTCCGAGCGAGTGTTCGCGTCGCTCGCGGCATTCATGGGCGACACGAGGCGCCGGGGCAAGGTCGTCTGGTTCCTGATGACGAGTCGGCCCGACCTGGTTCCGGTGGACTTGAAGCGTCAGGGTCGCGCCGAGGAGCACATCGCGTTGTTTCCGCCCGCGACGATCGAGGAGCGCGCCCAGGTGTTCGAGAGTCTGCGCCGGCGGCTCGGCATCGCGCTCGAACCCGGGGTCGAGCCCGGCTCGCTCCTGGCGGAGAGTCCCGACGCGGTGTCAGCGGCGGACCTGGAGGCGATTCTGGTGCGGGCGGGGCGCCGGATGGCGGCGGGTGGCAGTACGGCGCTGAGCGCGTCTCTGCTGCGGGAGTTGATCCGCGATTTCCAGCCGCCGTCCTACCCGCTGGAGCTCGAGTATCAGCGCCTCATCGCCGCGTTCGAATGCACCAGCCGGCAGCTGCTCCCGCCCGATTTGGCGGCGCTTTCGCCGCAGGATATCGGCGCCCGGCTCGCCGAGCTGCGAACCGCGTTGGGTCGATGAGCCGCGGGTCGCCCGGCCCGGAGTGCCTGTCCACCCGCGCCGGGGGTTGTTACGTTCTCGCACTCACCGACGCGGTACGTATCACCAGCCCTTGGGGGAGTCGATGAAGATTGGGGTCCCGAAAGAGACCGCGGTCAACGAGCGCCGGGTGGCGGTGACCCCGGACGTGAGCCAGCGGCTCGTCAAAGCCGGTCTGACGGTGCTGGTCGAACGGGGCGCCGGCGAGGCGGCGTCGTTCACCGACGAGGCCTACCGCACAGCCGGCGCCGAGCTTGCCGGAACCGCGGCGGATATCGTCGGGCAGAGCGACGTCCTGCTCAAGGTGCAGCCCCCAACCACCGCGGAGGCAGGGCTGTGCCGCGAAGGGTCCGCGTTGGTGGCCCTGTTCCAACCCTCCGCCGCCCGGGAGGCCGTGGCGCGGCTCGCCAGCCGCAAAGTCACGGCCTTCAGCCTGGCGCTCCTCCCCCGGATCACGCGGGCGCAGCCGATGGACGTGCTGTCGTCCCAGGCCACCGTCGCGGGGTACCGGGCGGTGCTGATGGCCGCGATGCAGACCGGCCGGTTCTTCCCGATGCTGGTCACGGCCGCCGGCACGCTCACTCCGGCGCGCGTGCTGGTGTTGGGCGCCGGTGTTGCGGGCCTGCAGGCGATCGCCACGGCGCGGCGCCTCGGCGCCGTCGTGTCGGCGTTCGACGTGCGCCCCGCGGTCAAGGAGCAGGTCGAGAGTCTCGGGGCCAAGTTCGTCGCGATGGAGATCACCGAACAGGCGGAAACCGCCGGCGGGTACGCCACCCAGCTGTCCGACGAGACGCATCGGCGCGAGCTCGAGTTCATCGCGCAGCAAGTAAGAGACATCGACATCGTGATCACCACGGCGGCCATCCCCGGCAAGAAGGCGCCGACGCTGATCAGCGCGGCGGCGGTCGAGGGGATGAAACCGGGCTCGGTGATCGTGGACCTGGCGGTCGAGACGGGCGGCAATTGCGAGCTGTCGCAGCCGGGGAAGGACGTGGTGCGCAAGGGTGTCACGATCCTCGGGCCGCTGAACGTGGCGAGCACGTTGCCGTATCACGCCAGTCAGATGTACGCGCGCAACATCTCGAGCTTCCTGCTGCACCTGGTCAAGGACGGTGCGCTGGCCCTCGATTTCAATGACGAGATCATTCGCGACACGTGTGTGACTCACGCCGGGGAGGTACGGAAAACATGACCGAAGGATTGCTGGCGGCCCAGGCTGCCACGGGCGATCACGGGACGGTCGACTACTGGTCGATGCTGTTCGTGTTCGTGCTCTCGACCTTCATCGGGTTGGGCGTGATTCGGCGCGTGTCCCGGCTGCTGTACACGCCGCTCATGTCGCTCACCAACGCGATCTCGGCCATTGCGGTCGTCGGCTCGATCGTCGTCGCCGGGGCCGAGTACCCGGTCGTCATCCGAGTCATGGGAGCGGTCGCGTTGTTCGCGTCGATGACGAACATCGTGAGCGGGTTCATGATCACGGACCGCATGCTGAAGATGTTCAAGAAGCAATGACGCACGCCGTCGCCGAGTTCGCCGCCGTTCTTGCCACGGCGCTGTTCATTTTCGCGTTGTACTGGATGGGCGACCCGAAGACCGCGCGCCGCGGTGTGATGGCGGGGATCGGGGGAATGGTCGTGGCCGTCCTGGCGACCTGGATCCAGCCGGAGATCGTGCACCACGCGTGGATCGTCGTGGCGATTATCGCGGGCTTCGCCGTTGGCATTCCCCTGTCGCGCGTGCCGCTCACCGCCGTCCCGCAGCGGACCGCCCTCTCGCACGCGTTCGGCGGACTCGCGGCCGGCCTCGTGGGTACCGCAGAGTACTTCCTCGGCGCGGGGCACAACCCGGAGCAGCTCACGGCGTTCCGGATGAGTGCCATCGTCGTCGAGGTGATTCTGGGATTCCTCACGTTTACGGGGAGTCTCATGGCGGCCGGGAAGCTGCAGGAGGTGAAGTGGATCCCGCAGCGTCCGGTCACCTACCCGGGGCAAAACGTCGTGAACGTCGGCGTGCTGGTGCTCGCCGCGATCCTGGGTGTCCTCGTCGTGCTGCATCCGACGGCGGCCTGGTCGGGACAGGCATTCTACGGCATCGTCGCTCTGGCGATCCTGTTCGGGGTGCTGCTTATCATCCCGATCGGGGGCGCGGACATGCCCACGGTCATCTCGATCCTGAACGCCTACGCCGGCCTCTCGGCGGTGGCGATGGGCTTCGTGCTCAACAACAAGCTGCTCGTCACGGCAGGCGCGCTGGACGGCTCGAGCGGCCTGATTCTGTCGATCATCATGTGCCGCGCGATGAATCGCTCGTTCACGAACGTGCTGTTCGGGGCGTTCGGCACGGTGCAGAAGGCCGTGGCGGTCGGGGAGCAGAAGACCTGGAAGCAGGAGACCCCGGAGGGCGCCGCGCAGATGCTGGAGCAGGCCCGACTCGTGGTGATCGTCCCGGGATACGGGATGGCGGTGGCGCAGGCGCAGCACAAGGTGCGCGAGCTGTACGATCACCTCACCAAGCGGGGGATCACGGTCAAGTTCGCGATCCACCCGGTCGCAGGGCGAATGCCCGGCCACATGAACGTGCTGCTCGCCGAGGCCGACATTCCCTATACGGCGCTGGTCGAAATGGACGAGGTCAATCCGGAAATGCCGCAGTGCGACGTCGCACTCGTGATCGGTGCCAACGACGTTGTGAACCCGGCCGCCCGCTACGCCAAGGGGAGTCCCATCTACGGCATGCCGATCATTGCGGCGGACAAAGCCAAGACCGTCCTGGCTATCAAACGCAGCAAGAATCCCGGGTTCGCCGGGATCGACAACGAGCTGTACGTGCTCGACAATACCTGGATGTTGTTCGGCGACGCCAAGGCGGTGCTGGGCGACCTCGTGAAGCAGTTCAGCGGGGGCGGCTTACACTAGCCGTCCTACCAGACCCGTGCCCCCGCTTTCCGCCACGACGTTCACGACCACCCTCGCCCTCGTGGGCGTGGTCGTGATGGTGGCGGCGCTGTTGTCGGGCGTAGTGGATCGGTGGCGCCTCCCGCAGGTCGCGGTCTTTCTGCTGCTCGGCCTCGTGCTCGGCTCGAACGGGCTCGGGCTCGTCGTCTTCGACCTCACCTCTCCCATCCTGCAGACGATCGCCACGATCGCACTCGTCCTGGTGCTGTTCACGGACGCCGTGTCGGTGGACGTGGCCAAGGTCAGCCGGCACCGGCGCCTCGCATTCCTGGTGCTGGGCCCCGGCACGATGCTGACCGCGGGCCTCATCGCCCTCGCGGGGTGGGCGCTGCTGGGGCTGCGACCTGCGCCCGCCGTCATCCTCGGCGCGGCGCTCGCCTCCACCGACCCCGTGATGATGCGTGGCCTGCTGCGCGGGACCGACGTGCCGGGCGCCGCGCGACAGGCGCTGGGGCTCGAAAGCGGTCTCAACGACATCGTCTTGCTCCCGGTCGTGCTTGTCGCGATGGCGTTCCTCGGCGGGAGCGGCGGCGAGGCGCACTTCGGCCGCATGGCGCTGGATCTGTTCGTGCTGGGCCCAGGGGCGGGCGTCGTGCTCGGGTTCCTGGGCGTTGCCGCGCTCGACCAGGTGCGCCGCAAGCTCACCGTACGCCGCGACTACGAATCGCTGTACGCCCTCGGCGTCGCGTTCACGGCGTACGCGGCGGCGGAGGCCGTGCACGGCAGCGGGTTCCTGGCCGCGTTCACCGCCGGCCTGACGATTGCCGTGGTCGATGCCGAGCTGTGCGATTGCTTTCTCGATTTCGGCCAGGCGGCCGCCGAGATGTTTCTCTTGCTGACGTTTGTGGCGCTTGGCAGCTCGCTCATCTGGACCGGGCTCTCCGGCGTCACCTGGGCCGCGCTCGCGTTCGCAGGGATAGCCCTGTTTGCCCGCTCAGCGGTGCTGCTCGTGGCGCTGCGCGGCCAGCCGCTCGACCCCCGCAGTCGTCGCCTGATCGTCTGGTTCGGGCCGCGCGGCCTGAGCTCGCTGCTGCTGGTGCTGCTCCCGGTATTCGCGGGCCTCCCGGGCGCGGAGGGGTTGTTTGCCCCAGCCGCACTGGTCGTGCTGTTATCGGTCGTGATTCACGGCGGAGCGCAGATGATCCTGGGGAAGGGGGACGGGGGAAGAGGGAAGGGCGCTCCCTTGCCGATCGCCGACGCGGCTCCCGCTTCCGACCCGGTGCCCAGGAACGATCTTGTTGCGAACACTGAGACGATCACGCTGGATGAGCTGCGACGGGTGCAGGCCGCCGGTGAACGCGTCTGGCTGCTCGACGTGCGGAAGGAGGGGGCCTACAGCGAGGCGGACACCCAGGCGCGCGGTGCACTTCGCGTGTCACCCGATGGCAACGTTGCGGTACGCGCCGCGGAGCTCGCGCTGCCGCGCCACGACTGGCTCGTCGCATACTGCGCCTGACACAGCGAAGCCACAAGCGCCCGGGTGGCGCTAAGCTTGAGAAAAGCCGGCTGGTCCAGGGCGCGGGCCCTGGTGGGTGGGTGGACGGTGTGGCAGGCGGCGGAGATGCCGGTGGAGCCGAAGCCCGCTACTCCTCCTGGATGACGGTGATCTTGTACCCGTCGGGGTCGGTGATCGCGAACGCGTAGTCGCCCCACGGGGTTTCCCGGGGCTCGTAGTCCAACCGGACGCCGCTCGCCTTGATGCGGGCGGCGATCGCCGCGATGTCCTGCGCCGTCGCGAGCCACAGCCGCACCCCGTCACCTTTCGCGCGATCGCGGCCCTTCGTGAAATCGTCCTGCGACAGCATCAGGTCGCACACGCCCGCTTTCATCTGTATGCCCAGCAGTTTCCCGTTGTCTTCCCATCGCTCCCCCGGCCAGAAGCGCAGCACATCGCGGTACCAGGCGATGCTGCGCGTCAGGTCGTTCACCGTGAGCGAGGCGGCCAGGGAACGCAGCCGCAGCGACTCGGGCTGCTGGCGTTGAGCGAGCGCGGGGGACTTCGGGGCACGCTTCGGGGTGGACTTCTTCGGTGCGGGTTTGCGGGCGGGCTTCTTTTTCTTGGGCGCCATCGGACGTCCCTCCCTGGTACGGTCCGGAATCGAGGCATGGACGGGAGCAAGCGTAGCGTCCGGTGCACCCTTGCGCCAGATTTCACGCCCCCACGCTCACGGAGCCTGTCATGACCACCAGTCGCGCCAGCGCCGTATGGGAAGGCAAGCTTAAGGACGGGAAAGGCAGCTACAAGGCGGCGAGCGGGACCTTCAGCGGCGCCTATTCGTTTCGTACACGATTTGAGGGAGCCGCGGGCTCGACCCCCGAGGAGCTGCTCGCCGCCGCCCACGCGGCGTGCTACAGCATGGCGCTGTCCCATGACCTCGATGGGGCCGGCACCCCGGCGACTCGGGTGACCACGGAGGCCGCCTGCACCATCGACAAGGTGGGTGACGGCTTCAAGATCACCACGATGGAGCTCAAGGTGCGCGGGAAGGTGCCGGGGATCGACCAGGCCAAGTTCCAGCGGGTGGCCGAAGCGGCAAAGAACGGCTGTCCGGTGTCTGGCGCGCTCAAGGGCAACGTGCAGATAAAGCTCGACGCGAAGCTCGAGTAACCGAGGGGGAACGGTGCAGCGGCGTGGTCGCGACCTGTTGGGAGTGGGAATCGCGCTCGTCCTCGCGGCCACGTGTGTGCGGTTGGGGTTCTGGCAGCTCTCCCGCCTCCACCAGCGCCAGGCGCGGAACGCGAGCGCGCGGGCCGGGTGGGCGCTGCCGCCACTCGAGGTGACGGGGACCACCCCGCTGGACTCGGTCCACAACCGCCGCGTGCACGTACGGGGAGCGTATGACTTCGGCCACGAGCGTATGTGGCGGCCGCACATGCTGGACGAAGCACCGGGCGTGAATCTCGTCACGCCACTCAAGCTTGGCGACGGCGCTGCGGTGCTGGTGGATCGTGGCTGGGTGGCGTCGCCCGACGCCTATCACGTGGACGAGCGCGCGTTCCAGGAGCCTGAGTCGGCTGATGTCGCAGGACTCGCGTTCGCCGCACCGCGCGGTCACGGCGATGTGGATCCGGCGAAGTTGCAGGATTCTGTGCCGTACGCGTTGCTGCCGTTCGTCGTCCAGCAGCTCCCCGACTGTCCGTCCGTTGTGCCTGGCAGTACCTGTGTGCCTCCTGCGTCTCCTGCGCCTGGTGGTCTCCCGCGCCGGTTGCCGCCGCCCGAGCTTACGAACGGCCCTCATCTTTCCTACGTGATTCAGTGGTTCAGTTTCGCCACGATCATCCTCGTTGGCTCCTTCGTGCTGTTCCGTAAGAAGCCGCAGACAGCGTAGTTGCGAGCGCGGGGCTACCGCGAACCCGGCCGAATCGTTACCTTGTTTGCGCAAGGCAAGAACCGCGAGCTGGCATCCTTCCGAAGGACGGTCCCGCTCAGGAGCGGGCACCGGCGCTGTACACACGCTCGGTCTCATTCCCAGGGTTCAAAAAACAAAATTGTGACGCTGCAACGCAGTGGCCTGGCCACTGGCGGCGTGCGTGTGTGTGTATTTCAGAAAGGGAAGTGTTTCCTAATGCCATTTACATCCCTGGGGCTTGCCCCAGAGCTCGTCCGCGCCGTAGCCGACGAAGGCTACGAGCTCCCGACACCCATTCAGCGCGAGGCGATTCCGCTGGCGCTCGCGGGCCGCGACCTGATCGGCTCCGCGCAGACCGGCACCGGTAAGACCGCTGCCTTCCTGTTGCCGATCCTGCAGCGCCTGTCCACCGGCCCCCAGCATGTGCTGCGCGCCCTGATCCTCGTTCCCACCCGCGAGCTGGCCGAGCAGGTGGTCGAGAGCGCGCGAACCTATGGCCGGCATCTCCAGGTCACAGCGGCGGCGATCTATGGGGGAGTAGGCATGGAGCCGCAGACGCGGGCGTTAGCCCGGGGTGTGGACATTGTCGTCGCGACGCCCGGCCGGCTGCTCGATCACATCGGGCGGGGCCACCTCAACTTTTCACGCATCGAAGTGCTGGTGCTCGACGAAGCCGATCGCATGCTCGATATGGGCTTCGCACCCGACGTGCGCCGCATCCTGGACGAGCTGCCCGCCGAGCGGCAAACGATGCTCTTCTCGGCAACGATTTCCGCGGATGTCGACCGGCTGGCGCAGCGCGCGATGCAGGGGCACGCGTCGGTCGAGATCGGCCGCCGGGCGGCGCCTGCCGAGGGCGTCGAGCACGTGCTGGTGGCGGTGGACAAGCTGCAGAAGCGGGGGGCGCTCGCCCGCGTGCTTCAGGCGAAGCCCGCCGGGCAGACCCTCGTATTCACCCGCACGAAGTACGGGGCCGACAAACTGGTCACGTTCTTGCGGCGCGAGAACATCATGGCCCACGCAATCCACGGCGACAAAGCGCAGAGCCACCGCCAGCGCACGCTCGAGCTGTTCCGGAGCGGCGAGGCGGACATCCTGGTCGCGACCGACATCGCCGCCCGGGGGATCGACGTGGACGGCATCCGCATGGTCGTGAACTTCGACGTTCCCACCGATCCCGAGGTGTATGTGCACCGGGTCGGCCGGACGGCGCGGGCGGGCCACAGCGGAGTAGCGCTGACGCTGATGTCGCCGGACGAGTGGCTGCTCGTGGCGGACATCGAGAAGCTGATCGGGCAGTCATTCCCGCGGGAGGTGGTCCCGGGGTTCGAGCCCGTGGCCAAGCCGCCCGCATCCCGGGCGGCCATCGTGGCGACGCCCAGGCCGGCGCGGTCGATGGGGGTACGCGCGGGCGGGCGGCGCCGCCGCTAAGCTACTTCAGGCTCTTCAGGAACTCCGGGACCGGGATCGCCGGCAGCGTCAGCAGCCGCACGCTGCCGCGCGCTCCCAACGCCGCGGAGACGCGGGCGATGGTGGAGTTGTCCGGCGCTTCCACGATGTTGACGAAATCATAGGCGCCCAGGGTGGCATACTGAGCGATCACCTTGGCGCCGAGCTTTTCGATTTCCTTGTTCACTTCCTGAAGCCGGGCCGGGTTCTGCATGAGGGTCTTGGCGCCCTCGTCGGTCAGGTTCGACAGCATCACGTACGTGGCCATCGGTCTCTCCTTGTCAGACGGTATTCGCCTCACCCCCGCTGGGCCATCGGGACATAGTCCCGCGCGTCCTGGCCCGTGAAGACCTGCCGGGGCCGCGCGATGCGCTGCTCCTTGTCGAGCAGCATCTCCTGCCACTGCGCCAGCCATCCGGGCGTGCGTCCGATCGCGAACAGCACCGGAAACATGGCCACCGGAATGTGCATCGCCTCGTAGATGATCCCGGAATAGAAGTCGACGTTCGGGTACAGTTTCCGGGATACGAAGTAGTCGTCCTGGAGCGCGATCCGCTCCAGCTCGAGCGCGATATCCACGAGGGGATTCTTGCCCGTGAGGTCGAACACCTCGTCGGCGATCCGTTTGATGATCCGGGCCCGTGGGTCGTAGCTCTTGTAGATGCGGTGCCCGAACCCCATCAGCCGCAGCTCGCCGCGCTTTACGCGCTCGATGTACGCGGGAATCTTGTCCTTCGATCCGATCGCGCGCAGCATCCGGAGCACTTCCTCGTTGGCGCCGCCGTGCAGCGGGCCGTACAGGGCGGCGGCCGCGGCCGCCGTGCAGGAGTACGGGTCGGCATGCGACGACCCGACGGTGCGCATCGCGCTCGTGGAGCAATTCTGCTCGTGGTCGGCGTGGAGCAGGAACAACACGTCCAGCGCCCGCTGCAGCGTCGGGTTGGGGACGTATTTTACCTCGGTCGTCAGGAACATCATGTTCAGAAAATTGCCGGAATAGCTCAGCTCGTTGTCGGGGTACGCGTACGGCATCCCGACCGAATGCCGGTGCGCGAACGCCGCGAGCGTGGGCGTTTTGGCGATCAGGCGGATGATCTGGATGCGGCGCGACTCTTCATCGTGAATGTTCTTCGCCTCGGGGTAGAACGTGGAGAGCGCCGCCACGGTGCTCACGAACACACCCATCGGGTGCGCGTCGTGATGAAAGCCGTCGATGAATTTCTTGATGTTCTCGTGAATGAACGTGTGGTGCGTGATTTCGCGCACCCACTGGTCGAGCTGCGCCGCCGTCGGCAGCTCTCCGTGCAGCACGAGGTAGGCAGTCTCGAGGTAGGTGCTCTTGTCCGCGAGCTGCTCGATGGGGTAGCCGCGGTAGCGGAGGATCCCCTTGTCGCCGTCGATGTAGCTGATGGCGCTGCGGCACGACGCGGTGTTGATGTACCCCGGGTCGTAGGACAGGAGGCCGGCATCGTCTTCCCGCGCCTTGAGTTGTCGCAGGTCCGCCGCGCGCACGGTGCCGTCCTGAATCGGGATCTCGTACTGCTTGCCCGTGCGGTTGTCGGTGATGCTCAGGGTGTCCTTCGGCACGCACAATTTCCTGGGAGGAGCGTCTGGAAACATAACCATCCCGGACGGACCACGACGATCGGTGGCGGCGGGTCGGGGGACCGCAGTATGTTGGCTGGCATGACGACACCCGCCCAACCCCGTCGCGAGAGTCTGTATCCCACGCGCTCGAGCGCGGGGGCGCTGCTCGGCCAGCAGCTCTCCGCCCGGGGCTATCTGGAGTGCGTGCTCCTCGGCATCACCCCGGAAGGCGTCGAAATCGCCGCGAACGCGGCCAAGGCGATGGGGGGGAAATTCGACGTCCTAGTGGCGTCGTTCATCCGGCTGGGCTCGAACCTCGCACCCGTAGGCGCGATCGCGGAGTCGGTCCCGTCGGAGATGGACCCCGACTTCATGCCGTCCGGCAGCCTCATGGACAAGCTGTCGGCCGCCATCGACGAGTCCCGCGCCCGGGTGAGCCAGGACATCGTGTTGTACCGGACGCAGCGGCCCGTGCGAAAGCTCTCCGGCCGCGTTGCCGTGATCATCGACGGCCAGGTCATCTGGCCCTGGAAGGTGCTGGCGGCCGCGAAGGCCGCCACGCAGCTCGGCGCGAAGCAGGTGGTGATTGCCACGCCCGTGGCGACCCAGGAAGCCGCCGAGCGGATCTATGCCCGCCGGCTTGAGTTCGTCTGTCCCAGCATCGTGATGGACAAGGCCGGCCACCCGTCCCCGTACGGCGATATGGCCGGCGAGACGCCGGAGCGACTGCGGAGCATCATGATTGCGCATCAGGCAGCCTAACTACGACAGGCGGTTAGGCGGTTAGGCGGTTAGGTCATTCCGAGACCGGCGGGCGACCGTCTTGTAGAGACCCATCGTCGTCTTGCCCGCTTCTGCGTGGATCCGTTCGAACTCCTCCCAGGTCACTCGTCGTCATCGAGTCGAGATCGCGAGCCAGTCGCGCGAAATAGGACAGCTCTGAGAGCGATCCGAGAGCGATATCCAGGAAGCGTCTCAACTCCGCCGGACCACGCTTTGCGACCCCCTCAGCAATGTTCGCGGAAGCGGACGCCGCGGCACGACGCATCTGGGAAGTGATCCCGTACAGTTCGGTGTTCGGGAAGGTGCGAGTGACGCGGTAGGTAAGAAGGGTCAAACGATGGCAATGCTGCCACGCGATAAGACGCTCGTAGGGCTTCATGCCCTGACGATAGCCCGACGACAGAGTCTGAGGCAGTGACCAGAATCACCGCTCGCCTTACCGGAATCATTGCCGTTCTCTAACCGTCTAACCGCCTAACCGTCTAACTCACTCCTTCAGCTCTACTATCCCTTCTTCCAACCACCGATGCTCGCCCCGGAGCACTTCCTGCGCGACGCGGTAGGTGTGCTGATCTTCGTTGCGCCACAGGCCCTGGAACTTGGCCTTCACGCGTCCCCGTGCCTGCCAGCAGAACAAGTCCGCCAGCTCCACGGCGTGCGCGCCCTGTGCGGGGTTGCGACGCGCGTCGGCGTGCGCGCGCGCGCAGGTCGCGGCCATCGCGAACAGCTCCGCGCCCACGTCCACGAGACGAAACAGCACCGACTGGCGGTACTCGAGTTTCGGGCCAAAGCGCATCATCGCGTGGAACACCCCGCGCGCCAGCCGGCGCGTGCTGCGTTCCACAAACCGCACGTGCCGCGCGAGCCGTCCGAACTCGTTGTACCTCGGCCAGACGCTCCAGCCGATCCAGCGTGACGGGTACCACCACCCGTAGAAGGCCAGGGCCCGCCCGAGTCCGGTGATCCGCTCGCGCGACCGTCTTCCCCGGCATCACCACGTCGCCCGCGGTCGAGAGATGCTTGTCCACCGCCTCGCGGGCGATGAAGAGGTGCATGATCTCGCTCGAGCCCTCGAAGATCAGATTGATGCGAAAGTCACGCATGACCCGCTCGATCGGGAATCGCGCGCTCCCCGCGCGCGCGGAGCGAGTCCGCCGTCTCGTAGCCACGACCGCCGCGGATCTGCAGGGCGTCGTCGATGATCCGCCACCCCGCCTCCGAGTTGTATAGCTTCGCGATCGCCGCCTCGAGCCGGATGTCGTACCCTCCCTGGTCGGCCTTCGCCCCGCACAGCTCCGCCACTGCTTCCATGGCGATCGTGTTGGCGGCCATCGAGCCGATCTTCTGGGCGATGGCGTCGTGCTTGCCGATCGGCTGGCCCCACTGCACGCGCTGGCCCGCCCAGGTGCGGCAGATCTCGAGACAGCGCTTACCGGCCGCCGACCGCCGTGATCGGCAGCGTGAGGCGCCCGGTGTTCAGCGTGATCAGGGCGAGCTTCAGTCCCTTGCCGACGTCCCACAGCACGTTCTCCTTGGGGACGCGGACATTGGTAAAGCGAATCACACCGTTGTACAGCGCCTTGAGCCCCATGAAATGGCAGCGGTGCGTGACCTCGACGCCCGGCCAACTCGTCTCGACGATGAAGGCCGTGATCTGCCGCTTTTCCTTCCCCTTCACGAACGCCGACGGCGTGCGCGCCATGACCACCATCAGCTCGGCCTTGGTGCCGTTGGTGCACCACAGCTTCTCACCGTTCAGGATCCACGCCTGGCCGTCGTCGGACGGCACGGCGAGGGTTTCCATCGCCGCCGGGTCGGATCCCACGTTCATTTCCGTGAGTGCGAACGCAGAGATGGCTCCCTTAGCCAGGCGGGGCAGGTACTTCTTCTTTTGGGCATCGGAGCCGAACATTTTGAGCGGCTGCGGGACGCCGATCGACTGGTGTGCCGAGAGCAGGGCGGTGATGGAGCCATCGACGCTCGACACGAGCTCGATCGCCCGCATGTAGGAGAGCTGGGACAGGCCCAGACCGCCGTATTCGCGCGGGATCTTGATCCCGAACGCCCCGAGCGCGCGCAGGCCGTCGATGACGGCGTCAGGAATCTCCCCGTCGCGGTCGATCTGGTCCGAGTCGACCTGTTCGCGCATGAACTTGTCCAGCGCCGTCAGAAACGGCCGGGCGCGCTGCTCGTCTTCGGGATCTTGTTCGGGATACGGATGGATGAGGTCGGTGCGGAGGTTCCCAAGAAACAGCTCGCGGACAAAACTTGGCGCGACCCAATCCTTCTCGCGCGCGGCCTCGGCAACCTCGCGGGCCTGCTCGGCGGAAACCTTGTGCTCTGGTGCGGCAGTAGTAGCCATGGGTCCCTCCGCCAATCTAACTCGTGAGCGGTCCCCGGAGCACCCGCGGCGACAGGCGGAGCGACGCCGCCACGCCTCCCGCGAGCCCGCCCAGGTGTGCCCAGTTGTCAGTGTAGGGTGTCATGAATCCCATGAGTACCTGATACACCGCCCACGTTGCAAGGACGACGCCGATCCGCTTGTCGCGCACGAAGAAACGGTGCTCGTAGCGGTACAAGGTTACGATCACGGCCGCGAGGACACCAAAGATGGCCCCCGACGCTCCCACCGACGGGCCGGGGCTGAACAGAGTGCTCGCGATTGAGCCCGACACCCCGCTCGCAAGGTAAATCATTGCCAGGCGGAGCGTTCCGAAAGCGTGCTCGCACGCCATCCCGACGACATAGAACACCAGACAATTGCCGAGCAGGTGCTCGAACCCACCATGAAGGAACGTGGCGCTGAGGAGCCGCCACCATTCCCCGGCGAACACCCTCGCCTGCACCAGGGCCCCCGCCTGAATCAAGTGTTCCTTGCTCGTGAGGGCGTCAGTGGCGATCTCCCAGGCGAACACCGTCACGTTCGCGACGATGAGCAACAGCACCAGCGGCGGCGCGTGCCGCATGCCGCGTTCGAAGTCCACCCGCCCGTCGGGCCGAACGCTCTGCGCCGGCTTCGACGCGAGCATGTCGGGCGTGATGAGGATCGGCTCTTCTCGGTCGAGCACTACCGGCGCTCACCCGTGTCGAGCATGACCCCCAACGCCAACGCGACACGCCGGTCGAGCGACTTGCCGGTATCGGCTCGCATATCGAGGACGTAGCGGTCGAGAATCGTGAGCTTGCGGTTGAACTCTCCCACCACGTCGTCCGACCCAGGCCGCACGATGATAAAGTTGGTCCGCAGCAGGCCGAAGAGGGGTCCCAGCAGGCGCCGGAGCAGCGACAGGATGACCGAGTCTTCCTTGGCCACGAACAGCGTCTGGCCGTTGGTCCCCTTCACGTACCACCGTTTCCGGAACAGGTTGTAGAGGTAGTTCTTCCACAAGAGCGCCAGCGTACGGCCCGACGCATCGCGAACAGTGTAGGTCGCCGTGATCGGTTGCCACTTCTTGTCCTGCAAGATTTGCAGCAGCCTTTGGCGCTTCGTCTGGTCGCGGTAGAATGTGACGTGCCGTTTGGCACCCAGGCCGACGCCGACGACGAGGAAGACGACCAGAAAGGCCACGAAGGCCAGAACGGCGAACAGGCCGGCGAGCGGATCCTCGCGGGGGAACGTGCCACTGATTCCGGCGACGACGACTCCCGCTATGGCCCCCGCCACCAGCCCGGCGAGCAGCGCCCCCAGGTTGCGCAGCAGGTGCGCCGGGCGCTCAACGAATACGATCTTGTTGCCCTGCTCGTCGGCGACGTCGTACTTCTCGCTGATCCTGAGCAGTTGCTGGCGGAGCAGGAAGAGGTCGCGGTCGAACACGGCATCCGCCTGTGGTCGAGCGGCCGCGGCAACCCCCGGCACACGGTTCTCGGTGCCGCATTGGGGGCATTTGACGGTCCGGCCGGCGAACTCGTCCTTCAGCTCGTAGGAGGTTCCACATTGGCAAACCACGCGGATAGCCACGTTGGGCCCCTGGGGACTAAGGTCGGCCCCAATATAGGGGTTGGCCACGGCGCCATAGAAAACGTCGCCATGAGCGGCAGGTCGTGTGTATGTTTGTCCCCAGTGCGGTGCACCCTCGGCTTCGTTCTCGCTTTGGTGATTGGCGCCGCCGGCCCTGGCGCGGGGCAACAACTTGCCCCGCCCGGCACCGGCGGCGTTGCGGCGTTGGTGAACAGCCTCAACGCCCTCGGCGCCGACAAGCGCGTCCTCGTCATCGGCGCCCACCCCGATGACGAGGACAATGCACTGCTCGCCGTCCTGGGGGCCGGGCTCGGGGCGCGAACCGCGTACCTCTCACTGAGCCGCGGTGAAGGCGGGCAGAATCTCATCGGACCGGAGCTCGGCGCCGATCTCGGCGTGATCCGCTCGGAAGAGCTGAACGCCGCCAGAAACCTTGACGGAGCCCGCCAGTACTTCACCCGCGCGTTCGACTTCGGCTATTCCAAGACCGCGGAGGAGACGCACCGGCTGTGGCCCCGCGACTCACTGCTCAAGGACGTCGTCGATGTGATCCGGCGGTTCCGGCCGCAGGTGATCGTCTCGATCTTCTCGGGGACTCCCCGGGACGGGCACGGGCAACACCAGATGGCCGGTGAGTTGGCCCGCCAGGCGTTCGATCTGCTCAGGGATTCGAGTTGGGGTCCGACGAAGCTGTATCGCTCCGCGCGCTCCGACTCAGGCGGCCCGGGCGTCACCCTCCAGGCCGGCCAGCTCGACCCGCTCACCGGCCGGTCGTACTTCCAGCTTGCGGCGGCGAGCCGCAGCCGGCATCGCTCTCAGGGTGAGGGGCAGGTGGAGCGGACGGGCCCGGCTCCGGTGCGGCTGGCGCTGTTGAAACAGCGCGACACGAGCCGCGCGGCGCGAGACGAAGAA
This sequence comes from uncultured Gemmatimonadales bacterium, assembly GCA_963844035.1. Classification (GTDB taxonomy): domain Bacteria; phylum Gemmatimonadota; class Gemmatimonadetes; order Gemmatimonadales; family GWC2-71-9; genus AG25. The sequence goes on from CAWJMT010000037.1 coordinate 135,108, forward strand.
GGCCTGTTCGCGGGAGTGGACACGGCGTTGCACGGCGCGGCGGCCTACGTCGCCCTTGTCGATTCAGCGCGCGCCGCCTTGAACCCGCTTCGCCCCGAAGCAATCCTCCCGCTGCTCGCGCGCGCCGCCGCCGCGCTCGGCAAGGGCACCGGACCGATAGAGACGGAGCAACGCGCGACGCTCGGACGCGCGCTGGCCGCCGCGGCCGGCGTCGAGGTCGATGGCGTGGCGGACGACTGGGTGGTCGTCGGGGGACAGCGCCTCGAGGTCGAAGCGACCATTTGGAATGCGGGAACAACCCGCGCCACCTTTGAAGGCGTGCAGCTCGCTGGTCCCGTTGGGTGGATGATCGAGCGGACCGGTGCGGCCGCCGGCCCGCTCGCCGCCGGCGCGACGGCGACCAGCCACTTTTCCATGACAGTCCCCTCCGACGTCGAGCGCTCCCAGCCGTACTACCTGCGGCGCCCTCCCCTCTCGGTGGGCGCGTTGTACGACTGGTCGGCTGTGCGTCCGGACCTGCGCGGCCTTCCCTTCGACCGCCCCCTGCTCTCGCTCGATTTCCGGATGACGATCGCCGGAGTGCCGGTCACGTTGACTCGCGAGGTTTCGAATCGCCTCAAGGATCCGGCCAACGGTGAAATCCGCCGCCCACTGCTGGCGGACTGCGCCTTCGACGTCGCCCTGAGCCCCAGCGTGATCGTCTGGCCAAGCGAAGGGCCGGCGGGCGGACCGCGGCAGATGACGGTGACGGTGACCAACCGGACCCGAGGCCCCGTGGTGGCCGAGGTGACCATCACCGCGCCCGGCAGCTGGTCCGTCCCGCCGCCGCTGCGGTTCGCATTCACGCGCGAGGACGAATCGCAGAGCGGGATGGCCACGGTCGCGCCCCCCACGCCCGTGGAGCCGGGGCTGGTCCAGGTGGGCGCCGTCGCGGCCGATCGCAGCGGCCGGCGCTGCGAGGGCGGGTCGGTGGTGATCGACTACCCGCACATTCGGCCGCGGCCGGTGGTGCATCCATCCACGGCCGAAATCCACGTCGCGCGGATCGCGCTGCCCGCGCTGAAGCGTGTGGGATATGTCCGCGGTGCGGCTGACCGGGTGCCGGAGGCCTTGGCAGCCGTGGGAGTGCCGGTCGAGATCCTCGGTGGCGACTCGCTCGCGCGGGGAAAGCTGGCGGGCTACGACGCGATTGTGATCGGCACCCGCGCCTACGAAACGGATCCGGCGCTCGTCGCCAACAACGGCCGCATTCTCGAGTACGCCCGCGGGGGCGGGCTCGTGATCGTCGAGTACCAGCAGTACGGTTTCACTCAAGGGGGGTTCGCTCCCTATCCCCTCACCATCGCACGGCCCCATGATCGCGTCACCGACGAGGCTGCGCCGGTCAAGGTGCTCGATGTGCGCGCGCCGCTGCTTCGCGTGCCGAATGAGATCGGCCCGGCGGACTGGGAAGGATGGGTCCAGGAACGTGGCCTGTACTTCGCGCGCGAGTGGGACTCCCGCTACACGCCGCTGCTCGAGATGCACGATCCCGGTGAGACGCCGCTCCGGGGCGGGTTGCTGGTGACCCAGGTGGGGGCGGGGACCTATGTCTACACCGGGCTCGCGTTCTTTCGTCAGCTACCGGCGGGTGTTCCTGGAGCGTATCGCCTGTTCGCGAACCTGCTGGCGCTCCGCCGGACGAATGGGCCGTAGGGCTGGCGCACGCGCCTGGGCGGTCGCGCTGGCGCTTTGGGTAGTGGGATGCAGTCGCGATCATCGGACCCCGCTGGTCATCTATTCACCGCACGGCCGCGACCTCCTCACTCTCTTTCAGCAACGCTTCGAGCAGCTGCATCCCGATGTGGTCGTGCACTGGCTCGATATGGGATCGCAGGAGGTGTACGACCGGCTGCGGTCCGAGCGGCCCAATCCGCAGGCTGATGTCTGGTTCGGCGGGCCGGGGACGATTTTCGCGCGCGGCGCGCGCGATTCGCTGCTCGAACCGTTCCGTCCGGGGTGGGCGGAGGCGATCGCGCCGCACGGGCGCGGCCCCGGGGATCTCTACTTCGCCGCGTACCTCACTCCCGCAGTCATTCTCTACGCGACCGATGCCCTGACGCCCGATCAGGCGCCCCATGACTGGGATGACCTGCTCGATCCGCGATGGAAGGGGAAGGTTCTGATTCGCGATCCCCTCGCCAGCGGGACGATGCGCGCGGTGTGGGGCATGATCATCGAACGGGGCCTGCGGATCAGGAACGATACGGCTGCCGGGTTCGGGTGGCTGCGGCGGCTCGACGGACAGACCAAGGAGTACGTGCTCAACGGCACCCTCCTCAATCAAAAGCTCGTGCGACAAGAGGGCCTCGTCACCATCTGGGATTTGCCGGACGTCCTGTTGAGCCGGCGCGACGGCATGCCCATCGGCTACGTGTTCCCGGCGAGCGGGACGCCCGTGATCGAGGATGCCATCGGCGTGGTGCGGGCGGCGCCGCACGCCGCGATGGCGCGTGCATTCGTGGAATGGGTCGGCACGCCGGAGGCGCAGCTGTTGGCGGCGCGGGACGTGTTCCGGTTGCCCGCACGGCAGGATCTCCCCGAAGACTCGCTTCCCGAGTGGGCGCGCGGTGTGCGCCGGGAGATGCATGTGGCCGACGTGGATTGGGATGTGCTGGCGGCGCAGGGGGACGAGTGGATGCGGTGGTGGGACGAGCACGTCCGGGGGCAGGGGAGGGGGAAGGGGAAGTGACCGGCTTCGTGCAGGTTGAGGGCCTGACGAAGCGGTTTGAGGCAACGCCCGCGGTGGATGGTGTTTCGCTGAGTGTCGCCCGCGGCGAAACGGTGGCGCTCCTCGGGCCGAGCGGCAGCGGCAAGACGACGGTGCTGCGCCTGCTCGCCGGGTTCGAGACGCCCGACGCGGGACGCATCGCGGTCGAGGGTGAGGACGTCACGCGGATCGAGCCCGCGCGCCGGCGGTTCGGCATGGTGTTCCAGCACTACGCGTTGTTTCCGCACCTCGATGTGGGCGAAAATGTGGCGTTCGGACTCGGCGGCATCGCGCGCGGGAGCCGCGACAGCAAGGTCGCGGCCGCGCTGGAGCTCGTGGACCTCGCCGGCTTCGAGCGGCGCAAAGTGCAGGAGCTGTCCGGGGGGCAGCAGCAGCGGGTGGCGCTCGCGCGCGCGCTGGCGCCGGAGCCGCGGGTGCTGCTGCTCGACGAGCCGCTGTCGAACCTCGACCCCTCGCTGCGCGAGCGGACCCGCCGCGAGCTGCGCCAGCTCATCACGCGGCTTGGCATCACGACGTTGTTTGTCACGCACGAGCAGGAAGAAGCGTTTGAGCTGGGTGACCGGATCGCCGTGTTGCGGCGGGGCCGTCTCGAGCAGGTCGGCACCGCGGAGGAGCTGTACGAGCGTCCGGCGACACTGTTCGTCGCGGAGTTCGTGGGGCGGGCCAACGTGCTTCGGGACGCCGCCGCCCGCGCCTTCGGCGGGCGCGAGGGCGCGGTCACGGTGATTCGCCCGGAGCGGCTGCGGTTTGCGGGCGCCGGTGTCCCCGGTACCGTGCGCGAGCGCCGCTACACCGGCGCGGCCGCGTTCTTCCTCGTTGAGGGAGAGCACGGGGCGCGATTCGAGATCCTCGCCGCGCCCGACGCGGCGCAGGTCGGGGACCGGGTGTTTGTCGAGGCCACCCGGGTGCTGTCCTTTCCCGACGCCGGAGCCGGCCGGTGAGGCGCCGTGGCTGGGATGCCGGCGGGGTAGCCCTCACCCTGCTGCTCGTGTGGCTGGTCGCATACCCGATCGCCATCGTCGCGGGAGAAGCCGCCAACGCCCCGGCGGTGCGCGACTTCGTCACCCGCCCCGGTGAATGGCGCGCGTTGTGGGCAAGTCTCTGGATCTCGGTGGCGAGTGTCGTCCTCGCCGCCGCGGCCGGGGTGCCGCTCGCGTTTCTGTTCGAAGGATTCGAGTTCCCGGGGCGGCGCGTGCTTGGCGCCCTGGTGGCGCTGCCGGCGGTCCTGCCGCCGCTGGTGGGTGTGATCGCGTTTCTGTTTCTCTACGGCGAGTCGGGGTTCGCGGCGCGGGCCGTACAGGGACTGCTGGGTCTCACCACGCGCTCCCTGGCACCTCGAGGGCGCCGGCGCGATCCTGCTCGTCCACGCGTACTCCATGTACGCCTACTTCTACCTGCTCACCCGGGCGGGTCTCGCCAAACTCGATGCGTCGATGCACGAAGCGGCTCAGGCGCTGGGCGCGGGTCGCTGGTCGATCTTGCGGCGCGTGACACTGCCCCTGCTCCGGCCCTCGCTGGCGGGAGCGGCGCTGCTCACGTTCATGACGGCGCTCGGCTCCTTCAGTGCGCCGTACGTGTTCGGGGGCGGGTTCCGCGTGATGCCCACGCAGATCGTCGCGTCGCGACTGAATGGAAACGGAGCGCTCGCGATGGTGGAGACCGTGGCGCTGGCGCTGGTGGCGCTCGCGGTGCTGTTGCTGCTCCGCCGGACCGAAGGGGACGACGTGCTGGTCGCGCTGGGGAAGGGGACAGCACCCAGGCGGCGCCGGTTGCGCACCGCCGGCGCACGCGCGCTCGCGGCCGCCGCCGGATGGGCGCTGGCGCTGGTGCTGCTGCTTCCTCATCTGACGTTGCTGCTCGTCTCACTCGTTCCCTACGCCACCTGGACGACGCAGGCCCTGCCGCCGGTCTTGAGCCTCGTGAACTACCAACGGCTCCTCGGGGAGTCCGAGCGGCTGCGGCCGCTCATCAACTCGTTGTGGATGGCGGGGGCAAGCACGGCGGGCGCGCTCGTGCTGGCGCTCGCGGCGGGGTGGCTCGTGGTCCGGCGGCGCGTCGCGCTGCGCCGCGTCATTGAAGGACTCCTCGCCCTGCCGTGGGCGCTCCCCGGCACCGTGTTCGCGATCGCGCTCGCCACCACCTTCGGTGTTTCGCGGCCGCTGGCACTTCGCGGGGTGCTCGTGGGGACGGCCGTCATCCTGCCGCTGGCGTACCTGGTGCGCAACCTCCCGATCGCCGGGCGGGCTATCCTCGCCGGGTACCGCCAACTCGATCCCGCGCTGGAAGAGGCGGCGGCGAGCCTCGGCGCGGGTGGCTGGGCCACGCTGCGACGCGTGACCGTGCCGCTGCTCGGGCCGGCGCTCGCGGCCGGGGCGAGCCTCGCGTTCGTCACGGCGCTCGGTGACTTCGTCACGTCGATCGTGCTGTACACGTACGACACGCGCCCCATCGCGATGGAGATTCTCTCGAGCCTGCGCCAGAACGAGCTGGGGATCGCTGCCGCATTCGGTGTCGTGTTGATGGTTGCGAGCGCCGCGGTGCTCGGGATCGGAGCGCGCCGGTGAAGGTCAATCCCGACCTGAAGCGCCTCGTGGTGCTGATCGCGGTCTGCTTTGTGGACATGATCGGCCTGCTGATGATCGCGCCGCTGATCACCTTCTACGCGCTGCGGCTCGGGGGAACGCCCAGCTCCGTGGGTCCGTTGTTCAGCGCGTTCGCCGTGGCGCAGCTGCTCGCATCGCCCATTTGGGGGCGGGTGTCGGACCGATATGGGCGCCGTCCCGTGCTGCTCAGCGGGCTGTTCGCGTCGGCGATCGCCTATCTGATCTTCGGGTTCGCCGGCTCGCTCTGGCTGCTGTTCGTGTGCCGCTTTGTCCAGGGGTTCGGCGGCGGGACCACCGGCGTCGCCCAGGCATACGTCGCGGACACAATGGCGCCCGGCCAGCGGGCCAAGGCTCTCGGTTGGCTGTCCGCGGCCACCAGCCTGGGGGTCAGCATCGGGGCGGTGCTGGGATCGGTGACGCACAAGGTGTGGGGACCGCACGGGCCGGGCCTCGCCGCCGCGGCGCTGGTGCTGGTGAACATGGCCATTCGCGTGGCGCTGGCTTCCGGAGTCGAGGGTCTACACGCCATCAAAGCCGGCGGCCGGGGGCGCGGGCCAGCCCTCCGGCTCGTTCCAGGTCGTGGTGGGCAACGTGACCCGACCACTCTGGCAGGTGATCCGCCACCCCTTCAGCCCGGTTTCGGAGGTCATCTGGGTCTACGGGTTCGGGATGCTGGCGCTGAACGCGCTGATCGCCGTCATGTCACTGTACCTCATGCAGCGCTTCAATCTGAACGCCGACAACGTCGGCCCGGTTTACTTTGTGTTCAGCGCGGTGGGGGTTGCGATGCGGATTCACCCGGTCGGTTGGATCAACGAGCGTCTGGGCGAGGTCCGCACCATGCGCCTCGGGGCTGTGCTGCTCGGGATCGGGTTGCTGCTGATGCCGTTCCCCGCGACGCTGTGGGGATTCATGGCCTGCCTGGTCCTCGCGCCGATCGGCACGGCGCTGCTGTTCCCGGCGAGCACGGCGTTGGTCAGTCACCGGACGGATCCCAACCAGTACGGTGTGCAGATGGGGGCACAGCAGACGCTCCGCGGCCTGATGGCGATCGTGGGTCCGATCGGCGCGACGGTGGCGTTCCAGCACCTGGGGCCCGGCGCGCCGTTCTTCTTGTCCGCGGGGGTGGTTGCGCTTGCCGCCCTGGTCGCGTGGCAGGTGCGCGACGATCGGGCGGCGAAAACACCGGCGCTTCCCTGACGCCGCGCCTGCGAGTGGGTACACGTTCTCGTCACATCGGATTGCGAGGTCAGGATGGTTGACAAGCTCACCGTCGAGCAGATGCAGAAGATCGAAAAGATCGAAGAGTTTCAGAAGATCATGAACCACACGCACCACCTCGTGCAGGAGCTGGCGGCGAATCGCGCCGCTCCCGCGAAGATGCTTGCGGCGATCTGCGAGGGGATCGCGCGGGACATGAAGCAGATGCGGCAACGCGCCCTCACCGCCAACATTGGGACCATTGCCGACGTCGCGGGCGCGCTGGGCGTGATGGCGGCGCGTAGCGGGGGCCTGAGCCTGAAGATCCGCGGTCTCGAGGACGGCGTGAACAGCCTGCGGATACAGCTCGAGCATGCCCTCAAGATGGCCACCACCATCGAGAAGAAGCCTCCCGAAGCGAAAAAGCCTCCGTCACAACCGTCCTAGCGGTGCCGGCGATTCACTGTCACGAGCTCATCAAGCGCTACGGCGACGTTGTCGCCGTGGCGGGGCTCGACCTCACGGTTGAAACGGGCGAGTGTTTTGGCCTGCTCGGACCGAACGGCGCCGGCAAGACAACCACGATCGAGATCCTGGAAGGCCTCACGGTGCCCGAAAGCGGCACGGTCGAGGTATTGGGCCGGTCCTGGGCCGACGGCGCCGGCGCACGCGCTCTGCGCGAGCGGCTGGGGATCCAGCTCCAGGAAACGCAGATGGCCGACAAGCTGACGGTCGAGGAGACCATCCGGCTGTTCCGAAGCTTCTATCGCCGGTCGCACTCGGTGGACGAAGTGCTCGGCCTGGTGGAGCTCGAGGAGAAGCGCGGCTCCCGGGTGATGACGCTCTCGGGCGGGCAGAAGCAACGACTCTCGGTGGCGTGCGCCCTCGTGAGCCGGCCGGACCTCCTGTTTCTCGACGAGCCCACCACCGGCCTCGATCCCCAATCCCGGCGCCAGCTGTGGGACGTGGTCGGTCGATTTCGGGCAGCCGGGGGCACGGTGCTCCTGACGACGCATTACATGGAAGAAGCGGAGCGGTTGTGCGATCGGGTGGCGATCATGGACCACGGACGGGTCATCGCGCAGGGAACGCCGTCCGCGCTGATTGCGTCGCTCGGTGCCGAGCACATCGTCGAGTTTGCAGTTGCGGAGGGGGCCGCGTCACCCGGGGTGGACGAGCTGGGAATGCTGCCCGGGGTGAAGGCGGTACGGCCCGGGCCCGACCGCACGGCGCTGACCGTGGGCGAGGTGCATCGAGCGGTGCCGGCGCTGCTCGCGCTGCTGGAGCACCACGGCGCCGAGCTGTCGATGCTCACGACCCATCACGCGACGCTCGAGGACGTATTCATGTCGCTTACCGGACGGCAGCTACGGGATGCGTAACCACCCCCTGGTGCAGCTCACGTTGGCGCGGGCGCGCGAGTTCTACCGCGAGCCGGAAGCGGTGTTCTGGGTATTCGGCTTCCCGGTCGTGCTGGCGTTCGCGCTGGGGATCGCGTTCCGGAACCACGGGCCCGACACGCTGCAGATCGGCGTCGCCCGGGGTGAGGGCGATTCGAGCGTGGCGGCGGTGATCGACCGCTCTCCCAGCCTTGCGGCGCGGGTGCTCGATTCGAGCGAGGCGCAGGTGGCGCTGCGTGCCGGCCGCATTGCGCTGCTGGTGGTGCCGGGCGAGCCGCTGGCATACCGCTTCGACACGACCCGGGCCGAGAGCCGGCTCGCCCGGCTGCAAGTCAACGACCTCGTACAGGAGGGCCGCGGCCGGCGGGACCCCGCCGCGATCCGCGACGAGCCGGTGACAACGCCGGGGTCGCGCTACATTGATTTTCTCATTCCCGGACTGCTCGGCATGAACCTGATGGGCAGCGGGCTGTGGGGTGTGGGATTCTCCGTGGTCACGGCGCGGTCGAAGAAGCTGCTCAAGCGGTTCATGGCCACGCCGATGCGCAAGAGCGACTACCTGCTCGCGTTCATTCTCTCGCGGCTCATGTTCCTGGTGCTCGAGATCGCGGCGCTGGTCGGGTTCGGATGGTTGATGTTCGGTGTGGGTGTGCGAGGCTCGATGATGACACTCGCAACCATCACGATACTCGGCGCGCTCTGCTTTGCCGGCCTGGGCCTCCTGGTCGCCAGCCGCGCCCGGACCGTGGAGGCGGTGTCGGGTCTCGCGAACATGGTGATGCTGCCGATGTGGATCCTGTCGGGCACGTTCTTTTCCTATGCCCGCTTTCCGGAGGCGATGCTCCCGTGGGTGCGGGCGCTCCCGCTCACCGCCCTGAACGATGCGTTGCGTGGCGTGATGATCGAGGGGGCGTCTCTGGTCTCACTTTCGCAGCCGCTACTGGTCGTAACTATATGGGGCATAGCGAGTTTTGTCGTTGCGCTCCAAATCTTCCGCTGGCGTTAACGGGGCGGGTTCACCAAATTCGTCCCGTGACAGTACACGAATTGGACGGCCTTTTCCTCGTGGAGCGACGGCTGCGGACCGATCGCCGCATTGGACTGCAGCGCCGCATCGGCGACCGCCGGCAGCAAACGGCGGAGGTCCCGGTGGAGCGCCGCGCGGTAGTGATGCGCCGTGGTGTCCGCGACCGGCGCAGCGACCAACCGCGCCGAGTCCAAATCGCGCGACTCAATTTCTTGCCGGCGATTTCTCCGGACTCAAGCGTCTAGCGTCGGGTTAGGCGCCGGGGGAAACCTGCGGCATTCTTGTTACAAGTGACTTTCCTCACACGGTGCGACGCCCTCGTCCAATCGCGTCGGAGTTGAATCCGCACTAGCCAAGCGGACCAGACGCCCGTAATTTTTTCCGAACGATTCGCGACTCGGGTGACCGTCGGTCGTCCGTGGATCGTCGACAACCAACATGGGCAACCAACTGTGGCGTCTCGACGCAAGATCGCCGACCGCCGTACTCGTTCCGATCGCCGCTCGCAGGTGGACCGAAGGGCGGGGGCGGAGCGCCGTCAGCAGACGCTCACCCCACCCATTGAGCGCCGGGCCGGCTCGGACCGCCGCACTGGGGAACGACGCGCCGTCGAGCGCCGTGTGCTCGTTACCCGTCGTGTTCTTGGTGAGCGCCGCCGAATCTCCCCCGCTGTCCTCGCGTAGGACCAGCACCCGTCGACCGGCTCGCGGCGGACTCCTCCTCTGGCCCGAGTGCCGTACCCTCGCTGAACAACGTTACTAGAACCGGGCTCGCCAGAATGCTGCCGCCGTCGGGAACAACTTCTCGGTGAGTGTGGCCGAGAGGGTGACGAACACCCCGTGCCCGCCGCGCACCGAGAAATCGGGATCGGTCAGGTCGCCGAAACGATACCCGGTCGCGATCTCGAGGCCGGTGACAGGCCGCAGGGCAAGGGTGGGCGACGCATCCCACCGTGTGGCACCGCTCGATCGCTCGATCAGCAACCGGCCGTCACCGCGTACGCTCATCCAGGGGCTCAGGGTGACGTTCAGGCGGCTGCCCACGTAGTCCGCCCAGGCGACGAGGGCCTGGGGTGCCCCGTCCGGGTACACGCCCTGGGTCTCGGTGCGGCGCATCGCGTAGCGGGTGCCGACCTCGAGCTGCGGAGCCGGCGTCCAAATCATCTCGGCCGCCGCGATCGCCCGTTGCTCGACTCCCTGGGAAACGAGCACGCCGCCGCCGATCGGGTTGCGGGCATCGGTCCACTGGAACTTCGCGAGCATGTTGAGGCGATCGCTGTGCGCCGGCCGGAACGCGAGGCCCCACAGGCTCGACAGCTGGCGGGACAGCGGCGCGCCGGGCAACGCGTTCTGGGAGAACTGTTGCCGGGTGAGCAGGGCAAGCGACGCATCGAACGAGACGTCGCCGACCACGGTGGCGAGACGGCTCGACTGCAACAGGCCGTCCTTGTACTCGCCGCGGGCGCTCAGCCGGTACGGCGCGTGCGCGGGCAGTAACTCCATGCCGGCACCGAACGACCAGTAGTCGTCCTCGGGCTGGAGGAAGGGCAGGGCCCGGACGGGATCGGTGACGGACGCGCTGCCGACACCCATCCGGCGCTCGAACATCACGTTGACCGCCAGGTCGGACCCCAGCTGCAGCCGGTTGCGCAGACCCACCAGCGCGGCGTTGCCCGCGCCGTTGATGCCGCCGCTCAACTGGTAGCTGCCCCACGCCTCGGTCCCGTGTCCCACGCCCGCGCGCACGCCGACGCTCGAGATCGAATACCGAGTCTGGCTGTCGGGTCGCGACACGAACCGCTGGCCGGCCTCGAGCGCCACGGCCGGAGAAAGGTGATAGGCCCCGCCGACCCCCCAGAAATCGGGCGCGAGCTCCTGGCCGTCGAGGCTCAGGTGGCGCCGCGCTTCCGTCCAGAGCTGCAGGTGCTGGTCCTTTACCCACTTCGCCTTGAGGTCGGCCGTAGTCGCCTCGCTCAACCCGAGCCCGGTTACCAAGGCACCCGCTACCTGTTCGTTCGTGACCCCCGCGTCCAGCTGCACGTCGCGCAACAGGGGTTGCACCAGGCTCACGCGGCTGCGCTCGCGCTCGATTCCCTGCAGCGTGAACTGCTGGCTCGAGTGCTCGGCACGCAGCTCCGTCGCGCCGAGCCTCAGGCCGCTCTTGAGGTTTACTTCGGTGAGCCCGGGCTGCAGCGCAACGTTGGCCGGGTTCGTGAATTCGCGGTCGATCCGCATGTAGCCCGCCCCGATCGTCCAGGCGCCGTTGAACAGGCGATAGCCTACTCGCGCCAGCGTTCCGAAGCCGGCGGAGTCGCCGCGCTCTGCGTACGCCACTTCGGCGGACGCGTCGAGTCCACCGAAGCGCACCGCGCGCAGGTCGCCGCCCACCAACCGGTAGCCGCCCCCCGCCTGGTCGGCGCTCACCGCGGTAAGCCCGATCCGCATCGAATCCAGCCGCACGCCGCCCGCGAGCCGCCGCACGTCCAGCGCCGCCCGGCCGCCGGCGACGAACCGCTGGTCCCCGCCCGACGCCGCCTCGAAGGTGGCGACGATGAACACCGGATTGCCGCCTCCGTCCGCCGCAGGAATCGGCTGCTTGAACAGCACCACGCCGCCGCTGTAGTTGATCTCGTAGTCCACGAAGCGGGTCAGCGCCTGCGTGGCCACGGCGCGCTCGGGATTCGCGACGTCGCGCGTCTCGATGCGCAGATGCTCGGTGCCCGGCAGGATATCGGGGGCAAGCGTGTAGGGACCGGAGACGCCCGCGCCCCGGATCTGCAGCTGCCGCAGCGCCTGCGCGGTCAGGCTCCCGAAGCCGCTCCACGTCACGGCGCCGGTGCTGACGCGCGCGGCCAGACCCGTCACGGCGCGCCCGTACTGCGCGAGGGTCAGGCCGCGCGCGAAATCCGCGGTGGCGAGATCGCCGAACGCCGCCCAATCGAAGCCCCGCTCGAGCCGGGCCGAGAGCCAGGTGCCCGACGCCGTGCGGGTCTCGAGTTGACTCGCGTCCCCGAGGATCGGGTACTCCGACTCCTTCAAGGGGTCCACGCTGCGGCCGAACGCATCCTGTCCGTCGCGCAGCCGTCGAGAGTCGAGGCCGAGCGTGAGCGACGTCCGCGCGTCGAGCTGCCCGCGCGCGGTGATCGCCCCGTAGGCGTCGGGGCTCGCGCCCACCCCCACGAGCCCCGAGCCGGTCAGCGTGAGGGGCCGCACGGCGGGGAGGATCTCGAGCGGCAGGGCGATCGTGGCGTCGCCCGACTTGAGTTCGAGCTCCCCGTGCCTGACTTCGCGGCCGGGCCGCAGGCTGACCATCAGCCAGCCGGAAGAGTCGGACAAGACTTGCGTCCCGACCGAGGACGGGTCCGCATCTCGCCCCATCGGCTCTGCGCCGCCGGCGCTCACCGTCACGTACGCCGGCTGCACCACCGGCACCCCCCAGGCGTCGAGCACACGCACCTTCGTGCTCGCGACCGTGCGCCCGTCCGCCTGCAGCGTGAGCGGACCCGCGCTCGCCGCGAATTGGACCGGGAGACCGGTCACGTGGACGGCCACGCTGTCCCAGCGCTCGCCGCCCCAGGAGTTCTTCGCGCGCACGCGCAGCAGATGCGGGCCCCGCGCGAGCGGCACCGCGACGAAGTCGTACACGCCGTCGACGCGGACCTGAGCCGAATCGACCGCTGTGGCGCCGTCGTACAGCACCACGGGCGTGCCGGGCTCGCCCTTCACCCCCACGTACACGCGGTCGCTCGCCAGCACCGTCCCGTCGTGCGGGGCGAAGATGTCGATACCCGCGCCCAGCACGATCCCCGCCTGCTGTCCGCCCTTGGTCGCGACCCGGGTGCGTGCCAGCGGTACCGTCACAGGTTCCCGCGCCGGGCCGTCGCCTGTGGACGCCGCTCCCGTGGCGCGCCCCGCGCTGTCCGCCGTCGACGCCACTACCCCCGGCCGTCCGGCGGGGAGCGGCTCGCGCGACACTTCCGCCATCTGGCCGGACGGCGTGACAAAGTCCGGAGCGATCTGGCGAACCAGCGCAGTCATCCACGACGATGGCACATCGGGGTCCCGGGCTTCGGTCAGCGGGGACGCGCAGCGGCAAACGGCTCTTGCCGACGCGGAGCGTCGCGGTCGCGGAATCGCTGCCGATGGACGACCACGCGAATATCCGGATCTCACTCCGGGGCCGGCCCACGGGCAATGGAATCGCCGTGTTGCCGAGCCACGCGTAGCTGGTGAACTGGGTGTCGCCCACGAACACCAACGCGGAGTCGGCGAGCGGAGAGAACTCCACCATCCCGTCGAGCGGCATGGGGGCATCTTTCCTCAGCATCACTTCGTAGCGCATCTGCGGCCAAGCCAGCCCACCAACGGACGAACGCGATCTGTGTATCCGGACCGCCGCGAACTTCATGCTCACCACTTTTGACAGATCCGCCACTGTCAGATCCGCCGCTGGCAGGTCCACCGCCGGCAGGTCCACCGCAGGCGCCGCGACGATGGCCGGGGCCTGGCGCAGGCCGCCCACCACCGGCGCTCCGCTCGGGGGGATGCCGAGGTCCACCGGGGGCGTCGTCCCGAGGGTGGCCGGCGCCTGGCGCAGGCTCTCCGCCACCGGCGCTTCGTTCGGGGCGACGCGGAAATCCACCCGGGGCGTCGTCCATCCGCTGGCCTCGACCGCCTGAATGTCGTCGCTCAACACCCGATAGCCCGGGGGCAGCGTCCGGGGGTCGAGGCGGAGCGCATGGCGACCGGGCCGCAGGTTCGCGAACGAGAACTTGCCGGTCGAGTCGGTGGTGGCAACCTGGCCGTCCTCGGTCCAGATGTCGATGCCCGCGAGGCCGCTGTCGCCCGCCTGTTGAGTGCCGCGGCCGGCGCGGTCGATCCACACCTTCCCGATCGCCGCCCGCGTCTCCATCGGCCAGGCGCGGCGCACCTGCACCCATGCGACCGCTTGGGGCGAGACGACCTGGGCCGCTGCGGCCTGTGCGCCCGCGATCGCGCGCATCTCGGCCACCAGCCCCGGGGCCGACGCCAGCGCGACGCCGACGTGGAAGCTGCGCGTGGCGCCGGGCGCGAGTGGCGCCACGCTCACGAGCACCAGCTGGCTCCCCGCCACCAGGACGGAGTCCGCGCCGAGGGCGGTGCCCTTGGCATAGCTCCCGCCCGCGGGCAGCGTATTCGTTATGCGGATGTCGTCGATCGGAACGATTCCGGAATTCCGCACAACGAGCGTGTAGGGGATGACCTCGCCCACGCCGACCTCGAGGGCATCGGCGGTGAGATCGAGCGCGACGGCGGTGCTGGGGGGCCCGATCAGAGCCAACAGCGCCGCCCTGACGGACAGCGCCGAGGCGTTCGTCGCAGCGAGGGCCCCCACGTTGCGGGCCCACACCGTGTCGCGCACGGCGGCGTTCACCTGAAGCACGACGTCAACAACCCCGCTGTCGCCGGGTGCGAGCGTACCCAGCGCCCAGCTGAGCACCGACCCGGAGGCAGCCGCCGGGGGCACCGCACTCACGTAGTCGAGGCCGGCCGGCAGCGTGTCGGTCAGGACCGTGTTGGACACGGCCGCGCCGGTCGGCGCGTTGCCATAGTGCAGCACGTAGTGCACCTGCTGCCCCGCCAGGGCCTGGGTCGCACCGACGAGCTGTTTCGAAAGCGTCAGGAGCGGCACCAGGACGCTGGTCTGGACGGCGTTGGTGTACGTCGTGTCGGTTATGCCGCCCGACGCGTAGACCGTGTGACCGCGGTTCGTCACGGTGCGCGCGGGACCCGGGTCCACCGCCACCTGGAACGTCACCGCGCCCAGGGCCCCAGCGGCCACGCCGCCCAGGTCCACGACCACGACGCCCGAGCCCGCGGGAACGATCGCGCCGGCGTCGTCGCCCGTGGCGTCGGTGAGGGGGGCGCCGTTCCACCGGAGGGTGCCGGGCACGTAGGTCGTGCCTGCTGGGATCGTATCGGCGAGCTGGCCGCTCGTGGTCGTCCCGCTGCCCGACGCGGCGTAGGCAATCGTGTAGCTCAGCACATCACCCGCCACCGCGGTGGCCCGGTCCACTTGCTTGGTGAGGGCCAGGGTGACCGGCGTGACGGGCACGTCCAGCCGGTCCCGCACCGTGTCACTCACGGCGGGATTGAACCAGCTCATCGCGCTCACCGCAACGGTGTCGGTCGCGCCCAGCACCCCGGCGGCGCCGGGGATCGCGACCTGCGCCAGCAGATACGCGATGCCGGCATACCCCAGCGCGACCGGCCCGGCAAGCGCCGGGTCGGCGGGGTCGAGCAGGCCGTCGGCGTTCACGTCGCGATACAGCGTCACGGGCCATCCGTGACTCGACACGCCGGCGACGGTGAACGAATCCGGACCGTTCCCGACGTTCGTGAGAGTGTGCGCGAACAGGACCGCGGTGCCGGCGGCCCCACTCGAGACTCGTGGCGGCTCGACGTCCGCCCCCGCGACTTGGCCGACGAGGACGTCGGCCGTGTCGGAATAGGAGACGAACCCCGTCCCGCTCGGGGTATCGAACGTGGCGACCGCCCAGGCACGGATCTGCGTTCCCGCGGGGGTGCCCTGAGCGGCGACAGGCGATTACGACAAACAACCTGAAAGCACAGAGGAGGGCGGCCGTCCGGCCCGCGACCGCTAAGCCGCGCCGGGCGAACCGCCCCCTCTGCACTCCGCAGGTGCCGAACTGCATCGAGACGCTCGGCCCCTAGTTGATGCTGACGCGGAGTTCGAACGTGGCGCTACCGGCCGCGGCCAGGACACCACCGGTGCCCGTGTAGTCCGCCGTCACGTTCTGCCCGACCACCCCAACACTCCAGCCGGTGGACGAGCTGGTGGATACGTACGTCACCTGCGCCGGCAACGCATCGGTCACCTGCACGCTCGAAGCGGAGGTGGAGCCGCCGTTGGTCACTGTGATCCGGTACCGGATGACCTGCCCGGGGACCACCGTGCCCGAAACCGGCGTGACCCCGTCATCGAGGTACGCGGCCTTGGCGAGCGTGAGGTTCGGCTTGATGACCGTCAGGTCCATGAAGCCCTGATTGGTCGTCGCGGGCTGTCCGACCGACGCGGCCGAGCAGGTTCAACGTGTCCGTCGATCCGCCGGCCACGTTCGCCACGTTGTAGATGACCGCGACCGCCTGCGACGCGCCGGCTGCCAGCGTGAAGCGCGCACTGTCACCGGCAACGCCGTTCACCGACACGATGGTGATCACCGCGGACCCCGGGCTCGACCCCAGCAGATCGAAGTCGTCGCTCCCGTTGCCGTTGTTCTGCGCGGTGAAGCGTGAACGAATAGTTGTTGCCCGGGAGCCTCTGGACGTTCTGGCCCCCGTCCGGCGTGACTGCGACTGCGTGCGTCTGCGACGGGGTGATACTGCTCGCGGCGTTGCCCGACGTGGCCGGCGTGCGCCGTGACGTGGCCGTCAGGGTGTAGACGGTGTTCACGCCGCCCTTATTGCTCGCCACGTCATAGACAACCTTGACCGTGATCGAGCCGCCTTGCGCGATTGACGCACCCGCGAGCGCCGCGTTCAGCGCCGCGAGGCTGGCGTACGTGGTGCCGCTGTAGCGGTACCCCGTCACCGAAATCACGCCGGCGACGGAGATGTTCTGGGAGATCGTGACGCTGTCGTTGCCGTTGCCCGCGTTTGCCACCGTGAAGTCCAGCGTGTCGGCGGTGCTCGGCGACGCGGGGGTCGGGCTGGGTGTGTTAGCGGTCACCGCGACGCCGGCCGTGAAGCCGACCGTCACCGAAACCGATCCCGTGACCGGGGTGTAGGCGTTGTTGTTGGCGTCGGTATAGGTCGCGGTCGCCGTGTTCGTGATGACCGTGCCCTCCGGCGTCTGCGCCACGACTCGCGCGGTGACGGCGATGAGTGCCACCACAGCGACGGCGAGGCTTTGGGTCCAGCGCAAGTACTTGAACATCTGTCATCTCTCCTTGAGGTTGATTTCCGTTACCCGGACGCCTACTTCGCCTCGCCGGGTCCTGCATTCAGTTGCGCGCGAAACTCCGCGGTCACCTGTGCTCCCGGCGCCACGGACTCGAGTACCGTCCAGCGCACGTGCGTGTACAGCTCGCGCGGCGCCGGCTTCGTCACCTTGTGACCCTTCTCTTCCGCTTCGATGGTCGGCTCCGCGCTGTACGTCTTGCCGCCGTCGATCGAGAACGCGATGCGGGTCGGCTGGCGCGCGGCTGCCGAGCCAAGCACGTAGACCAGGCCCTGCGGGATCGGATCTTCGAACTGCACGTTCTTGACGGGCCCCTGCGTGAGGTTCGTGAAGACGAGGGTGTAGCGGATCTCGTCTCCGGGGCGGGCGAGCGTCGAGTTTTTCCGCCCGCTCGCGGCTGCAGCAGTCACGTTGTGCGCCGTGATCACCAGCGCCTTGGGGCTCTGCGCCTGCGCGACAGCGACAACGGGCCAGGCCAGCACGGCGGCCAGGGTCGCAACGATCAGCATTCGCATCGTTCTCATGTTCGGGCTCTCCTTTACCTGCGTGTGTATCGAGCGTGTTAGGGTCATCAGTCCTCTGTTGTGCCAGGCGTGCCGCGCCGCTCATCCCCTTCGGGTTGGGCGGCGGCTCCCTCGCCACAGCGGAACACCGCACTCGCATCGAGGGCAAACGACCAACTCACCCAGGACCTGCGGGCGACCGAAGAACGTCAGTTCTGAGCAACTGGGGCAGCGTCGAACCATGTGTCGCAGCACTCCTCTCGAGCACGCGGAAAAGCAGGTCCTGTGCCCCACGTGCCAAACTGCATAAACTAGTTATGTGACAATGAGTTACGTTACTTCTTGCTGGCGGGGTGGTGCTGCGGAACTGCTGGCGATGTTACCCTGCGGTAACGCGGTTGGTAACGCCTGGTCTGTGGTTCTGGGCTTACCTGATTCGCGCGGTGAAGCCGATGGAGCCGGTGTTGTTGGGCGCGGTTTGGCTCAAGCTGCCGGTGAATGTCCAACGGATATTGGTGACCTGTCGATCATAGCCCGCTGGCGCACCCCCGGCACCGCTGGTGGGGATGTACGTCCACGTGGTCCCTCCGTTACTCGAGTACGCCACGACCACCGTGAGACCGGTCGAGCCGAGATTGCTCGTGACAGACCCCACCTTGAAGTCGGAGTTGGTCGATACGGAATCGATGAGGACCAGCGCCTCCGCGGCGCTGCCGCCCGAGTTGGTGAACGTCAGCGTGTAGGTGAGATCGGTGCCTGCCGGCACGGTGCCCGATGGGACGACGCTGTGTGCCAGCCCCATGGTCGGTGCCGTGCGGGTCAAGACCACGTCGTTGCCGGTGCCACCGACGTAGCTGATCTTGAAGGTCAGGTTGCTCAGTGTGACGGTGGATCCTTCCGGCAGTCCGGCGAAAGTCCCCGTTATCGCATCGCCCCCGTCGTTGGTGATGACGGTGAAGGTCATGCCATCGGTGGTCGCAAAGCCCACCGTGCCGCTCAAGGCGGCGCCACTCACGTTCACGGTCCCCGTCACGTTGAGTCGATCGTAGCCGCTGCCCACGGTGGTGCCGTTGAGCTCGACCACGAAACCGGGTGCGCCGCTGCTCCAATTCACGTTACCGCTGTTGAGAATGCCCGGGCCCGATCCGGGCGAAACTGTTCCGCCCAGGGCGGTGGAGGTGATCGCCCCTACCGTGCCCGTACCACCCAGCGTGCCCCCGTTCAGGCTCACGGCGCTCGAGCCTTGGGAGCCGTTTACGAGCAGCGTCCCCGCACTGACGGTCGTCGTCCCGGTGTAGGTGTTGGCGGCGCTCAGCGTGAGCGTGCCCGCCCCATCCTTGGTCAGGGTCCCGGTGGTGGTGCCGATCACGCCGCTCACCGTGGTGTTGCCAGCGCCCCCAACCGTCAGGCCGACGCCCGCGCCGCTGATCGTGTTGGAGACGGTGAGTGTGCCCGCGTCGGAGTTGATGCGCGCCGCGCTCCCCAACGTGATCGCGCCGGACCAGGTGTTGTTGTTGGCCAGGTTGCGCAGGGCGCCGCCGCCGGCAATCCCGGTCCCGTTCAGGGTGATCGGCTCCGCGATCAGCAGCCCGCTGCCATCCACCTGGAGCGCCGCCCCGGCGGTTACGGTCGTCGCTCCGGCGGTCGTCCCCAGGGCCGTGTTGTTCTGAGCGTCGAGCACGCCCGCACTCACCGTCGTCACACCGGTGTAGGTGTTGGCGCCGGAGAGCGTCAAAGTGCCGGTCCCCGCTTTGGTCAGCGTCACGGTCCCGCTGCCGTTCTGGAGGATCCCGGAGAACAACGTGCTCGTGTTGTTGCCCCCCGCCGTGAGCGTTACCGCGCCCGCCACACCGCTCGTCACCGTGCCGGCGCCGGCGAGTGAGCCGATCGCGTCGCTGAACCCGTTGAGATCGAACGTGGCTGCTCCGGCCACGGTCACGGCGCTGCTCGCGCCCACCGCGTTGGCGATGCCCAGCCTCAGGGCGCCCGCACTGATGGTGGTCGCCCCCGTGTAGGTGTTGGCGGCGCTCAACGTGAGCGTGCCTGTCCCATCCTTGGTCAGAGTCCCGGTGGTGGTGCCGATCACGCCGCTCACCGTGGTGTTGCCTGCCCCCCCTACGGTTAACCCCATCGTGGCGCCGCCGATGGTGTTGGACAGCGTGAGCGTGCCCGCATCGGAGTTGATGCGCGCCGCACTCCCCAACGTGATCGCGCCCGACCAGGTGTTGTTATTGGCCAGGTTGCGCAGGGCACCGCCGCTCGCAATCCCGGTCCCATTGAGGGTGACCGGCTCCGCGATCAACAGCCCGGTGCCATCCACTTGCAGCGCCGCCCCGCTCGCCACCGTCGTGGCTCCCGCAACTGTTCCCAGGGCCGTGTTGGTCCGGGCGTCGAGCACCCCCGCGCTTACCGTCGTCACCCCGGTGTAGGTATTGGCGGCGCTCAGCGTGAGCGTGCCTGCGCCCGCTTTGGTGAGGCCGCCCGCTCCGCTCGTGACACCGCTGAGGGTGAGCGTGCTTGCGGCATCAGTGACCGTGATGGTGCGGGTTGCGGCGAAGGCCATCGCCAGGCTGATCGTATTGGATCCAGCGACACTGCCGTCCGTCAGGTTGCCCGCACCAAGCACGATGGAATTGCCGGCCAGCGTATAGCCCGTGCCGGTGATGGTGATCGAATTGAAGGTCGTCGCGGCCGCCAGACCGTTTGAATTGGAAAGATTCGCCGCGCCGCCCGGGAAGATGAGATCCTCTCCTCCCACGAGTGGCGTGCCACCCAGGCCCGACCAGTTGCCCCCGTTGACCCAGAGATTGCTCACCGCGCCGGTCCAGGTGGCGGTCGTGGCTCGAGCGAGAGCCAGGGTCTGCCCGACTCCCACATCGGCGTCGTTCGAGGCGGTCGCCGTCTTCACTCCGGTCGCTCCAGCAACCGGTTGCACGACGTAGTTCATTTCGAGCGTGATCCCGACGGCATTCGGTACGGCATCCGAAGAGACATCGACCGCCTCCGTCATCCCGCCGGGCGGGGTCCAGGTTGCAGCCGAGGTGAAACTGTGGGTGGTGACGATCATGTCATAGCTCTTCGTGGTCGTCACACTGGGGGCGGCGTGGGTCAGCGCGCTGGCCGTCACCTGTCCGTTTTCGATATCGACGGGAGCAGCGGTGTTGACCCCGAAGAAGGTCACGATGCCGCCCGCCGAGCCGGTGGACGTGTTGAAAGTCCAGGTGTAGCTCGCGGGCTCGCCCGCGGCGGCGACCTTCCGATAGGTCGCCTGCGAGCTGGCGTTGGTCGCCGCCTGGTTCGTGCGGCGAATCAGGGTCCAGCCCGCGGGCGCGGTGATCGTCGCCGTATTGGGCCGAACGGCGATGGCGGCGATCATCACGTCGCCGGTCACGGTCCCGGCCGGCTTGTTGACGGTGAGCGAAAGCACCCCGGTCGTCGCACCCGCCTGGGCGGACGCACGAACGGCCTGAGCAAACACCGGCGCAGGCAGCAGCCAGGCGATCGCGATCACCGCGACCAGAAGCCAGTACCTCATGGACGAGCGCTTGTGCTTCGGCAATTCACCCTCGGAGGTTCGTCGTGCGATTGCGTCAGGCCCCTCGCCCGCGCTGTGGACGTTGGGGCAGGGTGCCGACGCTGGCTGGCGCAAGGGACGTGCCTCTCGGGCAAGTCGCCAATATGTTGTGTCGTAATACCTTAGCGGAATGAACAGAGTGAGGAGATGATGTGCGGTATTACCTCCCGGTAACCAGAACGGTATCACCCTCCCCCGCCGGCGCTGGGCGTCTCGGCGAGCAGCCCGTGCTTCTTCCGCTTCTCCCACAGGTTCTTACGGCTGATACCCAATATCTCAGCCGCCCGCTGGATGTCGCCGCTCGTTTCTTCCAGCGTGTGGCGAATGTATTCCCGTTCCGCTTCGGCCAGGGTGAGTCCCTTGGGGAGTTGGAAAGTCGTGGCGCGTGGCGGGCCGGCCCCGCCTCCGCCCGCGCGCTGGCCGAGCGGCGGGAGGTCCGAGCGATTCAGGACCGGCCCTTTACTGAAGATCATCGCACGCTCGATCACGTTGCGCAGCTCGCGGACGTTGCCGGGCCAGCTCCAGGTCTGCAAGGCCGTGAGCGCGGCCGGATCGATCGATTCCACCCGCTTCTTGAACTCCAGGCTGAACGTTTCGCGGAAGTGATTCGCCAGGAGGGGGATGTCGGTCTTGATGTCGCGTAAGGGCGGCAGGGTCACGCTCGCGACGCCGACCCGGTAGTAAAGGTCGGAGCGAAACGCACCCGTCGCCACAAGCTGCTCCAGGTCCCCGTTCGTGGCCGTTACGAGCCGGAGCGCCACCTCCAGCTCCTCCGTGCCCCCGAGGCGGCGAACCCGGCGGCTTTCGAGCACGTTCAAGAGCTTGGCCTGAAGCTCGGGGCCGAGCTCCGCGATCTCGTCCAGGAACAGCGTCCCGCCGTCGGCCACCTCGATGAGTCCGCGCTTCGCCTCACGGGCGTCGGTGAACGCGCCCTTCTGGTAGCCGAACAGCTCCGCCTCGAGCAGGTTCGCGGGCAAGGCCGAGCAGTTGATCTCGACGAACCGGCCCGCCGAGTGCGGGCTGGAGTAATGAATGGCGCGCGCGACCAGGTTCTTGCCGGTGCCGCTTTCCCCGAGCAGCAGGACGGTGGGACGCGGGATGGCCGCCATCTGGCGGACGAATTCGCGGACCTGTTCGACCTTGGGATGCAGGCCGAGGATCGCGCCAACCGAGAACTGCTGCCCGCGGGCCTGTTCAAGCGAGGCCCCCGCCTCGAGGAGCGGTCGTTCCTTGAGCGCCCGCACGAGGAATGTGGTCAGCTCGTCCACGTTGACGGGCTTTGTGAGGTACTCGGTGGCGCCCGCTTTCAGCGCCTCGACAGCGGTGGCGATGTCGGCGTGCCCCGTGAGGATGAAGATGGGGAGATGGGGGTCGACAACGCGCAGGCGGCGGGTCACTTCGACGCCGTCCAAATCCGGCATGACGAGATCGGTGATGACGGCGTCCGCCGGCTGCTCCGCATGGCGCGCCAGCAGGGCATCGGGCCGCTCGAAGACCGTGCTGCGGAACCGGCCCCCCGGCCCGAGGTTCGCGGCCACGAGCTTGGCGTGCACCACGTCGTCGTCGAGGATGTAGATTTTGTAGCTCATTGGCCGCACCTGTCCCCGCTAATATTGGGGACAGCCCCCCCGCACAGCCAGGACCTATGGCCGCTTCGTTCCGGGCGTTGATCATCGACGACGACCCCGACCTCTTGAGCTTGATCCGGCGTACGCTCGAGTTCACGGCCGGATGGGACGTGCAGACGGCGCTCTCGGGCGCCGCCGGGATCGCGCTGGCCCGCGCCGCGCCGCCCGACGTGATCCTGGTGGACGTGATGATGCCCGAGATGGACGGCTACGAGGTGTGCCGCCGGCTCAAGGCCGACTCCGCGACGGCAGCGGTGCCGGTTGTGTTGCTGACGGCTCGCCGGGAACTGGACGACCGGCTGCTCGCGGGGACGGGCTCGGCGGGTGTCCTGCTCAAGCCGTTTCAGCCCCAGGACCTCGCGCGCCAGGTCCGCGAGCTGTGCCCATGAGCACGCCGGATCCCCTCGCCGAAGTCAGGGCGGAGTTCGCCGCCGGCCTGAACACGCGGATCGACGCGATGCGCGGGGCTCTCGAGCGGCTGCGCACCGATTTTTCCACCCAGGATGCGGAGCGGCTGTACCGGGCGGCGCACTCACTCACCGGCACAGCTGGGAGTTTCGGGGCCGAGGCGCTCGGGCACGTCGCGGGGGATCTCGAGTCGCTGGCGCGCGGGTGGCTCGCGCGCGGCCGCTCCCTCCCGGAGGAATGGCGCGTCGCCGCTGCCGCCATCAGGGAGCTCGACGCGGCCGCGCGCGAATACCGGACCACCGCGGCCCCCGGGGTGCTCCGCTCGCCGGCCGCCCGCCTGGCCGTCGTGGGCGAGCTCACATCGCTCATCAACGCCGCCGTCGACATGCGCGAGATCTTCCGGGGTGCGATCCTCAAGGTGCAGCGCGTCCTGGACTTTCGCCGGGCGAGCGTGGTGCTGATCGACGACACCGCCACGCACTATTACGTCCACACTCTGTACGACCGGGACCGCGGCGGGTTCGTGACCCGTGAAGCGGTGTTTCCCATCGAGCAGGGAATCACCGGGCAGGCGATCCGCTCCGGGCACCCGATCCGCGTGGACGCCCTGCCGGGAACCGAAGGCATTCTGTTGCAGGAGGGCAAGCACGTCTCGGCGATGATCGTGCCGCTGCACGTCGGCGACCGGGTGATCGGCGCGCTCAATTTCGGGCACGAAGATCCGGGGCGCTATTCGGAGGACGATCTCGACTGGGCGGTCGTGCTCGGCCGCCAGATCGAAACCTCGCTCTACTACTCCAAGCTCCTGAGCACCATCGCCGAGCAGCGCGAGGCCCTGGCGCGGGAGCACGAGGCGGTGCAAAGCCAGCGCAACCGGCTCGAGGCGCTGATCGACGCCAGCGACGCCGCCATCATGCTGGTCGGGCCCGACCGCCGCATCGCGCACGCCAACGCCGAGATGGCGCAGCTCGTGGGGATTCCCCGGGAAGCGATGCGGGGCGCGAGCGTGGACAGCATCCACCGGTTTCTCGCGGGATCCTTCGTCGAGCCGAAGGCGCTGGCCGCTCAGGAGGAGGCTCTGTCGGTCGACGTTTCGCTGCGCGACCGGGTCGAGCTCAAGTTCCCGCAGCGCGCCGTGTACCAGCGGGTGGTGGCGCCGGTGCGCGAGAGCCTGGGAGCGCTGCTCGGCCACATCGTGCTGTACCGCAACGTCACCCACGAGGTGGAGGTCGAGCGGGCGAAATCCGAATTCGTGTCGGTGGTGAGCCACGAGCTGCGCACGCCGATGACGTCCGTGAAGACTTCCCTCTCGCTGCTGCTGGACGGCGCCGGGGGACCGCTGGGAGCCACCGCCAGGGAGCTGCTCGAGATCGCCCACCGCAACGCGGAGCGGCTGATCCGCCTCGTGAACGACCTGCTCGACCTGTCGCGCCTCGAGGCGGGGCGGATGGAGTTGCACATCGAGCGAGTCGCGCTGGGCGAGGCGATCAAATCGAGCGTCGACGCCGTCCGCGGGTTCGCAGACGAGCGGGAGGTTGCGATTGCGCTCGTGCCGCCTCCAGAGCCGATCGCGGTCCAGGGGATGCGCGACCGGGTGGAACAGGTCGTGGTGAACCTGCTCGCCAACGCCATCAAATTCTCCCGCTCGGGCGGCCAGGTGCGGGTGCGGTGGTGGCGGGACGAGGCGGCGCCGTGGTCGAGGTGGCCGACCAGGGGCCCGGTATTCCGGCCGACAAGCTGGGCGTGATCTTCGAGCCGTTCCGCCAGCTGGACAGCTCGACCACGCGTGAGCACGGCGGCGCGGGACTGGGACTGGCAATCAGTCGGGACATCGTCCGCGTGCTCGGTGGGCGGCTGTGGGTGGAGAGCGAGCTGGGCGCGGGGTCGCGGTTCTTCATGCGCCTCGGCCTCGCGCCGGAGCAGGCGCACGCCGTTGAGCCGGGTCCAGCGCCCGCGGCGGCGGCGCGGTCCACGACCGTGCTTGTCGCACACAGCGATTCCGACTGGCGGCGCTTGGCCACGGTGCGTGCGGAAAGCGATGGCTGGCGCGTGCTAGCGGCGGAGACGGGAGCTGCAGCCCTGGCGTGCCTCGAGCGCGAGGCAGTGGACGCTGTAGTGCTGGCGCTCGAGCTGTCCGACATGCACGGCCTGGAGCTGCTCCAGCAGCTCAACGAGCACCCCAAGTTCTTCGACATCCCCGTCGTTATCGCCGCCGAGGTGGAAGCCCCGGTCCTGACCAAGGACGGAATGGTGGTGGCAACCACGCCGCACGACGCACTCGACTGTGTGCGTCGTCTGCTGGCGGCTCCGCCCAGGGCTATGATACTGCTGGTCGAGGACGACCCGATCCTGCGCAGGGTGCTTGATCGGGTGCTCCGGCGCGCGGGGTACGCCTGCCTCGCGGTCTCCAAGGCTCCCCAGGCGCTCGAGTTCACCCGCGCACGCACACCGCACGCCATCATCACCGACTACCGGATGCCCGAGATGAACGGCATGACCCTACTGCGCGAAATGCGCAAGAACCCCGCCCTGACCGGCGTGCCCGCCTTGATGCTGACGGGCCACGCGAGACCCGAGCTCGAGCGTCAGTTGGCCGAGGTGTCGGCCCGCCTCCTCACCAAGCCGGTGGACCTCGCAAGCGCTGCTCGCGCTGGTCGCCCAGCTGATCTGACGCACTGCGCGCGTCGTTCTCACGATGCCTGAGCATTCCGGGGGTCTGCCTCCCGAGCGCACGCCCGAGTTGCGAGCCTATGCGGTCTCGCTGTTGAACACCACAACCGCCAAGCACTACGAGGGCCGCGGCGCGCGCATTCGGCTGGGGCGCGCGCGTGAATGCGAAATTCGCATCGACGACCCGCTGGTCTCCATGACCCATGCGGAGCTCACGATCGGCCGCGAGGGAGGGCTGGTTGTGCGCGATGCGGGGAGCGAGCGCGGCACCTTTCTGAACGGGGTCCGGCTTACCCGGCCGCTCCCGATCCGGATGGGCGATCAAGTGCAGCTGGGCGAGGGCGGGCCGAGCCTGCTGCTCGAGGGACTGGGGACCGAACCGCAGCGGCGGATCGCGCGGCCGCCGGCGTGGACACTCCGACACCGGGGGGGCGTACTCGTCGTGGCGCTCGCGATCCTCCTCCTCAGCGCAGTGTTTGGCCTCTACCGAGTCTTTGCGGGGCACGCCCGCTAGCAGGTGACACTGTCGAAGCAGTAATTTGACTTGCACTGCGCACGTGGTCTCGTCTTCTGCACCTCCGCTTTCCACGTAACGGCCAGCCACCTCACAATGTCAACACTGTTGTCAAAGTAATTGACGTATGAAAGTGTTGTATATCACGATGTAAACAAGTATGTTGTGCCGCCTGTACAGATACTCACTGTACAGAAATTAAGCGTCGTATCGAATGTTGCCACCAGGCACATGCCTTGCCCTAGCAATGGCCTGGAAAAGCGGCCGCAGCTAGGCCCCGGGCGCGTCTCCGGACGAGACGGATTACTACATTAGAAAGGGCGACCTTGTGAAGATGACCGCGAAAATCACCCTGGGCGTGCTGGCGCTGCTGGCTACGAGCGCAGCCCAGGTTCAGGCTCAGACGTGCGCTGCCAACCCGTGCAGCCTGAACGACACGGCTAAAGTCACTGTTGCCACGGTGTTACGACTGACCCTGAGCCAGGCGGCCACGCTGCTCACCCCGCCCGACGAAGCGGCCTACGACGCGGGCTTTCAGCTCGACAATGGCCCGGTGGCGACGGTGAAGGCGAATCGCGGTTGGACGCTGAAGGTGAACGCCAGCGGCGCTACGTGGACTGCGGCCGGCGGTGCCCAGGCTGCGAAACCGGCGGGCGACCTGCAGTGGTCGACCAGCGCCGGCGGCACGTACACCAGCCTGTCGACCACTCCGGCGACGTTCACGTCGGCTGCGAGCGGCAGTGCGGCGGCGATTCAGTCGGTGTTCTACAAGACCCTTTGGAGCTACGCGGATGATACGCCCGGTGATTACTCGTTGGTCGTGGTCTACAGCCTCTCGGCTCCGTGAGTTGAGGCGAAACACGGTACGCGCGCGCGCTGGCGCGCGGTCCGCGACGCGGCGGGGGCGCTACTTGGCCCTCGCCGCGTTGGCGATTGGGGCGGTCGCAGGCGTGCCGCGGCCGGCCGCCGGCCAGGTCTCGGTGGACCAGGCGGAGCTGTTCGTGGATGCCGGCGGGGTCGGGCGAAAGGTGGCGTCGTTCAACATCACCAACGAAGGCAGCGGTGTGGCCCAGGTGACCATCTATCAGTCGGACTGGGATCGTCAGGAAAACGGCGAGCACCGCTTTGTGCCGAGCGGCACGCTGCCGAACTCGTGTGCGCAGCACATGCAGGTGTTCCCCCAGAGCCTGCGTTTGCCGGCGGGCGCGCGGCAGGCGGTGCGCGTGGAGCTGAACGGTGCCGACTCGCTGACGGCGGCGTGCTGGAGCATCGCGTTTGTGGAGACGAGCGCGTCGCAGGGAGGCACGGGTCGCCAGGTGACCTACGTGACGCGGCTGGGTGTGAAGATCTACGTGCTGCCGCCCGGCCTCACCAAGGAGGGCGAGGTCACGGATATGGTGGTGCAGCCCGGTGATTCCGGCCGCCAGCGCGTCGCGATCACGTTCCACGATGTGGGCGGTATGCCGCTGTGGGTGCGGGGGACTGTGGAGTACCGGCGTCCCGACAACTCGATCGCGGCCACCGACAGCGTGCGTGAGTTTCCGGTGTTGCCGGGAGCACGGCGGCGCGTTGCCGTGCCCGTCCCGCGGCTCGCCCGGGGCAACTATGTGGCGCTGGCGCTGCTGGACTTCGGCGGCGCGGAGATCGCGGCCGGGCAGATCCCCGTCCGCGTGCCCTGACATGCACTCCTGCGCGTTGAGGCTCGGCCTGGCGGCGACGCTGGTCGTGGGAGCGCCGTGCGCCGCTCGCGCGCAGGTCACGCTGACTCTGTCGCAGACACCCAACGTGTTTCCGGCGCCGGCGCTCGCCGACTACAACGCCGGGATGATCACGAATCCCACCGGCATCGCGTTTTCGGTGAACGTGACCGGCGGTGGGTTTGCAGGCCCGCACGACGACGGTCTCGATCCGCGCCTCCGGGGCGTCGCTGGGGAACGGCAAGGCGCTGAGCGACTTGGAGTGGCGTCGCTCTGATCTCGCGACCTGGAGCGCCATGACGACGGCGAACGCGACGGTCGAGTCGCGTCAGGTGCGTTGGTTCCTCCAAAACGATCCCTGGAGCAATACGGTCTTTCTGCGGATGCGCCTCAACTGGGCGACGGACGCTCCCGCGACCTATTCGACCGGGGTCGTTTTCACCCTCACGGTCACCACGCCGTAGGGGCGCGGAATGCGGCGAGCCGTCTTTCTCTCTGCGATCGTACTCGCCGGGCTGGCCCGGGGAGTCGCGGCGCAACAGGCCCCGGGGCGTCCCGCCCAGCGGCTCATCGACAGCGTGACGACGTTGGTGACCGTGACCGCGGCGCCGCGCACGATTCAGGTGTTCGTGGTTCCCGTTCCTGTGTCGTTCCGCCCCGACCGGCCAGTGGACTACACCGTCGTTCCGACCGGCGGCGCCACGATCATTCCGCCGTTGCACGGGATCGTCGCCGCGGGCGGGGGTGAAGCACGCAGCGTGATGGTCGCGGCGAGCATACCGGCCGGCGCGCTCGCCGGTGCCACGCACCGTTGCCGCTGTGGAGTTCTCCCAGGGAGGCACGACCGTTCCGGTGGCGCTCGAGATTCAGGTCTCGCGCACCCGCAGCGCCAGCGTCCGGCTTGCGCAGCAGCTCTACGGCGCGCAGCCGCGCGAGCGGGTCACGATCCCGTACCTCGTGACCAACACGGGCAACGCGCCCGACACCTTCGACGTCTCCGTGGTCGCGCCGTCGCAGTGGACGCACTCGGGTCCTCCCACGAGCGTCGCACTGGGGGTGGGAGAGACGACCGGCGGCGAGGTGACGCGTGACGGTGCCGCGGACCGGCGTGGCTGGTGTCTTTCAAGTCGGCGTCGTCGTCGCGGGCAGCGGCCGGCAGCTGGCCGCATCCGAAGCGGTGCTGCAGCTGCTCGACACGCCGTCGGGGAACATGGCGTTCGGCCCCAAGGTCGACGTCGGCGTGGCGTCGGTGCTCGACGACAGCGGGCAAGGCGAGCCCGGTGGTCGGGATCGAGCTTGCGGGCCCCGTGACCGACCAGATTCAGGCGTTCGGCCGAATCGTGCAGGCGACCAACCCGCACGCGGTGGACCAGCGAGGCCTGGCGCGGGTCGGCTATTTCGTCGGCGGTTCGTTCCTCACGCTGGCCGCACGGCAATGGCAGGTCACCGGCGGCAACGCCGGGCGCTCCTTCTCGGATGTGACGGGCACGAGCGCGTACGGCCGCGGCGCGTCGATGGCGTGGACCAATGCGCCCTGGTCGGTTGCGTCGCTCGCCGCCGTGCCGATCTCCGTCGCCGTTCCGGGCGCTGGGGACGGGCATCTGGTCGGCATGCGTGTCAGCAGGGACGTGTGGCGTCCCGGCGCGTCGGTCAATGCGACCGTGACCGATCTCCAGGACCCGCAGCTCACCCAGCGGCGGCTGCAGGCCGTCGGGATCGGGATGGTGTCCCCGGCGTACTCAGGAGTGACCGCGTCCGGCGAGCTGGCGCAGCGCTGGTTCGCCGGCGGGGAGGGGTTGGGCTGGATTACCGACCTCCGGCGCCAGACCTCGCGGGATTTCGGGGAGCTGCGCTTCGTACACGCCCCCGGTGGGAGCGCCGCGTTCGCCAACGCTAAGGACGCGCTGACTGCTACCGGGTCGCGGATGCTCAGCAGGCGGCTGGCCGTTTCTGCGGGTGTGTGGACCAGCGACGACGACAACGCCACCTTCAGCCGGCTGCACACCCAGGGGTTGTCGTTCAGCCCCCGGTACGATCTCACGCCGCACACGTCGCTGCAGCTCGAAGCGCGATCGAATTCGTTCACGGCCAACAGCGCTGCGGGACTGCTGGGCAACGGGGAGCGGTCGATCCGCGTCGGCGTGAGCACGCAGCGCGGCACTGGGTACCTGTCCGGCGCCGCCACGCTGGGAAGCGCGTTTCAGACCGCCGGCGTGCCGGGGAGTCCAACGATCGAAACGTCGGCCAGCCGCCAGGCGCTCAGCGTCGCGGCGGGGGCAGCGACGGACCGCGGCACCGTCGAGGTGAGTGCCAACTTCGACCACAGCGGAGCCGGGATCGGGCTCCAGCCCTATGCCTACGTGCTCGGCGTGCGCGCTCAAGGGATCGCGCTGGGCAGCTCGCCACGCAGTCCGATGGTGAACGCCGAGTTCCAGTATTACAGCTGGTTCGGCGATCGTCCCGCGATGCCGGTGGCGCGAGTGGGGATGGTCGCTCCGCTCCCGTCCAACCTGATGCTCACGCTGGACATCGAGCGCAACCCGTTCATCTCCGGGCTCGGCAACGCCGTGCACATCATTCCGGTCCTCAAGCTGACGCGCACCACGCGCCTGCCGCTCGGCACTCTGCGCCCGGCTGCCAAGGGCGAAGTGTTCGAGGATCTCAACGGCAACGGCGCGCGCGATCGTGGTGAGCCCGGGATGGCGGGGGCGGTGGTGCGGCACGGCGCCGAGATGGCGGTGACGGATCGCACCGGGCGGTTCCGGTTTTACGATCGATCGAATGTCCCGGTGCGTCTCGATGAGACGTCCCTGCCGATCGGAATGATTGCCGACGCGGCAGCGACCGCCGGGCCCCAGCAGGCTGGGGCGATCGCGATCGGCGTGATCCGGACGGCGCAGGTGGACGTCCAGCTCGTGCCGACTGCGGACTCGAGCGGCCGCCTGCCCAACGTGGACCTGAACGGCGTCCCGCTCCAGGCGCTGGACTCGGCAGGCAACGCCTGGGCGGCCCGGACCGACGCGGGGGGCCTGGCGCACTTCTACGCGTTGCCACCGGGGCGCTATCGCGTGCAAGTCGATGTGAGTGGTTTGCGGGAGCGGCTGCGTCTGGGCCCGATGCCGGCGTTCACGGTCGAGGCGCACCGCGTCGTTCCGTTGCAGAGGGTGTTGTTGTATCCGCGGCCGATCCGCATGTTCGACCCGAGTGGCGCGGGCCCGCGCGGCTCGGACGGCAGCGGCAACCGGTCGCCAAGCTAGTGACGCGCGTGATCGCGGTGCTACGGCCCTGGCCGCAATGGTCGCGGCGTGTGGCTCTCCGACCGATTGCGTGGCGGCGCCCGCGACGCTGCTGGGGCGCTGGAATTACCTGGCGAATCAAACGGCTCCCAGCGCGGCCACGGTCACGGGGATCCTCACGCTCGAGCCCGGATGCCCCAGCTTTGAGGGCACACTGGACGGATCGGAGCAGGACGACCACGGCAATAGCGCGCCCGTGCATGCGGTGGTCACGGGTCAGGTGCTCGATAGCGCGTCGATCCTGTTCGACGCGTTCGTCGGTGTGGCCGGACGGCGCCATCTCGGCTCGGTGGCGCACGACTCGATTCGCGGAACGTGGGTCGAACAGTCCACCGGGGGGGTCTCGCGCTCCGGGTCGTTTGTGGCTGCCAAGGAGCTGACGCCGTGACGCAGCGTCGTCTCGCGTTGCCGCTGCTGTGCCTGCTGGTGGCCGTTGGACTGGCGCCGGCGCACCTCGCCGCGCAGAACTGCACCGCGACCACGCCGAATGGGACCTGCACGGCGAGCACGACGACCACCATGACGGCCGGGACGATCTTGCAGTTGTCGCTCAGCGCCGGCGCGACCGTGCTCACGCCGCCCGCCACCGCGACCTACGACGCGGGCTTCGTGGCCGACAATGGCCCTTCAGCGACGGTGAAGTCGAACCGCGCATGGACGCTGCGGATCGCCGCCGGTGCGGCGACCTGGACGGCGGCGAACACGACCGCCGGCGTCACGGCCCGCGCCAACAAGCCGGCGGCTGATCTACAGTGGGGCACGTCGCCGGCCGGCCCATTCACCGGGGCGACCGTGGCAGGTGCGACATTGGCATCTGGAAACGCGACCGGCGGGGCAACGACGACGTTGTCGTTCCGTACCCTCTACGACTGGACGCTCGACACTCCCGGCGCCTACTCCCTGGTAGTGCGGCTGACGCTCAGCGCACCGTAAGGCTAGACGATCAGGCGCACAGACGGCCAGCGGTGAACAGCAAGGAGGGGACAGGAATTTCTGTCCCCTTCCTTGCTGTTACATCGCTATGCGTCTGTGCGTCTATGCGTCTAGTCGTTTACCAGCGTCAGCCGCACCACCATCTGGTATGCGCCGGGCGTATCGCTCGTCGGCGTAAACCGCGTGCGGTAGTACAGCGGAAGCGCGGTGCCGCCGGTCGGGCCGCCCCGTGCTGCTTCAGCGGGACCCGTGCTCAGGCTCGAGAAGCCGTCCGGTGGCGCTGCGTGCTCCAGGTCAGGTCGCTCGCGGGCTTGTCGAGCCGCGCCGAGCCATCCATCGCCGTCCAGACCTCCTGCGCCGCGCTGATGTGCAACTTCCAGGACCCGTTCGAGCGTACCACCGCGCTCGGGCCTGCACCGACCTGCGCGCCGTTCTGAATCGTCTCGGGGCTCGCCGTCGCAACGACGACGGGCGACCCTTGGAGCGACAGCCGGAGCACCGTCCCGACGTGCACCCGCACGGTGTTGGTGACCGTGCAGACCCGCTCCGTGCACTCCGTCGCGGAGGCGGTTCCGGCGCCGACCAGGACACTCGCGGCTGCGAGGGTGAGGGCGAGGCGGGTGCGGGTCAGGGTCTGGCTCATGGTCGGCTCCTAATCGGGTTCAGAGTTGTTCTTCTGCCCCAACCAAAAGCACGGACCATGCCGATCGACCGATCTGCGTAACGTGTTGTTTCGCAGCGTCTTGCATGTTCTTGCCCCCGGGGCGCTCAGGGCTTCCAAGTAGTCGATGAATCCAGTCACCGTTTTCGCAACGCGACCTCGCGAATCAGCCGTTCGAGCGTCGCGAGGTCGAACGGCTTGGATACGGTGGGCGCTCCCGAATCCCGAATCAGGGCAGCGGTTTCGGGTTCGAGCGCGTCGCCGGTGCTGAAGATCAGCCGCGTGAGCAGCTCGGGGCGGTGCACCCGCAACTTCCCGAGGAAATCGCGGCCGTCCATGCCCGGCATCCGGACGTCCGATACGATGACATCGAAGGATTGTGCCTTCAGGGTGCTGAGTGCCTCGGCGCCGTCGCTCACCGCCGTCGCGTCCATACCGCGACGCGCGAGGTATTGGAGCATGGAGTTGCGCAGGCGCTGTTTCGTCCTCGAGGATGAGCACGTTGAGACGGCGCTCCGGGGTGCCGGAAATTCTGGTCTCGCTGGCCGGTCGGGATGCGGCGCGAGGATCGCGCGGCAGCTCGATCAGGAAGCGCGCTCCCCGGCCGGGCTCGGGCTCCACCCAGATGCGCCCGCCGTGGTCGCGTACGATGCCGTAACAGGTCGAGAGGCCGAGCCCCGCGCCGACGCCTTCGGGCTTGGTCGTGAAGAAGGGTTCGAACACGCGGTTGCGGATGTCAGGTGGCACGCCCGGGCCGTTGTCGGACACCTCGAGCCGCACTTCGCGCTCCGACCCCCGCGAGCGCACGGTGAGCGCCCGCGGCGGGTCCACCGTCAAGAGCGCCTGCTCGGCGTTGATGACCAGGTTCAGGAGCAATTGCTGCAGCTCCGACGCGTTGGACCAGATCTTGGGATGGGCCGGGTCGAGATCGAGCGTGACGGTGACGTTCACCGTAGTCAGGTGGTAGGTGCGCAACGCCACGGTCCGGCGGACGATGTCGTTCAGGTCGATCAGGGTGCGCTCTTTGCCGCCGGCGCGCGCGAAGGCCAGGAGATTCTGGGTGATGCGTCCGATGCGCGTGGCCTCGTCGTAGATCGTCTGGGCCATTTCCCGGTGATCGGACTTCAGATCGTCGAGCAACATGGTCTGGGCGGAGCCCGAGATGATCGCGGCGGGGTTGTTGATTTCGTGCGCCACGCCGCTGACGAGCTGCCCGATCGCTCCGAGCTTTTCGGCCTGCTGCAGCTGCGACTCCCGGCGCTTCTGGTCGGTGACGTCGCGGATCAAGGCCAGGACCTGGGTCACGCGGTGGCCGTCGCGCACCGGCGCGTACAACACGGCCCCGGTCCCCCGGCGTCCGACCGCGCGCGGGAACGTCAGCTCGAAGGTGCGAACCTCTCCCAACACCGCGGCATCGAGGTTGAGCCGTGCGATCTCGAGCCCTTCAGCGTCCAGCACGTCGAACAGCGACCGCTCGGAGCCGTCCCCCGGCCCCTGCTTGGCGAACATGGCGCGGGCCGCCGAGTTCATGTCGAGACTGCGTCCATCGGGATCGAGCACCACCAGCGCGTCGGGAACCGCTTCCATCACGAGGCGGAGATTGCGCTCCGCCGCACCGGTCGCGGCGAGCGAGTCCAACAGCGATCGCGTCTGGGCCGCAACCTCACGCTCGAGCAGGCGGGCATACCCGCGCTCGGAACGCAGCGCGTAGAAAAATCGCGCGCCGAGAATGGCGATCCCTGCGCTGACCCACAGGGCCGTGACCGTTCCGGCCCCCGGGCGCGCGGCGCCCGCGAGCGCCAGAACCGCGATGCCGGCCACGGCGATCAGCACGGCAATGGCGCGGGTAGTCTCGCTCGACAGCCCGCGCGCGCTGCCGTCGGCCGCTCTCCAGGATTCCGGCGCGAGCGCCGCCGCCGCGGCGATCAGCAACAACCCGGCGTCCCATCCCAGGTCCAGGACCCCTCCCGGAGCGAACGTGCCGAGCAGCGACAGCCGCGCGTACAGCGGGTTCGTGGTGCAGAACACCACGACGCCGGCGGTGAGGAGCCCGGCGGTTCCGACCGGGAACCCGCGCCGCTGGACCATCTGCCGCAGAATCACCCACAGGACGGCCACGCCGCCGCACGCCCAGGCGATGCTGGTCGCGATCGGCAGGAGCCCGGCGCCGGTCTGCAGCAGCGGGGACAGCAGGAATTCGTAGGCGAGCGCGGCCGCGGTGAACGTCACCAACCCCGCGTCGAGTGCGACCTCCGGATCGGGGTGGCGGTGCGGCTGGATATTCAGGAGGTCCTGCACGGCGACGATGAAACAGGGATAGATGCCGAGGTAACCGATGTCGGCGAGCGACGGGTAGGGCGGCGGGACACGGCGCACGAGCTCGTAGTAGTTCCACACGAGCTGGCCGAGCAGGAATGACCCGCACCCGAAGGCGATCCAACTCCACGCGCGGCGCTCTTCGCCCTCGGCGCGCTGCGCGGCGTACGCGCAACAGGCAACGGCGAGCAGGGCACACCACGTCCATGACGCATCCGCGATCAGCGCGCGGGACCAACGGTCCGCGGGGCCAAACACGTAAGCGGAGACGCAGACCACGAGCGAAACGACGGCGGTCGCGGCGAGCGGGCGGGACAGACGGCTGAGGGATGCCAGGGCGAGCTCCCACGCTAACCTAACGCCCGCTGGGCAGCGGGACTAGGGACTTAGTGACATGATTCCGCCGGGTTGTTATGGTAGAAGTGTTGACCGGACTCATTTTCTATCTCATCGCGCACACGCACTGGGACCGGGAGTGGTACCTCCCTCGGGCCGCCTTCCAGGCGCGCCTCATCCCCGTGCTCGACGACCTGATCGAGCGGCTCGAGCGCGATCCTGGGTACCGCTCGTTCCTGCTCGACGGGCAGACCGTCCTCCTGCATGACTACTTCCAGGTGCGGCCGGAGCGGGAGGCGCAGGTACGCGCGCTGGTGAAGACCGGCCGCCTGCAGATTGGCCCGTGGTACGTGCTCGCCGACGAGCTGATTCCGTCGGGGGAGGCGCTCGTGCGCAACCTGCTGCTCGGCGCGGCGGACTGCGAACGGCTCGGCGGGCGGAGCGACGTGCTCTATTCCCCCGACGCGTTCGGACATCCCGCCGTGCTGCCCACGCTGGCGCGGGAGTTCGGCATCAAGCACGGCGTCCTGTGGCGCGGGCTCGGTGGAGAAGCCGGCGAAGAGCGCGACACCTACAGCTGGCGCGGGCCGGACGGCAAGGAGATCGCGCTGTGGCACCTCCCCCCCGCCGGATACGGAGTTGGCGCCGATCTCCCGGCCGACCCCGACCGCCTGCCGGCCGCGTGGACGGCGGTGCGACGCGCGCTCGTGGCGCGCGCGGCAGGCCATCATGTGGCGGTGTTCGTTGGTGCCGATCACCACGCGGCCCACCCGGACATGCCCCGGCTGCGCGATCTGCTTGCCGAGCTCGAGCCCGAAAACGCGTTTCGCGTCTCGCGGCTCGACGAGTTCTGCCGCGGGGCGGAAACCACCAAGCCGCAAGTGCTGAGCGGCGAGCTGCGCTGGTCCTATCGCTACACGTGGACGCTGCAGGGCGTGCACGGGACCCGCGCACCGCTCAAGCGCCGCAATTCCGAGCTGGAGCTGTGGCTCGAGCGGTTTGCCGAGCCGCTCACCGTGCTGGCGCGGCGCGCGGGTGGGCGTGACCGGCGCCCGTTGCTCGACCACGCCTGGCGCACCCTGGTCGGCTGTCAGTTTCACGACGTGATCGCCGGCACCGTGAGCGATGCGGTGGCGCAATCGGTGGCCGCGCGGCACGACGCGGTCGAGGCGATGGCCCGCGAGCTGGTGCGCGACAGCGTACGCGAGCTGGTGCACCACGATCCCGATGCGGTGCGGGAACGGGCGGTCCCGCAGCGGCCCTCGCTCGTCGTGTGGAACCCCGCGGCCCGCGCGCGCGGCGGAGTCACCGTCGCGGATGTGACGCTGTTCCGTCGCGACGTGCGCGTCGGGCCTCCGCCGCACAAAGCGGTGCGTGAGGGTGCGGGATTCGTGCCGTTCGGACTGACGGCGCCGGGCGGGGAACCGGTCGGGGTCCAGGTGCTGGGCGTCACTCCCGGCACGGAGCGGCTCGAGGCGTCGCGGCACTATCCCGATCTCGACGAAGTCGTGCGCGTCCGGGTCGCGTTCCCCGCGCCCCCGGTCCCGGGCCTCGGTCTCGCCATCTGGTCCCTCTCGGCGCCGCGCGCCCTCGGGACGGACGATGGCGTGAGGGTGCGACGAAGCACCTTGATCAACCGTTTCGTTGAAGTCTCGCTCGATGCCGCCGGCACGCTCACGCTGGTGGACCGGCGCACCGGCGAGCGGTTCAGCGACCTCCTGCATCTCGAAATCGAGCGCGACGCCGGCGACACCTACACGTATTGCCCGGTGCCGGGCGTGGACGTGGTGCGCGCGCGGGCGCCGATCAAGCTGCGGCGGCTTGCTTCCGGTCCGCTGGTGGCGGCGCTCGAGGCCCGGTTCGTCATGGCGGAACGGGGTCGCGAGAGGGTGGGGCGTGTGGACGTGCGTCTCGTCGTCACCCTGCACGCCGACAGCCCGGTGGCGCGCTGCGTGATTGAGCTGGACAACCGGGCCACGAACCATCGCGTGCGGGCGCGCATTCCCACCCGGCTGGCCGGCGTGCCGGCGGTGGCCGGGACGGCGTTCGGCGCGATGGCGCGCGCGGCGATGGTGACCGACGCCGCCAACTTTCCGCTCGAGGCGCCGGTCGCGACGGCGCCGGCACACCGGTTCGTCGCGGCGGCGCAGGGACGCCGCGGCCTCGCGCTGTTCGCGCCCGGATTTTTCGAGTACGAATGGACGCCGCAGGGCGATCTTCTGTTGACGCTGCTCCGAGCGGTGGGCGAGCTGTCCCGCAATGATCTGGCGACCCGTGCGGGACATGCGGCGTGGCCCACCGCGACTCCGGGGGCGCAGTGCCTGGGCGTGACGCGCATCGAAGCCGGGCTGGCACCGGTGTCGGCGTTGGAGATCGAGCGCGGCGACGTGCTGCCCATGTGGTGGGAGGACTGCTTCGTTCCGTTGCGCGGGTTCTGGCTGCGGGATGCCGGCGACCTCACGCCGTCGTCCACCGACATCGTGCTCGAAGGGCCCGGGCTGGTGATGTCGGCCGTGAAGGCGGCGCAAGCAGGATCGCCGCTGGTGCTGCGGTGCTACAACGCGACCGGAGGGAAAGTGGCGGGGGCGTGGCGTCTGGGGGACGGAGCACGGACCGCGCATCGGGTGCGCGCCGACGAGCGCGAGTCGGCGCCGCTGGTGCTCGAGGGCCGCGGGCACAGAGTCCGATTCGTCGCCGAGCCGTACGAAATCGTCACGATCCTGGTGACGTGAGGGCCATGGAATGATTCGCGAGCGCCACATCACCGTGCCACGCACCGCGCGCTACTACACGCTCGGGGAGCCAGGCGCAAGGACAACCGAGGTCTGGTTCGCGCTGCACGGCTACGGTCAGCTCGCGGCAGCATTTCTGAGCGCCCTCGAGCCGCTCGACGACGGCTCGCGCCTGATCGTCGCTCCGGAGGCACTGTCCCGGTTCTATCTCGGCGGAGTAGGCAGCCGAGCCGCGGCGGAGCGCGCCGTCGGCGCGGCCTGGATGACGCGCGAAGATCGGCTGGCGGAGATCGACGACCAGGTGCGCTATCTGGACGCGGTCACGCGGAGGTGCTCTCCGGCCTCGCGCCCAATCACACCGCGCGTGTGCGTGCTGGGGTTTTCGCAAGGGACGACGGCCGCGGCGCGGTGGCTCGCGCTCGGAACGGCGCGCGTCGAGCGCTTGATTCTGTGGGGTGGCGAGCTGCCGCCGGACCTCGATCTGTCGGCGCAGGCGCGAGCGGTTGGCGCGGGTCGATCTCACGCTCGTCGCCGGCACGCGGGACGACTACATCACCGGCCAAGATCCTCGAGCGTGAGCGCCGGCGGCTCGAAGCGGCCGCGATCCCGTTCCGGGTGGTGCCATTCGCCGGCGGGCATGAGATCGACCCTGCGGTGTTGCGGCAGGTGGCGGGCGTGCGCGAGTAAACTCGCGGCTCGGCCGCTGCCCGTAAACGGGCTTAGTGCCGCCGCTTGAGCGGCAGACGCCGAGCCGCGGCTTCAGCCGCGGATCCCTGGCCGCGTCCCGACAACGTGAACAACGTCCTTGTCATCGACACCTAGCGCCCCTTCCCGCCTTCGCTCGCGAGCCAGTCGCGCAGCGCGTCGCCGACGAGCGTGCATGCCATCACCACGAGAACCAGAGCGACACCTGGCGCGGCGGCAATCCAGGGCGCGTTGATGAGCGTGTCGCGACCGGACGCGATCATGTTGCCCCACGACGCCGCGGGCGGCTGCACCCCCAATCCTAAGAACGAGAGCCCCGCCTCGAGCAGGATCGCGTTACCCACGCCCAGTGCCGCTGCCACGATCACCGGCGTCAACGCGTTGGGGAGGATGTGCCGCCACAGCACTCGGCTGCGGCGCGCCCCCAGGGCGATCGCACCGTCCACGAAGGGACGCACGGCGAGGGCCCGAACTTCGCGCGTACACGAGCCGTGCAACCGTCATCCATCCGGTGCAGCCGAGCACCAGGATCACCAGGGTCGTGCTCGGTTGCCACAGCGAGGCGAGCAACAGCAGGAGCACCACGCGTGGCAGCGCCAACGCGAAGTCGGTCACACCCAGCAACACCACGCTCACGCCCCGGGGCGCGTATCCCGCGGTGGCGCCCACCGCGACTCCGAGCACGACCGAGAGCAGCACGGCGAGCGCACTCACCGACAGAGAAATCCGGGCGCCGTAGACCAGACGCGTCCAGATGTCGCGCCCGAAGCGGTCGGTGCCGAGCAGGTGCAGGGCGTGGTAACGGTCGATGGTGAGCGGCGGGAGGAAGCGGGTGGCGGCCACGTGGTGTTGGGCGGTCGGCGCGCCGGATGTGACCAGCGGCGCGGCGGCGGCGAGCAACACCATCGTGGCCAGCAGGGTCACGCCCAGCGCGGCCCGCCGATCGTTCCAGAGACGGATCACCGCAGACGCCCCCGGGTGCGCATCCGGGGATCGACCCACACCGCGAGCCCATCCGCGAGCAGATTGCCCGCGACCACGAGCACCGCGCTCACCGTGGTGGCCGCCAGCACCACCGGATAGTCGCGGGCATGAACGGCATCGACGAGGACGCGGCCGACCCCCGGCCACGCGAATACCGCTTCGACGAATACGGCGCCCGAGAAGAGGGCAGGGAGCGAGAGCCCCAGCAGGACGACAATGGGCACGAGCGCGTTGCGGAGCACGTGGTGCAGCATCACGCGCGCCGGAGTCGCGCCTTTTGCGCGTGCGGTCGTGACGTAGCCTTGCGTCGCGACGTCGAGCATCGCGCCCCGGACATAGCGGGCCCACCCCCCGGCGCCGATCAGCGTCAACGTCGCGAGCGGGAGCGCGAGGTGTCGCAGTCGGTCGGAAATGCGGGGCCAGCCCGAGAGGAGATCGGCGTCGAGGCCGGCGGCGCCGAAGGCGGGCAGCACCCGGGCCCAGTAGGTGAACACCGCGACCAACATGAGCCCCAGCCAGTAGCCCGGCACCGCGAACAGTGTCACGCTCGCCGCCGAAAGCGCCGTGTCGAGCCGCGAGCCGCTCACCGCCGCTTGCACCGCCCCCACCGCCAGGCCCAGCAGGGTGCTCAGCAGCAGCGACAGGCCGACGAGCTGTACCGTCGCCGGCCACGCCTCACCGAGCAGCGTGCGCACCGGCCGGCCGGTGGCGATGCTGGTGCCCCAGTCGCCGCGCACCGCCCGGCCGACCCAGGTGATGAATTGTGCCGCGACGGGGCGATCCAGGCCGAGGACGTGGCGCTGAGCGGCGAGCTGCGCGGCCGTGGCTGTGGGCGCGAGCAGGCGTGCCGCGGGATCGCCGGGCGCCAGGCGCAGCAGCAGGAACGTGAGGGCGACGACGCCCCCGACGACCGCGAGACCGGCGATCGCGCGGCGCCCGAACGCGGCGAGCATGCGTGAGAATCTCGCGTGGCTCCGAGGGCGCCGCTAGAATGCAGCCGTGCTGCGACGCGCGCTCTGGGGCCTGTCCACGGTTGGAGTCTGGGGAACGCTGGCGTGCGGGGCGGGGCCGCGTCCGCCGCGCTCGGTGGTGTTTGCCACCGGCGCCGATTTGCAGACCGTCAACCCGCTCGTGACGATCCATCCGTTTGCGAAGCAGGTAGAGCGGTACGTGCTGCTCACCACGCTCATCCGTTACGATGCCGAGCTCAAGCCCCAGCCGTACCTGGCGCGCAGCTGGCGTTGGTCTCCCGATCGCCGCTCGCTCGTCTTCGCGCTGGCCACCGGGGTGCGCTGGAGTGACGGCCGGCCGACGATCGCCCGCGACGTCGCGTGGACCATCAGCACCGCGCGCGACGCCGCGACCGGCTATCCCCGCATGGACGACTTGAGCGGCATCGCCTTCGTCAACGATCCGAATGACTCCACGGTGATCGTGCGGTTTGCGAACCCGCAGGCGGACCTGTTGGACGTGTTCACCGACCTCGCCATCCTGCCGGCGCACCTGCTCGACACGGTGCCGCCGGAACGGTTGCGGCAGGCGGCCTGGAACGAACACCCGGTGAGCAACGGACCGTTTCGGTTCGTGCTCCACGAAACCAATCGCCGCTGGGTATTCGAAGCGAACCGGGAGTTCCCGGCGGAGCTCGGCGGCCCCCCCTGGATCCAGCGCTTCGTGGTCGTCGTGGTGGACGATCCCAGCACCAAGCTCGCGGCGCTCACGGCAGGCGAGGTCGATTTCGCCGGGATCCAACCCGCCCATGCGGCCTTCGTGCGGCGCGATCCGCGACTCAAGCTGCTCGACTACCCCGTGCTCCTGCCGTATGGCTTGGTCTTCAACACCCGCGCCGCCCCGTTCGACGATCGGCGCGTGCGCCTGGCGGCGGCGCTGGCCGTAGACCGCCAGGAAATCGTCGACGGCTATCTGTACGGCTTCGGTACGCCGGCCTACGGACCGCTGCCCCCCGGGGTGGATGCGATTGCGCCTCCCCGCACCCTCCCGACCGATCCCGATTCGTCGCTGCGGCTGCTTGGCGGGCGGCGCATCGCCTTCGATCTGCTGACGGTCGGCTCGGGCGAAGCGCCGCTCGAGCAGATGCTCCAGGCGCAGCTCGCACGTGCGGGGTTCGACGTGCGGATTCGCCAGGTCGAGCTGACGGCGTTCCTCGACCGCGTGTACGGGCCGCGGCGCGACTTTGAAGCGGCAGTGATCGGCATTCCGGGGGACCTCGGGCTCGGCTATCTGCAGACCCTGGCGCGGATCGCGGGGGTCAGGCCCCGCGCCGATCCCGCCGCCGCGGCGCGGATGTTTCGCGACTCGTTGCCGGTCGCGTTCCTCTATCATGCCCGCGGCGTGCAGGGGATCAGCCGGCGGGTGCAGGGGGTGCGCATGGATTTGCGCGGCGAGCTGCCGACCATCGCCCATTGGCGGACGGCCCAGTGAGGCGGCGCGACCTTCCAACCCAGTTCCGCGCCACGGCCCCGGTGCGGCTCGACTTCGCCGGCGGTTGGACCGACGTGCCGCCGTTCTCGGCGCGCGAGGGCGGGATCGTCGTCAACGCCGCCATCCGGCTCCTGGTGCACGTCGAGCTGAAACTCGGCGGTGACCGAACCAAACTGGCCGCGCTCGATCTCAACGAGGAAGTCGAGTCCGAGAACGCGGCGGCGTTCGCCATGGACGGGCGGCTGACGCTGCACAAGGCGGCGCTCCGCATGTTTCCGCCCCAGACCGCCTGCACCTTGACCACCCGCTCCGACGTTCCACCGGGCTCGGGGCTCGGGAGCTCGGGCGCGCTCGACGTGGCGCTGATCGCAGCCCTGGCGCAGGCTCGTGGTGAGCGCCTGTCGCCCCAGGAGATCGCGGAGCACGGTTGGTATCTTGAGGCGGTGGAGGCGAAAATTCCTGGCGGCAAGCAGGACCAGTTTGCCGCCAGCCTGGGCGGGTTCCATCGCATGACGTTTCGCGATCCGGATGTCGGCATCGAGCCGATCACGCTCGCTCCCGATTTTGCCGCGACTCTCGAGCGGCACACCGTGCTGTGCTACACGGGTGAGTCCCGCGTTTCCGGTGCCACGATCGCCCGTGTGATGGATGCGTATGAACGCGGCGACTCCGGCGTTACGGCCGCGTTGCGCGCGCTCAAAGAAACGGCCGCTCGGATGGCGGATGCCCTGCGCGCTGCCGACTTGGAGGGAGTGGGGACTCTGCTGACCGAGAATTGGCGTCATCAGCAGGCCCTCGATCCCGCGATGCGCACCGCTCCGATGGCGGACCTGGAACGGGCGATGACGGATGCCGGCTTGCTCGGGAGCAAGGCGGCCGGCTCGGGGGCCGGAGGGTGCATGATGTTTCTGGTGCGCGATCCCGGGACGGCCGCGGCGGCAGCGCGTGCCGCCGGGGCAGTGATCCTGCCGGTCGCGTGGGCCCGAGA
Organism: uncultured Gemmatimonadales bacterium; assembly: GCA_963844035.1. GTDB lineage: Bacteria > Gemmatimonadota > Gemmatimonadetes > Gemmatimonadales > GWC2-71-9 > AG25. Next base: position 178,454 of record CAWJMT010000037.1, read on the forward strand.
GGGAGTGCAAGTATGGTGACAGCGGAAATGCTCGCGGCCCGGCGGCTCGAGATTGCCGGGTCGGCGGACCTGACACAGACCCTCACGCGACTCGCGGCCCAGGCGCGCCCGGTGCTCGAGCGGCTGCCCCACATCCCCGAGGAGAAAGCGCTCCTCTCGCAGGATGGGGGCGTCTGTCCCACGGACGGCAAGGCGCTCGTGTTCGATCCCTGGAGTCCACGGGCGCACCGCTGTCCTCGATGTGGAGCGACCCACACCGGCAAACGCCACGACGCCCACTGGGCGCGCTACCAGCACCTGTGGCTCGCCGAGCGGGCCGCGCACCTCGCCGCGCTCGCGGCGCGTGAGCGACGCGCCAGCCGCCGCGGCGCGCGCCGCCGAAATTCTCACCGTGTACGGCGATCGCTACCTGAGCTATCCGAACCGTGACAACGTGCTCGGCCCCAGCCGCCTGTTCTTTTCGACCTATCTCGAATCGATCTGGCTGTGCAACTATCTCGCGGCGGCAATACTGCTGCGCGAGGCGGGCCAGCTCGAGACATCCGTGGCCCAGGCGGTCACGCAGGTGGCGGACGAGGCGGCAAACCTGATCGGTGAGTTCGACGAGTGGTTTTCCAACCGGCAGATCTGGAACAACGCATGTCTCACCGCGATCGCGGTGTGGTTCGAGGATGACGAGCTGGCCCACCGCGCCATCCTCGGCAACACCGGCCTCGTGGCCCAGCTGGCGCGCGGCTTCGGAGAAGACGGCATGTGGCACGAGGGAGAGAATTACCACCAGTTCGCGCTGCGAGCCTGGCTCACGGGCGCCGGGTGGGCCCGGCATATCGGCGACGATCTGCTTGGTGACCCGAAGGTCGCGGCGCGACTCGCCGCGGCGCTGCGGGCGCCGGCGGGCAGCGCGCTTCCGGACTTCACCTACCCCGCGCGCAAGGATTCCCGATTCGGAATCTCACTCGCGCAACCGGCGTATCTCGAGATCGCGGAGATCGGACTAGCGAGACTGGGGACGGGGGACGGGGGACGGGGGACGGGGGAGGTGCTCGGCTGGCTTCAGGCGCTGTACCAAGTCAAGCCGGCGTCCGGGGGACCTCATGGAGTCCTATCTCCATGATGCACCCGATCGAACCCCGTCCCCCGTCCCCCGTCCCGCGTCGCGTTGTCGTGGTGGTCTTTGCTCGAGATGCTCCCCGAGCTTCCCGCGGCACCGCCGTGGTCGCCGCGCGGTGAACTGCTCGTGTCGCAGGGGCTGGCGGTGCTGCGCGCGCCGGGCCGCTACGTGAGTCTCGAGTGCGGCCCGACGGGCGGTGGGCACGGTCACGCCGACCGTTTGCACCTCACGCTCAATGCCGACGGGATCCCGTGGCTGTGCGATTTCGGAACCCCCTCGTACGTCGCGCGCGAGCTCCCCTGGTACCGCTCGACGCTGGCCCACAACGCCCCGCGCATCGACGGTCAATCACAACCCGCCGAGGGCGCCACCTGTGATGCGTTCGAGATCGCGCGACAGCTGGGGCTGGGCACGCGGCCGGTTCGGCGACCTGACCCGCACGGTGGTGGCCGGTCCGTCGTACGTCGTCGATCAGGTCGAGATGGCGACGCGCGATGAGCATCTGCTCGAGCTGCCGTGGCATTTCACAGGGGATGTGTCCGTGGAAATGCCGGGTGTGTGGGCGCCTGACGCCTTGTCCGAGTCCAATGAGTTCGTGGGAGCCGTCGAGCGCTTCGAGCCGTCCGCTCCCGGACCGATCGTGCTCGAGGTTGTGGCCGGGGACCGTCGCTTGCGAGTCCATCTGTCGGGCGGCGACCTGCTGCGCGCCGATGCGCCCGGCCGGCCCGACGGGTCGGACAAGCGGGAGACATTCTTCATGATCCGCTCAGCCGGTCGCGCCGCGCGTCTCGTCAGCGTGCTCGAGAGCGTAGCGCAGGAAGCGTCGGTCCGCGCGGTGCGGCCGAAAGGAGAACTGATCGAGGTCGAAACGGCGCGCGGTGTCGACCGGCACTCGGCGCTGTCGGGAGGCTGGAGCATCGACGGCCCTTCGGGCACCGTCAAGTTGGGGGGCAAGCGCAAGCCGTCCCCCGCGTTCGAGCCGCTGCTGGAAATCAATCTTCCCACGAAGGCGACCGGAACCGCCCTGCGCATCGACGCGCCGCCGGCGCTCGACGGTACGCTCGCAGGCTTCGACGACAGCGACCCCATCGTCCTCGACATCGAGGATCAGTATCGCCGCAGTGAAGAGCCGTATCCCGGTCCGGAGGAGTTTTCGGCTATCGCCTACGTGAACTGGACCGACGACGCGCTGTACCTCGCGGTGGAGGTGACGAAGGCGGACCTCTGCCTGCGCGCGGGCGACGCCCCGCCGCTGCTGCTCGACAACGAACCCGATGACATTCACTCCGACGGGCTGCAGGTGTACCTGCAGGAGGGTGACGAGGGCCCGGTGTACGGTTTCTTGATCGTCCCGCAGGGCACGCGAGCATGGTCCGGTGCGCGTGCGCCCCGTCGAGGGTACGGCAGCCGCTGCGGATCTGGTGCAGGGCGCGTGGGAACGCACCGAGGGCGGCTATCGCGTGACGCTCGCGATCGCGTTCTCCGCGGATGCGCGTGCCCATCGCGGCGAGACGCTGGGGTTCGATCTGATCGTGAACGAAATGCTTCCGGGCCGCGTGCGGCGGGCGGGGCAGCTCGTCTGGAGCGGTGGCAACAGCTGGGTGTGGCTGCGCGGCGACCGCCAGCCGGTCGGGCGCTTCGGCGTGCTGGAGCTGCTCGGATGAGCGTCGTCGTGGTCCTGAACGAGCCGCAAGACCTGGTCAACATCGCGCACGTGGTGCGCGGGCTCAAGAACTTCGGGTTCCGGGATCTCCGCCTGGTGGCGCCCCGCGAGTACGACGCCTATCGGATCGGCGGGATCGCCCACCAGACGCACGACGTGCTCGCCCGCGTCGCGCTGTTCGAGACCCTCGACGCGAGCGCTCGCCGACTGCGTGCACGTGGTCGGGTTCACGGCCCGCGGCCGCAGCGCGAAACGCAACGCGCAGCGGCCGCGCGACGCCGCGGCGGAGATCGCCACCCTGTGGGACTCAGGGCCGGTGGCGCTGTTGTTCGGTCGCGAAGACAAGGGGCTGTCCAACGAGGCGCTCGACCGGTGCCATCGGGTCGTCACGATTCCCTCGGACCCGGCGTACTCCTCGCTCAATCTGGCGCACGCCGTCGTGCTGATGCTGTACGAGCTGGCGCTGGTCCGGGCGCGAGGCGCCCCTGGCGTTCAAGCAGCCCCGGCGGAGGGCGGAGCCCGGTGCCTGTCGAGCAGCTCGAGCGGCTGTTCGCCGACCTCGAGCACGCGCTGCGCACGATTGAGTTTTTCAAGACCCGCGACGCTGAGCGCGTGTTGCGCACGGTGCGCGAGATCATTCATCGGACGCCGCTCGACGAGCGCGAAGTCAAGCTGCTGCGGGCGATGGCGATCGAGGTGGTGAAATACAGTGAGCGACTGGCGCGTTCCGGGATTCACGTCGACCGGTAGCAAGCGGCCCGACGCGCTGTTCGGATCCGGGGGCGAGGGCCCGCCGGTGCCCGAGCGCATGGCCCGCGCGGCCGGCTGCCGCGTGTGGGACGCGAACGGCCGCGAGTACGTGGACTACATCATGGCCCTCGGGGCGGTGGCCCTCGGATACGGGCATCCCGCCGTCAATCGCGCGGCGTGCGATGCGGTGGCGAACGGTGTGGTTGGGCCCCTCGCGCCCGTGCTGGAAGAGAGTCTGGCCGAAGCCCTGTGCGACGCGATCCCGTGGATTGAAGGAGTCCGCTTCCTCAAGAGCGGGGCGGAAGCGGTCGCGGCGGCCGTGCGCCTGGGCCGCGTGGCCACCGGGCGCGATCGCGTGCTCGGATGCGGCTACCACGGCTGGCTCGACTGGTCCCAGGGCGGGGCGGGGGAGGGCGTGCCCTCGAGTATTCGCGCCTTGTACGGTGAGCTGCCGTTCAACGACGTGGACGGCACCCGCGCGGCGATCCGCGTCGGTGGGCGATCAGCTCGCGGTCGTCGTGGTCGAACCCCTGGTGGTGGCGGAGCCCACCCGGGAATGGCTCGACAGCGTGCGCGCTGAGACCACGCGCGTGGGGGCCATCCTCGTGTACGACGAGATCAAGACGGCGTTTCGGCTCGCCGTGGGCGGGGTGGCCGAGCGCACGGGCATCCATCCCGACCTGATGGTGCTCGGTAAGGCCATGGCAAACGGATTCCCGCTCGCCGCCGTGGGAGGCCGGGCGGACCTGATGGGCGGTGTGGCGCGCACCTGGATTTCCTCGACGCTCGCCACGGAGGCGGTGGCGCTCGCCGCCGCCCGCGCCACGCTCGAGGTAATCGTCGCGGAGGACGTGTGCGCGCACCTCCATCGGGTCGGGACGCGCCTGCTGCACGGCCTGCACGCGCTGCAGCACCGCTACCCCCACTTGATCAGCGGCGTCGGGGGCGTCGCCGAGATGTGCTTCTTCCACTTCGTCGACGAGCACGTTTCCCGCGCGGTGGCCCGAGGGTGCGCGGCCCGCGGCCTGCTTTTCAAGCGCACCGCTTACAATTTTGTCTCGCTGGCGCACGATGAGTCCACGGTGGACCAATCCCTTGCCCTGCTCGAGGACGTGCTGTCTGAATGGAAGCCTCGATAGGCCCGTACGGTGCGGCGACGGTGCCGCGGATTGCGCCGATGGCGCGGTTGCACTGGGACGAGGTGCGGTCGCGGCATGTCCTGCTCTATCCGGAGGGGCTCGTCGCTCTCAACGAGACAGCGGCGGCGATCCTGCAGCTGTGCGACGGCGAGCGCGACGTGGGGCACATTGTCGCGACGCTCAAGTTTCGTTATCGGGCTGAGGGCATAGATCGCGACGTCGTCGTTCTGTTGCAGGGGCTGGCGGCGAAGGGGCTGATGATCCTGTGAGCGCTCAGCTCGCCATCACAGTTCGCAGGCCTTCGATCAACAAGCCGACGATGGCGGCGACAGCGGCCGCTGCGAGGCCGAAGGCGGTGGCTCGCTCCGCGGAAACCTTCATCAGGGGCGGGGCGCCCAGGTAGACGAGGTAGAGGCTCCACACCGTCCCCACGATCGAAAGGCGTCCGAGGCGGGGCACGACGGCGAAGACGCCGAACAGCCACGCCGGCGTGCTCGAATACGCCGCCACCTTCAACGCCTGCACCCGGTTCGAGTGTCCGAAGAACACCGGGGTCAGCATATCCAGAGCGATGGCGAGGAGGAACACGAACCCGAGCCCAAACAGGTAGCGGATCACGCCGTCCTGTACGGCGGCGCCGATCGTCGTCTCGATCGCGCCAAACAGCGTCCCCTGCTCCTGAAACAGCACGGCGCCAACGATGTAGGCGGCGGGTGGAATGACGGACAACGGGATGACGTAGTCCCGGTAGATCACGGGCGCCTTCGCGAATTCGCCGCCGATCGCCTGCCACTCCGGCCTTGGGCTCGAACATGATCCGCCGTGCCCGGGCCAGGAACCCAGGCGCTCTCCGGGGGACCGCTTTGGCCGGCGTCACCTTCGGGAGCGGTTTGCCGGCCGTGGGTGTCCGGGGTGGCGTCGGGCCCCGCGGCGGCGGTGCCGGCCCGCGCGGCGGGGTTGGGCCCCTTGAGGGCGGCGTGGGGCCCCTGGGGGGTGTCGGGGGGGTTGGCATGGCGCACCAATATACGATACGACGACGCCAAGACGCTAAGACGCTATGTCACAAGAGTCTAGGCCACGTGTACAAGACGCTAAGACGCTAAGACGCTAAGACGCTAAGGCGCTACGTCCTAAGGGCGTCCTGGAGCCCGCCTGGCCGTCTTAGCGTCTTAGCGTCTTAGCGTCGTAGTTTCTACTCCATGCTCATCGACGTCCACGCCCACTTCTATCATGACCGCACCCCTCGCGCGGACTGGCGCGAACGGAACGCGAGCCGGCTCCGGGCCGGGGAGCGGATCGGGATCACGGTTCACGTGGCCTCGATTCTGGGTAGCTGGGGGCGCACGTCGCCCACCTACTTCCCGTCCCCCGCCGATCTGGACTACGGCAACACCGCCTTGCTCGCCCTCCAGCGTGAACACCCGCGCCCGGATCCGGGGCTACGTGGCGGTGAATCCGAACTACACCGCCCACGCGCTCGCCGAGATCGGGCGTTGCTTGAGCGCGGGGATGATCGGCATCAAGCTCGCGGCCAGCCGGCGTGCGGACGATCGCCTGCTCGATCCGGTGTGCGAGCTGGCGCGCGCCCGCGCCGTCCCGGTGTTGCACCATATCTGGCAGCACCGGCGGCGGGATTGGCCCGGGCAGGAGGCCTCCGACGCCACCGAGCTCGTCGCCCTGGCGCACCGGCACCCGGGTGTGGCGTTCATTCTCGCGCACATCGCCGGAGGCGGTGACTGGGAGCATTCGCTCGCGGCGGTGCGGGACGTCCCCAACGTGTACGTGGATCTCTCGGGAAGCGGCGTGGACGGCGGGATGCTCGAGGCGTGCGTCGCGGCGGCGGGTCCGGAACGGCTGCTGTGGGGCGCCGACCTCACGCTCGACACCGGGTGGGCGAAGCTCCGCTACCTGGAGCACGTGCTCGACCGGGATGCGCTCGAGCTGGTGCAATGGAGGAATGCGGCGCGCATCTTCCCGCGCGGCGCCTTCGCGGCCGATTGATGCGCATCGACGTCAACGCGTTTCTGGGAGCGTACCCTTACCGCCGCGTTCCGGGCACGTCGCCCGACGCGCTGCGTGCGGGCGATGGACCGCACGGGAATCGACGAGGCGTGGGTGAGCCACCTGCCGAGTCTCTTCTGGCGCCATCCCGCGGACGGCAACGAGTGGTTGTACGAAACCGCGCGGGCCGAGCGGCGCTTCAGACCGGTGCCCGCGGTGCACCCGGGGATGCAGGGTTGGGAGACGGTGCTGGGGGATGCGGCCGACCGGGGGGCACCCGCCGTCCGGTGCGATCCCACCTACTACGGCCTCGAGCCCGGCGGAGCGGAAATGCGCGTCCTCGCCGCGGCCTGCGGCGCTGCGCGTCTGTCTCTGGTCATGGCGGTGCGGCTCGAGGACGGGCGCCAGCGTCACCCGAATGACACTGCCGGCGACCTTCCGGCGGCCGCGGTGCGCGCGCTAATCCGCAGCGACGACGACGTCCGCCTGCTCGTCACTCACGCCGACCGCGCGTTTGTCGAAGAGGTGCACTTCGGGTCCACTCCGGAAGAAGCGGCGCGCATCTGGTGGGATATCACCTGGATCTGGGGCCCGCCGGAGGATCACCTGGAGACTCTGCTCGGAACGGTGGGCATCGCACGCTTCGTGTTCGGGACGGGTCAGCCGCTGCGCCTTCCGGAGGCGAGTGTCGCGAAGCTGGATCTCTTGGATCTCAAGCCGGAGGAGCGGGTCGCCATCGAGTCCGGCAATGTGACCACAGGACTCATCACCTGACCGCCCGACCGCCTGACCGCCTGACCGCCCGCCTCTCGTGGGGCCTCATCCCCGCCGTTCCCGTCCCGTTCCGCGGCCGCACGCTGGCAGAGGATGCGCAGCGCGCGTATGCCCAATGGATGGCGACGCAGGCGGTGGCCGGGGTCGCCGTATGGGCGCACACGGGGCGCGGCCCGCACCTTTCGGCCGAGGAGCGCCGCTTGGTGCTCTCGACCTGGCGCGCCGCGCTTCCTGAGAAGGTCATTGTCGCCGGTGCCAACTCTGTCGAGATGGCTCGGGACGCGAAGGCTGGTGGTGCGGATGCGTTGCTGGCATTTCCCAGGCGCGACGATCCCATCCGCTATCACGAGAGCCTCGGCCGCGAGCTGCCGGTGCTCGCGTTCTATCTATACGAGGCGGCCGGGGGTGTGGCGTACGACAGCGGCACGATCCGCGCGCTGCTCGATCTGCCGCAGGTCATTGGAATCAAGGTGGCGACGCTCGACTCGATTGTGACGTTCCAGCGCATCGCCGAGATCGTGCGGGCGTATCCCGACAAACTGCTCGTCACCGGCGAGGACCGATTCCTGGGCTACTCGCTGATGGGAGGGGCGCGCGCGGCGCTCATCGGCATGGGCGCGGGGCTCACCGACCTCCAGGCGCGGATGCTCGCGGCGTACGCGTCGGGCGACGCCGCGACCTTCCTCCGTCTCTCGTCGCTGGTGGACGCGTTCGGCGTGGCCACGTTCTCCCGGCCGCTCGAGGGGTACGTGCGGCGCATGCTGTGGGCGCTCGCCGCCGACGGGGTGCTTCCCGCCGATGCGTGTGACGATCCGTGGGGCCCGGACCTCGACGCTGGGGGAGCGGGACCTGGTCGCGCGCGCGGTTCGGCAGGCGCGCGCCGCGGCGTGATGCGCGCCCGGCTCGAGCGGGACTTCGAGCGATTCAAGCGGGACCTTCCGGCGGATTTCCCCGCCCATGTCCGCGAGGCGTTCCGCGTGGACCTCACCGCGCGCTACCTCGGCTGCTCGATCGCGCACCCAATTGGGAAAGGGTCGGGGCAGTTGTCGCTGAACGCCGCGCAGCTCGAGGATGACGCCGCTGCGGGTTTGGCGTTCGTCGTGCTCAAGACCGTCATCGCGCAGGATGAAGCGGGAACCCGGTCGATGGGCGCGTGGGCGGTGCACGAGACCCGGATGACCGTCGAGCGCCGCGCCGCGGGGGACGGGCGCGCAGGATGGACGGTGACCTGGAAAGGGCGGGGCTGGGATCGATCGTTCGATGACTACCTGGCCCTGGTGCGTGCGGGCCGGGACGTTGCAGCCGCCGGTGCCATGGTGGTCGTGCCGTCGGTGAAGTACCACCTGCCGCGGCTGGGAGAGGCGTTTCGAGACGCTGAGTACGCCTACACCACCCGCCAGATCGCCGAGGCGTGGGGTGAGCCGCCGCTGCTGCTCGAGATCGATTTCTCGCCGACCCTCGCAGGCGACGCCCTCGCCGACGACCGCGCGCAGATCCTGCGGTGGCTGCGCGAGGTGCCGGCGCGCGCTCGTGCGGCGTCACCGGTGCCCACGCGGATCGCGGTGAAGCTCATGAACGCTCGGTTCGACGATGCGTTCCAGCTCGAGATGATGGCTGCCTGCGCGGACGCCGACGCGCTGGTGTGCTTCAATCGCCTGTTCGATGCCGAGCAGGGGATCGCGTACGGCGGATGGGATCTGAGCGAGCGGAACTTGAGAGTGCTCGACGCATTTCTGCCCGCCGCCGGGCATACCGCCTGCCCGCGGCTCACCGGCACCGGAAATATCCACTCCGGCCGCATGATCCTCGAGTACGCCCGCCGCGGCTGTGAGAGCGTCCAGCTGCACACGTTCTTCCAGCTGCCGCTCTCGGAGTATCCCGCGACCGATGGCTCGCGCACCCAGCGCGCCCTGCACGCGCTGGTGTTCGATCCGCACGACGGCCTGATCGCGGGCGTGCTCGAGCTCGAGGCAGTCGGGGCGGCTCGAGCGGCGTGACGGCATGCTGCACTTCCTTGACCTCGTGCCCCATGCGGATTGAGCGCGTCGAGCTGTACGAGCTGGCGCTCCCGCTGGTCGAGCCGTTCATCATTTCCGGGGGCGCGATCCGCGAGCGGCGCTCGATCGTCGTGGTGCTGCACGACGACGCCGGGCGCACCGGGTTTGGCGAATCGCCGCCGTTTCCGCTGCCGTTCTATTCCGAAGAGACGCTGGCGAGCGCGCGGGACCTGATCCAGCACGTCCTGGCACCGCGCGTGGAGGGACGGGAGTTCGCATCCCCCGAGGATGTCGATGCGGCGTTGCGGGCCAACGTGCGCGGCAATCCGTTCGCGCGCGCAGGCGTGGAAACCGCCGCGTGGGACCTCGAAGCCGTCACCCGCGGCGTGCGGGCTCGCTCAGCTCGTGGGCGCGCGTCTGGGCGTCGCGCCCGCCGGCAGCGTCGCGTGCGGCGTCGCCCTCGGCATTCCGGAAGATCGCCGGCCCGAGACGCTGACCCGCTGGGTGTACGAGGCGCTCGAGCGGGGCTACCGACGCGTGAAGATCAAGGTCGCCCCCGAGTGGGACGACATCGCCGTGCGGGCGGCGCGCGACGGCATGGCCGGATCCGCGCTGCCGCTCACGGTGGACGCGAACGGCGCCTACGCGTGGCCCGAGCACGAGACGCGAGCTGCGCGGGCTCGACGACGCGGGGCTGCTGTACATCGAGCAGCCGCTCGAACCGGACGACCTGGTGGGGCACGCCCGGCTGGCGCGGGCGCTCCGCACGCCCGATTTGCCTCGACGAGACGCTCAAGAGCGCGGGGCACGCGCGGCAGGTGGTCGCGCTCGAGGGTCCCAAGGTCTGGAACATCAAGGTGCACCGCGTCGGCGGTCTCGCGGAGGTGTGTCGCATCTATCGCGTCGCGCAGGCTTACGGCGCGGAGCTGTGGGCGGGGACGATGCCCGAGTCGGGGATCGGATCGCAGGCGGCGCTCGCCGTCGCCGCGCTGCCGCTGTGCGTCTATCCCGTCCGACCTCGAGCCGAGCGCCCGCTGGTTCGGACGCAATGCGGACGTCATCAAGCTCACGATGGACAAGGACGGTCGGATGGCCGTGCCCGGTCAGGCGGCGTCACGACTCATCGACAAGGGACGGTTTCACGCTGCCGCGCGGCGGTTGGGCGTGTAGCCCGGGTTCCGTTCTGTAGGTCAGCGACTACCTTACCGGCCATGATTCCCTTGGACAATCAGCCCCCTGGTTACTGGGCCACCACGCTGTACCGGGAGCCGCGCAAACGCCCCAAGGCCGACGCGCCACTCAAGGACCTGCCGCCCAGGGCGGCGCAGCGCTTCAAGCTGGCGCGCGAGGGCGTGCGCGCGATGAAGCACGTGAGCGAGCAGGTGGTATTTCTCGGGACCGCGTGGAAATGGGTGTGGATGTACGAGGTCAGCGGGCGGAAGCTCGGGTATCTCCACCCGATGGAGTCGAGCGTCAGCGCGACGTTCATCCTGACGGGCGCTGAAGAGCGGGAGCTCACCGGTACGACCAGCGCGCCCCGGGCCGTGCACGAAGCGATGCGCGTCGGCATCCTGTCCGACGGCGTCCGGTGGTGCTGGCTCGACCTGCCCGACCTCGATGCCGCCGAAGCGTTCGTCGCCGTCGTCAAGCTCAAGCATCTGCTGCTCTCGCGCCCGGAATAATCGGGACGCGGCCTGCCCTACCTATTCGGGCGGTCTTGCGGTGCTGGCCGGTAGAGCTACATTCTCGCGCGCTGCCGTCGTTCTTCCCCAACGTACATTCGCCATCGGGTGCTTGATTTGATGACGAAGCGGAATCGTTGGGTCGTGGTGGGAATCGCGTCCGCCCTGTTCGCGGCCGTTCCCGCTGCTGCCCAAGAAGGCCAGAACGCGACCGCCGTCAAGGCGCCTGTCATCACTGACACGGCATCGCTGGCGGGTCCCCGGCAGCCAATATTCTTTCGTCACGATATCCACGCGGGTCAGGACCAGATCGCGTGTCTGTACTGTCACTCCACCGTCACGGTGTCGAGCGAGCCCGGTATTCCGTCGCTCCAGACCTGTTACGGGTGTCACCTCATGATCGGCGGATCGACACCGTCGCACGAGGCCGAGATTCAAAAGGTCCGCGACGCGTGGAGCGAGAATAAGCCGCCCGAGTGGATTCGGATTCACGCCCTCCCCGACTTCGTTCACTTCCCCCACATGCGACACATCAAAGCGCTCGGCACCGATGCCTGCAAAACCTGCCACGGCGACGTGAAGGCCATGCCGCAGGTACACCAGGTCTCGTCGCTCAAGATGGGGTGGTGCATCAACTGTCACGTCGAGCGCAAAGTGACTCGCGATTGCTCCGTATGCCATTACTAATCCGGCGCCGGGAGATCTCATGGGCGAGGGCATGAACCGCAGGCGGTTCCTGACGGTGCTCGGTGTCACCGGAGGCGGTGCCGCCGCCGTCGGTGCGTGTGGCGTCGGGGCAGAGTCGACGAAAAAGCTGATTCCCTATCTCGTCCAACCAGAAGACGAGGTGCCGGGCACGGCGACCATGTTCGCGACGACCTGCCGTGAGTGTGCTGCGGGCTGCGGCGTGCACGCGAAGGTCCGCGAGGGTCGCGTCATCAAGCTCGAAGGAAATCCCGAATCCCCGGTCAATCGCGGACGGCTGTGCGCCCGCGGCCAGGCGGCGCTGCAGGGCGTCTACAATCCCGACCGCGTCACCGAGCCGCTCGCCCGCAACGCGCAGGGCGTGCTCGAAAAGGTCACCTGGGAAGTCGCGCTCGGGCACCTCAGCGCCAAAGTAAAGGCGGCCCGCGGCAAGGGGATCGTGTTCGTCACCGGCCACGAGGCGGGCAGCTTCGGTGACCTGGTGGATGAATGGGTCCAGACGGTGGGCGGGAAGCACGTCACCTACGAGCCGTTCGGCTTCGAAGCGCTGCGCGAGGGGAATCGCCTCGCCTTTGGGACGGACGCCGTTCCTTCGTACGACCTGGCCAACGCCAAGTACATCCTGTCGTTCGGCGCCGACTTCCTCGACACCTGGCTGTCGCCCGTCGGCTACCAGGGAGCGTTTGCGCAATCCCACGGATTCCACGGCGAGCACGACGGGGGGATGGCCAAGTTCGTCTTCGTCGGCCCGCGCATGTCCCTGACGGCGATGAATGCGGACGAGTGGATCGCCCCGGCTCCGGGGACCGAAGGCCTGCTCGCCCTGGCACTTGCCCAGGTGATCGTGCACGAGCGGCTCGGCGCGGCGGTGGAGATCGGGCGCGTGAGTGAGCTGCTCGGCCGGCATACCCCGCAGGCGGTCGCGGGCGCGGTCGGCATCGACGCCGCGGCGATCGAGCACCTGGCCCGCGAGTTCGCCAAGGCCAAGACCGGCGTGGCGCTGGCGGGCGGCATGGCGGCGCACTATCCGAACGGCGCCGAGATCGTGGCCGCCGTGAATATCCTCAACTACGTGGTCGGAGCGGTGGGCAAGACGGTCGTGTTCGGACCGAATCAGAGCCTCGACACGGTGAGTCCGTTCAAACGGATGGCCGACGTCGTGACCGACATGCAGGGCGGCAAGGTGGCCCTGCTGCTCGTGCACGGGGCGAATCCCGGGCACTCGCTGGGCGGCGGCTTCTGGCAGGCGTGGGCAAAGGTCGACTACAAGGTCAGCTTTTCGTCCTACCTCGACGAGACGGCAAGCGCCGCCGATCTCATCCTTCCCGATCTGCACCCGCTCGAGCAGTGGAACGACAGTCGCCCGCGCGCCGGCGTGTTCGCGCTGCAGCAGCCCGTCATGCAGCAGGTGTTCCCCAACACGCGCCAGACCGGCGACGTGCTGCTCTCCCTCGCCGGGAAAGTCCGACACGTTCAAGGACTACCTGCAGGGGCGGTGGAAGGCGGTCCACGCGCGGCACGGGCGGGGCAAGGCCTTCGCGGACTTCTGGAACGATGCGTTGCAGCACGGCGGCGTGTACGCCGACGCGCCGGCTCAGTCGGTCCGCCTCGGCGCCGATGCGGCCCATATCATGGCGGGCGCGCCCGCCGAGCCCGCGTTCGAGGGCAAGACCGGCGATCCCGTGCTGGTCGCGTTCCCGTCGATGGCGCTGCACGACGGGCGCGGAGCCAACAAGTCGTGGCTTCAGGAGCTGCCCGATCCGGTCTCGAAGATCGCCTGGCACGCCTGGGTCGAGGTGCATCCCGACACTGCCGCCAAGTGGTCGGTCACCGACGGCGATTTCCTGATGCTGCAATCACCCCATGGATCGGTGCGCGCGCCCGTCGCGGTCACCCCGGGCATCCGTCCCGACGTGATCGCCGTTCCCACCGGGCAGGGGCATACGGCCTACGGCCGTTACGCGCAGGACCGATCGTTCAACGCGTTCGATCTGCTCTCGGCCGGTGCGAACGCCTACGGCGGCCGCACCTTCACCGTCCGGGTGTCGACCCAGCGACCGGCGAGCATCGCTTCCTCGCCACCAGCTCAGGCGACCCCAGAGGGTTCGGCGGCGGCGAGGATATCGTCAAGGTGCTCCCGGTCGCGGAGGCCGTGAAGCTCCACCCGGGCGAGAGCCATTTCCAGCATCGAGGAAGCTCCAGCAGTACGCGGAGCACGCCCTGGAGGGTTGGGCGGAGGCGCAGCACAAGAAGGCGACCCTCGGGGACTACAAGGGCGATCATCCCCGCTGGGGGATGGCCGTGGACCTGGCGAAGTGCACCGGGTGCTCGGCGTGCGTGACGGCGTGCTACGCGGAGAACAACCTTGCCACGGTCGGCGAAGACCTGTTCATGCGCCACCGCCAGATGAGCTGGCTGCGCATCGAGCGGTACTGGCGCGGCGGCGAGCACGGCGAGCCGGTGCGCGGTGTCGTCGTCTCCGATGATGTGCCAGCAGTGCGAGATGGCGCCGTGCGAGCCCGTGTGTCCGGTGTACGCCGCCTACCACACGCCCGACGGATTGAACGCCCAGGTGTACAATCGCTGCGTCGGCACGCGCTACTGTGCCAACAACTGCCCCTACAAGGTGCGGTACTTCAACTGGTACGACTTCGCGGAGGTCGGTGGCGAATACGAGGCCTGGCCGTCGCCGCTCGAGTGGCAGCTCAACCCGGACGTCACGGTGCGCGAGAAGGGTGTGATGGAGAAGTGCACGTTCTGCGTGCAGCGCATCCGCGGCGCGCAGAATCAGGCCCGCCTGGGAGATCGCGCCGTGCAGGACGGCGATATCACGCCGGCGTGCGCCCAGTCGTGCCCGTCGGATGCGATTGTGTTCGGCGACCTGCACGACGCCACGTCCCGCGTCGCCCAGCTGTCGGCGAATCCGCGCGGCTATCACGTGTTCGAGGCGCTCAACACCAAGCCGGCGGTTACCTATCTCGCGCGTGTCGTCCATGAACAGGAGGCCTGAGTAACGATGGCGACGACCACCGCACCGGAACACACTACGGAGACGCACGTCACGTACGATACCGTCACGAAGACGGTCATGCGGACGCTGGGCAATCCGGGGAAAGGCTACTACGCGCTGCTGGGCACGGCTGTGGGCATGCTCACGGTCGGCGTCATCTGCCTGCTGTACCTGCTGCGTTTCGGGTTGGGGCTCGCCGGGTACTCGATGCCGACGTACTGGGCGATCTACATCACCTGCTTCGTGTTCTGGGTCGGTATCGCGCATTCGGGCACGCTGATTTCGGCGATTCTCTTCCTGTTCCGCGCCGGGATGGCGGACGGCGGTGTACCGCTGCGCCGAGATCATGACGGTGTTCGCCGTGATGACCGCCGGCCTGTTCCCGCTGATTCACATCGGCCGCCAGTGGTTCTTCTACTGGCTGGTCCCGTATCCCAACGAGCGCGGGCTGTGGCCCAACTTCAAGTCGCCGCTCGTGTGGGATGAGTTCGCGATCGGGACGTACTTCACCGTCTCGACCTGCTTCCTCATCATGGGCCTGATCCCCGACATCGCGGCGGTGCGCGACATGGCCACCGGGTGGCGCCGCAAGATGTACCAGCTCACGTCGCTCGGGTGGCGCGGCACCAACGAGCAGTGGCGCCACTACCGTCCGGCGTACCTCTACCTGGCGGCGCTCGCCACGCCGCTGGTGTTGTCGGTGCACAGCGTCGTGTCCTGGGACTTCGCGATGGCGCAGGTCCCCGGATGGCACGAAACGCTGTTCGCGCCCTACTTCGTGGCCGGCGCGATCTACTCGGGCTGCGCGATGGTGATCACGCTGCTCGTGCCGTTACGCCACTACTTCCACCTGGAAGAGATCGTCACGATCCGCCACTTCGAGAACCTGTCGAAGTTGTGCCTCGCGACGGGCATGATCGTGTGCTATGCGTACCGGTCGAGCACTTCATCGCGTGGTACGGCGGCCCGACGCCTGAGCGGGAGGCGTTCTTCTATCGCGCGTTCGGCAAGTTCTGGTGGGCCGGCTGGACGATGAACATCTGCAACGCGTTCCTGCCGTGGTTGCTCTGGTTCAAGAAGGTCCGCACCAACATCACGGCGCTGTTCGTCATCGCATTCTTCGTGAACCTCGGGATGTGGATGGAGCGGTTCGTGATCATCGCGGTCCACCTGGCCGGCGAGCCGTTCAACAAGTTCGTCACGGCGGGCTACAACGCCACGTGGGCCGACTGGGGAATCATGGTCGGGAGCTTCGGCTGGTTCTTCATGTGGTTCCTGCTCTTCGTCAAGAACTTCCCGTCGGTGTCGATCGCCGAAGTGAAGGAAGAGCTGCCGCCGCCGCAGCGCGCGACTGCGAGGCACGCGTGACCCTCGCCAATCCCCTGGCCGCCATCTTCGCCCCTCCCCCGACGCCGGGCGTGCTCGCCGTCTTCGGCCATCTGGATTCGACGGTCAGCGCGATCGAAGAATTGAAGCGCAGCGGGCACCGGGACTTCACCGTGTACTCCCCGCTGCCGCGGCACGAACTGGAGCACGCCCTCGCCCAGCCGGTCAGTCCGGTGCGCGCCTACACGCTCGTCGGCGGAATCTCCGGATGCGCGATCGGTGCCTGGATCTCGTTGTACATGTCCTGGGATTGGCCGTTGGTGGTGGGAGGCAAACCGATCGGGTCGGTTCCCCCCTACGTCGTCATCATGTTCGAAATGACGGTGCTGTTCGGCGCCCTGACGACGTTGCTCGGGATCGTCTTCAACGTGCTCCTGGCGGCACGGCAGCAGGGGACCATCGCGTATGACCCGCGCTTCACGAACGACAAGTTCGGCATCTTCGTCCCCGCCGATACGGCGCAGGCCGGCCGTGTGGAGACGCTCCTCAAAGGCTGCGGGGCGGAGGAGGTGCGACGTGGGTAAGGGCGTGCTGGTCGCCGTGAGCGCGTTGCTGGCCCTGGCCTGTCAGCCGGAGGACGTCATCCACCGGTTCAGCTGGTTCGACAACATGATCAACCAGCGCAGCATCAAGCCGTACTCCATGCCGCGCAATCCGGTGGAGGGGACCGTGCCCGTCACCGGTGCGCCGGTCGCGTTCGACGGCGAGACGGCCGACCGGATCACGAACCCCCGCACGCGCACGTCGGCCTCGATCAACCGCGGGAAGATCGTCTACGAGACGTACTGCCTGATCTGCCACGGCGAGCGGCGGGAACGGCGACGGGCCCGATCTCCGCCGACGCGGGCGGACCGTTCGCCGGGATCGCCTCGCTCGTGAGCGATGACGCCAACCGGCGGACCGACGGATACCTCTTCGGGGTGATCGTGAACGCGCAAGCCATGGGACGCGCACTGATGCCCCGCTACGGCGACAAGATCCGCGGCACGGATCGGTGGGACCTCGTGAACTATGTCCGCACGCTGCAAGGACTCGCGCGCAGCGGAGGCGGACGATGAGCGCCGTGACCGTGTCGCGGGCGGAGCTCGCGGAGAAGGCACGCCGGGCGCCGGTCGGGACGTTCAACACCTATGGCGCCATCGCCGCCGCCATCGGCGGGGCGGCGTTCCTGTGGGCGCTCGCCGGCGGCAGTGCCGATCGCGCGTGGCAGGCCTACCACACGAACTTCGTCTTCTGGACCGTCATCGCCCAGGCGCTGGTCGTATTCGCCGCGACGCAGAAGCTCGCCAAGGGACATTGGGCCGGCCTGATGATCCGGTTTGCCGAGGCCGCGGTCGCGTTCCAGTTCGTCGCGATCGTGCTGTTCGTCGGGCTGTTCCTGGGACGCGTCCATTTGTTCGGGTGGCTGCGCGGCGTGCCGCGGGACTACCTCGGCTCCTGGTTTACGACCGGACCGTTCTTCATCCGCAACGGGCTCATCCTGGTGTTGCTCGCCTGGGTCTCCTGGCGGTTCGTGCGCCGCGACCTGGCTCCCGATATCCGCGAGCTCGCTGAAAAGCGACCCATCGATCCCGACGCGCACGAAAAGGGACTCATCAGCCGCGAAGCGGCGATCCTGGTACTCTCGTACGCCTTCGGCTATTCGCTGCTCGCGTTCGACTTCGTCGTGTCGCTCAACCACAAATGGATGAGCAACCTGTACGGCGCCTTCTACTTCATGGGTGGCTTCCTGGGCGCGCTCGGGACCCTGGCCATCCTGTCGGTCAGTTTGCGTCGCGCGATGGGACTCGACGGTCTGCTGTCCACCAAGCAGCTGCACGACCTCGGCAAACTACTGTTCGGATTTACGGTGTTCTGGGGCTACCTGATGTGGTCGCAGTTCCTCGTGATCTGGTACGGCAACATGCCCGAGGAGACGTACTTCGTCTGGTATCGCCTGTGGGGCGCGTGGCGGCCCGTGGGTGCGACGGTGTTCGTGATGGTGTTCGTGACCCCGTTCCTCGGGTTGCTGGGCGCCAAACCGAAGAAGTTCCCGCCCACCCTGGTGGGCTTCGCGTTGATCAGCCTGACCGGACTGTGGCTCGAGCGCTACCTGGAGGTGGTGCCGTCCGTGAGCGCGGGCGCCGGTCCCGCCATCGGCGTGCCGGAAATCGGCGCCACCCTGCTGTTCGGGGGCCTGTTCCTCCTGTCGCTCGGCTGGTTTGCGGGACGCTATCCCATGCTTTCGCCCAGGCTCGCCGCCGATACGCTGGAGCGCGAGGCGCACTAGCCTGCGCCCAAGGCGGGCGACGGCTCTTTCCGAGACTACACGGGTAGTAGGTGAGCGCCTAGATTAGGTTCTGGGCCTCCACGTACCAACCCGGAGATGTCATGCGATTACAGTTGTTGATGCTGGCGGGAGTCCTGTCGCTGGTGGCGTGTTTGCCGCTCAGCGACTCCGCAAACTCGGGCAACAACATCTACGTCAGCAATTTCGCTTTCAATCCTGTGCTCGACAGCGGCACCGCGGACAAGAACGACACGCTCGTCGTGACGTTCCGCTGGGCCGATTCGGCCACGGGCATTGGGCACTCGATCGTGTGGGATTCGGGGCCGCCGCCGACCCCGCCGAACACCGGAGTCATCTACTCGGGATTCCAGACGTACATTCTCACACCCGGGCGATACTACTACCATTGCGGTGTACACGGCGAAAACTTCGGTATGTACGGGGTGATCGACGTCATCGCGTTCGGCACGCCGACGATGAGCAGGGTGACGGATTCCCGTCGCTCGCTTCCCGAACTCGTTACTCGACCGAGTCCAGCAGTCGTGCCAGAGCGTCCGCGGCGAGCGGGCCGGCGATCTCAACCCGCAGCGAGCTGACGTAGCGCGCCTGTTTCTCCTCATGTAACGCCGCGCTCGCGCTAGCACTCGGAGCCGCGCGAGCGCGGCCGGACGAAGGTGGGGCGGCGTCGACCCGCCCCATGCTGATCGCCCGGGTCTCGTACAAGCGAATCACAATCCCGGGTTTCCACTCCTGCTCGATCAGCACCACGCCATCGCCGGCCGGACTGCGGGCCATGCGACGCACGGCCACTCCGGGCAGCACCGCCGGGGCTCGGCCGAGTAAGGCGTGAGCGCCGTCGGCGTCGAGCGCCGGCCATGCGGCCACCTCGTCGCGCGGCACCGCGAGCTCGGCGGCAGCCGCTGGACGAACATCTTCCTCGCGGCCAGCCACGGCCGCGGGTGGCGCTGCAGCGCGCCGCTCGGCTGAACGCTGCAGCGGCGCGACCGCGGGCGGCGTCTGGGCGATCGGCGCGCGTTTTGCCTTCGCCGCCCCTGTCGCCGGGGCCTGATCGACCGGAGCAGGAGCTTCCGTCGCGACCTGGATCGCCGAGTTCGCCAGCTCGGTCGCCACCCGCTTTCCTTGCGCATACCACCCGGCCACAAACGCGATCGTCACCGTCGCCGCCCATGCGGCGGGGATGCGCCACCCCGGCGCGTGTGAGCGCCGCGCTGCGGGGAAGGCAGGCAACGCGCGCTTGGGAGGAGTGGCCCGCGCCAGCAGCTCGCTCGCGCGAGCCACCAGCGCGCGCGCTTCCTCGAGACGCGCGCGACACGCGGCGCACTCCCCCAGGTGGGCGAGGACCTGGTCTCGCTCGGCGCCGTCCAGCTCACCGTCGAGATAGGTGTGCAGCAGCCCTTCATCGACGTGCGACATGATTCTCCTTGCCTCCGGACTCATGGGCTTCCACCAGGCGGCGCCGGGCCCGTGCCAGCGTCGTGCCCACCGCCGCGCGCGCGAGGCCGGTCTGCGCGGCGATCTCGTCGTACGAAAGCTCCGCGTCCCACAACAACAACACCTCGCGGTCGCGCGGCGTGAGCTGCTCGAGCGCCGCCTGAAGGCGCGACCGCTCGTCTTCGTCGTGCATCCGCGCGTCGGACGCCGGTGCGGTGGGCGGGGGCTCACTCTTCAGCAGGGTGAGGTGCCGCCGTTCGCGGGCCGCACGCCGGGCGTCGTCCCGCGCCATGTTCGCGGCGACGATGAACAACCATCCCCGAGGATTGGTCGGGCGATGGACGAGCGCCCGGGCAAACGCTTCCTGCGCGAGATCCTCCGCGCGGTCCGGGTCCCAGACCTTGCGGTACAGGAAGCGCACCAGCGCCTGGTACGTCGTGCGAAATACTTCGGCTAGCTCGTCGGCCATGGGCTAGTGCGGAATGTGGAGTGCGGAGTGCGGAATGACGAGACATTTCACAATGCCGCAGTCGCTCCGCATTCCGCACTCCACAATCCGCATTGGAATCAGCTCCTGAAGTCCCGAACCAGCGCGTCCAGCTCTCCGGTGCTCCAGCTGGTCTTGCCCCGCGCACCAATCTTGATGCTCACGCGCCGTCCCGCCACGACGACCGCGGGGTCGAGCGCCGCCGACTTCACCATCTCGGGGAGGGCCCGCATCAGGGCGAAGTAGGCCTCACTGAACGCTTCAACCGCGACCACCGGCAACGAATCGCCGTGCCGGAGGTCGGTCCAGACGCTGTCGCGCCACACGAACACCCGGCCTCCCACCTGCTTGGTCCGGGCCGCCCCCATTCCGCCTCTGGTGGCCTGGTCGAGCTCGAGCGCCTCAGCGGCGACCGCCGTGCTTGCCGCCTGGGCATCGCGCCGCGCCTTGGCGACCGACGGAGCGCCGAACTGCTGCGACGGGCGCCGGGACGGGGCTCATTGACCGCTCGAGCTGACGTTGCGCGACGACGCCCGGTTCCTGCACCAGGTAGGCCGTGTACTCGGTGAGGATCCCGTAGCGGAGCGCCAGGTCCCTGAGCTCCTTCATTACCTCGGGGGTCTGGCCGTGGAGCCGGATCTCGCGGCCCAGGGCGCCGGCTTTGCGCGCGGCCCACAGGTGCGCGACGTAGTCGGTCCCGGCGGGGGCGTCCCCGGTGGTGCGGGTCGTGAACCGCTGCTCGCGGCTGGCGCGGCGGCCGGTCACGGTGACTCCCCAGGAGCCGCTACCGTAGCTGCGATATCGCCCCAGGACGACCATCTCATCACCGGCGAACAGGTCCGGCAGGTTGCCGGGCTGAAGGTCGTACAGCTCGACCCCGTCGCCCGAAAGCGCGAGGTCGGTCAGGACCGGGCTCGCGATCTTGGCCGTGAGCGAACCGACGGCGGCTTCGATGCTGCGCGCCCTGTCCCACGTATTCCGTCGTGCCGCGGGCCCGCTCGGTCAGCCGGTCGAGCAGGTAGGTGTTGACGTCATACCCGATGCCGAAGGAAAAGACGCGGAACTGTCCGCGATTCCGGTCGGCCGCATCGGCGATCCGTTCGGGATTCGTCTCGCTGACGGTGGGGAGGCCGTCGGTGAGGAAGACCACGACGCCGAGCGATCCCTCGGCCGGGGCGGCGGCGAACGCCTCGGTCAGGGCGCCCGCGATGTTGGTACCGCCTTCCGCCGTGAGCGAGCGGACCCAGTCCTGCGCATCGCGCACGTTGTCTGGAGTCACCTCCCGCCAACCGGAGGAATGGCGTACGCACGGTGCTCGAGAACGCGATCAGCCGGAACCGGTCCCCCGAGCGCAGCGCGCCGACGAGCTGCACCAGCGCTGCCTTCGCCTGGTTGAGCTTCTCCCCCGACATGGAGCCGGAGACGTCGAGCACCGCGACCAGGTCGCGCCGCAGCGTTCGCTCGGTCACCTGACCCGGCGCCACCAGGACCATGAAGAACCCATCCCGCTCGCTGCCCGGCCGGTGTGTAATGAGGGACATCCCCACGAGCCCGCGGGTGAGCGGCAACAGGACCTCGAGGTCGCCGCTCCAGGTCGCGTCCGCCAGCGTCACCTCCATCTGGTCGCCCCGGCGCACGGCGGTGACGCGGTGCGTGGGCGAATAGGGCTCGCCGATCCGGCTGGCGCTATCGATCTGCATGTGAAAGCTGCGCGGCGTCGCATCGGCACCGCTCGCATAGCGCAGCCGCCACGCGTCGCCTAAGCGATCCAGGACCTGGATGTAGCGCAGGGTGATCTTGCGAGTCTCGCCGGGGCCGATCGGAAAGACGCGGGCGCGGATCATGCCGTGCCCGGCCAGCTCAATCAGGGCCGGGTCGCGCTTTTGCCGGACGATCGCCTCGTAGATGGAGCGCGCTTGCGTCGCGTCCATCATTTCCCCTTTCAGCTCCTGATCTCCCTGCCACAGGGAGTATTCGCTGAATACGGCCTCGCCAGGGAGCGGATAGACGTAGCTCCCTTCACCCATGATCGGGCCGGTGTTGCGAAACCACTCTTCGACGGTGACGCGCGCCACGCGTCCGCTGACCGCGACCTGCACGGCGCTGCGCAGCTTTTCGATGCGTCCGCCCGGGACGGGGCGAATGGGCTCGATCCAGCCCTGGCCGGCGACGCGCCGCGGGCAACGTGATACACGTCACGAGCAGCGCACAGGCTGCCCGGCTCAACACGATCAATCGGGACACAATATCTGCTCCAGTACGAGGTGCCATGAGAGACGTTCGAGGGGGCGGATATTGCACAGGGTTGCGGAAACGGCGCGTGGGGGTTTCATACTTGCGCCCAACACGAACTGAGATCGCCGCACGTGCCGCGTTACACGTTCCACCGCGTCTCCGCGCTTCCCGCCACGGACGAAGGGCTCCGGCGCTACGTCGAGCTGAGCGGCTCCGACGGGCTCTCGGGCGTGACCATCCGCCGCACCGTGATGCAGCCGGGGGCGGTGATCCCGGTCGCGGTTGAGGACGTCGGCCAGCTGTTCGTCACGATCTCGGGGCGCGGGGTGATGCTGCTCGACGGCGCCCGTATCGAAGTGTCAGCCAACGAGGTGGTCTTCGTGCAACCGGGGTGCCCGTGCGGGCTCCAGACCCTCGGCGGGTCGGCCTGGACCTATCTGCTGCTCCAGTCGGGCGGCTGAAGCGCGCTCAGCCCGTTCCCACCGCGCACTGGTTGGGTCCCGCCTCGGCCGCTTCCAGTTCCTCACCGTCCAAATCGAGCAACCCCAGGTTGACCAGCTTCAGGGTGCGGTAGATCTCCGGGGGCGGGGCATCGTGCTCCGCCAGCCAGCGCCAGAAACGCTCCCTCATCTAAGACCGCCGCGGCCGTGTTGGTCGCGCGGATCACGTCGAAACGGGCCCCGACGCGTGCGGTCGGGCCGTCGCTCGGACTCGGCGGCGTAGTGCGCCGGGAGCACGAGCAGATCGTCCGCCCAGCGGTGCCGCACCGCCTCGAGACTGCGCCACAGGAGGCGTGCCCAGGCATCGCGCGCTCCGCCCAGGTCCGGGCGTCCCACCGATTGCACGAACATGAAGTCGCCCGTGAACGCGAGATCCTGGTCCGCCAGCAGCGCGATGCTTCCCAGCGTGTGTCCGGGAACGTGCTCGGCGCGCAGCGTAGCGCGTCCGAACGCGATGGTATCGCCCGCCGCCAGGGGCTGAAAGTCGAAACGCCCGTCGGTGCCGTCAAACGGCGAGCGGGCGTCTTCGGGGTGGAGGAAGTAGGGGACACCCCACCGCCGGGCGGCGGCCCGGGCGCCGCTGGCGTAGTCGGCGTGCATGTGCGTGTCGATCACCGCGGCAGGAGTGGCGCCGAGCCCGTCCAGCACCGCTTCGTAGCGCTCGAGATGCCTCCCGGGATCGATCAGCACCGCGTCGCGGTCGCTCGCGAGTACGTAGCTGAGCGCACGCTTGCCGACGCGGTCGAACTGTACGACGTGCTCGAGGGTTGGGGTGGGGGACAGGCTCCGCGGGATGTACACGGCATCCCACGCCGCGAGGCCCCCGGCCACTGAGTACGCGTCTACGCCCTTCTCCCGCAGCAGCGCCATCGTCCGGCTGCTCGAGTTGCCATGTCCGCACACCACGAACACCTCCCGGCGCGTATCGAGGCCGAGGATGTCGAGCGACGGCAGACGCTCGATTTGCGACGCGGGCAAGGTGTGAAAGTCCAGCTT
This sequence comes from uncultured Gemmatimonadales bacterium, assembly GCA_963844035.1. GTDB lineage: Bacteria > Gemmatimonadota > Gemmatimonadetes > Gemmatimonadales > GWC2-71-9 > AG25. Next base: position 202,611 of record CAWJMT010000037.1, read on the forward strand.
GTCCCCGAAGGTGATGTGGCCGCGGGCGACGCTGGCCGGGGATCGCACGTCCAGGACTTGGACCGGTTCGCCGCGATCGAGTCTTCGCGCGAGTTCGTCGGCGGGAATGTCGTGCGCCCCCGTCTCACCAGACCGCGGCTTCACTGGACCGCCGGTTGTTCAGGTGCCGGCTTGGGCCGCCACCGCGCGCAGGGTCCGGCGATCTCCGGCAGCGCGACCTGGTCCACATAGCCGATGAGTGCGGCGAACGTGCCGCATGCTGCTTTCGCTCGCCCGCTGTCTGCCGCGGCGGTCGCCACGCGCACCACCGCCAGCCGCAGGGGCCAGAGCGATGCGACCAGGTCGAGGGGCACGCTGAGGACGGCGTACCGGTGCGTGGCACGATCCCACAGCGCGAGGGACCGGGCGGTGTCGTGCTGTGCGAGCGCCTGCCGCGCGGCGAGATCGAGGCTGAGGCTGGCGGGCAGCGGTGCACTGTCGGCCGCGAGGCGGCCCAACGCCGCGGCGTGGTCCCCTCGGGCGCCGGTGGCAGCGAGCAGCCAATGCACGGTGGGATCCGGATCCCGGATTGTCGCCGCGGCGGCGAGCCGGGCGGCCGCGGCGCGCCAGTCGCCGAGTGCGGGGAGGCCCGTCGCCTGCGCGAGCACGAGCCACGAGTCACGCTCGTGGTCGGCCCATGCGCCCGTGGCGCGTCCGAGCCGCGCGCGGGCGCTGTCCACCCACCCCGCGCGGAGATCCGCAGCCACGCCCATGCGCAGCGCGGTCGCGCGCTCCTGGTCTGTCCCGGCGCGCTGCTCGAGCGCCCGCAGCACGCGGCGTGCCGAGCCCCGGCGCTGCTCCTCCGTCCCAACCTGAGCCGCCTGAAACGCGAGAAACTCGAGCGCCGTGAAGCTGTGCTGGTCCACGTGCTTGAGTAACCCGGCGCGGTCGCTGAGCGTGCCGAACACGAGGGTGTCGGCGAGGGCGATCACCTCTGCCACCACGGAGGTCGAGTCGGTGCTCAGGTATTCGCGGATCAAGTGTTGCGTTTCCCGCTTGTCCTCGCGCAGCAGGTAGGTGAGAGAGACCAGGTGCAAAATCGCCGGCGCGAACCGGCGGTCGAGGTCGAGCACGCGCCCGAAGGCGTTCAGCGCCTCGGCTTGCGGCTGATCGAACAGGTTGCCGAAGTGGTACACGAACTCCCCTTGAACCAGCCACGCCAGGATGTAGTCCGGCGCCCGCTCGGTGGCGCGCTTGAAACGTTCGGCCGCTTCCCAGCCGTTGCCGCGTTGCACGAGCAGGCGAAACCCCTCGAGCAGCAGGCTGTCCACCGGCGAGAGGCCCGACTGATGGCTCCACGCTCCGGCGAGCGCGGCACCGAAGCCCGCTTCGGACGGGTCCACCTGGGCGGCCACGAGCGCCAACCGCAGGCGCGCCATGGCGAATCCCGAGTCGGCTTCGGTGACGCGCTGGTATCCCTCCTGGGCGGCACGGTAGTTACCGCTGCGAAACGCTTCCTCGGCGTTGAAGAACGCCGCGATCGCTTCCTTACCACGTGGTATCGTGCCATAGGCGTTGGGGGCGAAGTCGGGCAGGATCTTTGCCCACACACGGTCCATGACGTCCGACACCGCCCCGACCGGCCCCGATGCCGTACCGCTGCGCCTGACTTTGCTGTTCGAGGCGCTGTACAGCGTGGCGGTGATGGTCACGGTCGCCGTCCGTGAACGCCACGCTGCCCTGGAGGAAGTACGTGGCGTGGAGCCGCTTGGCCACGACCTCCGCTTCACCGTTCGAGACCGGCTCCGAGCCAACTTGCGCGACGAGCTTTCCGAACGACACGACCTCGGCGAGCCCGGGAACCGGACTGAACCGGGAAATGAAGTACGTCGGCAGCTGGGTCGGCGGGTAGGGAGGCGTGCCCAGGACGGTGAAGGGCATCACCACGAGCGTCGGGACCGTCGACACGGGCGACCCCCAAAACCTGAGCACCAGGCCCGCTGCGATCGACGCTGCGACCGCGGCGGCCACCGGCCAGCGAAACCAGCGACGGTGCGGCGCGTGCTCGAGCGGGGCGAGCCAGGCGAGGGCTGTGGGGGGGCGATCCGTCGGCGCCACTGCCAGCGGGGCCACGATCGCGCCGGCCTGCGCCGCGCTCAGCGCCGGCTGCGCGGCCCGGAGGGTGCGCGCCAGCGCCGGCAGGTCGGTGTCTAGAAACATCGGCCGCTTTCCGGTCAGGGCCTCGAACGCGACGACGGCCAGCGCGTACAGGTCTGCCCGTCCGTCCAGCTCGGCGCTGCCGGCCATCTGCTCGGGCGCCATATAGGCCGGCGTGCCTATCGGGCTTCCGGTCGCGGTCAGCGAAGACGTGCCATCCTCCGCCACGCGGGCGATGCCGAAGTCGGCGAGCAACGCCCGGCTCGTACCCTCTTCGATCAGGATGTTGGACGGTTTCACATCCCGATGGACGATGCCCCGCTCGTGCGCGAAGTCGAGTGCGGCGCCTACCTCACTCAACACGCGGCGCACCATCGAGAGGTCCACTGCCTCGCGCGCCAACACTTCTTCGAAAGTGCGCCCGGGGACGAAGGGCATGATCAGGAAGGTGATGCCCTTGCGCGTGTCGAATTCGTAGACCGGTACAATGTTGGGATGGGACAGCGAGGCGGCGAGTGCGGCTTCGCGCTTGAAACGGGCCTGGCGCATTTCGCTGGCCGCGATGACGGGGGGGAGCACCTTGATCGCGACCATGTGCCCCAGGGCGCGATGGCGCGCGCGATATACGGCGCCCATTCCGCCCGCGCCGACAAGGGCCAATACCTCATACCGTTCTCCGACCGCGCGCTGAACGTCGTCGGGGGGAGGTGTCTTCATGTGGTCCCGAATCTACGGGTGCTTGCCGCGGGACGCATCGGCTCCGATAATCGAGTGCTATGCCCACTCCCAGCGGTGCCTACTGCCGTGTCCTCGGTCCGGCGCGCCTGACGATCAACGGCGCGGACGCGCCGCCCGAGATTCTCTGGCGCAAGCACCTCGCCTTGCTCGTGTACCTGGCACGCAGCCCGCGTCGCGGGCGGACGCGCGAGCATTTGCTGGGCCTCCTGTGGAGTGATCGCGACGAGCGCCAGGCGCGCCACTCTTTGAGCGAGGCGCTGCGCGTCATGCGCCGTACGCTGGGGGACGACGCCGTGCAAGTCGACGTAGATCAAGTCCGCCTCCACGCCGACGCGGTGACGCTCGACAGCGACGTGCTCGCTGAGCGCTGCGCTCGGGAGGACTGGGCGGGCGCAGCTGCCCTCGTCGAGGGCGAGTTCCTGGAGGGGCTCTCGCTTCCCGAAGCGAACGAGTTCGAGAATTGGCTGACCGGCGAGCGGGCCGAGTGGAACGGACGGAGCGTGGGAGCGATCGTGCGGCACGCCGAATCCCTGCTGGCCGCGGGTGACACTGTCGTGGCGGCGGGGGAGGCGCGGCGCGCACTCGCGCTCGATCGCACGGCGGAGCCGGCAGCGCGCGCGCTAATGCGAGCGCTCGCCCTGATGGGCGACCGGGCTGGAGCGCTGCGCGTCGCCGATGAGCTCACCCGCGCCATCGCCGACGGCGTGGGCGCTGCGCCGTCTCCGGAGACGGCGCGCCTGGCCGAGCGAATCCGCGAGGCGCGCGTCGGCCGTCGCGTCGCGGCGGCGGTGCCGGCGGCTCGACCTCGCCCGCCGCTGGTTGGGCGGACAACCGAGTTGACCGCCCTCGGTGTTGCATGGAGCCGCAGCCGTGCCGGTGAAGGCCAAGTTGTTCTCATCGAAGGCGAGCCTGGAGAAGGGAAGTCACGACTGCTCGATGAGCTCGTGGCGCGTGCACGGCTCGATGACGCCACCGTGGCGGTGGCACGCGCGGTGCCCGCGGATCGCGCCGTCGCGTGGAGCGGGCTCGCCGGCCTGCTCGCTGGTGGCCTCGCGGATGCCCCCGGGCTCGCGGGAACGGCGCCCGCCGCCCTCGCCGCGCTCGCCACACTCGATTCCGACCTTGCGGCGCGCGCCGGTAGCGGGTCCTCGGGCGCCCTCGCGATGCCCGCTGCCCTGTCCGCCGCGGTCAGCGCCGCGGCCGAAGAACGCCCTTTGCTCCTTGCCCTGGACGATGCCCAGTGGCTCGATCCCCAAACTCTGGCGCTGTTGCCCGGCCTGGCGCGCGACACCGCGCGGGGGCCGGTGCTACTCGCACTCGGCGTGACGCGGGGCGCACCCGATGACGCTCGGTTTGACGAACTTCGCGGCCGCCTCCAGCGCGACCTCCAGGGCAGCGTTGTGCGCCTGGGTCGCCTCGACGAGGCGGCGCTTCGTGCGCTCATCGTTTGGGCCCTGCCGCAGTACCGTCCTGAAGATGTCGATCGGTTGCTGCGACGCCTCGAGCGTGACACCGCGGGGCTGCCGCTGCTCGCCGTGGCGATGCTCGAAGCGGTGGCGCAGGGGTTTCAGATCCAACCGGACGCGCCGGCGTGGCCGGCGGCGCAGCGCACGCTCGTGGACTCGCTCCCCAACGACCTCCCGCCGGCGGTGGTAGGGACGATCTGCCTGCGGTTCCGGAATCTCCCGCCGGAGGCCAAGCTGGTTCTCGGCGCGACGGTGGCCCTGGCCGAGCGGGTCGAAGCGGCTGCCCTGGCCGCTGCTACGGGGCTCGACCCGCACGCGGTCGCGCACGCGCTCGATTTGCTCGAATGGGAGCGATGGGTGGCCGTCGACGCCCGGGGGTACATGTTGAGCACACCCGTTGTCGGTGCCATCTTGCAACAGGAGATGATCTCCCCCGGCCAGGCGCGCCGCTACCGTGCGGCCGCCAGGTCCTGATGCGTCCTTGATGTTGGCTTGAACCCCCGGACGCACCGTGTCTCCGAACCTTCGAGCGAAGGAGACCGATGCGCTCCCACGATGCACCCGACGCCCGTCGGGCCGTACTGATCCTGATCGACGGGGCCCGGCCCGATGTTCTCCAGACACTCCTCGACCGCGGCGATATGCCGCATCTCGCTCGCTGGGTGATCGAACCCGGTGGGATCACGACCGGCACGACCGTATTCCCGTCGACCACCGGCGTTGCATACGTCCCGCTCCTCTTTGGACGCTATCCCGGCGCGCTCGACATCCCGGGGATCCGGTGGCTCGACCGCGCGGGTGCCACCGGCGGTGTGCGCGAGCGGTGGCGCGCCGCCCGGAGCTACTGCGGTCCGCAGGCAGCGTGGATCAATCGCGACATCGCCCCTGCGGCTTCGGTGTTCGACCTGGTGGGCGAGAGTCTCGCGATCTGCACCCCGATTACGCGCGGACTCCGTCCCGGTGCGCACCTGATGCCGCTCACGCGTGCCGCGCTCGGCGCGTCGGCTCACTACCTCGGCACGTACGGGCCGCTCGACCGCGCGGTTGCCGCGACATGGCTCGCCACGGCCGCACGGCCGTGGCGGTTCCTGTTCGTCGTGTTCCCCGGCCCCGACGGATTCACCCATCTCTACGACCCCTGGCATCCCACCGTGCTCGACTCGTACCGCCACATTGATCGCGCGCTCGGGCGGTTCGTCGCGGCAGCGCGGCGCCACGGCGACCTGCCGGCGTTCTTCGTGGCTTCGGATCACGGCGCGAGCGCCATGCCGGAGCATTGCGATATTGCCATGACCCTGGAGCGGTGGGGGGTGCCCACCATGCGGCATCCGCTGCATCTGTGGCGGCGCGGGGCGCAAGCGGCGGTCATGGTTTCGGGGAACGCATGCGCCCACGTGTACTTCCCCTCCGGAGACCGCGAGCTAGCCGAGCGCCTCACTCGCGCGCTGGTCGAGCTGCCGGCCGTGCGGCTCGGAGCGTTCCGCGACCCGCGCGGCGGCGTGATCGTGGCGCGGGGCGCACGCCGCGGGCGACTGTTCGAGCAGGGGAGCCGCATCGGGTACGAACCCTGGCTCGGCGATCCCCTCGGGTTGGGCAATGCGGATGTCCTGCTCGACGACCGCGACATGCTCGAGTGCTCGCGCGGTACCGATCTGCCGGACGCCCCGCGACAGATTCTCCAGCTTTTCCGATCGGCGCGGGCCGGCGATCTCGTGCTGGCCGCGGCGCCCGGCGCCGACTTCCGGGGCCCCTGGGAAATTCCGGAGCACCGCTCGGGCCACGGCAGCCTGATCGCGGAGCACATGCAGGTCCCGATCGCCGCGAGCATCCCGCTCCCGCCAACGGCTCTGCGCACCGTCGATCTGATGCCTACGATCCTCGAGACCCTGGGGGTCGAGGCCCCCCACGATCTCGACGGCGTGCCGTTCTCGCGGCTGCTGGCAGTGGAAGGAGCGATCGTATGAGCCCCCTCGTCCGCGTCTTGTCCCGGCGGCGGGGCACTCCCGAATGGGACGTCGTCTTGCGCGCCACCGGCGTGCTCGCTGTGCTCGCCATCTATCCCGCCCTGCACTGGCCGAGCGTTGCGGGAATTCTCGGCTTCTTGTGTCTGACGTTGTTCGTGAGCGGGCCGATCTCCGTGGTGCTGCCGGCTGCGTTCGAGCCGATGCTCATGGTGGCGGGCCGGCTCTACCCACCGCTCCTCGTGGCGCTGGTGGCGGTCGCCGGCAATCTCTACATGGACTACATCAACTACCACCTGTACGGCGCGGCGCTGCACCACCCCCGCCTCGAGCGCGCGCGTAACTCCCGGCTCGTGCAGCGCTTGCTGGCGCTGTTTCAGCGGCGGCCGTTCTTTGCCGTGTGGCTGTGCTCGTGGAGCCCGATTCCGTACTGGATTGTGGCGGCGCTCGCGCCGCTGTCGCGTTACCCGATGACGAAGTTCCTGCTGGCAACGTTGCTCGGGCGGTTCCCCCGCGTCTGGTTTTTCGCGGCGATCGGGCTAGTGGTGCCCGTGGACACGCGAACGCTGGTCCTGTATGTGGTCGCGGCCATCGCGGTGGGCCTCGTCATCGTGACTTACCAGCGCCACCGTGCCGCCCTGGCGCGGTCAGCGTCTCTGGTGACAGAACGGCGGTTGCTCGTGTCGGACAGCATGGCGGAGGAGGGCTTGGTGACCTAAGGACTCCCTGTTACCATTGCTTCGTGCTGCGACCGATCTTTTGGTGTTCGGGACTCCTGCTGCTCGCTGCGATCCCCGAGCCCCGCCCCCGGCCCGACCACGTGCACCCCGCCGCCGCCGCGCGGGCGTTCGTGAGCCGCGAGAAGGGCGAGATCATCATCGAGCTTGCCCCGGTGGACCTGCCCGCGAACGCCCCGCACGTGTTCCCGCCCATCGCGATCCTCCCGTTGCCCGCCAGCGGCTCGTTATACGGGTTCCGCGTGGAGATGGTGGACAGCGTCGGCCGCCAGCTGCCGTCGGAGCTGATCCACCACTTCAACTTGATCGACCCGGATCACCGTGAGCTGTTCTTGCCGATCTCCCGCCGCATGGTCGCCGCGGGGAAAGAGACCGGGAGCAAGCAGATTCCTTGGCTGCTGTTTGGCTTCCCGGTCCAACGAGGCGAGCGGGTGCTTGCGAGCGCGATGCTCGCCAACCCGACCGGTGTGTCCTACCGCCAGGCCCGGTGCCGGCTGGTGCTGTTGTACACGCCGGTGAGCCGGCCGTGGCCGCTGTTCAACGCCGAGCCGTTCCAGATGGACGTCGCGTTTCCGGTGGGTGATAAGTCGTTCGACTTGCCCCCCGGGAGCTTTGCGCGCTCCTACGACGGGAGTCCGGCGGTCCCGGGCAAGATCGTGGCGATCGGGGGCCACGTGCACGAGCTCGCGCGGCGTCTCGAGTTCGTGGACCTGACGAGCGGCGACACCATCTATTCCGCTGCGCCGATGACCGACTCGGCGGGCAACATCGTCGGAGTTCCCGTCGCGTACCTGTACGGCGTTACCCGGCTCGGGGCCCGTATTGTCCCGACGCACCGCTACCGCGTGACCGTGCACTACGAGAATCCCACCGGTCAGGTCATTCCCAACGGCGGCATGGGCGTCGTGGGTGGTTTGTTCGTTCCGGATCGCGGGACGCACTGGCCGGCCACCAATCCCTCCGATTCCCTGTACGCCAAGGACCTGCGGCACGCGATGCGACAAGTCGCGGGTCCGGGGATGATGATGGGCCACTCCCATTCATCGATGCACCAGCACGGTGCGCCGAATCACAAGCACTAGGCCGCGCCGCCTCGCTTTCGTTTCCACCCGCCTGCGGGAGTTCTGATGAGCGGGGCCGCCGTGGTGCTGTTCGACTTCGGCGGGACCCTCGACGCGGACGGCATTCACTGGGCTCCGCGGTTCCATGCGGCGTATCGCACCGGCGGTGGGACCGTCGATTACCCGGCATTTGAGCTGCTCTATCGCACCGCCGACCATGCGCTCGCCGGTCAGGCGGGGATCCGCACGCGGGGATTCCGCGAGGTGATCGAGCTGCAGACGCAGCTCGTGCTCGCGCTGCTCCCGGATGGCGCGAACATAGACGCCGCACAGGTGGCCGGCACCTTCCATCATGATGCGCTGGCGGTGGTGGCCCGCAACCGTCCGATCTTGGAGCGCCTCAGCGCGCGCTACCGGTTGGGGGTGGTGTCGAACTTCAGCGGCAACCTCGAGCCATGTCTGCAGGAGCTCGATCTGCGACGCTACTTCTCGGTGGTCGCGGACTCCGCCGTCGTAGGGCTTACGAAACCGGATTTCCGGATTTTTGCCGGCGCATTGAGCGTACTCGATGCGCCCGCCGCAGGCGCCTGGATGGTGGGAGACAACTTCGAGGCCGATATCCGCCCGGCGACCGAGTTGGGGATGTTCACCTGCTGGCTGGGACCGCTCGAGCGACCGCTCCCCATGCGGGCGGTCCCTACCGTGCGTATCGCGCGCTTCTCGGACCTGGAGGAAGCACTGCAGGTGGACGCCGGGTCGCGGCCGCCCGATCCCACCACACACCGCGGTTGAGCGAGATCATCACCGCGGCCGCCACGAGGATTCCGCAGAGGGCGTCTACGCCGTAGTGGAACTGGCCGTACACCACCCCCAGGACGAGGCCGGTGGTGAGCGGCGCGAGCGCGAGCCCGAGCGGGCGCCAAAACCGCAGGGCGCACACGGTGGCGACCAGGGACGCGGCGACATGCGACGACGGAAACGCCGCTCCCCACGAATCCGCCCCGTTGAGCAGCCACTGCGCCGCGCGCGCCGGCCAGACTTCGGTCGCCGCATTGTGCGCCAGGGGGAACGCGTAGCGCGGCCCCGTCACGGGAAAGAAGAGGGACACGAGGTAGCAGAAGTAGAGCGTCGTCATGATGGCGAAGATCGTGAGCCGCGCCCCTTCGCGCCGGCCGCTCGCCCACTGGCCGAGCGGTGCCGCAACCAGGATCGCGAAGTACGACAGGTAGCAGGAGTGGAGTACCGAGGAGAGCAGGGGATTCGGCATCGCGCGGATCCAGCGATAGGACACCTGCATTCCGAACACCATCTGCTCGAGCTCCTGGATCGCGGCATCGTGGTGATGTCCGAAGCCCAGATTGAGCACGCCGATCTCCGCATACAGCGCGGTCACCATGATGATGGAATACCACTCGGCCATGAACTGCCCGAACGGGCCGGCCTGGCGCAGGCGGGGCGCAAGCAGCACTACGCTGACCACCAGGACGTGGGCGGTGAGCAGCCACGCCGCGGCGCGGTCGGCGCGGCCGAACAGGAGCAGGGCCGTCGTCGTGCCGGTCACGTACAGCAGCGTGGCGATGTCGATCGGAGCGAACCGCCTGGCGAGGTTCACGTGAGCCAGCCCTCGCGCCGGTACCAGGCCGCCGTGCGGCCCAGCCCGGTCTCGAGATCGATCCGCGCCTGCCACCCGGCGTCCGCCCGCAGTGCGTCGGCGCGGCAGGTCCAGGCTGGGGCGAGGAACTCCGCGGCGCGCTCCGACGAAATCACGCTCGCGCGGCCGATCAGGCTTGCCAGCGATCCTATGGCCCACATCGCCGCGCGGGCGACGGGCACCGGCAGTGGCACGAAGCGCAGCGTCCTCCCGACCGCGTATCCCACCGCGAGGGCGAGCCGCCGCGCCGTCGTGACGGCGGAGTGCGTCGCGAAGTAGACGCGGCCGGCCGTCCGCTCGCTCGTCGCGGCCGCGACCAGAGCGTCCGCCACATCGGCGCCGTAGATCACCGACAGCTCCTGCGAGCCGTCGCCGAACAGCGGCACGATCCCGCCTTTCGCCAGCTTGAAGAGCCGGAGCAACGCCTCGTCCCACTCGCCGTACACCACCGGGGGCCGCACGATGGTCCACGGGAACGGAGCGGTTGGCAGGAGCTGCTCACCGGCGAGCTTGCTCTTGCCGTACGGAGTGACAGGTCGGGGAGGATGGGATTCGTCGATCGCGACGCCCGGGACCGTGGGACCCGCGGCCGCGATCGACGACACCAGCACGAAGCGGCGCGGCGGCTGTGCTGCCGCGGCCTCCAACACCCGGGCGGTCCCGTCGCGGTTCGCGCGCATGAACTCCTGCAGGTTGCGTGCGGCGATCAGGCCTGCGAGATGATAGATCACGTCTGCTCCCGCGCATCCCTCCCGCAGCGCCGCGGCATCACTCAGGTCGCCTCGCACCAGGCGGACGCCGCTCCAGCCGCGCAACGCCGCCTTGGCCGGCGAACGCACCAGGCAGCTCACCTCGTCGCCGCGCGCGACCAGCGCACTGACGAGGTGGGTGCCCAGAAATCCCGTGGCACCCGTGACAAACACTCTCACAGTGCCTTGTCGTAGATCCGGTACGTCTTGTACGGGCGGAACGCGACGCGCAGTGCGGCGTTCATCATCGGCATGTTGTCTTCGAGCACCCAGCCGGCCTCGCCCCAGTAGTAGCCGTTCTTATTCGCCTTGTCCCAGATCCAGTGGTACATCAGCGCGTCGACTCCGCTGGCGCGGTACTCCTTGAGCACGCCGAGCAGCAGGACCCGGGCCCGGGAAATGTGGCGGGACTGCCAGAGCACTTTCAGGATTCCGGGGAACAGCCGTCCCGACGGGTTACGTTTGAGCGCGACATTCAAGTCCGGGAGTGCCACGCCGAACCCAATGACCTTGCCCTCGCGCTCGGCGAAACACACCAGGTCGGGGACGATCACCGGCTTGAGCTGCTTCGCGAGATGGTCGATTTCCGCGTCGGTGAGCGGGACGAAGCCCCAGTTCTTTTCCCACGCCTGGTTGTACAGAACCTTGACCAGCTCGACCTCCGCCTTGAAGCGCTTCATGTCGAGCCCGCGAAGGGTGATGCCGCGACGCTCCGCGATCAGCCGGGCGGCGCGTATCAGCCGCTCCGGCACCTCGGAGTGTGTCGACTCGAGCGCGAACATGTCCTTGGCTTTCTGGAATCCGTAGCGCTCGTGCAGCGGGACGTACGACGGCGGGTTGTGCGGCATCATGATGGTCGGCGGCGTGTCGAATCCTTCGACCAGCAGGCCGCATTCATCGTTGATGGACGGACTCATGGGTCCGCGCATGGTGTCGAATCCCCGTTTGCGCAGCCATGCGGCGGCGGCGTCAAACAGGGCCGTGGCCACCGCCTGATCGTCGATGCTTTCGAAGAACCCGTAGAAGCCGACGCGGTCGCCGTGCTCCAGCGTGTGGGCGTCGTTCTTGATCGCGGCAATCCGTCCGACGGTGCGTCCGTTCTGGACGGCTAGGAAATATTGTGCCTCGGCGTGACGGAAGAACGGATTCTTGGCGGGGGAGAGCAGCGTCCGGACGTCCATCCGCAGCTGAGGCACCCACAGGGGATCGCCGCGGTAGTGGTCGTAGGGAAAAGCGATGAAACGGTTGAGACCGCGCCCGTCGGTGACGGGCACGATCTCGACACCTGTCAGATGACCCCCAGCTCTTTGCCGAGCCGGGCGAACGTCTCCAGGGCCTGATCGATCTGTTCCGGTGCGTGGGTTGCCATCAGACTCGTGCGCAACCGGCACTGGGAGGGTGGCACGGCGGGCGGTACGACCGGGTTCGTGAAGACGCCGGCGTCGAACAGCTTGCGCCAGAACAGGAACGTCTTCTCGAGCGGCCCGATGAGCACCGGCACGATCGGCGTCTCGGTGGGGCCGATGTCGAAGCCGAGCGAGCGGAGCCCTTCCTGCAGCCGCCGGGCGTTGGCCCACAGCTGCGTCCGCGCGCCACGGCTCGGCCTGCAGGATGTGCAGCGCCTCGAGCACGCCCGCCGTGTTCGACGGCGGCAGCGCGGCGGTGAAGATCAGCGGCCGCGAGTGGTGGCTGCAGGAAGTGGATCACGGTTTCCGACCCGGCCACGAACCCACCGATCGACGCCAGCGACTTGGAGAATGTCCCGACGATGAGATCGACTTCGTCCGTGAGGCCGAAGTGGGCGGCCGTGCCGTCGCCGTTCGGGCCGAGCACGCCGACGGCATGCGCGTCGTCCAGGGCGAGGGCGGCGCCGAAGCGCTGCGCCACCTTGAGCAGGTTCGGCACGTCGGCGATGTCCCCTTCCATCGAGTACACGCCGTCCACCACGATCATGATCCCGGTGCTGGGCGCCAGGGCGCTGAGCTTCCGCTCGAGGCCGGCGAGATCGCCGTGGTTGAAGCGCAGCGTCTCCCCGTGCGACATGCTGGCGCCGTCCACGATCGAGGCGTGGTCCAGCTTGTCGAGGACCACCACGTCGCCGCGGCCGACGAGTCCGGAGATCATGCCGAGGTTGGCCTGGTAGCCCGTGGAGAACACAAGGCAGGATTCCTTGCCGAAGAACTCCGCCAGCTCCGACTCCAGCTGCTCGTGCAGGTCCAGGGTGCCGTTCAGGAACCGGCTGCCGGTGCAGCCCGAGCCGTAGCGCTCGAGGGCCGCCTTGGCCGCTGCGAGCACGGCGGGATGGTGCGTGAGCCCCAGGTAGTTGTTGGAGCCCATCATGATCCGCGGCTTGCCTTCGATGACGACGACGGTGTCTTCGGAGTGGGAAATCGCCTTGAAATACGGATACAGCCCCGAGGCCTGCACCTCGCGCGCGCGGGTGAAGTTCCTGCACTTGTCGAAGAGCGCGATGTTCTGCAGGGTCTCGGTGCCCAAGGGCCCTCGGCCGATATGGATGTGGGGTAGAGCTTAGTGGACCGGTGTCCAGTTGGCAAGGTCATGTTGGCGCAGCGAGTTAGCACGCCGCACCATGACTCGGTAGGTTGTAGCTCACTTCGTTTCCGGGGTCCACGAATTCGCTGCACACATTGCGGTGACGCTGGTCTTGTTGTTGACCGCCCACCCGGCATCCGCACAGACGGCTTCTGTCGAACACTACCGCGTCAGCTGGTGGGACGCCGCGTCGATATCTGCCGGCGCCACGCTGTACTTCACGCCCGGCGCCCTCGGGTTGCCGGAAGGCGCCCCGTCCTGCGCACCCTGCGATCCGGCAACGCTTCCCGGCATCGATCGTGGCGCGGTGCATCCCGTGTCGAGCTCGGCGGATATCGGCAAGCGAGCGTCATGCTCGCCGCCGTCGTGGGAGCGGACGGCGCTCGCCGGGTTGAGCGGCCTGCCCGCGGAACAGTGGCAGGGAACCTGGTGGTCTTCGCCAACACCGCGACCTGGACCTACGCGATCGACCGAGTGGCTGAAGGTTCGGGATACGCCGCGAGCGGCCGGTGCTGTACACGGACGACGCCGTGGCCGCCGCCGGCGTTCGGAGCAGTCAGATGTCGATGCCGAGCGGGCATACGGCCATGGCGTTCGCGGCCGCCACCTCGTACTTCGTCATGGCGGGGCGGCAGCACCTGGCGCATCGTAACGCGCAACGCGGCGCTGCTCTACGCCGGCGCCGTCGGGGTGGCGTCGCTGCGGGTGGTCGCCGGCAAGCATTTCCCGACCGATGTCATCGCGGGTGCGGCCCTTGGGTCCGGGATCGGGTGGCTGGTCCCGACCATCCACCCGACGTCTCCGTGAGTACTCCCGAGCTTTCAGCAGAGGCCCGCCTCCCACGCGTCATGCGGCTGCGTGACGTCGTGTTGTTCAACCTGACCGCGATCGTCGGCCTCCGCTGGCTGACAACGGCGGCGCAATTCGGTCCCGCCAGCCTGCTGCTCTGGGTGCTCGCGATGGTGTTCTTCTTTCTTCCATCAGCTGTGGCGGTGCGCGAGCTCACCGATATCGACCCCAGAGCGGGTGGGATCTATCGCTGGGTCAGCCGCGCACTCGGGCCGCGGCATGGGTTCCTCGCGGGCTGGGGGTACTGGGTCAACAATCTCCTCTATTTCCCCTCGCTGCTCCTGGCGACGGCGGCCACAATCGCCTACGTCGGCGGTCCGAGCACGGTGCACTTGCAGGACAACAGCATCTTTGTCGGTAGCGTATCGCTCGTCTGCCTGTGGATCGCCGTGTGGCTCAACGTCGTCGGCCTGCGGGTGGGCAAATGGCTGCAGAATTTCGGCGGCCACGGCGCCTGGATTCCGGCGCTCATCTTCGTCGCGCTCGCGGCCTGGTCGTTTATCGAGCGGGGCAGCGCGACGAGCTTCACGACCGGCCGCTTGCTGCCCGCCAAGTTCGACTTTCAGCTCGTCAACTTTTTCGCCACGATGACCTTCGCCTTCGCTGGACTGGAGCTGGCCCCCTCGCTGGGCGGCGAGGTCCAGGACCCGGCGGCGACGCTGCGGCGCGGCGTCGTCGTTTCGGGGTTCGCCATCGTGGCCATCTACGTCCTCGGTACGCTGGCGATGCTGGTGGCGCTGCCTGCGGAGCAGGTCAACATCACGAACGGGATGCCGCAGGCCACCGCCGCGCTCGCCCGTGGGTTGGGGCACACGGCGCTCAGTCCCCGTCGCGGGCGTCGTCGCCGCCCTGGTGGCCCTGGGCAACGTGGGGGGTGTGGGGGCGTGGCTCGCGGGATGCGCGCGCCTGCCGTTCGCGGCGGGGGTGGACCAGGCGCTTCCCGCGAGCTTCGCGCGCGTGCACCCCCGCTGGCAGACCCCGTACGTGGCGCTGCTCGTGCAGGGCGCGCTCGCCACCGTGTTCGTCGTCGCGGGACTCGCCGGCGCTACGGTGCGCGACGCCTACGTCACGCTCACGAGCACCACGATCATTCTGTTTTTTGTGCCGTATCTCTACATCTTTGCCGCCTACCTGCGGCTGCGGCGCGAGCGCACCCTCCGCACCACGCTCGTCGGCTGGTCGGGAATGGCCGCCGTCGCGCTGTCCATCGCTCTATCTCTGGTGCCCCCCGCGGTCGAGCAACCGTGGGTGTTCGAAGCGAAGGTGGTCGGGGGAACGGTGGTGTTCTTAGGGGTAGGTCTGGTGTTGTCGCGGGGCGGTGTGAGGGCGGGCACAGCAGTGCGCGCCCCGTCTTTGTAGAGTTATGGAACGCATGGCTTCACACCCGATTCCTTACGTTCCCCGCCTCTCGCTACGACGCGCGGCCGTCATGGTCAGCGCGACCCTTCTGCTTGCCCTGCCGTCGGCAGCGTCCGGCCAGGGCGCCCTGCACCCACGGCGCGAGATCCGCGGGTTCGATTTCTCGCGCGATGGCGTATGGCGCAAGCGCGCGCGCCAGGTGGCCGCCCGTCGCGCCGCGTTGCTCGCCCAGGGACAGTTCGGGGCGTTGAACGCCCCGCGTGCGCCCGGGTTCCGGGGTCCGAGCCTGGCGACCCTCAGTGGCACGCTCCGCGTCCCGGCGATTCTTTTCAAATACAACGACACGCCTGCGCCCGACCTGCGCGACACCGCCGCGTACAACGCGGTGCTGTTCGCCCTGACGCCGCCGCTGGGCCGGCCCTATACCCTCCGCACCTACTATCAGGAGATCTCGAACGGCCTGCTGGATCTCCAGGGTGAGACATACGGGTATGCCGCCCTCGCCTCGAACGAGGTCACGTACACGGGCACTCCCCCCTGCTACGGCAATCCGTTCGGCTCCACGAATTGCAACGGCCTGTTCGACTACAGCGGGGCGCAAGGGCCTCCCGACCCCGTGACCCGGATGCAGAACGGACTGCGCGAGGCGTTGCAGCGTGCTGGACGCCAGCATCGACTGGACGCAATACGACAACGACGGTGACGGCTACGTCGACCTGGTGGTGTTCCTCCAGCCCGCGCAAGACGGCGCCTGCGGCGGCCCGGGCAACAATCATCTCTGGTCGCACCGCTTCTCGTTCGGCTCCGGTTACGGGCCCGAGTTCACCACGCATTCGCCGGCGGCGGGTGGGGGCTTCATCAAGGTGCGCGACTACCTCCTGCAGAGCGCGCTGGGCGGGGCGACGGCGTGCGATGCGGCGCAGATCATGCCGATCGGAACTGTGGCACACGAAACCGGCCACGGATTCGGCTTGCCCGACCTGTACGACACCCAAACATCGAGCGAGGGGATCGGCGATTGGGGGCTGATGGGTGCGGGGAATTACACCTCGGCGCTGAGCCCATCGCGCATGGAGGCCTGGTCGCTCAACGAGTTGGGCTGGGTGACCGTCGCGCCGCTCACGGTCGGCGGCTCCTACCAGTTCAACGCCGCCCCCGTCGCCGACACGGCGTTCTACATCCGCGCGCGCGGCAACAATCCGCGCGGCGAATACTTCCTGCTCGAGAACCGCCAGGCGTCTCAGTCCGACACCGCGATGATCCGCTTCCGGTGCCAGCGCAGCAGTGCACCCGCCTCGTGTCCCGGGGGGTTGCTCATCTGGCACATCGACTCCCTCAAGGTCGCGAACGGATCCTTTGGTAACTCCGTCAATTCCGGCGCAATTCACGGTGTCGCGCTGATGCAGGCGGATGGGTTGCGCGATCTCGATTTCGGGCAGAATCGTGGTGATGCCGGGGACGCCTACCCGGGGATCGCCAGGCCCAGCACGCCGTCGCCCAGGAATCCGAACGTGGAGTTCTCGGTTACCTCGACGCCTGCGGCCAGGAAGAATCTCGACAGCAGCTCGGTGGGCTTTGCGCTTGACTCGATCCGCCAGCTCGTGCCCGGCGCGTTGATGCGGTTCCGACTCCGGTTCGGCCAGCCGCTCGTCTTCACGGCTACAGCCCATGGCACGGTCACTCCGAATCCGGTGAGCGCCACGAGCGGATCATTCATCGCAGAGTCCAGCACGGTGACGCTGACCGCGGCCACGGATCCGGGGTACATCTTCGCCGGCTGGACCGGGGACACGTCGACGATCAATACGGATCTCGTGCTGACCATGGTCGCGGCCCTATACGGTGACGGCGAACTTCGGCACGGCCCTCAGCGTCACGAGCGGCGATACGCTGCCGGGTGCGTCGATGGGAACGGCATATCTGGACACCCTGCGCGCGAGCGGCGGGACCGGCGCCTACACGTGGCAGCTCGTGGGAGCGGCGCCGCCGGCACTCGCACTGTCCGCGAGCGGCGTCATCACGGGGACTCCCTCGCAGGTCGGGACCTTTTCGCTGCAGGCGCGGGTGACGTCGGGCGCCCTGCAGCAGACGCACACGTTTACGGTGACCACCACGGCCCCGACGTTGGCGACGGCCGCTGTGCTGGCGAAGCTGCTGACGGGCACGGGCCCGCTGACGGCGGGGCACGTCACGTACCTCGACCTGATCGGCAACCACAACGGGGATCTCGACGTGGGCGATTTCGTGGCGTGGGTGAACCTGACGGGCGCCCCGGCGCCGCCGGGACCGCAATGAAGCGCGTGCTCCTGGCTGTCCTGATCGCGTTGTCCGGCGCGTGCGAGCACAACACCGCGCCGGTCGCGGGGCTCCTGCGGGTGCAACTCACCACGCCGAACAGCGGCGGTGATCGCGCGATCCTTGTGTCGGTCTCAGGGCCTGCGGCGCTCACCAGCATCGCTGCCCCGAGCGCGCTGCGGGTGTTTTCGTACCCGCCGTTCGGTACGACGAACAAGTTCGTGGTGACGGGGACCATCCCCTCCGGCACCATCCTGACCATCGGTGTGGCCGACGTCGGTCAAGCGGGCAGTTACACCGCGACCGTCCAGCAGGCGGCGACGCCGACCTACCAGCTGCGGGACCTCGACGGGCTACTCCCTTACCGTCGCGCCGTAGCGCTGCGGGATCCGCCGCGTAACGCCGCCGCCTTCCGGGTGACCTCGGTTGTGAGCGCGGCGTAGGAGGCGGAGAACTTTGCCACGCCCTCGGTTTCAAGCTCACCAGTCACTCGCTCCAGATCGAAGCCGCCGCCGGCCAGTGTGGCGAGGCGCCGTCGCGCTTCCGAAATGGCGTGGGGTGTGACCCGCACCGCCGGCTCCCCGTGATCGCTGTAGGCCTCGAGGGTTTCCGGCGGCAACGTGGTGACCGTGTCCGGTGCGATGAGCGCCTCCACGTAGTAGACATCGGGAAGCGTCGGATCTTTCGTCGCGGTGGACGCCCACAGCGGTCGCTGCACGCGGGCACCCTCGCTCGCCAATGCTTCCCAGCGGGGCCCGCTGAACGTCTCCTGAAACGCCTGATACGCGACGAGGGCATTGGCGATCGCGATCGTGCCGCGCAAGTCGCGCAGCGCGGCGGAGCTCGAAGCGGCCAGCAGGGGATCGAGCTTCGTGTCCAGCCGGCTGACGAAGAAACTTGCGGCCGCCGCGATCCCGGCGATCGGCTCGCGTCGGGTGCGGCGCATGTTCGAGGCCCGTCAGGTAGGCGTCCATCACTGCGCGATGGCGGGCACCGGAGAACAGCAGCGTGACGTTGACGTTGATCCCGCGGCTGAGGCAGTAGGTGATCGCAGGAAGCCCGGCCACCGTACCCGGAATCTTGATCATCACGTTGGGGCGGTTCACGGCGTCCCACAGGCGGCGCGCTTCGAGCACGGTGCCGTCGGTGTCGTGCGCCAGCGCGGGCGCGACCTCGATCGACACGAAGCCGTCGCGGCCGCCGCTGTCGTGGTAGAGCGCCAGGAATGCGTCACACGCGGCCCGCACGTCCGACACCGCTAGGCGTTCGACAATTTCTGGGGGCGTGTGGCCGGACTCGGCAAGCGCGCGGATGTCTGCGTCGTAGCGGTCGCTGCCCGCGACGGCCTTCTCGAAGATGGTGGGGTTCGTGGTCATGCCCCGAACGCCGGCGGCGATCAGGCGGTGCAGCTCGCCCGTCTGCAGCAGGTCGCGCGTGATGGAGTCGAGCCAGGGGCTCTGGCCAAGCGCGCCGAGTTGAACGAGCGGATGCGGCGCCATCAGACCCTAGCGAATGTCCTCCGACCGCCTCGCCCGCCTCCGCGCGCAGGCCCTCCTGTTTGAGGACCAGGGCGCTCGCCTTCACCAGGTAGTAGGTGAGGACGAGCTGCGTGACCGCGAGCGAGTTCGAGCGCCGCTCGCGATCTCCGTCGTGAAACACGCCGAGCCGGTCGGAGCGCAGATGGCGCGCGTTGGGCATGTGGTCCCACATGCGGTTTTCGATCGCCTGCGTGGCGGCGTTCGAGAGGCAGCCGTTGATCTCGAGCACGTCGACCCCTTGGGCGCCGCGCTCGAGCTTGACGGCCGCGCGTCCGTCGGGTCCTTCGGCCGCCGCGAGCGCCTCCTCGAGATCGGGAACGGGGATCGGATGGCGCAGCGTGAGGCGCACGTTGAGCCGGGTGTTGTCCGGTTTCGTCGCGTAGTCGGCGGGCGGGAAGAACGAGATGACCATGTCGGCCTTCTCGCGCTGCGGCATCACGTAGGTCTCCGAGTCGTGACGCCGGTGTTCGAGCTGCTTCAAGACTTCGTCCCGGGTGTAGCCGCGTTTCGACATGTCACGCCCGATCTTCCAGGCGATGCGCAGCTCGGGATGGGGGTCGAGGAACACGGACACGTCCCACTGGCGCCGGAGCTCGGGGGTGAAGAGGGCGTGCAGCCCATGGACCAGCACGATCGGCTTCGGGGTGACGAACTCCGGGCGGCCGAACGTGCCGTCGGAGTGATCGTACACCGGCTTGAAGATCGTTTCGCCCCGCCGCAGCAGGGTCATGTGCTGGGCGATCAGGTCGAGATGATTGCAGTCGGGGTGGAGCGCGGTGATCTTGCGCGCGGTCCGGCCGACCCGGTCGAGGGAGTGGTAGTCGTCGAGGCAGATGTCGGTGACGCGGTCGTGACCGAGCAGGGCGACGCACCCGTTCGAGAGCGTCGATTTGCCGGCGCCCGAGTCGCCGACGAGGCACAACATGATGGGGCGTCCCGCCCGAAACGGCATGTCACTCCTCGACTTGGACAGGCTCAACTTCGTGAAATAATTCACAAACGGCAAGTGATGATCGCCTGGAGTCGGCGCGTCCGCTACCGACGTTCGGGCGAGCCAGGTCTCGCCCCATTGGGTAGGGGGGCGCAAACGGCGCCGCAGAGCAGGGATCATCGCAGCGAAAGTTCGCGTCGCGAGCGGTCCGGAGCGGCTCGAACGGGTGTTGGCGTTTATCCGGAAAGCGGGCTACTCTTACGGCTTCCGCAACACGCCGCGCGGTAGTTCCGCGCCGGCGGGATGTCGTGTCGCCACCCCTTTGAGTGGGGCGGCGCTTCGGATGGGCACACCCAAGTGCCCGTTGCGCGGATCGCTGGGCCTCAATTATGCTTTGTGAGGCTTGTGAAAGAATTCACATACTCGGAGGGTGGCTTCCATGGCGGGGTCCAGTAACAACAAGGACAAAAAGAAGGGTCGCTGGGCGGCGGGCGTAACACCCTACGCCGAGATGGGCTACTACATGCCCGACTACGTACCGAAGCCGAGCGACGTTCTCTGCGCGTTCCGGCTGGTGCCCCAGGAGGGTGTCGAGCCGATCGAAGCGAGCGCTGCCGTAGCGGGTGAGTCGTCCACCGCCACGTGGACGGTTGTCTGGACCGATCGCCTGACAGCGTATGAGAACTACCAGGCGAAGTGCTACAAGGTCGAGGCCGTCCCCGGCACCGATCAGTACATCGCCTATATCGCGTACAACATCGACCTGTTCGAGGAAGGCTCGATCGCCAACCTCACGTCGTCGATCATCGGCAACGTGTTCGGCTTCAAAGCGCTGAAGTCGCTGCGCCTCGAAGATATGCGGATTCCGCCGCATTACACGAAGACGTTCCAGGGGCCGGCGCACGGCGTCGTGATGGAGCGCGAGTACCTGAACAAGTACGGCCGGCCGCTGCTCGGCGCCACGGTCAAGCCCAAGCTCGGTCTCTCGGCCCGCAACTACGGCCGCGTCGTGTACGAAGCGCTGCGCGGTGGGTTGGACTTCACCAAGGACGACGAGAACATCAATAGCCAGCCGTTCATGCGCTGGCGCGACCGCTTCCTGTTCAGCATGGAAGGCGTCAGCCGCTCGATGGCCGAGACGGGCGAGATCAAGGGCCATTACATGAACGTCACGGCCGGCACCATGGAGGACATGTATGAGCGCGCCGAGTTCGCCAAGCAGCTCGGCAGCGTGATCATCATGATCGACCTCACGATCGGCTATACGGCGATCCAGTCGATTTCGAAGTGGGCGCGTGCCAACGGTTGCATCCTTCACCTCCACCGCGCCGGGCACGGCACGTACACCCGCCAGAAGACACATGGCGTCAGCTTCCGCGTGATCGCGAAGTGGATGCGGCTCGCCGGAGTGGACCACATCCATGCCGGTACCGTCGTGGGCAAGCTGGAAGGCGATCCCAACGCGACCCGCGGCTTCTACAGCACGCTGCTTGTGCGACAAGACGCAGCCCGATCCGAAGCTCGGGTTGTACTTCGAGCAGGACTGGGCCTCGATGCCGGGCGTCATGCCCGTCGCGTCGGGCGGCATCCACGCCGGGCAGGCGCACCAGCTGCTGCACCACCTCGGCGAGGATGTCGTGCTGCAATTCGGCGGTGGCACGATCGGCCATCCGGACGGTATCGCGGAAGGCGCTGCAGCCAATCGGATTGCCGTGGAAGCCATCATTCAGGCCCGTAATGAGGGACGCGACTATTTGGAGGAGGGGCCGGACATCTTGGCGAAGGCGTCGCGCTGGTCGCCCTCGCTGCGCAAGGCGCTGGAGATCTGGAAGGACATTACGTTCAACTTCGAGTCCACGGACGTGCCCGACGCCGTCCCGACCCCCGTTTCCGTCTGAGCGGCGAGGAGATCACATGCGTATCACCCAAGGCACATTTTCGTACCTGCCGGATTTCACGGATGAACAGATCACGGCGCAAATCGAGTACTGCCTCAAGAACAACTGGGCGGTTTCGGTGGAGCACACCGATGATCCGCATCCGCGCAACGTCTACTGGGACATGTGGGCGCTGCCGATGTTCGATCTCAAGGACGCGTCCGCGATCATGCTCGAGGTCAACGCGTGCCGGAAGACGTTTCCGCACCGGTACATCAAGGTGAACGGCTACGATCGCACCTACGGCCGGCAGACCACCGGGATCAGCTTTATCGTCAACCGGCCGGCGGAGGAGCCCGGATTCCGGCTCGATCGGCAGGAGTTTGCCGACCGCTCGATCAAGTACACCCTCCATTCGTACGCCACCGAGAAGCCGTCGGGTGAGCGTTACGGCGAAAGCAAATGAGCGAGGTCGACACGACGAGCCCGGCGGAAGTCGCCGCCGGGTTCGTCGATCTCGATGCCGCGTACCGCGGATCGAACATCGAGGCGGTACTCCAGGATCTGGAGCTGGAGCTCATCGGGCTGGCGCCCGTCAAGCGACGCATCCGGGAGATCGCCGCGTTGCTGCTCATCGCGCGTGTGCGTGAAGAGCAGAGCCTCGTCACCGAAAAACCCACGCTGCACATGTCGTTCACGGGGCATCCGGGGACGGGCAAGACCACCGTGGCGCTCGAGATGGCCAAGATCCTCCAGCGCCTCGGCTACGTGCGGAAGGGCCATCTGGTCGTGGCCACGCGCGACGACCTGGTGGGCCAGTACGTCGGCCACACGGCGCCGAAAACCAAGGAAGTGATCAAGCGGGCGATGGGGGGCGTGCTCTTCATCGACGAGGCGTACTATCTCTACCGCCCGGAGAACGAGCGGGACTACGGCCAGGAAGCGATTGAGATGCTGTTGCAGGCGATGGAGAATCAGCGGGACGACCTCGTGGTGATCCTCGCGGGTTACAAGAACCGCATGGAGACGTTCTTCCAGTCGAACCCGGGGTTCCACTCGCGCGTCGGCAACCACCTCGACTTTCCCGACTATTCGCTCGATGAGCTGATGGAGATTGCGGAGCTGATGGTGAAGCGCCAGCACTACGAATTCGATGCGGCCGCGCGAGACGCGTTCCGTCAATATCTGACGCTGCGGATGCCGCAGCCGCATTTCGCCAATGCCCGCAGCGTCCGCAACGCGCTCGATCGGATCAAACTTCGCCAGGCCAACCGCCTGATGGCGGCTCGCGGGCTCGTTTCCAAGGATGATCTCGCCCGGCTCGACGCCGCCGATATCCTCCAAAGTCGCGTCTTCCAAGGAGGGAACGACGGTGTCGGCGACGAATAGGGTGACACCGCTGCCGTTCCGGGCGGGCCGTCCCATCATGCTCGGCCTCGTCGGGGACTCCGGGGCAGGGAAATCGACGTTGTCGAACGGGTGCGTGGAGATCCTCGGGGCCGACCGGGTCACGGATATCTGCCTCGACGACTACCACTCGCTCGACCGCGTCGGGCGGGCGGAGCGCAAGATCACGGCGCTCCATCCCGACTGCAATCACCTCGATCTGATCCGCCAGCATATCCGCCTGCTGCGCGGGGGCGAGCGGATCTTCAAGCCGGTGTACGACCACACCGACGGCACCTTCGGTCCGCCCGAGTTCGGGATTCCGCGGGACATCGTCCTGGTGCACGGCCTGCACACGCTGTACACCCCGGGGCTGCGGCAGCTGTGGGACGTCTCGGTGTTCCTCGATCCCGACCCGGAGCTGCGGATCGACTGGAAGATCAAGCGGGACATGTCGAAGCGCGGGTACACCCGCGACGAGGTGTTGAAGCAGCTCGAAGACCGCCGTCACGACTCCGAGGCGTACGTGATGCCGCAGCGTGAGAAGGCGGATATCGTGGTGGCCTTCTCCCCGGGCCCCCAGTATGCGACGACGCGCGACAGCGCCCGGCTCAACGTGCGCATCGTCATCCGGCACCCGGTGCCGCTGCCCGATCTGGAGGATGCGCTCACGGTGGCCGGCGAGGAGAATGGCGGGCCCTATTTGAAGCTGCACCGCGGCGCCGAGGGGACCGATTCGCTCGAGATCAGCGGTGCGATCAGCGACGCGGCGACCCAGTCCATCGAGCGCCGCCTCTGGAACCACATGCAGACGGCGCCGAACCTCCGGGCCGACCGGGTGGGCGTCTTCATGGACGGCGCCACCGAGCGGCGCTCGAACCCGTTGGCGGTGACGCAGTTGGTGCTGACCTACTACCTGGTGAAGGCGACTGCCCTGGTGCTGAAGCAGGAGCAGCTGCGCCAGGAGGCAGCCGAGGTGGCGTTGGGCGGAACGCCGTGACGGTCGGAGGGGTACCGAGCCGCATGATTTTATCGCGGCAACGTTTCATCCCGGTGCTCCTTGTCATGCTTCTGGGGGGGTCGTGCGCACCACGTCCCCAGATGGCCCCGCGGGGGCCGATGCCCGACGTCGCCAACATGGTGCCCGTTCGCGCGCGCACCGTGTACCGCGAGATGGGTCTGATGGTCGATACGTCGCGCCTGCCCTTCGTGGCCTCCGTGCGATACCTCGCCAGCGCCTCTCCCGACTCCACACTGCTCCTTTTCGCGATGTCGCTGGCGAACCGGGCGTTGAACTTCCGGCGCGACAGCAGCGATATGGTCGCTGACTACCACGTCGAGCTGACCGTCCGGAGCGACAGCAACATCGTCCGCCAGGTCAATCGGGACGAGAAGGTGCGCGTTCGATCGGTTGCCGAGACGATGCGGCGCGATGAGAGCATCATCTTCCAGCAAATCCTCGTGGTACGTCCCGGGATCTACACGGTGAGCGTCGTGGCGCGGGACCGCACCAGCCCGGCCTACGCCCATTTCCAGCTGCTCGACACGGTGCCGCAGTTCGGCACGCCCGGGCTGGGCTGGCCGTTGCCGATCTACGAGGGAGCGGGGCGCACGCGGCAGACGCTCATGCCCGAGCTGGTGGCCAATCCGCGGGGGGCGACGCCGTATGGGGAATCGGCCCGCTTCTACGTGGAGGGCTACGGGTTTGCGCGGGGCACCCGGGTCGCGGCGCGGATCGTCGATCTCGACAGCGTCGAGCTGTGGCGGGACACACTCACGTTCGCGGATGGCCCGCTGGCGACCGTGCAGTTCGTGGTCAAGCCGGGCGTGCTTCCCGTCGGCCGCGCGATGTTCGAGGTCCACGCGGTCGGAGGCACGGCGCACACGGTCACGCCGCTCCTGATCACGTTCTCGGACGGGTGGGCGGTGCAATCGGTTCGAGCAGACGGTGGATTTGCTGCGCTATTTCCCCCGCCAGGACCTGGTGGCGACCCTCAGGGCCGCGCCACGCGAGCAGCGGGCGGCGGCGTGGCGGGAATTCTACCGGGCGAGCGATCCGACGCCCGCCACCCCGCAGAACGAGCCGCTCGACAAATACTTCCATCGGATCGAGATCGCCAACCAGCGCTACGGCGAACCCACGGGTCCCGGGTGGAAGACCGACCGCGGCCAGGTGTACATCACGCTGGGCGATGCTGATCAGGCATTCGAGGTGCCCGGCAAGTACGCGCCCGGCCTGCGGTGGGAGTACACGTCGTATCACGTGGTCCTGGCCTTTCAGGACGAAGCAGGGACGGGCAAGTACTTACTGACGGAGCAGTCGCGGGCGGACTACGAGCGAATCCTCGACCAGGTGCGGAGAGAGAATTGAACCGGACGGCGATGGAGGTTGGGACGATGCGGGGTGCCCTGTTCGTGGCGACGGTCCTTGCCGTGACGCCGGCGCTTGCCGCGCAGAAGAAGACCGATTCCACGATGCCGTTGCCGGAGACGTCGCGGCGCATGCGGAATCTCGAGCCCAAAGCCGGGAGCGAGGGACCGAACGTCCAGGTGCATGAGGTCTGGCAGGTCGGGGCACCGCCGGAGATGCTGTTGTCGTGGTACCTGCGGCGGCTCAACTGGCTCAGCCCGAACAAGGACCGCGTGCTGGACACGTCCGAAGTGCGGGCCGCGGATACGCGGCCGCCGATGACCTATCACATCACGTTCCATACGTTCGACGACGAATGCCGCGATCCGGGGTGGACGCCGCCCCCGCCGGATAGTCCAGCCACCGCCCTGTAAGGTCTGGAGGCTCGGCAGGGAAAAGCGGCGCGTGCTCGAGAACAACCGCGTTGGTTTCGAGCAATCCGTCTGGATCGACAGCGTCACCTTCATGTGGATGACCCGTGAGCTCAGCGGTGAGATCTTGCGCCGCACGATCGTGCTGCGGGACGCCGGGATCACGGACGATTGGAAGCGGTACAACCTCGTGTCGCAGATTACCCTGTGAGCGCGAGGCGTTGACGCCGCCCACGCAGTAGCAGGCGGATTGGCGCGCCCCATGTCGGGTGCGGCGCCCGATGAGCCCCGATAGCCAGAGAGGTTGCGTGCGAGACCTGCCGCTGTATCCGGTGCCGTTCTCCCGCGCCGTGTGGGGCGCCGTGCTCGCGGCGGCGGTGACGACGCTCGCGCCGGCGCTCGGCGCGCAGGCGCTCGACCCGACGATGCCGCTCCCACCCGGCGCGAGTCGCGAGAAGGGTGCGGAGACGAGCGACGGATCGAACGGCCGGTGGGTCCAGGTGTACCGCTCGGCGCTCCGGTGGAAATGCTGCTGGGGTGGTACCAGCGGAAGATGACCCCGGGTGCCGACGTCGCGCTCGACACCGTCGATCTCGCAGCCCGGCGAGGTGACGCTGGCCAGCTCGCACGTGACGGAGCACAGCTTCGACGACGAATGCGCCGACACGGCCGCGAGTGTACTTCCGGCGTTCGGCTCCAACCCGCCGTGCAAGAAGTGGCGCCGTGGGATCGGACAAGCGGCGCGCCCTGCAAAACTCCCGCCTCGGGATTCGCGAGGGCGTGTGGATCGATCATTTCACGATCACGTGGTACAGTCGCGAGAGCAATGGGGACCTGGTGCGCCGGCAGATCGTGGTGCGCGACGCGGGGCTGACGAGCAACTGGCAGCACGATCAACTGCGCTCGCAAATCACGCTCGAGCGCGTGACGAGACCCACGCCGCCCGCAGCCCCCGCGGCGGCCGCGCGCTCCCGTGGACACCATGGCCCCAGGACGCGGTGCGGAGCGGCTCCAGCGGACACCACGGCCCCGTAGCGAATTCTTATCTTGTAGGCTCGTTTGGGGGCGGTAGCTCAGTTGGGAGAGCACCTGGTTTGCAACCAGGGGGTCGTGGGTTCGAATCCCATCCGCTCCATCACTCGGGCCCCGGCCCGGCAGCGTGTGTCCTCGGTTTCCACCCTTCCGTCATAAGACCATCCGAGGGTCCGGAGGCATCTGGCTGGAAACGACCACGGGGCGCGTGGGTCTGGTATCGGTCACGCCACAGACCCTAGTGTCGAGGCGGCATCTTCGCCAAAGCGGCGCTGAGCCTCCATGGCGTGATCCAACCTCGCAAGCGTTCCGATCAAATAACAGAACCATGAAGGGACGATGAAATTTCGTCAGAGTCCTGGACTCGAATCCTCTCGGCGTACTATGATCTGTCATGCGCTAGTGCCGAGGAGGCCTTTATGCGTCTCGCAAGTGTCTGCATGCTCACCCTCGCGATCCTCTCAACTCCGGCGTGCTACCGAACGAAGGTGGTCAGCGTCGCCGCCGCGCCCGCCGACACGCGCGCGTGGCTGACCCTGAGCGATCAATCGGTGGTGCTTCTTTACGGTCCGCAAATCTACGGCAAGCGGTTGGTGGGGTACGTGGACGGCAGGTACGAGGAATACCTCATTACCGACGTGAAGGAGGTGCATGTGCGCCGACTGGACGGCGCCCGCACAGCCGCAATGATTACCGCGGGCGCGTTGGGGTTCGTCGGATTCGCATATGTGCTCACTGGTGCGGCAAAGAGTAATCCGCCGGACTATTGCGATGCGCCGGAGCACGTGGACGAGCCCATATGTCAAAGTATGTGATGCGTCTTACCTCCTCGCGATTGCGGTGTGCTGGCGCCGGAGCCATGCTGTGCCTGCTTGGCAGCGCGCTCGCCCAGGCGCAGGGACCGGGTCGCTGGACCGTGGATGCGAAATGGAGTCTGGCGTGGTGGCAGGTGGATCCGCATCTGAACCATCTGTGGGCGACGACGTGTCCGGCGGAGCCCTCGTGGCAACCCGGCGAGGGCCGCAGCACCGGATGGTCTGTCCGTACGGGCCCCGACATCAAGACCTACTCATTTGCCGCCGTTTCCGACACGATCCACGTGCCCCTCTATCCGCGACGCACGGCGCGCCCGATCTGCAAGGAAGCGGTGCAGGGCCATCTCGTGGTCTCCGACTCCGTCACTGGCCGGGGCGCGTGGGGAGAGATCATCGTCAAGGCCGAGTCGCTCGTCATGGGTGAGGAGCGACGCGCGCAGTATGCCCGCGAGATGGTGTTCGAGACGGTGAGGTACCCCGACATTCGGTTCCAGCTCGACAGTTTCGTGAACGTGACCCGGCAGGCCGACACACTCCACGGGACGGCCGTCGGAGTCTTGTTCTTGCACGGGTTTGCCAAGACCGTCTCCGCCGTGGTGAAAGTGTATCCCGACTCCGAAGCCGGGGGCATCCGCGTATTCGCCCGGATCCGCGAGCCTTCACGGGCCTTCGCCACACATTTCTGGCCAGGATGCAGCTATCGGGGGTGCATCTTCTCCCTGGGGGTGAGGACGGACATCTGGAAACACTTCTTCTTCGGGGTCGACCTAATACTGCGTCCGGAAGAGCTCCCCGTCTTCGGACGGCGCGGTATCGCGGCAGCACTCTCGGGTGTCGTCCTCCCAGCGGGACCCGAGACCCGCTGCCGCCAGAGTGATCCTTACCGCGGCGATCGCCGCGGGACGGCCGTGCACGTCGGCGTCCACTCGAGCCGGCAGTCACGCCACCCCCCACTCAGGCATGCAGGGCACGATCGTCGTGCTGTAGGTCACGCTCCGTCGTTATCTTGTAGGCTCGTTCGGGGCGGTAGCTCAGTTGGGAGAGCACCTGGTTTGCAACCAGGGGGTCGTGGGTTCGAATCCCATCCGCTCCATGTCGTCCTCCACACTAAGGGGAACATGCCAGATATCTCGGCGGGAGAAGCGTGGATTCTGAATTCACTCGGCGAAACGGCGGGGGAGATGGGAATCTCCGGGGCGCATGGCACGTGGCCTCCCCCGCTCGAGGGACTGAACACGGGAAGGTTCCACCTCACCGTCACGCTGGGGGCGAGGCAGCGGCGGGTGGCCTTTCTCTTGAAGGAGTTGGAGGACGTTTTGAAGACGCCGCGCATCCAAAGCGCGATTCGCTACCGGCTGGGCGGCGCGCTCCAGGCCATCCGCTAGAGGAAGCAATTCTTCTTCGGGGCCGACCTGATCTTGCATCCGGAGGAGCCCCCGTCATGAGGACGGGCTCCTTCGATGGAGGTTTTATGCGACTCACAACTGGTTTCCTGCTGGCCCTGGCGATCCTCTCGAGCCAGGCTTGCTACCGAACGAAGGCGGTCACCGTTGCCGACGCGCCCGCCGACACGCGGGCGTGGGTGACCCTGAGCGATCAATCGGTAGTGGTGGTGTACGGTCCGCAAATTTACGGCCCGCGGTTGGTGGGGTACGTACACGGCAGGTACGAGGAGTACCTCATCGCCGACGTGAAGGCGGTGCATGTGCGCCAGCCGGATGGCGCCCGCACGGCCGCATTGGCGACTTTGGGCGTGCTCACCGCGGCCGGACTGGCGTACTGGCTTGCGGAAGGTGGGTCGCATGAGCCACCAAGGCCCGACATCTGTGACACGGGAGAGGATCCCGACAATGAAATCTGCACCCAGTAGGTAGCCGCAGACGGCTGTCTGCTCTGCAAACTGGAGCCTAGTCCGTTTTGGGATTTGCCGTCAAGCGGCGGCGCGGCCTCTTTCGCCCGCTGCCGGGCCGCGTGACCTTTCACTCGTGATTCCGCCATACTCGCTCGCCGACTGGCAGCGCGACTGGGATGACGGTCGCCCCCTCCCATGCCCGAGCTGCGGCAGCAGCGAGAACTTCAGCGCCCGGCAGGCGATGCTGCCGGATCGCTCGTTCCGCCGGTTTCGCTCCTGCAAGCGCTGCGGCATGTGCCAGGAGGCCGACGGTCAATCTGCTCCGTACCAGACCGTGCTGATGGCGCACGAGTGCGACGCGAAGATCGCAGCCGATGCGCAGTGCCGCGCGTGCGGCATGCGCGTTCGCAACCAGCGCCACCTGTGCCCGCGGATCGTTCGCGAAGGGGAGTCATTCACGTGCCCCGAATGCGGGACCGTCCTGGGTGATCAGCACCGCCGCCCGTGGCCCACGACCCCCACTCCACCATGAGACGCATATGAGCGACGTTCCACCCGCGGTCATCGCTGGCCTGCTCACGAGAATCGCACGGGAGGCATTCGAGGGACCTCCCGGTCCGTGGACCTATTTCACGGATACCTCTGCCGGCGCAGGCGTCTTCGGTACCCTCGGCGCCGTGAGCGCCGCGGAGGCGTCCCGTCCTGCCGGTCCCGCCCAATCCACGATCGCCGGGCACGTGCATCACCTGTGTTCGAGCCTCGCGCTCACGACGCGTGCGATTCGCGGCGGCCCGGCCGCACGAGACCGCAGTACGACCTGGAGCGTGACGGTGGTGGACGCCGCCCAGTGGACCGATCTGCAGGCACAGCTGCGTCGCGAATATGCCGCCCTGCTCGTGGCCCTGGGGACCCACGCGACGTGGGACGAGGAGACCCTGGGCGACGCGATCGGGGCGATCGCCCACACGGCCTACCATCTCGGCGCCGTGCGACAGCGGCTGGCGTTGCAGGGCACGGGCTGAAACGCAACGGCCGCCGGTCTTGCCTCCCAGCCGGCACCTGAACTGGCCCGGCCGGTACTAGATTGAGCCGCGCGCTCCGCTGCGGTTCACCGGGAGGGAGATCCCACATTGATCACAGTCCGTCCGATGCGCGCCGTTTGCGCGGCGCTCGTGCTCGTGCTGGCCGCCATTGGGCCGGCCGAGGCGCAGCAGGGTGCGGCGGCTGCACCCACGGTGACGCTGTCCGGAACGGTGATCGACACCCTGTCGGGCCGGCCGCTCCGCCTCGCCGTCGTCCGCGTCGTCCAGACCGGCGTCACGGCGCTGACCGATGACGAGGGGCGCTACACCCTCGCCGTTCCCGCGGGGGAGGTGCAGATCGTGGTGCGGCGCATCGCCTTCGAGGCGGCTTCAGTGACGGTCACGGTGATACCGGGCGAACGCCCCGCGCCGCGGACCATCTATCTCCACCCGATCGCCATCGGTCTTGCGCCTGTCGTAGTGAGCGCGCGGGACGAGTTTGCGCGCACGGTGATGCGGCGCGCGATCGCCCGGAAGCACGCGCTGTTTGCCAACCTGCACGACTACCGCTACGACGCCTACGTGAAGTTCGTGTTGCGGGACTTTGCGAAGCCCCAGGACAGCTCCTCCGCGGTGCTCATGATCTCGGAAACCCGGACCTCGGTTTATTGGGAGCAGCCCGATCACTACCAGGAAACGATCCTGGCCCGGCGGGCGTCGAGCAACCTGGACCGGCAGCGCAACTTGGTGTCGGTGGGCGATATCGTGAACTTCACCAAGGAGCGGATCGACATCCAGAAGTACTCGGTGGTCTCGCCGATCGCCGACGACGCGTTGGACCACTACGACTACCGCGTCCTCGACACGCTCGCCGTGGATGGGCGCCGCGTGTTCCGGCTTGCCATCGAGCCGTTGTCGGCCGCATCGCCCTTGTTTGCGGGAATGATCGATGTCGCCGACTCGACGTACGACGTCATGGCGATCGACGTGGGGTTCAACGAAGCGGTGCGGTTCAGTTTTCTCGAGAACCTGCGCTACCGCCAGCGCCTCCGGGACATGGGCGGGGGCCGCTGGATGCCCTACGAGATCCGCCTGACCGGCCAAGTACACCTGGCCATACCCCTTCCCGGAGTGCCGGAGCGGATGCCGTTCGAACACGTGGCGATGCTCGACAATTTCCGGTTCGACCAGGGAAACCGGCCCGCCGATCTGGGAGAGGTCCAGATCGTCGTCCACGAGCGCGCCGACCGGGCCGACAGCGCGATCTGGGCCGCGCCGGGAGCAGTCGCGATCACCCCAGCCGAGCGGGATGCCTGGGCTCGCATCGATTCGGTCGAGCGCGTACCTCCCCCGGTGGGCAAGCGGATGTTCCAGGGTGCGGTCGCTGGGGTGCTGCTGTCCACCAACGCGGACTTTTTCGACTACAGCCGCGTGGACGGGAGCGTTGTGGGCCTGGGTCGCACCTGGCTCGACATCCCGGGCGTGGTGTTGCGCACCAGGCTCGCGTATGGGACGAGCAGCGACACCTGGCAGTACCATTTCGGGGGCCGGGTGCGGGTGGAGGACGCGCATCGCATCTGGGTGGGCGGCGCGGTGTTCGACGAAACGGCGAATCGCAAGGCGCTCGTGTCGAGCGAGTACAATCCCACCTACCGGGCCGTGCTGTTCAAGCTTGACCCGCTCGACTACTACCGGGAGCAGGGCTTTCACGTCACCCTGAGGGCCAAGCTGCTCAACTTCACCCGTTTCCTGCTTCGCTACACCGACGTGCAGCAGTCGAGCTTGGGCGTGCTGACCGACTACTCGGTCTTTTCGGTGGACCGGCCGGTGCGGCCGAACCCTTTGATTACCGAGGGGAGGTTGCGCTCCCTGATGGCGTCCGTGACCTACGACTCGCGCCCGCTGCTCCAGGATGGAGGCCAGTCGTACTATTTGCAGACGCTGACGCGGACTCGTATCGTGCTCGATGCTGAAGCGGCATCGCCCAACCTGATTCCCAACGACTTTGACTTCCGTCGCTACTCGCTCCGGATCGATCGAGAGCAGCGGACCTTCAACCTGGGACTCACCACCATCGTGGCCCAGGGGGCGCTCTCCACCGGAAACGTGCCGCCGCAGAACTACGTCGCGGTGGACTTCGGGATGCAGACCTACACCTTCCAGGGCAACGGATTCAACACGCTGAACGAAAACAACTTCTACGGCACGCGCGCCGCGATGCTTGCCATCCAGCACGATTTTGATCGGCTGCTGTTCGCCAAGAGCCGCCTCCCGCTGGTGCGCGACCTGCCGCTCACCCTGAGCATCCACGGCGGGATATTTTGGACCGACTTTGCGAACCACACGCTGGCTCCGGGCGAATCGCTGCAGTACACGGATGCCGGGCCTTACGGAGAGGTGGGTTTCGGGGTCGGCAACCTGACCCCATTCCTCTCGCCGCTCAACCTCGCCGCATATTTCACCTGGCAGCTGTCGTCGTATTCAACCAGTCGGTTTGCGGTCGGCTTCGGGCTCACGCACCTGTGACCGGACGGAGGAGGGGGACATGACGGTCTACCTGAACGGCACGTATCTCGATCGCGCCAAGGCGGTGGTCTCGGTGGACGACCGCGGCTTTCTCTTCGGAGACGGGGTCTACGAGGTGACCCGCGCGACCCAGGGACAGCTGTTCGAAGGCGAACGACACATGCGCCGCCTCGCGCGCGGACTGGACGGAATCGCGCTCGAGCTCCCAGCGGGGTTCGCCGGGGAGTTACTGGAGGTCTCCGAGCGCCTGTTGCGCGAGAACGCGCTGGAAGAAGGGGACGCGATCGTCTACCTCCAGGTCACACGGGGGACCGCGCCGCGCACGCACTATTTCCCCCCTCCCGGCACGAAGCCGACGGTGTTTCTGAGCGCCACCCGGCTCAAGGTACCGGACGACGTGCGGGCGCGCGGCGCGAGCGTGATCACCCTGCCCGACGAGCGGTGGGGCCGCTGCGATTTGAAAACGGTGAACCTGCTGCCCAACGTGCTTGCCAAGCAAAAGGCGGTGATCGCGAAAGCGTTTGAGGCGGTGCTCGTGAGCGACGGCGTGATGATCGAGGGAGCAAGCAGCAATTCCTTCGCGGTCGTCAACGGAGTGCTGCGGACCCATCCGGCCACGCACCGCATTCTCGCCGGCATTACCCGCGAGGTGCTGCTCGAGCTTGCCGCGGAGCTCGGCATCCCGGTGGCCGAGCGGGCCGTCACCCTTGAGGAGCTGGCCGGGGCCAGTGAAGTGATGGTGACCGCCACGACCGCCGACGTCATGCCCGTCGTGCAGGTGGACGGCCGGCCGGTCGGGCAGGGGCGCCCGGGCCCGATCGCGGGCGCGCTGCATCGCGCGCTGCTCGCTCGCATGGCGCGGCGTCCCGCGCGGGTCGCCCGCTGATACCGCGGTCGGGCGTGATTTCAAAGGCTGGTGACGCGGCCGCGTGGCTGCCGTTCCTGTCGGAGCTGGCCGATGGCGCGGACCGCCTCGCGCTGCAGTTCTTCCGCAGCCGCGACCTCCGGGTGGACGAGAAGCCCGATTTGAGCCCCGTGACCGAGGCCGATCGTGCCATCGAAGCCATGGCGCGTCAGCTGCTGCGGGACCGGCACCCGGAAATGGGGGTCCTGGGCGAAGAGCAGGGCGAAGCCGTCGGCACAGCGGCAGCGCGTCTGATCATCGACCCGATCGACGGCACTCGGAACTTCGTTCGGGGCATCCCGCTCTTCGGGGTGCTGCTGGCCGTGGAGGTCGGAGGAGAAGTCGTCGCCGGGGTGGCGAGCGCACCGGCGCTGCACACCCGCTGGCACGGGGCGCGGGGCGCGGGCGCGTTCCGGGACGGTCGGCGCATCGCCGTGTCGGGCGTGCGGGCGCTGGGGAATGCGCTGCTACTTGCATGGGAATCTCGGCGCGGCAGAGCCCGCCCCTCCGGCCGGCTTTCCCGCGCTGGCGCGGCAGGTGGACCGCACGCGGGGGTTTGGGGACTTCTACCAGCACATCCTCGTGGCCGAGGGCGCGGGCGACATTGCGCTCGATCCGGAGGCGCACCCCTGGGATATTGCCGCCCTGCAGGTGATCGTCGAAGAGGCCGGCGGCAGGGCCACCACGCTCACCGGGGAGCGCTCGATCTACGCCGGCAGCCTCGTGACGTCGAACGGGGCGCTGCACCAGCAAGCGTTGGACACCCTGTGTGGGGCACCGTGAACGACGAACCTGACGAGATCGAGCCGATCGATCCCCTCGATGAGGACGAGGAGGGTGACGCCCCCGCCGATTCGGAGGGAGTGGTCGTCTGTCCCTACTGCGGCGAGTCGAACGAGATCGCGCTCGATCCCGACGGCGGCGCCTTCCAGGATTACATCGAGGATTGCCAGGTGTGCTGCCGACCGTGGCGCGTCCGGGTGACGTACAGTCCCGGGGGGACTGCCGAGATCGCCGTCGAGGCTATGGACTGACGGCGTCGAAGCGCTTCTGAACCGCCGCCCAATTCACCACGTTCCACCACGCGCCGACGTAGTCCGGCCGCCGGTTCTGATACTTCAAGTAGTACGCGTGCTCCCACACGTCCAGGCCAAGGATCGGCGTCTTGCCGTCCATGAGCGGGCTGTCCTGGTTGGCCGTGCTGTACACCTCGAGCTTGCCCTTGGCCACTGCGAGCCAGGCCCAGCCGCTGCCGAACCGCGTGGTGGCGGCGGTGCCGATGGCTTCCTTGAACTTCGCGAAGTCGCCGAACGTCGCCCGGATGGCGTCGGCCAGCTTTCCGGATGGCTCACCACCCGCCTTCGCCGCCATGATCGTCCAGAACAACGAGTGGTTGTGGTGCCCGCCGGCGTTGTTGCGGACGGCCGTGCGGATGTCGTCCGGAACCGCGTTGATGTTGCCCAACAGCTCCTCGAGCGTCTTCTTGTGCAGCTCGGGATGCTTGTCGAGGGCCGCGTTCAGGTTGTTCACGTATGCCTGATGGTGCTTTCCATGATGGATCTGCATGGTCTGCGCGTCGATATGCGGCTCGAGCGCTCCGAAATCGTACGGCAGGGCCGGCAGGGTGTGCGGCATGAATCGCTCCTTGGAAGACTGACGGGTCGTGCTGCAGGACGAATAATGCACGGGTCGCCCGCGATTTCAAACGGGTGCGGGGAGGGTTACTTTGTGGCGTGATTGCGCCTGCCCAACCGACCGGTCCCCGCATCGGGGACATCGCTCCCGATTTCACGCTCTCTTCCACGGCCGGTGGTGACGTCGTGCTGTCGAGCTTGCGCGGGAAGCAGAACGTGCTGCTCGCATTTTTTCCCTTGGCCTTCACGTCAACCTGTACCGCTCAGCTGTGCGCGTTCAGCGACGATTTCGACCGGTTCGCCGCGACCGGCACCGCAGTTCTCCCGATCAGCGTGGATTCGGTACCCACCCTGAAGGAGTTCAAGGCGAAGCACGGGATGAAGGTCGAGATGCTGTCCGATTTCAAGCGCGAGGTGTCGCGCGCGTACGGCACACTGCACGACATGAAGTTCTACAGCAATCGCGCCTATTTTCTGATCGACCGCGCCGGACGCGTGCGCTGGGCCTACCAGGAAGCGGACAACCGAGAGCGGCGCGACGACGCCGAGCTGCTGCGGCAGATCGCGGCGCTCGGCGCGTAACCTGGGCGGGCGCGCCGTGACGGGGCGGGCTGCGCTCGCGCTGCTGCTGTGCAGCTGCGGATGGAGTGGGGTCGGGGAGCACGCGACCACACGACGGGCCGCGCTCGAGCTCGCCAGTCGCGCTGACTACGCCCGGGCCCGCATCGAAACCAGTGTCCTCACGTCCTACCTCGATGTGCATCCCGGATTGCGCGTGGTCCAACGGCGTCCGTCGTCTGACGCGCTCGAATACCGGCAACGACTGCTCGACGCGATGCGCGCCGGCAGCCCACCCGAGGCGGTGCTCCTCGACCTGGCCGACCTGCCCGTCTTGGCCGATCGCGGGATGCTGCTGGACCTCGCTCCCTATCTCTCCCGCGTCGGGGTGACCCTCGAAGAGTACGATTCAACCGTGCTGGCCGCGTTCCGGCGCGGCCGCGCGGTCTACGCCCTGCCGACCGGCTACTCGCCCCTGGTGGTCGTCTACAACAAGGCCCTGTTCGACCGCGCCGGGATTCCCGCCCCGTCCGACGACTGGACCTGGGACGATTTCCTCTCGTTCGCGAAGCAGCTCACGCGCGACAGCGACGGCGACGGATCGATCGACCAGTGGGGAACCGAGGTCGATGATCGGGTCACCGTCTGGCTGGCGTGGCTGTGGTCGGGCGAGGGCGACGTGTTGTGCGGCGATGGCCGGCGTGCAACCGGGTGCCTCGACGCGCCGGCCACGGTTGCCGCGTTGCGCTGGTACGCCGACTGGGTCGGCGACGAACCCATCGCCCCCCGCCGGGCGGCGGGCGGCGACATCCGGGCCTTCCTGAGCGGGAAAATCGCGATGCTCACCGTGGATCACAGCGCGGTTCCGCAGCTCCGGACCCGCAGCGCCGGGGGCGGGTTGCGCGTCGGGTTCGCGCCGATACCACATCGCTTTGGGTCTCCCCCCGCCACCGTGTTCACTGCCGGGGGGTACGCGGTGCCGGCGCTCGCACTGCGGCGCAAGCTGGCGGTGGAGCTGGTCGCCTCGCTCACGGATTCGCTTGCGGCGCGCCTGCGCGGTGAGGCGGGGCTCGAGCTCCCGGCTGTGGCAAGTGTCGCCGCGGCCCTGGGTGCCCGCGACACACTGGGGTGGGAGGCGGCGTTCCTGCGGGCGGCGCCGTCCGCCCGGCTGCCGTGGGAGGCGCGCATCGCTCACTGGGAAGAGATCGAACCGGCCTTGGCCGGCCTGATGGATCGGATCATGGTTGGGGGCGCCGATCCGGAGGCCGCAGCCCATGAGTTGGCGCTGCAGCTCGACCAAGTGCTCGGCGCCGCCCCATGAGTCCGCGCCGCTGGCCCCGCGTGGCGGCGTTCGCGCTTGCGGTCGCGGCGGCGGGTGTGACGTACGGCGGCGTCCGCGCGCTCACGGCCCGCTACGAGCGCGAGGTGGCCGAGCGCAGTGCGGCCACCATCAGTGCATACCTGTCGATCGCCGCACCGGCCGCCCGGGGCGGCCCCGACTACGATCTGTCCCTGTTGCTGATTCAAGCGCGCGCCGTCGCCACGCTCCTCGGGTTCACGGCCTTCGAGGTGTATCACCGCACTGCGCCGCTGGTGCACGCAGTCGCGCCGCCGCTCGCGCCCGCCGAGCTGCAACGCCTGCGAAGCGAGGAGGCGACGGGATGGGACGGGAACGGCGCACTCGCGCCGCTGCTCGACCGGGAGGGATGGGAGGTGGTGGGCGCCGTGCGGGTGCCGGTCCGCCCGCTTGCCGTCGTCTGGCTCGAATGGGGCCTGCCGACCCTGCTGCTCATCAGCATCGCCTGCGCCGCGTTCAGTGTGTACGCCATCGGGAACGCTGGCATAGAGCGCCAGGCGCTGGCGGCCTACGCGGCGGCCGCGTTGATCGCCGGGTGCGTGGCGTATCTCGATGTACGCACGATCGCGCGGCGAGCGACGGATCGGTGGTTGGCCGAGACAGGAGCGCTGGTGCAGGAAGCGACGACGCACGCACCCGGTGGGCTCGATGTGGGCGACGTAGCGACCATCGTGCGCGGCGGGACTCTGGTTCGAACCAATGTGCTCGTGCGGGACGCCATACCGCGACGCCGCGGTGCGGTGGCTCGGGTCGCGGTACGGATGGGCGGGGGTCGCTGGGCGGAGCTGCGAACCCAGGCGGGTGAGGCCGCGACCGGCATCTGGATCCTGTGCGCGCTCGGCCTCTCGCTGCTCGGGCCCGCGGGCGTCGCGATTACGGCGCGGTTCGCGCGCTAGTCTTTCCCCGCGGCCGCGGCCTTTCGGAAAGTGATCTCCCACGCGACGTCGGTGCCGCTCGGGCTCGCCCCCGCGGCCCACTCGAGCACCGCGTGACCGGATTCGAGCCGCCGTACGGTGCACGGCACGTCCGCTTTGCACGTTCCCAGCCGCATCCCGGATGGGATCGCAACGGTCACCCCGTAGGCCCGGCGGTCGACGTTGATCGCGCGAGCGCGCAGCGTTCTCGTCGCAGCGTCCCACGTTTCGTCCGCGATGTCCACCGCGCCCTGGACCACGTGACGCGTGGTGCCGACGACTTGCGGCCGTGCAGCGGCCGCACGGATCCCGACCGTGAGACAGCTGTGCGGATCGAGCGTCGCCGTCAGGACTTTCGTGAGATCGGGAAGGGGAGTGCCGCGCCAGACGTCATACGCGGTGAATCGCGCGCCCGCGAGACCGAGCTCAGGCAGCGGGACTGATTGTTGTTTCGCGTCGTCATCCCAATTCGCCAGCACCACCGTCCACCAGCGCGGCGCCCCTTCGGTGATCCAGATGGGTGCGGGGCGCTCGTCGGCCGGCGGCACGCCATCGGGAGTGCTGCGCGCTGCTCCGATCGGGCGTCCCGGAGTCGTGGTGGCCGGGAGGGCGCGGTCGATCAGTACGAGGCGGTCGGCGTCGAGGCCGGCGAGGTCATCCGACAGGATGGTGATGTCTCCCGCGACGGCGACGATCGACGTCCACACCTGGGCCTCGGCGAGCGAGAGCGGGGGCCCGACGGCGAGTGCATCGGGCTCGTTGAGCCAGACCCCTCGGTGGTAGAAACTGCGTAGCGCCGCGGCGTGCGCGCGCGTCCGAATGCCGCTCCATCCGCCCTCGGTGTGGGGAGCGATGCGCATCCCGTTGACGAACCCGATGGAGGGTTGCAGGGGGGCGTTGCCTCCAAGCAGGAAGGCGTCGCTTCCCGCCCCATCGCGCAGAGCGCCGAGTCCGAGCCGGCACGCCTCGGCCGGGGTGAGCCCGCCGAAGTGCGAGCCGTCGACCGCTGCCCAGTGCAGCTGGTCAAGCCGCAGGTAGTCGTAGCCCCATTCCTGCACCACGCGGCGCGCCAGATCGAGCAGCCACTGGCGAGCGGCGGGGTGCGCACCGTCGAGCGCGTAGATCCGGCCGCCCCAGCCGTCCTCGGTCTCCAGCACTATGGGGGCATCGTCCTCGAGGTTGCGCACCAGCCAGTCGGGGTGCGCAGCGGGGATGCCCGATCGTTCGCTCACCCCGAACGGCGCGAGCCACAGGCCGGCTTGAAACCGCCGCTCGTGGATCTGGTCGGTGAGCGAGCGGTGGCCGTGTGAGAACCGCTCGTTCGCATCCCAGTCGCCCAGCGATCGCTGATAACCGTCGCCCAGCTCGATCACCCGGAGGAAGCGGCGGTCGAAATGCGCGGCGCAGAAGTCGGCCTGGCGGGTGATATCCTCTTCCGTGAGCGTGGCGCGACGCTCGCGACCCGACGACCAGCCCGTCGGCGCCGGCGCTGCGGCGAGGCGTTCGCGGTCGACCTGCGATGCGGGGACGAAGAGGGCCCGCAGGGCGTCCACGCCGTCGCCATCGGGGTCGTAGCACAGGCGCAGCCGCGAGGTGTCGCCGCCGGGGCGTACCGGTCGCGCGGGCACCCAATTGCTCTGGGCGATGAGGGCGCCCGCTGTGATGCTCACGTTGCCACGCCCCGGGTCCTCCGGATCGAACGCGAACCCCAGTCCCCGGGTCTCGCGCGTGAGACCGAGGACCGCGTCGCTCATGACGGCCGTGCTGTCGTCACTGGGGGGAAACGCCATCAGGCGGACCCCGGCCCCCGAGTGAGCGCCGCTGACGAGCACAACGAGGGCGCCGGTCCCGGGCATCAGCTCGGGTGCCGGCGTCTCGAGAAACCTCACGCCCTTGATGCTCGAGAGGTCGCGGTCGGGGTAGATGGAGAGGCTTACGGTGGCCACGGGCACGGCGGCGGGCGGCCCTGCGAGAAACTCTGCTTCGAGGAACACGCCGCCCGCGCGCCCCCGCATCACGACCGCATCGCCCCCGGGCGGCCGGCGACTTCCCAGGCTAGTATTATCCAGGTCGCTGAGCGTGAGGAACTGATCCGCAATCCAGGCGCCGAGTGTGGCGTTCTGAATCAGCGGAACGGGCTGCCCCCCTCCGATGTACCACAGGGACCAGCGCCTTCGGTCATCGAGCTCGAACCGCAGCCGCCCGGTGCCGCCCCGGCGGCGCGCAGGCACGGGTTGTGCAATGCCGAAGCGAGTTGGCCCCAGCAGGACAGTCGAACCAGCCCCAGTCAGGAGGACGAACGTGCGTCGATTCATAATGGCAATGTTGGCGGCAGGTTCGATTTTGTCTACGCCGCTCGCCGCGCAGCATTCGCTCGCGATCGGAGCGGCGGCGATACTCGGCGGCGATTGGCAGATCGAGGGTGGGGAGGTCCTGTGGATCACGCAAGTGAACGCGGGGCCGTTGCGGTATGCGTCGGTTGGAGGTCGCCTCGGAGTGTTTGTGGACGAAAGCCAGATCACCGGCGGCACGCGCGGCATCGCTACCGGGCTGGTGTTGCAGACCCGCACGGGCCTGCGAACCTCGCCGACGTCGGCAACGAATCGAACCCCAGTCCGCTCGGCTTCGACGTCACGTTCGAAGGCGCCGTCTATGGGTCCGCGAACGCGCCGAGTGAGTTCGGCACCGTATGGGGCGCCGTGTCGGTCCTGCCCGGCCTGCGCATCGGCGCCGGTCCGCAGATGCGGTACGGCTTGGTGTTCGGGCCGACGATCTTTTTCGGCCAAACGACCGAGGTTCGCCCGTTCCTCGCGGTGCGCTTCGAAGTCCCCATGGGCCGCTCCAAAGCCATCCAGTAGGTGAGCGGCCCGATGGCCGCGCCGCCGCTACACTCCGATCATCCCGGCCTGAAGATCATCGCGGAGGTGACCGCGACCTTCACGGCCGGGTTCGCCTCTGAGGACGCGCTTGCCCAGGTCGTCGGCGTGCTGCGGCGCGGGCTCTCGTTGCGGCGCTGCCGGTTGTGGCGGCGCAACCCCAGCGGCAACGGCTACACATCGGTCACCATGTCGGGTGACGAAGCGGCGCTCGCCGGCCCCCCACCAATCGCGGAATGGATCGAGCAAGGGCCGCGCTGGGAGACGAGTCCAGCCGGCGCGCTGTTGCGGCTGCCCCTGTTGCACGAATCGACCTCGCTCGGCCTGCTCGAGGCCATCGTGCCGGAAGGACGCTTTCAGGGGGTCGCGCACGACGTGTTGGTCGTCGTGGCGCAGATCCTGGCGCCGGTGATTGCGGGCACTGAGTTGTCGCAGGATCTCGCGTCGGAAGTCGCGTTGCGCACCCGCGAAGTGGACGCGCAGCGCGGGTTTGCCGCCAAGATCATCGACTCACTCCCCGTGGGGTTGTACGTCATCGACCGCTCGTACCGGATCCGCGCCTGGAACCGCAAGCGGGAGGCCGGGACGCAGGGCGTCTCGCGCGAGGAGGCGGTGGGGCAGGAAATCTTCGACGTGCTCGATCGCCAGCCCCGCGGCTTGCTCAAGCGGGAGTTCGACCGGGTGTTCGACACCGGCGAGATTCAGCAGATGGAAATGGAGTCTCAGGCGAGCGGCGGGAAGCGCTACTACCGGATCACCAAGATTCCCATGCGCCAGGAGGGCGACACGATCAGCCACGTGATCACCATCGGCGAGGATGTCACGGAGTGGCGCGATGCGCAGTACCGGCTCGCCGAAACGGAGAAGCTGGCTGCGGTCGGGCAGCTCGCCGCGGGGGTGATGCACGAGATCAACAACCCCCTCGCCACGATTCTGGCGTGTAGCGAGGCGCTCGGGTTACGCAATGAGGACCTCCCTCCCGGGCACCGCCAGCACGCGGAGGAGTACCTCAAGATCATCGACACCGAGGTGCAGCGTTGCCGCCGCATTGTGGACGGCCTGCTCGATTTTTCGCGTCCCAAGAGCGGCGACCGGCAGCTGGTGGAGGTCAATGCGCTGATCGAGCAGACCCTGTTCCTGCTCAAGCACCACGACCGCTTCAAGCTGCTCACCCTGGTGCGCCACCTCGCCCCGGGACTCCGCCAGCTGCGCGCCGACCCCGAGCGGCTGATTCAGAGCTTCATGGCCCTGATGCTCAACGCCATGGACGCCATGGATGCGCGCGGCGTGCTGACCGTGCGCACCGGGGTGAACCCCGACCGTGCCGACGAGGTCCTGGTGGAGCTGGTCGACACGGGGACCGGGATCAAGCAGGAGGACCTGCCCAAGATCTTCGAGCCGTTCTTCACGACCAAGCCGCCGGGCCGCGGGACCGGGCTGGGGCTGTCGATCTGTTATGGGATCATTGCCGACCACCGCGGCCGGATCGAAGTGTCATCGCAAATCGGGGTCGGATCGACCTTTAAGGTGTATCTCCCTGTTGGGTGAGGGGCCGGTGATCCCCTAGCGGCGGAACGAGAAATCGGGCTATTTCATAGGGAGCCGCCCGCGGAGGACGTGACGTGTTCGATACATTGATCGAATCGAAGCGCAAGACCGACCGGAAGAAGGCCTTCGGGGTGGGGACGGTGTCGCTGCTGGTCCACGGCGTGCTGATCGGGGCGGCGATCGTTGCCACCGTGCAGGCCGGCCAGAGCGACACGAAGGTACTAACGGATACCACGATGGTGATTCTGACAGAGGAACGGCAGAAGCCCCCCGAGGAGCAGCCGGTGCAGCTTGACGTGCCCCTCAAGGGATTTCAGACCGTTATTGCGCCAACCGAAATCCCCACGAACATTCCGCCGATCAACCTTCAGGAGAAGTTCGACCCGAAGGACTACTCCGGCTCGGGAGTCGAGGGGGGAATAGCTGCCGGCATGGTCCCGACGGGCGAGGTGTACGCCGAGGCGCTGGTCGATGAGAAGCCGAGTGTGCTGTCGGGGGCGCCCGCGCCATATCCCGAGATGTTGAAGCAGGCGGGGATTCAGGGCCGAGTGCTCGTCCAGGCGGTCATCGACACGATGGGCCGCGCCGAGCCGGGCTCCGTCCGGATCATCCAGAGCCCGAACGCCCTTTTCGACCAAGGATCGAAAAACTACGTGTCGCACGCGTTGTTCCGCCCGGCCCGGGTCCGCGGGCACGCGGTGCGGGTGCTGATTCAGATACCGATCGACTACCACATCACGGGCCGGTAGCTCTTACATCCCCGACTGGCAGAGGAGTCTGCACACATGCCTTCGCTCTACGAACTGTTCGCGTCCATGGGGTACTTCGCCAAGTTCATTGTGTTCGTCTTGGCGTTCATGTCGGTGTTCTCCTGGGCGGGCGCCATCGGCAAGCTGGCGCAGATCCTTCGGTCGGAGCGCGAGACGCGGAAGTTCGCCCCGGCGTTTTCCCGTATGCTCAAAGAAGAGCAGCTCGACGGCGCCATCAAACTCGCCGAGGGGGCCCGGAAGAGCCACGTCGCGCGCGTCGTAGGCGAGGCGCTGGCGGAGGTGAAGCCGCTGTTGCGTGATCGGGCCACGATCACGGCGGCGGACATCAATTCGGTGGAGCGCTCGGTCGAGCGGGAGATCCTGATCGTGTCGGCCGAGCTGAAGCGCGGCCTCGGGCTGCTCGCGACGACCGGCTCCACGGCGCCGTTTGTTGGCCTGCTCGGCACCGTCATGGGCATCGTGAACGCCTTCACCGGCATGGCGGCGTCGGGCGGCGGCGGCTCACTCGCCTCGGTGTCCGCGGGTATCGCCGAAGCACTGATCACGACGGCGTTCGGCCTGATCGTCGCCATCCCGGCGGTCTGGCTCTACAACTACTTCACGACCAA
Organism: uncultured Gemmatimonadales bacterium; assembly: GCA_963844035.1. Taxonomy (GTDB): domain Bacteria; phylum Gemmatimonadota; class Gemmatimonadetes; order Gemmatimonadales; family GWC2-71-9; genus AG25. The sequence goes on from CAWJMT010000037.1 coordinate 247,095, forward strand.
GATCGATTTCCTGTCGGTCGAGATGACCTACAATTCCAAAGAGCTGATCGACTACCTCATCAAGAGCGTGGGCTCGGAGTTCGGTCGCTCGATCTTCACCAAGGAGTTCCAGACGCAGAAGGCGTCACAGACCAGTGGCCCTATCAGTCGGTAACGCCAGGGCGGCCGTCAAGGCCGATATCAACGTCACGCCGCTGATCGACGTGATGCTGGTGCTGCTCATCATCTTCATGATCGTCACCCCGATCATCGCGGCGGGATTCCAGGCGACGCTGCCGCGCAGCGAGAACCCGGAAACCCGTCCCGAAGGGCCGGACGAAATCCGTCTCGGCATCGACCGGGACGGCAAGTACTACCTCGACACCGGCGCGGGCCCCCAGCCGGTCCCGGACGCGGACCTGCCGGCGCGGCTCCAGGGCCTGTACGCCACCCGCACGCGGGACCGCATCCTGTTTCTCAAGGCGGATCAAGACCTCGACTTCGCGCGGGTGCAGCGCGCGATCGAGATCGCACGGTCATCCGGCGTGCGCGTGGTGGGAGCGATCACGGAGCAGAAGCAGGTGATCATTAAGAAGAAGGGGAGCTAACCGATGGCGATGGGGTCCACCGGCGGCGGCGACGGGCTCAGCTCCGACATCAACGTCACGCCGTTGATCGACGTGCTGCTCGTGCTGCTGATCATCTTCATGATCACGCAGCCGCTGTCGCGCAAGGCGTTCGACGTGCAGGTGCCGCCGGAGCAGCACGCCCAGTCGAAGCAGCAGCCGTCGAGCCAGATCGTCCTCGAGCTGACCGCGGACGGCGCGTTCAAGATCAACAACACGCCCTATACCCTGAGCCAGCTCGAGGCTGCCTTTCACCAGATCTACGACCCGCGTCCGGCCAAGCTCCTGTTCATCAAGGCCGCACCGAACCGCAAGTACGGCGACGTGATGCAGGCGATGGACATTGCCCACGGCGCGGGCGTGCAGGTGATCGGATTCACGCCGCCGGGACCCAGCCAGAACTAGCCGGGCGGCCGGCGTTCGCGCTCGGCCTGCCCACCGCTCCTCGCCGCACCGCCCCGAGCGCTGCGCTTTCGTTCCTCCTCCACGGGGCGATCATCGGAGCCCTGGTGTGGGCCGGCGCGTCCCGCCGCCGCGCCGGTACCGGAGCCGGGCCCGACGGCGGCCGGCGGGGGCGGGGCCCGTTCGCCGGTGAACTTCTTCGTCCTGCGCGGGGGCGCCTCCGCCCCCTCCGCCGTAGACCTACCGGTCCCCAGCGTTGCCGTCACCAGTCTTCCCGCCCTCAGCCGCATCGCGGTCGACCTGCCCCAGGTGAACCTCGGTCCCGACTCCGGCACCGGAGGCACCCCCGGGCCGGGCGCAAGCCCCGGGTCGGGGATCGGCTCCGGGGAGGGGTCTGGAACGGGGGGCGAAGGCGATTACATTGTCATCGCCTCACCGCGGACGCATGATCGTTCCGCCGCAAGGCCCCCGGCTCGGTGGCCGGCCACACCTACCACGTCCGATTTTGGGTGGGGGCCGACGGGCGCGTCTACCCGGGTGGAGGTCGATCCACCGATCGCCGACGAGGCGTACCGCCGGGAGTTCCTCGAGCGCATGCTGGCGTACCAGTTCGTTCCCGCGCAAACGCGCGATGGGCGGAACGTCGCAAGCGTTCGTTACCGTCACTCTACGAATCGGACAATAGCCCGCCTGAGGCGGGCTCCAAGGAGCCGACTACCACATGCTGATCCCGCTCGCTCTAGGGCTGAGTCTTGCCGCCCTGGTCGTCGCCGTGGCTCTCGCCCAATGGGTGCTGAAGCAGGACAACGGCACTCCGGAGATGCGAAAGATCTCGGACGCGATTCAGGAGGGCGCTGGCGCGTTCCTCCGGCGCCAATACAAGACCATCGTGGCCCTGAGCGTCGTGCTCGCGGCGCTGATCTTCGTCCTGTACGCGTACTTCCGGACGCCCCATCCCGGTGAGCCCACGAAGCTGGTCCTCGCAACCTGGACGACGCTCTCGTTCGTGCTCGGTGCGCTGTGCTCGGGCGTCGCCGGCATCATCGGCATGTTCGTGGCCGTGCGCTCGAACATCCGTACGGCGAGCGCGGCGCGCACGAGCCTGAACCGCGCGCTGCAGATCGCGCTGCGGGGCGGCGCGGTGAGCGGCCTGTTCGTGGTATCGATGAGCCTGCTCGGCGTGGGCGGCCTGTACGCCCTGGTGGACGCGCTCGGCGTGGTGCCGCCCGCCAACATCCCGCTGCTGATCGTGGGCTACGGGTTCGGCGCGTCGTTCGTGGCGCTGTTCGCGCAGCTGGGCGGCGGCATCTACACCAAGGCGGCCGACGTCGGCGCCGACCTGGTCGGCAAGGTGGAAGCGGGAATCCCGGAAGACGACCCGCGCAACCCGGCAGTCATCGCGGACCTGGTGGGCGACAACGTCGGCGACTGCGCCGGCCGCGGCGCCGACCTGTTCGAATCGACGGCGGCCGAAAACATCGGCGCCATGATCCTCGGCGCCGGGCTCGCGGCCGCCAACCCGACCGTGTTCGGCGGGGCGACGGCCGTGGCCGTCATGCTGTTCCCGCTGGTCGTGCGGGCGTTCGGCCTCGTGGCATCGATCATCGGGATCATGATCGTTCATGCGCGCGAAGACGAGGACCCGATGCAGGCCTTGAACCGCGGCTACTGGGTCACGTCGGTCCTCGCGGGGGTCGGGTTTTTCATCGGGACCAAGTGGCTGCTGAATCCGGCGGGCGCGCCCGATGCCTGGTGGCATTTCTTCCTGTGCGGCGTGATCGGCGTCGTCACCTCGGTCGTCTTCGTCTACATCACCCAGTACTACACCGAATACCGCTACCGCCCGGTGAAGTCGATCGCGGCGGCCTCGGTGACCGGTCCCGCGACGAACATCATCTCGGGCTTCGCGGTCGCCATGGAGTGCACCGCGATGCCGACCTTCGCGATCGGCGCGGCGATCATTGCGTCGTACCGTATTGGCGCCTCAAGCGGCCTGGAGCACGCGGGGTTGTTCGGCACCGCCGTGGCGACCATGGGGATGCTCGGCACGGCGGCCTACATCCTCGCGATGGACACGTTCGGCCCGATCACCGACAACGCCGGCGGCATCATCGAGATGTCGCATCAGCCCGAGGAGATCCGCAAGCGCACCGACCGGCTCGACGCCGTCGGCAACACCACCAAGGCGCTGACCAAGGGCTACGCCATCGGCTCGGCGGCGCTCGCGGCCTTCCTGCTCTTCTCGGCGTACCTGGACGAGGTCGCCGCGCTCGGCTCGCCGCTCTCCGCCGTGGACATCTCGAAGCCCGAGGTGTTCGTGGGCGGCCTGCTCGGCGCCATGCTGGTGTTCTGGTTCTCGTCGCTCGCAATCGGCGCGGTCACCCGGGCGGCGGTGAGCGTCATTACGGAGGTCCGGCGCCAGTTCGCGGCCGACCCCGGGATCTTGAAGGGCACGTCCAAGCCCGATTACGGCCGCGCCGTGGACATCGTGACCCTCGGCGCGCTCAAGGAAATGGTCGCGCCCGGCTTGCTGGCGGTCGGCATGCCGATCGCCGTCGGGCTGATCTTCAAGTTGTTCGGCGTCGGCGCCGAAACCGTGGCGGCATTCCTGATGGTCGGCACGATCAGCGGCATCCTCGTCGCCACCATGCTGAACAACGGCGGCGGCGCCTGGGACAACGCGAAGAAGTTCATCGAGATGGGTGAATACGGCGGGAAGGGCAGTCTGGCCCACAAGGCGGCCGTCGTGGGCGACACCGTCGGCGATCCGTTCAAGGATACCGCGGGCCCGTCGCTGCACGTACTCATCAAGCTCCTCAGTACGCTGTCATTGGTGCTCGTACCACTGTTTGTGTGATGACGATTGGGGACGGGGGACGGGGGACGAGGGACGGGTGGTTACCCCGTCCCCCCTCCCTCGTCCCCCTTCCCGTTTAGCTCATGTCCCAGCTCTTCTCCCGCAAACCCATTGCCGAACTGGTCGCCGACGCGTCCGGCCCTCACGGGCTGAAGCGCGCGCTCGGCGCCGGCGATCTCGTGATGCTCGCCATCGGCGCGGTGATCGGCGCCGGGATCTTTGGAGCGATTGGGACCGCCGCCGCCGGCCAGTACGACGCCGCCGGCAACGTGGTGCGCAGCGGCGCCGGACCGGCGCTCGTGGTTTCGTTCATGCTGCTGGGTGTCGCCTGCGCGCTCGCCGGCCTCTGCTACGCGGAGCTGGCCGCGATGATCCCCCAGGCCGGGAGCGCCTATGCCTACTCCTACGCGACGCTGGGGGAGCTGGTCGCCTGGATTATCGGCTGGGACCTGATCCTCGAGTACGCCGTCGGCAACGTCGCGGTCGCGATCTCGTGGGGCGACTACTTCACGTCGCTGCTCCGCAGCTTCGGCGTGGCGTTTCCCGCGTGGCTCACGACCGGGTACCGGACGGCGCTCCTGTCCCCCGATCCGGCGCTCCACGGCCTGCTGGACAGCGCGCCGCACCTCGCCGGCGTCCCGGTGCTCGTGAACGTGCCCGCGTTCGCGATCGTCATGCTCATCACGTGGCTGCTGCTGCTCGGGGTGCGCGAGAGCGCGACCGCGAACAACATCATGGTCACCATCAAGCTGCTGGTGCTCGGCCTGTTCATCGTCGTCGGGCTGACCCACATCAATCCGGCGAACTACCAGCCGTTCGCCCCCAACGGGTTCCGGGGGATCCACCAGGGGGCGGCGATCGTCTTTTTCGCCTACATCGGCTTCGACGCGATCTCCACGGCCGCGGAGGAAACCAAGAACCCGCAGCGCAATCTCCCGATCGGCATCCTGGGCGGGCTCGCCATCTGCACGGTCATCTACGTGATCGTGGGCGCGGTCCTCACCGGGATGGTCCCCTACACCGAGCTCGGCGTGGCCGATCCGCTCGCGAAGGCGCTCAATAGCGCGGGGTTCCATACGGTGGGGTGGATCGTCGCGCTCGGGGCGATCGTCTCGATGTCCGCCGTGCTGCTGGTGTTCCAGTACGGGCAGCCGCGCATCTTCTACGCCATGGCGCGCGACGGCCTGCTCCCGCAGTGGGCCGCGAAACTGCACCCCAAACATCGGGTCCCGCATGTGACGACCCTCTTGACCGGCATCGTCGTCGCCCTCTGGGCGCTGATCGGGGACGCCGCCGAGACGTACGATCTCACCAACATCGGTACGCTGTTCGCCTTCGCCCTGGTGGCGATCGGCGTGCTCGTGCTGCGCTACAAGGACCCTGACCGGCACCGGCCGTTCCGCGTGCCGTTCGTGTGGCCCATCTCGCTCACCGCCACCGCGCTGTGCGTGTTCGTGATGGTAGGCCTGCCCCGCCAGGCCTGGGAGCGGTTCGCGATCTGGCTCGCCCTGGGGATCGCGCTCTACTTCTTGTACGGAGTCCGCCACAGCCGCCTGCGCCGGTCCAAAGCCCCGCCGCCGTGACGCGGCCCACCAGGATCGTCCTGGGTCTGGCACTCGGCGCGGCGTCAGGCATCGCCGCCCACGTGTTCGGAGCCGGGGCGCCGTGGGTGCAGTGGGTCGGTGACAACATCGCGAACCCCGCAGGCCAGATTTTCCTTCGTCTCCTCCTCATGACCGTGATTCCACTGGTATTCACCTCCACTACCCTCGCAGTCGCCGGCTGGGGCGACATCCGCAAGGTGGGGCGCGTGGGTGCGCGGACGATCGGGTACTTCCTCGTATCCACTGCCGCTGCCGCGGTCCTGGGACTGCTGCTCGTGCAGGTAGTGCGGCCAGGAGAAGGGGTGGAGCCGTCGGTGCGTGAAAGCCTGATGGCCACCTATCGCGCGCAGGCGCAGGGGATACAGGGAGGCGGCACGCGGTTCGGTCTCGAGACTTTCATCAATATGGTCCCGCGAAATCCGATTCAGGCGGCGGCCAACCTCGACATCCTCGGCGTCATCGTGTTTGCCCTGGCGTTCGGCGCCGCCCTCGCGCTCATCCCGCGCGACAAGGCCCGGCCGATCCTGCGGGTGCTCGACGCGCTGGAGCAGGCGATCGCCAAGATCATCGACGTCGTCATGCACCTCGCCCCCTTCGGCGTGTTCGCGCTGGTATTCGTCGCGACGGCGCAGTTCGGGTGGGAGTTGCTGCGGGATCTGGGGCCGTACGTTGCGGTCGTGCTGATCGGACTGGCGTTGCACTGCGCCATCGTGCTTTCGGCGCTGGTGCGCATCGCCGGAGGCTTGAGCCCCACGGTGTTCTGGGGGCGGATCGGCACCAGCATCGTGACGGCATTTTCCACCAGCTCGAGCACCGCCACGCTTCCCACCAATATCGCCGTGGCGGAGCGGGAGCTCGGGATCCCGCCCGAGATCGCCCGGTTCGTGCTGCCGCTCGGCTCCACGTTGTGCGCGAACGGGACGGCGCTGTTCCTGGCCGTCACGGTGCCGTTCCTGGTGCAGGTGTTCGGCATGACGCTCAACATCACGGCTCAGGGCGTGGTGCTTGTGCTGTGTGTGCTGACGGCGGCCGGCGCGGCTGGGATGCCCGGTGGAGCGCTCCCGATGTTGATAGCGGTGCTGGCGGCGGTGGGCATTGCGCCCGCGGGAATCGCGATCATCCTGGGCGTGGATCGCATTCTCGACATGTCGCGGACGACCGTGAATGTCTGTGCGGGCCTGAGCGCCGCGGTGTATGTGGCGCGGAAGGAAAGCGCCTGGGGCGCGCACGCGGTGGGCCGGCCGGCGCCACCCACGCCGGCGGTCTAGGCGAGCGCCGCGGCCAGCTTCAGCGCACCCACCGCCGAATCGATCCGCGTGGTGAACAGGTGCGCGCGAGGCATGTCGGTGGTGAGGATCTCCTTGAACGCGATCCCCACTGGCGAGTCGGGGCTGAGCAGCCCGCCCGCGGTCGCGAGGGGAATCGGCTCCGTGCCCGGGAAGTGCCGCTGCAGGGCGACGGCGAGTCCCACCAGCTCGCGGGCCGCGTCCGCCGCGGCGCGCTGAGCGATCGCTTCGCCTTCCCGCGCGGCGTTCAGGACGTGGGGAGCGAGCGCCGCGACCTGCGATGGGGCGGCGGTGACCGACCAGCGGACCAGGTCGTCGAAGCTGCGCAGGCCGAGTGACGCCAGCAGTCGTGCGAGCAGCGTGGAGCCCTCACCACGGCCGTCGTGGGCGCGGGCGGCGACGTCGAGTGCGCGGCGTCCCAGCCAGTATCCGCCCCCTTCGTCGCCGAGCTGCCAGCCGTAGCCGCCGCAGCGATGCAGCGTTCCGCCCTCGTCGCGCGCGAACGCGATCGATCCCGTCCCGGCGTTCACGATGATCCCCGGTCCTGTCCCGAACACCGCCGCCAGCGCCACCGCGCCGTCGGGCAGGACGCGCACGGTGCGTGCGACCCCGGCCTCTCGCACCGCGGCGGCGAGCGCCTCCTGTTCCTGCGCGCGCCCGGCGCCCGCCGCGCCGATGACGGCGCGGTCGGCGGGAAGCGGCACTCCGGCCTGGGCCGCGGCGCGCCGTGCGGTATCGGCGATGACGGCGGCTGCCGTGGCCGCACCGCCGGGTTTCATCGCCGATGGGGGGCCCTCGGCGCGGCCTTGAATCGAGTGGTCCTCACGACCCACCACAACGGCGCAGTGAGACGCGCCGCAATCGATACCTAGCAGGATGGCGGTCGGGCGGTCAGGCGGTCGGGCGGTCACCGGCATCGGTTACGCCTTGACCGGCTGACCGGCTGACCGGCCGACCGCCGACGACAACATCCCAACCGCCACCGTCAACGCCGTTCCGAGCGGGACGTACCAGGGCCACGCGAGTCCGGGCAGCCAGCGGACGGGGAAGTGCGGGATGACGGTGCCGAATACGATCGGGCTCATCAGCAGCGTGCTGGCGCATAGGGCGACGATCGCATCGCGTTGCCGCGCCCGCGGCCACATCCCGCCGAGTATGTAGGTGCCCAACAATCCCCCATAGGTGATGGACGCCACACTCAACGCCAGCTGCACAACCGGTGTGTTCTGGTTGCGGAACGCGCTGGCGCCCGCGACGAGCACCACGGTCCAGAAGAGCGTGAGCCAGCGTCCCACGCGCAGCAGGTGCATCGGGTCCCGCCGTCCGGTGAGCGGCGCATAGAAATCATAGGCCGACGCGGACGCGAGCGAGTTCACCGCCGAGGCGTGACTGCTCATCGCCGCGGCGAGGATGCCGGCCACGACCAGCCCGGCCAGGCCCGCGGGGAGCTGGGCGATCACGAACGTGGGATAGATCGCGTCGCTCCGCATCCCGGGCTGATCCGCGCCGGCCAGCCACAGGCTCGTGCCCACGAGCAGGAACAGGGCGAACTGGGCGATGATGAACACCCCGGACCCGATCAGCGCGCGCTGCGCGTCCCGCAGGTTGCGGGCGGCGAGCAGCCGCTGGACGATCAGGTGGTCGGTGCCGTGCGACGCTCCGGCCAGCAGGGCCCCGCCCACCAGGCCACCCCAGAACGTGTAGAGCACGGTGAACGACGTACGCAGATCGAACGTGGTGAGTTTCCCGGCGTCCCAGGCCCGTTCGTAGGCACCGATGCCGCCTGCCAGGTGCGTGGCGACGACCAGGGTCGCGATGCCGCCCAGCAGGTACACGCCGAGCTGGATGACATCCACCCACACGACCGCGCGCAGCCCGCCGACCCACGTGTAGATCAACGTGACGAAGCCGATCGCCAGGATGCCCACGGTCATGTTCCAGTGCGTGATGATCGCCAGCGGGATGGCCGTGGCGAAGATCCGGACGCAATCGGCCAGCGCGCGGGTCACGAGGAACACGGCGGATGCCGCGCGCCGCGCCGCGGGCCCGAAGCGGCGCTCGAGCCGCTGGTAGGCGGTGTCCTGGGTGCCCTCGAAGTAGCCCGGGAGCAGCAGGGCGGCGACGCCGATCCGTCCCACGAGATACCCGAACGCGATCTGGAGAAACGTGAGGTTGCCGCGCGCGGCGATCCCCGGGACGGAAATCACCGTGACGGCGGAGGTCTCGGTCGCGACCACCGACAGCATCAGCGCCCACCAGGGCAGGCCGCGGTGGCCCAGGAAGTAGTCGCTGGCGTCGCGCTGCCGCCCGGCGAACAGCAGCCCGGCCACCAGCACGGCGGCGCAATACAGGATGATGACGGCTATGTCGAGCGGGCGCAGGGGAGGGGCTCCGCTACCTAACAAAAACGGCCCGCGACGAGCGCGGGCCGGGGAACCATCAGGGAGGTCAAGCGGTCAGACGGTGAACGACGTCCCGCAGCCGCAGCCACCTGTCGCGTTGGGATTCTCGAAGGCGAACCCCGACTCCTGGAAGTTGCTCTTGAAGTCGATCGTCACGCCGTTCAGGTACTGCGCGCTGAACCCGTCCACGAAGCAGCGGACGCCGCCGGTCTCGATCACGACGTCGTCGTCCAGCGGCTTGTCTTCGATGTTCAGGCTGTACTTGAACCCCGAGCACCCGCCAGGCAGCACCCCGACGCGGAGTCCCGCGGTCTCAGGCGCTACCTTTTCGTCCGCCATGAATTTCCTGACTTCGTCCGCGGCGCGGTCGGTCAGGGTCAACGTGACGGGCGTGGTCTTCTGAGTTGTGGCCATTGCGATCCTCCTGTCAGATGCCAACTTAGACGAGTCCTTCGGGCGTGTCAACTCTCCCACAGGGATCGCATCGTCATGCGCCTTACGCTCGCCGATTGGTCCGTCGTTGTCCTGTACTTCCTCTTCAACGTCGCCATCGGCTTCTACTACAAAGCGCCGCGCCGGGAAGGATACGAAGGAGTTCTTCCTTTCCGGGCGCAACGTTCCCTGGTGGCTGGCGGGCACGTCCATGGTGGCGACCACCTTCGCGGCCGACACGCCGCTGGCCGTCACCGGGATGGTGGCGCGCAACGGCATCGCGGGAAACTGGCTGTGGTGGAACTTCGTGGCGAGCGGGATGCTCACCGTGTTCTTCTACGCGCGCCTGTGGCGGCGCTCCGGCGTGATGACCGACGTCGAGTTCTCCGAGATCCGCTACGCCGGCCGGCCCGCCGCCTTTCTGCGCGGCTTCCGCGCCCTGTACCTCGGCATCCCGATCAACTGCATCATCCTCGGCTGGGTCAACCTGGCCATGGTGAAGATCCTCGAGCTGCTCTTCAGCGTCGGCAAGGTCGAGGCGCTGCTGATCGTGCTCGGGCTGATCGTCGCTGACGTCGTCGATCTCGACGCTGTCGGGGCTGTGGGGCGTGCTGGTGACCGACCTGTTCCAGTTCGTCATCAAGATGGGGATGGTGATCGTGCTGGCGGTGGTGGCGGTGAATGCGGTCGGCGGGATCGACGCGATGAAGGAAAAGCTCATCGCGATCGATCAGCTGCGGGGCGCCACGACGGGGGGCCGAGGGTCGGTGCTGAGCTTCGTGCCCGACCTCGGCTCGGCGTGGATGCCGCTGATCACCTTCTTCGTCTACATCTCGCTCAACTGGTGGGCCACCTGGTATCCGGGCGCCGAGCCGGGCGGCGGCGGCTACGTGGCGCAGCGCATGTTCAGCGCCAAGGACGAGAAGCATTCGCTGCTGGCGACGCTGTGGTTCAACATCGCGCACTACGCGGTGCGGCCCTGGCCGTGGATTCTGGTCGCGCTGGCGTCGCTGATTCTGTTCCCGGGCCTGGCCGACCCGGAGACGGGCTACATGCGCGTGATGATCGACTATCTGCCGCCGTCGCTGCGCGGGCTGATGGTGGCGGCCTTCGCGGCGGCGTACATGTCCACCATCGCCACCCAGCTCAACTGGGGCGCGAGCTACCTGGTGAACGATTTCTACCGCCGCTTCTTGAAGCCGTGCCGAGACCGAACAGCATTACGTGCGCGCCTCGCAGGTGGCGACGGTGCTCCTCACGGTCATCTCCGCCGTGGTGACGTTCTACATGGATTCGATCGCGGGCGCGTGGAAGCTGTTGATCGTGACCGGCGCGGGCACGGGCGGCGTGCTGCTGCTGCGCTGGTACTGGTGGCGCATCAACGCCTGGAGCGAGGTCTCGGCGATGATCACCGCGTTCGTCGTGTCGGTTTCGCTGCAGGTCGTGCGGCGGATTCGACAGCGACAAGCCGCGCAGACTTCGCGCTGGATCATGATCATCACGGTCGCCATCACGACGGTGGTCTGGCTCGCGGTCACGTTCCTCACGCGCCCGGAGTCTGACGCGACGCTGGTGGCGTTCTACCGCCGCACGCGGCCCTCGCGGGCGGGCTGGGGACCGGTGGCGGCGCTGGCGCCTGACGTTCGAGCCGTCGTCCGACGGACTCGCGAATCTGGTGTGCTGGGTCGCGGGGTGCGTCATGATCTACGGCGTGCTGTTCGGCGTGGGCAAACTGCTGTTACACGAAGCGCTGCCTGGGCTGATCCTGCTGGGTCTCGGTATTGCCGCCGGTGGGGTGATCTATCGTGACCTGTCGCGGCGCGGCTGGCACACCGTCGTGGAGTGAGCGGCTAGAGCTCCTCGTGCGCAACGCATCGACGACGAGATCCGCCACGTGTGACCGGATGCGGCGGATCGCCAGGGCGCTGTTCGGCCTCGTTGACCCGGTTCGTCAGCAGAATGATGAACAGGTCGCGGTCGGGATCCATCCAGATGGACGTGCCGGTGAATCCCGTGTGACCGAAGGCGCGGTCGGAGAGCCGCAGGCCGGCGCTCGAGCTCCGGGTTCGAGGCTGATCGGGAGTGTCCCAGCCCAGCGCGCGACTCGAGCCGGGAGGAAAATCCTGGCGGTGCGTGAACTCCGCCACGGTTTCCGAGCGAATGAACTGCACGTTGTCCCACGCCCCGCCGTTCAACAGCATGGCGGCAAAGCGCGACAGATCGCCCGCGGTGGAGAACAGCCCCGCGTGCCCCGAGATCCCCTCCAGCCGGGCGGCATTGGCGTCGTGCACCTCGCCTTGCAGCAGCCGGTGGCGGAAGGTCGTGTCGAGCTCCGTCGGCGCTGTCTTGGGCCACCAGCTCGGGCGGCGGCACGAAGCGCGTCGCCGGCATGCCGAGCGGGTCGAACACCCGCGCGGCGAGCAAGCGCTCCATCGGCTCCCCCGCGATCGCCTCGACCGCCTGCATCAGCACCATGGCGCCCAAATCGGAGTAGACCACGCGCTCGCCCGGGGGTCCCGTGAGGGGTGTGGTGTCCACGAGCGCGAGCGCTTCGGTGCGCGTCGCCGTTTCGCGATACAGCGGCCGCCAGTCGGGCAATCCGGAGGAATGCGTGAGCAGCTGGCGGATGGTTACCTCGTCCTTGGCCGGCCCCTGGAACGCCGGCACGTAGCGCTGCACGGGGGCATCGAGCTCCAGCTTCCCGTCGTCCACGAGCAACATGCACGCGGTCGTGAGTCCGACCACCTTGGTCATGGACGCGATGTCGTACAGCGTCGTGACCTGGACCCGGTCGGTGTCGTCCACCCCGTAGCGCCCGACAGGCGCGAGCAGCGCCAGGCGGCCATGCCTCCCGACGGCGAGTACCGCGCCCGGGAACGCCTCGCTGTCCACCTCGGCCCGGAGATAGGCCACCGTGGCGGCGAGATCGACGCTGTCGAATCCGAGCGCCTGCGGCGCGGCCAGCGGGGAGCCCCGCGCTGCGGGGTACGGCGCGGGGGAGCGGGGGAGCGGGAGCAAGCGCGTGGCGTGGCCGTGGCAGGCTGCCAGTAACGCGACCAAGGGGAGGAGCGGGAGGGAATTCACGGCCGCGCCGGCACCTCGATCCCGTGGCCGACCGGATAGGGCGGCAGGCGGATCGGGAGGTGGCCGGTGATCGGCACCTGGCCGAGCAGCGCGAGTCCGACCGCGCGCTCGGCGGCGCGCACCGCGCTCCACGCGAGCAGGTACGACTTCACGGTGGGCATCTGGTCGAGCAGGTACGGGCTCCCCAGCGAAACGAGCACCGTGGGGCGCGCGGAGTCCGTCGCGGTGATCAGCCGCACCAGCGAGTCGGGCATGGTGATGGTGCCGCGCGCCGTGATGGGCCGGAGCTGGGCGACGAACACCACCCGCTCATCGCGCGCAATGGTGGCGCGCGCCGAGTCGTACGATTGGGGCCCGGACATAGGCCAGAGCCGGAAGTAGTCGACCGGGTTGCCGCCGGCGCGCAGCACGTCCACGATGCGCTGTCCCACCGAGCTGTTCCTTTCATCCGCGTACGCGATCAGCGCCACCCGGGTGCGTCGTGCCTGGAGGGCACGGAGCGCGCCGTTCGCGTCGCGCACGAGGGTCAGGGAGCGGACGGCCAGGTCGTCCGCTTGGGCTTGGAGTGCCCGCGTGCCTATCGTCGTCGTGAGGGAATCGAGCGGCACCGTGCGTCGGACGAACAGGCCAAGTTTCTGCTTGATCGCAAGGACGCGACGCACTGAGGTGTCGAGCCGCGTCAGAGCGATGCGGCCGGACGCGACGGCCTCCGCGACCGCGTTCACGGCGACGTCGGGGTCCGCCGGCATGACGAGCAAGTCCGAGCCCGCGAGCAGCGCACGGACCGATGCCTCTCCGGCGCCGTAGCGCGACGCGATCCCGCCCATCGAGAGCGCATCGGTCACGACCAAACCCTGGAACCCGAGCGAATCGCGCAGCAGGCCGGTCATCACCGCCGCCGAGACGGTGGCCGGCTCGTCCGAGCCGGTGAAGGCCGGGAACGCGATGTGGCCGCTCATCACGATCGCAGCGCCGGCGGCGATGCCGGCGCGGAACGGGATCAGCTCGGCCGAGTCGAGCCGCGCGTACCCGGTGGTGATCACGGGCATGCTCAGGTGCGAGTCGACGCGGGTGTCGCCGTGGCCGGGGAAATGCTTGAGCGTGGCGAGCATGCCGTGCTCTTGCAGCCCGCGCACGTAGGCCTGGACCAGGCTGGCGACGGCCGCGGGGTCTTCACCGAACGAGCGGACGTTGATGATCGGGTTGAGCGGGTTGTTGTTGAGATCGGCGTCCGGGGCGAAATTGACGTGGATCCCCACGGCCCGGCCCTCGGTCGCGGCGGCGGCGGCGATGGTGTAGGCGTCGCGGGGATCGTTGGTGGCGCCGGCGGCCATGAGCATCGGGAACGAGGTGGCGCCGGTGAGTCGCATCCCGGCGCCCCACTCGAGGTCCGCCGAGACGAGCAGCGGCAGGCGCGAGCGCAGCTGCAGGGCATTCAGCTTGGCGGCGATGTCGAACGGGGAGCCCACCGAGACGAGCACGCCCCCCACCTGGAGCGAATCGACCCAGCGGGTCATGACCTGAAAGTCCGAGTCGTCCACCGCGGCATACGCCCCCGAGATCCAGGGCATCACGAGCTGCGCGGCCTTCTGGCGGACGGTCAGCCCTGCGAGAATGGAATCGACGGAGATGGGCGCGGACCGGGATGCGGGCGGGTGCGATGGCAGTCGGGGTGGCGCACGTGACCGCTCCACATCCGAGCACGAGACCAACGATCAGGAGCCTATGCGCGCGCATCATCTCTCACTGTTGTGGTTGCTCGCCTGCACCGGCTGTCTCGGCCCCGCCTCGGCGCAGGTGCGCCCGGGCATCGAGGTCCTGCTCACCGACTCCGCGCACCTGGTGGCGGGGAAGCGGGTCGGGCTGCTTACCAATCAGACCGGGGTCGATCGCGCTGGGCCGCCGCACGGTCGATCGGCTCGCCGCCGATCGCGCGGTGCGTCTCACCCTGCTCTTGAGTCCGGAGCACGGATTCCGCGGCACCGAGGACCGGCCCGGCCTGCCGCACGCCGTCGATTCCGCTACGGGCCTCCCAATCTATAGCCTTTACGGTCCAAAACAGACGCCCGAGTCCGTGCCCCTCGCGGGGCTCGATGCGGTGCTCATCGACCTGCAGGACATCGGCGCTCGCTACTACACCTACGTTTCAACGGCGGTCATTCTCATGCAGCGTGCGGCACAGCAGGGTGTACCGGTGATTGTGCTCGATCGCCCTAATCCTCTGGGCGGCGGCGCGGTGCAGGGCAACGTGCGCGCAAAGCCGGCGGCTGAGCAGACCTTCGTCGGTTTTCTCCCGATTGCCATGCGGCATGGGATGACATTGGGAGAGATGTTGCTGCTCGCGAACGATGCGCTGGGCATTGGCGCGCGACTCACGGTCGTTCCGGCGGCCGGCTGGCGGCGCGACATGTACTTCGACGCCACCGGGCTCCCATGGGTGAAACCGTCCCCCAACATGCCCGACCTCGAGAGCGCGCTTCATTATCCCGGGACGTGCTTGTTCGAGGGGACGAATCTGTCGGTGGGGCGGGGGACGCCGCTCGCATTTCAGGTCATCGGAGCGACCTGGGTAGATGCGGAAGCGGTGATCCGACGGCTCAAAGATGGGGAAGGGTTAGACGGTGTCGAACTCGTGGCCGACACGCTCACTCCCCACGCGCCGAGTGATATGAAGAATGATGGCGTGAGGATCAACGTCATCCGGTTGCACGTCACCGACCGGGCCCGGTATGACCCCACCCACACCGCCGTCGCGTTGCTCGCGGCGTTTCGCGCGGTGCATCCCGACTCCTTGAAGTTTGTCGTCGAGCGGTTCGACTTGCTCGCTGCCGGGCCCGAGTTGCGGCAAGCGATCCTGGCGGGGCAGGGGCCCGAGGGCGTCTGGGGGGCATGGGACACGGGGTTGGAGAGGTTTCGGGGGGTGAGGGGGAAGTACCTGTTGTACTAGCAACTACGACCGTCGCTGCGCGACCCCTGTCCCTCCTTGTGCCCATCCCCCTGGCACATCCGGGCCCGCGGCCTGCGCCACGTCCACCTCGCGTGACTCCGTTCGGATGCTCTACTCGACCGCGAAGGCGTTGCCGATCTGCCGCCGGATTCCCGCCACCGATGTCGCTGTAGACCGAGTATCCTGCGGGATCCGAATCGTCCGAGTTCCCGCTGACGAACGCGCTGGTGTGCAACAGGGTGGGGAGCCGTGCGGGCAGCATGTGCATCACCGTGAAGAGGTCGTGGGATCATGCGGGACGCGGACTGAAGCGGCGGTGAAGGAATGCTGAACGAACCTGAGTGAAGAGCTTGTCATTCAGTTCCCATGATTCTTCACAGGTCCCCTGATAGCGTACACCTCATGCGAATGCTTCACCGAGCCGGTCTTCGCGTCGCCGCCGTTGCGGCGCTGCTCGCCGCCTGTGACAACGACAGCACGGCGCCCGTTACGTCGCTCGTCGGCACGTGGAACCTCGTCGGGTTCACCGACGCAGGGGTGGCGGCGGTCACCACGGGCACGTGGGTATTCCGGGCCGATGGCACGTGCAGTGTCAACGGGACGGTCACCTTCCCCGGCGAGCCGACGGATCCGCTCATCGCGGATGGCACGTTCGTCCAGAGCGGCAACAGTGTAACGCTGACGATCGCCGCTCAGATGGGCACTTGGACACTCACGGCGAGCGGCAGTGAGGTCGTGCTCACCGCGATCGGGGCCGCCACCCGCGAACACCATCACGTTGCGCCGCCCGTAGCCCGAGGCAGACGGGGACGGCACTCGCAGTCCACCGTCGGGAACCCGGCGGCCCGGTTCCTAGTACATAGCGGGGTTACGTTTTGAGGCTTGCCGGCACCTCACCTTGATCCTGGAGACGTCCATCCAGCTGCGCTCGTTGCACTGGGCTCTGACGCTTGCCGCCCTCATCATCCCGCTCAGAGCGGTGCGGGCCCAGGAGATCCAGGTTCCGATGGACGAGGCCGACCGGATCCTGGTGATCACGGCCGATCTGGCTCGCCGCCTCGGCCTGTTCGCCGAAGTCGACGGCCTGCGCGAAGCGCTGCTCTTCCAGCTGCCCGATTCGAGCTTCGTGTTGGAGGTGACCTCCGCCACGCCGCAGGGCAGGGTGCGGCGAGAGCGCCGGCCGCTGTCGCCGGCCCAAGCGCTCGAGTTCCGGCGCGACGTGACAACCCGCATTGCCGAACGCGCCCGCAGCGCCGGTGTCGATCAGAGCGGCCGTACGAAACTGGTCGGCGGTGCGACCTTACTGGGCCTCTTCTATTACGGCTGGGCCACGGCGGTGGCGCTCGATGCCGAGGAGACGCGCGCGAACGTCGCGGCGTACATGGTCACAGCAGGGACCGCCTTCTTCCTACCGTACCTCTTGACGCGCAACCGCGCGGTGCCGGATGCCGTCGCCACCATGGCGTTGTGGGGCGCCACGCGGGGCGCACTGCATGGCGCCCTCGCTGCCGACTTTGCCGGCGATCCCAGCACCGAGACACGGTTTGGCTGGAGCGTCGGCGTCGGCGCCGTTGAAACCGTCATCGGTGGAGTCGCCGCTCAGGCGCTCGGCATGACCTCGGGACGCGCCGAGCTGACGGGTGCGGGAGGCGACCTCGGCCTGGGGATCGGCTGGGGCATCGCCGACCTGCTCAAGTTGAACGAGCGCTACGACTCCGTGACGGTGCCGGACGGCGGCGGCGGCACCTACACCTACGGCGTGCAGGACCGGACGGCCCAGCAAGCCGTGACGCTGAGCGGTGCGGCGCTCGGCCTCGTCGGCGGCTATATGCTGGGCCGCACCGACGACTGGACCCGCGGCGATGCCGCGATCTTCCGAAATGTGTCGCTGATCGCGGGGTTAGCCGGTGTCGCGGTCGGGGATCTGATTCAGCAGCCGCGCACCATTACCGAGCCGACTGGTGGCGGTGGCAGCTACTCGTACGTCGATGACGGGTTCACCGGCACGCAGACCGCCGCCGGGTTGGTGGGGGCGGCCGCCGGCATGGTGGCGGGCCGAATGCTCGTCGCGAATCGGAATTTCACGACCAGCCAGGGCACGCTGCTGACCTTGTCGCCGCTCGCGGGCGGATTGCTCGCGCTCGGCATCGCGTATCTCGCCACACCTGAGCAATCCGTAAACTACGACCCAAACGTGCCCTATGAAGATCCGAACGACCACAGCGAGCTGTACCTGAGCGTCAGCGCGCTCGGCGCCGCCGCCGGGTTTGCCGCGCTCTATCCCGCAATGGCGCGACAGTCCGCGAAACCGGCGGCGCCGGCCGGGCGACTGCAATTCTCGCTGAATCCGCTCGCGGCCGCCCAGATCTTCGGGGGGAGCAGGGCACGGGTTACGCTTGGGTCCGTGCAGTACCGCTTCTGAGTCGAGGGTTGAGGTCCGCGGGTGGAAACTATTGATTACCGACCCCCGTCCTGCTCCGTGAGGTAACACGCTCCATGGCCAAAATCCTGCCTCTGGTGGACGTGACGCTGGCGGTGCTGGTGCTGTCATCCGGCGCCGTCGCCCAACGTTCGCCAGCGAGCGGAACCACCGGCGGCGGTAGTCCTCCGTATACCGTCGCCGACGTGCAGTTCATGAGCGGGATGATCGTGCACCACGCGCAGGCGGTGTTGATCGCGGGTTGGGCGCCGAGCCACAGCGCCGGTGCGTCGCTGCGCGTCCTGTGCGAGCGCATCGTGGTGGCCCAGCAGGACGAAATTGCGTTGATGCGAGCGCTGGCTGCGGGAGCGCCATGAAGATGTACCGCCCGTCGAGCCGCACGAGCACAGCATGGCCGGAATGAGCCATCCCATGCTCATGCCCGGAATGCTGACCCCCGCGCAGCTGGCGCAGCTCGACAGCGCACGCGGCCTCGAGTTCGACCGCTTGTTTCTGACGTTCATGATTCAACACCACCGCGGCGCGATCACCATGGTGGAGCAGCTGCTGCGGGTGCCGGGCGCCGCCCAGGACGGGCGGGTGTTCCGGTTCGCCGCCGATGTGAATGTCGACCAGGCCACCGAGATCGACCGCATGAGCCAGATGCTCGCGGGCCTGTCTCCCGGGCCCACTTGAACGGAGCTTCTCTTGTGAACACTCAATCGTTGCTCGCCCTCGCGGCCCTATCCCTCGGCGCCTGCGCCACCTCGAAGCTGCACACGACGCCTGTCCCGCCCCCGGCGGCGCCGCGCCCCGCCGCGGCCGCAAGCGGGGACCCGCGGGTAAGTCTCCGGGCCGGCTGGATGGATGCCGGTGAGGCGGTGTCGGGCCTCCGCGTCGTCTCGCGAACTCCGCCCTCCGCACAATTCCTCCCCAGCGCGCCGGGCGACTTTGAGTTCATCAATTCGGATCTGTCGTTCGTGGGCAACTACGTCATTCAGGGCAACTTCTCGGGTTATCAGGTGTGGGACATTTCCGATCCGAGCCACCCGACGCTCCACACGGCCTATGTCTGTCCCGGCTCTCAGAGCGACGTCTCGGTGTACGGCAAGCTGATGTTCGTGTCCGGCGAGGCGATGAACGGCCGCACCGACTGCGGCACCCAGGGGGTGCCCGATACGGTGAGCCAGGACCGCCTGCGCGGTATTCGCATCTTCGACATCACCGACATCGCGCACCCGAAGTACCTGACGAACGTTCAGACCTGCCGCGGCTCACACACCCACACGGTGGTGACCGATCCGCGCGACAGGGCGAACGTGTACATCTACATCTCCGGCACCGCGCCGGTGCGGTCCCCGAACGAGCTCGCGGGGTGCTCGAGCTCGCCGCTCCAGGACGACCCGACCACGGCGCTGTTCCGCATCGAGGTCATCCGGGTGCCGCTCGCGGCGCCCCAACAGGCCAAGATCGTGAGCTCGCCCCGCATCTTCGGCGGCCTCACCGAGCCGGCCCAGCATGGCGAGGCGCCGCAGGACGTCGCCGCCGCCGCTGCAGGTCGCTGCCGCCGCGCGCGCCCGCGGCGCGTTCACCGTGACCATGCACGGCATGGAGCACGTGGCGTCCCGCCGGTTCATCAATCCGCTGCTCGACAGCATCGTGGCCGCCCGCGGGGGGACCGGGGCGCCGACCGGCGCCGACAGCGCCGCGTTGCGCGGAGCCCTGCAGGGCATCGTGGACCAGATGATGCACGGCGAGGCCGGTCCGGGCGGCGCCCGTCCCGGGCCCACCCAGTGCCACGACATCACCGTGTACTCCGACATCGGGCTCGCCGGCGGCGCGTGCGCGGGCTACGGGTTCCTGCTCGACATCAGCGACGTGGCCCATCCGCGGCGCATCGCCGCAGTGGCGGACTCGAACTTTTCCTTCTGGCATTCGGCCACCTTCAACAACGACGGCAGCAAGATTCTGTTTTCGGACGAGTGGGGCGGCGGGTTGCAGCCCCGCTGCCGCCCGACCGACAAGCCCGAGTGGGGAGCCAACGCCATCTTCACGCTGGTCGCGCGACACCATGACGTTCCGGAGCTACTACAAGCTGCCGGTGCCGCAGTCGGCGGAGGAGAACTGCGTCGCTCACAATGGCTCGTTGATCCCGGTCCCCGGGCGCGACATCATGGTGCAGGGCTGGTACCAGGGCGGCATTTCGGTGTTCGACTGGACCGATGCGGCGCACCCGCGCGAGATCGCCTACTTCGATCGCGGCCCGATGGATTCGACCAAGCTGGTGGGCGCCGGGTCGTGGTCGGCGTACTGGTACAACGGCTACATCGTCAGCTCCGAGATCGCCCGCGGGCTCGACATCCTGGAGCTGC
Organism: uncultured Gemmatimonadales bacterium; assembly: GCA_963844035.1. Taxonomy (GTDB): domain Bacteria; phylum Gemmatimonadota; class Gemmatimonadetes; order Gemmatimonadales; family GWC2-71-9; genus AG25. The sequence continues at coordinate 267,505 of CAWJMT010000037.1, forward strand.
AGCCGAGTCCTCTGCTGTCGCAGAACGAGATCGACGCGGCGCGGCTGGTGCGTTTCGACTTCTTGAACGTCCAGGACCAGCGCAAGCTCGTCTGGCCCGCGAGCTTCGTGGTGGCGCGCGCCTATCTGGACCAGCTCGCCCGCTCGAACGGGTTGGCGGCCACCAAGGTGACGGCGGCGCGGGACGCGCTCGCTCGCGCCGAACAGGCCGCGGGAGCGGAGCGCCGCGGGGCGCTGCAACAGCTCGCCACGCAGCTCAGCGGCGATGCGCCCGGGGCGGCCGATCAGGCCAAGGTGCGGATGCTCGCGGCGGCGGTGGCGGACCTGGCGACTGCGGCGAAGTGACAATGGACGCATATTGTTGATGCGTCGGCCCTGTGCCCGATCTCCAACGCGAGGAGTGCAGCATGGCTGGATGTCGTTCACTGGGTGCGGGACTGCTGGTTGGGGCCGTGCTGGCCTGCGGCGGCGACGGCTCGGGCATTATCAGCGTCAATTCTCCTACCGTCAGCGTCAGCGGTATCACACGTGACTACTTCACCACTAACGCGTTAGGCTCCACCGTCATCACCATAGACGATCATCCAACGCTCACGACCACGAGCGGGACGCTGGGCGCCTACATGTATTCCATCTCGGCGAACACCACCCTACTCGCCGTTGCCGCGCACACGAACTATCGACCCACCCGCAACGAGACGCTGACCGTCGGGCCGAGCGGTTCGACGGCGGATCTGTTTGCGACCTCGCTGGCCGATATCACGCGCCAATACACTGCCGTGGGGCTGCATTCCGAACATCAACACCGGCGTCGTCATCGTGAACCTGCGCGACAACGCGGGCCAGCCGCGCGTGGGAATTCCCGTGGCGGATATCGTCTTGCTGAACGCCGCTCAGGCGCCGGTGGGCCTCGGTCCGTACGTGTTCGACGCGACGGGAGACATCGTGCCGCAGAACACCAGCCTTGAACTCGACCGCCGCGTTCGGTGGGCCGATCCCGCGTGGCGTTCCTCGACGTCCCACCCGGCATGCTCACGCTCCGGGTCACCCTGGCGCCGGCACCCGTGACCGCGACCGTTTCAGTGACGGCCAATGGGGCCACGCTGGTGCAGCGCTGAGATCGATCGGCCGTATTGCCTGCACCCTTCGAGCGATACCTCCCGCTTTCACGCTGCGCTACCCTTGATTGTCAGCAGCGGGTACACCGCCGTACAATGGAGATGCGCTCATGAAGCCCAGCACGAAGAACATGGTGAAGGGGAAGGCCCATCAGGTGAAGGGTGGCGTCAAGGAAGCAGCCGGGGTGCTCGTCGAGAATCGTGATTTGGAGGCCGAGGGCGCGGTCGAGAAGCTGCAAGGCAAGGTCCAGCAGAAAATCGGCGAGATCCAGCAGGTGCTGGAGAAGTAGTAGGGAGTTAAGTCTCCGCTCATCCCTCCGAGCGATACCGCGGGTCGGAATCCGGCCCATTCTCCGGGTAGGCGAAATCGGCGGCATTCCACTCGCACCAGGAGACTGCGCCATGTCATTCGGACTCTATATCCTCGGCTTTGCCATCTTCCTCGGTGGCGTGGCTTGGGCGCTCATCACCGCAGATGTGCGTCCCCTCTACGTCGCGATCACCTGCGTCATCATGCTCGGCCTCGGAATTCTGTCCGGGGTGACCCACATGCGCTCCAAGGATAAACCTTCGGTCTGAAACCTCCAGTCCGCGGGGCGTACCGAGGCTCCACCGGTGCCCCGTGAGCTGGCGACCAAAGTACAATTGACGGGCCGCGTGGCGCGGGGGGGCACAACCGCTTGATTCAGTGGAACTTCCCCCGCGCACTCGCCCTTCCGCCCCCCCGAACCGGCCGTTAGTTTCCCCCGGCAATGAACGTGATTCCCCGTGCGCTTCATTTGGGCTTCCTCCGCCTGATCGCACCGCTGGTGCAGCTGCTCATCCGGCTGCACGTGCGCCCCAACACCATCACCACGGTCGGGACACTCGTGGTAGTCCTATCGGCCGTCGCCTATGGCCGTGGTTCCGTCCACTGGGGCGGGTTCTTGCTCCTGCTGAGCGGCGTGTTCGACATGTTGGACGGGCAGGTGGCGCGCGAGGGCGGCGCCCGGACGGTGTTCGGCGCCTTCTACGACTCGACGCTCGATCGCGTCGGCGAAGCGGCCCTGTTCACCGGGATCGCGATCTACTTCCTCCAAGGTGGCGTCCCGCCCGAGCGCCTTATCTTCGCGGTGGTGACCTGCTGTGCGGCCCTGGGTGGCTCGCTGATCGTCTCGTACACGCGCGCCCGGGCCGAGGGTCTCAACGTGGAGTGCAGCGGGGGAATCGCGACGCGGGCGGAGCGCATCCTCGTGCTGGGAGCGCCGACCCTGTTCTTCGGTCCCGGGCCCAATGGCGCAATGCTGCTGTGGATCGTCTTCATACTGGCGCTCGCGACAGTGATTACCGTCGTGCAGCGTGTCATTCACGTCGCCCGGGCGACTTCGCCGCGGGGGCCGGGTGCGCCGCGTCCGGCTCGGACGCGCGATACCCTCCCCGGGCATGCGCCCGCGATGCAATCTCGGAAAGGACACTAAGTGTCACCAAAAGCTGGCCGTGAGATCGCCCCCGCCAAGGGCAAGCTGGGCGTGTTGCTCGTCGGGCTGGGCGCGGTCTCCACGACGTTCATCGCTGGAGTGGAAAACGTCAGACGCGGCACCGCGCTGCCGATCGGATCGCTGTCGCAGATGGCCACGATCCGGCTCGGCAAGCGGGCCGACAAGCGCGCGCCGAAAATTCATGACTTTGTCCCCCTCGCCGCGCTCAAGGACGTGGTGTTCGGCGCGTGGGACCCGATCCCCGACGATGCGTACGCCGCCGCCGTCAAAGCCGGTGTGCTGGAGGGCAAGCACATCGAGCCGATCGCCGATTTCCTCAAGGGCATCAAGCCGATGCCCGCGGCGTTCGACCAGGAGTACGTCAAGCGCCTGCAGGGCACCAATGTGAAGCAGGGGAAGACCAAGCGCGACCTCGCGGAGCAGCTGCGCGAGGACATCCGCCAGTTCCGGAAGAAGACGGGCGTCGACCGCGTCGTCATGATCTGGGCCGCGTCCACCGAGATCTTTCTCGCGCCTGGCCCCACGCACCAGACGCTGGCCACGTTCGAGAAGGCGATGGAACAGAACGACCACTCCATTGCGCCGTCGATGCTGTACGCCTACGCGGCGCTGATGGAAAACGTGCCGTTCGCCAATGGCGCCCCGAACCTGACGGTGGACATTCCGGCGCTGGAGCGGCTGGCGGTGGAGCGCAAGGTGCCGATCGGCGGGAAGGATTTCAAGACGGGCCAGACGATGATCAAGACCGTGCTCGCGCCCGCCTTCAAGGCGCGCATGCTGGGGCTTGCCGGCTGGTACTCGACGAACATCCTCGGGAACCGCGACGGCGAAGTACTCGACGACCCCGAATCGTTCAAGACGAAGGAAGAATCGAAGCTCGGCTCACTCGAATACATCCTCCAGCCCGAGATGTACCCCGAGCTGTACGGCAACGTCTACCACAAGGTGCGCATCAACTACTATCCGCCGCGCGGGGACAACAAGGAAGGGTGGGACAACATCGACATCTTCGGGTGGATGGGCTACCCGATGCAGATCAAAGTCGACTTCCTGTGCCGTGACTCGATCCTGGCTGCCCCGCTGCTGCTCGACCTCGCGCTGTTCTTCGACCTGGCGCAGCGGGCGGGTATGGCGGGCGTCCAGGAATGGCTGTCGTTCTACTTCAAGAGCCCCCAGACCGCGCCGGGTCTCTACCCCGAGCACGATCTGTTCATCCAGCAGACCAAGTTCAAGAACACGCTGCGCTGGATGATGGGAGAGGAGCAGATTACCCACCTCGGCATCGAGTACTACGAGAAGGCGTGACGGTCGCGCAGCTCACGGTCACGGCCGTCGGCGTCGTCGCAATCGTCTGGGTGCTGTGGTATTTCCTCTTCTCGACCAATCCGGCCGTCGCCGCCGCTGAGAGCGATGGGGTGCAGGAAATGCGCGTCATCGTGAAGGGCGGATACACGCCGGACACGATCGTCGTGGAGGCCGGCAAGCCGGTGCGCCTGCAGTTCTACCGCGACGAGACCGCTGACTGCTCCGAGCGGCTCGTCTTCGAGCCGTTCGGGATCGACGTCGCCCTCCCCGCCTTCCAGACCACGCCCGTCGAGTTCACACCCACCGCTGCCGGCGAGTATCCGTTCCGGTGCGGCATGAACATGCTCAAGGGCGTGGTGGTGGTCGAACCGGCCGGCACGGACCGCGCTCCGGCGGCCTCGCCGCACAAGCTTCATCGAGTGTAGCGCATGACCGGGGCGCGCATTGTGTTGCCGATCGAGGGCATGAGCTGCGCGAGTTGCGCCGCGACGGTCCGGGACGCCTTGGCGAATGCTCAGGGCGTGACCGCCGCCACGGTCAACTACGCCACGGCCAAAGCGGCCGTGGATTACGACCCCGCGCGCACCCACATCGCCGAGTTGATCCGCACCGTGCGCGGGGCGGGCTACGATTGCGGGACCGCGAGTGTCAGCTTCAGTGTGGCGGACCTCCACTACGCTCCCAGCGTCGCGCCGCTCGAGCGGGCGCTCGCCCGGGTGAAGGGCGTGGTGCGGGCGGTGGCGAACCAGGCGACCGAAACGGTCGCCGTGGACTACGTGCCCGGCGCGACCACCGCGGCGGAGCTCGAGCACGCGGTCGAGTCCGCGGGATTCCGGGTGGCGGAGCCGATCGCCACCGCCGACCCGATCGAGCGCGAGCGGGTGGCGCGCGCGCGCGAGATCCGCACGCTCGGCGGGAAGTTCGCGCTCGCCGCTTTCGTGGCGGTGATCGCGATGCTGGGCTCGATGATTCTCATGGCGGCGACGCCCCTCGGCGCCGCCGAGACCGCCAAGGGCGTCGACCTGCTCGGCCACCTGCTCATGCCGCTCGCCGCCCGGTTGCAGGCGCTGGTGGATCCGGGCGGGCGGCTCGCCCCGGTGTGGATCAAGGTCGGTCTTGCCGTGCTGACGCTTCCCGTGATCGTATGGTCGGGACAGCAGTTCTATCGCGGTGCATGGAGCGGGTTCAAGCACCGCACCGCCGACATGAACACCCTGATCGCCCTCGGCACGGGCGCCGCCTACCTCTACTCGCTCGCTGCCACGGTTGCGCCGGGTCTGTTCGCGCGGGCGGGGCTGCCCGCCGACGTCTACTACGAGGCTGCAGCGGCGATCATTGCATTCATTCTGTTGGGCCGGCTGCTCGAGGCGCGCGCCAAAGGGCGCACCTCCGAGGCGATCCGCCGGCTGGCGACGCTGAAGGTGCCGGTCGCCCACGTGAAGCGCGACGGCCGGGAGACTGATATCGCGGTGGAAGCGGTCGTGACCGGCGACGTAGTGATCGTGAAGCCGGGGGAGCGGATCCCGGTGGATGGTCTGGTCACAGAGGGCGTGTCCGCCGTGGACCAGTCGATGGTGACCGGAGAGCCGATGCCGGTCTCGGCGAAGATCGGTGACGAGGTGATCGGCGGCACGATCAACACCACCGGCAGCATTACGATCCGGGCCACCAGGGTGGGGAAGGACTCCGCCCTGGCGCAGATCGTTCAGCTCGTCGAGGACGCGCTCGCCACCAAGGCGCCGATCCAGCGGCTTGCCGACCGCGTGGCGGGGGTGTTTGTCCCCATTGTGCTCGCGCTCGCCATCGCGGCCTTCGTCCTCTGGTTCGACCTCGGACCCGAGCCCGCCGTCGTGTTCGCGACGGTGGCGCTCGTCACGGTGCTCATCATCGCCTGTCCCTGCGCGCTCGGACTTGCGACGCCGACCGCACTGCTCGTCGGCACGGGGAAAGCGGCCGAGTACGGGATTCTGATCCGCAGCGGCGAGGCGCTGGAGAAGCTCGCGGGCGTGCGGACCGTCCTGCTCGACAAGACCGGAACTCTCACCGAGGGGCGGCCCACGGTCACGCACATCGTGTCGGCCAAGAAGCAGGACGGGACCCCTATCGCCGCCGCCGAAGTGCTCAGGTGGGCGGCCTCGGTGGAGCAGCGCTCCGAGCACCCGCTCGCGCGCGCCATCCTCAAGGCGGCGAAGGAAAAACAAGTCGAGGTCCTGCCGGTCGAGAAGTTCGCCATGATGGAGGGCCGCGGCGTCCGCGGGACGGTGGACCGGCGCATCATCGAGGTGATTTCGCTGCGGCACGCGCGCGAGCGCAGTCTCGAGCTTGGGGGGCTCGGCCAGGTCGCCGATCGTCTGGCCGCGCAGGCGCGCACCCCGGTCGTCGTCGTCGTCAACAACACCGTCTACGCCATCATCGCGATCTCGGATCCGATCAAGCCGACGTCGCGCGACGCGGTCGCGGACCTCAAGCGGCGGGGCCTCGCCGTCATCATGGTCTCGGGCGACTCACGTGCCGGGGCGGAGGCGGTGGCCAAAGAAGTGGGGATCGACGACGTGTTGCCGGAGGTGCTCCCCTCGCAGAAGGCGGAGCTCGTGCGCAAACTTCAGAAACAGGGGAAGCGCGTGGCCATGGTCGGGGACGGAATCAACGACGCCCCCGCGTTGGCCCAGGCGGACGTCGGACTCGCCATTGGGACAGGGGCTGACATCGCCACCGAAGCGTCCGATGTGACCTTGATTCGCGCCGATCCGCGCGGCGTGATCGCGGCCCTGGACCTGTCGCGCCGCACCATGCGGACCATCCGCTTGAATCTGTTTTGGGCGTTTCTCTACAACGTGCTCGGCATTCCCATCGCGGCGGGCGCGTTGTACCCGCTCTTCGGGGTGCTGCTATCGCCCGTGATCGCGAGCGCCGCGATGGCGTGGTCCAGCCTGAGCGTCGTCCTCAACAGTCTGACACTGCGGCGCTTCAAGCCCGCCTGGGAGGCGTGACCGTGCGTTACTTCCACCGTACTTCGGTTTCCCCCGACCGGGCGCTCGACCTGGCGAAAGGATTTTTTGGGGCCCGGCTGGTTCCCGCCGAAGAAGCGCCGCGGCGGCGCACGTACACCGGGACGCTCGGCAAGGTGACGATCAGCGCGCGGGCGGAAGGCGGGCACTACACATTCGTCGAGGTCAGCACCGATCAGCCGGGCGAAGCGGAGCTGGACCGGCTGGCGAAGCGGTTTCTTGCGGAGTTGCACCGGCGGGCCGACCCGACCCACCAGGTGCGGGGAGGTTATTGAGTTCGCTCACCCCGCCAGCGTCGCCCGATATCCCGCCTGCTCGACCGCCGCGACGAGCTGCGCCGGTGTGGCGGTGTCGTCCTCGAAGTCGACCTCCGCTTCGCCCAGCTGCAGATCCACCACGGCGGCATAAACGCCGGCGGTCTCCTGGAGCGCTTTCGCTACCTTCGCCTGACAATGCGCGCAGTGCATACCCGTTACGCGCAGTCTGATGTTCGCCATCTAGCCCTCCCGGGCGCTTGATTTGGGTGGGGCTGCCATCCAAGTTTCACGCCCACTACAATTTACGTAATGACGTCGCGTGCCGCTCCAGCTGTTCCGACTCCTCGCGAGACGCCCCCGACAATCCCGGCGGGGCTGACACGGGCCCAACTCCTCGAAATCTATCGCTACCTGCGCCTGACGCGCACGCTCGAAGAGCGGCTCGTCGCCCTGTACCGCCAGAGCAAGGTGATCGGCGGATTGTTCCGGTCGCTGGGCCAGGAGGGCGAATCGGTCGGGTCGGCGTACGCACTCGAACGGGGGCAACATCGGGATTTCCTGTCGCCGCTGATTCGCAATCTTGGCTCGATGCTCGTCATGGGCGCGCGTCCGGTGGAGATCCTGCGGCAGTACATGGCCAAGGGGACCTCGCCCAGCGGCGGACGCGAGCTGAACGTCCACTTCGGCGACCTCGACGCTCGGGTACCTCGGCCAGATTTCCCATCTGGGCGACATGATTCCGGTGCTGGCCGGGATCGCCTTGACCTTCAAACTGCGCGGCGAGCGGCGCGTCGCGCTCGTCTACATCGGCGACGGCGGCACGTCGACCGGGACGTTCCACGAAGGGCTCAACTTTGCCGCGGTGCAGCGCGTGCCCCTGGTGGTGATCGGGGAGTACAACCACTGGGCGTACTCCACGCCGCCCGACCAAACAGTTCGCCGCTCCGCACCTCGTGGACCGGGTCCGGGGCTACGGGGTCGCCGCGAGCAGCGTGGACGGCAACGACGTCCTCGCGGTGTACGCGGAAACGAAGCGATGCGGTGGAACGCGCGCGGCGCGGCGAGGGCGTCCAGTTCATCGAGGTGAAGACCTACCGGCGCGCGGGCCACGCCGAGCACGATGACCAGCGCTACGTGCCGGCGGGCGAGCTCGAGCGCTGGGCGCGCGAGAACGATCCCGTAGACCGCTACGTCCTGCGCCTGCTCGACAACGAATGGGTGACGGCGCGCGAGCTCGAAGACACGGACGCGAGCGTGCGGGAGGAGATCGCCGCGGCCGTGGACGCCTGTGTGGACGATCCCGGACCGCTTCCGGAGTCGGCGTTGCCGGCGGTGTATGCGGATCCACCCGCCGCGCCCATCCACTGGTATCGGAGCCTCTGAGTGGCGGAGATCACCTACCTCGACGCCGTGCGCGAAGGCTTGCGCGAGGAGATGGTGCGCGACGAGCGCGTCTTCATCCTCGGCGAGGACGTGGGGCTGTACGGCGGTGCGTTCAAGGTGACCGAGGGCCTGATGGAGCAGTTCGGCGAGCGCCGCGTGATCGACACACCGATCTCCGAGGCGGCGATCGTCGGCGCCGCGGCGGGGGCGGCGCACATGGGGATGCGGCCCGTGGCCGAGATGCAGTTCATCGATTTCATCTCGTGCGCGTACGACATGCTGACGAACTACGTGGCGACGGCGCGCTACCGCGCCGGCCTGACGACGCCGCTCGTGGTGCGGGGGCCGTGCGGCGGGTACGTGCGCGGCGGCCCGTTTCACTCGCAGAACGTCGAGGCGGCGTTCTTTCATACGCCGGGGCTCAAGATCGTGTACCCTGCGACCGTGGCGGACGCGAAAGGGTTGATCAAGAGCGCGATCCGCGACGAGGACCCGGTCATCTACCTGGAGCACAAGTGGTTGTACCGGCGGGTGAAGGCGGAACTGCCCGCGGGGAGCGACCTCTTGACCCCGATCGGCGAAGCGCGGCTGGCGCGCGAGGGGGATGCCCTGTCCATTGTGACGTACGGGGCGACGGTGTGGAAGGCGCTCGAGGCCGCCGATATCCTCGCGCAGCAGGACGGGATGTCGGTTGAGGTGCTCGACCTGCGCACGCTCGTGCCGATGGACGACGCGGCTATCATGCGCTCGGTGCGCAAGACGAGCAAAGTGCTCATCGTGCATGAGGACACGCGCACCGGGGGTATCGCGGGGGAGATCGCCGCGCGGATCAACGAGCAGGCCTTCGAGTGGCTGGACGGGCCCATCATGCGGGTTACGGCCCACGACGTGCCGCTGCCGTACGCGCCGGCGCTCGAGGATTTCGTGCTGCCGCAGACGGACGACATCGTGAAGGCGGCGAGATGGCTGGCAAAATACTGAGGTGCCAGGTGCAAGGTGTCAGGTGTCAGGGTGAATTCCCCTGGCACCTGACACCTGACACCGGACACCTGGAGGTTCCATGGCCCGCATAGACGTCCTCATGCCCCAGATGGGCGAGTCCATCGCCGAGGGCACCGTGAGCAAGTGGCTGAAGAAGGTCGGCGACGCGGTGCAGCGGGACGAGCCGCTGTTCGAGATCTCGACCGACAAGGTCGATGCCGAGATTCCGTCTCCCAACGCCGGTGTCCTGGCCGAGATCAAGGTGCAGGAGGGACAGACGGTGCCGGTGCTGACGCTCGTCGCCGTGCTCGAGACCGACGCCAAAGCCGGCGCTGCTCCCGCCACAGCCGCTCCGGCGGCCCCACCCGCAGCAGCGAAGCCAGCGCCCGCTCCGGTCGCAGCCCCGACGGCACCCCCCGTCGCAGCAGCCCAGAGGGCGCCCGCTGCTCCTGGGGCCCCCGTCGCGGCCGCTCCCGCCGGCTACTGCTGCGCCTGACCGCCCGACCGCCGCCTCATCGACCGCCGCTGCACCGACCGCCGCTTCACCCGACTCCGCCGATCGTCTTCGCACCAAGTCGACGCCGCTCGTGCGCAAGATCGCGGCGGAGCATCAGGTCGATATCTCGACGCATCTCGGGTTCGGGCATCGCGGGGCGTGTGACGAAGCAGGACATCCTGGGCTTCATCGAGAAAGCCGCGGCCGCGCCACCCGTCTCCGGCCCCGTCGACCGCCCGACCGCCCGACCGCCCGACCGCCGCCTTTGTTGCTCCCCCCGTCGAAGCCTGGCCCGGCGATCGTGTGGAGCCGTTCTCGAAGATCCGGAAGATCACGGCCGACCACATGGTGATGTCACGACGCATTTCGGCGCACGTGACGAGCTTCTTCGAGGTCGATTTCACGCACATCGCGGAGCTGCGCCGCAAAAACAAGACATCGTATAGCGAGCGGGGCGCGAACCTCACCTACCTCGCGTTCATCGTGAAGGCGTGCGCCGAGAACCTGCGGCGGCACCCGGTGGTCAACTCGGCCGTGTCGGGCGAGAGCATCATCTATCGCAGCGAAGTCAACATCGGGATCGCGGTGGCGTTGGATTGGGGCTTGATCGTCCCCGTGGTCAAGCACGCGGACGAGCTCTCGCTGATCGGTCTCGCCAAGGCGATCAACGATCTCGGCGACCGGGCGCGATCCAAACGGCTGTCTCCCGACGAGGTGCAGCGGGGCACGTTCACGATCACGAACCCGGGCGTGTTCGGGTCGTTCGTGGGCGCGCCGATCATCAACCAACCCCAGGTGGCGATCCTGGGTGTGGGGGGGATCGAAAAGCGCCCGCGGGTGATTACTCTTCCCGACGGGTCGGACACGATCGGCATTCGCACGATGGGGATGCTGTCGATGTCCTACGACCACCGGGTGGTGGATGGCGCCGACGCCGACCGGTTCCTCGCCGACGTCAAGAAGCTGCTGCAGGACTTTCCTGAAGGAGCGGTCTGATGGCGAAAGTGCTCACCGCCGCGCGGGTTCGCGTGCCCGCGCCGCGCGAAACGGACTACCTGGGGACCCTGCGCGAGCTCTGTCAGTTCGCCAACGCCCGGGGCCAGCGCATCTGGGTGTTCCGCAACGCCAAGGACCCCCAGCTCTTCATCGAGTTCTCCGAGAGCGCCACCGAGATGTCGCACCGGGCGCAAGCCTCACGGCTACCCGAGGAGATCACTCTGGAGCGCCGCCTCGAGGGCATCGCCACCTACGCTCCGGACGCCTGGGAGCTGTGGACCGAAGTGCCCCTCACGGCACCTGCGGACGCGTGACGATGGCGCGGCGCACGATCGTGGTGGACGGCGAGAACTGGGAGGTGTACCCCTCCGGGCGCCGGACCGTGTACGACAAGGATCAGTTCGGGCTCGTATTCCAGCAGGGCACCGGTCCCGACCGGAAGCGGCGCTTCACCCGCTACGCGCCGGTCGGCAGCCGCGGCGTCGACGCATCGCTCACCGGCATCCCCGAACGCCGGCTCCTCGACCTGTTTCACGAGTCGCAGCCGGCCTGGACCTCGCCGGAAGGATCCTATGGCGTGCGTTGATCTCCACTGCCATTCGACCGCCTCCGACGGAGAGTGTCCCCCGGCCGAGGTCGTCCAGCGGGCCAAGCAGGCCAAGCTCACGGCGATCGCCCTCACCGATCACGACACCACCGAAGGAATGGAAGAGGCAGTCCGGGAGGGCGAGGCGGTCGGCGTGCGCGTGATCTGCGGTTGCGAGTTCAGCACCCGCGCTCCGTGGGGAGAGCTGCACCTCCTGGGATACTTCCTCGACGCGACCCATGCGGGGCTCCAGGCGTTCCTGGTGGAGACCCGCGCCGCCCGGCGGCGGCGCGGCGAGCAGATGGTGAGCAAGCTCCAGGCGCTGGGCATTGCGATCGACCTCGCGGACCTGGAGGAGCAGGTGGGCGCCGGCGCGGTGGGACGCCCGCACGTGGCACGCGCGCTGGTGGAGCGGGGCGCCAGCGCTGACATCAACGAGGCGTTTGAGCGCTACCTCGGCCGCGGTCGTATCGCGTACGTCGAGAAGCCGCTTCCGTCGCTGGTCCGCGTCACGGAGTTGGTGCATGAAGTCGGCGGCCTGGCGGTCGCGGCGCACCTGGGGGACCACGGCACGGAGGGGCAGATTCGCGAGTTCAAGGCGCAGGGACTCGATGGCGTCGAAGTGCGTCACCCGAGCCACTCCGAGGCTACGGAGGCGAGGTTGATCCGCATCGCCGAGCGTCTCGGGCTTGGGATGAGCGGCGGATCGGATTGGCATGGCGACAGCGAGTTCGGCAACTCGCATGCGCCGCTCGGAGGGCTCGAGATTCCGCTCGAATGGTTGGAACGGCTCGAGACGAGGCGCAAGGAGGCGCAACGCTCATGAGCGATCTACTGAAGGTGGGGAGCAAGGCGCCGGCGTTCACGGCGGCCGCCTCGGATGGCAAGACCTACACGCTGTCCGATCTATTGAAGCGCGGACCCGTGGCGCTTGTGATGTACCCGGCCAACAATACGCCCGGGTGCAACCGGCAGCTCTCGTGCGTGCGTGACGAGATAGCGGACTTCGCGGCACACGGCATCCAGCCGTTCGGCGTCAATCCCGCGGGAGTCGAGAGTCACGCGAATTTCGTCGAGAAGATGAAGTTCAATTTCCCCCTCCTCTCCGATCCCGACCGCGCGATTGCCCGCGCCTATCATGCGCTGAAAGATGACGACCGGGGAATCCAGCGCTCGGTGTACGTCATCGGCCGGAACGGACAGATCGCGTTTGCGCAGCGCGGTGCCCCGCCGGTCAGCGAGATCGTCGCCGCGGTGGACGCGGGCGGCCGTGGCCCCTGACCTTCGGGGTAAAGTTGCGCTGATCACCGGCGTCGGGCGCGTGGGACAGATCGGTCATGCCGTGGCGCTTGGGCTTGGGCAGGCAGGCGCCAAGCTCGTGATCGCGGACGTCAACGCCGCGCCGCTCGCCGAGCGTACGAAAGAGTTCACGGCCCAGGGGTTCGATGTCCGGTCGTCGGCGGGCGATCTCACCACGCCCGAAGCCGCGCGGCAGGCGGTGGCCACCGCGACCGCGCAGTTCGGTGGGCTCGACATCGTGGTCAACGTCGCCGGCGGACTGCTGAACTACGGGTCGGCCCTCGATCTCACCCCTGACAAGCTCGACCGCGAGCTCGCCGTCAACGTCAAAACCACCTTCTACGTGTCTCAGGCAGCGATCCCCGCGCTGCGCGCCCGCGGTGGCGGGGCGATCGTGAACTTCGCCTCGGCTGCGGTGCTCAAGCCGCAGAGCCAGATGGCTGGATACATGGCGGCCAAGTCGGCCGTGGCCGGGCTAACGCGCGCCCTGGCGCTCGAGTTCCGGGACGACGGCGTCCGGGTCAATGCGGTTGCGCCCGGGACGATGCGCACCGCCGACAACCTGGCGCAGATGAAAGCCGCCGGCATCCGCTGGATCGAGCTCGAAGACCTCGTCAAGGCCGTGCTCTACCTCGCGAGCGATGACGCGAAAGGGATCTCGGGCGAGATCCTTCCCGTCACGGGCGGGGACGTCTAGCTCCGTGGACCTGTCCGGCCGGCGGGCGCTTGTGACCGGAGCCGGCCGCCGCGTGGGGCAGGCGATTGCGCTCGGGCTCGCTCACGCCGGCTGCGATCTCGCCCTTCACTATCACGGCGCGCGTGAGGGCGCCGAGGCCACCGCGCGCGACGTGCGGGGCGGCGGCCGCCGCGCCGTCCTCCTCCAGGCGGACCTGCGGGACGCCACCGCCGCTCGCGGCCTCGCCGACCAGGCGGCTGCACAGCTTGGCGGGCTCGACATCGTCGTCAATTCCGCCGGCGTCATGTTCCGACAACGGGTCGAGGACGTGACCCCAGAGACCTGGGACGCGACGTTCGCCCTCAACCTGCGAGCCTATTTCTTCGTCGCCCAGGGCGCGATCCGGCACCTCCGGCCGGTGCGCGGCCGCATCGTGAATCTCGCCGACATCGCCGCCTTCGAATCCTGGCCGGAGTACGTGCCGCACACGGTCAGCAAGGCGGGTGTGGTCGCGCTGACGCAGGGACTGGCACGCGCGCTCGCCCCCGAAATCACCGTCAACGCCGTGGCTCCCGGCGCGGTCCTGCTCCCGGAGACGTGGGATGAGTCGACGCGCGCGCATTTCGCCGCGACCACGCCGCTCGGGAGGCTCGGCAGCCCGGACGACGTCGTGCGCGCCGTGCGCTACCTGCTCGAGGGCGGCGACTATGTGACGGGAACGACCTTGGTGGTGGACGGGGGCCGTCTCATCCGGTGAGCGACGGCGTCGTGATGCGGGACGTGATCGTGGTGGGGGGCGGATGCTACGGCACCTTCTACGCCACCCAGCTCGCGAAGGCCAAGGAGCGAGGCAAGGCGCGGTTCCGCAAGGTCGTCGTCGTGGACCGCGACCCCGATTGCCGCGCGCACCGCGAGCTCGGCGACGCCGCCGACCGGGAGTTCGTTGCGCGTGATTGGACCGGGTACTTCGATGCCTTTCTCGGATCGTCGGAGCCCGTGGCGCCCGGCGCGCCGCAGGACTTCATCGTGCCCTCGCCCTTGATGCCGCATCTCATGTTCGAGTGGGTGGTGCGGCGCGCCCGCGCCCGCTGGCCCGATCGTCCCGTCTCGGTCGGTCCCGTGCCGGGCGCGCTGGGAACCCCGTACGATCGCACCGCGCCCGACCACACCCGCTACGTCTCCTTTGCCGACTGGATTTGCCCGACGCACTGCATCGAGCCCGCCATCTGTCCCGCCATCGCCGCGCCGCGTACCTGGGAGATGAGCACGGCCATCGGACAGCTGGTGGAGCGGCTGCGGCTGGCCGGCGAGCCCGTGGCGGGCTCCGCGTTGTTCGTGTGCCGCCATCACGTATTCGGCGTGGGCACCTTCGGTGTCGAGGCGGTGTTGGCTGGGGACTCCGTGGTCGCAAGCGCCGGCGCGAACGGCGACACCGCCGCGGTGCTGGTAGGTACCATCAGCGCATGTCACGGGGCGGTGAATCTGCTCACCATCGGACGGTCGCCCTCCACCGCCTTCGACCGCCATGCTATCCTCACCACCGCCCGCGACCTGTTCAACGCCGGCGCCTACTGGGAAGCGCACGAAGCCCTCGAAACCGTTTGGCGTTCTATTATTAGTGAAGACGAAGCGCGGGTCTGGCAGGGATTGATTCAAGCGGCCGCGGCGCTGCTGCACCAGCAGCGCAACAACCGCCACGGTGTCGAGGTTGTCGGCGGCGCCGCCCTCGAGAAGCTCGCCGGGCCCGCGCGACCGGACGTGGAGTTCGAGACCATCACCTTCCGCGCACAGCTGGCGCGGGCCCTCACGGGGGAGGGGGATCCCCCGCGATTGGAATTCAGAACGGGATGACCGAGCCTAAGAATAGCGACTACGACGTCATCATCGTCGGTGCCGGACCGGCAGGTCTGTGCGCCGCGATGTATGCCGGTCGTGGGATGCTCAAAGGCCTCCTGATCGAGCGCGGTGCCCCCGGTGGCGAGCTTCTCAACACCGATCTGATCGAGGACTACATCGGCTTCGCCAGCATCAAGGGGTGGGATCTCGCGCAGAAGATGACCGAGCACGCCAAGAATTTCGGCGCGCAGATCGAAACCGACACCGTCGAGTCCATCCGCAAGGGCGACGACGGGCTCTTCGAGGTCCGGACCGCGCGGCAGCGCACGTATCGCGCACCCGCGGTGATCCTCACCGCCGGCGGCACCCCGGTCAAACTGGGGGTCCCGGGCGAGAAGGAGTACGCGGGGAAGGGCGTCTCGTACTGCGCCGTCTGCGACGGCGCGTTCTTCAAGGACGAGGTGTTGGCCGTCGTCGGCGGGGGCGATGCCGCGGTGGAGGAAGCCGACTACCTCACCCGGTACGCCAGCAAGGTCTACATCGTGCACCGCCGGGATCAGTTCCGGGCGTCGCGGATCCTCCAGGATCGCGCGTTCGCGAACCCCAAGATCGAGGTCGTCTGGAACAAGCAGGTGGTCGAGGTGAAGGGGAACGCCAGGGGCGTGGAGCACCTCGAGCTGCAGGACACGCAAACCGGACAACACTCGCAGCTTGTGGTGGGTGGCGTATTCGTGTTCGTCGGGTTCAAGCCCAACAATGGGCTCGTACAGGGGCATTTCCAGCACGACGCCGGCGGCTACCTGATCACCGACGACCGGATGATGACATCGATCCCGGGCCTGTTTGCGGCGGGGGATGTGCGCAGCCAGCTTACGCGTCAGATCACCACCGCCGTCGGTGACGCGACGACCGCCGCGATCGCCGTGGAGAAGTATCTCGCGGCGCTGCGGGAGAAGGAAAAGGCCGCCGTCGCGTGATGAAGGTCGTGTCGGTCCCCAACGGCCGCTTCATGGAAAACTGCTATCTCGTCGCCGACGAGGCCCGCGGGGAGTGCGCGGTCATCGACCCGGGCGAAGACACGGCGTTGATCGGTCGCGCGCTCGAGGATGTGGGGATGCGGCCCGTCGCCATCTGGCTGACGCATGCGCACATCGACCACGTGGTGGGTGTCCCGGAGCTGAAGCGGATCACGGGCGCTCCGGTGTATCTGCATCCGGACGACCGCCCGCTGTACGACCGGGTCGTGCAGCAGGCCGCGGCGTTCGGGATGCGGGCGAGTCCCCTCCCGCCCCCCGACCGCGCGTTCGCCCACGGCGACCAGATCCGGGTGGGGGACCTCGCGTTCGCCGTGCGTCATACGCCGGGTCATTCCCCCGGCAGCGTGTCGCTCGTGGGGTCGGACGCCGTGTTCGTGGGGGATGTGCTGTTTCAGGGGTCGATCGGTCGCTGCGACCTGCCGGGCGGCGACATGGACACGCTGTTGCAAAGCATCCGGCGGGAGTTGCTCAGCCTGCCCGATGACACCATCGTGTACAGCGGCCATGGACCCGAGACCAGCATCGGACGCGAGCGCGCCTCCAACCCGTTCCTCACCGGCGCCTACCGTCTTGCGTAGCGCTCCACCCACCTGCCTGCGGTGCGGGACGGTGGTGCGCCCCAAGCCGTGGGGTTGCAAGAACCCCTGTTCGAACTGCGGCTTTATTTACCCGTTGGGCGACTGCTCTGATTGAGGGCGTGGTCCCGGCGCACCTGCTGGCCCTGGCGCTCATGGCGCTCGATTGCCTCGTGCGCGCGTGGCGGATTCAGCTCTCCGTGTGGACCGTCGGCGGCTATCTGAGCTTCGGATCAGCGCTGCGCCTGAACATGTACGGTGAAGCGGCCTCGACGCTGACCCCAAACCGCCTCGGAGGGGAGCCGGCGCGATTCCTCGGCCTCACGGAGGCGAAGGTCCGGCCGGTGACGAGCCTGGTTGCACTTGGAGTGGAGGTCGCTGCCGAGTGGCCGGTGTTCGCGTTCGTCGGTGTCGCGCTGTTGGCCTACTACGTGCCGGACTGGCAAACCGCAGCCGGCGAGTGGCTCCGCCGCCATCGGGCTCGCGAGCTGGTGGCGATCGAGCTCGTCGCGCTTCTCATTCTGGGTGTGATCTATCTGATGCAGCGCCTGGTCCGCTCCGGGATGATCCGCCACCGGGTCCGGCGACAGTGGCGCGTGGCCTGGGCCCACGTGCGCCGTGCCCCGCTGTGGGTGCTCGGCGTGGGTGCCTTGCTGACGGTCGTCAGCCTCGCGGCTCGCGCGCTGGTCCTGTTCGCGCTCGCGCTGGCCTTGCCGGAGCGCCCCGCGTTCGGGACGATGTTCTTCGGCGCCCTGGCCTTGCTGCATGCGCCCCTGGTCCTGCCGCTCCCGTCGGGCGGTGGAGGGGTGGAGGTAGGGTTCCTCTCCGGTCTTGCCGGCGATTTCGGTCCCCACGCGGTGAGCATCCTGCTGCTGTGGCGGTTCTACACCGCTGTGCTCCTCACCCTCATCGGCGGCTACCTGCTCATCCGCAGTGTTGGGTATCATGCGACCACGCAGCTCTTGAGAATCGGCTGGGGTAAGCGATCCAAGCCCGGAGAGACGGCAGGGGGTGGGGGATGAAATCGGTGAGTGGGACGCGGATCGAGCACGACTCCCTGGGCGAATTGCCCGTGCCCGCGGAGGCGCTGTACGGCATCCAGACGGAACGGGCGCGTCACAACTTCCCCATTTCCGGGCTGTCGCCGCTCGCCCCGTTTGTCGATGCCGTGATCTGGATCAAGAAGGCCGCGGCCATTACGCACCGCCACACCAAGCGGCTCGAGGCCACGCTGGCCGACGCCATCGTCCGCGCCGCCGATGAGATTCTGGCCGGGGCGTACCGCGATCAGTTCGTCGTCGATCCCTATCAGGCAGGCGCGGGCACGTCGCACAACATGAACTGCAACGAAGTGCTCGCCAATCGCGCCAACGAGCTGCTGGGCGGAAAGCGCGGGGCGTATCAGCCGATCCATCCCAACGATCACGTCAACATGGCGCAGTCCACCAACGACGTGATCCCCACCGCGATCCGCCTGGCCGCGCTCGCGCAGCTGCCGGGGCTGCTCGCAGGCGCTCGACCGGCTCAGCCGCGCGTTGCTCGCGAAGGGCACGGCTTTCGATGCCATCCTCAAGTCGGGGCGCACGCATCTGCAGGACGCGACCCCCATCCGGCTGGGCCAGGAGTTCACCGCGTATGGGCACACTGTCACCCGCAGCCGGGATCGCATCGCCCAGGCGGCCGACGCGCTTCGCGATCTCGGGATCGGCGGCAGCGCGGTCGGGACTGGCTTGAACGTCGAGGCACGCTATCCCGCGCTGATGATCGAGCAGTTGCGAGCGATCACCGGGCTCGAGCTGCGCGAGGGCACGGACCGCGTACAGCTGATGCAGTCCATGGGGGACGCCGTGGCGTTCGCGGGGGCGCTGCGCGGCTACGCGGTGGACCTGGGGAAGATCGCGAATGACATTCGTCTCCTCGCCTCGGGCCCGCGCACCGGTTTGGGCGAAATCGTACTGCCTCCGGTGCAGCCCGGCTCGAGCATCATGCCCGGCAAAGTGAACCCGTCGATCGCCGAGATGGTGAACATGGTGTGCTACCAGACCCTCGGGAACGATCTGGTGGTGGCGACCGCCGCCGAGGCGGGACAGCTCGAGCTGAACGTGATGATGCCGGTGATCGCCCACAACCTGCTCTTCGCGGAGAAGATTCTCACCACCGCGAGCACCGTGTTCGCCGAGCGCTGCGTCGATGGGATAGCGGCGGATCCGAAGCAGGCCGCGTACTGGCTGGAGCGCAGTCCGGCGATCGTGACGGCGCTCGCGCCCAAGCTGGGCTACGAGCAGGCCGCGCAGCTCGCGAAGGAAGCGGTGGAGAGGAATCTGACCGTGCGCGAGCTGGTGCGGGAAAAGGGGTTGCTCACGGAGCAAGAGCTGAAAGAGGTGCTGGATCTGCGCGCGATGACCGAGCTGGGGGTTCCCGGCAAGCGGTCCAAGTAGCGCACCCGCCCCTCTCGGGAAGAGGCCGTCCCTGTGCGAGAATCCGCCCCCGGGCGGGGCTGCCATTGAATCCCGACACCCGGCGTCGCATATTCCACCCATGCGGATTACGACTTGGGGTGAGTACGGGCTGATCGTCTCCCTCAACCTGGCACGCCAGGCGGGCACCGGACCGATTGCGGCCCGCGAGCTCGCCGAGGCCGAAAAACTCCCCCACGACTACGTTGAGCAGATCCTCCTTCGCCTGCGGCGCGCCGGACTGGTCGAGTCGGTGCGTGGCGCGAAGGGCGGGTACCACTTGGCGCGCCCCCCGCACGCCATCAGCGTCAAGGATGTGATGGACGCGTCGGAGCATGCCACCTTCGAAGTCAACTGCGATCGCCACCCGGTCAATCAGGATCGATGTAGCGCGGATGCGTCGTGCAGTATCCGGCCGGTGTGGCGGATGCTCGAGCAGCGGATCAACGAGCTGCTGTCGGGCTTCTCACTCGCCGACCTCCTGCATGACGAGCCCGAGGTCTACCAGATCGCCGGGGTCATGGCCGGGAACTAAGTCCCGCTGGCCGCGTTGTCTGTTGGACCCGAACCCGACTCCACCGGTCGGGTTCAACCCGTTTGGAGGCTGATGTGGACTACGCGCATCCTGAAGTGCTCGTCTCGACCGAGTGGGTGGCCGCCCATGCCGAGCGATACGAACGTCCGCTTGATCGAAGTGGACGTGGACACGACCGCGTACGATTCCGGTCATATCGCCGGCGCCGCGGGATGGAACTGGCAATCCCAGCTGAACGACGCGGTGCGGCGCGACATTCCCGACGCGGCCGCCTTCGCCCGCCTGATGGGCCAGGCCGGCGTGACGCCCGCGACCACCGTGGTGCTGTACGGCGACAACAACAACTGGTTCGCCGCGTTCGCCTTCTGGCTGCTGCAGCTGTATGGTCACACCAACGCAAAACTGATGAACGGCGGGCGCGCGAAGTGGTCGGCCGAGGGCCGCCCGCTCGTCACGACGACGCCGACCGCAGCCGCGATCACGTATCCGGTTCCGAAGCAGGTCAACGCGCGGATCCGTGCCATGCGGTCCGATGTCGAGCGCGCGATCGGCGCGAAACAGATCGGACTGGTCGATGTGCGCTCACCCGCGGAGTACAAGGGCGACATCATCGCGCCTCCCGGAATGACGGAGACCGCGCAGCGGCCCGGACACATTCCCGGTGCCCGCAGCGTTCCCTGGGGGCAAGCGGTCGCGCCCGATGGCACGTTCAAGCCGCGCGATCAACTGGAGCAGCTGTACGAGTCGGTGCTGGCGAAGGACGAAGTGATCGCCTACTGCCGCATCGGGGAGCGCTCCAGCCACACGTGGTTCGCGCTGACGTATCTGTTGGGTCGCAAGCAAGTCCGGAACTACGACGGCTCGTGGACGGAGTGGGGCAACCTCGTCGGAGCACCGATCGCGAAGGGGTCGGAGCCGTGAACGAAACGGCGCCGGTCAGGCGGTCAGGCGGTCAGGCGGTCGGCGGAGCGTTCCTCGAGCCAGCGCTGTGGGGCTTGGTGGGGAACACGCCGTTGATTCCGTGTCCGCCCGACCGCCGGACCGCCCGCACCGCCGCTGTTTCTCAAGGCCGAGTGGTTCAACCCCGGTGGGAGCGTCAAAGACCGTGCGGCACTCTTCATCTTGCGCGATGGTCTCGCGCGCGGCGAGTTGCCGGACAAGCGTCTGTTGGATGCGACCAGCGGCAACACCGGGATTGCGTACGCGATGCTCGGGGCGGCCGCGGGGATCGGCATCACGCTCTGCGTCCCGGCGAATGCCAGTCCGGAGCGGAAGGCGTTGCTGACGGTGTTCGGCGCGACGGTGATCTACACGGATCCGCTCGAAGGGACGGACGGCGCGATCCGACGCGCGCGCGAAATCGTGGAGGGCGAGCCGGACCGCTACTGGTACGCCGATCAATACAACCACCCGGCCAATCCGCGGGCGCACGCCCTGACCACCGCGGAGGAGATCTGGCGCCAGACCGGGGGTAAGGTCACACGCTTCGTGGCGGGCCTCGGAACGACGGGCACGCTGATGGGCACCGGCCGGCGGCTGCGCGAGCTGAACCCTGCCGTGGAGCTGGTGGCGGTGCAACCCGATGGACCGTTCCACGGACTCGAAGGCATGAAGCATCTCGCCACCGCGCTGGTCCCCGGCATCTACGACGCGTCGGTCCCCGACCGGACGGAATTCGTGGCGACCGAAGACGCCGATGCCATGGTGCGCCGCCTTGCCCGCGAGGCGGGACTGTTCGTCGGCTGGTCCGCCGGAGCGGCGCTGGTCGCGGCCGAACGGAGCGAGACGCCGACCGGCGTCACCGTCGTGATCGCGCCGGACGGGGGAGTGCGCTACTTGAGCGAGCACGGCCGGCTGGCGGGTGTGTTTCCATGACGCTGATCGTCGAGGATCAGCACATCGCCGCGATCCGGAAGCACGGGGAAGCAGACTACCCGCACGAGGCGTGCGGTCTGATGGGAGGCACACCTGGAGGGCGACCGGACCGTCGTCCGGCAGCTCGTGGCGCTCCCGAATGAGCGGTCGGACTCGGCGCGCAACCGGTATCTCATCGATCCGGACGCGTTTCGCCGCGCCCAGAAAACTCTCGATGGAGAGGGACTCGAAATTGTCGGCGTCTATCACTCGCATCCCGACCACCCGGCCGAGCCTTCGACCTTCGACCGCGAGCACGCATGGCCGCGGTTGAGCTATATCATCGTGGCAGTCGCGGCGGGACGCTCGGGCGATCTGAGAAGTTGGCGCTTGTCGGACGACCGGGCGGCGTTCACCGAAGAACCCATTACTCTGGAACCACGGAAGGTCGCATGGCAGTCACCGTCCTGATCCCCACGCCACTCCGCCCGTTCGTCGGCGGGAAGGACCTCCTCGTGTTCGAGGCGGGCAGCGTCGGCGATGTGCTGCGCCAGCTGACGAGCCAGCACGCCGAGCTTCGCAAGCACCTGTTTGCGGATGACGGACGGCTGCGCGCCTTCGTGAACGTGTACGTGAACGATCGGGACATCCGCCACCTGGCGCAGCAGGAGACGCGCGTCGCGGCGGGCGACACCGTGTCCATCATCCCGAGCATCGCGGGCGGGACGTCGGCCCCGGTGGGGGCCCGGCCGGCCAAGTCGCTCCCGAAGCTTTCCCACGAGGAGAGTGCTGCGCTATTCCCGCCACCTGATCCTCCCGGATGTGGGGATCGAAGGGCAGCGGAGGCTGAAGGCGGCGCGCGTGCTCCTGATCGGAGCCGGGGGGCTCGGATCCCCGGCCGCCCTCTACCTCGCAGCTGCCGGGGTCGGGACGATCGGGATCGTGGATTTCGACGTCGTCGACACGACCAATCTGCAGCGCCAGATCCTGCACGGGACCAGCGGCGTGGGAACGTCCAAGCTCGACTCGGCACGCGAGCGGATCCAGGACCTGAACCCCAACGTCCAGGTGGAAACGATCGAGAGCCGCCTCACGTCCGAGAACGCGCTGGACATCTTTCGTGAATACGACATCGTGGCGGACGGGACCGACAACTTTCCCACCCGCTACCTCGTCAACGATGCCTGCGTGCTGCTGGGCAAGCCCAACGTGTACGGGTCGATCTTCCGGTTCGAGGGACAGGCCTCGGTGTTCTACGCCAAGGAAGGTCCGTGCTACCGCTGCCTCTACGCGGAGCCGCCACCGGCGGGCCTGGTGCCGTCGTGCGCCGAAGGCGGTGTGCTCGGCGTGCTGCCGGGGATCATCGGCTCGATTCAGGCGCTCGAGACGATCAAGCTGATCATCGGACGGGGCGATACGCTGATCGGGCGGCTGCGTGCTGTTCGATGCGCTGCGTCTCAAGTTCCGTGAGCTGAAGCTCGAGCGGGATCCGAACTGCCCGGTGTGCGGGCGGAATCCCACGATCAAGTCGCTGATCGACTATGAAGCGTTCTGCGGCGTGGTCGAAGAGCCGGCGTACGAAGGCGCGGAAGTCCTCGCGCTCGATCTGAAGGCGGAGATGGATGCCGGCAAGGAGATTGTGCTGCTGGATGTGCGCGAGCCGCATGAACAGGAGATCACGGAAATCGAGGGCTCGCAGTTGATTCCGTTGGGCGAGTTGCCCGACCGCCTGGGGGAGATTGTCGATCACGCCGAGATCGTCACCTATTGCCATCACGGCGGTCGCTCGCTCAAGGCGTTGGAAATCCTGCGGGCTGCGGGATACGCCAAGGTGCGGAGCCTGCGGGGTGGAATCGACGCGTGGGCGGTGAACGTCGATCCGGAAATGCCGAGATACTGAGCCAATCAGCCATCAGCAGTCAGCGATCAGCAGTCACATGATGAGAACGGGATCTCGGTCACGCGACGAGATCCCGTTTCTTGCTGATAGCTGATGGCTGATAGCTTACAGTGCCGAAGGGGGGACTCGAACCCCCACGGGCTTGCGCCCACTGGCTCCTGAAGCCAGCGCGTCTACCAGTTCCACCACTTCGGCGAGAGCGGGAACGGCGAATATTCGCCGCGGTATAACCCCAAGTCAACCTTTGGCTTGACCACTCACTATGCGGTTCCTATCTTGCCCTTTGACTAGGTGGACAAGCTCTCCATCGCCCGGAATCCGCGGGCGCGACACGACTACCATCTCCTGGATACGTGGGAGGCTGGGCTCGTGCTCACGGGAACAGAAGTGAAATCCCTGCGCGACGGCAAAGCGAGCCTGGTTGAGGCGTACGCGCACGTGCGCAACGGGGAGGTATGGCTCGAGGGAATGAGCATCGCCCCCTACTTGGCCGGCAGCTACAACAACCCTCCCCCCGCCCGTTCCCGCAAGTTGTTGCTGCACAAAGGCGAGATCCGCAAGTTGATCGGCGGCACGACACAGAAAGGACTCACGCTGGTCCCGTTGGAGCTGTACTTCAAGGACGGCATTGCCAAGGTCGCGATCGCACTCGCCCGCGCCAAGCGCACCCACGACAAGCGCGAGGACATGAAGCGCCGGGACGCCGAGCGGGAGATGGGCCGCGTGTTCCGGGGGAAGCGGACATGATCGCGCTGCTCTTGTTGCTGGTCGCGCCCCCCCAAGTCGTAATCGCTACCCCGCGCGGCGCCAGGTCGGTTCCCGTTACGACCGAGCGCGGGTCGGCCGCTGTCGCCGCACCACTGGTGGCGGAAGCGCTTGGCCTCACCACGACACTCGATGGGTCGGAAGCGACTGTGGGGCTCTCCGGCACCGTCTTCGTCTTCCAGTTGGGTGCGCCGTTCGTCCGCGCCGGGGGTGCGGTGTATACGCTGGTCTGCGCCCCGTATCTCGCGCGCGACACGCTGTTCCTCCCGCTCGACTGGCTGGTGGTCTCGCTCCCGCGGGCACTCGGGACCCGGTATCGCTGGGACCCCGGCGGTGCGCGCCTCCAAGAGCTGGCGCCGGTCCTCGCGGCGTCTGTCCCCAATCAATTGACCGGGCTGCGACTGCCGCACACGATCGTGATCGACCCCGGACACGGCGGTGTGGACCCGGGCAATCCGGGCCTGTACTTCCCCGGCGGCCTGGTCGAAAAGGACATCACCCTCAGCATCGGGAAATTGTTGCGGGCGGAGCTCATGCGCCGCGGGTTGAGCGCACGACTCACCCGCACGGCCGACACGCTGATCGATCTCGCCGATCGCGGCGCGTTCTGCAGCAACGAGTGCGACCTGTTCGTGAGCATACACGTGAACGCCATGCCCTCTGGACGACGCAGCTCTCAAACGAGCGGCGTCGAGACCTACTTTCTGTCTGATGCACAGACCGAAGATCAGAAGCGCGTGGCCAAGATGGAGAACGAGGCGATCCGGTTCGAACCCAGCTTTACGGGCGCGGCGACCGGAGACGTCGGCTTCATCCTTCGCGACCTGCAATCCAACGAGTATCTCCGTGAGTCGGCTCGGCTGGCGGAGCTGGTACAGGAGGACGTGAGCCAGGCCCATCCCAACGGAGGCCGCGGCGTGCAGCAAGCCGCCTTCATGGTGCTCACGACCGCCCGCCGCCCCGCCATTCTGGTCGAGGCCGGATTCGCCACCAACCGCGAGGACGCCGCATTCCTCGCCTCCCCCCTCGGGGCGCACCGGATCGCCGACGCTATTGCGACCGGCATCGTGGAATTCCTGCGCGAGTTCGAGCGCAAGCTGGCGGTGGCCGTCCCCACCGGGGGCGGCCGGTGAGGCGGCTTCCGTTCGCCCTGGGTGTCATGGGGTTGCTGTCCTGCGGCTACTACAACGGCATGTGGCGGGCCGACCAGTTTGCGTCACAGGCGCGCCGCCAGGAGCGGGAGGGAAGGCGGGAGGAGGCGCGCACGTCGTGGGCCGCCGCGGCGGAGAAGGCCGAGTCGGTGGTGGCCCACCATCCCAATGGTCGCTGGGCCGGTGCGGCGCTCGTGCTGCACGGCGAAGGGTTGGCGAAGAGCGGCGCGTGCGAACGTGCCGCGGCACCGCTCGCCCGTGCGCTCGCGTCGGTCGAGGACGCCGAGCTGCGGGAGCGGGCGGCGCTCGCGTCCGCGGAATGCAACCTCGCCGCCGGGAACGCGAGCGCTGCCGAAAGAGTGCTTCAACCCGTCCGCGCCTCCCCACGCCGCGCGCGGGCGTCGCGAGCGGCCTATCTGTCGGGGCACGTGGCCGAACAACGCGGCGACATGGTCGGTGCGGCGAGCGCGTATGCGCAGTCATCCGAGGTGGACGCGGGGCCGGCCCGCGCCCGCGTGCTGCTCGCGGCGGGAGAGTCGGCCGCCGCCATGGCACTGATCGATACGCTGGCCCGCGAGCACCGCGACGAGGCGGTGTGGGGGCCGCTGCTCAACGCCGTCGGCGAAGGCGTTGGGGCGACCGAGGCGAGCAGCGCGCTCGACCGGATCCTCGCCGGGGGGAAGGTGCCGACGGGGGCCCGCGCTCGTCTGCTGCTCGCGGACGGGAACCGGCTCTTTGCCGCCGGTGCGCTTGCCGCGGCTGACGGACGCTACCAGCAGGTGGCGGTGATGGCGCCGGACTCGTTGGAAGGGCAGGCGGCCCGTGTGCGACACCTGCGGGTCAGCGCGGCACAGGCGGGGAGCCTCGACGAGTTGCACGCCGTGCAAACCCAAGTGGATCGCCTGGTGGAGTTCGGCACGACAGGAACGGCACGGGCCGAGGCTACTGCATTGCAACGCCTGATCCAGGCGATCATCGCTCCCGATGGAGCGGGGCAGGAAGTGGCGTTCCGATCGGCGGAGCTGGCCCGCGACTCGCTCCGCGCCCCGCAGCTCGCGGAGAACCTATTCCTCGGGTTTGCCGGGGAGCATCCGGCGTCGCTGTTCGCACCCAAAGCGCTCGTAGCCGCGGCCGCGCTGTCGCTCGAGCGGCGCGATTCTCTGATCGCAGTGCTGGACGCCACCTATGGCACTTCGCCCTACACGCTGGCGCTGCGCGGCGAACCGAGTCCCGGGTACGCCGCCGCGGAAGACTCGCTGGCGCGGGCGCTCGGGCTGGCGCTTACGCGGCTCTCGACGGTGGTGGCTTCGCTCGTTCCCCCGCCGGTGCCGGGTCCGCGTGGTCCCCACCCGGACGCCGCCGCTCCCGGGCACACCCCGCCGTCGCGCCCTCGTCCTCAGGGCGAGGACGGGGCGCCCCGCGGGGACCGGCGCCGTTCCACCCCCGAACGCCAGTGAGCGCGATCAACGTCCTTGGCACCACGTTTCAAAATCCCGTCCTCCTGGCCGCCGGCACGGCGGGATTCGGGAACGAAGTGTGGCGCATCATCGATCTCGAGGCGCTCGGCGGCATCATCACCAAGGCCGTGACCCCCGAGCCGCGACGAGGGGCTCCAGCGCCGCGGGTCGCCGAGTTTCCCGGGGGCATGCTCAACGCCGTCGGGCTCGCCAATCCGGGATTAGAGGCGGTGGTGCGCGCCGACCTTCCCGAAATCGCCGCACGCCTGCGGCGCGCCCGGATCATCGTCAACGTGGCCGGCGCGGTCGTAGACGACTACGTGACCGTCATCACCCGTCTGAGCAGTGAAGCGGCAATCACCGCCTTTGAGGTCAACGCCTCCTGCCCGAACACGAACGCGGGCGGTCTCGAGTTCGGCGCCGAGCCGGGGGCGCTCGGTGATCTCGTGCGGCGCTGCCGGGCAGCCACCAAACGCCCGCTCATCGTAAAGCTCTCACCGGTCCTGCCCGACATCGCCGCGATGGCGCAGGTCGCGGCGGACGAAGGTGCGGACGCCGTGAGCGTCGTGAACACCATCCCGGGGTTCCTCGCGCATCGGTTAGGAAACGGCTTCGGCGGAGTGAGCGGTCCTTCCCTCCTGCCGGTCGGGGTCCTCGCCACACGCCGCATTGGGCAACGGGTCGGCCTTCCCGTGATCGGGGTCGGCGGGATTCGCACCGCCCGGGATGCGCGCGAGTATCTCGACGCGGGAGCGGTGCTGGTGGCGATCGGTACGGCTGCGCTCGCGGACCCTCGCGCGCCCGAGCGCATCGCGCGGGAGCTGGCCGGTGGCTGAGCTCGTCGTCGCGTTCGACCTGCCGAGCGGGCGCGAGGCACTCGCGCTCGCCGATCGGCTTCCTGGGCTCGCGTGGGCCAAGCTCGGCCCGGTCCTCTTCGTGCGCGAAGGCCCGGCGTTGATCAAGGAATTCACGGCGCGCGGCGTGCGCGTATTTCTCGATCTGAAGTGGCACGACATTCCCAGCACGGTGGCGGGTGCGGTCAGCGCCGCGCGCGACTTGGGGGTGTCGCTTGCGACCGTGCACTGCCTCGGCGGGCGCGCGATGCTCGAGGCGGCGGTCGCGGCGGCTGGGGATCTGCCACTCGTCGGCGTGACCGTGCTGACCTCGCACGACGCTGCGAGCGTTGGAGCAGGTGCTGGGACGTGGCGTCCCGGACCTCGGGTTCGAAGCGGAGCGCCTGGCGCGCGTCGCCGTCGCCGCCGGGCTGCGGGGGGTGGTCGCGTCGGGACACGAGCTTGGCATCCTCCGCTCGGCCCTGGGGCCCGATCCGTGGATGGTCGTTCCCGGGATTCGGCTGCCGGGCGACGGCGCCGGCGATCAGGTACGCACCGTCAGCCCGGCGGATGCGGTGCGCCGTGGCGCGACCCACCTCGTCGTCGGGAGACCGATCACAGCCGCCCAAGATCCCGCGGCGGCGTACCATCAGATTGTCGGGGTCCTGTGATTGCGCGTTGGGTTCTGCTCGCGCTCGCGGGGGCCGGTTCACTCCACGCCCAGGTGACCCTCGAGGACGCGGCGCGCAGCGCGCAGGCCGCCTGGCTGGCGCACGACAGCCAATCCCTTGTCGGGCAAGGCGCTACGCTCGTGGTCCAGATTCCCGGAGCGAACCCGTCGGCGGCGCTCGGGCGGGCGCAGGCGGCGGAGCTGCTGTGGCGCTATCAACGCGCGGCGGTCGAGCGTGACGTGCGCATCGGCCGTGTGACCGAACTGGCTCCCGGAACCGGACTGGTCGAATTGGTACGGGAGTACGCCGTCGGGGGCACGGACGACGTGCGACGCGAAACGATCTTTCTGCGCTACCGCCAAACGGGCCCGCGTTGGGAGCTGACGGAACTACGCGCGGGGCCGTAATTGCGCCCCTTGCGTGCACTTACGGCCCCGTCTATAATTCGCGACTTGATAAATTTGCCTGGGAGATTCGTGCATTGAAGGTTCGCTCGAGCGTCAAGCCTATCTGCGAACATTGCAGGGTGATCAAGCGGCGGGGAGTGCTCCGCGTCATCTGCAAGCGCAATCCGAAGCACCGTCAGCGGCAGGGATAGAGTATGGCACGCATTGCGGGTGTTGACCTGCCGCGCGAAAAGAAGATCCTGTACGCCCTTCCGTACATCTTCGGCATCGGTCCCAATAACGCGCGCAAGCTGCTCGCGGAAACGGGAGTGAATCCGGATGCGCGCGTGCGCGATCTGCGCGATGCCGAGGTGGCCCGGCTGCGCCAGATCATCGAGCGCGACTACAAGGTCGAAGGAGCGCTCCGCACCGAGGTCGCGATGAACATCAAACGCTTGATGGACATCGGATCGTATCGCGGGATGCGCCATCGCAAGGGACTGCCGGTGCGCGGCCAGCGCACGCACACCAACGCGCGTACGAAGAAGGGTCCACGGCGCGCGATTGCGGGCAAGAAGAAGCCCGCGTTGAAAAAGTAAATGGCACAAGCCAAGCCTACGGGTGCCAAGCGCACCAAGAAGGTCGTCGAGGCGGAGGGGATCGCCCACATCACGGCGACGTTCAACAATACGTTGATCACGATCTCGGACATGCAGGGGAACGCCATCACGTGGGGCTCGTCGGGCAAGGCCGGTTTCGCGGGGTCGAAGAAGTCGACGCCGTTCGCCGCGACCGTGGCCGCCGAGCAAGCCGCACGCGAAGCGATGAACCTCGGCGTGCGCCGCGTGCACGTGCGCGTGCAGGGTCCCGGGTCCGGTCGCGAATCGGCGATCCAGGCGCTCGCGACTGCCGGCCTCGCGATCCGTTCGATCCGCGACGTCACGCCAATTCCGCACAATGGGTGCCGGCCGCCCAAGAAACGGCGGGTCTAGGGCGTGGCGCGCTACACCGGACCGGCCTGCAAGCTCTGCCGTCGCGAGGGCACCAAGCTGTTTCTGAAGGGCACTCGCTGCCTCACCGAGAAGTGCGCCGTGGAGCGCCGCGCGTACGCCCCCGGCCAGCACGGGCAAACCGCTGGCCGGCGTCGCAAGGGCTCGGAATACGCCAAGCAGCTGCGCGAGAAACAGAAGGTGAAGCGGATCTACGGGCTCTCCGAGCGCCAGTTCCGCAACCTCTTCGAGCGTGCGGTCAAGGAGCCGGGTGTGACCGGCGAGGCGCTGCTCGTCGCGCTGGAGAGCCGGCTCGACAATCTGGTGTACCGGATGGGTTTTGCGGTCTCCCGCCGGCAGGCACGCCAGCTCGTGCGGCACCGGCACATCAAGGTCAATGGGCGGACGCTGGACATCCCTTCGTACCGGGTACGCCTGGGCGACGAGGTGCAGGTGGCCGACGCGAGTCGCGAGTCCGTGCAGGTGAAGCTCGCGCTCGAGCAGTTCAGCCGTGGGCAGCCGGTTTCGTGGATTCAGGTGGACACTGACAAAGCGCTCGGGCGGATGACGCAGCGGCCCACTCGCGACGCCATCCCCATCGCCGCGCAAGAACAGTTAATCGTCGAGCTCTATTCCAAGTGATGACGACTCTAGATCTGACCGGGCTGGTCCACCCGCACCTGGTCGAGATGACCAAGCGGGAAGACAACCCGAATGCCGCCGAGTTCCGGCTGCAGCCGCTCGAGCGCGGCTATGGGTACACGCTCGGGAATTCGCTCCGCCGCATGATGTTGTCCTCGCTGCGCGGCGCTGCCGTGTGGGCGTTCCGGTTGGAGGGGGTCGTGCACGAGCACCAGACGATCCCCGGGGTGGTCGAGGACGTGCATCAGATCATCCAGCGTCTCAAGCAGCTGACGCTGGTGCTGGCACCCGACGCCGACGAGGCCGTGCTGCACATCAAGCGCGACAAGGCGGGTCCCGTCTATGCGCGCGATATCGAACCCCATGCCGCCGTCACGGTGGTGAGCCCGGACCTGCTGTTGTTCACGCTGCAGGACGAGCGGGACATCGGCGGCGAGCTGTACGTGAATAAGGGCCGTGGCTACGTCGAGGCCGAGCAGCACCCGCTGGATCGCACGATGCCGGTGGATGTCGTGCGGATCGATTCGATCTACAATCCGGTGCGGCGCGCCAACTTCAGCGTCGCGGAGACGCGCGTGGGGCAGCGCACCGACTACGACCGGCTGACGCTGACGGTCGAGACGAACGGGGCTATCTCACCGGAAGACGCGGTCGCGTACGCGGCGGCACTCGCGCAGGAGCACTTTCGGTACTTCGTGGATTTCGGCAAGGTGCCGATGATCGCCGCGGCGCCCGCGGGCAATGGCGGAACCGCCATCGGGCCGCTGATGGAGCTGTTGGGCCGCAGCATCGACGACGTGGGTTTGTCGGTGCGCTCGGTGAACTCGCTCAAGAATTCCAGCGTGCGCACGCTCGCCGACCTGGTGCAGTATCGGGAAGAGGACCTGCTCAAGGTGAAGAACGTCGGCGAGAAGGCGCTGGGAGAAATCGCCGAGTTGCTGCGCCGTGAAGGCCTGAACTTCGGGATGAAGATCGAAGAAGTTGACGGCGAGCTGCGCGTGGCGGATCCGGGAGCCGTACCCATGGCGCAGCCCACGGATGGCGGGGAGGACGAGTAGTGCGGCATCGAGCCAAGCACCGGCAGCTTTCGCGCACCGCGAGCCACCGCAAGGCGATGCTCGCGAACATGGCCACGAGCCTGTTCAAGCACGATCGCATCGAGACGACCGAGGCGAAGGCGAAGGAGCTGCGCCCCTACGCCGAGCGGCTCATCACGCTGGCGCGCCGCGGCGATCTGCACGCGCGGCGCATGGCGGAGGCGCGGCTCAAGGACCGCGAGGTCACCCAGCGGTTGTTCAAGGAGCTCGCGCCGCGGTTCGCGACGCGCCCCGGAGGGTACACCCGCATCATCAAATTGGGGCATCGCGTCGGTGACGGCGCGGACATTGCCCGGATCGAACTGCTGAGTGAGTAAGGGGTCGCCCATGCGAGCGACGGAGAGGGGGACCCTGTTGGGTCCCCCTTCTTCTTTAGGAGGCCTTCACCACGCGGTTCGACTTGAGGCAGCGGGTGCACACACGCAGTCGCTGCGTGAGACCGCCGACCTGCGCGCGGACCCGCTGCAGGTTGGGGTACCAGCGCCGGAGGGTCTTGTTGTTCGCGTGGCTGACGTTGTGCCCCGTGATGGGGCCCTTGCCACAGATGTCACACTTTCGAGCCATGGGCAACGATCCGACAGAGAATGAGCCCGAAACGACCGAAGCGCCGTGCGGCGACCTGGGGGCCCGAAGAGCGCTAAAGCTAAAGGGGGGCGGAGACAGGAGCAACCCCGCCGCACCGCGCTCATCACCGGGATTACCGGGCAGGACGGCTCCTACCTCGCGGAGTTCCTCCTGGCCAAGGGCTACGAGGTGATCGGTGTGGTGCGCCGCACCTCCCACGACTCGTACGAGCGCATCGGCCACCTGCTCGATCGGCTCCGCATCGTGCCCGCGGACCTGCTCGATCAGCATTCGCTCACCTCGGTGATTCGGGATGCACGGCCCCAGGAGGTGTACAACCTCGCGGCCCAAAGCTTCGTGCCGACGTCCTGGACCCAGCCGGTGCTCACGGGGGAGTTCACCGCGCTCGGCGTGACACGCCTGTTGGAGGCGGTTCGTCTGGCCGGCCCCGAAGCGCGCGTATACCAGGCCAGCTCGTCCGAGATGTTCGGCAAGGCTGTCGAGACCCCGCAGCGCGAGACGACGCCGTTCTATCCGCGGTCGCCCTACGGCGTGGCGAAGCTGTACGGCCACTGGATCACGGTGAACTATCGCGAGTCCTACGGGCTCTATGCCGTGAGCGGAATTCTCTTCAATCACGAGTCGCCGCGCCGCGGGCTGGAGTTCGTCACGCGCAAAGTGAGCCATGGGGTGGCCCGGATCGCCAAGGGACGGGCGACCGAGCTGCGGCTCGGCAACCTGGAGGCGCAGCGCGACTGGGGGTTCGCCGGCGACTACGTGGAAGCGATGTGGCGCATGCTGCAGCAACCCGCGCCGGCCGATTTCGTCATCGGCACCGGCGAGACCCACACGGTGCGCGAGCTGTGTGAGATCGCCTTCGGCCACGTGGGCCTCGATTGGAAGAAGTACGTCCGGGTGGATGCTGCGTTCGTGCGCCCGGCGGAGGTGGACGTCCTGCAGGCGGATCCGAGCCTGGCCCGCCGCGCGCTCGGGTGGGAGCCCCGGGTGAGCTTCGCCGAGCTGGTGCGGATGATGGTCGACGCCGATCTGGAGCGGTTGGCGTGAACGTGCTCGTCACGGGCGCGAACGGTTTTGTCGGCAGCCGGATGGTCACGCGTCTGAGCGGTGCGGGCCACGATGTGGTGGCGGGGTACGGAGCGGATGCTCCGCGTCCCCCGCAGCAAGGCGCGGGTCCGGGCCGGGTGCAATGGCGTCCGCTCGATGTGACCAATCCGGGCAGCGTCGCCGAGTTCGTGAGCGCTGGAGGGGAGGCCCTGATCCACCTCGCGGGGTTGGCTTCGGTGCG
The DNA here is from genome assembly GCA_963844035.1 of uncultured Gemmatimonadales bacterium. Classification (GTDB taxonomy): domain Bacteria; phylum Gemmatimonadota; class Gemmatimonadetes; order Gemmatimonadales; family GWC2-71-9; genus AG25. Next base: position 301,141 of record CAWJMT010000037.1, read on the forward strand.
GCAGGCGAATGCGGACCCGGTCACCGCCTGGGCGGTGAATGCCCAGGGTGCGGCCGAGGTCGTCGCCGCGCTCGCGCAGCAGCGGCAGGCGACCGGGGCCGACCCGCTGCTGTTGATCGTCTCCAGCGCGGAGGTCTATCGCCCTGCCAACGGCCAGCCGCATCGCGAGACCGACCCGGTGGGGCCGGTGAGCTCCTATGCGGCGAGCAAGCTGGGCGCGGAGCTGGCGGCGTTGGAGATGTGGCGGAGCATCGGACTGCGCGTGGTGGTCGCACGCCCATTCCCGCATATCGGGCGTGGCCAGGCGGCGGACTTCTGGGTCGCGCAGCGCTGCCGGGCGCTACTCGAAGCCAAGCGGCGCGGGGCGCCGGCCATTACGGTGGGCGACCTCAATCCGGTGCGCGATTTTCTGCATGTGGATGACGTGGTGGATGCGTACCTGGGGCTCCTCGCGCACGGCCGGGCGGGCGAGATCTACAACATCGCGTCCGGCTGCGCGGTGACGCTCGAGGTGGTGCTCGCGAAGCTCGAGAACCTGATCGGTGTCCATCCGTTGCACGAGCGGGACGCCCGGGAAGAGCGTCCCGAGGCGCGTCCCTACCTGGTGGGCGACGCGGCGAAGCTGCGCGCGGCCCGGGGTGGGCGCCGCAGCGCTCGCTGGACGAGACGCTCAAGGAAGTGGTGGATGCCCAAACGCACTGACCTGCACCGCATCCTGCTCATCGGGTCCGGTCCCATCGTGATCGGGCAGGGCGCGGAGTTCGACTATTCCGGCACGCAGGCCGTGCAAGGCGCTGAAGGAGGAGGGGTACACGGTCATCCTCGTGAACTCCAACCCCGCCACGATCATGACCGACCCGGAGATCGCCGACCGCACCTACATCGAGCCGGTCACGCCGGAATGGGTGCGCAAGGTGATCGAGCGCGAGCGGCCCGACGCCCTGCTCCCGACCATGGGCGGCCAGACGGCGCTCAACATCGCGATGGCGCTGACGCGCGACGGCACGCTGGCGGAGTTCGGCGTCGAGCTGATCGGCGCGAACGAGCGGGCGATCCAGATGGCGGAGGACCGCGCCCAGTTCGCGGCGGCGATGCGGCGCATCGGCCTGGCGACGCCCGTCGGCCAGACGGTCGCGCAGTCTCGACGGAGGCGCTGGATGCGCGTGGCCGTGAGCGGCTATCCCGCGATCATCCGGCCCTCCTTCACGCTGGGCGGCACCGGCGGGGGCATCGCCTACAACCGCGCCGAGTTCGAGGAAATCGTGGAGCGGGCGATCGAGCTGTCGCCGGTGCATTCGACGCTCATCGAGCGCAGCGTGCTCGGGTGGAAGGAGTTCGAGCTGGAGGTGATGCGCGACGGCCGGGACAACGTCGTCATCGTCTGCTCCATCGAGAACATCGACGCGATGGGCGTGCACACGGGGGATTCGATCACCGTCGCCCCCGCCATGACCCTCACCGACCGCGAGTACCAGCGGATGCGCGACGCCGCCATCGCGATCATCCGGGAGATCGGCGTCGAGGCCGGTGGATGCAACATCCAGTTCGCGGTGAATCCGGCGGACGGCGAGATGCTGGTGATCGAGATGAACCCGCGCGTGTCGCGCAGCTCCGCGCTTGGCGTCGAAGGCGACCGGGTTCCCGATCGCGCGCATCGGGACGAAGCTGGCCGTCGGCTACACGCTGGACGAGCTGCCGAACGACATCACCAAGACCACGCCCGCCTCGTTCGAGCCGGTGCTCGACTACGTGGTGGTGAAGGTGCCGCGGTTTGCCTTCGAGAAGTTCCCCAAGGCGGATTTCCGGCTCACGACGCAGATGAAATCCGTCGGCGAAGCCATGGCGATCGGCCGGACGTTCAAGGAGGCCTTTCAAAAGGGCCTGCGCGCACTCGAGACGGGCCGCTCCGGGCTGGGTGACGGGCGCCACCCTCGCCGACGACCGCTTGACGAGCGACTCCCCCGACGACCTCCGCGTCGCGCTTCACACGCCGACGCCGGAGCGGATCTTCCAGATCAAGCGGGCGCTGCAGGCGGGCCTGACGGTGGACGCGATCGCAAAGGCGTCCGGGATCGACCCGTGGTTCTTGTCCCAGATGGAGGAGCTGATCGAGGCGGAGCAGTGGTTCACCGCGCTCACGGACGCTCGATGCGCCCGCGCTGCGCCGGATGAAGCGCCTGGGGTTCAGTGACGCGCAGCTCGCCACCTTGCGCGGGATCACCGAGGCGGAGATGCGCGCCCTGCGCGAGCGGCTCGGCGTCCATCCGGCGTACAAGACGGTCGACACCTGCGCCGGAGAGTTCCCGTCATCGACGCCGTATCTCTACTCGTCCTACGATGAGGAGAACGAGTCGGAGCCGTTCGGCGATCGGGGCATCGTGATCCTCGGGAGCGGGCCGAACCGCATCGGGCAGGGAGTGGAGTTCGACTACTGTTGCGTGCGGGCGGGCCTGGCGTTCCGGGAGCTGGGCTATAAGACGATCATGATCAACTCGAACCCCGAGACCGTCTCGACCGACTTCGACATCTCGGACAAGCTGTATTTCGAGCCGCTCACGCTCGAGGACGTGCTCGAGATCGTGCGGTGGGAGCGGCCCAAGGGTGTGGTCGTGCAGCTTGGTGGGCAGACGCCGTTGCGCCTCACCAAGGCGCTCGAGGCTGCCGGCATCCCGATCCTCGGCACGTCCCCCGATGCGATCGACATCGCCGAGGACCGGGAGCGGTTCGAGGCCCTGGCACGCCGGCTGGGCGTCGACTCAGCCGCCGAACGGCATGGCCCGCTCGGTGGAGGAGGCCGGCAAAGTCGCCGAGCGCATCGGCTACCCGGTGCTCATCCGTCCCTCGTACGTGCTCGGCGGCCGGGCCATGGAGATCGTCTACGATCTCGGGTCGCTGCGCGAGTTTTTCGAGAAGGCGGCGCGGGTCGCCCCGGAGCACCCGGTGCTGATCGACCGGTTCCTCGAGGATGCGTTCGAGGGGGACGTCGACGCGATCTCGGACGGCCGCCGCACCGTGATCGGCGGAGTGATGCAGCATATCGAGGACGCCGGCGTGCATTCCGGCGACTCCGCGTGCGTGCTGCCGCCATCGTTCATCGGCGAGCGGCAGATCGAGGAGATGAGGGCGTACACCAAGGCGTTCGCCGAGGCCTTGGGCGTGGTCGGGTTGATCAACGTCCAGTACGCGATCAAGGACGGCGTGGTCTACGTGCTGGAGGTGAATCCGCGCGCCTCCCGCACCGTGCCGTTCGTGAGCAAGGCGACCGGGGTCCCGCTCGCGAAGCTCGCGGCTGCGGTCATGGTGGGACGGTCGCTGGATGAGCTGGGGCTGGCCGACGCGCTCCCGGTCCCGGGCGTGGCGGTGAAGGAGGCCGTGTTTCCTTTTACCAAGCTGCCGGGCGTGGACACGCTGCTGGGTCCGGAGATGCGGTCCACCGGGGAAGTCATGGGGTTCGCCGACACCTTCGGGATGGCGTTCGCCAAGGCGCAGATCGCCGCCGAGGGAGGACTGCCCCTGTCGGGCACCATCTTCGTGACGGTGAACGACTCGGACAAGTCGACGATCGCGCCGATCGTGCGGCGCTTCCACGAGATGGGATTTCGGATTCTCGCCACCGAGGGAACGCAGCGATATCTCCTTGCGCGTGGTGTTCCCGCAGAGCTGGTCTTGAAAGTCCACGAGGGGCGGCCCAACGCGATCGACCTGATCGTCTCGGGCGACGTGCACCTGCTCATCAACACGCCCCTCGGCAAGTTCACACAGGCCGACGATTACGCCATCCGGCGCGCCGCGTTGGTGCACCGTGTTCCCTACACCACGACCATGTCCGCCGCGAGCGCTGCATGCGACGCAATCATCGCATTGCGGAGCCGCACGGGCAGCGTGAGGAGTCTTCAGGAATGGCACGAAAGAACAGCAGCAGCAAGCCAGTCGCCCGGGGAAAAGGCACCAACGCCAAGTCGTCCGCCGCACGCCGTGCGAGCGTAGCCAAGCCGGCGGGAAAAGCGGCCGCGCGGACGAGCCGCCAAGCCCGCGGCGCCGCCGCCGCCGCCCAAGCTCAAGTTCCGCGGCCGCATGCTCGAGAACGAGGTGCTGGCCCGCTACTCCACGTACCGGATCGGCGGCCCGGCCCGGTATTTCCTCGGCCCCGCGGAGGTGGACGACGTCGCGAAGGCGCTCCAGTTCGCTGAGGACAAGGGCGTGCCGTGGATCGTGCTGGGCCTGGGCTCGAACGTCCTCGTGAAGGACGGCGGCTTTCCCGGCCTCATCATCCGTCTGGGGAAAGGGCTCGACAAGTTCGAGATGAAGGGGGCGACCGCGATCGTCGGCGCCGGCATGCCGACGCCGCTGCTGGCGCGCCGCACCGCCGAAGCCGGATTCGCCGGCGTCGAGCGCTTCATCGGCATCCCCGGCACCGTCGGCGGCGGGGTCTACATGAACGCCGGCTGCCACGGCGCGGAGTTCGCCGAAATCGTCACGGAAGTGACGTGATGGATGCCGCGGGCAAGGTCAAGCAGCTCACCCGCAAACAGGTGCCGTTCAAGTACCGCACGAGCGGGCTGGGACAGGTCATCGTGCTCGAGGCGAAGCTCAGCCTGGGCGAGGAGAATCCCGCCAAGCTGAAGGAGGTCCAGAGCCGGTTGCTGCGCTGGCGCAAGGCGGGCACCCCGTTCGACCAGCCGTGCTGCGGCTCGGTCTTCAAGAACCCCTCGGGGAACCGGACCGCTGGGATGCTGATCGAGGAGGCGGGGCTGAAGGGCTTCCGAATCGGTGGGGCGCACGTCTCCATTCTGCACGCGAACTACATCGTCAACACCGGCAACGCGACGGCGAGCGACGTGCTCAAGGTCATCGACCACGTCCGCAAGACGGTGGCCAAGAAGATGAGCGTCGAGCTCGAGCTCGAAGTGAAAGTGATCGGGGTGTAGATGGCCGACGTGTTCGTGCACGAGTCGAGCTACGTCGACGAGGGCGCACAGCTCGGCGCGGGCACCAAGGTTTGGCATTTCTGCCACATCATGGCCGGGGCGGTGATCGGTGAGCGGTGTAACCTCGGCCAGAACGTGGTGGTCATGCCGGGCGCCCGCCTCGGCAACAACGTCAAAGTGCAGAACAATGTCTCGATCTACGAGGGCGTCGAGCTCGAGGACGACGTGTTCTGCGGGCCGTCGTGCGTATTCACCAACGTGCTCAATCCGCGCAGCCATGTTTCCCGCAAGCACGAGTACCAGAAGACGCTCGTCCGCCGCGGCGCCACCATCGGTGCGAATGCAACCATCGTGTGCGGCGTCACCCTGGGCGAGTACGCGTTCATCGGTGCCGGCGCCGTGGTGACCTCGGACGCGCCCGCCTACGGCCTGATGGTGGGCGTTCCCGCCCGCCGCGTGGGGTGGATGTGCCAGTGCGGTGAGCGGCTGACGACGAGTGGGGGCGCTGGGACCTGCCCGGCGTGCGGTTCTTCCTACCAGGAATCAGGCGGGCTGCTGCGACCGATTGCCCCATCCAGGGTCGCTAGGTAAATTGTTGCGCCTTCTAAGGATACAACACACGTGAACGTGCCGCTCCTGGATTTGGTGGCGCAGTACAGCGCGATCAAGAGCGACCTCCTTCCGGCGCTGCAGGCGGTCATCGAGTCGCAGTACTTCATCATGGGTCCCGCCGTCGCGCAGCTCGAGACGGCGGTCGCCCAGGTGTCCCACGCCCGGCACGGAATCGGCTGCGCGAGCGGGACCGATGCCCTCCTGCTCCCGCTGAAGACGCTCCAGCTCAAGCCGGGCGACGAGGTGATCACCACCACGTTCACGTTCTTCGCCACGGCCGGTGCGATCCACAACGCCGGGGGGACGCCGGTGTTCGTGGACATCGAACCCGACACATTCAATCTCGATCCCGCAGCCGTCGAGGCCGCCGTCACGCCGCGGACCCGCGCGATCCTGCCGGTGCACCTGTACGGGCAAATGGCGGCGATGGAACGGTTGATGACGATCGCGAAACGGCACGGGGTCCCGGTGATCGAGGATGCCTGCCAGGCGATCGGCGCCCGCCGCTCGATCGACGGCGAGTGGCGCCTGGCCGGAGAGCTGGGGTGGGTCTCGGGCTTCTCGTTTTTCCCGAGCAAGAACCTCGGTGCGTGGGGCGACGGCGGGATGATGGTGACCTCGGACGACCAGGCCGCCGAGCGTCTCCGCAAGCTGCGGCTGCACGGCGGCGCCAAGCAGTATCACCATGATGAGATCGGGACCAACTCGCGCCTCGACACCCTGCAGGCGGCGATTCTGCTGGCCAAGCTGCCCCATCTCGCCGGTTGGTCGGCGCGCCGGCGGGAGCACGCGGCGTATTACACGGCGGCGTTTGCCTCCGTCGGCCCGGTCAAGCCGCCCGTGGTCGAGCGGAGCAACGAGCACATCTTTCACCAATACACCCTGCGGACCGAGCGGCGCGACGAGCTCCAGGCGCATCTGAAGAGCAAGGGGATCGGGTCCGCCGTCTACTATCCGATTCCACTCCACCTCCAGGCCTGCTTCAGCCACCTCGGGTACAAGGCCGGCCGCCTGCCCGTGGCGGAGCAAGCGGCGCGCGAGGTGCTGTCGCTCCCGATCTACCCGGAGCTCACGCGCGAGCAGCTCGACTACGTGGTGGACGGGATCCGCGGGTTCTACCGGTGAGCCGTCTCAAGGTCGGGGTCGTCGGGGCGGGGAACTGGGGCAAGAATCATGTTCGCTCGGTCGCCGGGCTCGCCGATGCCGAGCTGGCAGCGGTGTGCGACACCGATGGCAAGACGCGGGAGCGCATCGCGCGTCAGTTCCCATCGGCGCATGTCGGCGGGGACGTGGCGGCGCTGCTCACGCGCGTCGACGCCGTGATCGTCGCGTCGCCGGCCGCGACGCACGCCGCGGTCGCGCTCCAGTGCCTCGACGCCGGAAAGCCGTGCCTGATCGAGAAGCCGTTCGCGCTGAACACGCGCGATGCCGAGGCCATCGCCCAGCGCGCCGCCGACCGCAAGGTGCCGGTGCTCGCCGGCCACCTGCTGCTGTTCCACCCCGCGGTGGAGCATCTGCGCACGCTGGTGCGGGCGGGGGAGCTGGGCGCGATCTACTACCTGTACGGGTTGCGGGTGAACCTCGGCCAGGTGCGCGCGGACGAGAATGCTCTGTGGAGCTTCGGGCCGCACGACGTGTCGGTCGCCCTGTATCTCCTGGGTGAGGCGCCCGTGCGCGTGGCCGCGCAGGGACGGAGCTATCTCCAGCCCAACGTGGAGGATGTCGTCTTTCTTACGATGGATTTCGCGAGCGGTGCGCTGGCCCACGTCCAGCTGTCCTGGCTCGATCCGCACAAGGAGAGGAGACTCACCGTGGTGGGGGCGAAAAAAATGGTGGTGTTCGACGACATGGAGCCGCGCGAGAAGCTGCGGATCTATGACAAGGGCGTGGATCGGCCCCCGGAGTACGCGTCCTACGGCGAGAGCCTCGCGATCCGCGAGGGCGACATCTTCATTCCTCGCATCCCCAACGTCGAGCCGCTCGCTGCGGAGCTGCAGCACTTCGTGCGGGTGGCGCGGGGCGCCGAGGCGCCGCGCGTCGGACGCCGCGGACGGCGTGCGCGTGGTGCGCGTGCTGGAGGCGGCGACCCGCTCGCTCGCGGCGGGCGGCACGCCGGTGAGCCCTGTGAAGCCAGCCGCTCCGGCGGGCACTCCCGCCGACGTCCTGGTCGCGAAGGCGCAGGACCGCAGCGCCCTGATCGGCATCGTGGGCTTGGGCTACGTCGGACTCCCGCTCGCCATGGAGTTCGCGCGCGCGGGGTTCCGGGTGCTCGGGATTCGATGTGAGCAAAGCCGGCGGTGGACGGGCTCAACGCGGGACGCTCGCACGTGCAGGATGTGCCGAGTGCGGAGCTCGCGGCATTCGTCAAGAGCGGGAAGTTCTCGGCCACCGCGGACCTGACGCGCCTGAACGAGCCCGACGTGGTCTCGATCTGCGTCCCGACGCCCCTCTCCAAGACCAAAGACCCCGATGTCAGCTACGTGCTCGCGGCGACGAACTCGGTCAAGCAGACGCTGCGCCGCGGGCAGCTGATTGTCCTCGAGTCCACGACGTATCCAGGGACTACCCGCGAGCTGATGCTCCCGGCGCTCGAGAGCATCGGCCTCAAGGTCGGCGAAGACTTCTTCCTGGCGTTCTCTCCCGAGCGCGTCGACCCCGGCAATCCGACCTGGAACACGCACAACACGCCCAAGGTCGTGGGCGGCATTACCGAGACCTGCCGCCGGGTGAGCATGGCGGTGTACCAGCCGGCGATCGAGCGGCTGGTCCCCATGTCGTCGTGCGAAGCCGCCGAGCTGGTGAAAATCCTCGAGAACACGTTCCGGAGCGTCAACATCGGGCTCGTGAACGAGATGGCGATCGTGTGCGACAAGCTCGGCGTCGACGTATGGGAGGTGATCGAGGCGGCGGCCACGAAGCCCTTCGGCTTCATGAAGTTCACGCCCGGGCCGGGGGTCGGCGGCCACTGCATCCCGCTCGATCCGCACTACCTCGCCTGGAAGATGCGCACGCTCAACTACCGCACGCGTTTCATCGAGCTCGCGGGCGAGATCAACGCCGCGATGCCCGAGTATTGGGTGGCGCGCGCCGTCGACCTCTTGAACGACCAGGGGAAAGCCGCCCGCGGCAGCAAGGTGCTCGTGATCGGGGTCGCCTACAAGAAGGACATCGGCGATATCCGGGAGAGCCCGGCGCTCGACGTGATTCGCCTGCTCGAGCGGCGCGGCGCGGTCGTCAGCTACCACGACCCGCACGTCCCCACCTTCAAGGAAGACGACATCGAGCTCAAGTCGGTGCCGCTGACGCCTGAGTCGCTGCGGGCCGTGGACTGCGCGATCATCGTCACCGACCACGCCGCCATCGACTATGCGCTCGTGGCCCGGCACGCCCGCGTGGTGGTGGACACGCGCAATGCGCTCGCCAAGGTGCGCGAGCGGGGGCGCGCAAAGTGAAGGTCGCCGTCATCGGTACCGGGTACGTCGGGCTCGTCGTCGGGGCGTGCCTGGCGGAGACGGGGAACGACGTCGTGTGCGCGGATCTGGACGCCCGGAAGATCGACGGTCTGCGCCACAACCAGCTCCCGATCTACGAGCCGGGGCTCGAGCAGATCGTGGTGCGCAATCAGCACGCGGGGCGGCTGCAGTTCACCACCGACGTGGGCGATGCGATCGAGCGGTCCGATATCGTGTTCATCGCCGTCGGCACGCCGCAGGACGAGGACGGATCAGCCGATCTCCAGCACGTGCTCGATGCCGCGCGCACGATCGGCCGCCACATGAATAGTCCCAAGATCGTGATCACCAAGAGCACGGTCCCCGCCGGCACCGCCGAGCGCGTTCGCGTCGAGATCGCGGGCCAGACCAAGTCTTCGTTCCACGTCTGCTCGAATCCGGAGTTCCTGAAGGAGGGGGCGGCGATCGACGACTTCATGAAGCCCGACCGGGTGGTGGTCGGCGTCGATTCCGCCGAAGCGGCGCAGGTGCTCGGGGAGCTGTACGCCCCGTTCGTCCGGACCGGCAATCCGATCATCTTCATGGATATCGCGTCGGCGGAAATGACCAAGTACGCCGCGAACGCGATGCTCGCGACCAGAATCTCCTTCATGAACCAGATGGCGCGCCTGTGCGAGGCGGTCGGCGCCGACATCACGCTGGTGCGGAAGGGTATCGGCGTCGACCGGCGCATCGGACCGGCGTTCCTGTTTCCCGGCCCGGGCTACGGCGGATCGTGCTTCCCCAAGGACGTCCAGGCGCTCATCCGTACCGGCGAAGAGCGCGGCGTGCCGCTCGATATCCTCAAGGCGGTCGAGCAGGCGAACAGCCGCCAAAAGCTCGTGTTGTTCGAGAAGCTCGCGCGTCACTTCGACGGCGATCTCCGACGCGCGACGATCGCCGTCTGGGGGCTCGCGTTCAAGGCGGAGACGGACGACGTTCGCGAGAGCCCGGCGCTGGTCCTCGTCGAGGAGCTGCTGCGCGCCGGCGCGCAGGTGCGGGTGCACGACCCCGCCGCGCATCGAGTCGGCGCGCCGCTACCTCAGGGACCGCGTCGTCTACGCCGCGCAGGCGTACGAGGCGCTCGAGGGTGCCACGGCGCTGGTGATCGTCACGGAGTGGCTCGAGTACCGCAACCCGGATTTCGACCGCATCAAGCGACTGCTCGCGCGGCCGCTGATCGTCGACGGACGCAACCTCTACGACCCGGACCGCCTCGCGCGCCTCGGGTTCACCTACGACAGCATCGGACGCCGGCTCGCATGCGCATCCTCGTAACCGGCGCGGCGGGATTTCTCGGCTCCCATCTCTGCGATCGGCTGCTCGCGGCAGGGCACCGGGTGATCGGGATGGACAACTTCATCACCGGCAGCCCCGCGAACATCGCGCACCTCGAGCACCACGCCCAGTTCCAATTCGTTCGTCACGACGTCACCACCTTCATCGACGTCGAAGGCCCGCTCGATGGCGTGCTGCACTTCGCCAGCCCGGCCAGCCCCATCGACTATCTCGAGCTGCCGATCCAGACCCTCAAGGTCGGGTCGCTCGGGACCCACAAGGCGCTCGGACTCGCGAAAGCCAAAGGCGCGCGCTTTCTGCTCGCGTCCACCTCGGAGGTGTACGGCGATCCCCTGGTCCATCCGCAGCCCGAGAGCTATTGGGGCAACGTCAATCCCGTCGGCCCGCGCGGCGTGTACGACGAAGCGAAGCGGTTCGCCGAAGCGATGACCATGGCGTACCATCGGTTTCACGGCCTCGATACCCGGATCGTGCGCATCTTCAACACCTACGGCCCGCGGATGCGCCCTCACGACGGACGGGTGGTCTCGAACTTCATCGTGCAGGCGCTCAAGAATGAGTCGCTCACCGTGTATGGCGACGGGCGGCAGACGCGCTCGTTCTGCTACGTGGACGACCTGATTGAGGGCATCATCCGGTTGTTCGAGCGCGGCGGGCCCGACCCGACCAACATCGGCAATCCGATCGAGTTCACGGTGCGTCAGCTCGCGACCGAAGTGCTCCGGCTGACCGGGGCGCGCGGCCCGATCGTGGAGCGCCCCCTGCCGGTGGACGACCCCAAGGTCCGCCAGCCGGACATCACCCGCGCCCGCTCGATGCTCGGATGGGAGCCGGCCGTCTCGCTCGAGGAGGGGCTGCGCAAGACCATCGACTATTTCAAGCGCCTGGGCCCGGGATGACTGTGACCCTATCTATATTAGTGACGCGGTGGGAGGCGACTCATGGACGTTAGTCCTGAGCATCTGGTCGAGCAGGCCAACGAGCGGTTCCAGTTGCAGGACTACTATGGCGCCATCCACCTCCTCGAAGAGGTCGTGGCGACCGGCCGGGCGTTCGCCGACGCCCACCACCTCCTCGGGCTCTGTTACTCCCTCGTGGGGCAGGCCGAACCCGGCGCTCGCCCAGTTCGACCGCGCGCTGCAGCTGAACCCCCGCTACGTCGAAGCGCTGCTGCACCGCGCCATCGTCCTGAACGAGCTGGGGCGCGAGGACGAGGCGGACGCGATGTTCCGCCGGGCGGTCCAGGTCGGTGGCGAAGCGCGTCAGGGGTTTCCCGCCCCCGTGGCCGCGAAGCTCGCAAACCAGCACGCCAGGCTGGGGGATGCCTACGTCGAATCGGGCGGCCTCAACCAGGCCATCCGTGAGTACCAGGAGGCGTTGGCACTGGGACCCGAGTTCCATGATCTGCGGTATAAGTTGGGGCGATTGCTCATAGAAGCCGGACGCGCCCTCGACGCCCGCGAACAGTTTGCCATCATCGTCCGGAGCCGGCCGGCGTTTCTCGATGCCGCGGCGATGCTCGGGCTCGCGTGCTATCTCGCGGGGGACGGCTTGAGCGCTCGCGCCGTGTGGGAAGAGTGCCGGGAGCGCAGGCCGGAGGATCCCAGGGTGGAAGCGTATCTCGCGATGCTGGCGCGCAACGACCACACCGCCGCGCCCCGAGGAGGCGGCAGGGGAAAGTCGCAGGACGAAGTACGTGAAGGGCTGTGATGATCGTGCTCGCCGGGCTGGTGTGCGCCTGCGGGCGGTCAGCGGCCGATCACGAAGAACTGGGTGACCGCGCCTATGCCGCCGGCGCCTACCGGGATGCGCTGGCCGAGTACCAGCTCGGCGTGAAGGCCGGCGCGACGCCCGATCTGCACGCCAAGAGCGGCGCTGCCGCGCTCCACACGCAGGACTACGCATTCGCGGCGGGCGAGTACCGCGCGCTGGCCGAGCGCGACCGGTCCCGCGCGAGCGAGGCTGCGGAAGGTCTGGAGCGCGTCGTGCGCGCGGCGGTGACGGCGAACGACCGCTCGGGGTTGGCGAGCGCGCTCGCCGCCCTCCAGGCGGTGGCGCCGAGCCGCCCCCTCGGACGCTACGCCCGGCTCGTGGCGCTCGACGCCGCGGCGCGGGGCGACACCGCCGCGGCGCTGGCGCTGCTGCCGGTCGCCGTGGCGGCCGCTCCCGACGGGCGCAGCGCGGATTCGTTGCTGTTTGTGTACGGCATGGCGGCGGCCCGCGCCCGGGATTGCCAGACGGCCGTTCCCGCGATGGAAGGCGTGATCCGGCGCAAACGCGAGTCGAGCGTGATCGACGGCGCGCGCGAGGGATTGAGTCTGTGCCTGCTGATCGAGGGCCAGGCCCTGCTCGACCAGGGGAAACCGGCGGACGCGGAGAGTTGGTTCAAGCGCGCGACCGCGCCCGGCGCCTCGCTCGACGTGACGCGCACTGCCTACCTCGGGCTCGGCGACGTGCGGCCTCGCTCAGGGTGATGTGGTCGGTGCGCTGGAGAGCTACCAGCAGGCGATGGCGGGCGGGAATCCAGGAGACAGTATCACGATCCGCGCGCAGCAGAAGTTGAACGCGCTGGGGAAGGCGGACCCGGACGCGTCACCGCCCAAGCAATTGTGAGGCATATGCGTTGGTATTGGCTGTTGAGTCTGGCGTTGCTCGGTGCCTGTCGTCCCTCGAACGTCAATTCGACGTTCCAGCCGGCGTCGGAGCCGGGACCAATCATCGTCAAAGCCCGCGCCGCGTTCCGCAGCGGAGATTTTAACACCGCGCTCCTCGACCTCCGCCGGCTGCAGTTCGAGCTCGGCCCCGGGGATTCGCTGGTCGGTGAGGTCCGCTACTACGTGGCGGAGTGCACGTTCCAGACGGGTGACCTCGCGACGGCCGCGCTCGCATTCCAAAAGATCGCCGAGGAGTTCCCGACCAGTGAGTATGCGTCGCTGTCGCTGTTGCGCGCCGGCGACGCCAATCTGCGTCTGTGGCGGCGCCCGGACGTGGACGCCACATCCGGCCAGACGGCGCTGGCCGCCTATCGGGAGCTCATTGGGCGCTATCCGGGAACGGATGCGGCAGCGCGGGCGCAGATCCGCATCCTTCACCTCAACGAGTGGTTCGCCGAGAAGAGCTTCAAGACCGCGAACTTCTACATGCGCCGCAAGGCGTACGATTCCGCCCTTCTCTACTTTAAGGACATCATCGCGAGCTACCCCGACACGCGATTCGTGCCGGACGCCTTGCTCCGGCTCGTGGACATCTACAACGCGATTGGCTACGTCGAGGAGCGGAAGGAGGCCTGCGCCAATCTCCGACGCTACTATCCGCAGACGTCTGGCCTCGCCACCCGCTGCCCGGCCGAGACGAGCGCCGGCGCGCCCTAGCGTGGAGGCGCTGTTCGGCGGCTCCTTCGATCCGGTGCATGTCGGCCACCTGATCGTCGCGGAAGCCGTCGCGGACGCGCTGGGCATGACGGTCCGGTTCGTCCCGGCGCGCGAACAGCCGCTCAAGCGTGCCGCGCCACGTGGCCTCCCCGGAGCAGCGCGCCGCGATGATCGAGGTCGCGATCGCCGGCAATCCGCGGTTCCGTCTGGAGCGGATCGAGCTGGAGCTGCCGACGCCGTCCTACACCGTCCGTACCCTGCGGGCGCTCGCCGAGCGGGAGCCCGGGAACCGGTTCGTGTTGCTGGTGGGGGGCGATGCCGTCACGCGAGTTGCCGCACTGGCATGAGGTGGACGCGCTTCGCGGCCTCGCGGATCTGGTCGCCTTCGAGCGGCCTGGCGCCCCGCCGCCGTCTCACGACCTGATCGGACGGACGGTGGCGGTTCCATCGCTCGACATTTCGGCGACCGACGTGCGCGAGCGGGTGGCACGCGGCCGGTCGATACGCTACTTGGTGCCTGATGCCGTGCGCGAGTATATCACCGCGCACGGGTTGTATCGCTAGGGGGACAATGCTCAAGACGCTGGTGACCAAGGTGATGGGGACGCGCTTCGAGCGTGAGCTGAAGCGCATCCAGCCCGTCGTTGACGCGATTCACGAACACGAAGCGCGCCTCAAAACGCTGCCCGACGCCGAGATCCAGGCGCAGACTGCGACGTTCCGGGCGCGGTTGGCGGAGCGCGTCGGTGACGCTCTCCGCCGAGGTGGCGAACGTCTGAAGCAGGAGAAGCATGACTGCCCCGACGCGGATCAACGGGTCGTCATCGATCGGAAGCTCGCGGAGGCGGAAAAGCGCCTCGCGCAGGAGACGCAGGCGGCCCTGACCGATCTGCTCCCCGAGGCGTTCGCCACGGTGCGCGAAGGCCTGCCGGCGGCTCGTCGGCACCGAACCGGTCGTCACCGGCCACGCGCTGAAGTGGGACATGGTGCCCTACGACGTCCAGCTGATCGGCGGCATCGTGCTGCACCAGGGCAAGATCGCCGAGATGGCGACGGGCGAAGGCAAGACCCTCGTCGCGACGCTGCCGCTCTACCTGAACGCGCTCACCGGCAAGGGTGCGCACCTGGTCACGGTCAACAACTACCTGGCCCGGCGCGACTCGCAGTGGATGGGGCACCTGTTCAAGTGGTTGGGCCTGACGGTCGGCTGCATCGACGATACCGAGCCGTCGTCCCCCGAGCGCCGCGCCGCCTACCTGTGCGACATCGTGTACGGGACCAACAACGAGTTCGGGTTCGACTACCTGCGCGACAACATGGTGTTCTCGCTGGAGCAGCGGGTCCAGCGGGGCCACGACTACGCGATTATCGACGAGGTCGACTCGATCCTGATCGACGAGGCGCGCACGCCGCTGATCATCTCCGGTCCGGTCGGCACGGAGGCCGACGAGAAATACGCCCGCTTCAACAGCCAGGTCGTGCAGCTCGTCGCGCAAGCAGTCCGCGATCGTGAACGACCTGATCGGCCAGGCCGAGCCGCTGCTCGCCGACGAAAAGACCACCTATGACGGCGCGCTGCTCCTGTACCAGGCGCAGCTCGGCATCCCGAAGAACAAGAAGCTGATCAAGCTGCTGAACGAGCAGGGGGTCAAGGCGCTGGTGCAGCGGGTCGAGCTGGACCATCTGGCCGACCGCAAGCTCCCGTCCCGCGATCAGAAGATGCGGCAGATCGAGGACGCGTTGTACTTCGTGATGGACGAGCGCGGTCATTCGGTGCACCTGACCGAGCGGGGCGTCGAAACGATGTCGCCCCAGGATCCGGGGCTGTTCGTCGTGCCCGACATCTCCCAGGCCGTCCACGAGATCGATCGTGACGACGTCGCTCACGCCGCAGCAGAAGATCGAGCGGCGCCGCACGGTCGAGGGCGAGTACGCCGCCAAGAGCGAGATTCTGCACATCATCCACAAGCTCCTCCAGGCCCACGCGCTGTACGAAAAGGACGTGGACTACGTGGTGCAGGAGGGGCAGGTGTTCATCGTGGACGAGTTCACCGGCCGGCTCATGCCGGGCCGGCGCTGGTCCGACGGTTTGCATCAGGCGGTGGAGGCCAAGGAGGGCGTGGCGGTCAAAGAGGAGTCGCAGACGCTCGCGACGATCACCATTCAGAATTACTTCCGGATGTACGGCAAGCTGGCGGGGATGACCGGCACCGCCGAGACGGAAGAAACGGAGTTCTTCCAGATCTACGGGCTGGAAGTGGTCGTCATCCCGACCAACCGCCCGGTGCGGCGGATCGACAAGCACGACTTGATCTACAAGACCCGCCGGGAGAAATACGTCGCCATCCTCGACGAAATCGAGCGCCAGCACAAGCGCGGACTTCCGGTGCTGGTCGGGACGGTGAGCGTGGACGTCTCGGAGACGCTCTCCCGCATGCTCAAGCGTCGCGGATTCCCGCACGAAGTCCTGAACGCGAAGTACCACCAGCGGGAAGCGGAAATCGTCGCCCAGGCCGGCCGGTCGGCCGCCATCACGATCGCCACCAACATGGCGGGCCGCGGCACCGACATCAAACTCGGCGCGGGCGTCAAGAAGTGTCAGGTCTGCGGCATCACGCCGCGCGAGCCGGCGTTCGGCCAGGTGGTCGAGCGGCCCGATCTCTCCCAGCCGGAGATCAAGCAGCTGGGCTGCTACGAGGACCCGCCCTGCGGGCTCGTGATCCTGGGCACCGAGCGCCACGAAGCGCGGCGCATCGACCGCCAGCTGCGGGGCCGGTCCGGACGCCAGGGAGATCCGGGGCAGAGCGTCTTCTACTTGTCGCTGGAAGACGACCTGATGCGCTTGTTCGGCTCGGACCGTATCGCGCGCTGGATGGACCGCACCGGCGCGGAGGAGGGCGAGGTCATCACCCACCCGTGGGTCACGGGCGCCATCAGCCAGGCCCAGAAGCGGGTCGAGCTCCAGAACTTCCAGGCCCGCAAGAAACTCCTGGAGTACGACGATGTGATGAACCAGCAGCGTGAGGTCATCTACTCGCTGCGGCTGTTCGCGCTCGAAGGGGGCGAGGAAGCGAAGGCGGAAGCGTTGCGCATGATCGACGCAGCCGTCGAGCGCCTGGTTGATGAGCTGATCGGCGACGCGGCCGATCCGGGTGCGTGGGATCGCGAGCAAATGGCGACCGAATTCCTGCTCAAGTTCCTCATGTCGGTGCCGAATATCACCGATCCGGCGCAGACCAGAGACCGGAATGCCCTGGTGCACGCCGCGCAGCAGGCCGGGCGTGATGCCTTCCGTGCCAAGCTCGACTACTTCGGCGAGCTCGAATCCCAGATGGGCGCCGTCCGGCTCGGGGGGCAGGCGCTCTCACACATCATGCTCAGCGTCATCGACGAGAAGTGGAAGGATCACCTCTACGACCTGGACCAGCTGCGCGCCGCGATTCAGTATCGCGCGTGGGGCCAGAAGGACCCGCTCGTCGAGTACAAGCAGGAGGCGTACGAAATGTTCGTGGGCCTCATGCATGACCTGCGGACCACGTTCGCCGAGCGGTGGCTCAAGCTGCAGATCGAAGTCGGCCCGCCCCCCGGGAGTCCGGGCGCGCGCGCCAGGTGCGAGCGGGATCCCCGTGCGTGGTCCTGCACCGCGCCGGCCCACGCCCATGGTGGCCACCAAGGCGGAGGCCGACGGGCTGATCAGCGCCCCCGACTGGCGCCGCGGCCCGGCCCCAGTCAGCACCGGCGGCCACGCTGGCGCCCAATCCGTACAGCGGGGTCGGACGCAACGACCCCTGCCCGTGCGGCAGCGGAAGAAAGTTCAAGAAGTGTCACGGAGCAGGGCTTTAGATAGGACTGCACTGACCGTTGTCGCGTGCGCCCGCACGCGTCGTACGCACGTCTAACCGCCGCGCCGGTGCGTGTGCTCACCAAGACCGCAGCTCTGGCTCGCGTGACCGCGATCACTGGACCTGCGGTCTTGCGTTCGCTCCACGATGTTTTCGCTGCTCGACTGGCAACCATCCGCACCCTCCGGGGGTAGGCCCACATGAGGTGCACGCGAAGCATGATTCTTCGCGTGCGAGCTGTGGATCATCCTATGGAGGGACCGAAACATGAAACACGCACTCGTCATTCTCACCGCATTGTTCCTGGGTACCGCACCCACCGTTGCGCACGCGCAGTTCGGCATCAAGGGCGGCGTGTCCTTCGGCAACGTTTCCAACTCGGGACTCCTGCCCGGGGAACTCGATCAGCGCACGGGTTTTGCCGTCGGCATCGCGTTGACTCCGAAGGCCGGTCTCCTCGGCCTGGGCGTGGAAGCACTGTACGCGCAACGAGGGGTTGAAAGCAGCACCCCGGGCGCGTCGCACGAGCTGAACTATGCCGACGTGCCTGCCTATCTCCAGGTGTCCCTCCCGCTGGCCGGCCTGATGCCGTTCGCCTATGCCGGTCCCCAGATCTCCTTCGAGCTGTCGTGCAAGACGGGCACGGGCGACTGTCCCGACGACGACCGCCCCAAGACCACGTATGCCGCCGTGCTCGGTGGCGGTGTGCGCATCGGCGCGAAGAGCGCGTTTACCATCGAGGGACGCTACGTGTACGGCCTCACGGACCTGAAACTGAGCACCATCACGAGCTCCGAGAGCTACCAGAGCCGCTCCTTCCTGATTCTGGCGGGGTTCGCTTTCTAGTCGTTTTTCCGACCCTCACCTGAGGTGATCGGCTACCTTTAGACGATCGGGGGCCGCTAGCTTGGCGGAATGGTTCTCCGTCTCGCTGAGCACGCCCAACGGGACCGCCCGCGGGAGCGTTTCTGGTCCCTCGGGGCCGCCGCGTTGACGGCGCAAGAGCTCCTGGCCATAGTCTTGGGAACGGGCTGCGCGGGACGGGATGCGTTGATGGTCGCCGGAGCACTGCTGGGCCGGGCCGAGGGGTCGCTCCGGCGGCTCGCCGCACGGCCGCCGGCGGAGTTGGCTGGTGTGCCGGGCGTCGGACGCGGCAAGGCCGCGCGCGTCGTGGCGGCCCTCGAGCTGGGGCGTCGGGCGGGGGCGGAGGAGACTCCGGTCCCGGAGCGCATCCGTGGCCCCGCGGACGTGCACCGCTACTACGCGGTGCGGCTACGCGACCTCCCGGTCGAGGAGTTTCACGTGCTCGCGCTTGGCAGCCAGAGTCAGGTTCAGGGCGACCTCCTGATCACCCGTGGCATCCTGAACAGCTCGCTGGTGCACCCGCGGGAGGTGTTCCGCGCGGCCATCGCGGAAGCGGCGGCGGGGATCATCGTCGTTCATAACCATCCGAGCGGCGACCCGACGCCCTCGGCCGACGACCGCGCGGTGACGCGACAGCTGGTGGAGGCGGGGCGCCTCCTGGATGTCCCGGTGCACGACCACGTGATTGTCGGAGGCGATCGCTACGTGAGTTTTGCCGAGGCGGGATTGCTGTGACGAGTACCCTGCCGATGCTCGCGCCCGAGCTGGCCCAGGCGGTGGCGGCGCACCGGGAGCGCCTGGACCTGGACCTGCTGGCGCGCGCCTACCGCGTCAGCGCGCAGGCGCACCACGGCCAGAAGCGCGTCTCGGGCGACGACTTCCTGTCTCACAGCGTTGCGGTCGCCACGCTGCTCGCCGACCTCCAGATGGACTCGACTACGATCGCCGCCGCCTTGCTGCACGACGTGGTGGAAGACTCCGACGTGTCGCTGGATCAGATCCGTCACGATTTCGGCACCGAAGTCGCGGACCTGGTGGACGGGCTCACCAACCTGTCGTCGCTGACCTTCCGGTCGAGCGTCGAAGCGCAGGCGGAGAACTACCGCAAGCTCCTGCTGTCGGTCGCGAAGGACGCGCGCGTCATCATCATCAAGCTCGCCGATCGGCTGCACAACATGCGGACGCTCGAGCACCTCGACGTCGAGCGGCAGCGACGCATCGCCATGGAAACCCGCGAGATCTATGCGCCGCTGGCGCATCGGTTCGGCATGGCGGGCGTGAAAGCGGAGCTCGAGGACCTCGCGTTCAAGTTTCTCGAGCCCGACGACTACCGTTCGCTGTCGCGGCAGGTGAAGGCCAAGAAGGCGGCGCGCGAGCGCACCATCGAGCGCCTCCGGAGTCCGCTCGTCGACGAGGTGTCGGCTGCGGGCCTCACCGGGTTCGAGGTCACCGGACGGCCCAAGAATCTCTGGTCCATTTACAAGAAGATGAAAAAGCGGGGCAAGCCGTTCGAGGAGATCTACGACCTGCTGGCCGTGCGCGTGCTCGTGAACAGCATCCCGGAGTGCTATCACGTGCTCGGCGTCATCCACCACAAGTGGACGCCGCTCCAGGAGCGTATCAAGGACTATATCGCGAGTCCGAAGTCGAACGGCTACCAGTCGCTGCATACGACGATCTTCGGACCGGCGGGGCAGCTGTACGAGATCCAGATCCGGACGCGCGAGATGCACCGCACGGCCGAGTATGGCATCGCCGCGCACTGGCTGTATACCGAGCGGCGTGGCGCCGACGAGATGGACCGTCACCTGGCGTGGTTCCGGCAGCTCATCGAGCTGCAGCAGGATGCGCACACCCCCGAGGAGTTCCTCGAGTTCCTGAAGATCGACCTGTACCAGGACGAGATCTTCGTCTTCACCCCCCGGGGCGACGTCAAGCGCCTCCCCAAGGGCGCCACACCCATCGACTTCGCGTTTGCCGTCCACACCGAGGTCGGCCAGCACTGCCAGGGTGCCCGCATCAATGGACGCATCGCGCCGCTCCACCGGCCGCTGAAGAACGGCGACACCGTGGAGATCCTCACCAGTGCGCAGGCGAAACCGTCCCGGGACTGGCTGGCGCACATTCACACCGCGCGCGCCCGCCACAAGATCCGGCAGTGGACCAAGCAGGAGGAGCACGCGCAGAGCCTGTCGATCGGTCGCGACATGCTGGCGCGCGAGGTACAGCGCCGGCGGCTTGCTCCGCTCGACGACGAGCGCCTCGCCAAAGCCGCCGCCACCCTGTCTGTGGGGAGCGGCGAGCAGCTCCAGGCGGCGCTCGGGAGCGGTGACTTGCCGATCGGCCAGGCGATGCGCGCCTTGTACCCGGAGGTGTCGGCGGACGATCTGCAGCCGACCAAGCCCACCGGGTTCGGGAGGGTCATCCAGCGCCTGCGGCTCGGGCGCGGGATCAAGATTCAGGGTGTGGATGGGCTGATGGTGCGGTATGCGCAGTGCTGCCAGCCCGTGCCGGGGGACAGCGTGGTGGGCTATGTGACGCAGGGAAGGGGCGTCTCGATCCATCGGGGCGACTGCCCGAACCTCTTGACCCTGTCGACCGAGGCCGAGCGTCGGGTCGACATCGACTGGCAGGAGTCGGAAGGCGAGACCTTCGTCGTGCGGCTGGCGGTGAGCGGGGAGGACCGGCGCGGTCTCTACGCCGACATTTGTGCGGCGATCACCGCGGCCGATACCAGCATCCGGTCGGCCGAGCTCTCGACCCGGGATGGCGCCGTCT
>CAWJMT010000038.1:0-7382 GCA_963844035.1 uncultured Gemmatimonadales bacterium
ACGCCCCTATCCCCGACGTTCGCCAGATTTTCGCCCTCTCCGTAACGAGACACCAGTGCAGCGCGGCGCCTGATCGAAGGGCGTCGTGATCGTCTCGACCGTCTCGGTCGTGCTCGCTACCGTGTCCGACAAGGTATCGCCTCGCTCCATTCCCGCGACTGATCGATCAAGCTCGGTCGAGCACATCACAGGAGGCGGTCGGTGTTCACGCGGCACCCTCGTTTCTCCAGCGTCGTCGCCAGCGTAGCGCCGGGCAGGTGACACGTCCATCTCCTCGTGCGAGATTCTTGGGCGATCGGAGACTTACGCGCGGACAGGGTGGTCGGTACTACGCCTGCTCGAACAGGGATGCGGCGAGCAGTTTTTCCGCGCATCTCGGGGTTGCGGATCGGAAAAGTTTGCATTACGCACCGCTCCCGAGCTGGTTCTCTGCACGCCGCCCGCTGGAGCGTCAATGGGCGGTCGCGCTGGGGTGCAATCCGCGCGTTCCGGGCGCCGGTCGTCGCGGTGCCGAACAGAACGAGGTGGGGATCAACGCGCCGGTCTTCCGCGTCGCGGAGCACGAGGCGGGCGGGCAAGCCCGGAGCGTCGCTGAACCCTAGCGCCGCGAGCGCCGCAAGCGCGCGGGATTCGTCGGCCCGCCTGACGACCAGGTCGAGGTCGTCGTGTTGCCGTGTCTGCCTACGGAGAAGCGCGTCCACGCCCCAACCACCGTCGATGCACGTTTGGACCCCCACCGCCTCCAGTTGCTCCAGCACCGCGATGACGTCTCGCGCGCTCATCATGCAGGCCACTCAAGCGGAGCGGCCTGGGGATATCAAGTTGGACACGCACTAGCACGGCCCGGCACCCGCGCTGGGGGCAACCGGCAACCCGGCAACCTCTTTCGGCGCCCTGTCGCGAAGAAAACCGCGGGGGCGCCGCCTCGCGGGCCGGCCCACCGTGGGAAGGACCCGCGTCATCGCACGGTCGTCGACGGCGGCGGTCACGGTGGCGCTCGCAACGCACGCGGGTCGTCACCACCACAGCATCGCGATCGATCGCGGTACTCGAATGCAGCCCCGCCACTGACCATGCATATTTCAGTGGATGTCGGCCTGCCACCCTCGCTTGGAGCCCGACGACGCTCTCGTTCGACCACCACCCCGTCGAGAGCGTTGCCCATAGCACGTTTCAAAGCCCCGAAGGTCGAGGCGGCAGGGTGCGCCGGCACTCAGCCGTACTTCGTCTCGCGCGCCCGCCGCGCTGTTGACGCCGCGCAGAGGATGGCAGTAGGCTGTGATTTCTGTCTCATCGTCTGGCACTGTTCACCGTGGCGATCGTCGGCCTGTCGCTCGCCGCCACGCGAGGACGTGCCGCGGCGGCGTGCCCGAGCACCTGCACGCAGCAGCTGGCCGAGTGCAAGCGGATGTGCCCCGCGGGTGGACACGGGCGCCGGGACTGCCGGGCGGCCTGCAGCGAGCGGAGCACGTGCACCGCCCCGGGCGCGCGCATCCGGACGCTCGCCTACGTGGTGAGCGAGTGCACCACCGACCCGCAGGGGCGGAGCTCGCTGAAGCAGAAGCTCCTCATCCGCCGCGGGAACTGAGGCAAGCTTGCTCGAGCGAGAGGACGAGTCGACCGCGGAGGGGGCTCGCGTGATCGCTTGCGAGACGTTCACCGGCGTGAGGCATCCGTTGGGGGTGCAGGGCTGCTGCGCACGGCCTTCGCCGACGCGATGGCCGGCCGCGGGGCGTGTCGTGTTCCTCACCGATGAACCGACGATCGGCAAGATTCGCGCGGCCGCGGAGTTCGCTAAAATAGCGCCCCGAGCCGCCGGGGTTGTGCTGTGGGGCCCCTGCTACGACGCCGAGTGGGCGCCACCGTTCGGACCCTTCGCCGAAGCGATCGCCGCCCCGACCCAGCTCCGATGAGACGACTGGCGGCCGTCGACTGGCTGCTGCTCGGCACGCTGCTGCCCGTCTGCGTGTTCGGCTTCGTCATGACCGTGGTCCACGGCGTCCGCGGCGACTTCGTGGTCGCCCCGTTCTGGGTGTCGTCGGCGCCGGACGAGCAGTCGTATCCGATGGTGGACCGACTTCTGTCGTCCCCGAGCGCGGAGGCGAGCCCGCTCGCGGTGGGAGACCGTCTGCTGCGCCTGGAGGGGAGCGACCTTCGTGGCGTGTCCAACGCCGGATTCATGCTGCGCTGGTCGCAAGCGGCGCAGGCCGGTGCCCGCTCGCTGCTGTTGACGATCGAACGCGGCAGCGTGCGCTCCGACGTCCGCGTGCTCCTCGTTCCTGGGTATAGCCCGCCGGGGATTACTTGGTGGGCGCCGCTTCCGTTCATCGTCGGCATCGTTGGCACCGCGCTGCTCCTGCTCGTGCGCGCCGCCCACTGGCACCTCGCGCGGCGCAACTACGTGGCGAGCCTGCTCTTGGCGTTCTGTCACACGCCTTACTTTTCTGTCCCGACCGCGCCCCGGGCCGAAATCATCAGCGATGTGCTGGTTCTCCCGCTGGCCTTCGGGCTCTTCCTCTGGAACCTCAACGAGTTCCTCCCAGGCCTGCGGCTGTGGGGTCCCGGACAGCGAGCGGTGGCCTGGGCACTCGCGCTCCTGCTCTCGGCGTCGTTCGCGGCCATTTTCTGGTTGCCCGATGCGGGGCTGGCGGCGGTTCTGACGGGGTCGGGTGGGCTCGCACTGGCTGGCTTCTTCATCGCATTCCTCGTGGCGCTCACGCGCGTGTACCAGCGCGCGGACCCTCTCGGGCGCCGGCAGATCAAGTGGGTGGTCTACGGCTTCTACGTGGGCCTGTTGCCGGCCGGCCTCGTCAGCGCCGTCTTCTCGCTGGGCGTCGTCCCCGAGTGGATAGGCGCGCTCTTCGCTGTTGCGACGATTGCCGCGGTGGCGATACCGCTCGGTATCCTGGTCGCAATCGCCTTCTACCAGTTCCTCGACATCGACCGGCTGTTCAGTGCGACGCTCTCGTACAGCGTGCTGGCGATCCTCGGCCTGGCCATCGTGCTCGGCGTGATGCCGGCGGCCTCGCGCGCCGCCAGCGACGCCCTCGGACTCGCACCGGCACACGGTCAGATCCTCTTCGCGCTCGGCCTCGCGGCCATTCTGGTGCCGGCGCAGCGGTTCGTGCGGCCGCGGATCGACCGACTCCTCTTCCCGCAGCGCGTCGCCCTCGAACAGGGCTTCGAGCACCTGCTCACGGCGATCTCGAGCTGCGCGGACATGCAGGAGCTGACGCGCCTGGTGGGCGAGCGCCTCGATGCGCTGCTGCAGTCCGGCGGCCGCCGTCGTCTACGCCCGTAGCCGGTGATGACGTGTTCACGCCGCTGGCGGTGCGCGGTCGCACGCGCCCCGCCCGCCTTCGCCGCGCAGAGCACGCTGATCACGGCGCTCCAAGAGCGCACGACGCCGCTGGCCGCCGAGCGCTGGACGGCGCGCCGGTCGACATCCCTCACGCCCTTCGAGCGCGCGGCGATCGAGACCCTCGAGGTCGCGGTGTTGGTGCCGTTTCGCCGCGGACCCGATCTCGTCGCCTTCTCGTGTCTCGGACCGAAGCGCTCCGGCGACATCTACACGCCGACCGATCTCGCCTGGCTCGGCGCCGTCGCGGGCAAGGTCTCGGACCGCCTGCTCGCGCTTGGCGAGGCGCGATCAGAGGATCGACTCGAGGACAGCCCCCGGCACGCTCCGGCGTCGCCGGATGCTGCAGCGAGCCCACCGCTGACAGCTGCGGCGGCAGACGACGCGGGCGTCTTCCGGCGGGAGGGTGAATACTGGACGCTGGCATACCGCGGCAAGACGGCCCGCCTGCGGGACACGAAAGGCTTGTCACTACATCGCCCGGCTGCTCGCGCAGCCCGGCCGCGATTTGCACGTGCGCGACCTCGCCGCGATGGACCAGCAGAGTGATACGCGCGACGGCTCCGAGCCCGTGGGCGTGGAAGGCGACCTCGGAACGATTCTCGATGCGCGGGCCACGGCGCAATACAAAGCAGCGGCTGGCGGAAGCGCGCCAGGAACTCGACGAGGCCACCGCGGCGGGCGATCTCGGACAGGCGGCGCGCGCGCGGCATGAAATCGAGACCATCACCGAGCAGCTCGCCGCCGCCTACGGGCTCGGCGGCCGGCCGCGCACGGCTGGCGATCCCGCCGAACGCGTGCGCAAAGCGGTGACCAATCGGATTCGCCACGCCCTCGACCGGATCTGCGCCGCGCACCCGGAGCTCGGCCGCCATCTCACCAACGCGCTCCGGACCGGCTTTGTGTGCGCCTACCGCCCCGAGCACCCGGTGGCGTGGCGCCTCTGAAAACGACGCGACGCCCATCTGGATGTAGCGTCGCTACACGGCCTGTAGCGCCTGGATTCATGGCGCCATGCCGTCACAGAGTTCGCTTCGCAACCGGGTGGACCGCGCGCCGGTCTTTCGCCGCGAAGGGGATTACTGGACGATCGAGTACGACGCGGCGGTGGTGCGGCTCAGAGACGCGAAGGGGCTGCGCTATCTGGAGCCACTGCTGCGTCAGCCCGGCCGCTCCTTTCACGTCGCCGAGCTGATCCGCGTGGCGGACTGCCCGGCCGGGCGCCGGCCGGCGGCGGACGACGGAACCGCCGAGGCCGTCGAGCGTGCCCGCAAAGCCGTCACCAACCGCATCCGGCAGACGCTAGCGCGGATCGCCAACGTCCACCACGCCCTCGGGCTCCACCTGCGCAACGCGGTCCACACCGGGACGCGCTGCGTCTACACGCCGGAGCGGCCGACCGGATGGGCGGAATGAACCGGTCGTGTAGCGTCGCTACGCCAGTTGTAGCGCCACATAAGGCGTTCGGATGAACGAGCTGAAGCTTCGGCGCAGCTCAAACGTACGAAGGAGGCAGGAATGAGCGAGAGGGATTCGAAAATGCCTGTCCGTGCCCTCGGGGGCATTCGTATCTTCTCGATGGCGCAGAATCGTTACAGACGAACGAAAGGAGACCAACTATGAAACGAATTTCAAGCCTTATGCTCATGGCGGCTGCCATGATGTTCCTCGGCCTGCGGCCCACCGGCGCCGCGGCGGATGAACCAATCGTTGGCCTTTGGCAGGTAACCTGGAAGGACGCCGTCACCCAAGCGGTGGTTCTCAATGTCTGGGACGTCTGGCATGCGGATCGGACAGAGACCCAGAACGACACCACTCCGATACTGATCGGAAACGTCTGCCAGGGTGCGTGGATTCCGCTTGGGAAGCGAACCTACGGCCTGACTCATCCGGCTTTCAACTTTCTGAGCGCGCCTGAGGATCAGGAGGGTCAACCCGATTCCAGCAGCAGCGCCCTGGTACTGGAACGAGTGACGGTTTCGAAGGATGGGAACAGCTTTCAGGGCCTGGGAATCTATAAGACGATCGCGGGCATGGATCCCCTGGACCCTCACGCGGCCGTGCTGAGTTCTGAGAATATCACCATCACCGGGAAGCGGGTCCAGGTCGACCAGACTCAACTTCCCTAGTCTGTGAGGGGGGACATCAGATGCATGTTCCCTGTCAGTGTCAATCTCGGGGGCTCGGCGGCCCACCCGGGCATCCGAACACCACCAACGACGAACCGAAGGGAGGACCCGCTCATGTTGTATAGTCTGACGACCCGCGTCGCCTGCATCAGCCGCCTCGTTCTCGCTGTCGTCGCGCTTGTTGCCGTAGGAGCGGCACCAGCGGGGGCCGACCAATGCACCCGCGCGAAACTGAAGGCCATCGGCAAGAAGGAATCGGGTCTCCTCGCCTGCCAGGCGAGGGTCGCAGCGAGCGGCGACTCCTTCGGCCTCTTGGCTTGCGAATCGAAGGTGATGGCCAAGTTTAGCCACGCCTTCGGGAATGCCGGCACCTGCACGGGCGACCAGACGGCGTGTGAGAGCATCGCAGATGGCTGCGAGTCGTTGGTTGCCGGGGCTTTCATCGACACCTTCCCGAGCGACTGCGAGGCCCGGAAGCGGAAGGCTGCGGGACAGCTCGCGAAGGGCGAACTCGGGTGCTACGCGAAGGCTGCGGCGAAGGGACTGCCGGTGGATAGCGTGGTCTGCATCCCGAAGTCCACGATGAAGTTCTCGGTGGCGCTTACCAAGGCGGGGACGTGCCCGGACGGCGGCTCGCCCCAGAGTTTCGTCGAGAGCCACTGCGTCACCCCAGCCGTCACGACCGACGGTGGCGGCGTCGTGACCGATGTATGTCCGACTACCACCACCACCACCACGACGCTGCCGTTTCAGTGCTCAAACCCCGGGACCTCTTGCGGGACCAATTGCATCTGTCTGGTGGCATCACCCCGGGTTCGCGGAGAGGTGGGAGGTAACGGCAACTCGTCGTGCAGCAACGATGGCGACTGTAACCCTGATGCTCGATGCCTACGTTTGCTTCCGTGGCTCCACCTGCTGGTTAGACTGCGGCGCCACCCTCTGCGGCACCTCGCCGGACGGCACCTGCGGCGGGCGTGCGCCACCGCCGGGCAGGTCTGCATGCAGGCCCCTGGCGGCAACACCTGCGCGTGCGCTCCCCCGACAACACCTGCTCCATTGCCCAGGCCCCCACGTGCGGCGGGACGTGCCCGACCGGGGAAGTCTGCGGTCAGCTGACCGGGCGGAACGTCTGCGGATGCGTCGCCACTAACGACACCTGCGGTATTTCCCCGACGCCGACGTGCGGCGGGACGTGCCCGACCGGGGAAGTCTGCGGTCAGCTGACCGGGCAGAACGTCTGCGGATGCGTCGCCACTAACGACACCTGCGGTATTTCCCCGACGCCGACGTGCGGCGGGACGTGCGCCACCGCCGGGCAGGTCTGCACGCAGGCCCCTGGCGGCAACACCTGCGCGTGCGCTCCCCCGACCTCACCTGCTACATTGCCCAGGCCCCCACGTGCGGCGGGACGTGCCCGACCGGGGCAGTCTGTGGTCAGATGAGCGGGGGGCGATCCTGCGAATGCGTCCCCACGACGACACCTGCTATATTTCCCCGACGCCGACGTGCGGCGGGACGTGCCCGACCGGGGAAGTCTGCGGTCCGGAGACGTTCACGCCGGACCATGTCTCTTGCGTGTGCGTGACGCCCGACAACACTTGCATCATTTCCCAGGCGCCGACGTGCGGCGGACGTGCCCCATCACCGGGGGTGTCTGCCGTCAGGTGCCTGGCGGGAACTCCTGCCAGTGTGAGGGTTGACCACGTGGGGCCGCATGGGCGGCGGGGACGGGCGCTAGCCGTTCCGCCAGCCGCCCTGGAAGTCCCGATTGGTCCCGATAGCCCGAGCGCGACTCCCCGCCGAAGGCGGGGTCCCCGGCTTATCGCCTCGTCGCGTTCGCGTAGCTCCTGCTCGTACGTGAGACCACCCGCGCTGATGACGGGGGATGTCCCGGG
>CAWJMT010000039.1:0-10455 GCA_963844035.1 uncultured Gemmatimonadales bacterium
GAAGGACCTCGAACGCCTGAAGGACAGCTATCGCGATCTCTATCACAACTCGCCGGTCATGTTCTTCAGCCTCGATCCCCGGGGCCGGCTGGTCACCTTCAACGACACGCTACTGCGAATCCTCGGCCACCGCCGCGAGGACCTGCAAGAGCATTCGTACCAGGACCTGCTGTCGTCCGCCGGCGCCGAGGCCTGGAAGCGGCAGGGCAAGGAGGCGACAAGGCGGCGAGTCATCCGCTGGCTCGCGAAGGCGAGCTCGAAGACGCAGTGGCGCAAGAACGACGGCGCCTGATCGAGGTGTGGATCCGCACGGTTGCGGTGCGCGATCATCGCGGCAAGGTCGTCCGCTTTCGCAGCTCGGCCCTCGACCTCACCGAACGCCATCGCCTGGCCCACGAGCTCAACCACCGCGGCGACGAGCTCGAACGCACCAACGCCCGAGCTGCGACACGATCATCCAGCGAGCTCGAGGAGTTCAGCCACGTCGTCTCGCACGACCTCAAGGAGCCGCTGCGGACCTTCCAGGCGTTCAGCCACTTCCTGGCCGAGGACTTACGCCGCCCAGCTCGGCGCCGACGGCTTCCAGTACATCAATCACCTGTGCCAGGCGAGCCGGCGACTGGGCAGCCTGATCGACGATCTGCTGACGCTGAGCCAGGCCGGCCGCATCACGAGCAGTCCCGACGCGTCTTCGACCTGAACGAGATCGTCGCCACGGTTCGCCGCGACCTGCTCGACCTGATCCAGCGCAAGGAGGCGACACTCATCGTCGAAGGCTCGCTGCCCGACAGTCGTCGGCGATCCGCACCGCATCACGCAGCTGCTGGCCAACCTGGTCGGCAACGGCCTCAAGTACAACCCCAGCCCGAAACCGCAGTCGTGACGATCGGCCAGCGCCAGCGCCGACCCAGCCGGACAACATCGCCGGCCGGTCACGCTGTACGTGCGCGACAACGGCATCGGCATCGACGCCCGCTATCACGAGCAGATCTTCGGCATGTTCCGCCGCCTGCACCAGCGCAGGAGGAGTACGAGGGCACCGGCGCCGGCCTGGCCATCTGCAAGAAGATCGTCGAGGCCCACGGCGGCCGCATCTGGGTCGAGTCGCAGCCCGGCCAGGGAACCACGTTCTACTTCACGCTGCCCGAGCCCCAGCCCGCGGCCCAGAGAAGCACGCCGGCCGCGAAGCCGACCGCCGACGAACCCGCGAAGACGCGGTACCGGCCTATACGGCGCCGACCAACCCAGCGTCGAGCAATGCCGCGAAGGGCAGCTTGGAGCAGCCGCCGCATCGTGCTGGTCGAGGACACCCACGAGATCGGCCTGATCATCCAGAAGCTGGCTCAGCGCCCGGCCCAGCAGCTCACCTGGTTCACGACCGCCGAGGAAGCCCTGGTCCATCTGCGTGACCACGGCGCCGAGCTGTTGCTCTTCGACGTCAACCTCCCCGGCATGAGCGGCATCGAGCTCGGCCGCGAGGTTCGCCGTCGCGCTCATCTCGACCGCATCGCCCTCGTTCCTCTCGCAGGCGCCCGAGGACCTGGACAAGCTTCGCGGCGACGGCGTGAACCTGGTCCTGTCCAAGGAGCTGCTGACCCGTCCCGCCGAATGGCAGCAACGCATCCGCCACATCCTGCTCGATCGGCCCGCCACTGTCGCCGCCGCCGATTGAACGCCCGAACCGATGCCAATGATGCGTGTCTTCGCTGCACCAACCCGACGCGTCAGCGAGGGGTACGGCACCGACGCGTCAGCGAGGGGTACGGCACCGACGCGTCAGCGAGGGGTACGGCACCGACGCGTCAGCGAGGGGTACGGCACCGACGCGTCAGCGAGGGGTACGGCGACACTCCCTCGCTGACGCGTCGGGTTGGTGCTGTCGAATCGCTCACGCTCATCTAGCGAGCAGCCGAAGGCGACCCATGAACTACGAAGAGGCGATGCGGTTCTGGTTCGGCCGCGTCAACTACGAACAGCGCTCGCCCCGCGCCGACGACCTGAAGCTGGACCGCATGCGCGGCTGCTGGCGCGGCTGGGCAATCCGCACGAACGGCTGCCGCATCGTCCACATCGCCGGCAGCAAGGGCAAGGGCTCGACGTCGGCCGATGCTGGCCGCCGTGCTCGCGCCAGGCCGGCTATCGCACCGGCCTGTTCACCTCGCCGCACCTGGATCGCGTCGAGGAACGCATCAGGTCGATGGCGAGCCGATCCGCCGCGACGAACTGACCGAGCCTGCGTCGAGATCGAGGCCGGCCGTGCGGCGAGCCCTGGACGGCGACGGCGACTGCGGCACGCCGCTGACATTCTTCGAGATCGCCACCGCCCTGGGCTTTCTGCACTTCGCCCGCCGCCGCGTGGACGCTGGCCGTGCTCGAGGTCGGCCTGGGCGGCCGGTTCGATTCGACCAACGTCTGCCGCCGCTGCGTGTCGATCATCACCAGCATCAGCTTCGATCACACGCAGCAGCTCGGCAACACGCTGGCGGCCATCGCCGCGCGAGAAGGCGGGCATCATCAAGCCGGGCCGGCCGACGATCAGCGGGGCCACGCGTCGCCGAGGCCAGGAACGTCATTGCAGGACGTCTGCCGCGAGCGCAGTGCCCGCTGGCCTGAGCTGGACGTGCGATATTCGCTTACCGCCATCACCCGGCGCATACATCGGCAAGAACGGCGACCGCGACCCGGAGGTCGAGATGAGCACGCGCGAGCGCAAGTGGCCCGCAGTGAACTGGGACTGCTCGGCGATCACCAGGCCGCCAACGCCGCGGTCGTCCGTCGCCACCGTCGAAGAGCTCGCGCCGTCTCGGGCTGCACGTTCGCCGACGAGCCGGTGGCATCGCGGGCTTGCGCGAAGGTCGACTGGCCGGCCCGCCTGGAAGTCGTCGGCCGCCGGCCGCTGATCGTGCTCGATTGCGCCGACAACGACGCCTCGGCCAACGCGCTGGTGCAGTCGCTGCTGAGCGTCGTTTCCGCTGAACGCTGGAGGCCGGCGGCTGCTCGTCTTCGCCGGCAGCCGCGACAAGGACCTCAAGGGCATGCTCGAGATGCTGACGCCGCACTTCGAGCATCTGTCTTCTGACGCGCTTTCGCGACAACCCACGTTTCGTGCGCGCCCGCAGCAACTCGCTCGAACTCGTGCCCGCCTCGTTCCGCACCGGCTGCACGGTGTGTGCCGATGCCGCGGGCGCCCTCGACGCGGCGCGACGACTGGCGACGCCCGGACGACCTCATCTGCGTCACCGGCTCCGTGTTCCTGGCGGGTGAGCTGCGACCACTGCTGGTGCGTTCGAGCCCGGCAGTGTCCACGTAGGGACAAGCAGCTTGCTTGTTCCTGTGTCCCTCCAGACGCCGATGCTGCTCTTCAGATGGCCGCGAACCAACGAGGTAGCCTGGGTGACGCGAACTTCTGATAATCAACGATAGACCATTTCAATGCTCGCAGGACACCACCGATCATGCTAGAAGAGGCCCTCGCACGCGGCTGGGAGAATCTCGTTGGCCGCTGGGGAGGGCCCATGAGTTTTCGCCTTTTGATGCAACCGGGAGTGGCGATCTTCTTCGCAGTTCGCGCCGGCTTGAGGGATGCTCGACTGGGCAAGCCGTCGATTCTGTGCGACTTGCTCTCGGATCCGATTACTCGGCAAGAGCGGTTTCGGCAAGTCTGGAAGGATGTCGGGACGGTCTTCATTGTCGCGCTGGTTCTGGATTCGATCTACCAGGTCATCGTCCAGGGGGGAATTTTCGCACTGGAATTGCTGATCACCGCGACGGTACTGGCCCTGGTCCCGTATGTTGTCTCGCGCGGTCTTTTCACGATGATCGCGAAATGGGCTGGAGTCGGGAAGCAACGCGTTCCCCCGACCCCAGAACGACCAAGATTCGGAAAAGTAAAGTCAATCAACCTCTCAACAGGAAAGGCTCACGCGCATGTCAGACACTTCGAAACAAGATTGGACCAAGCCGGCGGCGATGGCGATTCCGAAAGGGGGCTTCAGCAAGGACGGCGCGGAGCAGGGCCGGTATGGACCGATCTTTCCCAAGACGCCGGCGTGCTACGGGTTCTCGATCCTGGCGAAGATCATTCCCGGCCGCGAGGAGGTCTTCTACGAGTATGCTCGCAATATCGAGAAGGCGGTGGCCGGGCAGCCGGACGTCCTTGCCGTGCTCAAGCTGCACTATCTCCGCTGGGTGCTCTTCCCCATCAAGGGCGAGACCTACTTCATGTATCAGGGCATCTTCGATACCGACTTCGACAAGTACACCGAGGATGCGGTGGCGATCTTCGCCGCGTTCGGGCCTCAACACGGTCTTCGAAAACCTGGAAGGCTTTCCCAAGGACTGGAAGTCGAACGCCCCGGCGTTCATCAAGTTCGTCCGCGAACATCAGTGCCCGAGCTTCCTCGAATACGGCGAATACCCGTATGTGAGTGCGGACGAGATCAAGAAGGCACTCAAGCTCAAGGCGGCGTTTTCGAACATGCTCGACCAGATGCAGTAACCTTCGCATAACCCCAGCAGGAGACCGCGTAAATGAACACGACTGATCCGATGGCCGCAATCCGCAACTACATCAATGCCTTCAACAAGGGTGATGGCGAAGGGATGGCGGCGATGTTTTCTGTCCCAGGCTCGATTCTTGACGGCATGGCGCCGCACCTGTGGTTGGGGCCAACGGCAGCTCAGGATTGGTATCGAGACGTGCTGATTGAAGGTGAGCAGCACGGTGCTTCAGGCTATGTCGTCACTCTCGGAGAGCCGTTGCACAATGCCGTCACCGGCGATAGCGCGTATGTGGTCGTGCCCGCGTCCATGACGTTTCAAGTGCACGGCAAGCAGGTCACGCAAACCGGCGCGGTTTTTACGGTGGCGCTTCGCAAGCTCGCCGAAGGCTGGCGCATCGCGGCCTGGGCGTGGACGAAAGGCACTCGTTAGCGACAGGAACCACCTGACCCAATGACCCAACAAGGAACTGCCGTGCTTGAGTTCGACGACATTCAACACATCCTGCTGACGCGTGCGCCCGCGCTCACGGGGCGATACGAGTTTCTCTCGTTTCGAAACGCGGCGGGCGGCGCGAGTGGCGCGTGGCCGTGGGCCAACCGAGTCCGAACCTCCAAACACTTTGCCCAAGGAGCACGCCGATGGCTGAGCTGAAACCCAAGGCAGTCGCGATTCCCAAAGAGTTCAAAGACCTTGAAATGGGGAGATACGGCCCCATCTGGCCGAGCACTCCGGCGTGTTATGGCTTCACCCTCATTGCCAAGGTGAAGCCGGGGAAGGCGGAGGCCGTCCGCGAATATGGAGTCAAGCTGTCGAAGGAACTGGAGAAAGACCCCCACCTCCTCGCGGCACTCAAGCTCCACTACCTGCGCTGGGTGCTCTTTGACAACGACACGCGCTTCATGTACCAGGGGATTTTCGACACGGATTTCGACAAGTACGTCGAGGATGCCGTGAACCTTTTCAAGCAGTCCGGCGTGACGACGGTGTTCGAGCACCTCGAAGGGTTTCCGGCCGACTGGCGGGATAACCCCGCTGCGTTCGTCAAGTTCGCCAGGGAGCACCAGTGTCACAGCTTCATGGAGTACGGCGAGTATCCCTACGTCAGCGCCGACGAGATCAAAAAGGCCCTGAAGCTCAAGGACGCGTTCTCGTCGATGCTCGACCAGATGCAATAGATACGCCTTCGGGGGATCGAAATTCCACAAACGGGACCTGGCGACGGTTTGAAGAGGTTTGCCATCATGCTCGAACTCGAAGACATCCAGAGTGGCGTCCTGCGGCCCCGACCCTCTCCGTATGCGGCAACGTACATCTTGCTGCGCATCGACGACCGCAAGGCGGGTCGGGAGCTGATGGGCGCGTGAGCAAGGTCGTGGCCTCGGCTGCCAATCCAACCAGCCCGGCGTCGGAGGCCGGGGTCAGCGTCGCAGTCACCTTCTGGGGCCTGAGAGCGCTGGGAGTGCCGGAGAGTTCGCTTGCCAGTTTTCCGCCGGAGTTCCGGCAGGGGATGGCAGCCCGTGCGCCGATACTGGCAGATCGCGGTGAGAGCGGCCCCGAGCACTGGGAGAAACCGCTCGGGACGCCGGATGTCCACGTCGTGCTGGCCGCGCTTGCGCCCGATGCACAACGGCTCGAGGCCGTGCTAGAACGGGCGCGCAAGGCGTATCACGAGATGACAGGGATCAAGGCGATCTGGCGACAGGACTGCTTCGTGCTGCCCACGGAGCGAGAGGCATTCGGGTTCAGGGACGGCATCAGTCACCCGGCCGTCGAAGGGAGCGGCATTCCCGGGAGCAACCCCAAGGAACCTCCCCTGAAGGCGGGTGAGATCGTCCTGGGTTACCAAGACGAATCGGGAAGTTTCCCCGCCATGCCCCAGCCCGAGGTTTTGGGCCGCAACGGCACCTACGTCGTGCTCCGCAAGTTACACCAGCGCGTGGCGCTATTCCGGCAGTACCTGAGAGCGAACTCGAAGGGGCCCGAGGGGGAGGAATTGCTGGCTGCCAAGATGATGGGGCGCTGGCGGAGTGGAGCGCCCTTGGCGCTATGCCCAGAACGAGACGACCCCGAACTGGGCGCCGATCCGAAGCGCAACAACGACTTCCTCTACTACGAGGACGACCGATTGGGGTTCAAGACACCGCTCGGCTCCCATAGCAGGCGGACGAATCCCCGCGACGGCCTCACGGAGAGCCGCACGAACGTGAGAATCCGGCGCATGATTCGCCGGGGCACAAGCTACGGGCCGCTGCTTCCGGAGGGAGTCCTGGAAGACGACGGCGCGGATCGGGGTTTGATGTTTGTCTTCATCGGTGCGAACCTTACCAAGCAGTTCGAGTTCGTGCAATCGACGTGGATCAACGACGGCGAGTTCATCGGGGCGAACACCCAGACGGACCCCATCTGCGGGACCAACGACCTATCGGCAGACATGACCATTCCGCGCCGGCCGATCCGCCAGCGTATCCAGGGCCTGCCTCGGTTCGTTGTCACGCGCGGCGGGGAGTACTGCTTCATGCCAGGGCTCCGAGCGCTGCGCTGGCTGGCGGACCTGGAAACCTGAGAGGGAGTGCTAAGAATATTTCGTCGATCTGGGCAAGCCGTGGCATGTCAACGTCACCGTGAGGGGCGGGCGTCTTCCTTTCTGCCCCTGAAGGCGACTTCACTATCTCGCTGCACTGGGAGATGGCGGTAGATGATAGACGTACTCGTCATTGGCGCGGGACCGGCCGGGGTGGTCGCGGCGCTGCGCGCCGCGGACCTCGGCGCTCGCACGGCGCTGGTCACTCGCGACGAGTTCGGCGGCATGGCGGCCAATGACGGTCCTGTTCCCGTGCGGACGCTGGCTCATGCGGCGCGGTTGATCCGCGAGGCGCGGCAGCTCGGACAATACGGCATTGCGGTGAGCGAGCCGGTGCTGGATTACCCTCGGCTGCTCGCGCGCGTCCGCGAGGTCGCCCACGACGTGCGTGCCTGTTCGACATGGCGCGAGCAGATCGATTCGCTGGGCGTGTCCGTGTACGAACACGCCGGCATCGCGCGGTTCGTCGATCCGCACACGATCGAAACGGCGACCGGGCTGCGGCTGCAGGCGGAAAAATTCATCCTTTGCACGGGAGGAATCAGTCGGCGGCTCGACGTCCCCGGATTCGAGTTCACGAACACGCACAGCGACGCCTGGAGCCTGACCTCGGTGCCGCCGTCGATGCTGGTGATTGGCGGCGGCGCCACCGGGGCGCAGGTCGCTTCGGTCTTCAACGCCTTCGGCTCGCGAGTGCAACTGTTCCATCGCGGCCCGCGCATTCTGCCGACGGAAGACGAAGACATTTCGGCGGCCGTCGCCTCCGCATTCCGCAGCGCGGGGATCGCGGTGCAGGAGAACTTCGGCGAGATCGAATCGTTCGAGAAAACGCCAAGCGGCGTGCGCATGAACTACTGCCGGGACGGCGATCGCAGCAGCGCGGAAGCGTCGCTCGCGGTCGTGGCCGTCGGCTGGCAGGCGAACACGGCCGGGCTGAACCTCGCGGCGGCGGGCGTCGAGACCGATGCGCGGGGCTTTGTGCGCGTCGATCCCTATCTGCGAACGTCCGCGCCGCACATTTTTGCCGCCGGCGATGTCACTGGTCGCCTGCTGCTGGTCCCGCCGGCGATTCAGGACGGCTTCGTGGCGGCGACCAATGCGGTTCGCGGCGCGACGATGACGCTGGGCGAAGCGGTGAACCCGATCGGCAGCTTCACGGACCCGGAATACGCCCAGGTGGGACTGACCGAATCGCAGGCCCGAGCGGCACACGATGTCGTGGCCTCGACGATCCACTTCGACGCGACCACGCGCACGATCATCGACGGTCGCACGTTCGGCTTTTGCAAACTGATCGTCGATCGCGCGACGCACAAGATTCTCGGTTGCCACGTCGTCGGCGAACGGGCGGTCGAGATCACGCAGGTCGCGGCGATCGCCATCACCGCCGGAATGCGAGTCGATGAGCTGGCTCACGTTCCGCTTTCGTTTCCGACGTATGCCGGCATTCTCGGTCGCGTGGCGGCCAGCGTGACACGGCAGCTTAATCGGCAAGACTTTTGGCAAACGAGCTGAGAACGAACTCCAACATCCTGCATCGGAAGGAAACGAATGACCACACCTCAACCCGCCCGCACCTACAACCAGGACCACGTCGCCCGTAAACACACGCCCGGCAAACGCCGCGTGAGCATCTACTGGACCTGGAGCTATCCGTGGGAAACGAACCGCGATCTCACCGAGATGGACAATCGGTTTTCCTCGATGACCGAAGTTCGCCGGGTCGCGTGGCCGGCTTTCGAAGCCTCCGAGTGGGACAAGATGAATTTCCTGCAAGGCATCGGCGGAACCTTGGAGTTGTTCCATCGGTCCACGCTTTCATTCCAGAAGATCGTCGGTGAGGCGACCGGGCATCCCGTCGCCGTGTTTCAGCGCATCGATCAGGCCGGCTACAAGCTGCCGATTGACGAACGAGTGCTGGCCGACACGGACACGTTGATGGTGTTCGGCCTGGACCACCTCGTCGCCGAACAGGAAGCGGAGCCGGGCGAAATCGACGCGATCCGCGAGTGGCTCAAACGCGAAGGGACCTGCCTGCTGCTCGCCCCGCACCACGACGTCGGCTTCACCGACGACGCGAAGCAGCGGCAGGTGGAATATCGCCACCACGGCGACGAACTCGTGCCTCGCCAGCAGCGATTCAGCCAATACACGCGCTCGCTGATGAAGGCGCTCAACGTCCCGGTCATCAATCAATGGGGACTTCGTCCCGCAGTCGTGAAAGGGACGAAGGAGATCGCGCCGCTGACCGCCTTCCGCGACCTCGACAAGTTGGGGTTGTTGAACAACGTCACCACATTCAACTTCCACCTGCACTTGCCGCATTACGAAGTGACCACCCAGGACGCGAAGTCGGTGCATGTCCTGGGCCGGCAACTCATCGACCCCGACCGCCCGCACCCCTTCACAGCCGCGGGCAACAAGGAGTTCAACTGCCTGCTCTGGCTGCCGCCCACCGAACAACGAGCCGGCGACATCTTGCTCATCGACTCCACCCACTTCACCACGCTCTTCGGCGGCACGGACAGCCTGGCGAACCTTTGGCGAAATCTTGCGCTGATGAAATGATGGCGGAGGAGCTCCTATAAGGGTCACCTAGAGGGTGACGGCGCAGGCGGCGGCTAAAATACAATAACCCAACGTTTGTCTGGTTTTTTTTGGGAAACAGGCGGCTCGCCTGCTCCACGAAGGAACATTGACTCGCCAATCCGCGACGCCATTTATTTCAGGAGAATCATACGATGGCCCACATTCTCTCGCAGCACTGGCTCTTGAGCCGCCGCCACGTCCTGCGGGGACTCGGCGTTTCGCTCGCGCTTGCCGCTGCTTGACTGCATGCGTCCGTTGCGAGCGGCCGACACCGCGAACCGGGCCAAGCGCAGCGTCTTCATCTACCTCCCCAACGGCGTCAACACCATCGACTACCAGATCACGCAGGCCGGCAGCAGACTACCGGTTCTCGAGGGCGCTGCAACCTCTCGAGAGACACCGTGCCAGCATCACGCCCATCAGCGGGCTGTATCATCCGAACGGGCTGGGCCATCATCACAATTGCAGCACCATCTGGCTCACCGGCGGCAAGATCGGGCAATCGGAACGGAACACCATCTCGGTCGATCAGCTCATGGCCCAGGTGACCGCGCCGCGGACGCGTTTCTCGTCGCTCGAACTCAGCAACCAGGGCCATTCGCTGTCGTGCAGCGCGGACGGCATCGGCCTGCCCGCCCAGGGGAATCCGAGCGTCGTCTTCCGCGAACTCTTCGAAGAACCGCAAGGCGGGACGGCCCGGCAACGGCGCGGCTTGCAGCGCCGCGGCAGCATCCTCGATGCCGTCCTCGGCGAGGCGCGCCGCTCGGCGATCAACTTGGCGC